>NZ_CP137573.1:6472757-7875343 GCF_033343995.1 Streptomyces sp. HUAS YS2 | reverse complement strand
CCCGCCACCGGCACCGGGCCGCATGTTGGCCCATGTCCACTCCTCGTGGCTCCGCCCGGCCGTTCTTCCTCAACTTCGGATACGGCAGCCTTCGTCTGTGCCGACCAGCGCGAGGCCCCGCTCTCTTCAGCGCTCCATCTCAAGATCACGATTGGTGATCGCGGGGTGACGGCTTGTCAGTGGCGGGTGCTTGGATGGGGCGGTTGCGCAGGGAGGCGCAGCACGACCGGGGAAGGTTCAGGGAACACCGGTACGTCGGCGGGCAGCGGGGCGGGCACGGAGCCGTTACCCAGCCCGCGGACCTCGTCGCCGGTGACGTATCCGATCAAGTGGCCCGGCTGGCCCAGGCCGGTCACCCGCTCCACTCCTGCGGTGAAGTACCCGATCCCGTGGCCGGGTGGAGCCAAACCGGCTCCGCGGCCAGCGCCGACGGTGTCGTACCCGATCAAGTGGGACCGCAGCGGGAGCGGGCGATGAGCCGACGACCGACTGCGAGGCGGCGACCTGCTCGTCGACGGTCACGCAAGAGCTCCGGTACGGAGCAGCTCGTCGTCATAGGTGGCGGTTTACTGCTTGTGTGGGGGGTGCTCATGAGCCTGGTGCGCTTCCTGAGCGCCCACCCGGTGGTCGTGGTCGTTGTGCTGCTGGCCGTCGTTGGAGCCGTCGCGGTCCGGGTGGTCAAACGACAGCGGGCTGCGCAGTGGGAGCGGGTGAGGGCACAGGGCCTGCGCTACGCGCTGACGCAGCTCGATGCGCTGCACCACCGGGAGTTCGAGCATGCGGTGCGCGATCTGATGCGGCGGGACGGGTGCGCGAACGCGGTCCAGGTCGGCGGCGCGGGAGACAACGGTGCAGATGTGAAAGCGACCGACCCGTACGGCCGGCGATGGTCATCCAGTGCAAACACCGCAAGGCCGGACTGGCCGGGGCCGCGGTCGGCACACCCGATCTGCAGGTCCTCAACGGCACCGGCCGGCCGGTGCACAAGGGCGACGTCGTCGTCCTCGTCACAAACGGGAAATTCTCCAAGCCCGCCATGGAGTTCGCGCATTCCCAACGACTGCACCTGGTCGACCGGACCGTGCTGGCCGAATGGGCGAGCGGTTCGCGACCGCTTTGGGAGCTCCTGAAGGCCGTACCCCCGCCCCGCCGCCCGACCCCACTGTCCTGACAAGACGAAGCACGCAACAGCGGGCCCCGGAGGCGATCGCGTCCGGGGCTTTCGCCGCTGGCACACCTCGTAGGTCGCCTCAGCAAGGCGGCGCCAGTGCTCGAGCATCGCCTCACGCTCCACGTACGCGTCGGTGCACACCACCGAGCTGACCCGAGAGGACCTCCTCGGGCTCACTGGAAGCGGCGCGCGCACCTCCTGGGATGCCTCGCTTCCCCATGGAGAGGTCAGGACCGCGACAGCAGGTTCATCCCGAGCTCGGTAGCATTTCATGGTCTCTCGCTCGAGCCGATCACACCTAAGGAGCGGTCGTGTCCAGCCGCATCCAGCCGCTGCTCCCTGGAGATCCGCGCCGAATAGGTGCCTGGCGTGTCATCGGCCGGCTCGGGAGTGGCGGTATGGGTGCCGTGTTCGCGGTTGTCGATCCCGCTGGGCTACGCCTGGCTGTCAAGGTCATCCACCCTGCGCATGCTGCGAACGATGAGTTCCGGGCACGCTTCCGACGCGAGGTCCGACTCTCCCGAAGGGTGACAGGGCCGTGCCTGGTCCCGGTCCACGATGCCGACACCGATGGAACTACTCCATGGCTGGCAGCCCCCTTCGTGCCCGGGCCGACGCTCGTCCAGTACCTCGATGCGCACGGCCCCGTGCAGGGCGCACCTCTGTACGCGCTCGCTGCCGGGACTGCGGCGGCACTCGCTGCGGTGCATGGAGCGGGGATCGTCCACCGCGACATCAAGCCCGGCAATGTCATCCTCTCTCCCTCCGGCCCCAAGGTTCTGGACTTCGGCATCTCCCACGCCCTGGACGGCACATCGGTGACGCGGACCGGGGTCGTCACCGGCAGTCCGGGCTGGATCAGTCCCGAGCACTACCAGACGGGCGTGGTGGGGCCTGAAGGAGACGTCTTCGCCTGGGGCGCACTCGTTGCTTATGCGGCCACAGGCCGCCTCCCGTTCGGCTCCGGCGCCCCCGATGCCGTGGCCTTCCGTATCATGTCCGCCGAGCCCGACCTTTCGGGTCTTCCCGGCGACCTTCTCCCTATGGTCGAGCAGGCTCTGGCCAAGCAGCCTGGAAACCGGCCTACAGGCGCTGAGCTCGCCCGCGCCTGCTCGACGCTGCTCGCCGCACAGGCCACCGCAGTCACACCCGCAAGCGAGCAACCAACACTGGCTTTCGACCTGGCGAGCGTCCCTTGGGACGTGTCGCACGAGGACGATCCCGCCTGGCGCTCCGCTGGCTCGCGGCGAAAGCGTCCTGGGGTTGTTGCGGCGGCCGCTGTGGCCGCCCTCGTCGCAGGAACCATCGGCGGAGCTGTCACTGTGAAAGCCTCCGGGATGCCCGGCCAGGCGCCGACAGCAGCGCCAAGCAATTCACCTCGCGCAGTCGCTCCATCGGCGCAGCCGTCCGCGCAGGAGGTTCGTCGCCCGAGTACCTCGCCCACTCCTTCGGCTGCTGCAGCCCCTTCCTCTTCTGCTCCGGCCGAGGAGCCGGAGCCGTCCGCTTCTGTCTCGCTGCAGCCGCCTCCGTTCGCCTACCTGCCGACCGAGGTGGACTGCGCTCCACGAAAGCCGGCTGAAGTCGACGGGGCCTGGCAAATTGTCGCCCCGGGGGAAGTTCGGGCTGGGGACGCGGTGGAACTCTCGCTGCGCAACAAGTACGGCAACTTCGACCCCATCCAGCCGGAGATGGACGTGCTGGCGCGCGTGTACGTGCCCGATTGAACGTCGCGGCTGGCGCGAGCCAGCCTGCAGTCCGACACCTCGGCAGTCGTCACCTGGCCGGGAGACTTCTCCGGGGCCGACGCCTCCTACGCCCAGGGCACGTACACCGTGGTGTGGTCGGTCGGCGACGGATCACACCGCTACATCGCCTGTACGGGGTTCACCGCAACCTGACCGCGCCACACGGGAGACGCGCGATTCGTCCGACCTCGGCCAGCAGTACCAAGTTTCCGCACGGCGCGGCAGGAGTGGACAGCGAGTGGGGAGCCCCCAGGGACAACTGAATGCAAGGTCATTGACTGGCGGAAGGCCGGGGGAACCACGGGGTTTCCCAGGCTCATTGTCAGGCCGGTCACAGCCGACGGTGCAGGTACAACCGCCCGCGGCGTTCGGTGTAGTAGAAGCGGCTGGGCTGCTCTCTTTGATGCCTGAACCACAAGACTCCGGCGGCACCCCACGACGCCAGGCCAGCCAGCAGGACCCAGCCCCAGGTGTGCGCGGCAAACGCCTCCATTGCGGTCGCGTTCTCCAGGATCCGAGCGCAGTCTCCAGAAACCCGCATATTGTTGCCTCGGCTGTCCGGGTGGTCCATGCACCATGACACTTCGCCACCCAAGCCGTTGAGCACAAAGGCACACACGACGACTACCAGGCCCGCGAGTGCCGCCACTGGGTGTGTCGGTAAAGGCATGGGACCCGAAGTCGGCTGCCGGTGCACAGTGCCGGGGTTCCTGGAGGAGCTGGAAAATTCGCGCGGTGTCCGTCCGCCGGTACTCCCGGCCGCCCGCCAGTTCAACTCCCGCATGCAAGCGATCTCCGCAGCCTCTTCGGCTGTCTCCCGCTCCTGCTCACGCTCCTCAGGGGTGCGCCACCGCTGCACAATCCCGCCTGGCCGCTGCCTGCTGACACTCGCCGGCGAATGCCCGGCTGAGCGTGCATGCCTGCGCACCGCCGCTCCCGTCGTCTCCCCGTCGCCCTGAAGCACCTTGGCGCCGCATACCTCACACGTCCACACACCCGCCCGTTCTCTCTCCCCGCTGTGTGGTCCTAGGGCGTGTCCGCAATGTCGATCGGTCGTTACTCCGTTCGTGGTGCGACGTCATGAACTGACTGATCAGGCCTGGGAAGTGATCGGGCCGTTGCTGGCTCCGCCCCGGATGGGTCGTCCGGTGCGGGACCGGCGGCAGGTCCTCAACGGAATCCTGTGGAAGCTGTCCACGGGTGCGGCCTGGCGGGACCTGCCCGAGCGGTACGGGCCGTGGAAGACCGTCTACGAACGGTTCCGCCGCTGGTCAGCGGACGGAACCTGGGACCGGCTCCTGGCCCACGTCCAGCAGCACTCGGACGCGATCGGCGAGGTCGACTGGTCGATCGTCTGCGTCGACTCGACCATCGTGCGGGCCCATCAGCACGCCGCCGGGGCCCGAAAAGGGGGCCCTGGACCGGCGAAGCACTCGGCCGGTCCCGCGGCGGACTGAGCACAAAGATCCACCTCGCCTGCGACGGACAGGGCCGGCCGCTCGCCTTCACGATCACCGGCGGGAACGTCAACGACTGCACGCAGTTCGAACCGGTCATGGCCCGCATCCACATCAAGCGATACGGGCCCGGCCGGCCCCGCACCCGACCGCTACGGGTGGTCGGCGACAAGGGCTACTCATCCCGCAAGATCCGCTCCTACCTGCGCAGACGCGGTATCGCCTGCACCATCCCCGAACGCGTCGACCAGATCAACGGACGCCTCCGGCGAGGCGAGAGCCTGTGCCGTCTCGACCGCGAGGTCTACCGGCGCCGCAACGTCGTCGAACGCTGTTTCAACCGGCTCAAGCAGAACAAGGCCCTCGCCACCCGCTACGACAAACGAGCCCGCCACTACAAAGCCCTGGTCACCCTCGCCTGCCTGCGACTATGGCTCCCTAGCTGACATTGCGGACAGGCCCTAGCGCTCATCCTCCCGCCAGTCACGCTCTCGCGGTGCCGACTCCGACAAAGACGGCGGCGACGGTGGAACAGCGCCCCCGGATCGTCTGCCCACCCGTCCGTGAGCCGGTCAGCAACGTCCCCGGCATCGCCGACGCTGCTGCAGACACACTCTGCAAGGCGCGAACCTGGCAGTGGAGACCAGTTCAGAAGGGAGGCTCGTCGCTGTAGGCAGTTGGCCGGGCGGGAGCCTTCGGAAGCGGGCTGGTAGCCCAGGGACCTTCTGCTGGAGGCAGTGGAGAACCACCCCACCCGCCGGAAGCCTGCCGGGCTGAGGCCCCGGTAGGTGGCGGGGTACCCCAGCCCGAGGCGGTCTTCGCCGGTGCGGCAGGGGGCGTTGCTGGTGCTTCGTCCGGCTCGAGGCCGTCGCTATCGTTGTTCCACAGCTGGCGCAGGTACTCGCGGCAGGTCACCGGATCGTCCTCGTCCCAGCGGTTGTCGTCCGGCTCGGGCCAGCGCCGGCCATCCGGGTCTCTGTCCTGCAGTTGGCACAGAGCCCGCAAAAGGGCATCGACGACCGCCCATTGGCTGGTGGTCGTCCCGGTGAGAAGACGCCGGACGGTTTCTCGGCTCACCTTGTGGGGGTTGGGCATCGTGGCGGTAAGCGCCGCGATCTGCGGAAGCGGGGGCCGCCCGGCTTCCCGATAGTGGACGTAGAGCTCTGCAACGAGCTCGCGCTTGGGCCCAGGCGGCAGCACATCCTTGCCGGGCATCCGCAGCATTCGAGGCATCCACCAACTCTGCCACGAATAAGCGCAGTTAGACACAGGAAAGCGCGTGGTGACTCGGCATCACACCACATGAGAACCCAGATGACCCCGGCCGGCCTCGCTGAGGCCAATCTTCGCCTCACCTGACCCCTCATTAGCTGGCCGTAGACCAGGTGCAGCCCACAGAAACCTATTTCAACAAACCCTTGTTTTCGCTGGTCAGAGGCCCTTTCGGGGTGCTTTTGTTGTTGCCGTCCACCCCTGGGGTACAGGATCCGTCTCAAGAACTGGACAGCGGCATGGTTGTCGTCGAAAACGGCGACGGCCCCCTGGTGGGCAGGGAGCCGTCTGCAGAAGACCGAACATCCCCGATGAAGGAGAGGCTCATGTCCAAGGGCGAGCGTACGGGCAACGTCCCAGCCCCGGAACCCTCCACCCCGTCCTCAACAAGCCGATGGGCCGCACGAGCACGGCGATTGCGCAACGAGGCCGGCCTCTACCTGATCCGCGGCACAGCGACCGCGCTCGGCGGTGCCATCGTGACGTACAGCGGCATCTGGCTTCACGCTCGCTGAGGCCCTCACACACGTCGACGATGGAGACAACTGTCCGGGGCCAGAAGGCAGGGAGCAAGGGCCTCTACCGATGCTTTACCCACTACGGCGCGCCATGTGGAGAGCTTGGACCTGCCCATTGCCCTCCCGTGCCGGGTGCTTGGGAAATCGGCCGGTCTCCCACATCGTGCGCCGGAGGATCCACAGCCCGGCAAGCCTCCACCCCTCCTCGTGGTCTTGACCGCCCCGCTCTTCTGCGGAAGCGTCGCATGCAAGAACCTGCAACCGACTAGGCCTAGGAGCACGTTGTGGACCTAGAGTTCATCGGGATCGACCCCAACACAGGGGGCGAGGGATCGCCGACCGCGTGGTGGAACGGCAGTCGGCTGACCTGGTGATCCAGGGCGTCAAGGCCCAGGAGGTCCTGGAGGCGCTGATCGGCGGTACGGAGTGGGCCGAGGGTCACAAGGTCGGTATCCCCGAGCACGAGACTGTGATCCGTATCCCGGCCCGCATGGTGCCTATCCTGAGGAAGGCGTGTGATGTCGCGGAACAGCGTGCCGAGCTTCGCTGACCTCCTGGCCGGCACACGCCGCAGCGCCGTGCATCTGGAGATGCGCGACATGTACTCCGTGGCCGACGAGGTGGAGGAGTTCGAGCGCTTCAAGCGCACCGGGACCCTCGAGCTCGACCCCACGGCCCGATGGTGGCCCGGCTGGCTGGACCTGGTGCGGGACGCGGTCGGCAGGGGTGTAGTGATGCGCCGCGCCCGTGTCGTTTCCGAGCCGGTGACGGACTACATCCGGTGGGAACACGCTTCCACTCCGCTGAACATCGGTGCCGGCGAGTTGGTCCGGTGGCTGCCGCGGCGCCAGGCTGTGGACATCGCGTTGCCGGGCGCAGACTTCTGGCTGTTCGACGACCGGATCGTGCAGTTCAACATCTTCACAGGTGAAGGCGACTGGGCCAACCCGCCCAAGGAGTTCAGCGAGGACCCTGCTGTGATCGCTCTGTGCGCTTCGGCGTTCGAGGCCGTGTGGGACCGCGCTGTCGATCACGAGAAGTACACCGTCTGACCGCCGCAGGACAGCCAGCTCATGCCCGTCTCCCCGTCTTCCAGCGCTCAGGCCGCACGCGAGGCCCTCGCCGTGCGCCTTTCCCATCTGCGCAGGGACGCGGGGCTCACCGGGGATGAGTTGTCTGTCCTGTGCGGTTGGCATCCTGCCAAGACGTCCCGTATCCAGGGCGCCAAGGCGATGCCGACGGATGCCGATATCCGTGCGTGGTGCGCCGCCTGATCGGCCGACGATCAGGTGGAGGACTTGATCGCGACCGCCCGTGCGGTTGATTCGATGTACCAGGAGTGGCGCAGACTCCATCGCAACGGGATGCGCCGGCTTCAGGAGGACGTGAACGCGTCTGTCGCGCGGGCGGCACACCAGCGCGTGTACGCGTCCAATGTGGTGCCCGGGTTCTTCCAGACTCCGGCCTATGCCACGGCGCTGTTGGGGTCCATCACCGCGTTCCAGGGCACGCCCAACGATGTCCCTGAGGCCGTCGCGTCCAGGGTCGCCCGGTCCCGTTTCCTCTACGAGGGCGGTCACCGCTTCGCTGTCGTCCTGGAGGAGGCGGTCCTGCGCCACCGGATCGGCAGCCCCGCGACGATGGCCGGCCAGCTTCGTCATCTGCTCACCGTGATGCCGTTGGTCAGCGTCTCCTTCGGCGTGATCCCCTTCTCTGCCGCCCGGACCGCCCCCGACATGCCCTACGAAGGATGGTTCACAGATGCAGTGGTCGGGATGCCCGGCCGGGCCACACGGCGGCGCGCTGCCAACTGGGCTCTGCGCACCGCGCGACACGGGCGCACTTGCGGACTTGGGCCAGCCGGACAGCTTCTGACGGTGTATCTCCACGCACTTGCCTTGCCTCCTCGGTGCGAAGGCGGCGCTGACCTGGCGCACCTGGGACGTATCTGCGGGCTGTCTGCATCCGCCTTGAGCCTCGAACTCGACTTTGTGGTGGAAGCGGGAGTCCTCGCCTGCTGGAGTCTGGCTCCCACTGGGGAGGAGATCGCCTGGCGGCTGTCGTGACGCACCTGTACCGAACGAGATCCGTGCTTCAGTCCAGGCTTACAGATGGTCACTGAGGCCCCCCACGCGGGGGCACGATCCGCGCTCCGCTTAAGTTCGAAGCGTGGCAGCCGGCCGGTGATGACGCTTCCTGGAATCAGCCACCCCCTGCTCAGGGGTGACCCCAGACCTGCACTACCGCCTGCCCTATGGAACGAGCACGGCGGCTCCCGGGAGCCGCCGTGCTCGTTCCATAGGCGCGTCATTCCGAGCGGGGCTCCGAGCCTCCGAAGTCCGGCGAGGTGAAGTCGGGGGAGGAATAGGGGGGGCGCGGCCCGGCTGCCGAGTCGCGGTCCGGCCCGGAGAAGTCCGGCCTGGAGTAGCCGATTGTCGGTATGTGGTTGGGCGAGCGGTACGTGGCGTGTCGGGCAGGACCGGCACCCGGGTCGGCGAGCGCGTCCCGCAGGAACGGCAGGATGCCGCGTTCCACCAGGGCGTGACGCCAGGCATCTCTGGCCCGTGACACGTCCTCCTGCAGATCCTCGACCTCCTCCTCGGCCGCCGGTGACGTCGAGCTGTCGCGCAGGGCGGTGATGAGGAGACCGACGGCAGCGACGGGGACGACTGCCGCAGTGACCACCGCGAACCACGAGCCCGTGGCCACCAAGGTGCTCGCGAACGAGGCCGTTGGATTGAGCGTCGTCAGGACATGGCCGACCACCAGGAAGATCGCCGCGGCGGCGGCGGCCAGCACGGGCACGAGGACGGCGGCAAACGCGAACGCACCCGCGCCGGTTTCCTCCGGAGCTGGTCTCTCACGCCTGCCCGGCCGCGCGCGATCGACCACACGCTGCCCGGAAGTGCGCGGCGTACGGATCCCCGCCGGCCTCGGTACTTCCGGGAGTACGCGTAGTCCGAGCAGCGCTGCCAGCAGACGGCGCCCGAAGGACACCCCGGCCCACCGCCGCGGATGGACTCCGTCATGGATCCGGCGGCCACCGGGTTGTCCGGCGCCCAGCACAGCGGCGCCGAACCGTTGGCCCAGGCCCGCCGAGGTCTGACGGTCGGCGGCTCGGGTGCCGGAACCGGTGAAGCCGGCCGAGCCAGAGGCGGACACCGAGCGCGAGGGCGCCGACGGGGATGCCAAGCCACGGTGTTCCTGGCGGACTTGTACGTAGAGCCGGTACTCGGTCGCCGCGGCGCTCGCGATGAGGATGGCGGAACCCAGCGCCATGGTCCGCAACTGTTCTGTGGTGAGCCGTTCTCCGACTGCTGTGAGGTCCGGTCGTTCGTGGGCGCCGCGCAGCACGTCGTCGAGGATCCGCTCGTATTCGGGGCGGTCTTCCGGCAGCAGGGGCGGATGGCTGTTCACAGGCCCTCCTCCCCCAGCGCGGGCCCCTGCCGCCATCGTGGCGCGCCTCGATCGCCGAAGCCAGGCCCCGTTCCGTCGGGCGGGTTCGCAGGGAGAGGAGTGTCGCTGCTGCGCATCGGATCGGGGAGTCGTGTTGCTTCCTCGGGGAGCTCGCCGGATGCGGGCTCCGGCGTACGCTCGTCCGCGGCCGGGGCGTGCTGTCTTGGCGCGGGCATCGCACGCGCAACGGACGACGCTCCTTCTGTGGGGGTAGAGGGCCGGACCGCGCGACCCGCGGAGGGCGCGGACGGCTGCGCCACTTGGGGTGGGGAGTCCACGGCGCCCGAGTCGCCGGCGCCGACCGCGCCCACGGCACTGGCAGCCGCAGTCGGGGGCGCCTCGGCTTCCGCAGCTGCCCCCGCCGGCTGCCGTTCGCCCATCACCGCCTCGTTCACGGTCTGGATGCGGCCCAGTTGAGTGAGCAGCATGGGTGCCGATATTCCGACGACGAGGGCGGCGTACCCGCCGCTGATCTGTCCCGTGGTCCCGAAGAGCACTGCGGCCCCGGCGCCCATCACGCTGTGCACGATGGCCGCGACGGTATCGACGGCGGGGTCGAAGTAGGCCTTGAACTGCGGGGCTACGACTTCCGCCGTCCCTGCCGCGGCTAACTGCCGGTGGATCCGGCGGTCGGCCTGCCAGGAGACGAACCGGGTGTACAGGTCCAGCGCCCCGCGCAGCAGACCACCCGCCGCCCCCAACAGGATTAACGTCGTGACGTCCACGATCTCCCCTGGAAAGCATTGCTGACACCCGGTTGCGAGATTCCGGCCACCGGATGAGCGTAGAGCCGCACGCAAGGGCCTGTCCGGCAGATCATGCGACTTCCCGGGCAGGCTCGTCGGTTGGTACGTGGGCCGGGGGATCCAACGAATCACAGGCCGGTGGTGCGACCACCGCACGGTGATCAACGGGATCCTGTTCCAGGTCAGTCGGCGCCAGGTGCTCGGCAGCCACGGTGCCTCGCCGTGGCCGAGAGAGCGGTCGAGCGGTGATCCGACCGCCCCTGCGGGAACTCACTCCTGCAGAGCCTGTCCCCCCAAAAATAGGCGAACCCCGGAGGGTCCTGGCTTTTCGGTCGAATGAAGTCGGCTTTCAGGAGCGGAGATTGCCATCACCGTGACCGGCTGCCGTCGGGACGGCCGATCCCCCACTCCCCAGAGCTTCTCGCAGCGAGCCGGGGCGCGGTCGGGGAATCTACTCCCCTGTTGACAGTTGCGGTCCGAAGACGGCCGATCGCGTAGATGAAGGGCTCACGATGACCGAAGCCGCTGCAGGGATGCGCTCGTGTCCGCAGTCTTCGCAGCGGAACGGACAGTGGCTCCGGGCTGCCGTCTTCACGCTCCTTAGCTCCGTCTTGGCGGTCGTCGGCCATCATTTGGCCACAGAGGATCCGGTGTCCTGGCAGCGGGTAGCCGTCGGCGCGACGATAGTTTTCGCGCTCTCGTGGCTCGTGGCCCGTCCGATTCGGCCTGGGCGGCACGTGGTCACGGCCACACGGCTATGTGCTGGAGTTCGGACGTACGGCCCACCACAGCGCGTGGACGATGACGGCGGACCCACTGGTCGAGAACAATCGCGACGTGGTTCTGCAATTTCCGCAACCACCCCGCGTTGTAGGAGCGGCTCTCACGGCTGTACGCGTCGGTCAGCGGATCCAGCGGAAGTCGAGGGCTTCGAGTGCGTGGCGTTGTTCTTGGGTGAGCCGGAGTGGGTCGCGGCGTTTCTCTGCAAGCCATGTGGCGAGGTGAAGTCCGGTATTGGGACAGAAGTAGTCGTAGGGCACGTCGAGGTGCTGGTGGCTTCGCCAGAAGGCGCGTGCCGCGAGCAGTCCTCTGGCGAAGGCCCATTGTGCGTGGCCGCGGGGGCGCCGCAGGAGCAGGGCCAGGGGGTGGCGGAGTGGGAGGGCGCCGAGGAGTTTGTGCTGGTCGCTGTGGAGGGTGGGGAGGGCGTCGATCTGGGTGTCGAGCCAGCGGGTGAGGGGGGTCTCGTCGGTGTCGGGGCGCAGGTCGGGGAAGGGGAGGTTGCCGGCGCGTGCGGCTGCCAGGGCTTGGGCGTAGGTGTGGTGCCAGTGTTTCGGCCAGTGGGTGTTCCACCAGGGGTAGATCTCGTTGAGGGCGCGCTGGTAGCCGTAGGGCAGGGTGCGTTTGTTTGCTTCGCGGCGGCGGTCTGCGATCCAGCGTCCGAGTCGGATGCCGCCGAAGGATTCTTCGGTGTATGGGGCGAGGTGGCCGTGGCGGGCTTTGTAGTCCCGGGCGATCTGTAGTTTGTACTCGATGCTGCTGCGGGGGTGGGGCCAGATCATGCCGAGGGTGTCGAGCCGTTCGATGCGTTCGGGCAGGAGCATGTGGTTGATGCGCAGGGAACGCTGGCGGCCGAGCCACCAGCCGAGGTAGAAGCGGACGGGGCCGAGGTAGCGGCTGGGGACGTCGAGATGGCCGTAGGTGTGGAAGTAGCGCTGGGCGCTTTCGAAGCCGATCTGCCATACGCGGTTGGGTGCCCCGGTGGCCTGGAGGTCGAGAAGCGGGATGATCTCGTCGGCGCGTTCGGGTCGGGCGGCGACCCCCAAGTCCTCCTGGGACTCGTCGGAGGTGGCCCATTCGACGCGGTGGATGACGTGCTCGTCATAGGTGCTCAGGGCGATGAGGACCTGGTAGAGGAGGCGGTAGCGGGTTCCTTTGACGCCTTCCTCGAGGTCTTGTCCCGGTTCCATGAAGACGGGGACGACGATGGTGGAGATCTTGTCGTCGCCGGGGTTCTGGCGCAGTGCGCGGCCGACAGCCTGGGTGATGTCGAGGGAGCTCTGTTTGGAGTCGGCGAAGAGGATCGAGTCGATACTGGGGACGTCGATACCTTCGCCCAGGCAGCGGCAGTTGGTCAGGACCGCTCTGTGCGGGGCGATGCGGGGGCTGGTGCTGTTGATGGGGACGGAGCCGAAGTCCACGAGTGATCGTCGGCGGACGGGCGGGCTCTGCTTGGCATTGACCGTGCCGACGAGAAGAGGTGCCTGCATCTCGGGGGGCATGAGTGCTGCTGTTTCGTGGAGGGTTTCGGCGAACATGCTGGCGGATGCGATGAGGCGGTGGAAGGTCAAGGTTCGCCGCAGGTCGTAGAGGTGCTGGGCGCGCAGCAATGCGATCTGGGCGGCTGCCATGCGCAGGCCTTCGGCGCCGGCTGATGCGATGGAGGCGTATCTCAGGACGCGGTGCAGGTCGGCGTCGCTGATCTCGACGGCGACGATCCGGTAGTCCGCCAGCAGGCCCTGGTCGATCGCTTCGGCGAGGGAGATGCGGTAGACGACGGGGCCGTAGAGGCTGTGGTCGTCCATGGAGGCCACTTCGCAGCCGATCGCAACGTGTGAGCCGGATTTCTCGTCGAAGATGCGCGGGGTGGCGGTCATGTAGAGGCGGTGGCGGGCGGGCAGGACGTCGTTGTCGTGGATGACGCCCCAGGCTTTGTAGCGGTTGCCGGCGGTGCGGTGGGCTTCGTCGGCGACGATGATGTCCCAGCGCGGCAGGTGGTGATCGCGGTGGGCCCGGGCCAGCTTTTCCAGTGACTGGTAGGTGCAGAAGACATTCACCGCGCCGTCGGTCAGGGAAGCATGGCGGGCGAGTTCACCGGGGTCGCGGACCATGGCGAGGATTCCGCGCAGCGAACGGACCTGGGTGCTGTCGCGCGAGCAGTAGCCGAGGTAGAACCCCTGGCGGCCTTCGCGCTGCCAGTAGGCGGCCGTTTGCTCGAGGAGGTCCAGGGTGGGCATCACGACCAAGGCGTTGCCCTGGGAAGCGGTCTCCTGGACGGTGTTGAGGGCGACAAGAGTCTTGCCCGTTCCGGTGGCCATGATGACGCTCACGCGGCGCGCTCCGTCGGTGAACTCTTCGATGCAGGCGTCGACAGCGAGTGTCTGGTGGCCGCGTAGCGGCGTTTTGAGGCCGTTGCTCGTCAACGTGGCCACGGTGCCCTCCCGGCAGCGGGTCGTCTCGTTGCGGATCAAGGTTCAGACCCGCGCCGTGGAGGGTGTCGCGGTGTTGCCGCCTTGTTCACCTGAAGAGGTGAAGGCGCCTTGACCGGCCCGTATGGCGGCTGGCGACGATAGAGCGCAAGCAGGCGTGCGGGGTGGGCGGCGGAGAAGGGGAACGGCGTGGTGCTGCAGGTGCCAGGGCTCTACGGTCCGCGTCAGTCTCTTCCGCTTCTGGTCCGGCCTCTGCCTGGGGAGTCGACGGGTTCGTTCGTGAACCGGCTGGCTCAAGCCAACGGGCTGGGCCTTGCGGATTTCCTGCAGCGTGTGGGCCAAGGCATGGGGTCGTCGTCGACTGATCCGGCGCGCGTGGAGAAGTACCCGCAGTGCACGGAGATGTATGTGAACGGGCCGGGACTTGAGTATCTGGCCGTGCTGGCCGGTACCCCGGCGGCCGTGTTGCAGCGGGCTCTGCCTGGGCTTGCGACGCGTCACCGGCTGCCGGGTGACGGGGACGCGGTGTGGAAGTGGCCGTGGCAGCCGTCCGAAGGGCATCTGGTGCGCTACTGCACAAGATGTGCGGAGGCCCGCGGGGTCAGGGAACCGAGCTGGTGGCTGATGTCGGACAGCTGGCGTGTGTGCGCCCGGCACGGGCGGTGGTGTGATGACTCAAGGACGGAGCCGCTGGACGGGCTGTCCTTGAAGGAGCTCCCTGAGGTCGTCGACGCGCATCTGGATCGTGCCCGGCTTCACAAGCAGTTCGGCCGGTCGGGGGGGGCTGTTCGCTGATGCTTTTCAGGTGGTGGCGGACTGGTGGCGGACGATGCCCACGGTGCTGCGCTGGGTCCACCGGGCGTGGGCGTGCGGGCTGGAGGACCGCAGTACCCGGGTAATGCCGCTGGTGATCTACCCGGAGGCGGCGCGACTCGCGCAGCTGATGGTCGAGTTCGAGCAGTCGGACGTCCGCGACGCCGATGCCCGTAGCCGGTGGCTCGGCAGGGTCGAGGCGCTGATGGAGTCGTGGGAGCTGGATGTCCAGGTGGGCAGTGGCCCGTTACTGGACTGGCTGCACTGCCATCGGGTACCGGCGAACGCGGAAGCGGAACCGGCCGCCAGGCCCGGGCGGGGACGGTTGCCGCTTGCCCGGGGGCACAGCCGGCTTGCCTTGCCGACAGGGCCTTTGGAGGCGCGCTCGTGCCTGTCCTGACCCGGCCTTGGCAAGCCGGCTGCAGGCGCTCCCCACTCCTTGCCGTACCGGTCCTGGGCCGGGCCGTCGCGGTCCGTGGGAGCGTGCGCGGTCGCATGAGACAGGGCTCGGATACAGCACGAGTGATGGCCATGCGGAGCGGGGCGGGGTGAAGAGGGCATGCGGAGCGTGAGTGGCTGGCATCTTGATGAGTGGGGTGAGCTGACAGCGTCGTCGGCGGCAGCCCTGGCCGGTGTGGCGCTGGAGGAGAGACAGCCGCCGACGGATCCGGTGGCGTATCACGGCCGACAGGGAAAGATCACGGCATGGCCGTCGTCGTTTCGGTCGAAGGTGGTGTGCGGGTCGCTGCGCCGGCTGCGGGTGACGGTGGAGCTGGACTTCGACCCGGAGGTTGTCCGCTTCAGTGGGGAGCCGGTGGAGCTGCACTGGGAGTCGGGGCGGGCCCGGTACCGGTGGCGGCCCGATTTCGTCGCAAGGATGCGGGACGGTTCTCGGTGTGTCGTGGTCGTGCGGCCGCCGCGCGGGATCGGGCCGCAGTGGCAGGAGCGTCTGGCGGCGCTCGATGAGGTCGCACAGGCCGCGGGCTGGCAGGTTCAGATGCGTTCCGTCCCGCAGGGTACCCAGTTAGAGAACCTGATGTGGCTCGCGGACTACCGCTTCGCAGACGGGGTGGACCCGGAACAGGAACAGGCCGTTCTCCATGCTTTTCGGCGCAGGCGGCCTCTGTTCGAGGGGGTGGGTGCGTGCGGAGTCCCGGACCTGATCGCTATTGATCTTGTGTATGGGCTGATGTGGCAGCGGCGGCTGCTGTTCGACTGGGACCAGCCGCTGCCTCGGGGCCCGCTGGTGTGGACGGCGCAGGGGGCGGCATGACTCAGCGGAAGTTGTGGGGCTGGTTCGAGAGTGACCGGGTCAGCCTCGAAGACCGGGTGCGCTGGCAGGGGCGGGAGTTCCGTGTCGTTGCTTTCACCGGCCCTTATGTCACACTCCAGCCTCTGCCGGAGCCTGCTGCGCTGGTGGAGGCCTCGTACGGGGAGATGGCAGGGTCGGCGGACTTTGCCGTCCTGGACGAGGCGGGAAATGCCGTCGAACGGACCAGGCTGCCGCCTCTGGGAAGACTGCTGCTGGTCGTCGGCAAGGAGGACCGCAAGCGGGCGCTGATGTGGCACCGGCACATGAAGGAGGTCGAGACCGGAATCCGGCCCGGCCGGCGCGTTCCACGGGCGGATTACGACCCGGCGAGCACCACGATGGAGCAGCGGCTGAAACGCAAGGCTGCCGAGCTCGACGAGCTGGACATCAGCATCAGCTGGCGCACGCTGGACGACAAGCGGCGCCGATGGAAGCAGGCGGATGAGAACCCGCTGGTCCTCATCATCGATGGGCGCAAGGGGCGAGCTCCCTCGCCGGGAGGAAGGACCGACCCGCGTCTGCTGGAGATCATGCAGGAGGTGACCGCGATCCTGGCGCGCCAGTCGGGCGGGAGGATCGAGCGGGCATTCGATCTGGTCGAGGAACGCGTCGAGACCCGGTACGCGAAAGAGCTCGAGGATCCGCAGGAGGCGAAGCGGCTGCGGCTGCCACGCTCGACGTTCTACAAACGGATGAACGAGCTCGGCCTGTCTGCCATCCTGCTCGGCACGACCCGGCAGCGGGCCTCCCAGGCGAGCAAGCCCAAGAAGCCCTACACCCCGTCATACGCGGTGCGGCCCGGGCAGATCATGCAGATCGGCACCACTCCGCTGCGGATCAAGGTTCTGGGTGACGGCGGGGAGGTCGTGTCGGCGGAGATGACGATTCTGATCGATGTCGCGACCCGCAGCATCGTCGCGCTGATGATCGTGCCCGTCGTCACGGGCGAGGGAAAACCCGGGCAGCGGGTCGGTGGCCGGGCGACACGAACGTTCGACCTGGTCCTCCTGCTCGCCCAGGCATACGCACCCATGCCGACACTGCCCGGCTGGGACCCTCTGACCGCGGCCAGTGCCTCGGCGCTGCCGTTCATCAAGCTGCGTGAGGCGGACCCCCGCTTCACCGAGGCCTCCGCGGCCCGCCCGGTGATCCATCCGAGAACGATCATCGTCGACCAGGGCAGTCAGTATCTGAGCCAGCACTTCGAGGACGTCTGCAACTTCCTCGGCATCACCCTCCTCTATGCGCGCAAAGAGGAGCCCGACGACAAGCCGATCGTCGAGCGGGTCTTCTCCTCGTTCGCCGATTCCTTCAGCCAGCACGTCGCCGGCTGGACCGGGCGCAGTCACGCGGTGCGCGGGCGGGGCGTCGAGCGCCAGCCGCTGTGGACCATTAACAAGGTGCAGCATATGGCGCACGAGTGGGTGGCCCTGGAATATCAGCAGCTGCCCCACGAAGGGCTGCAGCACCCGGAGCTGCCAGGCATGACGCTGTCTCCGAACGAGATGTACGCGGCGATTGTTCCCGGCGCCGGGTACCGGCCCAGGCCGCTGTCACCGACGGACAACCGGCAGCTGCTGCTGCCGGCCTGGGTGACGGTAACCGACAAGGGTTTCGACATCGAGAACCGCACGTACCAGAACGAGGTGGGTGAGCTGAGGCTCATGGCCGGGCTGCATTCCGGGCTGGCCGGACCGGGCAAAGGCGGCCGGTGGGAAGCACGCTTCAACCCCTACCGTCCCGATGTCGCCTGGCTGTACGACCACCGCGGCCCGGGACGGTGGATCAAGGCGGATTTCGTCCACCGGCGGCTGCTCACCGACGTCCACTGGACCGTGGATCACTGGGAGGAGGCCACCGCTGTAGTCCTGGCTGATGGCGGCCGTAAGGAGCACCAGGCAGCGATCGCCCTCGCCGTGAAGGAACGCCGCCGTCGCACCCGCACCGCTCCCCCACGCCACACCCGAACCGGGCCGTGGATCCCGTTCCAGGGCCCGGAGCTGGACGTCGACGAGCCTGCGGCCAACCCGTACGCCGGCATCGGTGAGATCGACCTGGACTCCATCACTCCCTACGAATCCCTGCCGATCCCGGCACGGCCGACCGCCGCGCCGACTGGCGCCGTCTCCACGCCGTCTGACAGGGACGGCCTGGCTGCCCTCTTCGCGGACACCGCGCCTGACGACGACCTCGATGAGGCCCCGGACCACCCCGCTTTCGACCTGGGCCTGCCAGGAAGCACCGAAACCGTCGAAGGAGAGATGTGAAGGCGACCACGGCGCTCCAGAAACAGCAGGAAGAACGGGCGCTGCAGCGGGCGCAGCTGGCGCCGATGCGCCCGGAATGGATCTACCGCCGCCAGGGGTGGAACAGCTTCACGCGCGAAGACATCGCCCAGCCCGACCTGGCCGACCACCCCCCGCTACCGACGGAGGATGAGCGCCTCAGCGACCCCCGCCTGGCCTACCACGCCCACCTGAAGCTGGTCTCCCACCAAGGCTACGACGAGGTCCTGCTGGCGTCGTTCAGAGCCGTGATGGTCAACAGTGACCGGCGGGAGGGGATCCTGGACCGAGTCATCGACGCAATGAGCGGCACAGGCAAGTCCCTGCTGCTGAGGGCTATCGGCCGCACGGTCCAGCGCGACATCGAGGACCGCACCGGAGGCGAGCTGGGCGCGCACATCCCGGTCGTCCACATCCTCGCGCCGGCCGACACCGACAGCAAGGTCAACTGGGTGTGGGAGATCGCCTGCTTCCTCGGCCTCAACCCCGAGCCCCTCAACGAGAACGCCCTCCTGCGCTGGCGCAGCTATCCCGACCTGTCGGTGCCGGTCAACTACGTCCTGGAGAACGCTCTCACCCGGCTGCTGCTCGTCGACGACATCCAACGCGTCCAGCCCCACCAGCTCGCCCCGGTCCTGCACTACTTCGACTACCTGCGCAACCGGCTCGGTATCACCACCATCTTCTGCGGCACCGGCGCCAGCGACATCGTCCACGAAGCCCGCGCGATCGCCGACCGGCACGAAGTCGCCATACAGAGGCGCCTCACACTCCGTGCCACCCACAGCCCCGGCCAGCAAGACGCGCAGCAGAAGGACCAGGCACATTCTTTGCTGCCCATCACCTGGCTCGATCCGATCCCGTTCAACGCACAGGACAAAGAATCATGGCTGCAAGTCCTGGCCGGGTACGAGAAACACCTCAGCCTGCACAACCTGAACAAGCATGCCCTGACCGAGCACCACGAGTACCTCCACAACCGCACCGGCGGATACTTCCTCGCCCTGTCCCAACTGATCTGCCAAGCAGCCACCCTCGCCATCCTGACCGGCACCGAGAACATCACCCGCACCGAACTCGACGCCATCCACATCGGCCGCGGGCACTGAGGTGAGGTACAGCGCACTGTGAAGCTACCGGTTATGAAAGGAAGGTTGCGAGCAGGTCGTCACGGGATGAGAGGGGTCAGTTTCGGTGACGTCCCAAGACCTGTCAGGAGGCTGACCTTGGGCACGGGCTTGTCCGCCTCGCGGCGTCCTAGGGCCTGTCCGCAATGTCAGCTAGGGAGCCATAGTCGCAGGCAGGCGAGGGTGACCAGGGCTTTGTAGTGGCGGGCTCGTTTGTCGTAGCGGGTGGCGAGGGCCTTGTTCTGCTTGAGCCGGTTGAAACAGCGTTCGACGACGTTGCGGCGCCGGTAGACCTCGCGGTCGAGACGGCACAGGCTCTCGCCTCGCCGGAGGCATCCGTTGATCTGGTCGACGCGTTCGGGGATGGTGCAGGCGATACCGCGTCTGCGCAGGTAGGAGCGGATCTTGCGGGATGAGTAGCCCTTGTCGCCGACCACCCGTAGCGGTCGGGTGCGGGGCCGGCCGGGCCCGTATCGCTTGATGTGGATGCGGGCCATGACCGGTTCGAACTGCGTTCAGTCGTTGACGTTCCCGCCGGTGATCGTGAAGGCGAGCGGCCGGCCCTGTCCGTCGCAGGCAAGGTGGATCTTTGTGCTCAGTCCGCCGCGGGACCGGCCGAGTGCTTCGCCGGTCCAGGGCCCCCTTTTCGGGCCCCGGCGGCGTGCTGATGGGCCCGCACGATGGTCGAGTCGACGCAAACGATCGACCAGTCGACCTCGCCGATCGCGTCCGAGTGCTGCTGGACGTGGGCCAGGAGCCGGTCCCAGGTTCCGTCCGCTGACCAGCGGCGGAACCGTTCGTAGACGGTCTTCCACGGCCCGTACCGCTCGGGCAGGTCCCGCCAGGCCGCACCCGTGGACAGCTTCCACAGGATTCCGTTGAGGACCTGCCGCCGGTCCCGCACCGGACGACCCATCCGGGGCGGAGCCAGCAACGGCCCGATCACTTCCCAGGCCTGATCAGTCAGTTCATGACGTCGCACCACGAACGGAGTAACGACCGATCGACATTGCGGACACGCCCTAGAACCTCATCCCTTACAGCATCCACAGTCGTCTGCGCCCACTGCTCCTGCACCGTGGCCAGGACCAGGCCGGCCGCACCGGCCAGGGCACACCCCTGAAGAAGCTTGGCGGCCTCATCCTTCCTCTTTCTGTGGGTGTTTGCGAGCGAGTCGTTCTTCTTGGCCTCCCCCAGCCACAGTTCCTGGGCGGTGGCGAGCGCGAAGTCCATCTCGACACAAGGGTTGCCGTCCACAAGGAGCTCGAACTCCTCGCAGACCAGTGCCTGACGCGCCCAGTGCTCGCTGCGGAGGAACCGTGTGGCCAGAAGGGGGACGTCCCCGTCGTTCTCCACGAGTTCCAGGACTGCCGGATGCAGGTCGTAGAACCATTGAGGCTCTGGTGCCGCAGGTCTCCACCGGTCAGATGTCAGCTGGTTGGTCCCCCCGCAACGCCGGCACAGGTAGCTCTGGCTGATCTCCGACAGAGGATAGAACTCGAGGATCGGGCAGTGGCCGCAGCCCAGGATCAGCCCGCGGCGCAGTACGCCTTGGGACGTCCACTGATCCACCTGCTCTCGCCGCGCCGTCGGCTCCCATCCATGGTCATCGAGGCCGGCGATGGCCTCCCAGGACAGCACCGTTGCCGACTTGAGCTTCCACCAGCTGCCCACCGGGCAGCCCCCGGGGACGGCTGGAGACATGAACATGCGCAGCAGGGCCCACCCAGGGCTGGCGGCAAGTTCTTCCAGCGCTGTTCTGGAACCAAGGAGGCGTTCGGTGATGGCTGCCCGCTTCCCTGCTGGACTCGGGCGGACGTCTGCACCTTGGGCAGATGCGGTGACGTTCAGCGTGCTCTTGATACCTGGCCAAGCCAGCCGTGGGGAGGCGAGGGAACCTGCCAGGGAAGCCCCGCTGGGGACAAAGTCGAAACGGTGCGACCAGTAGGTGACTCCTCCGTCCGCGGCTCGAGCAAAGGTCTCCCACGGGTTCTGCCCTGTGGCAATCACGGCGTGCGAACCCAGTACAGGAAGCGGCGGCACGGGGTGGCTGGGGGCGGTAAGGGTGACCTGCCAGCGGTGCCTGTCGGGATCCAGACCGTTCGGGACTTCTGCGGCCAGCGAGAGAGAGGCCTGAAGGGTGCCATCAGGTTCCCTGGTGACGGGTAGTGAACGCGGTTGGTCCCAGCTGTCCTTCAGGACCACCATCAACGGGTGGTCGATGTCGATGGCGTCAGGGTGCACTGCTTTGAAGGGACGTTCTTCCTCCTCCGGTGGAATCGACCTGAAGGAGCGCTTGTGCCACCTCTCCTCGGTCTGCTGCCGAGTCTCCTCAACGGTCAGCGACGCACTCGTCACCAGCACGTGCTTACGCGGCGAGAACAACCACATGTCGTACAGGCCAGGCTCAGCCCACGGAATCCACGTCGCCACGCCACGGATCTGGCGCAGTACTTCAGCAAGGGCAAAGTCCTCCGGGCGGTCCCCCAGAACCACAACGGGCTCCCGTCGCTGGAACGCTCTTGAGACCGAGACGCACAGCGCCGCCTCATGCGAGCGGGCGGGGCAAGAATCCCCAAGTGCACCTGGATGCAGCTGCGAGAGCAGAGGCGACTCATTGCCGCGGGCGGCGACCTCCTGCCACTGGCCGGCCGTGATCTGGCCTTCCGCTTCGGATTCACCGATACCCACGTGCATCGCATAGGCGAGGGCTTCCACCGTGGTCACCAGACGCCGAGGGACACCGACGACCGTTGCCTTCGTGACCGCAGACAGTGGCGTGAGGTCGTGCACGTCGGCGTCGAACAGGTGGCTGCTCTGCACATGCTCGTCGCGCCTGTTCGTACCACACAGCTCACGCAGTTCGTCGGCTGCTGCCTCGGCCTCCTGAACGATGGGCGCGTTCCACGGTTCCTTACGCAGCATCTCCTCGAACTGCTCGCCAGCAGCCTCGGTTGCTCGACCAGCTATCAGCCCATTGATGGTGCCCGGCCGCACCCCGTCGGCCGTAGCCCACGACGGCACGTAGGCGAGCACGTGATCAGGATTGAAACGCGTCAAGCAACGCTCCACAGCCGGGTGCGTGACGGCGGCAGACGGGATGACCACGATGCCGCTGCACCCCCACACCCTGGACAGCCGTGCCAGACCCGCCGCGGCCCAAGCCGCCCAGTTGTCATCATCGTGCGGGGCCACCAGGACCACTCTGGGCGGCCTGGCCGCGTAGGACAGAGGCAGAAAGGCAAACGACTACTCAGACACCCACCCAGTGTCTCTCATCCAAGGTCTGCTACTGGTGCTTCCACGGTTCCCGCTCCCTCCCCCACCCCAAGCACACACAACCTGACCCAGAGCACGATCAAGCGGCTCCTCTTCGCAACCACGCACCCGCAACGCCTATTCTTGATCATCTATGAACGCTGTCCGGCCGCTGGTGAAGCAGAAAGGCAGGCGAGGAGTGCCAGCCGAGGATCCGGCAAAACGATCGATAGGCAGAACGTCATCAACACCGACCTACGCAAAGCTCTTGTCCGCGGACGTGAGGCCGTCGATGAGACCACCCGCTTCTGGCTCACCGTCAACGGGCGATGGGACGAGGAAGCCGCTACCGCTCGACTATGCGAGCAATCCGCGCCGTACCTCCAGCCCATCACCTTCAACAGGGCTCAGGAGGCTCGTATCGGTGCGGACTGGCTGTGGTGGTTCATCGACCGCGGGAGTGGGACTTGCTTCGGCATGCTGTGCCAGGCCAAGAACCTGAAGAAGGATGGCCCCCGCTGGAAGATAGGCTTTGACCAGACCAACAAGACCGGCGCCCAGATTAAACTGCTCGCGCGGGCCGCCGAGAGCCTTCAAGTTCCGGCCGCATACATCCTGTATTGCGGAGACGAGGAATACAGAGACGGGCTCGCGTGCCGCGCCCATTCAACGTTCGAATGTGCCACTTGTGCCCGCGCTGGCGTCTCTGTGCTCAGCGCGCTCGGCGCCCAGTACCTCTGCAACAGCTACTCAACCGACACCAACGCGTGTGCCATAGCAGCCTTCCAACGATCTCAACCCCTGGAAGATCTGGTTGCACCGGAGACACCCGACGGTGCCCTGTGGGACATGAACTTCCATGAGTGTGTCGGCACCCTGCAGGCGTTCCTCAGCGAGCCTCAGTACGGAGCAGCACGCGTTGCGAAACAACTCTTCGACCAGCTCTCATCCCTGCGCGGGACTCAGTTCGGCCGTGTACCCCCAAGGGTGGAGCTCTCCACACTCCCCCGGAACGATTGCGTCCACCCCCTCCTGCCGTCAGACCGAGGACACCTTCCTCGCCCCTACTTCCGAGACGTCCTTCAAGGGCTACGCAAAGCGGTACCCGCGTACGTACACGACGCAGAAGCTGGCCGCCTCGATCGCCTCCCTGCCAAGGTCACCAACACCGTCAGCAGCATCCTCGTCACCTACCTCTGATCACGCTAGCCACCCGGCCCACGACGCCCCCGACGGCCGCTACTTGTACCTCGCGTCGCAGCAAACCCGACATCGAGATGCGATCCCTTCGGAGTCTCGGGATGGATGCGCACTGCTCAGCAACTCACGGACCTCCAGGTCACAAGAATCGGGTCCAGAGTCAGTGAACGCACTCGACGGACATTGGACTGGCCACAAGCCTGCGCCTGCAGCGACCTCTTATCTCACTCAATCTACGAAACCACACCTCCGCAGCTTCAATGGCTGCCGCCAACAATCGAGAACCCAGAGCAGATGTTCGGGGTTCAGCTCAGGGAACACCAGGTCGACCAGAAGTCAGCGTTTCGTAAATGGGTGGGATTTCCTGCAAGATCACCTGTGCCTCCGGAAGGGGCGCGGGGCACAATCGTGTCCGCGACCGGATCCGGTAAGACCATCACCGCGGCGTCCTGTGCGCTTGAGTGTTTCCGGAACGGCCGGATCCTCGTGATGGTGCCGACCCTGGACCTGCTCGTGCAGACCGCCCAGGCATGGCGTCTGGTGGGTCACCGGGCCCCGATGGTCGCGGTGTGCTCGCTCGAGAACGACCCCGTGCTCAACCAGCTCGGGGTGCGCAGCACTACCAATCCCATCCAGCTCGCCCTGTGGGCCGGATCCGGCCCGGTGGTCGTGCTCGCCACGTACGCCTCTCTCGTGGACCGCGAGGACATCGACGCACCGGAGTGCGGGCCGCTGGAGGCCGCTCTGGCAGGCGGGGAGCGCCTGTACAGCCAGCGGATGGGCGGCTTTTCGCTCGCTATCGTGGACGAAGCCCACTCAACCGCAGGCGATCTAGGTCGGCCATGGGCGGCGATCCACGACAACCAGCGGATCCCCGCCGACTTCCGGCTCTACCTCACCGCGACCCCGCGCATCCTCGCCGCTCCCCGCCCGCAGAGGGGGACGGACGGCCGGGAAGCGGAGATTGCGACCATGGCCGACGACCCGAACGGGACCTACGGCGCGTGGATCGCGGAGCTCGGCCTGAGCGAGGCGATCGAACGGGAAACCCTCGCAGGCTTCGAGATCGACGTGCTGGAGATCCGCGACCCCTCCCCGTCCTCGGGGAGTCCGCAGAGGCGCAGCGGGGCCGGCGCCTGGCGCTCCTGCAGACCGCACTTTTGGAGCACGCCGCGGCGTACAACCTGCGTACGGTCATGACGTTCCACCAGAAGGTCGAGGAAGCCGCGGCGTTCGCGGAGAAGCTCCCGGAGACCGCTGCCGCGCTGTACGTCAACGACGCCTCGGACGAGGACCTGGCGAAGGCGGAGAAGCTGCCCGCGTCGTCGATCAACGCGGAATTCTACGAGCTGGAAGCCGGCCGCCACGTCCCGCCGGACCGCGTGTGGTCGGCATGGCTGTGCGGCGACCACCTCGTCACCGAGCGACGCGAGATCCTGCGCCAGTTCGCAAACGGCATCAACGCCGCCGGGCGGCGCGTGCACCGGGCGTTCCTCGCCAGCGTGCGCGTCCTCGGGGAGGGCGTCGACATCACCGGCGAGCGGGGTGTGGAGGCCGTGTGCTTCGCCGACACCCGCGGCTCCCAGGTCGAGATCGTGCAGAACATCGGCCGGGCGCTCCGCCTCAACCGCGACGGCAGCACGAAGGTGGCCAGGATCATCGTGCCGGTGTTCCTGGAGCCGGGCGAGGACCCCGAGGACATGGTCGCCTCCGCCAGCTTCAAGCCCCTCGTCGCCGTACTCCAGGGCCTGCGCTCGCATGACGAGCGCCTGGTCGAGCAGCTCGCCTCCCGCGCACTCACCCTCAGCTCGTGCGAGAAGAAGACGCACGTCCTGCGCGACGAGGACGGGCGGATCATCAGCGCCGGCGCGGGTGACGGCGAGGGGCAGGAGCACGACGAGGGCACCGACGCCACTGCCGAGTCGGCTCTGCTGCACTTCTCCTCTCCCCGGGACGCGGCGACCATCGCGGCGTTCCTGCGTACGCGGGTGTACCGGCCGGAATCGCTGGTGTGGCTGGAGGGCTACCAGGCCCTCATCCGCTGGCGGAAGGAGAACGAGATCACCGGCCTCCACGCCGTCCCCTACGACGTAGAGGTCCAGGTCGGAGCGACGAAGGCATTTCCGCTTGAGCGATGGGTGCATCAGCAGCGCAAGGCCCTGCGAGCCGGGGAGCTCGAGGACCGGCGCAAGACGCTCCTGGACGCGCCCGAGGCCGGCATGGTATGGGAGCCAGGTGAGGAGGCATGGGAGAACAAGCTCGCCGCGCTCCGGTCCTACCGGCAGGCCATGGGGCACCTCGCGCCGCGTCAGGACGCCCTGTGGGGCGAGGGCAAGGCGATGGTGCCCATCGGACAGCACATGGCCAACCTCCGCCGGAAGGGCGGCTTGGGCAAGGGCGCGGAGCGGGCCGCCGTACGCGCGCAGCAGATCGCCGAGATCGACCCCGACTGGAACTGCCCATGGCCGCTCGACTGGCAACGCCACTACCGCGTGCTCGCCGATCTAGTCGACGCCGACGGCGTCCTGCCCTACATCGCTCCGGGCGTCGTCTTCGACGGCGACGACGTCGGCAAGTGGCTCCAGCAGCAGAAGCAGCCTGCTACCTGGGCGCGGCTGTCGCCTGAGCAGCAGGAGCGGCTGACCGTGCTGGGCGTGCAGCCCAATCAGGCATCCTCAACCGCCCCTGTCTCCTCGACCAGTCGCGGGGCGAAGGGACCGAGCAAAGCGCAGCAGGCGTTCCACAGGGGTCTGGCAGCGCTTACGCAGTGGGTGGAGAGGGAGGGAACGGACCGGCCGGTGCCCCGCGTGCACGGCGAGGAGATCGCGGTCGACGGCGAGACTGAGCCGGTGACCGTGAAGCTCGGCGTATGGGTCTCCAACACCAAAACCCGACGCGACAAACTCACCGCCGATCAACTCACCGCACTCCGGGCACTCGGCATCGAATGGATCTGACTGTCATCGGCAAGGCCCCTCTCGCTTGGCAATGATTCGAGGCTCACGGGGGCGGAGAGGTGAGGTACGGGGCGAGCTGGGCTTCGAGGTCGGCGATGCGCTTGTCCATGAAGCGGTTGTTCTGGCGGGCGCTGGTCAGTCGTTCTTGAAGCTGATGGTTGTCCTGGGTGAGTTGGCGTACGTGCTGCTTCAGCGTGGTGTTCTCGGTGACGATGCGCTGAAGTGAGCCTCGGGGAGATCGTGTTCACTTGAACCTTGACCCCGCCCACGCTCTGGACCTCACCGCCCGGCTCGCCGCCGCTGCCGCTCTCCTCAGCAACTGCGAAGCGCTGGCGGCGTCCGGTCGGATGTTCGCGTACCCCGGCGTCTTCCACATCAGTGGGGTGCAGAGCATGCACTGGAGGCGCAGCCCGCTGCTGGCAGTTCTCGGCGGGCGGGAGACGCAGCTGCTCGTGCTCGGCCTGCTCGGCTCCCTCACCGGGGTGCTCCTCGGCCCCTGGAACCCGCTCGGCTACCTCGCACTCCTCACCGCGCTCGCCGTCAGGCTGGCCATGGGGCAGCGCAGGATTCTGGGCAGCGACGGCGCCGAGCAGCTGACCACGCTGGTGCTGCTGTCCGTGGCCCTCGCCGGGTTCCCACCCTTCTCAGCGGCACGGACGGCGCTGGCGGTCGGGTTCATCGCCGCACAGCTCGTGCTCTGCTACACGACCTCGGGTGTCTCCAAACTCGCCTCGCCCGTATGGCGGGGCGGCGCGGCGGTCGGGGACATCATCGGTACCCAGACGTACGGCCTGCACCTCGCCGCCCGCGCCCTCGGCCGGGTCCCGTTCGGGAGTCCCGGCCTGGGGTGGGCGGTGATGCTCTTCGAAGCGGCGTTCGCGGCCGCGCTCTTCGGACCGCCGTGGGTGGTCCTGTCAGCGCTCGGGGCCGCCCTGCTCTTCCACCTGGGCTGCGCGGTGGTGATGGGCCTCAATGACTTCCTGTGGGCATTCCCCGCCACGTATCCGTGCGTTCTGGTGTCGAGCCAGTGGCTCCGCTGAGGCGCTGACGGCTACAGGAGTTGCCCCTGTGAGGTGACCGTGAACGTGCAGCCTTGGACGGCGAGCCCAGACGTGTCGTCGGACGCGCCGCCCTGGCCGGCCCACGCCAGGAACGCCGTCTCGCCCTCGCCGCCGCCGAAGACAGCGCCGGCGCGGGTTCCGCCCCGAGCGTCCGGGCCCGGATCGTCGGGCAAGGCGGCCAGGGCGGGGTACGACGAGGTGACCCCGGGCGTGTCCGTCGCGGGCGTCGCGATGACCTGCTCGCTGCCATGGACTCCGTACACGCCGTACACCCTGCTCTGGCCGTTCGAGAGGGAACGGACGTGGGCGAGGGCGGGGTTGCTGCCGAGTACCAGCTGGCCGTTCTCGAGGAACGGCTGATGCAGGGCGGTGATGGCCTTCGGGCGGGCGAATCCGGAGAGGTTCGGCTTGACCTCGGCCGTCACCGCCGTGCGTCGGGCTCGAAGCTGCGGAAGGCGACGCGTGTGCCGCCCGATCCGTCGGGGCTGGTGCGCCAGGCGATCACGTAGTTGCCGCCGCCCAGCGTGGTGGCGACGGGGCTCTCGTGGAAGCCGTCGCTGGTGTTGATCTGGAACTCCGCCCCCTGCGGCGCTCCGTCCGGGCCGAAGCGCCGGGCTCGGATGCGCTGGTCGATACGCGAGTCGAGCCAGGCCACGACGAAACCGTCGCTCACACGGGTCACGGCGGGGTGGTACTCGGGGTCGACTCGCTGCTGCTGACCTTGATCTCGCGGCCGAACTTGTTCCGTGGTGGCTGTCCCGGGGCAGCCACCGCGGGCGGGTCAGTTGTTGGCCCGGGCCTCGATGCCGTCCAGGACGCGGTCGAGGCCCCACGTGTACTGCTCGTCGGAGACGAACTGCGCGATCGTGTCCGCCGCCTCGGCCGTGCGTGGGTAGTGGTCGGCGGGGACGGCGCGGAGGTTCTCGCGGCGGGTCGCGATCCGTTCGGTGATCGGCGGGGCCGGTTGGGGTGTGGGGAGTTCGGCAGCTTCCAGGGCGATCGCTCCGAGGACCTGGACGATCAGCAGGTACGAGGCGCGGGCCGCCTCGGTCGGGTCGAGGCCGGCGTCGGCGAGGACGGCGAGGAGTGCTTCGCCGAGTGCGAGGGCGTTCGGGCCGTCCATCGGACCGGACAGCAGCAGGTTGACCGCTCCGGGGTGGGCGAGCAGGCGCCCGCGCAGGTCGGTGGCGAGGGTGTGGATGCGGTCGCGCCAGGGGGTGTCGCGGCGGGTGAGGGCCGCGAGGTCGCTCTCGCCGAGCAGGTGCTCGACGACCGCGCCGACGACGGCGGCACGGTCCGGGAAGTAGGTGTAGACGGCGTTCGGGGCGAGTCCCAGTTCGGCGGCGATCCCCCGGATGCTCACCGCGTCGGCGCCGCGCGCGCCGAGTAGGCGGATGGCCGCCGCGACGACCTCGTCCTCGCCGACCGCGCGCTTGCGGCCCCGCTTCGCCGGTGGCGTGTGCTGTGCCATCCGTACGCCTCCTCGTTCATGTGGTGCGGCTGGGGGTCCTTGACGAATCATTTTTGCACGGCGTACATTATTTGCACAGCGTACAGAAATTGGAGGTGATCCCCATGCGCGTCCCCGTGCGCGTCCCCCTCCGCGGCCCTCGGAGCCCTGCCTGGCGTGCCTGGATCCGGTGGACGGCCGGATTCCTGGCGTTCCCCCTCGCCGGACTCGCCGGCCGCGCCGTGGCCGGTCCGGTCGACGACCCGACCAGCGCCCTGCTGGGCGGCGTGGTGACCGGGGCGGTGATCGGCGCCGGGCAGGCACTCGCCTCCTTCCGCCGACTCAGCCGGCCGCGGTGGGCCGCGGCCACCGCGGCCGGCAGCGGGCTCGGACTCCTGCTCGGCGCCGCCCTGTTCGGCTACCGCACCGACCTCGGCTCGCTCGCCCTCATGGGCGCCGCCGAGGGCGTCCTGCTCGGCGTGGCACAGGCCTGCGCCCTGCCGCACGCCGCCCGGCTACGGTGGCTCTGGGCGGCGGCGATGCCGGTGCTGTGGGCGGCGGGCTGGACGGTGACCACCCTCGCCGGAGTCGGGGTGGACGCGCGGTTCACCGTCTTCGGCGCCACCGGCGCCCTCACCTTCAGCGCCCTGTCCGGCGTCCTGCTCCACCGACTCCTTCCCGCCCCCGTTCCCGGCCGGAACACCGGCCCTCACTCCCTGCGCGAGGTCGCCGCATGAAGCACACCACCCCCCGCCACGTGATCTTCGGCTCCGGCGCCGTCGGCACCGCCGTCGCGGAGGCCCTGGTACGCCAGGGCGAGTCCGTCCGCATCGTCAACCGCTCCGGCCACGCCGACGTCCCCGACGGCGTCGAGGTCACCGCCGGCGACGCGGCCGACCCTGCGTTCACCACCGCCGTCGCGGCCGGCGCGGCCGTCGTCTACCAGGCACTCAACCCGCCCTACCACCGCTGGCAGCAGGAATTCCCCGCGCTCCAGGCCGGCGTCCTCGCCGCCGCCGAGGCAACCGGAGCCCGCATGGTCTCCATGGACAACGTCTACAGCTACGGACCGCCCGCGGGCCTGCCCTTCACCGAGGACACCCCCGACGCCGCGACCACCCGCAAGGGCAGGCTGCGCGGCCGCATGGCCCAGGACCTGCTCGCCGCGCACCGGGCCGGGCGCGTCGAGGTGGCGATCGGTCGCGCCTCCGACTACTTCGGACCCCGCGGCGGCGCCCAGTCCAACCTCGGCGACCTCGTCTTCCCCGCCCTCCTGGCGGGCCGTACCGCCACCGTCCTCGGCGACCCCGACCAGCCGCATACGTACACCTACATCCCCGACATCGGCGAAGGACTCGCCCTCCTTGGCACCCACCCCGAAGCCCCCGGCCGCATCTGGCACCTCCCCAACGACCCTGACACCCGCACCACCCGCGAACTCGTCCACCTCGCCCACGGCGCCACCGGCCGCCCGGGCACCCCCCGACTGCGGCGCATGCCGACGTTCGCGCTGTACGCGCTGGGCGCGGTGAACCGTACGGTCCGGGAACTCATCGAAATGCAGTACGAGTTCGCCGAACCGTTCGTCGTCGACTCCAGCCTCGTCCGAGACCGGCTCGGCGCCACCGCAACCCCGGTCGAAAAGGCACTGGAACAGACCGTGGCGGCCTACAGGACCGCCCGGAAATGAACCGCCCCTGCGTCTCGGGGTTGAAGTTGCCGTTGCGGCAGCTCCTACCGTCGTGACCAGGGCCGGAGACACCGGCCCGGCGACACACACGTGCAGGAGGCGTGATGGACTGGCCGATCGCGGAGGTGGCCCGGATGTCGGGCGTCACCGCCCGAACCCTGCGCCACTACGACGAGACCGGCCTACTGCCGCCGGCCCGGATCGGCGCCAACGGTCACCGCTACTACGAGGAGCGCCAGCTCCTGCGTCTGCAGCAGATCCTCGTGCTGCGGGCACTGGGCGTCGGGCTGCCGGAGATCGGCCGGATCCTGTCCGAACAGGTCGACGAGGTCGACGCCCTGCGCAGCCACCATCAGCGCCTCCTCGCGGAACGCGACCGGCTCGAAGCACTGGCCGGCACCGTCTCCCGCACGATCGCCGAACTGGAGCAGTCCAGGAAGGACGGCAAACCCGTGACCATCAACCGCCCGGAGAACCTCTTCGAAGGCGTGACACCCTCCCAGTACGAGGAGAACATGCGCGACTTCCCCGAGCTCGCCGAAGAGGTCGCACGACGCGCCGCCACGATGTCCCAGGCCGACGCCGACACCGCACACCGTCAGCGCACCGCGCAGATGATCCGGCTCGCCGAGCTCATGGCCGCGGGCCACCCGGCCGACGCCGCCCCGGTACAGGCCGAGATCGACGCCCAGTACCAGGCACTGACCGAACTGCGCGCCGTCACCGCCGAGGACTACCGGGCCATCGGACGCCACGTCGTCGACAACGAAACCTGGCGCGCCGCGTACGAGTCCATCGCACCCGGCCTGGCCGCCTACCAACGCGACGCCATCGAGGCCTACGCCACCACCCGGCTCAACTGACACACGGGCGCGACCGCCATCGGGGACAGACGCCGATGGCGGTCGCGCCACGTCAGGGCGAGCCTGCGCGTGCAGGAATCCACGGCCATGGGGAATGGGGAATTCGGCTGGAAGGGGGCCCGTGTTTGCATGAGCTTCGCCTGATTGCTCTCGGGATGCCCCCGGCTTCAGCCGGGGGAGGAACGAGTCTCCTGCGGAGCAGGGCATGGGGCAGGGATTGGCCATCAGGGCGGATCGCAGTGCACTGACCCGCGGGTTTGGTGTTCAGCTGGTGTCCCGCTAGTTTGTGAGCGTGACTACTGCGTGCGTGAAGCGGGCGTTCAAGTACCGCTTCTTTCCGACCGATGCGCAGGCGGCCGAGCTGTCGCGCACGTTCGGGTGTGTCCGCAAGGTCTACAACCTGGCTCTTGCCGCCCGTACCGAGGCGTGGGCCCGGCAGGAGCGGGTCAACTACAACCAGACGTCGGCGATGCTGACCGTGTGGAAGAAGACCGAGGAACTGGCTTACCTGGCAGAGGTGTCGTCGGTCCCGCTTCAGCAGTGTCTTCGGCACTTGCAGGCGGCGTTCACGAACTTCTTCGGCAAGCGGGCCAAGTACCCGCGGTTCAAGTCGAGGAAGAAGTCGCGGAAGTCGGCGGAGTACACCACCTCCGGTTTCCGCTTCCGCAAGGGTGAGCTGACTCTGGCGAAGATGAGCGAGCCGCTCGACATCGTGTGGTCGCGTCCACTCCCTGCCGGGGCGCAGCCGTCCACGGTGACCGTGTCGCAGGACAGTGCGGGCCGCTGGTTCGTCTCCCTGCTGTGCGACGACCCGTCCGTGAAGCCGCTCCCCGCCACCGACAAGGCGGTGGGGATCGACGTCGGCCTGAACCGCCTGCTGACTCTCTCGACCGGCGAGAAGATCGCCAACCCCCGGCACGAACGCCGCGACCGCGCACGGCTCGCCAAGGCCCAGCGGGCTCTGGCGAAGAAGGCCAAGGGCGACGGGGCCAACCGGGCCAAGGCCCGGCGGAAGGTCGCCAAGATCCACGCCCGTATCGCCGACCGCAGGCGGGACACCCTGCACAAGCTGACCACCCGACTCGTGCGTGAGAACCAAACGCTCGTGATCGAGGACCTGACCGTGCGGAACATGGTCAAGAACCACACACTCGCCCGAGCCATCTCGGACGCGAGCTGGAGAGAGTTCCGCTCCCTGCTGGAGTACAAAGCCGCCTGGTACGGGCGGGAAGTGATCGCGGTCGACCGTTTCTTCCCCTCCTCCAGGCTGTGCTCCCACTGCGGCGCACTGCGGGAGAGGATGCCGCTCAGCGTCCGTACCTGGACGTGTGACGGCTGCGGGACGGTCCACGACCGGGACGTGAACGCGGCGAAGAACCTTCTGGCGGCCGGGCTGGCCGTGACAGTCTGTGGAGCCGGTGTAAGACCTCAACGGAGAACTCCGGGCGGGCAGTCGGCGATGAAGCAGAAAACCCCACGGCGCGAGCCGTAGGAATCCCCCTCACTCATCAAGGGAGAGGAAGTCAAGGTGTCTACCGATCGTTTACTCGCCTTCGCGGCCATGTCGTTCCTGCTGATCGTGATTCCCGGTCCCAGCGTGCTCTTCGTGATCGGGCGGGCGCTGGCGCAGGGGCGCCGCGCCGCGCTGACCACGGTTGCGGGGAACACGCTCGGGGCCTACGTGCTGATCGTGGCCGTGGCCCTGGGGGTTGGGGCAGTCGTCGAGCGTTCCGTACTCGTCTTCACGGTGCTCAAGCTGGCCGGTGCCGCCCACTTGGTGTTCCTCGGCGTCAAGGCATGGCGTGAGCGTGGGTCGTTGCAGGCAGCGGTCTCCGGGGTGGAGGCCGCGCAGGGTGGGCTGCGGACGTTCTGGGAGGGGTTCGCGGTCGGCGTGACCAATCCCAAGACCATCGTGTTCTTCGCCGCCGTGCTGCCGCAGTTCGTCGATCGGGGTCAGGGAAGCGTCGCCGTGCAGATGCTGGTGTTGGGCCTGGTCTTCAACCTCATCGCCATCGCGTCCGACATGGTGTGGGGACTGGCCGCGGCCACGGCCCGGGACTGGTTCGCACGCTCACCGCAGCGGCTTTCCGTGGTCGGTGGGATCGGCGGGCTCACCATGATCGGGCTCGGCGTCACCATCGCCACCACAGGGCGCAAGGACTGAACACCGCCCGCCAGTACCCCTGACGGAGCCGCCACGAGCCGGCGCCCCGACCTCGGGGGCGGCGCTCCGCCGTGTCAGTCCCCGCCGCCGCCCCCGCCCGGCGCCGACCTCTCGTGGTGCACCATCGGCGCGATGATCAGCCACAGCCCGGCGAGGCCGGCCAAGAAGCCGGGCATCTGCTCGTTTCCGTCGGAGAAGGCGGCGGTCCACGGATGCCGGTCGCCGATCAGGAACGGCGCGGCGAGCAGCGCGGGCAGCGTGTACACCGTCACGCGCCAGAGCGCGCCCCACGGCGACCAGCACGCCACGTGGCTCTGCTCCCGACCCGTGACGCAGGCCCAGGCGACGATGCCGCCCACGCCGCCACCGAGCCCGAGCAGCGGGAGCGTGACCCACCACCGGAGCCGCTCCGCGGCCCCCGGATCGTCGACCGAGGCCAGGGCGAGCGCCAGTGCGGAAACGCCCAGGAAGGAGAAGAGCAACACCAGGACCGTGACCGCCGGCCACCAGTCCTCGCCGCCCGGCCAATGGGACGGGCTCGGTCCACGCGGCCTGGTACGCCGACGGCGCACGCTCCCCCACCTGCGGCTCCCCCACCCGCGGCGCTCCCGCCGGTCCATGACCGTGACCCGCAGCCACCACCGTGCCGCGAACAGGACCAGCACCCACACCACCGCGCACCCGAAGGCCACTTGGCCCAGCGCGATCACCACCGGGCTCGCCGGCGCCGACGGCCGCCACCAGGCGAGCGCCACGGCCGCCATGGCCGCGAGCATCGCCGCGCTCCCGAACCCGCGCGCCGTCCCGACGAACCCCAGGAAGACCCGCCGCTTCCGCCGCTCGCCCTCGAGCGGACCAGCCACCTCGTACAGGTTGACGAACATCAATCCCACCCCCGGCCGGATCCTAGAACGCCCCCACACCTTCGTCGCCGAAGAGTGCGCCGGCTCACTCGGGTTCAGGCGTCCTGTCGTACGGGTGCGGCGGACTGGGGCTCGACGGCAGCGGGTTCGGGCAGGGTGCGGAAGAGCAGCCAGCTCAGGGTGGGCATGGCGATCAGGGGGGCCAGGGCCGTCTGCAGGGAGGTGGAGTCGGCGAGGCGTCCCAGCAGGGGGCTGACGAGGCCGCCGATGCTGACGGCGAGGCCGAGGGTGACGCCGCTGGCGGTGCCGATGCGGGAGCGCAGGTAGTCCTGGCCGAGGGTGACCTGCAACGAGAACGGGACGTACAGGCCGGCGGACGTGAGCGCCACGAACAGGAACATGGCCGGTCCTGGCACGAAGACCACCCCCGCGACGGCGACGATCGAGATCAGGTACGACCAGCCCGAGACGCGGACGCGGTCGTAGCGGTCGGCCAGGGATCCGCCGAGGACCGAGCCGACGGCGCCGCCCAGGAAGAGCAGGAACAGGGCGACGCTTCCCGCGGTGGTGCTGCCCTGCATGCGCTGCTGGGCGTACAGGGAGATGAAGGTGCTCAGGCCGGTGAAGACGATCGAGCGGAATACCACCGCCAGGGACAGCTTCACGAACGAAGCGACGTCGTCGGCGCCCTCGACCGGCGACGTCTTGGAGGTGCCGGCCCGCTGCCCGTCGAGCATCCGGAGCACCGGCACGCACAGGGCGGCACCGACCAGGGCGGGCAGGACGAGTACCGGTGTCCAGTGCAGCGAGCCGTGTCCGACCGCGATCGACACCATGATCGGGGCGAGCGCGAAGCCGATGTTGCCGCCGAGGGAGAACCAGCTCATCGCACTGTGGCTGCCCCGGCTCGCCAGCCGGGCCACACGGGCGGACTCGGGGTGGTACGCGGCGACACCGATCCCGGAGATCGCGACGAAGACCAGGGTGAGCCCGTACGAGCCGCTCAGGCCGCTCAGCGCGATGCCCACGCCGCCCAGCAGGGTGCTGACCGGCAACAGCCACGGCATCGCCCGCCGGTCCGTGAGCGCGCCGAACAGCGGCTGGGCCACGGACGACAGCAGGGACGCGGCCAGCACGATGCCGGAGGCGACGGCGTAGCCGTAGTCACGCTCGGCCACGAAGAACGGGATCAGCGCCGCGACGGCGCCCTGGTAGATGTCGACGCAGGCGTGGCCCACGGCCAGCAGAGTGATCGGTGTGTTCCTTCGCATCCGCCCATGCTGGAAGACACAGCCGGTGTCCCGCTTTCGATAGATTGCCAACTAATGCAGAAAATCCGCCACACCCCCGTCGCACCGACCCGGACCCAACGTCTCGCGTCCGGCAGCGAGATCGACGCCCACCGGCACGACGACCACCAGATCGCCTACGCCAGCCAGGGCACCATCGCCGTCACCACCGACGCCGGCTCCTGGGTCGCCCCCGCCACCCGCGCGATCTGGATCCCGGCGGGCACCGTGCACCACCACCAGGCCCACGGCGAACTCGACCTGCATCTCGTCGGCCTGCCCGCCACGGAGAACCCCCTGGGCCTCGACAAACCGGCCGTCCTCGCGGTGAGCCCCCTCCTGCGCGAACTCATCGTCGCCTACACGCGTACGCCGGAGGACGACAGCCCGCCCCGCCGGCGCCTGCGGGCCGTCATGCTCGACCAGCTCAGCATCTCCCCCGAGCAGCCACTGCACCTGCCGACACCCACCAGCCCCCTGCTCCGCGAACTGCGCGACATCCTCGTCGCCGACCCGGCGGACAACCGCTCCCTCGACGAACTCGGCCGTCAGATCGGCGCCAGCGCCCGCACGCTCTCCCGCCGCCTGCGCGACGACCTCGGCCTGACGTACCGCCAATGGCGCACCCAGATCAGGCTCCACCACGCGCTGATCCTCCTGGCCGACCACACCCCCGTCACCACGGTCGCCCACCGATGCGGCTGGTCATCCGCCAGCACCTTCATCGACGTCTACCGCCGCACCTTCGGCCACACCCCCGGCTCCTGCCCCACCGCCTGACGCGTGACCAAGGCCCGCGCTGGGATTGGGGAATTGGACGGCGTGTGGCGGCCGGATGAGTACCTTGCCGCGGATCCGGCCGGCCTGGCCGAGGCGGTGGACGTCGGCGATCGACACGATCCGCCCGCCCCGCCGTACCAACGGCACCAGAGCTGCGGCGTCCTGCGGGCTCAACGGGACCAGGTTGAACAGGATGTCGACCTGGCGGCCGTCGAGGGCGGCAGTCACCGGTCGGGCGGTGTAGTCGATGACGTGATCCGCCTCCTGCCGCAGGACCGCTGCGGTACTCCAGGGACCGGCCGTGGCGATCACCTCGGCCCCCGCGTACTTGGCAAGTTGCGTGACGAAGCCGCCGGCACCGCCGCGCGCACCGTTGACCAGCACCCGCAGGCCCGTCTCCACCTTGCCGTGTTCGAGCGCTGAACCGGAGCGGCCACATGTCGGCTCTGGACGGGCCTGCTCGAAATCCGTTCGCGGGGCGGATTCTCGGCCACGTACGGTCTGCTCATGATCAGGACCACGCCGGCCAGACCGGTCTCCGTGGAAGCCGTCTTTCCGGACCTGGCCGCCTATCGGAGCCGGACGACCCGGCTGCACCCGCGGCCTGGGCGGCCCGGCATGCGCGACAGTCACGTCGGTGGGCCGATGCTGTGGCCGGACGGTGAACCCTGGCCGGTCTGCCGCGAGCGCCACAACCCCGAGACCGAGGGGTATCTGCCGGACGAGTTCCGCCGCGCCCGGGCCGCGGACGAGTGGCCGCGGAGCCAGGCGTGGCCCGGCGGCGCCGGGACGCCCGGGGAGGACGGGCCCGTGCCGTTCATGGGGCTCGCTCAGATCTTCCGCCGGGACGTCCCGGGCCTGGCCGCCGGGCCCGACGGTGCGGACCTGGTGCAGCTCTTCCGCTGCCCGTTCGCCCACAGCCCGTACCTGGACCGTCGCTACCACTTGCGGTGGCGCCACGCGGCAAAGACCGAGCACGCTGATCGCTTCCTCGCCGCCACGCCCGAAGTGCCGCTGCTGCGCTGGGAGCACGAACTGCCCGAGCCGTGCGTCCTGCATCCCGAAGAGGTGGACACCTACCCGTGGGCCGAGGACGACACGCTGCCCGCCCCGCTCATCGCTCTCATCGACTCCTGGGACGACGCACAGGCAGCGGAGCACGGCCCCGACGCCCCCAACTACCAGTCCGACCTCTCGATCCCGCCCGGGTGGCGGGTCGGCGGCTATCCCAGCTGGGCGTCGACGGGCCCGATGTCCATCGACTGCGCGTCTTGCGCCACCCCCATGCGACTGCTGCTGACGGCCGGCGGCGAGGAGATGGACGCCGGCTCGCACAGTTGGATGCCGCTGGAGGACCGGGACCCGTCCCTGCGGGGGCTGGCATCGGTCAAGGGCGGCTGGTCCGTTGCCCAGCCCACTCGGCTCCGCTTCGGCCGGGACCGTGACCTGCACGTCTTCACCTGCCCGGCCAACCCGGGGCACCCGCCCCAATGGGTGCTCTCCTAGGGACGGTTCGGGGGTGCCGTCGCGGCACCGGTCAGGCCCTGCGACGGCGGCGGGCCAGTCCGGAGGAGTGAGCGAGCCCGGGCGCGACCTGCCCGGCCCGCAGCGGCCCGCCCCGCCCCGCGAGACATCGTGTCCCCGAAAAGGAGTACGTCGGCACAGGACACTGTCTCTACCCTGGCTCGCAGCGGGAAGGCGCGTATTCCCGTAGGTTGCGGTGCCGTGGCAGAGCGGCCCATTGCGATCGTCGTGGGCGAGGTTCCGCTCACGGCGACAGACAGGGACGGGGCGGGCCTGCCCCTGACTGTCCGCGGGTTCGAATCCCGTCGGCACCGCAGCCGGCCCGGACTCGTCCCCGTCCCACCGAAGTCGACTCGTCAGGCCGGAAATCCGGAATCACGAAAGGTCATCGGCTGCTCCCCCCGTCCCGTGCCGCGAGACGGTGAATCGGGGGCCTCGGTGCTTGGGCAGTCTGTAGCGGCGGGGTGAGCGGATGGGCAGTCCTCGCGCGGTGTAGCCCTTGGGGGGATTGGGGCGTTGGGGTCCGCCGACCAGGGGTCTGTCCAGGGCGTCGCCTTCCAGGACGAGCTCGGTGGCGTCCTGCATGACCGACCGCACGATGATCCTGCCCCGGGGTGTCTCGGCCTGTGCTGTGGGCGGGTTGACAAGGAAGGTTTCTGTCCGGTCCGCCGTCAGGCGCCGGTTGTGGTGTCGGGCGGCCGGGGCGCGCGGGTGTCGCTGCATGACGCGGTCCCAGGCCTGCTCCCACATGGCGACACGCTGGGCGGAGAGCCCGAGGGCCTGGGTGAATGCCGTGATGTGCGCGCGCTGGGGAACGGCCGCGCCCCTCAGGACGACGCTCAGGCTGCTCTTCGGGAGGCGGTGGCGGCCGTCGCCGCACCGTCCTGCCCGGTCCTGCAGGTAGCCGAGCGAGGGCTGCCCCTCCGTGGCACGCAGCTGGATCATGGCGCGGCGCAGCTGGTCGAGCGTCTCTATGAAGTGGGGGTGCGACAGATGCCGGTCGATCGAATCGGCCAGGTCTTCGAACTCCTCCGCCTTGCCCGTGCCGCGAAGTTGGCCCTCGGCTGCTTTGCGTGCCGCCTTCCACAGCTTGAGGGCGTCGGTCTCGTCCGCGTCGCAGGCTCGGGCGTACGCCGTGACCAGCCTGCGGGAGGGAACGGCCCGCCCGCTGGCACCGCGGGAGAACATCGAGGCGGTGAACTCGTAGCCGACCTTGCTCGCCATGGCCGCGTAGGTCAGGCCGCTGCGCCGGCGCTGGGCTCGTAGCCACTGCGCCAGCGCCTCGGCCTGCCGTGTGGTCGCGGCGACGGCATTCTCCTGCCGCCCCATGCGGGTCAGGCGGCTTCAGAGGGCCGCTGAGAGGCGGAACGCAGTGCGATGACGGAGCGACAGGCGACGTACAGTGCACCGGCGATGAACTCGAGGGCGCCGATCGTCGGCAGTCCGTACGCGGCCAGCGCTGCCGCGGCGATGACGACGACAACGACGATGAGGAGCTCACCGGGAGTGAGCGCTCGATCCGGCACAGGTCCACCGGTGTCACGGGACGGGGGGACTAGACGCATGGACAACTCCCTTGAATATGTTGACTGGTCGTGGCTGCACTCTGATCGGCCGAGTAGGATTCCAGTCCTGTCGTCAGCCGGTGAGATCCTCTCACCGGCGCCGCGGCCATCACAATCTGTCGCCACTCTCAGCGGGGATTTGATACGCGGGCGTTCAGCGCGAAATGGCCGTCTCGGACCGATCGGTGGCTGATCTCGTGCCCACGCGACGCAAAGCCTCAGGTCACAGCGTTCGGCCCAGATCTTTCATTCATTTCCGTCTAGAGCGCATTGCCTTCAGGGCACCCGCGATGCCACTCTCCTAGCCACACGCTCCCTGGCGTCGTGGCTGCACCATGAAACAGGGCTTGGGTATCCCGTGTTCCAGCACGGCGCCCGCGGGGTGGCTGCTCAAATTGAGCAGCCACCCTTCTGTCGTTCGGAACGTGAGCGCGTGGGACCGGCCGGCATCGGAGCTTGTGGGCGGCTGACACTTCCCAGCGACCAGGCGAAAGACGCCCGTCCACTAGACGGCACGGGGGTGCCGGTGGACACTCTGGCGGGGCGGGATCGGGTCGAGCGGCGTAGTTCCGGCTGCTGCTCGCGGATGGTTGTCCGTGAACGCTCCCGAAATTGTCCGTGGTCGGTAACAGCCGCATCCCCTGGCCGCCAAGCGTCGTCCTGACAGGTGGTCGCACCGCGACCAGGGGCCGGTGGGGCACTGCGGGAGAGAGTGGGGGCGGACATGGCGCGGCACGGTGCTGGGCGGGGCTGGTACGGCAAGCTGGTCGGGGCGGCGCTCGGGGTGACGATCCTGGCGACCGGCGCGTCGGTGTGGACCGCGCAAGCCGGCCCCACGAGCGACGCTCCGCCGAAGGCGAAAGCGCCGGCCACGCCGGCCACGCCAGGGGTTGTCGTCAAGCCGGTCGACGTGTCCATCGCGCACGCCTCCGACGCGGGACCGCAGGGCATCAACATCACCATCGACGACGGCCCGGACCCCGTCTGGACCCCCCAAGTACTCGCTGTGCTACGCGAGTACGACGTTAAGGCCACGTTCTGCATGGTCGGGACGCAGGCCCAGGCCCACCCGGACCTCGTGAAGAAGGTCGTCGCGGCCGGACACCGTCTGTGCAACCACTCCGTGTCGCACAACACCGCCATGGACAAGGCCTCCCAGGCGTACCAGAAGCAGCAGATCCTCGACGCGGAAGCCATGATCACCAAGGCGTCCGGAGGCGTACGGCCCGTCTACTACCGCGCACCCGGCGGAGCGTTCACCCCCTACAGCCGCACGCTCGCCGCCGGCCGAGGCATGCGCCCCCTCGGCTGGAACGTCGACACCAAGGACTTCGAGCGTCCCGGCACCGTCGCCATCGTCGCCACCGTCGAACGGGAACTCCCCAACGGACCGACCCTCCTCTTCCACGACGCCGGCGGCGACCGCTCCCAAACCGTCGAAGCCCTGCGGACACTCCTGCCCCGACTCAAGGAACAGGGCCACACCTACGGCTACCCCGTCCGCTAGCTGCTGCCGGCCTTCGTCGTCCCTCGATGGTCAAGGGGGCGTTCGCGTGCGTCACCGGAGCGCCTCGCTCCGACCCGCTGCGATCACACCGCGCAAGGGGAACGCGACGAGGAGCGCGACCAGGACGAGGAGTCCGCTTGCCCACAGCGGCCCGAGGTTCCCGGCTGCCGTGCCGAGGGTCGTCGCGGCGATGAGGGGTCCGACGGCAGCGCCGACGTTGAGCGCGGCAGTCGCGTAGGAGCCGGCCATGGTGGGCGCTGCCGCCGCCTCGTAGAGGACCCGCGTGATCAGCGTGCTGCCCAGCGCGAACGACAGCGCGCCCTGGACAAACACGAGGGCGAGCAGCGCCACCGGCTTGTCGGCCAGCACGGCCAGGGCCGGCCAGCCGATGAGCAGCAGCGGACCTCCGACCGCGATGACCGGGCCGGGGTGCTGGTCGGAGAGCCGGCCGGCGACGGTGACCCCGGCGAAGGATCCGGCACCGAAGAGCACCAGGGCGACGGAGATCCACAGCTCTTCCAGCCCGGCGGTGTCGGTCACGACGGGGGCGAGGAAGGTGAAGCCGGCGAAGGTCGCCGCGTTCACCACGGCGCCGAGCAGCATGATCAGGAGCAGCCGCGGCCTTTTGAGCTGCGCGAGTTCCGATCGCAGGGCCGGCCCGTCAGCAGCAATCTTCTGCACGCGTCGCGCCGGGATGCCTTTGACGATGCCGATGGCTGCAGGCAGGCAGAGAGCCGCGACGGCCCAGAAAGTGGCCCGCCAGCCGAGCAGCGTGCCGAGCACCGATCCGCCCGGGACACCGGCGACCGTGGCCACCGTGGTGCCCGACAGCAGCACGGCGAGCGCGCATCCCTTCTTGTCGGGCGAGACCAGCGTGGTGGCGGTCGTCAGCGCCACGGCGAGGAACCCCGCGTACGCGAGTGCTGCGGCCACCCGCGTCATGACCAGGACCGGGAAGCTGAAGGTCGCCGCGCCCACGACGTGGGCTGTCAGGAACACGAGGACGAACCCCAGGAGGCTGGACCGTCCGGGCCAGTTGCGGGCAAGCCCGGCCATGAGCGGGGCACCGACGATCATCCCGATCGCGAAGGCCGAGGTGAGCATGCCTGCTGTCCCGACTGTCACGTCGAGGTCCGAGGCGATGTCCGGCAAGAGGCCGGCGAGCATGAATTCCGAGGTGCCCATGGCGAAGACCGCCACGGCGAGCAGATACAGCGGGAGAGGCATCGAGTGGCTCCGAGGTGAGGAGAAGCACGAGAAGGTCATCTCGTCACCGCGGTCAGCCCCCAGGGGCTCACTCGTCCGGCCGCAGAACGCGGCGAGACGGCAGGACTACGAACTCAGTGGTTCAGGGGGCTGACGGCGTGACCGAAAGCCCCCAACGTGTCTGACTCAGGACTCGACATGGCCCGCATGGTACCCGACCAAGAGTCCTGCTCGCGTTGCCTCTGGCGCCCATTGAGGGGTGTCGTTGTCAGTGGTGCTCTGCATGATCGGCACGTCATGATTTCGCGGAAATAGGGAAGTGCCATGGCGATCACCAACCAGCAGGTAGTTGGACGCGCGTTCCTGCGGGAGATGTACGACGACTTGTACTTCCCTGATCACGTGGTTGACCAGGGGAAGGCGATCCTGCTGCGGCTGTGCGAGCGCATTGAGGACAAGCGGCCGTCGGACCTGGAGAGCCTGTATGCACTCACCCAGGCTGCGACGGAGGAGTTCAACCTGCTGGACAGGGAGTTCGTAGCGGCCGGGAGCGAGATCGAGACGGTCGCGCGGGAATGCATCTGTGACGAGTTCTGCTTCGTCGCGTCCGTGTACGGGTTCACGGACGCGGATGCGGAGGTGCTGACCTCCGGCCGGGACTGGTGAACGAGGACGGGAAGGCCACCGCCGGTCAAAGCCATACGTTGCATGCCCGGGGGCGGGCCCCGACCCCCTGCCGCATGGTGTGGCGGGGGGAGGCCGGGGGTGTTGCTACTCCGTGCGTAGGGCGGTGGCGGTTTGGGAGCGGGCGGCCCAGGTGGCGGGGAGGAGGGCTCCCAGTGTGGCGATGAGTAGGCCGCCCAGGGTGAGGGGGAGGAGTTCGGGCGTGTGGTAGACGGCGAGGACCGGCTCGGGGAGGCGGAGGCCGGCGCTTGCGGCCATGGCGGGCATGACCCAGCCGTGCAGGGTTACGCCCAGGGGCACGCCCACCGCGCCCGCGGCCAGGCCGGTTGCGACGACCGGGGTGAGGACCATCGCGATGGTCTGGCGTGGGGTCATGCCGAGGGCCTTGTGGACGCCCAGTTCCCGGACGCGTTCGCGGGTGTCGAGGAGTACGCCGTTGAGCACGCCGAGCGCGGCGACGGCCACGAGCATCAGGGTCAGGGTGGCGGACAGTGCGTTGAGGGTGACGACCATGTCGCCGCCGGCGCGGAGTCCGCCGGTCTGGGCGGTGGCTCCCAGAGGGGTGAGGTTCTTGTTCAGTCGGTCGACGTAGGCCGCGGTGTCGGTGCCTGGCTTCACCGCGATGTGGTGGCTCGTCTCCGTCAGGTCGGGGTGTGCGGGCGTGAGGGTCGCGATGTCGGTGAAGACCTGCATGCCGTCCCTGCGGGGGTCGAGGACCTCTCCGACGATGCGGACCTTGACCGATTCGGAAAGGCCGCTGATGGTGACGGTGTCCCCGACGCGGGTGCCGGTGGCGGCCAGGAACGGCGTCGGGACCACGGCCTCGCCGGGCCGCTCGATCCAGCGGCCCGCGACCATCGCGTAACCGCCCCACGAGGCGTCGCCGGTGAAGGCGATCACGTCGACGATGCCGGTCAGGCCGGGGAGGTTCGCCCGTACCGTCGCGGCGCTGTAGTACTTCCCGGTGTCGGGGGCGGCCTTGACGGCCGCGGCGACCGCGGCGGGATCCGCCTTGGGCTGCTTCCCTCGGTCGGGGCCGGGGAAGCCGAGGTCCGGCGGGGGTGCCGGGACCGTGACATCGGCAACGTCGTGCGCCTTGGCCTTCATGACCTCGCCGAGGGAGGCGCTCATCCCCACCGTGAACGTGACGGCGATGGCTCCGAACAGGACCGCCGTTCCCATGGCCAGCGCGCGTGCGGGGCGCGCGAACGGGCGGGCCAGGCCCAGCGCGAGTGGCTGCGGCACGGGCAGCCGTCCGGCCAGGCGGGCAGCCCACCGGCCGCGCCCCGCCGACGCGTTGCGGCCGACGGCGAGCGCGTCCACGGTACGCAGCCGCCCGGCCCGCCATGCGCACGCACACGAAGTCGCCGCCACCAGGCCCAGCACCCCGGCGATCACCGCCAGGTCGACCCACGGGGCAATCGCCAGGGAAGACGCGCCGTAGACCTCCTCGGTCTCCGCCAGTACGGGGACGGCCAACAGGTGACCGGCGAGAACCCCCAGTGCGGTGCCGACCCCGGCCGGGATCAGCGCCTGGACGACGTAGGCCCGTACGACCTGGGCCGGGGTGAAACCGACGGCCTTGAGGATGCCGATCCGGCGCGTGGCGGCGCCGACGGCCGAGGCGACGATGTTGCCCACCATGAGCACCGACATGACCAGTCCCAGGGCGCCGAACGCGACGAGGAACGGGACGTACAGGGCGGTGTCGCGCTCGGCGGATTTCCTGGCGGTCAGCCAGGACTGACGGCCGACTTCCGCTCCCGGCGCCAGGGATCGCGTCACCGCCTTACCGGCCGCGGTGACCTGCCCGGCGGTGTCCGCGGCGGTCAGGCGGTAGTGCATCTGGAAGCCGCCGGTGCCGGGTGCGGTGAGCGCCGGCATCTGGGACGGCACCACCCAGGCGTCGGCCGTCTGCGTGACCGAGCGGGCCACTCCGACCACCGTGAGCGCCGGATCGCCGGGGAGACCAGGAACGGTGATCTTCGTTCCCGTGATCGGGGGGAGCGGGGAGCCGGTGGAGAGCGCGATCTCGCCGGGGCGCGCGGGCCACCGTCCGTCGATGAGCGTCACCTCGTCCACGTCCCGACCCTGATCTCCGCGGCCGACCACGGTCATCGGCCACCCGGGGCCCGCCCCGTCCGTCCGGGGGGCGACCGTCGCGGTACGGAACGGACCGGCCGCGTGGCTGACCCCTTCGGCGTCCCTGGACTTCGCCAGCTGTCCGGCGTTCACCTTGCTCGCGTCGAACTGGATGGACAGGTGCGCGCCGTGCTGCCTGGCGAACGCGTCGTCGAAGGGCGCGTCGGAGACCACCAGCAGCGTTCCGCCGAGCACGGAGGCGGCCACCGCCATCATCGTGGTGAGCCCGATCACCAGTGTCTGCACCCGGCGTCGGCCCAGCCCCGAGCGCACCACCTTGCCGAGCGCGCTCACCGGCCGGCCTCCGGGGCCACGGCGGCCTGTCCCTGCGTCTGGACCTGCGCCTGCACCTCTGCCTGCGTCTGCCCCTGCGCATGAACGGCCGGGCCGACAACGGCCCGCGGCCCGGCGTCCTCCGTGATCCGGCCGTCCGCGATCCGGACCGTCCGGTTGGTGCACGACCGGGCCAGAGCCAGATCGTGGGTGACGACGACGATGGTCTGGCCCTGGGCGTTGAGGTCGGTGAGCAGCCTGCTGACGTCCTGTCCGGCGGCCGTGTCCAGGGCCCCGGTCGGCTCGTCGGCCAGGAGCAGCGCCGGCCGGTTCATGAGTGCCCGGGCCACCGCGACGCGCTGGCGCTCGCCGCCGGACAACCGGCCCGGATAAGCGTGGGCGTGCCGGCCGATGCCGAGGCTGTCCAGGAGTTCCGCCGCCCGCCGGTCGGCCTCGCCGCGTGCCATGCCCGCGAGCCGTGCGGGCAGGACGACGTTGTCGGTGACGGTCAGGTCGTCGAGCAGGTTGAAGAACTGGAAGACCATGCCGATCGTCGACCGCCGGTAGCGGGCCGATCCGGCCTCGCCCAGCTGGTCCACTCGTACGCCGTCGACGGTGACGGTCCCCGCGTCCGGCCGGTCCAGGCCCGCGATCAGGTTGAGCAGCGTGGACTTGCCGCTGCCGGAAGGGCCGAGGACCGCGACCGCCTCGCCCGGCCGCACGGTCAGCGTCGCGTCGTGCAGTGCGGGTGGGCCGTCGTCGTACCGTCGGCTCACGTCGCGTAGTTCGATCACCGGCATGGTCATGAGGCGTTCACCGGCTTGGTCATGGGAGGGCTCCTTGGGTACGGGCATCCGACTCCCCGGACGCTAGGAGCGCGTCCGGTCGGTGCGCGTCGCTCGCCCGGACCCTTTGCCGTACCTCATCGGGATGACCGGCCGGCACGTCATCCTTTCGATGTACCTGCCCGGAGTACGCCGGGCGCCGGGAAGTGGCCGCTGAGGCGGAGTACGAGCGGTTCGGGGCCGGGCGACAATGAGCCGGTGATGAACGTACGTACGACGCTGGAGCGGTGGGGAGGCTCGGGCCTCACCGGCCGCGAGGCCGTCCGCAAGGCGGTTCGCGACGCTCGGTCGCCTGTCGGTCCGCCACTGCGGCTCAGCCTTCGCAGCCGGCAGTTCGACGTACTGGTGGCGCTGATACTCGGCATCGCCACCGTGCACTACGGCATCGACAACGCCGACGTCGTCGTGGTGCGGGAGATCGCGCCCGGAGTGCAGTACGCCATCCCGCGCCCCGCCGGCGCCGGCGGCATGGCCTTCATGGTGGCCCTCGCGGGCATCGCCTCCGGTGCGGTGGCGCTGCGGCGCCGCTTCCCGCTCGCCGTGCTGTGCGTCGTGACGGTCGCGGTCCTGGCGACGCCCCAGAGTGTGCTGCGGCTGACGTTGTACGCGTTCGTGATCGCCGTCTACAGCGCCGCGGTGTACAGCCCTTACCGGGTGGCGACCCTCGCGGCGCTGCCGGTGTCGATCCTGCTGGTCGGCACTTCGGGGGACTCGGTGACACCGATCGTCCCCAACGAGTACGTCGTCCTGCTGATCCTGGTCCCGATGGCGGGAGCCGCCCTCGGGCTGCGCACCTGGAAACTCCGGACCGACGAGGGCCGCGCCCGGCTCGCCGATCTGGAGCGCCAACAGGCCGAGGCGCTGCGCCGGGCGGTCGAGCACGAACGCGCGCGGATCGCCCGGGAACTGCACGACGTCGTCACCCACAACGTCAGTGTGATGGTCATTCAGGCGGGTGCCGCGCGCAAGATCATGGCGACCGCCCCCGAGCAGGCGGGCGAGGCCCTCCTCGCCGTCGAGGCCGGAGGCCGGGCGGCCATGACCGAACTGCGCCACGTCATGGGCCTGCTCACCATGACCGGTGACGGCCGGCCGGCGGACGAGGCGGGAGACCTGGCCGACGACGACGCCGAGCTGGCGCCGCAACCCGGGTTGGACGAGCTGGACACTCTCGTCGCACGCGTACGGGACGCCGGACTGCCGGTCGACCTGACCGTGACCGGCCCGCCCCGCGAGATCCCGCCAGGCATCGAACTCGCCGCCTACCGCGTGGTCCAGGAAGCCCTGACCAACACCGTGAAGCACGCGTCCGGGGCCACCGCCCGTGTGACGGTCGAGTACCGACCGGAGCTGCTCCGGGTGGAGGTCACCGACACCGGAGGCCACGCGGGCCCGGGCGCGGCCACCGGAAACGGCCGGGGCCTCATCGGGCTGCGGGAGCGACTCGCCCTCTACGACGCGACCCTGACCGCCGGCCCGCGCCCGACCGGCGGTTACGGTGTGGAAGCCCTGATCCCCCTGGAGGCACCGTGACCGAGCAGGCACCGCCACGTGTGCTTCTGGCCGACGACCAGACCCTGGTCCGTACCGGATTCCGAATGATCCTCACCGCCGACGGCATCGACGTCGTCGCCGAGGCGACCAACGGGGCCGAGGCCGTCGAAACGGCCCGCCGCACGCGCCCCGACGTGATCCTGATGGACATCCGCATGCCGGTGATGGACGGCCTGGAAGCCACCCGCCGCATCCTGACCGGCGCGCCGGGCGAACCCCGCGTCATCATCCTGACCACGTTCGACCTCGACCGGTACGTGTACGCGGCCCTGACCGCCGGGGCCAGCGGCTTCCTCCTCAAGGACGTCACGCCGGAACACCTCGCCACGGCCGTCCGCACCGTCCGTACCGGCGACGCGCTCCTCGCACCGGCCATCACCCGCCGCCTCGTCCAGCGGTTCGCCCGACACGGCGGCAGCGAGACGGGCGCGCTCCACCGCGACCTCACCCCGCTCACCCCGCGCGAACTCGAAGTCCTCGGTCTGCTCGCCCGAGGACTCAGCAACGCCGAACTCGCCACCCGCCTCCACCTGGCCGAAGCAACCGTCAAGACCCACATCGCCCGCATCCTCGCCAAACTCGGGCTCCGCGACCGTGTCCAAGCCGTCATCACCGCCTACGAGACCGGACTCGTCAGCGCCGGAGAGCGCGAGTCCTCCGCCCGAGGGAGCGGCACCACCGAGCAGATTCAGACCGAGGCCCACGAACAGAGCTGAGCCTGTCCGAGGTCGCCCGGGCGGCGTCACCGCGACGTGGTCGCAGACCCCCGCTCAGTCCCCGGCCGCCCTCCGGGCGAGGCTCTCCCGAAGGGCGGCCAGTCGGCCGATCTCGGCGTCCAGCGCCGCGAGTCTCCGGCCGACGACCCCGGAGGCGCCCGCACCGACAGAGCCATGCGCGACGGATCCGCAGCGCGGGGGCGGGTCTTCGGTGAGCAGGTGGAGCCGGTCGGCACACTCGCGCAGGTCCTCGACCGTGAGTCCGAGGCTCAGCAGGTCCCGGATGACACGGACGCGCGCGACCTCGCCGGGCCCGTACTCCCGCTGCCCCGAAGCCGTACGGACGGGCGCGGGCAGCAACCCGCGCTGTTCATAGAACCGGAGCGCCCTGGGCGTCGTCCCGGCCGCTGCTGCCGCTTCGCCTATCCGCATCTCTCCCCCGCTCCTCCATCCCCGCTCCCCCGCTCTCCGGCCGGCCGCGGCTGCTAGAGCTCGACCACGACCGCCCCGAAGTGCCTGCCCGCGATCAACTCCTGCAACGCCCGCGGCGCGCGATCGATGCCCGCGATCCGCGAGTGGGGGAAGGTGATCTCGCCGGACCGCAGCCAGTCACCGAATCGGCCGGTCCACTCCTCCTCCACATCAGGATGGTCCGCACCGCTGTACCCGCGCAGCGAGACTCCCCTCACCACCAGTCGGAAGGCATCGATCTCCACCGGGGCGCTGCCGCCCGAACCCTGCGCGGACAGCTGCCCGGACAGGGCGCCGACCAGAGCGAACCGCGCGCCCTGGCGCGCCGCACCCACTGCCGCGACCAGGTCTTCGCCGGCGACCGTGTCCACCAGGACGTCGATGCCTTCGGGCGCCACCTCCGCAAGCTGCGCCGCGACGGATCCGGCGCCGCGGACCACGACCGCGTCGAAGCCCAGCTCGCGGACCAGCCGCTCCGCCTTCCACGGCGAGCCGGTGCTCCCGATCACCTTCCCGGCGCCCAGCAGCCGGGCGATCTGCCCCGCCAGGGAACCCACCGCTCCCGCCGCTCCGGCCACGAAGACGACGTCTCCCTCGCGCACCCCCGCAAGGCGGGTCAACGCACCATAGGCCGCCGATCCTTGGGCGAGGTGCGCCACCGGATCGGGCAGCGCGTCGCCCAGCGGCGTGCACTCGGCGGCGGGCAGCAGGGCGTACTCACGCCAGCCGAGCAGGTGGGCCACCGGGTCGCCCGGGCGCAACCGGCTGTCGGGCGACGCGGCGACGACCTCGCCGACGGCGGGGCCGAACAGGGTGTCGCCGCTGCGCAGCGCAGGCAGCGGCACGCCGTCGGTCTCACCGCCGATGAGGGTACGCAGGCCGGGGAAGACCAGGAAGTGACGGTTCCTGACGAGCACCTGGCCCGGTCCGGGCTCGGGCAACGGCGTCTCGACCACGGTGAAGTGTTCCTCTGCGGGCAGTCCCGACGGACTGGTGGCCAGACGGACCTCACGGACGGTTCGGGGCAGCGTCGCGCTCATGATCAGACTCCTGGGCGGTTTCCGGGCAGCGGCTCGGTAGGTGTCCACTGCGAGGTGCGGCGACGCTAACCCTTGACCCACGCGTCAAGGTCAACCCTGTCCAGTCCCCCACGCGTCAAGGTCAACCCTGTCCCATCCCCTTCAAGGAGCTGCCCCACACCCACCCGCCTGGCAGACACGCGATTCTGGGCCACCGCCCGGCCCAGGAAGTATGATCAAGCGATGTCCGACATGACCGAGACCACACCCGGCTGGCTGAGCACGGACGAGCTGGACGTCGCCCGTGCACGGATGCCCATTCTGTACGTCGAGGCCGTTCCCGTGCGCGTGGACGACAGCGGCGAAGTGACCAGTATCGGACTGCTCCTGCGGATCGGTGCGGACGGGACGATCAGCCGGACCCTTGTGTCAGGGCGCGTCCTGCACCACGAGCGGATCCGTGACGCGCTGCTGCGCAATCTGGAGAAGGACCTGGGCCCGGTGGCCCTGCCCCGTGTTCCCTCCTCGCTACAGCCGTTCACGGTCTCCGAGTACTTCCCGACGGCCGGCGTCACGCCGTTCCACGACCCGCGCCAGCACGCTGTCTCGCTGGCCTACGTGGTGCCCGTGACCGGTGACTGCCGGCCGCGTCAGGACGCGCTGGACCTGGTCTGGTTCAGCCCGCAGGAAGCGGCCTCGGCCGCCGTGCAGAGCGAGATGCCGGGTGGGCACGGCGTCCTGCTGAAGCAGGCCCTCGCCCATGTCGGACACGTGTACTGAGCCGTTCGTCGCGCCCGCCGGGGTGCGTGGGACCGGACGTTCCCGGTCCCACGCACCGCGGCGTCCGTCTCAGCCGCGCCGTACGAAGTCGGCGCTGCCCCGGCCCCACAGGGTGACGTCACCCAGCGGGCAGTCGGGGAGGTCCGCCTTCAGCACCTTGGTGAGGAAGGCGGCCATGCCGCCCTCGTACCGGTCCCACCGCAGCTTGCCGCGGTAGTTGACGAGGACCGGCCACTTGGCGGGGTCCGGGTCGGTGGCGTCCCAGCACAGCAGGTCCGCGCTGGCGCTGACGGCCCAGGTGATCAACAGCGGTTCGGTGTCCTCCAGTTCGGGGGACTTTCCGCCGTCGGCCCACTCGTCCTCGGCGTTCGCCGTCTCCTCCAGCATCCCGTCCATGCGGGCCTGGTCGAGCGGACCCTTGGGCTCCGGCTCGAGGACCGAGAGGTAGTCCTGCACCGTTCCCGGGCCGTACTCGGCCATGAAGCGCCGGTAGTCCGGCGGGAACGGCCGCTCCCACGTGTCGGCGAGCCGGGTCCAGTCGACCGGCCGCGTGTCCCCGGCCGGCGGCGGCATCAGCCGCCGCAGCTCGTCCACGTCGGCTGACGTGCTGCTCATCGTCTCCTCCTCCGTGCTGTCCGTGGGCTCATCATGACGTACCTCCTGTGGGTACCGGGGCTCCGTTGTCCGACTGCGTCCCCAGGTTGTCGCCGGTTCTCAGGGTGTTGGGGACGATGGTGTCGAAGCTGAGGCCCATGGTGCCGTCCGGATGGGTTCCGTAGGCGGTCAGCCGGAACCCGGTGGGCACGGTCCGGGCTCCGTCGTAGATGGGTGTCACGGTGTACATGACGTCCTGGCCGGACATCACGGCGTCGTACACCTGGGACTCGTAGGACCGCATGTGGTCGTCGCCCTGCGGTGCCCCCCGCTGCTTGGCGTTGGCGCCGCGCGAGCAGGTGGCCAGGTTGCGCCGGTCCGAGCCGGATCCGGTGAGGGCGTTGCCGAGGAGGTGGCAGGCGTTGATGTTCTGCTGCGGGTTCAGGCCCTTGTCCTCGGCGAAGTCCTGCGCCCAGCGGTATCCGGGCGGGTAGACGCTGACCGGGGAGCCGCTGTTGGACTCCACGTACTCCTTGGTCAGGCATGCCTCCACGCCGGTGGCGCGGTTTCCGTTGGCCGAGTCGGTGTCCTTGTAGTCGACCCAGCCGCCTCCGCATCCCTCGTCGTTGTCGTCGTCGTCGGTGTCCGGGTCCGGTCCCGGCCGGGGGCGGGGTGCCGGCTTCGGCTCGGGCTCGGCGGTCTCGTCGGTCGCCTCGTCCTCGGACGCCTCCTCGATCCGCTCGGCGACCTCGGTGGCGACGTACGCGACGGCGGCCACCACCGCGACGACCACCACGGCGACCACCACGGCCTCGATGAGCACCGCCGCGGCCGCTGCCGCGACGAACGGGATGGCGAAGGCGAAGTGCCCGTCGATCTCCACGTTGCTGATCGGGTTGCCACCGGTGAAGGCGTAGCGGTTGCCGGTGAAGGGGTCGCTGCCGAGGCTCATGTCGGCCAGGGCGCCGTTGTACATGTCCCGGGTGGTGAAGCGGTTCAGGCCCGGGTCGTAGTCGCGGAAGCCCATGTCGTACGTGCCGGAACCGGAGTCCCACCGCTTGGCGTTGAAGCGGTAGGAGTTGTACTCCTCCTTGGTGGGGTCGGCGGGGTCGGGTTTGTCGATCCCGGTGAACTCCGACTTGTCGTCGTTTCCGTAGGCCGTGTAGCCGTAGGTGGCCCGGGTGTCGCCGCGCTCGTCGGTGAGGGTCTCGACGTCGGTGTGGCTGTTGTAGCCGTAGTAGCCGTCCTCCTCCGTCCCGTCCTCGTTGTGCTTGACCTGCGACAGCCGCTGGCCGGACGGGGCGTACTGGTACGACTTGCTGAGTTTGCCGGCGATCTGCTCGGTGAGGACCTCCTGGGAGAGGCCGAGGTAGCGGTAGTCGGTGGTCTCGCCGTCCGCGGTCTTGGCGGCGGTGCGGTCGAGCGGGTCGTAGCGGTAGGTCGTGGACTTCATCGCCCCGCCGGCGTCCCGCTGCTGGGACTCGACGACGTGGTCGAAGCCGTCGTAGATGCTCCGGGAGACGATCTGGCCGCCGGCCGATACCGTTTCCTTCCGGCCCAGCGGGTCGTAGGTGAAGGTGGAGGCGGAGCCGCCGGTGACGGACCGCTGCAGCCGGTTGCGGTCGTACTCGAAGGTGGTGGAGACGCCGCCCACGGTCTGGTCGACGACGTTGGCGTTGTCGTCGTGGACGTAGGTCTCCGTGGCCGCGCCGTTGCCGGTCTTGACCGACTTGGCGATCCGGTCGACCGGGTCGTAGGTGTAGTCGGTGGTCGAGTCGAGGTACGCCGCGTGGTTGTCGGCGTTCATCTTCTTCGCGACGTCCCGCGCCTTGTTGCCGTTGGCGTCGTAGGTGTACGCGTGCGAGGCGACCAGGGTGGTGCCGTCGGCCTTCTTCTCCGTGCTGGTCTTGACGAGCCCGTCACGGAAGTAGGTGTGGCCGACGGTGTTGCCGTTGTCCTTGGTCTCCCGGGTCACCTGGCCGAGGTCGTCGTAGGTGTAGCCGGAGACCTTGGGGTCGGGGTCGGTGGGCGATTCGCCGACCGAGATGGACTTGACCTTCTCCCGCAGGTCGTAGGTGTACTTCGAGTACTGGTCGGGGTGCTTGACGGTCTCGGGCTGGCCGTTCGCGTCGTAGGTGTAGTCGGTGCTGGTCCTCGTCTGTCCCGCGAGGGACTCGGTGACCCGGGACACCTGGTTGAGCTCGGTGTAGGCGAGGGTGTACGCGTCGACCTCGGCGCCGGGCGACTTGTCGTCGATCAGCGAGAGGTTGCCGTTGACGTCGTAGGAGTACTGGAAGTGGTGCTTCTCCGTGTCGGTCTCGCCGGAGATGTCCCGCACCAGCTTGACGCCGTCGGCCACGACGGCGCCGTCGGTGCTCTGCGTGAGTTCCAGACTCGCGCCGTCGCCCTGGGCGAAGGTGTAGCTGCCCAGCTGCACCCAGGCTCCGGCCCCGGTGGACTGGTCGACGGTCTTGTCCGTGCTGCCGCCGATGTGGGTGATCTTGTACCGGGCCGTCCTGCTGGCCCCGCTGACCTGCGGGAACTTCACGTAGGCGGTGTAGGTGCCCGCTTTGGGGACGTTCAGTTTCCAGGTGAACCGGTCGGTTCCGGCGCCCGCGGCGTGGATGTGGTGGTCGTATCCCTGCTGTCCGGTGCCGCTCGCCCGGGTCCAGGTGCCGGTGGTGCCGGTGTGCTGGACGTCGGAGTTGTCGACGAGCGGGACGGCGGTGCCGACCGGGACGCCGTCGTCGGTCTTGTCCTTCAGCTTGCCGCTCGGGTAGTACGTCCAGCCCATGGTGCGGCTGACGGAACCGCCGGCGGAGGTGAGGGTGCGGGACGTCTGGAGTCCGAGGTCGTCGTACTCGTACGCGGTGGAGATGTCCCAGGGGTCGGTGGAGGACCTCAGCCACCCGTTGTCGAAGTAGCTGTACTTCGTGTCGTTGCGGACCGTCTGGCCCTTGGACGCGGGGAGCGAGGTGCGTTCCACCCGTCCGGCCGCGTCGTAGACGGTCTCGGTGTAGACGTTCGGGCTGTTGTAGCGGGAGTCGGACGGGTCGAACGCCAGGTAGTTCTTGACCGGGCGGTTCAGCGCGTCGTACTCGACGCGGGTGGCGAAGTCGTCCGGGTTCGCGGTCTCGGTGCCCCGCGGGCTGATCACCCGGGTGCTGTTGCCCACCTCGTCGTACTCGTAGCGGGTGGTGCGGTAGGTGACGTCGTCGGTGGCGCCCTCGTGCGGCACCTTGACCTCGGTCTGCTTGCCGCGCTCGTCGTAGTCGAACAGGGTCGTGGAGCCCGCGGCGTTGGTCGCGGTGCGCAGCAGCGCGTCCTTGTCGTAGCCGCGTGTGGTGGCGACGCCGAGCGGGTCGGTCACCTTGGTGAGGCGGTGTTCGAGGTCGTACTCCATCTTCGACGCGAAGTCGTCGGGGTCCGACGTGGCGTTCTTCTTCGGGTCGACGACGGTGACGTTGTTGCCGACGGAGTCGTACGCGTAGGAGGTCTTGTGGCCGAGGGCGTCGGTCTGGGCCGTCAGCTGGTAGATCTCGTCGTACGTGTAGACGGTGGTGTAGTCGTCGGGGATCTGCGGGGTCGCGGTGCCCTGCGGATCGGTGATCGTCTTGACGTGACCGGCCCGGTCGTAGGTGTAGCTGGTGGTGCGCTCGGGCGCGGTCGGGGTGTCCTTGGGCGCGCTCGCCGAGGTGATCTGGTCGGCCGCGTCGTAGACGGCGGTCGAGACCGCCCCGTTGGGCGCGATGGCCCTGGTGACGTTGTCGTTGGCGTCGTACACCGGTGCCGGGGTGCTGATCAGCTGGTCGCGGGCCTGGTCCTTGGGGACGGTGCGGACCAGCGGGCGGCCGTAGGTGTCGTAGGTCTGGGTGGTCCTGTGCTGCAGCGGGTTGGTGACCTGCCCGACGCGGCCGCGCTCGTCGTAGACGAACGCGGTGGTCTGCCCCAGCGCGTTCGTGATCTTCGCCGGGTATCCGGTCGGTCCGAACTCGCTGTTGAGGGTGGCGTGGCCGTTGGCGTCGGTCGACCTGGTCAGCAGGCCCTGGGAGTTGTACTCGTACGTGGTGGTGTAGTCACCGGCTTCGGTGGTGGCGACGCCCTTGGGGTCGGTGACCGTCTTGAGGTTGCCGAAGGTGTCGTACCCGAACTCCCAGGTACGGCCCTCCGGTGAGATCTTGCGGTAGAGGTCGGACGAGTATCCGTCCAGCCGCTTGACGTACTCGAACCGCTGCGCGTCGGCCGGATGTCTTCCGGGGGCGCAGTCGCTCTGCGGTGGCACGCCGTTCCGGTTGTTCTCCGCGGTGCGCTTCCACAGCGGGTAGCCGGTGAGCGGGTCGTAGCAGAATGCGGTCCGGGCGCCGTTGGCCTCCTCCATGTAGGTGACGTTGTTGTCGGCGTCCCAAGCGAGCTCGGTGGTCTGGGACTTGGCGTTGACGGAGGTCACGGGCCGGCCGAAGTCGTCGGTCGTGTACGTCGTCAGCCGGCCTTCGGCGTCCGTGATGCCGGTGACCGTGTGCGCGGTGTCGGCGGTGTCCGGCCGGTACGCGAACCGTGTCGGCCCGCCCGTCCGGTCGGTGATGGTCTGGGTCCACCAGTGGTACTTCGGGTCGTCGCCCTCGCTGGGGTAGTAGTACCCGAGGCCGGTGGCGTTGCCGCGCGGGTCGGTGATCTTGACCAGCTTGACGTTCTTGTTGCCCTGGGTGGCGTCGTACTCGAAGCCGAACACCTTCGGCTGGGTGGAGCCGGCGCCGTCCGTGAGGGTGGTCAGCAGCCCCTTGTCGGAGTACGCGAGGGTGAGCTTGCGGCCCGCGATGTCCGTGATCGACTTGATGTGGTCGACGATCTTCGGATTGGAGGAGTCCGCCTTGGTGAAGTAGGTGACGGTGAGCGACTGCCGGCCGGCCGGGTCGGTGATGTACGTGAGGAACTTGACCGGCTTGTTGTTGGACTTGCGCTCCTCGTAGGTGAACGTCTGGGTGTTGCCGTTCTTGTCGACGGCGGAGGTCTGGTAGCCGTCGCAGCCGAAGAGGAAGCGCGTTCCGTCGGGCCGGGTCAGGGTCCAGGCGTCCGGAACCGGGTCCTTGTCCGGGGTGCAGTCGAGGCCGGCCTTGGCCGAGAGCTTGAAGTGGACGCCGGCCGGCGCCTTCCAGCTGCCGTCCGGCTGCTTGCGGAAGACGTGCGTGGTGCCGTCGCCGTCCGGCAGCCGGACCTCGGTCGGGTGCGGGTTGGGGTGGAAGTCCAGCGGCGCGCCGAGCCTGATCGGGCCGGCCGCCTGCACGGACCACCCGTGGCCGGCGACGGTGTCCGAGGTGTCCTGGGTGTTGTAGGCGAGGCGGACGAAGGTGTTGAGCCCGCGGCCGGGGTTGTTGAAGGCGTTGTACTGCCAGACGGCGTTTCCGGCGGCGGTGTTGTTCATCAGGGACGAGCCCGCGCCGGTGTTCTTGCCGGAGTAGGAGTAGTACTTCTCCAGGCCGAGCTGGTTGGAGGTGGGCTCCTCCACGGCGACGTTCTGGCTGAGTCCGGCGGGGCCGGACGTGTCGGAGACCCAGGTGCCGGCGGCGGTGTCCCGGACGTCCCAGGTCAGCTGGTAGTCGGTCCGCTTGTTGCCCGAGGCGGAGTTGATCGGGGTGCGGACCTTCGCCTGCAGGGTCACCGAGTCACCGGGCAGCAGATCCGCGGGCAGCGCCGTCTCGAGCCGGTTGCCGCCCGTGGTCACGTCGGTGCCGTCGGGCAGTGTCCACCGGTAGCTGAGGGCGTGCGTGCCCGCCCGCCAGGTGGCCGTGGTGGTGTTGGTGAGGGTGAACTCGACGGTGTGGTCGGAGTTCGGGGTCATCCTGGCCGGGGTCGTGGGGGCGTAGTACGTCGACGCGGTGGTGGAGTCGATGTAGGTGACCGCGATCCGGGGCCGGAGCCGCGGCACGCTTGCTTCGGTGGCGGTGAAGAGGGTGCGTTCACCGGCGCCGGTCTCGTTCGCCACCTTGATCAGTACGCCGTGGTCGGCGGGCGGGTTCTTCACCCAGTCCTGTACGAGCGAGGTGACGCTCCACTGCCGGCTCGCCGGGTCGTTGGTGACCGAGCCGAGGTCGGCGGCCACGGCGCCGGTGTCGCCGCCGGGGCTCGTCCAGGTGGTGGTCGCGTCGGCGCGCTCCCAGGTCGCGGTCGACTCGTCGAAGCGGCGGGTGAGCGGCCGGAGTTCGTACGTGGCGCCCGCGGTGTCGGTGACGGTGGTGAAGCCCCAGAGTTTGACCTGGGCCTCCAGCACCCGGGCGGACTGGGGGATGCCGAGTGCCGGGAACTGCAGGGCGATGCGGCTCTTGCCGTAGGTGGCCGAGTTGTTGCCCGCCATCACCCAGGCGTTGGCCAGCCCGCCGTCCTGGACGCTGTCGTGCGGCTGGGTGGGCTGGCCCGAGGTGAGGGTGGTGTCCTGGGACGCCTCGACCAGTTTGACGGTGCGTCCGGCCTTCGGCAGCCGGACCAGCTGCGTCGATGCCGGGACGACCGTGCCGTCCTTCGTCTTCACCGCGACCATGTAGTAGTAGGCGCGGCCGGCGGGATCGGGGTCGTCGGCCCGGGTCGGCACGGCGGAGGTGTCCGTGAAGGACGTGGTGCCGGGGGCCACCGGCGCGACCAGGGTGGCGGCCGAGGGAGTGAACGTCGGGTAGACGGAGCGGTGCACCTGGTACTCGGCCAGGTCGTCGCCCGTGTCGAAGGCGGACGGGTCCTGGTACGCCGTCCAGTCCAGCTCGGCGCCGGTGTCGTGGATGGTGTCGGGTGCCGCCAGGTCCACTCCCTGCCTGCCGAAGGTCAGCACCAGGCGCGGGTAGGTGGCGTGCTCGCCGTTGTAGGCGTACTCACTGCCCTCGTAGCGGGGGCCGCCCTTGGGGGCGTTCGCGCTCTCGTCGGCGGCCTTGACGACGAAGCCGTTGTTCGTCTGGGTCCCGTCGATCCACTGCTGCACCGTCTTGGTCACCGGGAACGAGTGCCAGGTGTTGGACTGTCCCGGCTGCTTGGTGACGACGCCGCCCTTGGTGAAGCGGACCGCGTCCGCGATCACCGAGGTGGTGGTGGAGGCGGGGCCGTCGCCGAGGACGATCTTGCCCAGGGTGCCGGCCTTGAACGGGTGGGCCCCGAGGGTCTTCCAGACGCCGGCGGTGCCGGCCTGCTGGTTGACGGTGTACGCCTTGCTGCCGCCGTCGTAGGTGACGGTGTAGGGCGCGGTCGTGGCGCGGTCCGAGGCCGGGACGTAGTGCGCCTCGACCTGGTAGGTGCCGTCCTCGGGAAGGTTGGGCTGCCAGGTGTACGTGTCACCGGCGACCGAGTCCTTGTTGTACAGGTAGTCCTTGTTCACCGCGTACTGCGTGTACGCGGTGTTGCCGGAGACCGGCCAGGCTCCCTTGGCGGCGGTGGTGCCGGTGTCGCCGTCGTCGACCAGGACGGAGGTGCCGGAGAGCTCGCCGGTGATGCCCTGGGCGCTGTTCCAGGTGGCCGTGGCCTCGTTCCAGCTCGCGGTGGCGCGGTGCGCCTCCAGCCGTACCTCGTCGGCGTTCGTGGTGTGCGTCTGGTCGTAGTAGAGCTGCAGGTCCGCCGAGTCCAGCTTGGTGCCGGCCGGGACGGCGCCCAGCGGGAACTTCACCAGGGCGCGGGAGCTGCCGGTGGTGGTGTTGCCGACCGAGAGCCGCCAGCTGGTGTCGTAGTTGTCGCTGGGCCCGTCGGAGGAGATCATCACGTCCTGGGCCTGGGAAGGCGGCGGCGCGATGGCGATGGTCGGGTCGATGGTGACGGGGTACCGGCGCTCGGCGGCGGCCAGCCACGTGGCGTCCGGGGTGACCGTCACCTTCCAGCTCTTGCCCGCCCGGGTGAGCTTCTGGGCGACGGCGGTGCTGTGGGCCGTGCCGTAGGGGGACTGGGCGAGCGGCTTCGCGTCCGTCATGAAGGCGGGCGGAAGTTCGAGGAGCGGGTCCGCCCCCTCGCCGTACAGGCCGATCGAGCCGTCCTTGCGGGCCTTCGGGGTGAGGCCGCCGGGGTCCAGGGTGAAGGTGAAGGAGACGGGGCGGTCGGGGCGGGCGCGGAGGACGATGTTCTCCTTGACCCGTCCGGGGCCGACCTCGTACACGAGGTCCGCGCCCGCCACCGCGTTACGGTAGGTCACTCTGCTGCCGGCGGCGGCGGGTGCGAGGGCGCCGGCGCCTTGGAGGCCGAGGGTGACGTGATGCCCCTCGGTGGTCTCGAAACGCAGCAGCCGGTCCGGCGTGGAGCCGAACCAGCTGCGGGCGGTGTTGGTGGTGTTGGCGAAGGCGTAGCCCTGCCGGTCGGTCGCGCTGACGCCGGTGTCGATCGACTTCCAGCTCTTGCCCTCCCGGTATCCGGTGGGCACGGCCGACACCTCGGCCTGGACTCTGCCGTCGGACATCCGCCAGTAGCGGGAGTGCGTGGTGCGCTTCGCGTTCAGTTCGGCGACGCGGCGGGCCTTGGGGGCCTTGACCCCCTTGGGGAGTTTCTCTCTGCTGGGGAGTACGGCCTCTCCCCCGGCCTGTGGCTGCTGGGGGCCCTTGTCGTCGTCGGCGAACCAGCCTCGGACGATGTCCCCCAGTCCCCCACCGTCGGCGTCCGGTGCGGTGGCGGCGTAGGCCGACTGCGGTAACAGTGCGATGGTGACGGCGGAAGCGACCATCACGGCCAAGGAACGCGTTGCCCGTATTCGGTCGGTTTTGCGTCTCACTCCAACCCCTCTTTCTCTGCCCCGCGGTAGCGGCGGCTGAGTTTCCGGCACAAAAAAGAGTCCGCGCCGATGTGCCGCGAACTCAGTTCATGTCGGCGCACCTCAGGGCGCGGGGGGTTGAAGAGCAGGGCCGCCATGTTCGGGCGGTTGCTCACCAATCGGCACACCGATCACAGCCCCGAATCCTGACCGGGTGGAACCGGAGCGTCAACTACCCGTATGCGTAAGCCAAATGAGGAATCATCAGGATATTCGGCGGCGATAAGCAGCCGGCGACAGCCGATGGAGCGCTGTCACATATCTCACGTTTGGCGGGTGGGATCGATGCATTCCCGCCCGGGCGCGCGGCCGAGGCTGCGGACACCGCTCTATCTCCTACCTGCGTTGTTTCTAGAATGGCGGGATGGAGCACATCGACGCGATCGCCGCATTGCAGGACCCGGTGCGGCGCCGCCTGTACGAGTACGTGGTGGCGCAGGGCCGCGAGGTCGGGCGCAACGAGGCCGCCGAGGCGGCCGGGGTGACGCGGACACTTGCCGCGCACCATCTGGACAGGCTGACCGAGGCCGGGCTGCTGGAGAGCGGGAGCCGCCGCCTGACGGGGCGCTCGGGGCCGGGGGCCGGGCGGCCGGCCAAGGTGTACACGCGGGCGCGGGCCGAGTGGGCGGTGTCGCTGCCCGGCCGGGACTACCGCACCGCGGCCGAGCTGCTCGCCGAGACCGCCGAACAGGCGGGGCTCGACGCCGAGCTCTGCGCGGCCGCACGCCGCCGGGGCGAGGCGCTGCGTGGCGCGGCGGCGCCCTGCGGCGGCCTCGACGAGGCCATGGAGACGCTGGCCGCTCGTGGTTACGAGCCGCACCTGGAGGAAGCCGAGGACGGCGCCGACGGGGTCGTCCGGATGCGCAACTGCCCCTTCCATGCCGTCGCCGAGCGCTTCCCGCCGCTCGTCTGCGGCATGAATCTGGCGCTGCTGGAGGGGCTGTTGGGCGCGGACGGCGCCGTCCGGGCCCGCATGGACGCGCGGCCCGGCGAGTGCTGCGTGGTGGTTGAAGCTTCTAAAAACAATATTGATTGACATAGAAAACGCGGCCGTGCTGGGATGTGACCATGACCGCATCCGCGCATGGCGCACACCTCGCCCAGCTCAACATCGCCACGCTCCGACACCCGCTCGACGACCCGCGCCTGGCGCCGTTCGTCGAGCTGCTCGACCCGGTCAACTCCGCCGCCGAAGGCTCGCCCGGCTTCGTGTGGCGGCTGGTGGAGGAAGGGACCGCCGACGCCACCGGCCTGCGCCCGGCGGGCGAGGACGTGATCGTCAACCTGTCCGTGTGGGAGTCCCCTGAGTCCCTGTGGGACTTCGCCTACCGCAGCGGCCACCTGGACGCGATGCGGCGGCGGCGCGAATGGTTCGAACGGCACGTCGAGGCGCATCTGGTGCTCTGGTGGGTCCCCGCCGGTCACCTCCCCACCGTCGACGAGGCCCTGGAACGGCTGGCGGACCTGCGGGCGCACGGACCGAACCCGCGCGCGTTCACCTTCGCCTCCTCGTACACGGCGGCCGAGGCCGCCGAGCACCACAGGGCTGTGGCGGCGCAGCCCGCTCCTTCCGAATGACGCGCGCGAACCCCCGTACACGCTGAACCGCCGCTTCCTCTGGACCGCCCCCCGCACCACTGCGACCATGCTGCAATGCCGACACGCCCCTTACGGATCGCCGCTCCGACGCTGCTGATCCCCCTGGCTCTGCTGATCCCCCTCGCCGGCTGCGACACCGGCTCCGACAAGGACGACGGCGTCGGTAAGTCCCCGAAGCCTTCGGCGAGTCGGCCGGCCGAGGAGACGCCGCGCCCGGGCGACCAGAAGGTCACCATGGCCTGGCAGGGCAAACAGCGCGTCTACACGGTGCACGCGCCGCCCGGCTACACGCCGACCAGATCCCTCCCCCTGGTCGTCGTGATGCACCCCTACCCGGCCGACGGCGCGTACGCCGCCCAGCTGACCGGCTTCGACGCCAAGGCCGACAAGGAAGGCTTCCTCGTCGCGTACCCGGACGGCATGGACCAGGGGTACAACGCCCTCATCTGCTGCGGCAGCGCGGACGACGTCGGCTTCATCGGCGCGATGACGAAGCGCCTCGTCGACACGTGGAAGGCCGACCCCCGGCGCGTCTACGCCACCGGCATCTCCAACGGCGGGGACATGGCCTTCAAGCTCGCGGTCGAACTCCCGGGCACGCTCGCCGCGATCGCCCCGGTGAGCGGCGGCTACATCGGCCCGGACGCGCAGAAGCCCACGTACACGCCGAAGACCCCGGTGTCCGTCGCCACCTTCATCGGCGGCGGCGACGGTTTCGCCGGGGACTTCGAGAGGGGCGTCACGTCCTGGTCGGAACACCTGGGCTGCAAGGCGGGGCGACCCAAGAAGGTCACCGGGACCACCACCCGTACCGAGGCGAAGTGCCGCGACGGTTCGGAGCTCGTGACCTACCGGCTCCCGGACATGGGCCACAACTGGCCCGGCAGCAAGGACCTGACGATGGGTGAGACCGCCACGGGCGTCAACGCGACCGACATCATCTGGGAGTTCTTCGCGGCACACCAGAAGTCCGCGTCCTGACCGCGGCCTGAGCGGGGATGCTACGGCGGCGGAGCCGGATCCGCGTACCGCAGCAGAGCGCCCACGCCGTCACGCAGCCGCAGCTCGCCCTCCGGTACGACGACCAGCTCGGCGCCGGTGCCGACGAGGGCGCGTACGAGCGCCTCGTCGGCGCGCTCCTCACCCGGGGCGCGCACCCCGAAGGACGTCAACTCCGCCTCGGTCAGGGCGAGCTGGGTGGGCCGGGAGCCCGCCCAGAGCCGAGCCGAGGCCCCGGGCGGCCGGTTCAGCAGCAGCGCCGCGACCTGGCCGCGCTGCAGGGCCGCCACGGTCGCGGGCAGCCCCTCCGCCGTGGGCCCCTCCAGGGCACGCCGGGCGATGAACGCGTCCACCAGGTCGCAGTCGTGCGCGGCCATGTGGTCCCGGAAGACACCGCCGAGCTGTTCCTCGAGCAGGGCGCGCCCGGTGTCGGTGGGGGTTCGGCCGCCGACCCGCACGACCTTGCCGCGCAGGGCGGCCGGCAGGCGGCGGACCAGTACGTTGCACGCCCACACGTCACCGCCGACGACGACTGCGTCGGCATGGGCGCCGCGCGCCAGTTCGTCCAGGCGGTGGCCGAGTCGCACGCAGGTGCGGTGCCAGGTCGCCACGGCGACCCTGCGGTGCAGGCGCTCACCCGGGGTGACGGTGGACGCGGGCCACGTACCGGTCTCCGCCTCCAGCGTGACCCAGCCGTGGGTCTCGGCGGTCGGGAGGCCGCTGTAGTGGACGACCACGGCCAGGTACGGGATCTCCGGGACGTGCTGGGTCACGAGCGGCATCGCGTCCGGCAGGGTGCTGTAGCGCGCGGTGTCGTGCTCGGGCGGCCTCGGCAGTTCCCCGTCCAGGACGAGCGTGCCGTGGGCGGCGAAGACGGCCTGCCCGTGCACCCCCGGCACCTCCGTGTCGCTGCCGACCACGCCTTCGAGCACGTCGAGCAGTGCTCCGTCCGCCCCCTGCCGGGACAGGCTCTCGCGCAGCCGGTGCCAGCGCTGGGCGATCGCCCGCTCGGGGTGGTCGACATCCCGGGAGGTGTCCAGGTACACGGAGGCGTACGGGCCCGGCTCCGCGTAGAGGGGATCAAGGAACGACAGCCGCATCGCCACGCGCCTCCTCGCCTGCTTCCCCCTACCTCCGATGATGCGCGCACCGGAGGGCGCCGGGGGACGACCGGCACGGTGGGCCACACGTCGTGGCGCGCGGTGACGCCGCCGGCGCGGCTCAGCGCTGGTAGGTCCCGACGAGGGTGCCGGAGGCCAGCGCCCTGCCCCTGAGCGCGCGGTGCACGTCTGCGGCGCCGGGATGGTTGTGCAGCGGCAGCGGCTCGGCCAGGGCGTACAGGCGGAAGAAGTAGCGGTGCGGTCCGTGGCCCGGAGGCGGCATCGGACCGCTCCAGCCCACCCGCCCGAAGCCGTTGGGCCACGGCAGGCCGCCCTGCGGTTTCTGGCCCTCCACCACCCCGTCGGTGGCCGGATCGATGCCGGTCACCAGCCAGTGCACGAAGGTCGCGCCGGGGGCGTCGGGGTCCTCGCACAGGAGCACCAGCTCCGTGGCCTCGTGGGGCACTCCCGACCAGGTCAGGGGCGGTGAGACGTTCTCGCCCTCGCCGCTGTACCGGAGCGGGATCACCGCGCCGTCCGCGAAGGCGGTGCTGCTCAGTTCCAGTCCGTCCGCCATGACTCTCTCACCGCACCACTCGTACGACGGCCGCCGGGCCGCCGCGGCCCTTGTAGTCGTCGTGGTCCTTGTCCGAGTCGTAGTCGACCGATCCCGAGGTCAGGTTTCCGGCCAGCCCGAGCACCAGGAAGACCCAGACCAGCACCTTCGCGGGGGTGCCCAGGACGAGGGGCCGCGTCGCGGAGTACGGCTGCTCCGCGGCGGGCGGCGGGGCGTCGCCCAGGATCCCCTTCGGGTACACCGGCGTCAGCAGCATCATGTACGCCGACAGTCTCATCCGGTACCGGACGACGGCCGCGGTGGCCCCGAAGACCGGTTCGGGCAGGCGCCCCAGGATGATGCCGATCAGCCAGAACACCCAGCTGATCGCGAACCAGCCGGACTGCGCGAGGCCGCTGATGATCGCTGCCGGGATCACCAGGATCAGCCGGAAGAAGACCGCCAGGCGGTTCAGGGGGGTGCTTTGCAACCCGATCTGCACCGGGTACTCGGGGGCGTCGAAGGCGAACGGCGGGTAGCGGTCGACGAGCAGGGTCGAACTGGCCGAGACCCTGGTCTGGTAGGCGAGGACCGTGCCGAGGAAGGACGCGATCGGGTCGGGCAGCCGGCCCAGGAACAGGGCGGCGAACCAGCCCGCGATCGTGACGAAGAACGCGGCGATGGACAACAGGGCGACGACGATGAACTGGGGCAGGAGCAACAGCCAGCGCAGGAACACCGTCCAACGGCGCTGTCGGTCCGGAGGGGGTACGTCCAGGGCGGGACGCCATTCGTCGGCGTCCACGTCTGAGGGACGGGGTTCCCAGCCTGCTGCCATGGCCGTCTCCGTATCGTTCCGGCTCGCGTGGTCCCCTCGATCGTGGCGCGACGGGCCGTTCGCCGCACCGCCACGGGGGCCACTGGGACTACGGGCCGGGGGCCGCCAGGATGAGTACGCGTACTCACTCCGTACCTGGTCACCACGCCCATCCGGGGTGCTTCGGCGCTCGCATAGGGTCCTCGTATGCCTGACGAGACCATGCCACGCACGAACGAGTCACCCGACTCACCCGACTCCCCCGAATCACCCTCCGCGACCGGTGGTGAAGGCGGGACCGCGACCGGAACGCGGACCAGATCATGGGCTTCCGCCGCCGTCCGCGGCGTCCTGGGATGCGGTGGCGTCGCGCTGCTGGCTCTGCTGGCTCTGCTCGTCCCGCTCGTATGGCACAACGCGGGGTCGACGGACTTCCCCCGTGTCGCGCCCGAGGAGATGGCGGACCATGCCCTCCGGCGTTCCCAGGAGGCCTACGGGGTCCTGGGCTTCACCCGCACCATCCGACCGGGGGTCGAGGACCTCGGCGTCAGTACGGAGAACACGCTCGGCTCCGACTACTGCCACGACGGGGGCCTGCTGGGGATGGAGGACAAGACCGTCGACGGCGCCTACTCGATGCACCACAGCTGGGCGCTGGACCGCGTGCCGGCGAGCCAGGCCGTCCCGGGCATGCGACGGCTGCACCAGCATCTCAAGGACGAGGGCTGGGAGATCACGTCGTACCGCGAGGGCACGAAGAGCGGGGACTGGGACCTGTTCGTCCAGCGGGACGACGGCGACGAGCGGATGTCCTTCACCTGGTTCGCGGATCGTGAGTACTTCATGGGCGGCGCGAGCGTGCCCTGCGCCTACGACCCGGAGTGGAAGACCGGCGACGTCGGGTCCGCCGGAGACCATCTGAGGCCGCCCGCCTTCGGGCCGGCACCGGGCAGCTAGGGCCGGTCCTGGCCGGCCGACGCGTGCGCCGGCGAAAAGTGAAGGGCGGGCCGCGATGCGGCCCGCCCTTCGGGGTTACGGCGCGATGGGAGCGGGAGTCGGTGTCCCGTCGGCGTCCGGTTCCTGCTGCGGTTCCTGCTCCGGTTCCTGTTGCGGTTCCTGTCGCGGTTCGCCGAGCTGCTCGCGCAGGTAGTTCCAGAACACCCCGATCAGCGCGGCGAACGGGACGGCGAGGAGGCTGCCCACGATGCCGGCCAGGCTGCCGCCGAGCGTCACGGCCAGCAGCACGACGGCCGCGTGCAGGCCGAGCCCGCGGCTCTGGATCATGGGCTGGAACACGTTGCCCTCCAGCTGCTGCACCACGACGATGATCGCCAGGACGATCAGTGCGTCGGTGACACCGTTCGACACGAGGGCGATCAGCACCGCGACCAGTCCGGCGAACAGGGCGCCGATGATCGGCACGAACGCCGAGACGAAGGTCAGTACGGCCAGCGGCAGCACCAGCGGGATGTCGAGGATCCACAGGCCGATGCCGATGGCCACGGCGTCGAGGAGGCCGACGAAGGCCTGGCTGCGCACAAAAGCGCCCAGGGTGTCCCAGCTGCGCTCCGCCACGATCGGGACGTCGACGGCGAGCCGCCCGGGGAGCTGGCGGGACAGCCACGGCAGGAACCGCGGGCCGTCCTTCAGGAAGAAGAACATCAGGAACAGGGCCAGGAACGCCGTGACCACGCCGTTGAACACGGTGCCCACGCCGGACGCGACCGCGGTGACCATGCTGCCGATGCTGTCCTGGACGCGGGCGACCGCCGTGTCGAAGGCGCCCGAGATCTCGTCGTCGCCGATGTTCAGCGGCGGGCCGGCGGCCCACTCGCGCAACCGCTGGATTCCCTCGATCACGCCCTGCGAGAGTTCGCCGGACTGCGAGGCGACCGGGACCGCGATGAGCGCGACGATGCCGGCGACGAGCAGCAGGAACGACACCGTGACGACGCCCGCGGCCAGGGCGGGGGGCCAGCCGTGCCGCCGCAGGAAACGGGTCAGCGGCCAGGTCAGGGTGGTGAGGAACAGGCCCACTATGAGCGGCCAGACGACCGACCACATGCGGCCCACGAGCCACAGGGCCGCCGCGGCCATCAGCAGGACCAGCAACGACTCGGCGGACACGCGAGCCGCTGTGCGCAGCGCGCCGGCGGCTTTCGTGGAACTCAACGTGGGAGACATGGGGGCCACCCTATGGACCGGCCGGTCCACGCCGCTGCGCCGCCCCCGTACTTGACGCCCCCCGTTGATGCCCGGCGCTCGATCTCCCGCGGCGTCAGCGCCCCTTGCGTACGCGGGCCGCCGCGCGGGCTTCGGCGATCTTGCGGGCCTCGGCGGACTTGCGGGACTCCTTGGGGCGGCCCGGTCGCGTCCCGAGGCCGCGGAACGGGGCGTTTCCGCCAGTGGTCTTGGTCTCGACGGGCGGGCGCTTCGCACCGGTGATGGCGGTCAGCTGCGCCTCGCCGGAGCGCACCTGCGTGACGGTCGGCCGGACGCCCGCCTCGGACATCAGCCGGTTCACGTCGCGCCGTTGGTTGGGGGTGACCAGCGTCACGACGATCCCGGACTCCCCGGCGCGCGCCGTCCGCCCGCCGCGGTGCAGGTAGTCCTTGGCGTCGGCCGGCGGGTCGACGTTGACGACCAGGTCGAGTGCCTCGACGTGGATGCCGCGCGCCGCGACGTTGGTGGCCACGAGCACGGTGACCGCGCCCTCCTTGAACTGGGCGAGCGTGTGGGTGCGCTGCGGCTGGGACTTGCCGCTGTGCAGGGCGGCGGCCCGTACGCCGCTGGCCCGCAGGTGACGGGTGAACTGGTCCACGGACGCCTTGGTGTTCAGGAACATCAGGACCCGGCCGTCGCGCGCGGCGATCTCGGTCGCGGTCGCGTACTTGTCCGCGGCGTGGATGTTGAGCACATGGTGGTCCATCGCGGTGCCCGAGCCGGCCGCGGGGTCGACCGAGGCGAGCACCGGGTCGTTCAGGTGCTTGCGCACCAGCTGCTCGACGTCGCGGTCGAGCGTGGCGGAGAACAGCAGCCGCTGGCCCTCGGGCCGGACCTGTTCGAGGATGTCCGAGACCTGCGGCAGGAACCCCAGGTCGCACATCTGGTCCGCCTCGTCCAGGACCGTGATCCGGACGTGGTTCAGGAGGCAGTCCCGCCGCGACACCAGGTCGGTCAGCCGCCCGGGCGTCGCGACGACCACGTCGGCGCCGGCCCGCAGCTCCGCCGTCTGCCGGTTCATCGAAAGACCGCCGACCACCGTCGCGAGCCGCACGTTCAGCGCCCGCGCGTACGGCGTCAGCGCGTCGGTCACCTGCTCGGCGAGCTCCCGGGTCGGTACGAGGACCAGCGCGAGCGGCCGCTTCGACTCCGCCCGCGTTCCTGCCGTACGGACGAGGAGCGCGAGCCCGAAGGCCAGCGTCTTGCCGGAGCCGGTCCGCGCCCGGCCGAGGACGTCGCGGCCGGCCAGCGCGTGCGGCAGGGTCGCCGCCTGGATCGGGAACGGCGCCGTCACGCCGAGTCCGGTCATCGTCTCCAGGAGCTCGGGCGGCAGCCCGAGCCCTTCGAAGGACTCGGCCGGGGGCAGCTCCGCGGCGGCCGTCCCCGGCGCTGACGCCTGCTGGGGCTCGTCGGCGCGGGAGGTGGTGGGGGCGGGCGGCTTCGCGTTCATGGGAACCTTCCTCGGTCTGGCGCCCGGAACGCGCCGGGGCCCGTACCCCTCGGTACGGGCCCCGGCGGTGTCGAAGCGTGACCCCATTTTACCAGCGAGCGCCCGGGCCCCGGCCTGGCCGGGTTCCGGGCAGGGCCGTCGTAGGCTGAACGCCCCTCGTGATGGACAGGAGACCCAGTGGCCGAGACGACGGTGGCCGAGACGACCGTGTCCGAGGTGATGGCCGAGCTGGCCGGGCTCGAGGACGCGAAGACGCGCAAGGTGAACGAGAGGCACGGTGACGATCACGGTGTGAACCTCGGGAAGCTGCGCGCGCTCGCGAAGCGGCTGAAGACGCAGCAGGAGCTCGCGTGCGGCCTGTGGGAGACCGAGGACACGGCGGCGCGGCTGCTGGCGCTGCTGATCTGCCGGCCGAAGGCGTTCGGCCGGGACGAGCTGGACACCATGCTGCGTGAGGCGCGTACGCCCAAGGTGCACGACTGGCTCGTGAACTACGTGGTGAAGAAGAACCCGCACGCCGAGGAACTCCGCCTGGCGTGGACCGCCGATCCCGACCCGGTGGTCGCGAGCGCCGGCTGGGCGCTGACCACCGAGCGCGTGGCCAAGAAGCCCGAGGGCCTCGACCTCGCGGGACTGCTCGACACCGTCGAGGCGGAGATGAAGGACGCCCCGGACCGCCTGCAGTGGGCGATGAACCACTGTCTGGCCCAGATCGGGATCGAGCACCCCGAGTACCGCACCCGTGCGATCGGCATCGGGGAGCGGCTCGAGGTGCTCAAGGACTACCCGACCTCGCCGGGCTGCACGTCGCCGTTCGCACCCGTGTGGATCACGGAGATGGTGCGGCGGCAGGGGGACTGACCTCCGGCCGGGGCGACTGCCGGTTCACCAGGCGTACGCCTCGGGTGCGGGCTTGGCCCCGTTCGGACCGGGCGGCGGGAAGATCCGGTCCAGTTCGGCCAGGGTGCGGTCGTCGAGCGTGATCGACAGGGCGCGCAGCGAGGCGTCGAGCTGCTCGGCCGTCCGCGGGCCGGTGATCGGGCCGGTCACGCCGTCCTGGGCGAGCAGCCACGCCAGTCCCACGTGGGCCGGGTCCTCCCCCAGGTCGGCGCACAGCTTCTCGTACGCCTCGATGCTCTCCCGGTGTTCGGCGAGCGTGGCGGCCGCGCGCCCCGTGGTGCTGCGGGAGGCGCCGCCCTGCCGGTGCTTGCGCAGGGCTCCGGCGAGCACGCCTCCGTTCAGCGGCCCCCAGGGGATGACGCCGATGCCGTACGCCCGCGCCGCGGGCAGCACCTCCAGCTCGGCCCAGCGGGTCATGAGGTTGTACCGGGACTGCTCGGAGACCAGTCCAAGGAAGTGCCGCGCGCGGGCGGCCTCCTGGGCCTGTGCGAGGTGCCAGCCGGCGAAGTTGGACGAGCCGAAGTAGAGCACCTTGCCCTGCTGGTGCAGGACCTGGAACGCCTCCCAGATCTCCTCCCACGGTGTGGTCCGGTCGATGTGGTGCATCTGGAACAGGTCGATGTGGTCGGTGCGCAGCCGCTCGAGCGACGCCTCGCAGGCGCGCCGGATGTTCAGGGCCGACAGGTACCGCTGGTTGGGCCACTCCCCCGTCGGGAGGTACGCCTTGGTGGCGAGGACGGTCTTGTCGCGCCGGCCGCCGCCGGTGGCGAACCACCGGCCGATGATCTCCTCGGTGACGCCGTCGCCAGGCTCCATGCCGTACACGTTGGCGGTGTCGAAGAAGTTGATGCCGTGCGCGTGGGCACGGTCCATGATCGCGTGGCTTTCGGCTTCGGAGGCCTGCGGTCCGAAGTTCATGGTGCCGAGGATGAGCCGGGAGACGGACAGGCCGCTGCGGCCGAGGTTCGTGTACTGCACGGTTCTGCCTTTCGGACGGTGGGGCCGAACTGCTCGTGGCGGCACGTGGTGCCGGACCGTCTCTGAGCGTCAGGCGGCACGGAACGCTCCGTGCCGCCAGAAGTGTGTGCGGTTGGATCACGGGAAGTCAAGACGGAACGATCCGTGCCGCCTGATGTCTATACTCGAGCCATGACTCCCCGACGCCCAGAACGCCGCAGCGAAGAGTCGGCCAGAGCGATCGTCCAGGCCGCACTCGAGCTGTGCCGGGAGGTCGGCTACGCGAAGCTCAGCATCGAAGGCATCGCCAACCGCGCCGGAGTCGGCAAGAACACCATCTACCGGTGGTGGCCCTCCAAGTCGGCCGTCCTGTTGGACGGACTGCTGTCCGCGGTGTCGGTGCAGGGCCCGTTCCCCGACACCGGAGACGTGGTCGCCGACTTCAAGACGCAGATGATCGCGGCCAGCAGCATCCTCGCCAGTCCCGACACCGGTCCGCACTACGCGGCGCTGATCGGTGAGGCCCAGCAGGATCCCGCCCTGGGCAGCGCCCTGTGGGACCGGCTCGTCGGCCACCTGGTTGCGGCGGCCACCGAACGCATCCGGAGCGCACAGCAGCAGGGCCAGATCCGTCCCGAGCTCGACCCGGAATTCGTCGTCGAGTTGCTGTACGGGCCCACGTACTACCGCTGGCTCATCCGCCGGCATCTGCCGGATCCGGACCATATCCGGATGGTCGTCGACACCGCGTTCGCGGGGATCGCCCCCTCGGGCCCGGCGGTCGGCTGATCGTCAACTGCCCTGCCGGCGGCGCATCACGTCGTCGTGCGCGGGAGCTCGCCGGACGGCTGGGACGCGGGGACCCTGCGGAAGGCCGTGCGGTAGTCGCCGGGGCGTCGTCCCGTGTGCTTGGCGAACAACGCGGCGAACGTGCCGGGGTCCCGGTAGCCGACCGCCGCGGAGATGCCGGCGACGGTCCGGTCCGTGGTCTCGAGGAGGTGGCGGGCGCGGCGGACGCGGGACGCCTGCAGGTACTCCAGCGGGCTGCGGCCGGTCTCGTCGGCGAAGCGGCGCAGCAGCGTCCGGGTGCTGACCCCGAACGCGGCCGAGAGCGCGGCCAGGTCGTACCGGACGGCGAGGTTCTGGTCGAGCCGTCGCATGACCTTGTGGGAGAACTCGTTCCCCGGCTGCGGGAGAAGACGCGCGTCCACGTACGGGCTCTGGGACGAGCGCGCGTCGTCGACGAGCGCCACCCGGGCGGTCGTCCGGGCCACGCCGGCTCCGCTGTGCCGGCGGATCAGGTCCAGCGCGAAGTCGTACATGGCACTGAAGGCGGCTGTCGTCGTCACTCCCGTGTCGGTGACGACCAGATGCTCGGGGCGGACCTCGGCGGCCGGGCAGCGTCGGGCGAGTTCGTCGGCATGGAGCCAGGCCGTCGTGGCCCGGCGCCCGTCGAGCAGCCCGGCCTCGGCGAGCAGGAACGCGCCGACGCAGATCGAGACGACCGCCGTGCCCCCGGCGGCCTGCGCACGGATCGCCGCGATCTCGGGGGCGAGCGGTGCGAGTTTCGCGTCGATGTCCGTGCCCGGCAGGAGTTCGAACCCCGGCACGACGAGAACGTCCACCTCGCGCAGCGGAGCGACGTCCAGCACCGCACCGCCGGATGCGGCGACACGGCGGCGGGGCGACACGATGGTCACGGCGTATCCGGGGCCGTCGGGTCCGGCCACGTGTGTGGCCATCGTCAGGAGATCGGGTACGCCGAACACCTCGGACGCGAAGCAGCCCGGATAGGCCAGGACTCCCACCCTCAGCACGCTCACGCCCGCCTCCTCACCGTCCGGCGCCCAGGCTGGCGAGATTACCCGTGTACATGGCGATCCGGCCCCTCACGTGGGCCGGGGTCACGGTCCACGCTGTCGGCATGAGTGCTGCCGACGAACGACTCGACGACGAGATCAGGGACTTCTCCCACCGACGCGTGGACGTGGCGGGGGTGGTGAAGACGGTGCACGTCGCGGGTTCCGGGCCCGCGGTCGTGCTGATGCCCGAGATGCCCGGCATCAGTCCCGACGTCCTGCGCCTGGCACGGTGGATCCGGGATGCGGGCTTCACCGTTCACGTCCCCTCGCTCTTCGGGACGGACGGGGCCTTTCCGACGGTCGAGGGCGGCAGGGAGGTGATGCGCCGCGCGTGCGTCAGTGCGGAGTTCCGGGCGTTCGCCGGGGGCGGTACCAGTCCCGTCACCGCGTGGCTGCGTGGGCTCGCGCGCCAGGCGCACGCCGAGTGCGGCGGTCCGGGCGTGGGCGCGATCGGGCTGTGCTTCACCGGCAACTTCGCGCTCGCGATGGCGCTCGAGCCCTCGGTCGTCGCGCCCGTGGTCAACCATCCGTCGCTGCCGCTGGACGATCCCGCCGGGCTCGAACTGAGCGACGAGGACGCGCGGGCGGTCCGGGAGCGCGTCGCGCGCGACAGACTGAAGGTGCTCGCCTACCGCTTCGACGACGACCGCTGGTGCACCGGCCGGCGTTTCGCCGCCTACCGGGCGCTGCTCGGCGACGCCTTCGACGGCCGCGTCCTTCCGGGGACCACCGCGAACACCAGCCCGCCACCGTTCTTCCGGGAGCTGGTCGAGACGCCCCACAGCGTCGTCACCGCACACCTCGTCGACGCGGAGGGGCATCCCACGCTGCAGGCCAGGGACGAGATCCTGGCCTTCCTCACCGAGCGCCTCAACCCGCCCGGACCTTCCGGGCGGGCTGGACGCGATCAGACCCTGCCGGCCGCCGTCACGACACCAGAGGTTCGGCGAGCTCCTCGGTCAGCTTGACCGTGCACAGGCCGCCGCGCTCCGTCTTCACGTCCGTCACCTTGAGCTGCGTTCCGGGCGCGAGGATGTACTCCTCCTCCCCGGTGAAGGCGGAGAAGCGGCGGATCCCCACCGCCCGCGCGGGGGTCACCTCGAAGAGCGTCCGCTTGCCCCGGCTGCCCAGGAAGGCCCGGGCCACACCCAGTTCGGAGGTGCACGAGGACACGCCCCACCAGGTCACCGTGCGCCCGAGCGGGTACTGCGCCCGCAGGTCCAGCGACACGCCGCGCCACAGCGGCTGGGTGCGCGCCGGCAGCTTCGAGACCGCGGAGAACAGCAGCCGCAGGTACGGGAGATAGGGCACGACCTTGCTCCGGTCCGGGGAGCGGAGGACGGCGTTGATCTCGCGGTAGAACCGGGACTCACAGGTGTAGAGGTAGAGCGACGCGATGGCGTCGGCGGACAGGCCGCCGGCCGCCTCGTCCGCCCGCAGCTTGCCGAACTCGCGGGACCGGTCGAGGTGCCGGCCGAGCCCGGACAGGACTTCGGCGACCGGGGCGAGGGCTTCGGCGAAGCCCATCAGCGGGGTGTCGAACACTCCGGTGATGGCGGGGAGGATCTGCCCCTCGTCCCTGACGCTGGTGAGCCGCTCCAAGTACAGCTGGTGCAGTTCCATCGTCGAGGTGATGAAGGCGCCCATGCGGGCCGCGACGTCGCCGTCCGCACCGCCGGCGCCGGTCGCGCCCTCGTTCCATCCCTTGCTCGGCAGCCAGTCGATCTCGTCGGTGCCCAGCGACGCGAGCGCCGAGTTGACCATGGCGAAGTGGTCGCCCTCGCAGAAGATGTCGCCCTGGGCTGCGGGGTTGGCGTGGTCGATGTGCCGGACCTCGACGTCCGGGTACTTCTCCTGGAGCCGCAGGACGACCTTCTTCAGGCTGCGGGCGTGCACGCCCCACCAGGCGAAGACGACGCCGCGGTCCTCCTCGGCGGCGTCCTGCTTGGCCTTGAGGATCTCCTCGACGATCCGTTCGGCGACGGGCCGCCAGAAGGCGGTGTGTCGGTCGGCGCCCATCGCGCCGTCGCCGCTGGCTGTCAGCGCGGCGTTCAGGAGCAGTACGCCCTGGGTGAGCATCGCCTGGAACCACTCCGGCGGCTGGACGGTCTCCTTCTCCTTGAGCAGGGCGCGGACATCGGCGATGGGTGTCTTCTTCGGGATGCCGTACTTCCACATCGCCGCCGCCTTGATGATGCAGCGGATGCTGACGACCCTGCCGAACTGGCTGTCCTTCCAGTCGTTGAAGGTGTTGTCGAACATGGCGATGCCGGTCGCGCTCTCCGGCCGCGGGTACGGGTTCTGGCCGAAGACGACGACCTTCCACTTGTGCGGCGGGTTGGGCTTGAGCGCCTGGAACGTCAGCTCCCGGACCGGGACGACCTCCGGGCTGCGGCCCTGGCCGATGAACGCGGCGGCGTCCGGCTGCGCCTCGATGACGGGCTTCAGGAGCGGCAGCCAGGGTTCGCCGCCGCCCTTGAACAGGTCGGTGAGGCCCAGCGGGTCGTTCGCGTCGGGCTTGGCCGGGGTGGTGGGGGCGTCGCTCATGGGGGTGGGGCTCCCGGGGGTCGGGGTGGGGGTAGGGGGGACGGGGGCCGCGGCGGGGGCGCTCTTCGGTGGCGGCACGATGCGCACCCGGTGCGTGACCGGTGCGCTCTCGATCCCGGCGAGCTGGGCCGTGATCGTGGTGCGCAGCTCGTCGTCGTCCTCGAACCAGTGGTCGTGGAAGAGCGTGTAGCCGGTCCACATCAGGTTGGCGCAGACCCGGGCCGGCACCCGGCCGGTCTGCGCGCCCATCCCCACCAGTGCCACGGACCGGATGCTGCCCGGCACCTTCCGGTTCTGCCGGTGGACGGCCTGGAACGCGGCCGCGCAGGCCAGGGCCACGTTCAGGGTGTCCCGCACGTTCTGCGAGGACTGCACCATCGTCGGCGTCGAGATCACGTACCGCGGGACGGTCGCGCCCGACGGGACGCAGACCGCGCTGCCCACCGGGAGGTTGCCGGCGAACCGGTCACGGATCGCCCGCTGGACGCGCAGCTGGATGCCCGCGCCGAGGTGCCGCTTGATCACGGCGTCGACGCCGCCGTCCATCCGGCCCCGGGAGTTGGTCGGGGTGACCCATGCGTCGACGTCCTCGTCGAGGATCGACCCCCGGCGGATCTCGATCCCGGGGGTGTCGGCGAACGCCGCCCGCCAGGCCGCCACCACGCTCTCGTTGACGTCGGTCAGCACCACTCTGAGCGCGTTCTCCGCACAGCCGTCGGTCATCGTTCACTCCTGTCGGGAAACGGCCCTTCCAACACCCCCGACGCTATCGGCCACCACTGACAACGCCGTCCGGACAGAGGCCCGATGACCTGCCGTCATGCGGGCGACGGGCCGCCCCGCGCCACGCGGTGCAACGGTGTGCCACCTAGACTCCGAGCCATGACCGACGCCCCCGCCCCCACCCGCGCCGTCGCCGCCGACCTGGCCCCGACCGGCACCCTGCGCGCCTCCATCAACCTCGGCAACCCGGTCCTCGCCCAGGGCACGCCGGCCGCCCCCGCGGGCATCACCGTGGACCTGGCCCGCGAGATCGGCGCCCGGCTCGGCGTACCGGTGGAGCTGCTCTGCTTCGACGCGGCCCGCAAGTCGTACGAGGCGATGGCGACCGGCCGCGCCGATCTCTGCTTCCTCGCCGTCGACCCGGCCCGGGAGGCGGAGGTGGCGTTCACGGAGCCGTACGTCGTCATCGAGGGCGTGTACGCCGTGCCGCGCGACTCGGCGCTCCGGAGCCCGCAGGACGTGGACGCGCCGGGCGTCCGCATCGGCGTGAAGGCAGGCTCCGCGTACGACCTCTTCCTCACCCGCACCCTGCACCACGCGACCGTCGTGCGGGGCGAGGAGGGCGTCGACACGTTCGCCGCGCAGGGCCTGGAGGCGGGCGCGGGCATCCGCCAGCCGATGACCGCGTACGCCGCCGCCCACCCGGAGGTCCGTCTCCTCCCCGAACGCTTCATGCAGATCCGCCAGGCCGTCGGCACCCCCGTGACCCGCTCCGCGCAGACGGCCGCCTTCCTGCGCGCGACGGTGGAGGACCTGAAGGCGAACGGTTTCGTCACCGCCGCCCTCCGCCGCGCCGGCCAGGACGAGACCCTCCTGGCGCCAGCCATGGGGTCAGGATCTGCTGCGGGTTGAGCGATGAGGAGTGGCGCGCATAAGTGAGTCTTCGGTTTTGGTGTGGGCGCACGCGTCAGGAGCGGGGATCGGGTTGTCAGTGGTGGCCGATACGTTCGGGGTGGTGACGATGGAGGGAGGCGAGCGGCGGTGGAGCGGAACACGAAGCGGGAACTGCGTGTAGTCGACGCGCCGTTCGTCGCCCTTGGTCCCTCCGGAGTGGCGATACGCGACCGGCTCAAGGGCCTCACCGCCAGGGACGAGATGGTTCTTCGCTGTGTGGGTGAACACCTCGGGCGCCTCGCGTCCCGTGATCTGGCAGAGCGCTGCCGCGACGGCAACGACCACTCCGCGGATAAGTGGGCTGCCCGCAAGCAGGGCCTGACGGCCTCCTCGTCGTCGCGCTGGGCCGGGTCGATCACGAAGGCGACCCACGATCAGTGGGCGCTGTCGCGTCGCTGCCAGTCGGCACACATCCAGGGCCTTGAGGCCGGTGTGCGGACGCTGAGGCATCGCCTGTCGTTGCCGCTCGGTGAGAAGGGCAGCAAGGGGGCTGCGGGCGGCTACCGGTCCAAGAGCGAGTGGTTCCACAAGACCCGTCGCCTGACGATCCTGGAGTACCGGCTCGATGTCGCTCGTGCGGATCGTGAGGCCGGTGTCGTGCATGTCGTGCGCGGTGGCCGGAAGTTCCTGAACAGCCGGCACAACCTCGAAGCCGCTCAACTCACCCAAGCCGAGTGGCGGGAGCGTTGGGAGGCCGAGCGCTGGTTCCTCGCCGCTGACGGCGAGTCCGGCAAGAGGTTCGGCAACGAGACGATCCGCGTCACGCCGGACGGCGAGGTCAGCATCAAGCTGCCCGCCCCGCTCGCGGACCTGGCGAACGCCAAGCACGGCCGGTACGTCCTCGCCGGGCAGCTCGCGTTCGCACACCGCGGCGCCGAGTGGCGCGACCGTATCGAGCAGAACCGCGCCGTCGCCTACCGCATCCACCTCGACGTGGAACGCGGTCGCTGGTACCTCACCGCCTCGTGGCAGCGTCCTGTCGTCCGGACGATGCCGCTGGAGACAGCACGTGCCAAGGGCGTGATCGGCGTCGATACGAACGCCGACCACTTCGCCGCCTACCGCCTCGACGTCCACGGCAACCCGGTTGGCGACCCCAAGCGGTTCCCCTACGACCTGTCCGGCACCACCGGCCATCGGGACGCGCAGATCCGGCACGCCATGACCCAGATCCTGCACTGGGCCAAGCGCGCCGGCGTCGCCGCCATCGCGATCGAGGACCTGGACTTCACCGCCGAGAAGACCCGCGAGAAGCACGGCCGCAAGAAGCGGTTCCGTCAGCTCATCTCCGGCATCCCCACCGGCAAAGTCAAAGCCAGGCTGATCTCCATGGCCGCCGAGCAGAACCTGGCGATCGTGGCCGTAGACCCGGCCTACACCTCGATGTGGGGCAACCAGCACTGGCGCAAGCCGCTGGTCACCCAACGACGCAAGATGTCCCGTCACGACGCCGCCGGCATCGCGATCGGGCGACGCGCCCTCGGACACCCGATCCGGCGACGGACGGCACCGCCCCACGACGACCAGAGTGATCGCCGTGGGCATCGGACCGTCCAGGCCGAACCGGTGGCTCGAGGGCGTGAGGAAACCCGCCCACCCGTCACAGAACGTGCACACGATGCACGTCGCCGAGCGGGGACACAACAGGGAACGCGGGGGACCAGCACATCCAGAACCGTTCGGGATGCGCGCAGTGCCGGGACGTGGGTCCAAGACTCACTCCTGCTCACTGACTAGGAACGGTAGTTGTACTGCTGCTGGTGTCGCTCGCGCACACGGTGGGGGGGCGGACGGGGGACCATGGGGGCGAACAGACGGACCAGGCCGCCGGGCGGCGAGGCGGATCAGGGGATGCAGCTCGCGGGCATCCTGACCGACGACGACATCGTCCGGTACGCGACCGAGCACGGCCTCATCGTGCCCTTCGACGCCGAGAACGCGAAGTAGGCCTCGTACGAGCTGCACGCCTCGTCCAACGCCCAAGCGCTGGTCTACCGCGGCGAGTTCACGGCGCACGCGCCGCTGCCGCCCGTCAACGGCGAGCTGATCCTCGAACCGGGCGACACGGCGCGGATCGACACCGAGGAGTCCATCCGGCTCCCGGACAACGTCATGGCCAACATCATCGGCCTGAGGCAGCTGTACGCCTGCGGAGTGACCGTCGCCAATACGTACGTCGACCCCGGTTCGCGTGGGCCGATCTATCAATGCGGATCTACGCCCTGGCCGGCGCGTGGATCGGCCTCCTCTGGGCCGTGGCTCCGGCGAGCGGGAACGCCATCCTGCGCGCCGTCAACGGGGACGGCATCCCGGACCTGGCGAAACTCGCCGTCGGACTGACGGTCCCCGCCCTGCTGACCCTGTGCTTCAGGGACGTACGGCGCTCGTGGTCTCAGGTGCTGAGCCGCCGGCGGGCGGTTCCGCCGCCCGCCGACGACACCCCGCGGCCCTCGATCGAACCGGTTCGACCGAGCCCGTGACCGTCACGCCCGGGGCGAGGCGTCCCGGGAACCGTGGACGAGGTCGACGTACTGCCGGGGCAGTTCGTCGAGCGACAGCTTCGTGATGCTCGCCGGGCCCGAACTGTACGCGTCCTCGCCCTGGATCAGGCCGTTCTCGTCGACCGGCCACAGCAGCAGCATCCGGTTCACGACGAGGTAGTCGGCCGACTCGTCGTCCACCGGCAGGCCGATCCGCGCCGCGAGGGAGCCCGGGTGGATCTGCTTCAGGTACCCCTCGGTGACCAGGCAGTGGTCGTCGAGCACGAGGCGCTCGATCTCGAACTCGAGGACGTTGCTCCGGGACGCGACGACTGGCCGGCTGGATCATGACCTCGCTCGACGGCGTCAGCGACCTGCAGGGATGGCAGTGGGTGTTCCTCGTCGAGGGCATCCCCTCAGTGATCGCCGGAGTGGTGACCTGGTTCTACCTGAGCGACCGGCCGGAGACCGCGAAGTGGCTGACCCCACGTCAGGTGGAGCTCGTGCTGCGGGACATCGCCCGCGAGGACGCCACGCTGGGAACCCGCGAGCACAGCATGCTCGCCACGCTCAAGCAGGGCCGGATCTGGCAGTTCATCGCGATCTTCTTCTGCATCATCATGGCGAACTCGGCACAGACCTTCTTCGGGCCGACCATCATCAAGGAGGTCGGCTTCGACAGTCCCGTCACCATCGGCTGGATCATGGCGTTCGCCTACCTTCTCGGCGGCATCGGGATGATCTACAACGGCATCCACTCGGACCGGCATCGCGAGTCCCGCTGGCACTGCGGGCTCGCCGCCGCACTCGGCGCGGTGTCGTTCACGACCATCGCCCTCACGATCGACTTCAGCCCGATCCTCACCCTGATCGCGCTGGTCCTGGCGATCATCGGCACCATGAGCGCGATCCCGGTCTTCTGGCAGATGCCCAACCAGTTCCTCGCCGGGACCGCCGCGGCCGGCGGCATCGCGCTGATCAACTCCATGGCCAACCTGGCCGGGTTCAGCGCTCCCTACATGCTCGGCTCGATCAAGACGTCCACCGGGTCCCTCTCCCCCGGTCTGGCCGTCGTCGCCGCCTTCGAGATCGCCGCGACCGTTCTCATCCTCGTGTTCATCCCCCGCATGAAGACGGCCGCCACCCCGGCATCGCCCAAGCAGGAAGTCGAGGCGCCCCAGGCATGAGCCCGTCCACATCCGCAACGAACGCGCCGAGCCTCGATGTCCAGGCCGTCAACGCGCTGGACCGGGAGGAGTTCGTCCGTCTGCTCGGCCCGGTGTTCGAGCACTCCTCGTGGGTCGCGGCCGGGGCCGTCACGGCCCGTCCGTTCGACAGCGTCCCTTCCCTGCACAGGGCGATGATCGACGTGGTCCGGAGACTGCCGCGGACCGAGCAGATCGATTTCCTGTGCGCCCACCCCGAGCTGGCCGGCAAGGAGGCGCAGTCCGGGATCATGACGTCGGACTCCACGACCGAACAGGCCAGCGCCGGTCTGGACGCGCTGGCTCCGGACGAGCTGGCCCTGATCACCCGGCTGAACGACGCGTACCGGGAACGCCACGGCTTCCCGTTCATCATCTGCGTTCCCCTCTACAGCAAGCAGGAGATCCTCGACGAGTTCCGGCGCCGGACCGCCCTCGACACCGAGGCGGAGCTGTCCGAGGCGATCGAACAGATCACCGCCATCACCGGACGACGCCTCCGGGCGCTCGTCCACGACGGGACCCGGGCATGACCCACGACGGCATGCCGACGCCTCACGACGACCGGCCGATACCGCACGAGGACCGGCCGACACCCCACGGCGATGCCCTCCGCCGTCGACGACTCCTGGGAGCGGGCCTGGTCCTCGGCCCCCTGGCCCTCGCGCCGATGGGCTGGGCCGCTCCGAGCAGCGCGGCGGAGCCCCCGATCGGCCCGAGCGGGGCGTCGACAAGTGCGTCGGCGGCCGGCAAACCGACGGCTCCGGCGGTCGAGCCGAGGCTGACCGTCCACGCGATCGACACCTACCGCGGCGCGACCGGGGCGGGGCTGCGATGCGACCTCTCGTACTTCGAGAACGGCGGCTACCGCCGGCTCGGCAGGTTCGAGACGCTCGCCGGCGGACGGACGAAGGACCCGCTCCTGACCGGCGACGCGCTGAAATCGGGTCGCTACGAGATCACGCTGCACCTGGCGGAGTACTTCGCGAGCCTCGGTGCCCGGATTCCGCAGCCTCCGTTCCTCGAAGAGGTTCCCATCCGGTTCACGGTGGCGGACGCCGACCAGCACTATCACGTGGCGATCCTGTTCAATCCCTGGAGCTATTCCTACTACCGAGGCAGCTGACCACACCCCCGGAGGTGAAGAAATGGCTGGAATATCGACGCACGTCCTGGACATCGCCAACGGGAAACCGGGCGCCGGAATGCGGATCGATTTCTCGATTCTCGACGACGGCGCGTACCGGCTCGTCAAGACGGTACGGACCAATGAGGAGGGACGGACCGACGAGCCGATCGTGAGGCCGGAGAACGCGACGGCCGGGCGGTACGAGCTGCTGTTCCATGTCGACGAGTACTACGCCGGGCTCCGGAGGAAGCTGCCGGACCCACCGTTCGTCGATCAAGTACCCGTACGTTTCACCGTGGTTGACGCGAAGCAGCACTTCCACGTGCCGCTGATCTGCACGCCGTGGAACTGCACGATGTACCGCGGCAGCTGAACGGTGTGCCGCTGACGCGGGGCGCGGAACCGGCCCGGGATGCACCGGATCGGTGCCGCGTCACGACGGCCCGTCGGTTCGTCCGGCGGGCCGTCACCCTTGAACGGCGGTGATCGGCGTGTTAAGAAATCCCCGTGACCAAGCGACGGACCTGCGACGCGACGACAGCACCCGGATCGGTGCTGGTACGTCTGTACGCGGTCCTGTGCCCGATCATCCCCGAGCCGCACTGGCAGACCGGGTTGTAGGTCTGCTCGTTTCCCGGTGAAACCTTCCCCGCAGGGCTGCCCCTTTCGCCCTGGGAAGCGTTTGCCGGGGAGCGAGTGTGCCCTCCCCTGTCGTGATCCCTCACAGTCTGGAGATCCCCGTGCGCTCCGTTTCTCCCTCTTCTGCCTCATCCCCCGCCCGCTCCTCCTACGACGTCGTGATCGTCGGCGCCGGCCACAACGGTCTGGTGGCCGCCGCGTACCTGGCGCGCGCGGGTCGCAGCGTCCTCGTCCTGGAACGCCAGGACCACGCCGGTGGCGCCGCCGTCTCGGCCCAGGCGTTCAGCGGTCTGGACGCCCGGCTGTCCCGCTACTCGTACCTGGTCAGCCTGCTGCCGAACAAGATCGTCGATGATCTCGGGCTGCGGTTCCGGACGCGGCAGCGCCGTATCTCCTCGTACACGCCCACCCTCGTGGACGGCCGGCCGACCGGGCTCCTGGTCGAGGACGACGAGCCGCGGACCCGCGAGTCCTTCCGCCGACTCACCGGCTCCGACAGCGACTTCGAGGCCTGGCGGCGGTTCTACGGGATGACCCGGCGCATGGCCCGACGGGTGTTCCCCACCCTCACCGGTCCGCTGCCCAGCCGCAGCGAGCTGCAGCGGCTGGTCGACGACAAGGAAGCCTGGGAGGCGCTGTTCGAGCGCCCGCTGGGCGAGACGATCGAAGCGAGGTTCTCGAACGACCTGGTGCGGGGTGTCGTCCTGACCGACGCGCTGATCGGCACTTTCACGCACGCGCATGACGAGTCGCTGCGGCAGAACCGCTGCTTCCTGTACCACGTGATCGGTAACGGCACCGGGGACTGGAACGTCCCGGTGGGCGGGATGGGCGCCCTCGCGGGCGCGCTCGCGGACGCGGCGCGTGCTGCAGGCGCCGAGATCGTCCTCGGCCACGACGTCGTGGGCATCGACACCGACGGCTCCCGCGCCGAGGTGCGGTACCGCTCGGAGGAGACCGAGGGCACGGCCGCCGCGGACACGGTCCTGGGCAACGTCGCCCCCTCCACGCTCGCCCGTCTGCTCGGCGAGGAGCCGGACCCGGCCGAACCGACCCCCGAGGGTGCGCAGTTGAAGGTGAACATGCTGCTGCGCAGGCTGCCGCGGCTGCGCGACCGGAACGTGGACCCCCGGGACGCCTTCGCCGGCACCTTCCACATCGCCGAATCGTACGGCCAGCTGGAAACCGCCTACCGCGAGGCCGCGGCGGGCCTGATCCCGAGCACGGCACCGTCCGAGATCTACTGCCACTCGCTCACCGACCCGTCGATCCTCGGACCGGAGCTGGTGGAACGCGGGTACCACACCCTCACGCTGTTCGGCCTGCACATGCCCGCCCGGCTCTTCGCGGGCGACGCCGACCGGGCGCGTGAGGAGGCGCTGCGCGCCACCGTGGCCGCGCTGGACGCCTGCCTGGACGAGCCGATCGCGGACGTCCTGGCGGTCGACGCCGACGGCCGCCCCTGCATCGAGGCCAAGACCCCGCAGGACCTCGAGGCCTCCCTGGGACTGCCGTCCGGCCACATCTTCCACCGCGACCTGTCGTTCCCCTACGCCGACGAGGAGAGCGGACGATGGGGCGTGGAGACCGCGCACCGGAACGTCCTGCTTTGCGGGGCGGGGGCGATGCGCGGCGGCGGGGTCAGCGGCATCCCCGGCCACAACGCCGCGATGGCGCTGCTCGAACGCTGAGCCGCGCGCCGTGGGGCACGGGTGTCACCGACCTCGCCCGTGCCCTCCGGCCTCGGAGCTCCGGCCGGACCGGGATGCCGCATGGTCGGCGGGTCACAGGATGCCGGCGTGGCGGGCGGCGGTGATCCAGGTGGGGAACTCCGACAGGAGCCGGTCGTAGAGGTCTTGGTCGGGGAGGGTGCTGATGTCGTCCACGGCGAAGAAACCGACGTTGTCGACACGGCGGCCCGGCAGGGTGTCGAAGCGCTCGAGGACTCCGTAGTTGGACCGTCCCAGTCCCACGAACTGCCAGAAGACCGGCTCCTCCACGGCCTCGCGCAGCTGCCGCTCGATCTCGTTGTTGCGGTACACGCCTCCGTCCGAGAAGAAGAGCACAAGCGTGGGGGCAGCCGCCGGGTTCTCCCGTACGTACGCCCTGACCTGGGCGATCGCCTTCTGCTCCTCGTTCTGGATGCCGACCGTGCGCATGTCGATCTGACTCGGTTCCAGTCCTCGCTTCCTGCTCCGCCGGAACAGGCCCACTTCACCGCCCCGGACATGCAGACGCAGCCATTGCGGGAGTTCCCCGATGCGCAGGTCCGGCAGTCGCACCGCCTGGGTGGCGAACGTCCAGGCCTGCATCTCGCCGTCGTCGTCGAGCTGGGCCGCGACGGCGGCCATGCGTTCCACCACGTCGGCCACCACGCCTCGCGAGTAGAGGGCGGCCATGGAGCCGGAGGCGTCGAGGACGAGGATCACGCGCGCGGTGACGCCGACCGCGCCGTGCTTCCTCAGGCTGACCGCCACCTGCTCCTTGCGCAGTGTCAGTCGCTTGCGCAGGTCCACGGGGAGTTGCTCCTCGCCCCGGTCCGGGAGCGGGGTCGGGACCGGGGCCGGTCCGGACGGCGGGACTGGCGCCACGTCGACGTGGTCCGGCGCGGGTGCGGGGGCGGGCCTGGTCGAGGCGGGTGCGGGGGCGGGCGTGGAGGCGGGTGCCTCGGGGGTGTCGTCGACCGTGATGCCGAAGTCGGTCGCGAGGCCGGCGAGTCCGGAGGCGTACCCCTGGCCGACCGCGCGGAACTTCCACCGCCCGCCGCGCAGGTACAGCTCACCGCCGATGAGTGCCGTCTCCGTCCCGCTCTCGATGTCGAAGCGGGCCAGCTCGGCCCGGGTCCCGGCGTCGAGCAGTCGCAGGACGAGGCCGGGCGCCTGCCCGAAGGTGCCGCCGTCGGCCGACGCGCACAGCGCCACCCGTTCGACGGCGTCGCCCAGCCGCCGCAGGTCGACCTCCAGCGAGTCCGTCGTGATGCCGGCGGCGCTCTGCTTCCCCGTGTGTGTCACGGCGTCGGAGGCGTGCCGCGGCTGGTTGTAGAAGACGAAGTCCCCGTCGTCACGGACCCGTCCGGCCGCGGTGAGCAGCAGTGCCGACGCGTCGATGTCGGGAACGCCGGGGCCTTGGCGCCAGCTCAGTTCGACGCGTACGGCCGGGGAGTCGACGGGAAGGTTGGCGCCCTTGCTCATGGAAGTCGCTGTCATGGGGCCAGTGTGCCCAGCGGGAGGGGACGAGGGGGGTGAACGGCCTCCCCCGCCGGGCCTTCGGTGTCCGGTTCAGAGGGTGGGGCGGCTGCCCCAGGGGCGGGTGGCCTCGATCGCCGCGGCGGCGCGGAAGACGGTGGTGTCGTCGTAGGTACGGCCGACGATCTGCACGCCGGTCGGTACGCCGGTCGACGCGAAGCCTGAGGGCACGCTCAGCACCGGGCAGCGGCTGGCGATGTTGAAGACCGTCGTCATCGCGGCCTCCAGGTACGAGTCCAGCTCGACGCCGTCGATCACGACCTTGGTCGAGAGGTAGTCGTCGTCCGCCTCGAACGCGGGGATGGCGGTGGTCGGGCACAGCAGGACGTCGTAGCGGTCCAGGAGTGTTCCGAGGGTGCTCTGCACCACCGCTTCGAGCTCGAGGCCGCGCATGAAGCTCCCGGGCTCACGAACGGCGTGGGCGGCCCGCTCGGCGAAATCGAGCGCGTACGCGTTGAGCAGGTCGCCGTGCTCGGCGGCGACGGAGTTGATGTACGGGCCGAAGATCGAGCCGAAGTGGATCATCGCGGCCCCCATCACGTCCGCCCTGGTGATCGGGACCTCCACCTCCTCGACGAGAGCTCCGGCCGCGCGCAGCGCCTCGGCCACGGCGCGGGTGTTGGCCTCGACCTCCGGGTCGACCGGCCAGTCCCCGAGGGTGACCGACAAGGCCACCTTCAGTCCCTCGACGCCTCCGAAACGTTCCGGGAGGAGGAACTTGGGGCGCAGGGAGACCGCGTCCAGCGGGTGCGGGCCCGCGATGACGTTCTGCAGCAGGGCGCAGTCGCCGACGGTGCGGGCCATCGGGCCGTCGTGGCAGTACGTGTCGAGGTTGAACGGCGCCATCGCCGGCACGCGCCCGTACGGCGGCTTGTAGCCGACGGTGCCGGTGAACGAGGCCGGTATGCGGATGGAGCCGCCGATGTCGGAGCCGGTCGCGAGGGTGGTCTCGCCCGCGGCGAGCGCGGCGCCGGCGCCGCCGGAGGAGCCGCCCGGGCTGTACTCCAGGTTCCACGGGTTGCGGGTCACGCCCCACAGTCGCGACTGCGTGTAGCCCGCGCAGCTGAACTCGGGGGTCGTGGTGCGGGCGTGCACGATGCCGCCGGCGGCGAGGACGCGTTCGACGACCGGGTGGGTCTCGTCGGCGATCTCGTCGCGGAAGGCCAGCGAGCCGTCCGTGCTGCGGCGGCCCGCGATGGGCTGCTCCTCCTTCGTCGCGACGAGCAGCCCCTCCAGCGCACGGGGCGCCTCGCCCTTGCCCGCGTAACGCGCTTCGGCCACGCGCGCGGCGGCGAGCGCCTCCTCGAAGGTCCGCTCGGCGAGGGCGTTGACCTTCGGCTCGACGGCTTCGGCGCGCGCGACGACCGCGGTGACCAGCTCGACCGGGGACAGTGAGCGGTCCCGGAACCGGCGCAGGGCCTCGGTGGCCGGGAGATACGCGAGGTCGGTGAGATCGGTCATGCGGTGGTCCTTCCCGAGAAGCTACGTCGCCGGTCCGGCCGCCTCGCCCGGGGCGTTGATCGGCGGGACCGGATGGTTGGTCATGAAACCGGTCGCTCTCCGAACAGGTCAACCATGTTGACGTAAGCCCACCGCACGGGAGGAGGTCACCGCGGCCGCGCTCGGCTACTCGTACCGGGTCGCGGCCTTGAGGGCGCGCGCGATGAAGGTCCAGTCGCCGTCGGCGGGAAGGTCCTTGCCGGCGTTCCAGTACCAGCCGTCCGAGCTCGCCATCCACGCGGCCAAGGCTTCGAGGAAGCGATCGAGGGTGTGGTTCTCCCAGTCGTGCCCTCGGCTGACGTAGTCCTCGTGCAGTTCCCGCACGAAGGCGACCAGCTCATCGCGCGTGCGTATCTCGTCCTCGGGGGTCAACGGCATGCGAGCAACCTAGCCGGTGGCCGGGGACCACCCGATTCCCGGCTTCGGCTGAGCGCCCGGCGGGCCCGTCAGGTGTCTCGTCTGCGTCGGCGGCGGGCCGCGACCGCTTCCGGGTCGACCTCCGAGTGGGTCCACTCCGCGGCCAACGCGACGCTCGTCCGGCGGCCCGCCGCGACGTGGTCGAGCGCCAGGGACGCGGCCCGCTCCCCGTCGCGGGCCGCGATCGCCTCGTACAACTGCTCGTGCTCGGCGCACTGCTGGGCGGGGTCGCGCTGTGCGGTGAGCCGGAACAGCCAGTGGGTGCGGGCCTCCAGCGGACGCATGGTGGAGGTGAGCAGCGGGTTGTCGGCGAGCTCGACGATGTCGCTGTGGAAGCCGGCGTTGGCGGCGGCGATGGCGTCCTGGTCTCCGTCGCGCGTCGCGGCCCGGGCGACGGCGAGGCGCCCGGCGAGGCGGGCCAGACCGGCCCGGTCCGTACGTTCGGCCGCCAGGCGGGCGGCGAGCGATTCGAGGGATTCGCGGACGTCGAACAGGTCGCGGACGTCCGCCGGGGTGAACGGGGCGACCAGGGCGCCGCGGTGCGGCACCAGGACGACCAGCCCGTCGGCCTCCAGGAGTCGCAGCGCCTCGCGCAGCGGGATACGCGACACCTCCAGCTGCGCGGCGAGGTCGCGTTCCACCAGCCGCTCCCCGGGAGCGAGTTCGGCCTCGACGATGCGCCGGCGCAGCGCGTCGTACGCACGCTGACGCAGGGAGCCGCGCGGTTCGGCTGACGGTCCGGCGCTGTTCACCACGGGATTCCTCCGGTTCTCGGGACTCCCACTCTAGGCCGCCCCGTCCCGGTCGCCGCGGCGGATCCCGGCCGGTCCCGTCCCGTCACCGCGACCTGTCGCCCCCGGTCGTCGCGACTCCTAACCGCGCGCTAACACCGCCGAAACACAGGGCTCCGACACTGTTGCCACTTAGCGGTATACCAGTAACCTGCTCGCGGGCCCTCGGCCGGCGGCTGTTCACCCGGAGGTACACGCATGGCGCAGTCCCGTCTTCGCACTCCGCACGTCCACCGCACTTCGCCCCTCCACGGCACCTCGCTCCTCCACCGCACCTCGCCCCTCCGCCGTGCCCTGGCGTGCGCGTCCGCCCTCGCCGGGCTGGTCGCGCTCACCGGCTGCGGCGGTACCTCGGCCGCGAACAGCTCCGGCGGCGCGCTCAAGGTGGGGGTGCTGTTCCCCGGCTCCCTCTCCGACGACGGCTTCATGGAGTCGGCGTACCGCGGCTATCAGCGGGCCGCGAAGAAGCACGCCGGCACGATCGCGTTCAGCAAGGTCGAGCAGGTCGCCCCCGCCGACTACGAGCAGGCGCTGGTCCGCTTCGCGACCGGCTCCGACCTGGTGATCTCGCTCGGCGGCCAGACCGACGCCGCCGTGCGCAAGGTCGCCGCCCGGTTCCCCGGCGTGCACTTCGCCGAGATCGGCGGCCCCGCCGACGCGAAGCCCACGGCGAACATCGCCCTGTACGATCCCCAGCAGGCCGAGGCCGCCTACCTCTCCGGAGCCGCCTCCGCCCTGCTGTCGAAGAAGGGCACGGTCGCCTTCGTCGGCGGCGCCGAACTGCCCGCGATCGTCAACGCCGCCCAGGAGTTCGCGAACGGCGCCAAGGCCGCCGCCCCCGGCGTGAAGGTCCTCGCTCCCCAGTACGTGGGCGATTTCAACGACGCGACCAAGGCCAAGCAGTCGGCGCTGGCCGACTACGGGGCCGGCGCCGACGTCCTCGGCCAGATCCTCAACCTCGGCCACAAGGGACTCGCGCAGGCGGCGACGCAGAGCGGCGGCGCCCTCCTCGGCGGTCCGATCGCGCACCCCTGCTCCGCCGACCCGGCGTACGCGGGCTACGTCGAGACGGACATCGGCGCGGAGATCGAGTACGCCGCGGATCACCTCGCCGCCGGCACCTGGAAGGCGGAGGCGGTCCACTTCGGGCTCACCTTCGAACAGCCGCACAACGACATCGTGCTGTGCGGCAACCCGCCCGCGGCGGTGGCGAAGAAGCTCGAAGAGCTGAAGGCGAAGATCAAGTCCGGAGACATCACGACCCGATGAGCACCCCAGACCGTCGGGGAGGTCACGACCCCGTGAGCACCCCACACGACCGCGCGACCGCGGTCCCCGCCCTCGAGATCCGCGGTCTCGCCAAGTCCTTCGGCGCCCTCCGGGCCCTGGACGACGTCAGTCTCTCCGTCGCGCCGGGCACCGTGCACTGCGTCCTCGGCGAGAACGGCGCCGGGAAATCGACCCTGTGCCATCTGATCGGCGGCTCGCTGCTGCCCGACACGGGCACGCTGGAACTGTACGGAGAGCCGTACGCGCCGCGACGGCCGGCCGACGCGCTGGGTGCCGGAATCGCCATGGTCCACCAGCACTTCAGCCTGGTCGGCACGCTCACCGTGGGCGAGAACCTGCGGCTGCTGAGGCTGCCCGGGCTCGCCCGGCGCGTCGAGCGGGTCGCGGACGAGTACGGACTCGCGCTCGACCTCGGCGCCCGTGTCGCCGACCTGCCCGTCGGGCTGCGCCAGCGGGTCGAGATCGTCAAGGCGCTGCTGCGCGAACCTCGGCTGCTGCTCCTCGACGAGCCGACCGGGGTGCTCGACCCGGCCGGGACCGAGGCCCTGCTCACCACCTGCCGACGGATCGCGGACCGGGGCGGCGCGGTGGTCCTCGTCACCCACAAGCTCGGCGAGGCGGCCCGGGCCGGGGACGCGGCGACGGTCCTGCGCGCCGGCAGGGTCGCCGGCGGCGGGACGCTGGCCGAACTGCCCGCCGAACGGCTCGTCCCGCTGATGATCGGGCGCGCCGCAGAGTCCCTGGACCCGGCTCTGTCCGGCACGATCGGGCTGGCGGAGTCCGGGGCCGTTTCGGTACCGGACCCGCGTGCCTCGCACCCGCACATGGCTGCGGGTGCAGGCGCGGATGCGGGTGCAGGAGGGGGTGCGGGTGCGACGGACCCTTCGGGGCCTCCCGCGCTGCGGGTGCGGGACGTCACCGTACGCAGGCCCGACGGCACCCACGCCCTCGACCGGGTCTCCCTGGACATCGGGCCCGGCGAGATCATGGGGATCGCCGGGGTCGAGGGGAACGGGCAGAGCGAGCTGATGGCCGTGCTCGGCGGCTCCCTCGTACCGGACGCGGGCGGCGCCGTGGCCGTGGGTACCACGGACATCACGCGGGTCTCGCCCCGCCGGCGCACCGACTTGGGCCTGGGCGTCGTCCCGGAGGACCGGCACCACGACGGCTGCGTCGGCGAACTGTCCGTCGCGGAGAACCTGTTCCTCGGACGGCTCGGGGACTTCCGCCGCGCGGGACTGTTCCTGGACCGGGCCGCGATGCGGAGCGCGGCCGACGCCGTGCTTTCCGCCCACGACATCCGCGCCGACGGCCCGGACGCGCCGATGTCGAGCCTGTCCGGGGGCAACCAGCAGAAGGTGGTGCTGGCCCGCGAACTCGCCCTGGAGCCACTGGTCTGCCTCGCCGCGGCCCAGCCCACGCGCGGCCTGGATGTCGGCGCCGTGGACGCGGTGCACAGCAGGGTGCGCGAGGCCGCGGCGCGGGGCGTCGGGGTCCTCGTGGTCTCGTCCGAGCTGGACGAGCTGCTCGCGCTGTGCGACCGCGTCGTCGTCGCCTACCGGGGACGGCTGTCCGCACCCGTCGGCGCCGCCGAGCCCGGGGCGCGGGACCGGATCGGGCGTCTGATGCTCGGTGCCGACGGCGAGGCGGCCCCGCCGGGCCCGGCACGGGGCTTCGAGACGCCGCCGCCGGACGAGGACGGGAGGCGGCCCGGCAGGGCCGGGGCGGCCTCGCCGCCGGCGCCGCCGTCTGCGCCGCCGTCTGCGGCGCCGTGACCGGCGACGGCCTGCGGCCGACCCCCGGATCCGCTCCCCTCTCCCCCGCCGCCTCCCCCTCCGCTTCCGCTTCCGCTTCCGCTTCCGCAAGGACCGTCATGACACTGTCCCTGGCGCCTCCCCGCCTCCTCGCCCGCCTGCGCCATCCGTTGTCCCTCGCCGCGGTCGCGGCGCTCCTCGCCACGGGCGTCGGCGCCGTGCTCGTCACCGCCGCCGGGTCCGATCCGGCCACCGCCTGGGCGGCCCTCGACGAGGGCATGTTCGGCTCCTCGTACGCCGTGGGCAGCTCGCTCAACTCTGCCGCCGTGCTGGCCCTCATCGCCGCCGGCTTCAGCGTCGCCCACCGGGCCGGACTGGTGAACGTGGGGGGCGAGGGACAACTGTGCGCGGGCGGCCTCGCCGCCGCCGCGACCGGACTGGCTCTGCCGGCGGACGTGCCCGCCGCGATCGGCGTGCCGACGGCCCTGATCGCCGGGTTCGTCGCGGGCGCCGCGTGGGCGCTCGTCGCCGCCGTGCTCAAGACGCGCCGCGGGACCAGCGAGGTCATCACGACCCTGCTGCTGAACTTCGTCGGCGCGGGCGCGGTGTCGGTGGCCGTGCACGAGGAGGGGCTGCTGCGGCAGCCGGTGACCTCGTCGGAGACCCTCCCTCAGTCCGAGGCGCTGCCGCCCGGCGTACGGCTTCCGCTGATCGCCGGGATCGAGTCGCCCGCGACGGCGATCGTGATCGTCGCGGTGGTCGCCGTGGTCGTCACGGGTGTGGTGCTGCGGTTCACCGGTGTCGGCCTGCGGCTCAAGTCGGTGGGGCACTCCCCCTCCGCCTCGGCGCGGCTCGGCCTGCCGGTGTCGCGTCTGCAGGAGTCCGGACTGGGCGTTGCGGGCGGTCTGGCGGGCCTGGCCGGTGCCTGCCTCGTCGCGACCGCCCCGTACGTGCTCGCGGAGCACTTCTCCTCCGGGTACGGGTTCACCGGGCTCGTGGTGGGTCTGCTCGCCCGCGGCTCGCTGGTCGCGGTGGCGGCCGTCTCGCTGCTGCTGGGCTTCCTGACCAGCGGCGGGATCAACCTCCAGCTCGCGGCCGGGGTTCCCGCGTCGTCGGTGCAGATCGTGCAGAGCGTCCTGGTGCTGCTGATCGCGGCGGCGATGCTGTGGAGCAACCGCGGTACGGGGAGCGGCTCATGAGCGCCGTACTCGACGAACTCGCCGCGGGCGGGGTCCGGCTCGCGGTCCCGCTGCTGCTGGCCTCCGCCGGGGAACTGCTCAGCGAGCGGGCGGGGGTACTCAACCTGTCGGTCGAAGGGATGATGCTCACCGGCGCGTTCGCGGGCGCGGCCGGCGCGCTGGCCTCGGGCAGTGCGGTCGTCGGTGTGTTCACCGCCCTCGCCGCCGGAGTCGTCCTCGCCGTGCTCCAGGCCGTTCTCAGTATCTCGCTGCGGGCCGACCAGATCGTCACCGGCATCACGCTCAACGCGCTGGCGCTCGGCGGTACGACGTACGCGGCCCGGCTGCTGTTCGGCGACGGCGCCGCGGACTCCGTGCCCGGATTCGACCCGCTGCCGGTGCCCGTCCTGCGTGACATCCCCGTTCTGGGGCCCGCGCTGTTCGAGCAGAGTGCCCTCGGCTACGTGGCGTTCGCCGTGACCGCAGTCCTCGGGGTCGGATGGGCGCGGCGCACCTCGTGGGGGCTGGCCGTCGACGCGGTCGGGGAGAACGCTACCGCCGCGGACCGCTGCGGGCTGTCCGTACGCGCGATCCGCCACGGCGTCGTCCTGCTCACGGGCGCTGCCGCCGCCCTGGCGGGCGCCCACCTCGCGCTGTCGGAGGTGCACGCGTTCAGCGACAACATCACCGCCGGGATCGGCTACCTCGCGGTCGTCGCGGTGATCGCGGGCCGGTGGCGGGCCGGGCCGACGGTGCTCGCCTGCCTGTTCTTCGGCATCATCCAGTCCCTGCAGTTCACCGCGCCCGCTCTCGGTCTGCACGTCTCCGCGCCCTTGCTGACCACGCTGCCCTACGTGTTCGCGCTGCTGGCGGTGAGCGGCCTGGTCGGGCGAAGCCGGGCGCCGTCCGCGCTCACCGTGCCGTTCGTACGGGGAAGTTGAGGAAGGCGAGGAAGTTGACGATGGACACCTTGTTCCGGGCCCGGGACGGCCCCGGCGCCCGGACCCCGCTCGAAGCAATCCCACCTCATGTACCGGAGACACCCCCGATGACGCTGATCCTGACCCGTTCCGAGATCCACCGGCTCCTCGACCCCGCCACCGCGGAGGTGGAGGCGGTGGTGGAACAGGCGCACCGCGACGTGGCTCGGGGGCGCGCCGTCCTGCCGGCGCCGCCTGCCATGGGAGTCCCCGGCTCGGACGGTGTGTTCCTGCCCATGGCGGCCGTGTCGGCGCCGACGGGCCTGGCGACGGTCAAGCTGCTGGCCGACCTGCCCGGCAACCGGGAGCGCGGGCTGCCCGCGCAGCGCTCGGCCGTCCTGGCCCTGTCGGCGGAGAACGGTGATGTGGCGGCCCTGCTCGACGGGGCGCTGATCACCCGCTACCGCACCGCCGCGGCGACGGCGGTCGCCACGCGGGCGCTCGCCGCCGAGGACGCCCGCGTCCTCGGGCTGATCGGTACGGGCCCGCTGGCGCTGGCCCATGTGCGGGCCCTGCTGACGGTCAGGAAGTGGGAATCGGTCGTGGTGTGGGGCCGTACCCCGGAGAACGGCGCCGCCCTCGTCGCCCAGGTGACGCGCGAGTTCGGGCTGCGGGCCGAACTCCTCTCCGGCCCCCGCCAGGTGACCGAGGCCGCGGACGTTCTCTGCACCCTCACCCCGTCCCGCGAGCCGGTCGTCGAGGGCGCCTGGCTCCGTCCGGGGCAACACGTCAACGCGGTGGGCGCACCGCCGCGCCCGGACCATCGCGAGATCGACACGGAAGGCGTCGTACGCTCCCGCCTCGTCGTCGACTCCGTCGCGACCGCCCGCCTCAAGTCGGGCGAGGTCCTGATCCCCCTCGCCGAAGGAGCCCTCACGGAGGCCGACTTCGACCGCGAGCTGGGGCACGTACTGGAGGGACTCGCACCGGGCCGTACGTCCCCCTCCGACATCACGATGTTCAACTCGGTCGGCGTCGGCCTCCAGGACCTGGCCCTCGCCCGCCTCCTCATCGACCTCGCCACCGAATCCGGCACGGGCACTCGGATCGACCTGGGCGCCTGAGCATCAGGCAGGAGACATCAGGAGCGGAGCGGGGGCAGTGTCAGGTTCGTCCGGTTTCCCCGGGTACTCCGCCGGTCGGCGGTTGCCGGGTGGGTGGCTTGGTGTCTGGTCGCCGCCAGGTCGCGGGCGGTGAGGACGAGGCGGGCCACGTCTCCCGGCATGCACAGGGCTGCCGGTCCGGCCATGGGTACGACCCAGTGGGCGGTGCAGCGGGGGTCGGGGGCGGTCAGGTCGGTGGCGGGGACTCCCAGGAAGGCGTCCTCGCCCAGGCATTCGGCTTCGGTGAGTCGCCACATCCGGGCGGTGCTGGCCGGGGTGAGCGCGTAGTACTGGCGGCCGCCGGCGTCGTGGAAGACGGCGCCGCCCGCGAGGGCGTCGGTGAGGAAGGTCGCCACGCCCTCACGGGTCTCGGTCCCGGCGGCCGCGTGGACGAGGCCGGCCGGGATCCGGACGGCGGAGAACAGGCCGCCGCAGCGGAGGAGGGCGAGGCCGTAGGCGTTCCACTCGTACCGTGCCGTCGTGCTGTCGGGGGCCGCGAGGAGCAGCCACGTCGCCGCGGCCAGCTCACGGTCTCTGCGCGTGTGGACCAGTACCCGCGGCCCCGGTGGCGCGTCCGGTGCGTCCGCGGTCTCTGCCTTGTCGCAGTCGTTCGTCACCGACATCGTGGTCGACGCCCTCCAAGCGGCAGTCCGGACAGTTCGCACCGGGAAACCCGTGCCCCCGGAGTGGCGAGGCTAGTGCCCTGGGCGGCGAAACGGTTCGCCTGACGATCCTTCCCCGCTCGGAAGGGTGACGAACAGTGGATTCGGTTGCGGGGACCACGGGGTTGTACCGCTAGGGCGTGTCCTCGGCGCCGGCGGCGGTCAGCAGGGCCGTGAGCGTCGCGGTGAGGTCGGCGCGGTACCTCGCCTCGTCCACCGCGGGCGTCCGTCCGGACCGGAGCTGCCGGGCGCGGTCCGCGAACCGGGCTGCGGCCCGACTCCCCGGCGTCCGCGGCTGCTCGGCGGGCCGCGACCTGCCGGGCAGTTTCGGCGGCACCCCGCCGGAGACCGTGGCGCGCTTCGAGGCCGACGTCATGGGGATGCCGGAGCACATCACGGCGATCCGCGCGTGGGCGCTGAGCCGTGTCACCACCGACGTGGGCCGGCCGGCGCCGGCGCGCTGGACGCACGTCTGGGAGCAGGAGTTCGCCGACGTCGACGGCCTGACGGGCGACTACCTGCTCCACCCCTACCACTGGACGTACGTCGACCGCTGGTTCGACCCCGAGCTCCCGACCTCGATTGTCTCCCCCGCCCTGGCGCACGTCTATCGATGGACGGACACCCCGGTCGTCCCCTGAACAGGGTCAGACGGGCTGGATCCGCTGGTGCAGCAGGCAGAATTCGTTGCCCTCCGGGTCGGCCAGGACGTGCCAGTTCTCGTCGCCGGTCTGACCGACATCGACGGGCTTGGCGCCGAGGGCGAGCAATCGCTCCAACTCGGCGCCCTGGTCGCGGTCGGTGGCGTTGACGTCGATGTGCAGCCGGAGCTTCCCGGTCCGCGGTTCGTCGCTGGGGCTGAGGACGAGAACGGGCTGCGCACCGCCGAAGCCGGCGTCGGCCGGACCGATCTCGATGCTTCCGTCGTCCTCCCGGTCGAGTTCGACGTAGCCGAGGACGTCGCTCCAGAACGCGGCGAGCCGCTCGGGGTCGGCGCAGTCGATGACCAGTTCACTGATGCGGCATGCCATGCCCGTCAGTGTAGGCAGGCGCCCGCCGCGAGCAACCGGTATTGCCTTCGCCTCTACTCATTGCAACGCATCATTGCATTCACTGGCAGCGTCATTGCATCAATTTGCAGTCACTGACCTGCCGTTATGCCCTTCAGTTGATTGACGACAATCTGAATGCAACGTAGCTTTCATGGAACGTCAAATGCGTGTTGCCGCGAGATGAGGAATGGTCATGGGTGAATCCGTCCACACCGTCACGACACTGCCTGCGGAGCGTCGGCCCGGCTGCCCGTTCGACCCGCCGGCCGAGCTGATCGAGGCCCGGCAGCACGGCGCCATCAGCCGCTACACCCACCCCGGCGGAAAGCCCGGCTGGATGATCACCGGATACGACCTCGTCAGGTCGGTCCTGGCCGACCCGCGGTTCAGCTCGCGCAAGGACCTGCTGAACGTGGTCGACTTCGAGATCCCGCCGGCGCCGCCCGGCGAGTTCCTCCTCATGGACGATCCGGACCACAGCCGCTACCGCAAGCCGCTGGTGGGCAAGTTCACCGTGCGCCGGATGCGGCTGCTCACGGAGCGCATCGAGCAGATCACCTCGGACTGCCTGGACGCGATGGAGAGTTCCGGGCCGACGGCCGACCTGGTGGCCGCGTTCGCCAAGCCCATCCCCACCATCATCATCTGCGAGCTGCTGGGAGTCCCGTACGAGGACCGCGACTCCTTCCAGGAGCAGATCGACAAGTTCATGAACGGGGAGACGAGCGACGAGGATCTGCTGGCCGCCTACACCGCGACCCAGGACTACCTCGAGAAGCTCGTGGCCGCCAAGCGCGCGAACCCCACGGACGACGTGCTCAGCGAACTCACCGACAGCGACCTGACCGACGAGGAGCTGAAGGGGATCAGCCTGATCCTGCTGGCGGCCGGATTCGACACCACCGCGAACATGCTGTCCCTCGGCACGTTCGCGCTGCTCCAGAACCCGGACCAGCTCGCCGCGCTGCGCGCCGATCCCACGCTCATCGACCAGGCGGTCGAGGAGCTGCTGCGATACCTCAGCGTCGCCAAGTCGTTCATGCGGACGGCGCTGGTGGACGTCGAGCTGGGCGGCCAGACCATCGAAGCGGGCACGACGGTCGTCCTGTCGTACAACACCGCCAACCGCGACCCCGAGCGCTACACCGACCCCCACACCCTCGACATCCACCGGAAGCAGGGCGGACACCTGGCCTTCGGCCACGGCGTCCACCTGTGCCTGGGCCAGCAGTTGGCCCGCGTCGAGATGCGGATCGCGCTCGCCGCACTGATCGAGCGCTTCCCCACGCTCCGCCTGGCCGTACCGGCCGAGGAGGTCGCCCTGCGCCCCGAGACCGCGGACATCTACGGGGTGAAGAGCCTCCCCGTCACCTGGGACGTTGACGGCGAAGACCTGCGACGGGGGAAGGCGTCCATGGCTAAGGGGCCCACGCGGCTTCCGAGTTGACCCCTCGCCGCTGTGTGGTGACCGACCGGAAATCAATACTGGACGCAGTTATTTATTCTGCGGTAGGTTCCGGGCCGCCACCATCCGGTTCCTCTCGGCCGCGGCCACCGGTGGCCGCGGCCGAGAGGAACCGGGATCAAAACCCCTACGGGACGAGGATCTTCTGCCCATGACATCGTCCGGCCCGATACCGTTCGACCGCTCCGGCATACCCGAGCCGGTCCTCGACTCGGCCCCCCACCTCATCGAGCTCTACTGGGCCGCTTGGGCGATGGCCTGGGACCACGTGGTCGAGCGCGAGGGCGTCGCGCAGTCGCCCTACATGGACGAGGGCTTCGACCCGCACACCATCTGGATCTGGGACACCTGCTTCATGGCGCACTTCTGCAAGTACGCACCCGGCAGGTTCCCCGGCATCGAAAGCCTGGAGAACTTCTACGGGGTGATGTACGACGGCGCCGCCTCCTCGGTGTCCGTCCAGCACCCCGACAATCCGCCGCTGTTCGCCTGGTCGGAGGAGGAGTACGTCCGCCACACGGGCGACCTCGCACGGGTGGCCCGCATCCTCGAACGGGGTTACCTGCAGCAGCATTTCACCTTCTTCGACACGGTCCGGCCGGGATCGCTCTTCCCGTACAGCGTCGTGCCCACCGCCGTCGAACGCACCGACCTGGGCTACCTCTGGAACGGTGTGTGCAGCGGCATGGACAACACGCCACGGGCCAGTGAGCAGGGGGACGGCGGCACGTACGGCGACATCCTCTGGTTCGACGCCGCGGCGCAGCAGGCCCTCTCGGCGCGGAGCATCGCCCGGCTCGCCGAGCTCGTGGGGGACCACGACCTCTCGGCCGAGTTCTCGGCCCGCCACGCCGAACTGGTCAAGCTGGTCGAGGACTTCTGGGACCCGGAGGCGGGGATGTACTTCGACCGTGCCTCCGACGCCCCGTTCGACTTCCACCGGGTGAAGACGCCGGCCGCGTACTGGCCGCTGCTCGCCGGCACGTCCGGCCCGGAGCAGGCGGCGAGGCTGGCCGCCGCACTGGAGGACGAGGCTGTGTTCGGCGGTGACGTGCCGTGGCCCTCGGTGGCACGCGAGGACACGACGTTCCGGGGCACGGGTCACTACTGGCGCGGTGGGGTGTGGATCCCGCTGGCCTACATGAGTGCGCGGGCGCTCGCGGACGCCGGACACGGCGCCGTGGCGGCCCGCGCCGCACGACGGCTCCTCGACCACATGGCACGGACCTACACCGAGTACAGCCCGTCGACGATCTGGGAGGTGTACGCGCCGGACTTCGCCGCACCGTCGACCGGCAAGGACGACCAGTACATCGTCCGCCCCGACTTCTGTGGCTGGTCCGCGCTCGCCCCAATCGCCATGCTCATCGAACACGTCCTCGGCTTCCGGGTCGACGCGCCCCGCAACGAGGTGACCTGGACTCGCCCCGGACCCGGTCATGCGGCCGGCATCCGGGGCCTGTGGTGCGGCGCGACGTCGCTGAGCGTGATCGACGACGGAGACGGCCTGTTGAGCGTGGAGGCGAGCGGACCGCTCGGGCTCACCGTCGACGGCGTCGCCTTCGACCTCGCCGAGGGTCGCCACACCCTGCGCGTTCCGCAGGCCTGACCAGGGCGCCCGGGCGGCGGTGGATCGGCCGGCATCGACCGATCAACGAGACACGCTCTCCTTCCTGACCGCCCTGAAGCCCTCACTCACCCCGGTTCGCGCCCACCGGGACCACGGGCGCGGCGGGCCGGCGGGTCGGGTGCGCGGTCAGGGTCAGTACGGTCGCGGCGGCGAAGACCGCCGCCGCGACCGCGCCCGTGACATGGAGGCTCGTGGTGAACGCCTCGCGCGCGGTGTGGAGGAGTTCCGCGTCCCCGCCAGGGGCGAGCGCGCCGGCCAGCGAGTCGGACGTGCCGGCCGTGCCGTTGCGGTAGACCACCGCGGCCACCGTGCCGAGCAGGGCGAAGCCGAGCGAGCCGCCGAGGTAGTTGCCGGTCTCCGACATCGCCGCCGCCGAGCCCGCGCGCTCCGGCGGCACGGAGCCGACGATCAGCCCGGTGCCGAGCGCGAAGAGGGGACCGGTGCCCAGCGCCAGTACGGCGATGCCGGTCATCACCAGCGGCAGGTCGTCCGGGCCGTCGACGGCGACCAGCAGGAGGCTGCCCAGCGCGGACGCCGTCAGGCCCCCGGCGATCGCCGTCGTCTGCCTCATCCGCCCAGCCAGCGCCGGCGCGGTCATCGTGCCGACCGCCACGCCCAGGCCCATCGGCGCGAACAGCACCGCCGAGGCGAACGGCGAGAAGCCCAGCACGCCCTGGAGGTACTGGGTCACCACCAGGCCCGTTCCGGCCATCGCCACGCCGGCGAGGACCAACCCGACGAGCACGGCGCTGAACGGGCGATTCCGCAGCAGACGCAGGTCGAGCAGCGGCGTCGCCAGCCGCAACTGCCGGCGGACGAACAGCCAGCCGGTGGCCGCACCGACGACGAGGGCCGCCGCGGGCACCAGTCGCTCGCCGTCGACGGTCAGTTGCTTGATGCCGTACACCGTCGACAGCATCGCGACGAGCGACAGTGCGACACTCGCCGGGTCCAGCCGCCCGGCCCGCTCGTCGCGGAACTCCGGCAGCAGGAACGGCCCGGCGAGCAGCAGCACGGCCATCGCCGGGACGGCGGCCAGGAACACCGATCCCCACCAGAAGTGCTGGAGCAGGAAGCCGGCGAGTACGGGTCCGAGCGCGCCGCCCGTGAACTGGCAGGTCGCCCAGACGGCGATGGCCTGCCCGCGCTGCCGTCCGTCCCGGAACATGTTCGTGATCAGGGCGAGCGTGGAAGGTGCCAGGGTCGCTCCGGCGACGCCCAGCAGCGCACGCACGACGATCAGCGTCAGCGGGTCGGTCGCGAAGGCGGCGACGACCGACAGAACCGCGAACGCCGCGGCACCGGTCATCAGCAGTCTGCGGCGGCCGATCCGGTCGCCGAGGGTGCCCATCGTGATGACCAGGCCGGCGACGAGGAACCCGTAGCTGTCGCTGATCCACAGCTGCTGCACGCCGGTGGCCCCCAGGTCGGCGCTCAGCCGTGGCAGCGCCAGCAGCAGCGCCGTCGTGTCCATGGCTACGATCAAGGTCGGCAGCGTGAGGACGGCCAGTCCCCTCCACGCCCGGTTGTCTCGCATGATCCGGAACATCCTGTTCTCTCGGTTCTGTCGACCCGCCGACGCATCGGCTCGTCGCGACGTTTCGCCGGTGGTCGGAGTGGCCGACGCGTTCTTTACATCGCGGGCCGGGAAAATCTCGCGGGGATGTAAAGACGCCGGCGGCGGCTCCGACAACCGGTCGAAGGGCCCCGCCGGGGCCCGCGCGGATACGAGGAGTACGACGTGAAGTTCCTGATCGGCCTGCACATCAACCCGGCCGTGCTCGACGCGTTGACCGACGACGAGAAGGCGGCGATCGGCGCCGGGCACGGTGCGTTCATCGAGGAGCTGAAGGAGTCCGGCGAGCTGATCACCACGCAGGCGCTCGTCGACCCGTCGCAGGCCGCCGTGGTGACCGTGCGCAACGGCCGGCCGGTCGTCACCGACGGCCCGTTCCTGGAGGCGAAGGAGTACCTGGGCGGCTTCTACCTGATCGACTGCGAGAACAGGGACCGGGCGCTCGAACTGGCCGCGCGGATCCCGGACGCCGCGATCGAGGGGCTGGGCGTGGAGGTGCGGCAGGTGATGTTCGCCGACGGACAATTGGAGGCATGACAGCACCTCCCCTCGGGGACCTGCTGCGGGAGCTCACGCCGCAGGTCCTCGGCACACTGGTCCGCCGGTACGGCAGGTTCGAAGGCTGCGAGGACGCCGTCCAGGAGGCCGTCCTCGCGGCGACCGTTCAGTGGCCGGTGGAGGGCCGGCCGGACAACCCGCGCGGCTGGCTGGTGACGGTCGCGGCCCGGCGGCTCATCGACGAGATGCGCAGCGAACACGCGCGGCGCGAGCGCGAGGCGGCGACGGCCGCCGAGGTGGTGCCCGAGGACGTGCCGGACCACGACGACACGCTCGTCCTGCTGTTCCTGTGCTGCCATCCGAGCCTGACCGCGGCCTCCCAGACCGCGCTGACGCTGCGGGCGGTCGGCGGCCTGACCACGGCCGAGATCGCCCGCGCGTTCCTGGTCCCGGAGGGCACGATGGCGGTCCGGATCAGCCGGGCCAAGGCACGCATCAAGGCCGCGGGCAGCACGTTCGCCCTGCCGGACGGCGCGGAGCGCGAGGAGCGGCTCCAAGTCGTCCTGCACGTCCTCTACCTGATCTTCAACGAGGGCTACACCGCCTCGTCCGGCAACGCGTTGCACCGTCCCGACCTGGCGCGCGAGGCGATCCGGCTGACCAGGACCGTCCACGCGCAGCTGCCGGAGGACGGCGAGGTGGCCGGGCTGCTCGCGCTGATGCTGCTGACGGACGCCAGGCGCCGGACCCGCACGACTCCGGCCGGCGATCTGGTGCCGCTGGACGAGCAGGACCGTACCCGATGGGACCGCGAACTCATCGCCGAGGGCATGGGGTTGGTCAAGGCGGCGCTGGCCGGTCCGGCGCTGGGGCCGTACCAGCTGCAGGCCGCGATCGCCGCCACGCACGCCGACGCCGCCAAGGCCGAGGAGACCGACTGGGCGCAGGTGCACGCCCTCTATCTGATCCTCGAACGGGTCGCGCCCAACCCGATGGTGACGCTCAACCGGGCCATCGCCCTCGCAGAGACGGAGGGTCCGGCGGCCGGTCTCGCCCTGCTCGCCACCCTCGACGGCGACGAACGCATGGCCGGACACCACCGCCTGCGGTCCGTGCGGGCGCACCTCCTGGAGAAGAACGGCGACACGGCCGGAGCGTACGAGCAGTACCGGCTCGCCGCGAAGGCCACGGCGAGCCTCGCCGAGCAGCGCTATCTGGAGTCCCGCGCCCGCCGGGTCGGGAGGCCATAGGGCCGCGGCGGGCGGCGACCCGGCCGCCGCCGGTCAGACCGAGACGCTCTTGCTGAACCAGCCGCTGAACGCCGGCGATTCGGCATCGGCATCGCCGTCGGCGCCCGAACCCGTGCCGGTACCCCTGTCGCGGGAGCGGCGCTCGGCCAGCTCCACCATCCGTTCCGCCTCCGCCATCCAGGTCGCCGCGTCCGCGCGAGGCGGCGGCAGGAAGGCGCCGCGCTCGGGCGCTTCGGCGGCGGCCCCGAAGAAGTCGCCGCCCTTGCGCTTGAAGTCGTCCGTGCCCCAGGAGCGGCCGGGGCCGCGCGGCGGGACCTTCTGGAGATGGGGGATGTGCTTCGCGCAGTGGATGTACGCCTCTTCGACGGTCACCTCCACCCATACCCGGGCCCGGCGGCCGGGGACCGGGTCGAGGGCGAGCCCCGGACGGGTCGCCCGGATGTCGTCGTCGGCCAGGACCCGCGCCCGGCCGTTGACGTGCAGGCCGATGCGGTCGCGCACGAAGTCGACCATGAGGATCCCGACGTGCGGGTTCTCCTCGATGTTGCCGAGGCTGGCCTGCACGCCGTTGCCCCGGTACTCGGGGTAGGCGAGCGTCAGGTCGTCGAGCACGTGCAGGAATCCGGGCGGGCCGGCGCGGAAGGTGTTGTCGCACTCGCCGTGCCGGTCGGCCGTGGCCAGGAAGAACATCTCCTGGCGGGCCACGAACTCCCGCATGGGGTCGTTGAGCCGGTCGAGCACCTGCTCGGCGTAGAACTTGTCGGCGCGCTCGGTCGTGCCCATGCGCTGCTGCACCAGATGCTCGCCGTCACTGCCGGGGCGAACGGTGCGGGTTCGCCGCGCGTGCCGGCCGGTCCCGGTCTGTTCGAATGTGCTCAATTCCTCGCCCCGACCAGTTCCTCGATGGAGTCGTGCCGTATGCGGTGGGTGGGGATGCCGATGCCCACCAGGGTGTCGACGCCGCGTCTGATCAGGCCGGGCGGGCCGGACAGGTACGCGTCGTACGTGTGCCAGGGGCCGAACTCGCACACCGCCTCCGGCAGTGCGCCGGTGGGCAGGCCGTGGCCCTCGTCGTCGACGACGGGGCGGACCGACAGCCAGGGATGCGACTGCTGCAGGCGCAGCATGGTGTCGATGTCGTACAGGTCGTTGTCCCGCCGCGCGCCGTAGAACACGTCGACGACCCGGCGGCGGCCGTGCTGGGCCACGTCCTCGACCAGGGCCTTGATCGGGGCGATGCCGGTGCCGCCGCCGAGGCAGAGCAGCCCGTTGTCCGTGGTGTGGTCCACGGTCATGGAGCCCGCGGGCGCGCCGAGCCGGATCACGGCACCGGGGCGGGCCCGGTGCACGAGGGCGTTCGAGACCCAGCCCGCCGGAACGGCCTTCACGTGGAAGGAGAGCAGCCCGTCGGAGCGCGGCGCCGAGGCGAAGGAGTAGTGCCGCCAGACGCGCGGCCACCACGGGGTCTCCACGGCGGCGTACTGCCCGGCGAGGAAGGGATACGGCTGGTCGGGCCGTACGGTGACGACCGCGATGTCCCGCGTCCGCATCTCGTGGGTGACGACCTCCGCCTGCCACCAGGCGGGCGCGCGGAGTTCGTCCGCCGCCGCCGCGTCGATCATGATCTGCGAGACGGCGGTGTACGCGGCCACCCACGCGGCCTCGGTGCGCGGACCCCAGCTCTCGGTGGCGTGGTGGGACAGTGCGCCGATCAGGCACTCTCCGACGGCCGGGTAGTGCTCGGGCAGGGTCCCGTACTTGCGGTGTCCGCGGCCGAGCGGGGTCAGGTACGCGGTGAGGGTGGCGGGGTCGTCCGCGTGGGTCGCGGCGGTGAGCAGCGCCTTGAAGAGCCGGTCGCGCTGGGTGTCCATCGCGGCGGGGAAGAGACCGCGCAGGTCCGGGTGGCGGAGGAAGAGGAGCGCGTAGAAGTACGAGGTGACCTTGTCGGCGATCGGTTCGATCTCGGCCATCGTGCGGCGCAGGAGCGCGGCGTCGGACGTGTCCTCGGGCGCCGGCGCGGGCGCGGGCGGCCCTGGGCGCGCGGGGGCGTGGGTGTCCGGGCGCGCGGGACGGCCCGGCTCCGGGCGGGTGGACGCCTGCGTGTCTGGGCGCGCGGGCTGGTGCGGCTCCGCTTGTGCGGGCCGGCGCTGTTCCGGGGGCGTCGGCCGGTGCGTGCCCGGGCGGGCGTGCTCGCGCGCCCTCGGGACCGTGGACGAGCGGCGCTCCTCCTGTGCGGGCTGCCCGGATTGCCCGGGCTGCCCGGGCGCGGCTGTCCCCTTCGGGGCTCGCCCGAACCAGCCTCCTCCGGCCGTGCCGCCGCCACCGGTTCCGTCGGCGCCGGCGGGCGGGGTGGTCGGAGCTTCCATCGGTCTGCCTCGCCTCGAACGTCGTCGGTCGGAATGCGCACTCGGGGTCCGTATCTGCCCCGTTCTCCCCCTCAGCGGAATTTCCGCTGATTCACACCCGCCCTTTCGACCCGGTGGTGTGCGTCGCCCATGACGCATGAAGATCACCCGGACGGGTGAACGCGCCGACCATACCCGCCCGTGCGAATCCGGCGACACCTGTCGTCAATATCGCCTCCGCAAAGGCGTTTTCCCTGTTCAAAGCTGGTTACTCGCGAGTTGTCGCGGCGCGATCGGCCGTTCTCCACGACGCTCCGGACCATTCCCCGACCGAACACTCACCGAGTGAACGAAAGTCCTCCACATTTCCCGTGGAACGCCTTCACGTCACCGCGCGCGAACGGCCCCGGTCTGGGGCGGTCTGTTCGCCGGGATCGTCATCCCGGTGTGCCCGACGGTCGTGTTGTGGCTCGGCCGCCGCGCGGACTTGAGTGGTTCGCCCCCGTTCCACCCCTTCCCGCGGGAACCGGCCGTGGCCAGAATCTGTCCTTGTCGATGGAAATGCGGGCCATTCCGAGGGGGGCGGGGATGAGCGCATGGGTGGTTCCGGGCTACACCGAACTACGGGAGCTCGGATCGGGTGCCAGCGGGCGTGTGGTCCTGGCCGTGCACGACGCCACGGGCGTGCAGGTGGCCGTGAAGTACCTGAGCGAACGGCTGTGCGCGGACGAGGGGTTCGTGCGCGGCTTCCGGTCCGAGGCCCGGCTGCTCGGTGCACTGGACAGTGCGTACGTCGTGGGGTTCCACGAGTACGTCGAGGCGCCCGGCGGCGCGGCGATCGCGATGGAGCTGGTCGACGGTGTCGCCCTGCGCGCGCTTCTGGCGCGGGAGGGCGGCACCGGCCCGGAGGCCGCGCTCGTGGTCCTCAAGGGTTCGCTCCTGGGACTCGCCGCCGCGCACCGGGCGGGCGTCGTGCACCGCGACTACAAGCCGGAGAACGTGCTGGTCGCCGCGGACGGCTCGTCCAAGCTCGTCGACTTCGGCATCGCGACCGACCGGGGCAGCACCCCGGGTGTCGCCGGCACGCCCGCGTACATGGCGCCCGAGCAGTGGAACGGGTCGCCCGCCTCCCCCGCGGCCGATGTGTACGCGGCGACCGCGACGTTCTTCGAGTGCCTGACCGGCCGCAAGCCCTTCACCGGCGGCAACTTCGCCGAACTCGCCCTGCAGCACCTGGACGCGCCCGTGCCCGACGGGCAGGCGCCCGAGCCGCTGCGCCCGCTCATCCGGCGCGGCCTGGCCAAGACCCCGCAGGAACGGCCGGAGAACGCGGCGGCGTTCGTCAGCGAGCTGGAGTCGGTCGCCACCGCCGCGTACGGCCCGGAGTGGGAGGAGCGGGGCCGGGGCAGGCTGGCGGCACTGGCCGCCCTGCTGCCGCTACTGTTCCCGTCCTCCGGCGCGACGGCCCAGGGCACCACCGCCCTCGCCACGACCACGTTCCCCGACCCGCCGCCGCGCCCGCGGTGGCGGATCCCGCGCGTGCTGCCGGCGGGTGCGGCCGCGCTCGTCGTGGCGCTGCTGCTCGCCCTCGCCGCCCGCGCCGGCGGCGGGCAGGCGGACGACGCCGCGGCGCGGGCCGTCGCGACGACGAGCGCCCTGCCGGGCACCCCACCGCCCGGCACGGATCCCGCTCCCGGCCCGTCGCCGACGTCCCCGGAGCCTTCCTCGTCGACGGACACGGCCGAACCGAGCGTCACCCCCGGCGAGACCCCGGACGACGACACCCCGTACGCGACGCCGACATCGCCGGGCGACGCGGAGCCGACGGCCACCGAGCCCACCAGCCCGTCGAGCCCGCCGAGTCCGCCCCCGACGACGGATCCGCCCGCGCCGTCGGTCTCCGTGCGGGCGGTGTCGGTCACGAGCCTGCGGCAGACCGGGCCGAGGGCCGCCGAGGCCGTCGTCGAGGTCACGACGGACGGCACCGGCCCGGTGACGGTGGTGGTCGAGTGGTTCACGAGCGACACCAAGGGCACCCCGGGCACGTCGGACGGCTCCGAGACCTTCCGCCGTGAGGGAGCCACGAGTTACACCCTCACGATCCCGCACACCGTGGGCGGTTCCGGCTGCTACTGGGGCGTGCGCGCGAGCACCGACCCGAGTGCCGCGAACGGCTCCTCGCTCCAGCAGGTCCTCGTCCGGCGGTGCGCGGCATGAACGACGACGACTACAGCGCCACCGAACTGGGCAGCCACTGGTTCCAGCGGCCGGAGCCGCACACGACGCCGGACCGCGTGGAGGGGGTGCACGGCGAGGTCCGGCGCTTCGGCCCGGGAGTCACCGCCGCCGCGGCGCACCGCGCCGCGAACACCCCCAGCGCGACGCAGATCTGGCACGGAACCCTGCCCGGCACGCCTCCCCCGCGGCCCGTCCGCCGCCGGTGGCCCCGCCGGTACGCCCTGGCCTGCATCGTCCTGGCGGCCGTCCTGCTCTTCCTCGCCTGGCGGCACTTCGGTCCGCAGGTGGCCGTGCGGGACGTCGCGGTGACCGCCCCGGCGACGGAGCTCGGCTGCGACGCCACGGCGGACGTCGTGGGGGTCGTACGGACCGACGGCCGCCCGGGCACCCTGACGTACCACTGGGAACGCAGCGACGGCACCCGCTCCGGGCCCCTGCACGAGACGCTGACACGTGGTCAGCAGGAGGCCGGACTGCACCTGCTGTGGACCTTCCACGGCCCGGGCACCCACCGGGCCACGGCCCGCCTGGTGATCACCTCGCCCTCCCCGCACACCGCCACGGCGGACTTCACCTACCGCTGCGAGGCTGCGGGCTGATCCCGGGCGCTCCCGCTACCGCGCGGTGACCAGGTCCGACGGACGCGGGCGGTGACCGAGGGCGATGACGGCGATGTCGTCGGTCAGGCGGTGGGTCCAGTCGCGGACGTCTCCGTCGAGGTGCCGGACCAGCTCGTGCGGGGCGCTCCGGGCGATGTCCGTGAGGCGTTCGGCGATCGGGTAGAACTCGCCGCTGGAGTTCCGCGCCTCGCTCAGGCCGTCGGTGTGCACGACAAGCGTCGTCCCCGGGTCCAGCACCACGGGGTGCGTCCGCACGGGACCGGCCGCGTCCAGCGCGCCGAGGCCGAGCGGGAGCAGGGCGGGTCCTTCGACCTCACCGGCGCGCGTCGGGCTGACCGCCAGGGGTGCCAGATGCCCGCAGTTGACGACCTCCAGTTCCCGGGCGGGGCCCTTGTGCTGGAGGAGCAGCGCGGTGGCGAAGAGTTCGTCGTCGCCGCGGGCGACGGCGACGCGCTGGACCTGCCGGTCGAGGCGCGCGGCTACCTCGCCCAGCTCCGGGGTCTCGTGGGCCTGGCTGCGGAAGCAGCCGAGCAGGTCGGTCACGGTCTGCACGGCCTGCAACCCCTTGCCTCGGACGTCGCCGATGAGGATGCGCGTGCCGTACGGGGTGTCCACCGCCTCCAGGAAGTCCCCGCCGATGCCCGACTCGGTGGTCGCCGGCCGGTACAGGCCGGCCAGCCGCAGCGCGCCGAGATCCGTCGGGATGGGGTGCAGTACCGCGTGCTGGAGCGCGCTCGCCGTCTCGCGGGTACGGCTGAGGCGCTCGGCCTGTTCCCGTCGCGACCACGCGACGGTGCCGGCGGCGGCGCCCACCGTCAGGGCGATGACGACGGTCACGGACTTGCTGATGTGCGTGTCGACGAGCAGGTACTGCAGGCCGGAGGTGGCGGCCACGACCAGCGCGACGACGGGCCGGCCGAGGGCGAGCGCCGCCACGGCGACGACGATCGTGCCGATCCACAGCAGCTCGCGCGCCTCGGCGTGGGTGGGCGCGCCGTTCAGGGCCGAGGTGTAGGGCATGGCCTGCGCCGCCGCCGTGCCGAAGAGGATGGCGGCCGGCAGCAGCGCCGCGTTGACGCCGAGGTGCGTGCGCGGGATGACCGAGAGGAACCGGGCCATCTGCGGCGCCATGGCCAGCATGATGCCGAAGCCGACCAGCGCCACCACGGCGTATCCCGCCGCCAGGCGGTACGTGCCGCTGTCGAGCGCCGTGTGGAGCAGCGCGAGACCGAGCGCGGCGAGCGGCAGGCCCAGGGAGGCGCCCGTCAGCGGCGCGATGCCGCGATGCCGGACAAGCAGGCAGCTCACCATTCCGCCGAGTCCGAAGGCGGACAGCACGAGCGCACCGCCCTCGGCGGAACCGCCCGCAGCTCCCGTGAGCGCGGGGACGGCCATGGCGAGGACGACCTGGGTGAAGCCGAGCGCGATGCCCGCGATCAGCGCCGCCGTCCAGACCGGTCCGGACAGCGGGGCCACGCCGGAGGCCCGCGCCGTCTGTCGGCGGGCCCGCAGCCGGGCCACGGCCAGGGCGGTCGCGGCCGCGACCAGGAGGGCGCCGACCCGCGGGTCCGACCAGCCCCAGAGGGGGGCGAGCTGCAGCCCCGCGGCGCCCAGCGCGGCGGCGGCCACGCGGCAGCCGGTACGGACCGGGTCCGGCAGGCGGTACGACTCCGACGGGCCGCCGCGCGGCAGGTACCGCCGGGCGAGCAGCATCGCCCCGACGGCAGCGAGCGTCATGCCGGCCATGATCAGCCGCCAGCCGGCCACGGACGCGGCGCGCGGGGCCACGTTCACCGCGATCACGAAACCGGCGGACATGGCGGCCAGCCATCCGCCCATCATGCGGCGGATGCGTCCGGGCATGGAGACCGTCGCCATGAAGGCGAGGCAGCTGACGAAGACGGCGGCGAGCGCGGCGGCCATGACGACCCGGCCCAGGACGTAGGACCATGGGTTGAACGCCACGGCGAGCAGGAGGCACCCGGCGCACAGCACGACCAGCGACACGAGCAGGACGGAGCGCCGGCCCCGGACGTCGCCGGTCCGGCCGACGGCGACCAGGGTGACGATGGCGAGCGTCTGGCCGACGACGCGGGCGACGGCCTCGTGATGCGGACCGAGACCGAGCTCTGAGGCGACGAGCGGCACGACGGCCGCGTTCATCGCCGGGGCGATGACGTACAGCGCCGCCACGGCGGCCAGCAGCAGGCCGACCACGCGCAGTGACGCCGGTCGCTCACTTCCCGTTGATCCGGCCGCCGGCCCTGCATGGCCGAGTGCGCCCTGCATCGATTCACCTCCGAGGCAGATCCCCCTTTGTCCCGTGGCCCCGGAAACAGTCTGACCGTTCGAGCGCGAGCAAATAAGTACTCAAAGTCCCGTTTAGTCGAATTCGTATGATTTTTAGACGGTCGGTGACCCGGGGACGTCGCGCTACAGCTCGATCCGCTCTCCCGGCTCGAGCCTGTGCAGCCGGTCCGCGATGCCCGCCCGCTCGAAGGCCGGCCGGAGGGTGTCGGGCCCCTGTGTGAAGTGCGCCCAGTGCTCGAAGTGCAGCGGGACGACATGCCGCGCCCCGAGGATCTTGGCCGCCTCGGCCGCGGCGTCGCTGGAGAGGGTGAGGTCGGCGTCGCCGACGAGGGGCGTCCGCGCCGCGCCCGCGAACAGGACGGCGATGTCGACCGGGCCGAAACGGTCGGCGATCCGGCGCACCACGTCCAGCGAGGCGTTGTCCCCGCTGACGTACACCGTCGGCAGGTCGTCCCCCTCGATCACGAACCCGGTGACCTCGCCCACGAGGTGCTCGCTTCCGTCGGGCCCGTGCTGGGCGGGGACGCCGGTGACACGTATGCCGTTCCCCAGGTCGTAAGTCTCCCAGTTCGGCAGCGCCCGCACGGGGGCGCCGATCCGCTCGCGGGCGGAGGCGGTGGACAGGACGAGCGGGGCCCGGAGGGCGTACGCCCGTCCCGCCCCGTCCAGGTTGTCGGGGTGCTGGTCGTGGGAGAGGAGCACGGCGTCGACGTCACCGACCTCGGCGGCGTCGAGGGCAGGCCCGGTGGTCTTCACCAGCGTGCGGGCACCGACCGGGAAGTCGCCGGGGGCGTCGAAGGTGGGGTCGGTGAGCAGGCGGGTGGTGCCGAACTCGAGGAGCGCGGTCGGGCCGCCGAGGTACTGAATGATCGTCATGCTCTCCCCAATTCGCGGCGCGGCCAAGGTATTCCGGGGATTCCGGCCGCCGTCGGTCCGCATTCCACCCGGCCGCTTCAGTCCGCCGTCGACTGCGGCGCGAACCACAGCGAGCAGCCGGGCGAGGAGCAACCCGCCCTCCCCCGCGCGCGTCCTTCCCGGCGGCCCTTGACGGGGCGTCACGCAGACGCGCGAGGGGGAGGACGTCGTGGGAGCCCGCAGAACCGCGAAGCGCGCCGGGAAATGGCCGGCCGAGCAGGTCGGCGAGTTCCTCGCCGAAGCGATCCTCAACGTGGTCGCCTGCGTTCTGCTCGGCAGTCTGATCCTCATCACCTATTTGAGCTGGACCTGGAGCCCGCGGCTGACCGTCGCGGGCTTCGGGCTGTTCGGGCTCCTTCTGGCGCACGGCGCGTGGCGGACGTTCCGCGCCCCCGCGAAGAGCCTCGGCTGCCGCCGTACGGCCGCTGTGACCACCGCGATCTTCACCGCCGTGGCCGCGACGGCCTTCTTCCTCCTGGCCTTCGCCGCGGACTGCGGCTGCCTCTGACCGGTGCGGGTCACGCGTCCCTCCGGGCCGTTACCGCGGGTCATCGCGGTTTGCGGGGGGCGGGGCGGGAAGGCGTCTGCGGGTGCGCCGCCCATCGGAGGAGAGTCCATGCCGCACCGTTCCGCCCCCTTCGCGCCGGCACGTCTGTGGGAGCGGTGGCGGCGGGACCCGGCGGTGGTCCAGACCGTGCGCTCCACCGCCGCGGCGACGATCTCGTACGTCGTCGCGCTCGGCCTCAGCTCCGAGCCCGCCCCGCTGACCGCCCCGCTCACCGCGCTCCTCGTCGTCCAGGTGACGCTGTACTCGACGCTCAAGACGAGCCTGCGGCGGGTCAACTCCGTCGTCGTCGGCGTGCTGATCGCCATCGCGTTCAGCGTGCTCGTCGGGCTGACGTGGTGGAGCCTCGCCCTCGTCATCCTGGCGTCGCTGGTCGTGGGGCGGTTCGTCCGGGTGGAGGAGTTCGTCCCGGAGGTGGCCATCAGCGCGATGCTGGTCCTCGGCGTCACCCAGGTCGCGGACACCGCCTGGGACCGCGTCCTGGAGACGCTGATCGGCGCGGTCGTCGGGCTGCTCTTCAACGTCGTGCTGGTCCCGCCCGTCTGGGTGGACACCGCCGGCGACTCGATCGTGGACCTGGCCCGGCAGATGCGCCGTCTGCTGCTCGACATCGGCGACGAACTCGCCGCCCCGGACGCGTTTCCTCCGCCCGGCGCGACAGACGGCCCCGTACCCTCGCCCGCGCCGGCCGAGCGGGCCGCGGCGCGGCTGCACGAGGCACGGCGTCTGGACAACGACGTCGCCGACGTCGACGCGGCGCTGCGCCAGGCGGAGGACAGCCTCCGGCTCAACCCCCGTGTGAAGGAGGGGCTGCTGCACCGCATCGTGCTGCGGACCGGGCTCGACACCCTGGAGATCTCGGCCGTCGTGCTCCGCGTTCTCGCCCGGACCCTGACCGACCTCGCCAAGCAGCGCGGCGGCACCGAACTGTTCCGCCGCGACACGAGCCTCGCCCTGGAGGAGACGCTGCGGGCCCTCGGGGACACCCTGGTCAGCTTCGCCGTCCTCGTCACCTCCCACACGAGCACCGGAGCGGAGACCGCGGAGGGCAGGCTCAGCGGCGAGCTGTCGTCGGCGCGCTCCGCCCGGAACCGTGCCGCCGGGCTCCTGCGCGAGGAGGCCCGCCACTCCCCCGAGCTCTGGCAGCTGTACGGCGCGCTGCTCGCCGAGATCGACCGCGTCCTCGACGAGCTCGACCCCGACCACCGGGGGCGCAGGCTGATGGAGGAACTCGACCGGAACACGCAGGCGCGCGAGGAGCGCCGCCGCCGCGTCACGTCCTTCGCGGCCCGCGCCCGCGGAGAGTGACCGCCGGCGGGCGGCCGCCCCCGGAGCTCGGCTTGGGCAGACGCCCAGGAAGCCCGGGGCACATCTGGGCTCCTGGGGACAGACAGGCGTTCATCGTGACCCGACCATGGCTCTGGTCACGATGCGAGGACGCGCAACGTGCGAGATCCGTGGAGGAGTTGAGATGCCAGGGAGCAGGTCCGGAAGCAGGACGGGAATCAGGTCCCGCATGTCGGGGCGAGCGCGGCGCGGGCTCGGCGGGCTGCTGGCCGCCGCCGTGCTGACGGTGTCCGCGGGGCATGGAGCCGCCGGGGCGGCCTTCCCGAAGGAGACGGCGACATCGATCGGAACGGTCGAGTCGTCGGGAACCGTCCCGGTCGTCGGCACCGACTGGGGCGCGCCCGGGCCGTACGCGGTGAGCGTGGAGATCGAGGCCGTGCACACCTTCTACCGGCCCCAGGACCTGGGGCGGTCGGGCGAAGTGCACCCCGTGATCATCTGGGGCAACGGCACCGGCGCGCTGCCGGGCGTGTACGGCTCCCTGCTGCGGCACTGGGCGAGCCACGGCTTCATCGTCGCCGCCGCGAACACTCCCACCTCCAACTACGCGATCAGCATGCGTCTGGGGATCGACGTGCTGGAGCAGCGCAACGCGGACAGTTCGAGTCCGTACCACCGTAAGGTCGACCTCGCCCACATCGGCTCTGCCGGCCACTCGCAGGGCGGCGCCGCCGCGATCAACGCCGCGATCGACCCGCGGGTGGACACCGCCGTCCCCATCCAGCCGGGGCCTCTGACCGATCCGGATCTCATGGACGAACCGGTCTTCTACCTGGCCGGGCAGCGCGACCTCACCGTGTGGCCGGCCCTGGTGCGCGCCATGTACCAGGACTCCGGCCATGTCCCGGCCGTCTACGGGGAGGTCCGCGGCGCCGGGCATCTCTCCTCGATCGGCGACGGCGGAGACTTCCGCGCCCCTACCACCGCCTGGCTGCGCCACTGGCTGATGGGCGACACGGCCGCCGGCCGGATGTTCTTCGGCCCCGGCTGCGGCTACTGCGCCGACACCGCCCTGTGGTCCGACTGGGATCGCAACGCCAAGGCCCTCCAGGTCCCGGCAGTCACACCCTGAGGCAGGGGTGCACGGCGGGACGCCCGCCGCTCACCCCATCGTCTCCAGCGCGCGCAGCGCCAGGGCCCAGCCCAGTCGGGCCTCGCCGGACTCGGCCGACCAGCCGGTCAGTTCGGCGACCCGGCCGATGCGGTTGAGCACGGTGTTCCGGTGGCAGTACAGCCGCTCCGCGGTCCGGGCGGCCGAGCAGCCGGTGTCCAGCCAGACGCCCAGCGTCTCCAGCAGGACCGGCCGCTCGGAGCCGCTGCGCAGCACCCCGTCGAGATAGCGCAGCACGGTACGCTCCGCGATCTCCCGGTCGGCGCCGAGCGCCGCGTGCACCAGCCGCTCGTCGAGCTCGGCCACTTCCGAACCGCCCGGCGGGAGTGTGCCGAGCGCCCGCGCCGCCAGACGCAGCCCCTGGTCGGCGAGGGCCAGCTCGTCGAACGGCGGCGAGATCCCCGCCGTGCGGCCGAGGCTGTCGCGCAGTGTCGCGGCGAGCGTCCCGGAGCCGGCCGGGCCGAGCCGTACGAGGCCGGCGAGCCGCTCCCCGCGCGGCCGCCAGAACGACCACAGCCCGGCGGCTTCGAGCGCCGGCGCGGGGTCGGCGGGCGAGGCGGGGTCCTGGGCGACGACGACCACCGCGTACCGCTCGCGCGCCGGTACGCCGAGCGCGGTGGCCGCGGCGAGCGTCACCGCCGGGTCGCTTCCCCGGCCGTCGAGCAGCGCCTCGAACAGCGCGCCGCGGCGGGAGTCCTCCCGGTGCTGGAGTTCCAGCGTGGTGAGCCGGTACGAGTCCGCCATCACGGTCGAGAAGCGGTCGATGGTCTCCCACACCGCGCCGGCCATGTCCCCGACCATGCGCTGCTCGGCCGGCGAGCGGTCGCGCATCCGGTCCGCCATCGCCTGCCAGATGACCCGGCCGCCGCGGCGGTACGCCTTCAGGACGGTGGCCAGCGGCATGCCCTGCTCGGCACGCAGCCGTCCGGTCTCGGCCGCCGCGGCCTCGATGTGGCAGTCGCTGGACGGCAGCCCGCCGAGGTCCTTCAGCGCCAGCTCCACGTTGCTGCGGCAGGTGCCCCGGAGGTCCGTGTGCGACACCGGGCGTCCGGAGAAGTACAGCGGGCTGTGCGCGTGGATGTCGGCGACCAGATCGTCGGTGAGCCGGTCGAGGTCGCCGAGCAGCGTCATGGCCATCTCACGGCGCAGGGCCTGATCCTCCTCGCTCATGGCCGCAGGTTAGGCGTCTGCACCGCCCTCTGGGAAGTTCCGGGGGCCGGTGCCCAGGCCGCGGGGCCGAACGCTGGGCGTCCGCACAGGGCCGTAGGCCGGGACGGTGTCCGATACTGAACGCCCGCTCGTCCCGTACGCGCACCTCCTCATGCTGTACGCCGCCCCCTGTACCGAGGACCGCCACATGCAGCCCAGCACCGCCGCCACCCCGCTCCCCGCCGAGCGCACAGCACGGGAGACCCGGGCATGACCGTCGTCGACACCGCGTCCGGCAAGGTCCGGGGCGTCCGCGAGGAACACGCCACCGTCTTCCGCGGCATCCCGTACGCCGCCCCGCCCTTCGGTCCGCGCCGCTTCCGCGCGCCGCAGCCGCCCGAGCCGTGGCAGGGCGTGCGGGACGCCGCGGACTTCGGCCCGACGGCGCCGAAGCACCCGTACGCGCCGCCGCTCGACGCGCTGCTGCCCGACCCGGACGTCCCGGGCGAGGACTGCCTGAACCTCAACGTCTGGACGCCGTCCCCGGGCGACGGTCGGCTGCCGGTCATGGTGTGGATCCACGGCGGCTCGTTCTGCCACGGTTCCAACTCGGTCCCTGTGTACGACGGCACGGCCTTCGCCCGCGACGGCGTCGTCCTCGTCTCGGTCAACTACCGCCTGGGCGTGGAGGGCTTCGCCGTCCTGCCGGACGCGCCCGCGAATCTGGGGCTGCTCGACCAGGTCGCCGCGCTGGAGTGGGTACGCGACAACATCGCCGCGTTCGGCGGCGATCCGGACCAGGTGACCGTGTTCGGCGAGTCGGCCGGCGGCATCTCCGTCGCGGCGCTGCTCGCCGCGCCCCGGGCGGCCGGTCTGTTCCGGCGGGCGGTGGTGCAGAGCGGCGCGCCGATGGCGGTGCCACCCGGCAAGGCCCGGCGGACGACCCGGGCGATCGCCGGGCGGATCGGCGTACCGGCGACGGCCGAGGCGCTGCGGACGGTGCCCGTCGCGCGGACCGTCGAGGCCCAGCGGCAGGTCCTCGCCGGCGGCAACCCGATCACGGGCGGCGCGGGGTTCCACCCGGTGGTCGACGGCGACCTGCTCCCGAGAGACCCGATGGCGGCGCTGGCGGACGGTGCGGGAGCGGACGTCGATGTCCTGATGGGGACGACCACCGAGGAGTACCGCTTGTGGTTCGTCCCGAGCGGCCTGACCGAACGCGTCGGTCCGCTGATGCTGCGTCTGGCGATGCTGCGCAAGCGGGTCCCCCGGGCCGCCGCCCGGCTCTACCGCGCGAACCGGCCGGGGGCGACGCCCGGCGAGATCCTCGGTGCCCTCGCGACCGACCTGCTGCTGCGCATCCCGCAGAACCGGCTGGCGGACGCCCGCCCCGCGGGCCGCACGCATCTGTACGAGTTCGCCTGGCCCACCGACGTCCGCGGCCTCGGCGCGTGCCACGCCCTGGAACTCGGCTTCGTCTTCGACACCCTCGGCTCCTCCGCCGTACAGGCCCTGACCGGCCCGGACGCCCCGAGGGACCTGGCGGACGCGATGCACGCCGCCTGGGTCGGCTTCGCCCGCACCGGCGACCCCGGCTGGTCGGCCTGGGACCCGACCCGACCGGTCATGACGTTCGGCAGCGGCCCCGATGCCGCGGCGCGGCTCGTGCACGCCCCGAGGGAGGCGGAGCGGAAGCTCTGGCGCTGACGGAAGCTGACGGAAGCTGACGGGTGTCACGGCGCGTACGGGACTCTGCGAATTCCGCCGCGCCCGGCCCCTCCCGTACGGGGGCGAACGGCGCGTACCGTGAGGGGTGTACGAGCACGGAGGAGGTCCTTCCATGAGCGCACTGTCACACGGGAGCCAGGCCGCGGCGTACGCCTCGCCGTACCGGATCGAGGTGCACGAGGGTCCGCAGACCCTCGCCGAGCTCCGCGCCGCCCTGGCAGTCATCGACGCGGCCGAACTGGTGGCCTTCAACGCGAAGCTGGACGCGGCGCGGTTCGGCGCCGAACACTCCACGGTCATCTCCGAGGCCCGTCACCTCGTCGCCCTGCGGACCCGGCCCGAGGTCCGGGCCGCCGTCCGCGCCTCCCTCGCCGGTGACGTCGAGCTGATGAGCGCCGAGGACCTGTGGGCCGAGGTCGACAAGGGCACCGCCGCGTGACCCACTGGATCGTCCAGGTGCCCCGGCGCCTCTACCCGGAGTTCGCGCACCTCTCCCCCGGAGGCCGACGCGCCGTGCACGACGCGCTCGCCCGGCTCGCCGAGGATCCGCGCGACGCCGCGTCGACGGCCGAGCCGGTGAAGGGCGCCGAACTCCGCCGCTTCGTCAGCGAACCGGCCACCGACACCGGTGACCGGATCACGCTCCTCTACCGCGTCCACGAACCCAAGGGCCGGACACCCGGCCGGGTCGAGATCATCTTCCTCCTGGCCGGTCCGTGATCCGTATGTGATCGTCGCCCCGTACTCTCCACCCCACCAGGGGATTCACGGGGTGCACGACCGAGGGTGGGGGCCGTCATGACGTACCGGCGCGCGGCGATACCGGCACTGGCCGGAGGGCTGTTGCTCACGGCGCTGCTGTGGTGGGCGGGGGCGAGCGTCCAGGCGCTCCGTCTGCAGGGTACGAGCGACGTGCTCGGCGGACGGACCGCCGCCGAGCTCGAACACTGGCTCGTGCCCTGGTCGTACGATCCCCCGGCCGCGCTCCCGCTCGGCGCGGAACCGACGGGTGGGGTCGGGGACTCGGCCGGGACCGGCACCACCCGCTACCGCTCGCTCTACACCACCGGCATGCAGATCCGCTTCGGCGCGGTCTTCGCGTTCTTCCTGCCCGGGGCGCTGCTGCTGGTCCGCCGGCTGCCTCCGGTGTCCGGCCGGATGCCGGCGACGCTGCTCGCGCTGTGGTCGTGGGGCGCCGTGGCCGGGACCCTGGCGGTCACCGTCTCGGCGCCGTGGCTGATCGCCTCGCAGGGGCACGGCAGTTACCGCTTCCTGCCGCAGCTGGCGAGCGCGATCTCGGCCGGGCGGCAGATCCTGCTGGCGACCGCGCTGGTCGCGGCGGCGGTGACGGTGCTCGTCGCGTGGGTCAGCGCGAAGGGCGCCGGTCCGCTGCCACGGACGGCGGTCCCCGCCCGCGCCGCGCGCCTGGCCGCCGGCGCGGGAACCGCCGTGATCGCGCCGTCGTCGGTGGTGCTCTCGTACCAGTCGGTCGCGGCGTCGATCCAGACGTTCTCCCCCGACGGCGGGCTGCTGGCCGAGCCGGGCGACCTCGTGCGCCAGTGGCTGCTGCTGGGCGCCTGGTCCGGCCCGGCCGGCGCCCCGCTCGGCGAGTGGCTCCTCTACCGCGCCGCCGACGTGCTGCTGCTCGCCGTCGTGTGGTGGGCGCTGCGGCTTCTGCCCGGGCTGCTGACCCGGGCCACGGTCCCGGCGATGGCGCTCGGCGCCGTCGGCGCGACCGTACTGGGGCTGCTGGCACAGCAGTTGGTGCGGATCGCGCTGGACGACACGGGGATGCAGTACGGGCTCGTACGGGTGTCCGCCTCCCTCGGGAACGGCATCCCGGCCGCGCTGACCTGCGGGCTGGCGGCGGGGACGGTTGCGGCCCTGACGCTGCGGGCGGCGCTGCGCGGCGCGAACGACGGCGGTTGACGACGGTGGTTGGTGGCGGCGCCTGGCCGCGGTTCGCGACGGGTGCCGACAGGGGCGGACTGGCCTGGGGGCGTAAGCCCACGGGCCGATGCCGCACGGAGGACGGCCGCCTAATCTCGCGGCATGGACACCACACCCACCGCCACCGCCACGCGGCCCGCGCCTCCCCGTCCGCCCCACGGCACGCATCCCGAAGGGGCCGCACGGGCGTTGACACGGTCGGCGACCGCGGCCTGGGCGGGCGGGGTCCTCTATGTCGTCCTGCTGCTTCTGCTGCTGGGGGGCGCGCCGCGGTCCTCGCCCACGTACCACGGGGTCGCCTCGTTGCTCGCCGCGAGCCTGCTCGTCGGGGTGCTGCGACGGACGCCGCTGCTGGCCCTGGTACTGACGCTTCTCGGGGCCACCGCCGTGGTGGTGCTGCCTCCCCGCCCGAACGTCACGAGCGTGGCCCTGGCGTACCAGGGTGAGTTCCTGTCGTTCCTCGCCGTGGACCTCGTGCTCGGTTGCGTCGTGGCCACGCGCAAGCGTGGTACCGCGATCGCCGCCGTCACCGCCTCGCTCCTCGTACAGCTCCTGCTCGTCGGCGGCTTCGCGCACGGCGAGAGTCTGACCGTCAACGCGGTGATCACGGTCCTGGCGATGGCCGCGTCCTGCATGGTCGGACTCCTGGTCCGCGAGCGCCGCGAACACGCGACGGCGCTGCGCGCCCAGGAGGTTTCCGAGGCCGTCACCGCCGAACGGCTGCGGATCGCACGGGAGTTGCACGACATGGTCGCGCACAGCATCGGCATCGTCGCCATCCAGGCCGGGGTGGGCGGCAGGGTCATCGAGACGCAGCCGGCCGAGGCCCGCGAGGCGCTGCGGGTGATCGAGGCGACCAGCAGGGAGACGTTGTCGAACCTGCGGCGCACGCTGGTGGCCCTGCGCAAGGCCGCCCCGGGCGGGGACGCGGACGGCGAGGCGTCGCTGGCGCCCTCCCCCGGCCTCGCGGACCTCGACGCGCTGGTGGCGGCGACCGTGGACGCGGGTCTGCGGGTCGACGTGCACCGCAGCGGGACGCGGCGTCCGCTGCCGGCCGACGTCGACCTGGCCGCCTACCGTATCGTCCAGGAGGCGCTGACCAACGTGGTCCGCCACGCGGGCGCCGGGCATTGCCGGGTGACGGTCGATCACGGGGACGAGGAGCTGACGGTGGAGATCGTCGACGACGGGCGCGGTGCGCCCGAGTCCGGCTCGGCGCACGGCTTCGGCATCGTCGGCATGCGGGAGCGCGTCGCCCTGCTGCACGGCCGGCTGAGCGTCGGGACGCGCCCCGAGGGCGGTTTCCGAGTGGCCGCGCGCCTGCCGCTGCCCGCGTCCACCGACGTCGCCGGGGAGGGCCGATGACGGTCCGTGTCCTGCTCGTGGACGACCAGCCGCTCGTACGGTCCGGGCTGCGGGTCCTCATCGCCGACCAGCCCGACCTGGAGGTCGTCGGTGAGGCCGGCGACGGCGTGGAGGCGGTCCGGCTGGTCGGCGAGCTCGGCCCCGACGTCGTGGTCATGGACGTCCGGATGCCCGGCATGGACGGCATCGAGGCCACCCGCCGGATCATGGCGGGCCCGACGCCGACCCGGGTCCTCGTCCTCACGACCTTCGACGAGGACGACCACGTCCACGGCGCGCTCCGGGCGGGCGCGAGCGGCTTCGTCGTCAAGGACATGGCACTGGACGACATCCTCGCGGCGGTCCGCGTGGTCGCCGCCGGCGACGCGCTGCTCGCACCGGGCGTCACCCGTCGCCTGATCGCCGACTTCGCCGGACGCCCCGCGTCGACCGGCGCCGCGCCCTCCCCGCGCCAGGTCGCGGGCATCACCGAGCGGGAGCGGGAGGTGCTCACGCTGGTCGGCCGGGGCCTGTCGAACACCGAGATCGCCGAGGACCTCTTCATCACGGTCGCGACCGCCAAATCGCATGTGTCGCGCCTCCTCACGAAGCTCGACGCGCGGGACCGGGTCCAGCTGGTGATCACGGCGTACGAGCTGGGGCTGGTAGCACCGGGGGCGTGAGCGCGACCCGAGACACCGAGGACCGGCTTAAAGGGCACCGAATCGGACGAATTCCACATCACCGCCGCATATCCGATTCAGCCGATTAGCACCCATTCGAAATCGGGGCAAACGGCACACCTCACCACCGGTGACGCGAGTCACAGCCACACAGGGGAACGATCACGCGAGGCCACTTCCGCCCCACCCCGCAAGGAAGTTCAGGAAACGCGAACCGGGCAAAGCAGACCTCTCCGGCATTCGATCTTTATTTCCATCGCTTGTTCTTGTCGACATTTCTCGCCTACGGTCACGGCTCATCGAGCGGCCAGTCGGAAATGGCCCCCATGATTCCGTGCAACGCGCCGGAGAGGAATTCACCATGTCTGCATCCGGGAAGCACAGGCGCCCCAAGCGGCGCTCCCTCCGTCGCGGCACGGCGCTGGCCGGTATGACCGGCACGGCGCTCGCCCTGCCGCTGACGGCCTCGGCCGACGCCCAGCCGCTGCCGCAGACCGCCGCCGCCGCGGTGAGCCACGCCCCGGTGAAGTCCGCGACCGCCGCCGCCGCGCTTCCCGTCGCCCGGAAGGCCGCCCCCACGACCTACACCGTGGAGTCCGGGGATTCGCTTTCCCTCATCGCGCACGAGTTCCGTCTCCCGGGCGGCTGGCAGGGCCTCTACCGGAAGAACCGGGCCGCCGTGGGTGACAACCCGTCACTCATTCACCCCGGCCTGGAATTGACGATCCGCGGGAAGAAGTCGGCGAGCGGCAAGGCGAGTTCCGGCCGCCCGAGCGCCGACCCGGCCCGGGCGAGCCGCTCCGAGCAGCGCGCGAAGCCCCAGGCGCAGAGTGCCGCCCCGGCCGCGGCACCGGCCGCCGCCCCCGCCAAGAAGACGTACAGCAACGACCTCGACGGCTGGATCCGGGAAGCGCTCGACGTCATGGCCGCGCACGGGATTCCCGGTACGTACGACGGGATCCACCGCAACATCATGCGCGAGTCCTCGGGCAACCCGCAGGCCGTCAACCTCTGGGACAGCAACGCCGTTGCCGGCACCCCCTCCAAGGGCCTGCTCCAGGTGATCGACCCGACCTTCGCCGCGTACCACGTCCCGGGCACGTCCATGGACCCGTACGACCCTGTCGCGAACATCACCGCCGCGTGCAACTACGCCGCGGACCGGTACGGCTCGATCGACAACGTCTTCGGCGCCTACTGATTCCGCCTACTGATACCGAGGACGACGGAAGTCGCCCGCGTGCGCGTCCGCCCACGAGCGGAACGTGCGCGCGGGCGTCCCCCGTGCGAAATATTCCGTCCCACCGTGAGCCTCGTCGTGGCACGATGTGCGGCATGACGACGAACCCAAGGGGCCATGCCGCGTAGCCGGCCGCGCCACATCCGGGCCGACGCGTTCCGCCGCCCGCCGCACGAGACACCGCAGGCCATCAACGGCCTGTCATCGCGCGCGCTCTCCGAGATCCACCACCTCGAGCGCACCCGCAACTACCTCCGCCCAGGAGACGTCGCCGCGGCGGTACGCCGCTGGCAGACCTACGTCCGCCTCCCCGAGCGGGAGCTCTGGCACGACCACGAGTGGGGCAACACCCACTGGGACTGCTGCGACAACGACCCTTTCGAGGCCCGCGCCCTCCTGGACACCGTCCTCCAGGCCCTGACCCCCCGAAGCGCCCGCCAACTGAGACAACTCATCACCCGAGCCGACGCCCTCTGGAACGCGTGACGCGCGCTGCGAGGGCGCGCTCGTCGTGTGAAGCTGGAGGTGCTCAAGCGGGGATGCGGCGTCGATGGCCATGCCTGCCCCCGCTGCGGTACCGGCGCTCGCCCGAACGAGGAGGCGATCATGGCGGAGCAACGCACCAGGAGCGACACCGTCCCGGAGGAGTTCGACGGACTGATCGCGGAGTTCCGCGGTCTGCTCCAGAAGTACCCCGACGCGGTGCAGCACTTCTCGCTCGCGTACCACCCCGCAGGCCATGGGCAGGATCCGGATACGCCGACGACGGTGTCGTTCACTCAACCCGTCTTCGAATGCTCGGAGATCGAGCCCGGTTTCGTCGTGTGCGAGCGCGTCGACGAGCAGTGACGGCACTCAGTCGAGGCAGAACTCGTTGCCCTCGATGTCCTGCATGTTGATGCACGACTCGTTTTCCTCATCGGCGTACAGCGTCTTCAGGTGCACCGCGCCGAGTGCGACCAGTCGCGCGCATTCCGCCTCCAGGACGGCGAGGCGTTCCGCGCCCACGAGTCCCGTGCCGGCGCGCACGTCGAGGTGCACCCGGTTCTTGACGATCTTTCCTTCGGGGACGCGCTGGAAGAGCAGGCGGGGGCCCACGCCCGAGGGGTCGCTGCACGCGAAGTAGCGCACCTGGTCCTCAGGCGGCAGCGAGCCGTGGTACTCCTCCCACGTGGCGAAGCCCTCCGGGACGGGCGGTACGACGTACCCCAGCACCTCGCACCAGAAAGCGGCGAGACGCGCGGGTTCCGCGCAGTCGAAGGTGACCTGGACCTGCTTGATCGTTGACATCGGCGCGCCCTCCTCAGGACTTCGTCGCGGCATGGTCGGACTCGCTGCGCAGTACGCAGAACTCGTTGCCCTCCGGGTCGGCGAGGACCGCCCAGCCCGAGCCGTCCGGGTTCCGGAGATCGGCGACGAGGGTCGCGCCGAGGCCCAGCAGGCGCTCCACCTCCTGCTCCCGCGTGGTCTCGGGGCGCAGGCACAGGTGGATGCGGTTCTTGATCGTCTTGGGCTCGGGGACCTGGTTGAAGTACAGCGCCGGGCCCTCCGCCGGCAGCACCGCGGCCTCCCGGACACCCGGCTTGTCGTCCGGGTCCAGGGGGCGGCCGGTCACCGCGCTCCAGAACCGGGCCAGCTCATACGCATCCACACAGTCGATCGCAACGTTCTGCACCACGGAAACCATGCGCGTGATCATTGCTCACTTCGACGCCGGGTGCCACCGCGTTGTCAGAGCCCCCTCGTAACGTCGTGAGCAAGGGTCGGCACCGTGCCGATCCACCGGCGCAGGGAGTGGTCATGGGTGAGATCAGTGTGAATCGGCAGAACCTCAGCCGGCTGCTGTCCGACAGCGCGCAGAGCCAGGGCGTCCCCTACCAGCAGGCCTTCGCGGCGATCGCCGCGTCGTACCGCGGCCGGCCGCCGCACGAGATCGTGCCGGCGCTCAAGGACGCCGCCGACCGCGCACTGCTCGGGTTCACCTGGAGCGATCTGCGCGAGCAGGCGGAGGCCATCAGCAGTGGACGGCCCTACACCCTGCGCGTCACGGTCACGGGCCGGTAGGAGTCACCGAGCCGTGGCGTGCGACCTGACGGGGGTCAGGGAGTGCACGCCTCGGCGATCGAGACGCTGTTCTCGTAGAGGTGGTGCCTGGTGATCCGGCCCTGCTCGACGGTGAGCCGCAGCGCGAACGGGCCCTCGAAGGACTTGCCCGTCGCGCGCACGGTCCCCGAGAGGTGCCCCATCAGGACGGCGTCGGTGCCGTCGACGAGCATCGTGTCGACGGAGGCCCGCGCGTCCTCGGCCACCGTGTGCGCGGCCAGCTCCGTGAACTGGGCGGCGCATTCGGCGCCGGTGGAGCGCGGGCGGATCCACGGGACGGCGGGGTTCTCGGCGAGCAGCCAGTCGACCTCGTCGGCGAAGATCGCGACGAGCCGGTCGACGTCCTCGGCCATCCGGGCGTCCAGGAACTCCTGGACCGCGCGGCGCGTGGCGTCGGTGACGGAACTCGCGGTGGTCTCGGTGGACTTGACGGTCATGGTCGCTCCTCGTGCCGCCCGGGTGCCGGGACCCCCTGGCCGGGGGTCCCGTTGACCTGCACCACGTTGCCGCAGCGAGCGACCGGGGTCGATGACGTCAGGGGTAATGGCCGGGCCTCGGCCGGGGTGCGTCAGAAGACGAAGAGGGAGGCGGTGTCCGCCCGCATCATGCAGCCGTTCTCGTACGAGCGGGTCCAGTCCACCGGGATTCCGCGGTAGGTGCCCTTCGCGGTGGCGACGACGGGATCGTTGCTCGACAGACAGGTACCCGAGTCGGCCGGCAGCGCGTACAGCACGTCGAGGACGCCCCCGACCGCCTGCAGGTCGGCGCACGCCGCCTCCCGGTGCGGATGGCCCACGCCCGGCTCCCCCGGGCACGACAGCACCACCTCGTCGGACCACGAACCGTCGACCGACGCGACCGTGAGGACGAGGTGCGCGACCTCGGGCCGGCCGCTCGAAGCGGCCGTGGTGCCGAGCACCGCGAGGGTCGCGAGCAGCGAAAAGATCGTCTTCTTCATGGCCGACTCAACGAGAGCGGGCCGGACAGGTCACCCGGCCCGCCGCAGGCATGCCACGGCCCCACCGGACGGGGGAACCGGTGGGGCCGTGGAGCCCGGGGAACGGGGGAACCGGGCTCTTCCGCGAGTGTGGCACGGGTCGGGCCGGATGGAGCCCCCCGTGCGCGCTCCGCGTACGCCCGCTGTGGCACCGGCGCGAAAAACAGCAATGGCAAGGAGGTCGATCTCTCCTTGCCACTCTCAACTTATAGCGCACCGGGGGGCTTGCGGCAAGGCCCCCATGGTGCCGCACACTTCTGTACCTAAGGCCAGGACCTGCGGAAATAGGTGTTGTGATGATCGATGTGATCGTTGTCGGGGGCGGACCGACGGGGCTGATGCTGGCCGCGGAGCTGCGGCTGGCGGGGGTCGGTGCGGTGATTCTCGAGAAGGAGACCGAGCCGACCCAGCAGTCCCGGGCACAGGGTCTGCATGTGCGCAGTATCGAGATGATGGACCAGCGCGGCCTGCTGGACCGGTTCCTCGCGCTCGGCAAACAGTTCGCCGTGTCCGGCTTCTTCGCGGGGATCCAGAAGCCGTGGCCCGAGCAGCTGGACACGGCCCATTCGTACATCCTCGGGATCCCCCAGGAGGTCACCGAACGGCTGCTGGCCGAGCACGCCGTCGAGCTCGGTACGGAGATCCGGCGGGGCGTCGAGGTAGTCGGGCTGAGCCAGGACGACGACGGGGTGCGTGTCGAGCTGGCGGACGGTACGCGGCTGCGCTCGCGCTACCTCGTCGGCTGCGACGGCGGCCGCAGCACGGTGCGCAAGCTGCTCGGCGTCGGCTTCCCCGGCGAGCCGGCCAGGGTCGAGACGCTGCTGGGCGTGATGGAGATCGCCGTCTCGCAGGAGACGCTGGACGCCGCGGTGGCGGAGGTCCGCAAGACCCAGCACCGGTTCGGCGCCATGCCGCTCGGGGACGGGACGTACCGCGTCATCGTGCCCGCCGAGGGTGTGGCCGAGGACCGCGCGACCGCGCCGACCCTGGACGACTTCAAGCGGCAGCTGCGGGCGTACGCGGGCACGGACTTCGGCGTGCACTCGCCGCGCTGGCTGTCCCGGTTCGGCGATGCCACCCGGCAGGCCGAGCGCTACCGGGTCGGCCGGGTGCTGCTCGCCGGTGACGCGGCGCACATTCACCCGCCGACCGGCGGTCAGGGCCTCAACCTCGGGGTCCAGGACGCGTTCAACCTCGGCTGGAAGCTTGCCGCCGAGGTGGCCGGCCGGGCGCCGGAGGGGCTGTTGGACAGCTATCACGCCGAGCGGCACCCGGTGGCCGCCGTCGTGCTCGACAACACCCGTGCGCAGATGCACCTGATGTCCCTGGACCCGGGCGCCCAGGCGGTCCGCCGGCTGGTGTCGGAGCTGATGGACTTCGAGGAGGTGAACCGGTACCTGATGGAGAAGATCACCGCGATCGGGGTCCGGTACGACCTCGGCGAGGGGCATGAACTCCTCGGCCGACGACTGCGGGACGTGAAGCTGAAGCAGAGCGGCCGGCTGTTCGAGTTGATGCACGGCGGCCGCGGGCTGCTGCTCGACCAGACCGGGCGGCTTTCGGTGGCGGGCTGGGCGGACCGGGTCGACCACGTCGTCGACGTCAGCGAGGAAGTGGACGCGCCCGCGGTGCTGCTGCGGCCGGACGGCTACGTGGCATGGGTCGGCGACGACCAGCAGGAGCTGCTCGCCGTACTGCCGAAGTGGTTCGGCGCCGCCACCGAAACGGCCACCGAGACCGCCACCGACACCGCGACCGGGGAGGCCGCCGCGGGCTAGCCGAGCAGCCACTTGCGGGTCAGTTCCAGGACCTGGGCCCGGGTGCGCGGGCCGTGGTCCGCGGCGATGAAGTGGTTGCCGATGCGGAGCGAGAAGGCGATCAGGCAGCGGGCCTCGACCTCCGCCTCGTCGGGGCAGAAGGCGCCGAACAGGGAGCGCATGTAGGCGATGCGCCGGTTGTCGACGCGGCGGAGGCGTTCCGCGACGTCCTCGTCGCGCCGGGCCCAGTCACGGATCGCGAGTTCGACCGCGGTGCCCCGCGCCGGGGAGTCCGAGGGGCCGGCGGCGTCGGCCGAGCCGACGATCGCGAAGAGGCGTACCAGCTTCTCGCGGGCGTCCCCGCCGTCGGCCTCCACCTGTTCGATGACCGTGTCGGTGACCGCGTACTCCCAGGCGTCGAGCATCTCTGTGAGCAGCGCGCCCCGGTTGCGGAAGTACCCGTAGAAGCCGCCCTTGCTGACGCCGAGCGCCTGCGCCAGGGCCTCGATCCGGACGGCCTCGGGACCACCGGCGGACAGCGCCCGGAGCCCTTCGTCGATCCACCTGCCGCGCGGCGTACGGGCCGTCGCCATGTTCCTTCTCCCGTCGCGAACGCCCATCGGTACGGGTGCGTACCGATGGGCCTGGACCTGCCTGTACGGCATCGTATAGAAGGGATCCGGCGACGCCCGCGTCAGCTGAGGGCGTCCTCCGCGTTGGTGAACCAGGCGGTGACCGAGTTGTTGTCCGGCGAGACGTACAGGCCGGGGGTACTGGCCTTCAGCGGGGTCTGCGTCAGGTCGGACTCGGTGTTCATGGTCATCGCGATCGAGTTGACGGTCTTCCCCCTGCCGTCGTCGAGGCCGCCCATCAGGCCGGCGTACGCGGACTGGCCGGGTGCGAGCCTGATCGCGTCCTCGATGGCGGGGGCCGTGCCGCGCTCGGTGGCCTGGCCGTCGAGGTCGCCGAAGGTCACGACGGGGTGGCCCAGCGCCTTGCAGGGCTTCGTGCCCTTGTTGGTGATCTTCAGCAGGTAGCTGCTGGTCGTCGGCTCCGCCAGGTTCGCGGTGAACTTCACGTCGAACGTGCTGCAGGGGAACACGTCGTAGTCGGGATCCGTGGACTCCTTGCCCGGCGTCCCCGCCGTCTTCGACGGCTTCGGCGCCGGGGCCGGCGGCTTCGAGGCCGGGGCGGAGGGCTTCGTGCCCGGTGCGGTCGGCTTCGCCGACGCCGTCGGGCTCGCGGCGCCGCCCGCCGCGTCGTCCCCGCCGGGGCCGCAGGCGGTCAGGGTCAGCGCGGAGATGGCGGCGAGGACGACGGTGGCTCTCAGTACGGTGCTCATGGGCTGTTCCCCCGATGCTCGAGCGCGGGTGCGCTGGACTGAGCATCAGCTTCTCTCAGAAACTTCACAGCTTCGTGACGGAGTCTTGCCGAGTCCACCACGGTCCGACCGCATCAGGGGGCAGTTGTCCTCGTGTCAGGCGTACGGGTCGAAGGGGATGCCGGCGGGCTTCGCCTTGGCGAGGTGGTTGGCGAAGGTGCTGTCCTTGAGTCCGAAGACCGCGCTGCCGAAGTCCGCCTGGGTGAGCTTGTCCCGGATTCCGGCCGGGTAGCCGTTCCAGCCGACCAGGGCGGGGAACTGCCAGGTGTGCTGGTGGTTCTCGGGCGGCTCGTCGTTGGAGTTGGCGGGGCGGAAGCAGTGCGTGCTGATGCCGTCCTTGTGGTAGACGATCTTGGGATGGGTGCCGTCCCAGCGGATGCGGTCGCGGGTGTGGATGTCGAAGTTGCCGTGGGCGGACGTGGAGACGTACTGCGCCTGGCCGTCCCGGACCCAGACCACGATGTGCTCCCAGTCGTGGCGGTGCCCCCCGAGGCTGCTGCCGGGGACCGCCTGGTCCTTCTCGAAGTACAGGCCGTAGATGACGGCGCACCAGCCGTTGTTGCACTTGGAGCGGGAGTACCCGTTCGTATTCGTCAGGTCCCAGGCGTCACGGCACTGGCCGTTGAGGGCGCCGGACGGCTTGAGGCCGCCGTTGAGCGTGCCGTCGGGGCCGATGGCGGGCGTGGGGTAGCAGCCGTCCGTGTCGTAGTCGTACGCGGGCTGGAACGTCTGATCCAACCCGTCGGCGTTGGCGGGCAGGGCCGTCGGCGGGGCGGCGAGGGCGCTGCCGGAAAGGGCGACGAGCAGTGCGACGGAGGTCGAGAGGGTGAAGGCGCCCCGGGCCAGGTTTCGCCTTGTCTTCAACTGTGTCTCCTCGGTCGGATGGGACGGGCCCCGAGCATGGCGCAATTGGCATGGGCATTCCAAGCCCTTGTCCTTCCGCCCGTCGAATCGCGAGGCAACCGACCGGGCTACAGGGCCGATGCCGCCGTCAGACCTTCCAGCACCGCCTCCTCCACCGTCCTCGGCGCGACACAGTCGCCGACCGCCACGACCCGTTCGGCCACGCCCTCCAGTACCAGCGCGTCCACGTCGAAGTCCGTGACCGGCGTGTGTCCTTGGGCCAGGACGACGGCGGCCACGCCCTCCAGCAGGACCGGTTCCTCGGTCAGGGTGTGCTGGAGGTAGACCGTGTCGGCGTCCGCGCCGTACAGCCGTACGTTCGGGACGATCTCGACGCGCGCCCGCATCGCCTGGGCCAGCATGGCGGCGCGTACGTACTGCTGCAGGTGCTCGCCCGCGGCGAAGCCGGTCACGCACAGCGTCACCTTGCGCCCCTGGCCCGCCAGTCGGAGCGCGACGCCCAGCCCGATCCAGTCGCCGCGCCAGTCCGCCACCACGATCCGACCGCGCGGGACCTCGGCACCGCGGATCACCGACCAGGCGTCGAGCACCACCGGGTCGTCCATCAGCTCCAACGACGGGCGCCGCGGCCGCGCGCCGGTCGCCAGGACCACGACGTCCGGTGCCGCGGCCGCGAGCGCCGGTACGTCGATCCGCGAGCCGGTCACGACCCGGACGCCCGCTCGACGCGCCTCGCCCTCCAGGTTGGTGACCACGCCGCCGAACTCGGCCCGCCCCGGAAGCAGTTCGGCGAGCAGCACCTGCCCGCCGACGCGGCGGTCCGCCTCGTGGAGTTCCACCTCGTGACCGCGTCCGGCCGCCACCGCCGCCGCCTTCAGGCCGGCCGGGCCGCCGCCGACCACCAGCACCTTCTTGCGTCGGGTGATCAGGGGGAGGGCGGCGAAGCGGCGCTCCCGGCCCGTCTCCGGGTGCTGGATGCAGGAGATGGGGTGGCCGAGCTGGAAGTGGCCGATGCACGCCTGGTTGCAGCCGACACAGGCCCGGATCTCCTCGGCGCGCCCCTCGGCGGTCTTCGCCGGCAGCTCGGGGTCGCAGATCAGCGCCCTGGTCATGGCGCAGGCGTCGGCCCGGCCGTCGGCGATGATCTGCTCGGCCTCCTGCGGCTGGTTGATCCGTCCCGCGACCATGACGGGGACGCCGACCACGGCGCGCACCTTGCCGGCGAGCGGTGCGGTGTAGCCGGCGGGCCGGAACATGGGCGGGGCGATGTGCTCGGCGCCGGACAGACTGGACGAACTGCCCGCGCACACCGAGACGTAGTCGAGCAGGCCCTCCGCGTCGAGCCGTTCGACCGTGTCAAGGACGAGCGCGGTGTCGAGGCCGTCGTGGCTGTGTTCGTCGCCGGAGACGCGCAGGCCGACGGCGAAGCCGGGCCCGGCCTGTTCCCGGGCACCGCGCAGCGCCTCCCGCAGGAACCGCAGCCGGCCCTCGGATTCGCCGCCCCAGCCGTCGGTGCGGCGGTTGACGTGCGGGCTGAGGAACTGCGCCGGCAGGTAGCCGTGACTGGCGACGATCTCGACGCCGTCGAGCCCGGCCTCGCGCAGTCGGCGGGCCGCCTGTCCGTAGCCGGCGACGACCTCGCGGATCTCCGACTCGGTCATCGCCCGCGGCATGACGTGGAAGCGCTCGCTCGGTACGGCCGAGGGCGCCCAGGCCACCGGCGCGGTGCCGTCCTTGGACTCCAGGATCTCCCGGCCGGGGTGGAACAGCTGGCCGAAGATCTTCGTCCCGTGCCGGTGCACCGCCTCGGCGAGCCGGGCGTAGCCGGGGACGCAGGCGTCCTCGGTGGCCATCAGCACGTGGTTGGTGTACCGGGCGGACTCGTGGACACCGGAGACCTGGAGGACGATCAGGCCGACGCCGCCGGCGGCCCGGGCCTCGTGATAGGCGATCAGGTCGTCGGTGACCGCGCCGTCCCTGGCCAGGACCGTGTCGTGACCGGAGGACAGGATCCGGTTCGGTACGACGATCCCGCCGATGCGCAGCGGGCTGAGCAGGTGCGGGAAGCGCGCGGTCATGAGGGTCCTCTTCCGTACGAAGGCCTGAGGGTGCGTCAGCGGAGTGAGAGGTGCGGTTCGAAGGCGTCGAGGAGCAGTTCGCGCATCCGCGGCACGGACATGTCGCCGTTCCCGGCCAGCACCTGGATCGCCAGGCCGTCGGCGAGGGCGGTGAACCTGCTGGTCAGCGCCTCCGGGTCGGCGTCGGCGGCGAGGCCCTCGTCCTGGCAGGCATGCACCAGATCGAGGACGGTGCGCCGCCAGCGCGCGTAGCTGTCGCGCTGGCCCTCCCGCAGGTCGGGGTCGAGGATCGCCTCGTTCCACGACTGCACCCACACCGACCATTCGTCGTGGTCGTCGTCCGCGCTGACCAGCTGGACCTCGATCAGTCGGCGCAGCTTCTCGACCGGTCCGTCGGCGTCCTGGAACTCGGCCTCCAGGCGTCGGTGCAGCCGGTCGGCGTAGTGGTGCAGTGCCGCGCGCAGGGCGTCGCCCTTGGTCGGGAAGTGGTAGTGGATCGTGCCGGTGCTGGTTCCGCAGGCGCGGGCGATGTCGGCGACCCGTACGCGGTGGAACCCACGGCGGGCGATGAGACGGGCCGTCTCCTCCAGGATCTGGGCGCGCCGCGCCTCCGCGTCCAAGGCGTCGGCGCGGCGGCGCACGTCGGTCGCCGCCGGGGTCGCGGGCGCGGCGGGAGACTTGCCCTGTCCGGTACGGAGGTACCGCAGGGACACCTTCCCGGCCCGTGCGATGGCGGCGAGTTCGCGGTCGGTGAGGCGACGGCTGCCGTTCAGGGCCTTGGACAGCGCGGTGGGGTCCATGCCGATGCGTACGGCGAACTCCCGCTGGCTCGGCGCCGCCGACCGCACCACCAGACGCGCCCGGTCGGCCACCGCCCGCGCATCCGTCCCGGTCCCCTCCCCCACCTGGCCCTCCGTCGTCATCGCCCGCCCTCCGCGCGCAGGGCGGACAGCACCTCGTCGGCCGCCCGGTAGCCCGACGACACGGCGCCGTCGATGTAGCCGTTCCACTCCGACGCGGTCTCGGTGCCGGCCCAGTGGAGCGGGCCGGTCGGCTCCCGCCAGCCGTGTTCGCCGTGGGCGCTCCAGCCCCCGGGGGTCGCGTAGGCCTCGTAGCCGCCCCGGGCGTACGGGTCCTGGGTCCAGATCTTCTCCGTGTAGCCGTGCGGGTCCCCGGCCCGCGGTCCGGCCACGGCGACGAGGCAGGCGAGCACGGCGCTGCGCCGCGCGGCCTCGTCCAGGCCGGCGAAACCGTCCAGCCGGTCGCCGTACACGAAGCCGACCAGGACGCCGTGCGAGGCGTCGTCCGGGGAGTTGTCGAACACGACGCCGACGGGTCCGTCGTCGTACAGCGTCGCCACGCCGGACAGTCCCGACTCCCGCCAGAACGGGGTGTCGTAGACCGCGTGGATCTTGGCGACGCGCCCCATGGGGCTGTGTGCCAGCCACCCGTCCCGGCTGTCCGGCAGGGCCGGCGCGAAGCCCACGGCCCGCACGGCGTGCGGGGGCAGGGCCACGATCGCGCGGCGGGCGCGCAGCACGCCGTCCGGGGTGTGGACGCGCACGCCGTGCGCGTCGTACTCGATCGCCCGCGCCCGGGTGCCGAGCCGTACGCGCTCCCCGAGCAGGTCCGCGACGGCCCGGGCGGGGCCGGCCGCACCGGTGACGAACCGGCTGTCCTGGGCGCAGTCGCGGGTCTCCATCAACTGCTCGTAGCCGCCGGCCGCGGCGATGTAGAAGAGCACGTGGAAGAAGGAGATCTCGTCGGGTTCCGCGCACCACAGTCCCTGGACGGTGAGTGCCAGCCTGCGCCGGGCGGCCGGGTCGTCGGTCGCGGAGCGGAAGAAGGCCTCCGCCGTGCGCGCGTCCCATTCGGCGAAGCGCGGGGTGCGCCAGGGCCGGACAGTATCGACGGTTTGGGCGAGTTCGTCGAGGACCTCGGTGACCCGGACGTACTCGGCGATGCCGGGGCCGTCGGTGGGCGCGGCACCGGTGTACGGGACTCGGGCGCCGTCGTGCCAGATCTCGATGTGGCTGCCCTTCTCCCAGGTCGGGAACGTCGGGCAGGCGAATCGCGCGGCGAGTTCGACGAGGTGCCGCTGGGTGGGACCGACCCACTGGCCGCCGTGGTCGACCGTCACGCCGTCCGGCCGGACCTCGGTCAGGACCCGGCCGCCGACCCGGTCGGCAGCCTCGATGAGGGTGAAGTCGACGGCGTGGTCGTGGAGTCGGAGCGCCGCGGCCAGCCCGGCGTACCCGCCGCCCACGACGACGACCTCGGATTCGATCAGACGCTTCCCGCTCTGTCTCTCCATGGCCCGAGAGGATGGAGCAACACTGACGGGTGCGTCAATGGTTGCGGCGGACGTGGTTCCCGACGCGGCGGGGGTACTGGGGGTGTTCCCGGCTCAGCGAGAGGTCGTCAGGGCCTCGTGGTCGACGCCGAGTTCCCGTACGAGCGCGTCGTCCACCCACTCCAGCATCGTGGCGCGGGCGAGCGGCCCCCGGTACGAGGTGGTCTGGACGGCGAGGCCGTCGAGCAGCGCGGTCAGGCGCACGGCCGCTTCGTCCGGGCGGTCGCAGACGAACTCGCCGGCGGCCACGCCCTCCGCGACGACCTCGGCGATCGCGGCCTTCCACTGCTGGTCGAGGTCGTGGGTGACCTTCCGCAACGCGGGTTCGCGCAGCGCGGCCGCCCAGCCCTCGATCCACAGCCGCCAGCCCTTGGCCTGGCCGGTCGGCGCGTACCAGCGCACCGCCGAGCGCAGCCGGCGCGTGGCGCTGGTGCGGGGCTTGCCGAGGAGGGTGCGCAGCTTGGCGAGGTCTCCCTCGGCGGCGTGGGCGAAGGCCTCGGCGACGAGAAGTTCCTTGGTGGAGAAGTGGTAGAGCACCAGGGAGTTGCTGACGCCGAGCTCCTTGGCGACGTCCGCGATGCGCACGTTGCTCACCCCGCGGGCCTCGATCTGCTCGACGGCGACGCGCAGGATGTCCTCGCGCCGCTCCTCCACGCTCATCCGGACTCTGGCCACGACTTCACCCTACACAGGCCTTGACAGTGCCGTGTGGCCGGGCTCACAGTGCTGGCTACTGACTGGCCGTTCAGTCAGATGAAGTGCCGCTCCTGTACGAGACCCTCCCCCGTGCCGCCGTAGGAGTCCGCCCCGTGACCCAAGCACCCGTCACCTCCAGCAGAGCCCATGAGCCCGCCCCCGAGACCCCCGACCTCTCCGAGGGCTGGGACGAACAGCGCGGCAGGCTCCGCAAGGAGCTGCGCCGCTTCGACGTCCTGCTGTTCCTCATCTGCACCCTCGTCGGCCTCGACACGATCGGCTCGGTCGCGGCGCAGGGCCCGCAGGGCCTGACCTGGATGGCCATTCTCGCGCTGTTCTTCTTCCTCCCGTACGGGCTCCTGGTCGCCGAACTCGGCTCCGCCTTCCCCGTCCAGGGCGGCCCGTACGTGTGGACCCGGCTGGCCTTCGGCCGGCTCACCGCGGGCCTCAACCAGATCCTCTACTGGATATCCAACCCGGTCTGGGTGGGCGGCAGTCTCTGCATCATCGCCCTGACCACCTGGGAAGAGTTCTTCACCCCGCTGCCGGGCCTGTGGAAGTACGCCGCCGGGCTCGTGTTCATCTGGGGCGGCGCGCTCGCCGTCGTCCAGTCCGTGCGGGTCGGCAAGTGGGTGCCGATCGCGGGGGCGATCGCGCGGATCGTGCTGCTCGGCTTCTTCCTCGTCTCCGTCGTCGTCTTCGCCCTGCAGAACGGCGTGCACGCCCTCCCCGCGAGCGAGTTCACGCCGACGTACGCCGGATTCGTCGCCCTCGTGCCCGTCCTGATCTTCAACTACGTCGGCTTCGAACTGCCCAGCTCCGCCGCCGAGGAGATGCGCAACCCGCGCCGCGACATCCCGCTCGCGATCCTCCGCTCCGGCCTGGCCTCCCTGCTGCTGTACGGCGGCCCCATCCTCGGCATCCTCTTCGTCCTGCCGAGCGAGCGGATCGGCAGCCTCGGCGGCTTCATCGACGCGTGCAAGGCCGTCTTCACGGTGTACGGCGGTTCCATCGCCGCCGACGGCACGGTGACCCTCACCGGAGCGGGCGCGGTGCTCGGCGGGATCGCCGCGGCGGGCCTCATCATCGGCCTGCTCACCTCCGGCGTGACCTGGGCGATGGGCGCGCACCGCGCCCAGGCGGTGGCCTGCGCCGACGGTGCCGGGCCGGCCTGGCTCGGCACCATCTCCGAGAAGCACGGCACGCCGGTGCGGGTGAACCTGCTCTCCGCGGTCCTCGCCTCGATCCTGCTCGTTGTCGCGCTCAACCTCACCGAGGGCGACGGCGAGAAGTACTTCGCCGCGGGCCTCGGCCTGACCATCTGCACGACGTTCATCTCCTACGTGATCACCTTCCCGAGCCTGCTGGTGCTGCGCCGCAAGTACCCGGACACGCCGCGGCCGTACGCCGTCCCGGGCGGGCGTGCGGGCGCGTGGACGGTCACCGTGCTCGCGACATGCCTGGTCGCCTTCACGGTGGTGGTACTGATCTGGCCGGGCTTCGGCGTGGGCTGGTTCGGGACGGAGGGCTCGGCGGCGGACTCGCTGCCGGAGGCGTTCGCCGGGCAGCGGCTGGCCTACACACTGAGCCAGGTCGTCCCGCTGCTCGTCATCGCGGCGATCGGCCTCGTCTTCTACGCGATGGGCGCGAAGACGCGCCGCACGAAGAGCTGACGCTCAGGCGGGGCGGCCGAGGGTGAGGACACGGGTGACCGTGCCGTCGTCCTCCTGGATGTCCCGCACATGACGGAAGCCGAGCCGGCCGAGGAGCACCAGGGACGCCTGGTTCTCCTCGGCCACCGTCGCGTGCACGGCCGGCAGTCCGAGGACGTCGAAGCCGTAGTCGGCCAGCGCCCCGGCGATCTCCGTGCCGAGCCCGGCACCCCAGCTGTCGTGGGCGAGCGCGTAGACCAGTTCGTGGCCGTCGACGTCGTCCGTGCGCTTGAGCTCCGCGTGGCCGACGAAGCGGCCGTCCCGGCGCACCGCCCAGACGTCGAACAGGTCCTGGGCGTACACCTTGCTGAAGATCCGCCCGAACAGGGCCCGTTCCTCGGCGTCGCCCCGGGGCGCGTTCCCCATCCACCGCGCGACGCGCTCGTCCGCGAACAGCCCGACGAAGTGGTCCTCGTCCTCGGGGCGGTAGGGCTCCAGGAACAGGCGGGCGGTGCGCAGCGTCGACGTCGTCATGGAGCGTGACGGTAGGCAGGGCGGCGGATCACGACAACCGAATATCAGGCGGCGTCGAACGCGGAAGGGGCGGCGGTCCCGTAGGCACCGCCGCCCCTGCGCGTGGACGACCGACGACCGTCGAAGGCTAGGCGCTCGTCCGGCCGTACACCTGCTTGCCCAGCCACTGGCCGCCGTCCACCGTCAGGCATTCGCCGGTCAGGTACGAGGCTCCGTCGCCGAGCAGGAACAGCGACGCGTTCGCGATCTCCGCCGGGTCGGCGAACCGGCCCGCCGGGACCGTGGCCAGGACCTCCTCGCGGGCCTCCTGGGTGGCCCACAGGGCCGCCCCGGCGCCGGCGGTCTCCGTCGGGCCGGGGGCGATGCAGTTCAGGCGGATGCCCAGCGGGGCGAGTTCCACGGCGAGCGTCCGGGTCATGGCCAGGACGCCGGCCTTCGCCGCGGCCGAGTGGACGGTGCCCGGGTGGCCGTGCCAGGCGTAGCTGGCGATGACGGAGAGGACCGAGCCGCCGGTGCCCTGCTCGCGGAGCCTGCGGGCGACGGCACGGGTGCAGTAGTACGAGCCGTTGAGGACGATGTCGACGACGGCCCGCCAGCCGCCCGGCGACAGGTCGATGCCGGGCACGACGAAGTTGCCCGCCGCGTTGTTGACGAGTCCGTCCAGCCGGCCGAACCGCTCGGCCGCCGCGCTCACCAGCGCGTCCACGGCCTCCGGGTCGCGGACGTCCGTCGGTACGGCGAGGGCCTCCCCGCCGGCCTTCTCGATCAGCGCCACGGTCTCGTCGAGCCGCTCGGCGGTGCGGCCCGCGACGGCGACGCGCGCGCCCGCATCGGCCAGCGCCTGCGCGATGGCGCGGCCGATGCCGCTGCCGCCGCCGGTCACGATGTACGTGCGGCCGTCGAAGCGACCGGACTCCAGGGTCATGACAACACTCCATGGGCGTCGAGGGCTAGCGCGCCGCCCGGGTGGACGAGCAGCGGGTTGACTTCGAGCTCGGTCAGCTCGGGGTGTTCGACGGCGGCCCGGGCGATCGCGCACAGCGCGTCCGCGGCGGCGTCCAGATCGACGGCCGGCGCGCCGCGCCAGCCGGTGAGCAGTGGCGCGTGCCGCAGCGAGAGCAGCAGCTCGCGGGCGCGCGCCGGGGTGAGCGGGGCGAGGGCGAGCGCGGTGTCGGCGAGCAGTTCGGCGGTGACGCCGCCGAGCCCGACCATGGCGACGGGCCCGAAGGCCGGGTCGTACCGCACTCCGACGATCAGCTCGACGGCGTGCGGGTGGGCGGCCATCCGCTCCACGGCGTACCGGCGGGCTCCGGTGGCCGCGCTCATCCGGGCGAAGGCGGCGCGCAGTCCTGCCTCGTCGGCGATGCCGAGCGCCACCCCGCCTGCCTCGGTCTTGTGCGCCAGGCCCATCGCCTTGAGGACGAGCGGGTAGCCGACGCGACGGCGGGCGGCGTCGACGGCGCTGTCGGCGTCGGTGACGAACTCGGCCTCGGGGAAGTCGAGTCCGTGTGCGGCGAGCATCGCCCGGACCGTCTCGTACTCCCCGTCCGTCACGGGCGTCGCCGATGGGTGCCGTGGCAGCGCGGGCGGCGGCTGTGGTGTCGCCCGCGCCTGCCGGGCCGCCTGCGTCAGGGCGGTAGCGGCCTGCTCGATGCGTTCGTAGACGGGTACGCCGTGCTCGCGGAGCACCGTCAGGGCCGGTGTGTCGCGGGCCATCGTGTGCACGACGAGGAGCCGGCCGGCCCGCTGCGCGGCCTCCCCCAGCTCGCGGGCGACCTCGCACTCCTGCCGGGTCTGGGCCGGGTTGGCGGTCGCGTAGTCCCCGAAGTAGCCGGTGAGCACGGTCGCGTCCGTGTCTCCGGCGTCGAGGAGCGCCCGGGTGATGCGGGCGTAGTTGCGGAGGTCCGCCTCCCCCGCGCCGGCGAGGTCGACCGGGTTGCCGCAACCGGCACGCCCCGGAAGGTGCGCGGAGACGGTGGTGCGGGTCGGCTCGTCCAGTACGGGGACGTCGAGCCCGCGGGCGGCGAGCGCGTCGGCCGCGAGCGCGCCCTGCCCCCCGCTGTCGCCGACGACGGCGACGCGCAGGGGCGTCGCGGCCTCGGCAGGACGTGACCTGAAGCGTCCGAGGCGCTCACCCCCGGCCGTCAGCAGCACGGCCGTGTCGACGAGCTCGCCCGCCGAGTCGAGCAGCAGCGCGCCCGTGTCGCGGCACACCGACTCGACCACCGCGCGGGCGCTCACGAGCGCGCCGGTGTGGGAGGCCGCGGCGCGGCCGGACGCCTCGCCGCGGCCGATCGTCAGCAGCAGCACGGGCTTGCCGGCCGCACGGGCGGCGGCCAGCGTACGGGCCAGCCGGCGGCCGTCCCGGAAGTCCTCCACGTACGCGGCGAGGACGCGGGTCGGCTCGTGGGCGATCAGCGCGTCGAGGGCGTCGGCCGCGTCGATGTCGCGCTGGTTGCCCAGCGAGACGAACCGGGAGAAGCCCTCCCCGGCCCGGGCGAGGAGCCGGCCGATCTCGAGCGCGAGGTTGCCGCTCTGCGACACGAGCCCGACCGAGCCGGACGGGAAGTCGCCCCAGCTGAGCCGGAGTTCGGTGGTGGTGTCGACGACGCCCATGCAGTTCGGGCCGAGGAGCCGGCCGCCGTGCGCGGTGACGAGGGCGGCGAGTTCGCGTTCCTCCGCGGGGTCGGCGCCGCCGGAGGTGATCACGGTGAAGCAGCGTGCGCCCGCCGCGAGTCCCTCGACGACCACCGACCGTACCTGCGGCGGCGGCACTGCGACGACGACCTGTTCGGGGACGGTCGGCAGGGAACCGAGATCCGGCAGGAAGGGCAATCCGTCGAGGCCGCCGCCGCGCTGGTTGACGAGGTGGACGGAGCGGCGTGCGCGTCCGGCGAGCGCACCGGAGGCCAGCCAGTAGCCCCACTTGGCGGGGTTGGCGGAGGCGCCGACGACTGCGACGGAGCACGGGTCGAAGAGGCTCGCGAGGGCCTCGGGGGCGGCGGGTCTCATGCGTACCAGCCGAAGCGTTCGGCGATCACCGGCAGCCGGTCGGCCACGACGGCGTGGGCCGCTGCGCGCGGCGTCGTGCCGTCCCGCTCGGCCCGGGTCAGGACCTGTTCGACGAGCGCGCGCATGGAACGCCGGATGTGGGCGAACGCCTCGTCCGGGTCCGCGCCGATGTCGCCGAAGAGGGTCCACCACCACCAGGCGTTGGTGGCGGAGTTGACGACGACGTCGGGCAGGACGGTGATGCCCCGCGCGGCCAGCAGTTCCTCGGCCTCCGGGAGCACCGGCATGTTGGCCGCCTCGACGATCCACCGGGCGGTGATCGCGACCTGGTTGCCGGCGTCGACCGCGTACGAGACGGCGGCCGGGACGAGTACGTCGGCGTCGGCGGACAGCCATGCGTCGCCGGGGAGTTCGCGGTCGCCGGGCCGCAGGGCGGCGCGGTCCACGGTCCCGTACGTGTCGCGGGCGGCCAGCAGGGTTTCGACGTCGAGGCCGTCCGGGTGGGCGATCGTGCCCTTGACGTCGGCGACGGCGACGACCCGGAGGCCGGCGCGGGCCAGGAAGCGGGCGGTGGCCCCGCCCATCGTCCCGAAGCCCTGCACCGCGACCCGCGTTCCGGCGTGCGGGACGCCCGCCCGGTCGAGGGCGGTGAGCACCGACTCGGCGACTCCGCAGCCGCCCGCGAGCTCGTCGAGTCCGATGCCGTCGACGTCCACCGCGAAGGCGTCGGCGAGCCGGCGGCGGGCCGCGACCTCGTCGTCGAGCAGCGGGTAGACGGCCTGGATGGAGGAGACGAGCCCGGCCTCGGCGGCCGCCCGGTCCACGAGGTCCTGGGTGAGGCCGAGGTCCTCGCCGGTGGTCCAGAAGCGCTCCACGTGGGGGCGCATCGCGCGCAGGTAGCGGACGAGGACGCCGTACGCGTCGGGGTCGTGGGGGTCGCAGTCGATGCCGCCCTTGGCGCCGCCGAGCGGGACGTACCGGCCCTCGGGGTTGTAGTGCAGGGCCTCCTTCATCGTCATGCCGCGGGCCAGCCCGGCGACCTCGTCGAGGGTGCAGCCCGCCCGCATCCGCAGCCCGCCACTGGAGACGCCGCGCACGAGCCGGTCGATCACGAGGTGGCCCTGACGTCCGGTGACGTGGTCCGTCCAGGTGAGGGAGATGAGAGGGGTGGCGGCGGGGGTGGGGGTGGAGGCGGGGGTTCCGGTGAGGGTGGTGGCGGGGGTCGTCATCGGGAGGGCTCCTCGGGGACGGTGACGAGGGTGGGTCCGGGGGTGATCAGGGCCGTGGCCAGGGCGTCGGCGAGTTCGCCGGGCGTGCGGACCGCGACACCGTGCCCGCCGTAGGCGCGGGCCAGCGCGGGCAGGTCGACGGTCGGCAGGTCGACAGCCGTGGGAACGTCCCCGCGCGCCGCCATCTCCTCGCGGATCTCCCCGTATCCGCCGTTGTCGAAGACCACGACAGGGAGGGGAGCGCCCAGCTGCGCGGCGGTGGCGAGTTCCTGCACGGAGAACTGCAGGCCGCCGTCGCCGCTGAGGGCGACGACCTGCCGTTCGGGGTACGCGGTCTTCGCCCCGATCGCGGCGGGCAGGGCGTAGCCGAGGGTGCCGAAGCCGGTGGGGTGGAGGTAGCGGCCGGTGGGGCCGATCGGGAGGTGCGGCAGTGCTCCGTAGTAGCAGCACTGGGCGCTGTCGGAGGTGACGACGGCGTCCTCGGCGAGGACGCCGCGCACGGCTCGGAGGTACGGCACCCAGCGCGCGTCGCGGGCGCGGGTCTCGTCGTCGCGGACGGTACGGAGGGCGGAGACGTCGGTGGGGGCGCCGGTAGGGGCGTCGTTGGGGACGTCGGTGGGGGCGTCCGCATCGTCGCTGTCGTGGTCGTAGCAGGCCGTGACCAGGGCGCCGAGCACCACGCGGGCGTCGCCCACCAGCCCGATGTCCGCCGGGATTCCGGCGTACATCTGGGCGGGGTCGACGTCGACCCGGATCAGCGTGCCGGCCGGGGCCGGCAGCGGGCCCCAGATGTCGGACTCGGCCAGCTCGGTGCCGACGGCGAGGATCACCTCGCGCTCCGCGAGCCACTTCCGCACGGCCGGGCTGTGCAACGACACGCCCAGCGACAGAGGATGACGCTCGTCTACGACGCCCTTGCCGTTGGCGGTCGTCACCACCGGCGCGCCCAGCGCCTCGGCGAGCGCCAGGCACTCCGCGGCGGCCGCCCGCGCCCCTCCGCCGAGGACGAGCACGGTGCTGCGGGCCGCCCCGAGCACGGCGGCGGCCTCCGCCAGCGCGGCCGGGTCCGCCGCCGGCGGTCCGGCCGGCGGCGCGAGCCTGACCGGGCCCGACGGCTCGGCGGACTCCAGGAGGTCGAGCGGTACCTCGATGTGCACGGGCCGCGGCCGGCCCGTACGGAAGAGGGTGAAGGCCCGCGCCACCGCCGCGTCGACCTCCGGCACGGACGAGACGCGATGGCTGAAGGCCGCGACGCCCCGCAGGGCCTCGGTCTGGCTGCGCATCTCGTGCAGCAGCCCGTTGGACTGTCGGGGGTGCCGCAGCGGCATACCGGGCGAGACGACCAGCAGCGGCACGCTGTCGGAGTACGCCTGGCCCACCGCCGCCGCTATGTTCAGCAGCGCGGGTCCGGTGGTGGTGAGCGCGACGCCGGGCCTGCCGGTCACGCGCGCGTAGGCGTCGGCCGCGTACCCCGCGCCCTGCTCATGACGCGGCGTCACATGCCGTATGCCGTAAGGGACGAGGTGGCGGTAGATCTCCAGGTTGTGGGTCCCGGGGATGCCGAACGCGTCCGTGACGCCGTGCGCGGCGAGGGCGCGGACGACGGCCTCGCCGCCGGTGAGGGCGGACGTCATCACAGGCCCCGGGCGATGACGAGCCGCATGATGTCCGAGGTGCCCTCCTCGATCTCCTCCAGCTTCGCGTCGCGCATCCACTGCTCCACCGGATACTCGCGCGAGTAGCCCCAGCCGCCGAGCGTCTGCACGGCCGCCCAGGTGCAGTACGCGGCGGTCTCCGAGGCCGTCAGCTTGGCCATCGCGGCCTCGGTGGTGGCGTTCAGGCCGGCGTCGATGCGCTTGGCGGCGCGCCATGTCATCAGCCGCGCCTGTTCGATGCGGGTGCGCATGTCGGCCAGCCGGAACGCGACGGCCTGGTGCTCGATGACGGGCTTGCCGAACTGCTGCCGGGTGCGCGCGTAGTCGCGGGCGTACTCGTACGCGGCCCTGGCCACGCCGGTCGCCGCCGCGCCGAGCACGGTGCGGGAGATGTCGAAGGTGCGCATCAGCCCGTGGAAGCCCTGCCCCTCGTCGCCGAGGCGGTTCTCCTCGGGAACGAAGGCGTCGGCGAAGAAGACCTCACGGCAGACGATGGCACGCTGGCCCATCTTGCGCATGGGCTCGCCGAAGGTGACGCCGGGGGTGTCCTTGCGGAGCAGGAAGGCGGTCACGCCGCGGGCGCGGAGGGAGGAGTCGGTCTTGGCGAAGACGACGTACTGCTCGGCCTCCCCCGCGTTGGAGATCCAGGCCTTCTGGCCGTTCAGGAGGTAGCCGCCGTCGGTGCGGGTCGCCGTGGTCACGATGGACGCGGCGTCGGATCCTGCGCCGGGCTCCGTGGTGGCGAGGGCGGTCATGGGGGTGTCGGGCCCGGTCAGCGGGGTGAGCCAGGTCTGCTTCTGCTCCTCGGTGCCGAGTTCGAGGAGCGGGTCGGCGAAGAAGCCGTTGGAGCAGAGCAGGTTGCCGATGCCGAGGTCGCCGACGCACAGCTCCTCCTGCACCAGGCACTGCGTGAAGACGTCGGTGAAGCCGCCGCCGCCGTACTCCTCGGGGAGCATGAAGCCGGTGATGCCGACCTTGGCGGCCTTGTGCCACAGGTCCCACGGCGTCTCGATGTCGGCCTCGTCCACGGCGCGGGCCCGGGGGCGGATCTCGTCGCGGGCGAAGGTGCGGGTGAGTTCGACGATGCCACGCTGCTCGGGGGTGAACGGGACGAGCTCGGTGGGGAGGTCGGACATGGTGCCTCCAGTGCGGCAACAGATGCTCTAACTGAACCGTCAGTCAGTATCGGGAGGCGTGAGCGACGCTGTCAACGCGTCGGAACCATCTGTTCGGAACGCCCCCCGCGGGACGCGTCGGACCGGGGCGGCATCTACGGCTGCCGACCCGGCCGGACGCCGCTACTTGCGCCGCAGCACCGCCGCCAGGGCGGTGACGGCGACGACGAGCGCGAGCGACGGGAGCGGCAGCAGGACCCCGGGGGCCTCGCCGAGGGCGTCGATGCCGCTCCAGACGGCCACCTGCCAACTGACCGTCCCCACCAGCACCATGGGGCCGACGCGGCGCTCCCCGGAGATCAGCATGCCCGGCCAGAGCACCAGCGGCATGGTGAGCAGGGTGTTCACGACGGCCGCCGTGAACGCCTGGTCCGAGGAGTACCCGGGCGCCTCCCCCAGGGCCGCGGCGGCCTGACCCATCAAGGACAGCCGCAGGGTGTCCGAGAGCACGACGTGCGATGCGGCAACCGCGACGAGGGACACGACGAGCGCCTTCAACAGGCGCGGCAGGAGGGGGGTTCGGGACGACGAGGATGCCATGACGCCGGACTATACACTCAGCGTATACATGCAATGTATAGCCCCCTGCGCTGCAACGGGGTGCCTGGCACGGCCCCGCCAGCGATCATGGACCGGCCCACGGACCCCATGCGTGCCCCCGGCGGGGCTGCCCACGCGGGCCCCGGGGCCACGGGCAGCCGTGGTCAGGCGGTCACCCGTACCCGCAGCGGGGCGCGGAAGGAGAGCAGGCCGAGGATCGGTGGTTCCTCGTCCGCCGCGACGAGTCGGGCGGCCGGCAGCCGGCGCGCGGCGGCCCGGAGCGCCACGGCGGCTTCCGTACGGGCCAGCGACGCGCCGGGGCAGCGGTGCCGGCCGACGCCGAAGGACAGGTGGTGGCGGGCGTTGGCGCGGTGCGGGCACATGCTCTGCGGGTCGGCGAAGACCTCCGGGTCCGAGCCACTGCCCATGAGCATGAGCAGCAGGTGCGCGCCGGCCGGGAGTTCGACGCCGCCGAGCGTCACGGGCCGCGCGGTCACCCGCCGCCAGGAGGTCACCGGCGGTTCGCGGCGGAGCACCTCCTCCACCCACCCCTCGGCGAGACCGGGCTCGGTCGCCGGGCGCGGCCAGAGTCCGGGCTCGGACAGGGCCCGGTGCAGCGTGGTGGAGATCAGCTGTCCGGTGGTGGACTGCCCGGCGATGAAGACGAAGAAGCACGCGCCGACCGCGGTCGCGACGTCGAGCGGCCGGCCGTCGGGCAACCGGTGGCGGGTGAGCGCCTCGACGAAAGAGCCGGGGCGGGCCGGGGCGGCGCTCACGGTCTCGGTGAGCCACTGATGGAACTCGCCCACGAGCACGGCGAGTTCGAGCTGCCGCTCCAGCGCGGGCCGGCCCCAGAACAGCTCCAGCGAGGCGTCGCTCCACCTCACCAGGGTGACGGGGTCGACGCCGTCGATGCCGAGGAGTTCCATCAGGACGCGGCAGGGCAGGATCTGGGCGAAGGACGCGAACAGGTCGCAGGATCCGGTGGCGTCGAGCTGCGCACGAGCGGCATCGAGGAGTTCGCCGGCGATCCGCTCGACGACCGGTACGGCCGCGGCGACGCGCTGCGCGTTGAAGAAGCGGGTGACCACGCGCCGCAGGCCCTGGTGGCTGTCGGTGCCGTTGTTGGCCAGGGCGGGCGGCAGCTTGAACCCGGCCCGGGCCAGCACCCTCAGCACGCCGGTCGGCAGCGGCGTGACGGCGTGCTGCGCGTTGTCGGGGTGGAACACCGCCGGGTCGAGCAGCACCCGGCGGATGTCGTCGTAGTCGCTGACCAGCCACAGCCCCGTGCCCGGGTCCCGGTGCACCGGCGCGTCGGACCGCAACGCGTCCAGCCAGGGGTACGGGTCCCGTACGAACCCGTCCCCGAACAGGTCGAGCAGCGGCAGCGTGGCCGGCACGGAGGCGGCGTCGGGCGCAGCGGCACGGACGCACTCGGCACCGAGCGGGGAACGCTGCGCGGAACCGTGCGGCGGGGCGAGATCGGGCGCGGGCGCGTCCAGGGCCGGGGAAGTCACCGGCGGACGCTAACACGCGGCCGGCCCGCACCCGCCCCGCGTGTGCGCGGCATCACGCAGGCCAGAGGCCCTCCTCGGCGAACAGCTCGCGCAGCCAGCGGGCGGTCGCCTCGGACGTCTCCTTGCTCGCCGCGGACCCGTCCCCGTCCGGCCCGGGGAAGATCCGGCCCCAGGAGCACGCCCTGCCGATGGCGCCGAGCCGGCAGGCCAGGGCGACCGCGCGGCGCAGCTCCGCCTTCGTCCTGCCGTCCCCGGTCCAGGGTTCCAGGTACGCGTCCCGCAGCCGGGGCAACACGTCCGGGCCGTAGCGCACGCGAGCCATCCGGGCGGTGACCAGGAGGCTGGTGAAGGGGTGGGCGACGGCGGCGTCGCCCCAGTCGAAGAAGGCGTACCTGCCGCCGCCCCGGGCGAACACCTGGTCCTCGTGGAGGTCGGAGTGGTCCAGCGAGTCGGCGATGCCCGTGCTCGCGAGCTCCTCGCACCATTCCACGAGCCGGGGCCGCTGCCCGATCAGCGCCCGCCGCTCGGCCGACTCCAGTCCGTGGCTCGTCGCGACGATCTCGTCGAAGACCTCGGGGAGCACGGCCGCGCGGCCGTCGGGGACGCCCATCCCCCGCAGCTCCTCGGTCCTGCCGGTGAGGGCGCGCTGCATCAGGGCGTACTGGCGCAGCGGTTCCTCCCAGGCGCCCGGATCGGCCGGGCCGCGGTCGAGCACGTCGCGAAGGATCGGTCCTCCGTCGGGGAGCAGCGACCAGCCGCGTCCGGCGTCGACGGCGAGTGGTGCGAGGACGTGCGCGGGAACCCAGGTGGCCAGCGCCTGCCCGAGGCCGGCCTCGAAGGCGCTGGCCGCGGGGTTGGCCTTGAACCAGACGATCGCCCCCTCGCCGACGGTGAGGCGCACCAGGACGGACCACGGGCGCAGCCGGACCGCGCGCGGGCCCCGCTCCTCCAGGCCGAGGTCCGCGAGCCGGTCCCCCACCCACCCCAGGGCCTCGTCCTGCCAGGCCGGCCGGTCCCAGGGCGTCGAACCGTCCGGGTAGTCGCCTCGGTCGACGCTCTCCGCAATCTCCTGTCGCATCGGCCCATCCCACCACGCGCCGGCCCGCCGGACCACGCCTTTTAATGGCGCCCGGGGCACCCAAACGTCGCCAGAATGACGACTCCCGTTTCCTTTCGAGCCACCTACCGCGCTCGGCCATCCCCGATCATCGATGCAGCGACCGGCCCGCGAGAGCGACTCCACGGCCGTCCGATCCGCTTGTGTCCGAAGGGAATTCACGGTGCTGCTGCGACATTCGGGGCGGGCCTCCCGCTGGACGGGGGCGGCCGCCGTCGTGGTCGGCTCGCTGGTGCTCTCGGCATGCGGCACGGACGGATCGGCGGACGAGGCCAAGCCGACCTCCACGGCGCCGGTGCCCGACATCGACTGCGCGGGCAGCGGCATGGTGAGCGGCTCGGGCTCCACCGCCCAGCAGAACGCGATGAAGCGCTGGATGGAGCAGTACCAGCGCGCGTGCCCCGAAGTGCGGCTCGCCTACAACCCGCTCGGATCCGGCGCCGGCGTGGCCCAGTTCCGGCGCGGCGCGACCACCTTCGGCGGGACGGACCAGGCACTGTCGGACGAGGACCGCAAGGTCCCCACGGACGTGTGCTCCGGCGGCAAGGCGATCGACATCCCCCTGGTGGGCGGACCGATCGCGCTCGGCTACAACGTGCCGGGGGTGACCGGGCTGGTGCTCGACGCGCCCACCCTGGCCAAGATCTTCGACACCCGGATCACCCGCTGGGACCACCCGGCGATCAAGCGGCTCAACCCCGGCGCGAACCTGCCGGACCTGCCCGTCGTGCCGGTGCACCGGGCCGACGACTCCGGCTCGACGCAGAACCTCAACGCCTACCTGAAGGGCGCGGCCCGCTCCGGCTGGCCGTACCCCGCGGACAAGAAGTGGGCGGCGCGGGGCGGTCACTCCGCGAACGGTTCGGACGCGGTCGCCGCGGCCGTGGCCCAGACCGAGGGCGCGATCGGGTACTTCGAGCTGTCCTTCGCGACGAAGCGGAAGATCGACGCGGTGCGCATCGCGACCGGCGCGCCCGAACCGGTCGCCCCCACGACGCAGAGCGCGTCGGTGGGCATCGCGTCGGCCGAGGTGGTCGGCAAGGACGGCGACCTGGCGCTGAAGTTCGACTACCGGACCAAGGCGCCGGGCGCGTACCCGATCGTGCTGGTGACGTACGAGATCGTCTGCGACACCGGAAACCGGCCCGAGAGCCTGCTCGCCCTCAAGTCCTTCCTCTCCTACGCGGCGAGCGAGCAGGGGCAGCAGGAACTGCACGCGATCCACTACGCCCCGCTGCCCGACTCGGTCGCGGCACGGGTGCGCGCGGTGGTCGAAACCCTGTCCTGAGCCGTCAACCCCCTCTCCCGGGCGGCGGGTTCCGCTCGGGTAGCGTGACCGGGCGCGGCACGGAGCGAGGGGATCGACGCGGATGGCGGAATACGACGAGAGGGCGGGAGCGGTGGCCCGGCGCCGGGCGTTCCGCGTGCTCGCGCCCGCGGCGCTGATCGTGGGGGCGGCCGGCTACGCGGCGACGGAGCTGCTCAACAGCAGTGCCGCCCCGGCCCGGCCGCCGAGCCCGTACGGGTCGCAGTCCGCGCCGGACTGCGACCCGCCGGAGAAGAACCCGGTGCCGGGGATGCGGATGCCCTCGTTGTAGTTGCCGACCTTGGTCTGGTCGTGCCAGAGCATGGCCAGGCCGCGGTAGCGGCCGATGCAGTCCAGGCGCAGTCCGACGACCTCGCTGCAGCGGCGCCCGGTGGCGACGATGGTCTCCCAGATGTCCCGCAAGCCCCGGTCGTTGAGGTCGAGTTTCTCCAGGCGGCGCAGGTCGGTCTCGTCGGTCAGCGCGCGGGCGACGTCGTCGCTGAAGGGGTTGCGGGAGCGTTGTTTGATGCCGGTGCCGCCGAAGGGGATGGCGGTCAGGAAGCCGGTGTCGATGCCGAGGCGCGCTGTAGAGCAGCTTGCGGGCCTGGTTGAAGATGAATTGGCAGCTCAGGTCGGTGACGGTGGGGGGTCGTCCGTCGACCAGGACCATGCCCAGGGACGGCAGGCCGTGGCGGGCGCGGTGGCGCTGGTCGGCGACGAACCGTTCGGCGTGCTCACGGCGCAGCGCGGTGGGGTCGTGGCCGGCGGCGGGGGCGTCGGCTTGGAGGAAGACGCCCAGTTCGACGGCGGCGCGGCGCATCTGGTCGAAGGGGCCTCGAGTGCGGGGGCACTGCGGGGACCGGAGCCATTCGGCAAGGTGGTCCCAGAGCAGGTCGCGCAGCCAGCGCTGGGGGACGGTGGTGATGTCGAAGTGGCTCTGGGCGTTCTTGAAGCGCCGTCCGAAGTGATCGGTCTCCAGGAAGCCGGCGTCCTTGGTGTCCGAGGGACTGTAGTAGACGCAGCGCAGGCCGTTCCCGGTCTCTCTGATGATCTTGCGGACCTCGGAGTCCATCTGCTTGCGGGTCAGGTCTTTGTAGCCTTCGTCGTGCAGGTCCATCAGGGACGTGATGCTGCCTTGCCAGCAGTGTCTGACGAGGTTCCTTATGCCGTTGGTGGTCCACTCGGAACGCTGTGCGGACTGGGCATGGGCATGCAGGCCCCACTGGATTTCGGCTCGCACCAATGGGGGCAGGGCGTGGAGGTTGACCAGTCCTGGCTGCGTGACCGGCTCCGCAGTGGCGCACCAGGTACGAAATGCCTTCTCGTCGCCGTAGGTCACCGGGAGCGGCCGGCCGTCCTTGAGAGGGCCACGTGAGTTGTGCGACCGGGCGTCTCCTGGGCGGTTGTCGATCTTGTACCGGTTCAGGTGCTGCAGGCACAGCCCCAGTGAGGTGCAGGCCAAAACGGGCACTGTGCCGTGCACAGGCCGTAGCCGGGAAGCGGGTGCTGCGTACGGACCCAGTGCTCGAACCGAGTGCGGTCCATGTCGGCGGCCTCGCCGTACTGCCATCTGGTCTGGTGCTGCTGGCACAGCCGGGTGGTGGGACTGATCGCCGGGCGGTCGGGGCAGATCAGGCACCGGCCGTAGTCCACTCCCCGCACGGCGGGCAGAGCGGTGGCTGCGTCCATGAAGGCGCGCTTGGTCTGTCCCGTCCGCTCGGCCTGCTCCCACTCCAAATTGTGCGTGTTGCACAGGTTGTGGCTGACCCGGCGGATGCGCAGGCAGCCGTCAACGGCGCACTGCCAGGCGTAGACCGGGTGCTGAGGCGGGATGAAGATCAGCGTGTCGCGGAAGAGCGGGTCGAATGCGGGGGCTTCGATGAGGGCTGTGAGCAGTTCGAGCCGGTCGCGGCCGATGCGGGTGGTATCGGTGCGGCCGGGCAGCAGCGTCAGCGGGATCACGGCCGTGTCCCCCAGACCTGCTCCAGCGCTGCGGTGAAGACCGGGTCGTGCCGTGTTCGCTGCGGGCGGTGCCGTTGAACTTCTGGAGGTCCGGGCTGCCGACGGTGCGGTGTTTCGCGTAGCGCTTGCACTGCACTACGAGGTTTTGGCCATCCGGCGGCCGGCCCGTCGCGTCGGCGCCCAGGTGGTTTGCTGCACCGACGCGGAGCACTCGGGTGTAGCCGTCCCGGCGGCAGAGTTCGGCGATGTACTCCTCGAACTCCACAGGGCTCATGGCCCAGATGGATTCCAGCGACCGCAGGGCCTGAATCCGTGCCTGCTCCTTGAGTCGGGCTTTCTCCGCCTCCGCCTCCCGGAGTCCGGCCCGTGCCAGAACCCCGGCCACGGCACCCACGCCCAAGACGGCTGACACCACGAGTACCGCCGTGCCCGTTCCCATGCTCTGGCCCTCCCCTGTGTCGCTGTCAGCCGGCAAGTTCCCCATCCACGCAGCGCTCTGTCCCGTGGCCGAGGTATCGGGCGGTCAGGCGGTCAGATCGTGGGAACGGCCGGCTCGGGCCGGCGGAGCTTGCGGGTGATGAAATGCCGCGGAAGTGCGCGGGTGTCGTCGACGTCCTTGGGCTGGTCGTTGCCGAAGCGGAAGGCCTTGGATCGCCTGAGTCTGACGTCGTGGTCTTCGGCCGCCCTGGCCGCGTGCTGGGTGGGGTCGGTGTGTAGGGCCCTGGACAGGAAGGCCGTGCGGGCGTCGAGGGTGCCATCGAGGGGTGCCGCCGCCAGAAGCCAGGACGAATCAGCGTCCGTCACTCGGCTTGCGGCTGCTCGGCGGAGCAGTGGCGTGCGCTGCCCCGGTGTTTCCAGGGCCCTGGGAAGGAGGGTTCTACAGGTCGAACTCAAGGTGCTGGATGTCGGTGAAGCGGACCTCTTCGAGGGTGCCGGCGCGGCGGCCACTGTCCTGGAAGTAGACCTCCTTGAGCGCCTTGGCGGCGATCTCCTTCAGTTCGCTGTCGGGGGCGCCCTGTTCCTGGGCGTCGAAGAGGCGGGCGGCGTACTGCGGTGGCAGGGCGACGGTGAGGTGGCGGACGCGGTCCTGGTCGGTCGTGCCGACCGGGGCGGTGTAGCCGAGGCGGGCGCGGGTGTCGATGACGATGCCGGCGGTGGTGGCGGCGTTGTGGCGGGCCTTCGCCTTGATCTGGGGCTGCCAGCGGTGTGTCACTTCCGCCTCCAGTCGGGCTGCGAGGCGGGGGCGGGGGGTTTTGGCCTGGCCGGCGACGTAGCGTTCGACCTGGCGTTGGGAGATCGCGAGGAGTTCTGCGACGGCTTGGGTGCTCTTGAGCTGCTTGACGAGATAACGCATCCGCGCGCCCGCGGACCTCGGGATGGGGCGGGTGAAGGCCCGTTGGACTGCTTTGTCCAGGCTGTCGCCGAACATGCTCATCGCGCTCTGCCCTACTCCCCGTTGTCCTGGTCTGTGACGGTGCCGTCCTTGATGTACCGGGCGAGGTTCAGTTCGGGGGCGTCGAACCGGTCGCGCAGGCCTTCGCCCCACAGCACGCTCTGGGTTCCTTCGTGTTTGACCATCCCCGGGGAGACGCCGAGGCGCCAGCCGCCGGGGAGCGGTTTGCCTTCGCGGTAGGGCAGGAAGTCCAGCGGGCTCGTCCCGTCGACGGCGTAGACGGCGCAGTCGGAGAGGATCGCGATGGGGTACTGCCCGGTGAACGCCGCGTGCTTGACGATCTTGCGGTGCATGTTGACACGGGTCCGGGAGATGACGGCGGCGCGGATGTCCGGGCGCCACGTGGGCCGGGCGAGCGAGCGCCACGGCTCGCCCGGCTTCCAGCCCTCGCCGCGGGGGCGTTCGCGGAGCTTGCCGATGCCGCCCTTCACGGTCGCCTTGATCGCGGACACCACGATCGCGAGTTGCGGGTCGCGTCGGCGGTAGCCGTCCATCGCCGCCAGGAACTTTTCCGGGCTCGCGTCGGCGGACACGCCGAGGTCGGCCATCGTCGCGATGTACGCGTCGCGCAGCCGGTTGTACCAGCCGTCCAGGTAGCGGCCGTTGTCGTACCGGATGTGGGCCTCGAGGGGGGCGACGTCGTAGCCCAGCTCCTGGGCGTAGGCGACCGTCGGGGTCGCGTACCAGGCGGGGCCCTCGGGGCGGTGGCCGGTCGGGGTGAACGGGCTCGGCAGCAGGCTGGCGTCCAGGTCCACCCAGTTCTTGCCGGACTTCACGCGGGACAGGTCGATGTGGGAGAGGTCGACCAGCCAGCTGCCCGGGAGTTTCGGGTCGAACACCGGGTTGTCGACATGCGTCGGCGCGCCGAGGCCGACGATCAGGCCGTTCGCGCCGGCGGCGAAGGCCATGTTCACGTCGATGCCCACCAGGTTCCGGCGCAGGCACTCGGCGTCGGTGAGTTCCCGGGCCCAGTCGTAGGCCTCCTCGAGCAGAACTTCGGCCGGGGTGCGGCGGTGGAAGCGCGGGAGGTCCGCGAGGAGAGGGTGGCCGTCGGGGGCCTCGCACGGGGCGCAGTCGACCGGGTCCTTGCCCAGGCTGCCGGGGTTGTGCTCGGAGTGCCGCTTGCCCGTCGCGTCCGGCTCGGAGGCGCGGGTGGGCGGGTGCAGGGCGGTCATCAGCTCCAGGCCGGTCACGGCTGTGGACCCGCGCGGCGTCGTCACCCGCATGGCGTACACGCCGAGGAGATGGGCGAGTTCGGCCGGGGGAAGGCCGGCCGCGTCGGCCCAGTGCCGGGTGTCGAGCGCGTTCCACGACGGGAGGCACAGCTGCACGCACCGGCGTGTGCCGGCCTGCGCGGGACGGTAGATCCGGGCCCACGGGCCGAGCCCGCGTTTCGTCAACCGCCAGTCCTGGGCGGCCAGCTGCTTCACCGCCTTGTGGCCGTCGGTGAGCCGGCCCGCGAGCTGCTCCTCCTTCGAGAGGGCGGCCGGCAGGCCGTAGCGCTCGCAGGCGGCCGCGGTGAGCACGAGCAGCGGGTCGGCGTCGCTGCCCGATCCGTTCAGTCTCGGCGCGCCGAGCCGTGCCTCGGTGAGCGCCCACTCGACGAGCGAGGCGAGCGACGTGGCGGGCACGTCCAGGACCAGGCCGCCCACGCCGTACGCGACCACCTGCCCGGTCGTGTCGGCGTCGACGACGAGGAGCGGCCCGTTCACGAACCGCTCTTCGGTGCCGTCACTCACAGCAGTGCCGGCCGGGGCCGCGGTCCGGCGCGACGCCGACGTGCTCCTGGGGGTGTCCGCCGGAGACGGCACGGCCTGTTCGGCAGGGGCGGTGGGAGCGGGGGTGCTCTGGGGGTTCTCGAGTTCAGTCCTGGCAGCAGCGTCCCGGAGCGGACTGGCGGACAGGGACCGCGCGTCTGTCGGCGGCGTTGGACCGGTGAAAGCGTCCGGGGCCGCCGTGCTTTCGACCTCGACAACGGGCAGGTCGGCTCCTGGGGGCGGGAATCGCTCCGCGAGGCCCTCCAGAAGCCGGGCGTATGCAGCGCGCTTCGGCGGCCGGGGCTCGGTCTCCCCGGACTCCCAGTTCCCGATGGTCTCCCGCCGGGTCTTCAACGCCTTCGCGATCTGCTCCTGGCTCAGACCGGAGGCCTCCCGAAGACGCCTGCGCTCTTCGGGCGTTGGAAGGTCATCCTGGGCGACCTGCTCCAGCAGCGCATCCACGGCGCCGAACAGCTCGTTCTCAGTGGACACCCGGTTCACCTCCACGACCACCCTACACCGATCACGCATTGGAATTAGCATCGAATCGCACGCAGATTACCCAGCTCGCGTAGTATCAGAACGCTGTCCGGATCGGACGGGTACGGGTCGTCTTCATGGACGCGGGCGGAGGCGGGGACTGACGGGTGTCGCAGCGGCCAACCGTTGCCGGAGAGAAGTCGCGTTGCAGCGCAGCGCCTCGGCAACGGTTAAGGCCCAAGGGCTGTGACCAGCGAGAACCTCTCGTCGATCGGCGCAGACAGGTGCAACACATATCATCGTCAGCTCGGTTCTCGGTTGAGGGAATGCAACCGCTCCCGGTTCGGCCATTGTGTGAATCGCATCGCCGGTGGTCCCCCGGCGTAGAGCGACAAGTCCCGTGCCTCTGGCGCGGGTTGCGTGATTGGAGATCCTGTTGGACCGGCCCCTGCTGCCTCTGAGATCGACTTCGGTGTTTCCGCTCTCGCTGCTCGCCGGCTTGGCGGCAGGCGGGCTTACGGTGCTCGCGGGGGAAGGAGCGCCGCGCAGGATACTCGCGGCTCTCGCCGTCACGGGGCCGGCGGTGCCCGTCCTCAACCGCGTCATCGACACCGAGTACAGCCATGGCCAGCCGCCGGCGCCCATGCGCGCTGAAGGTGGGAAGGTGCGGGGGAATGGGTGAGCTGCGGCCGTTGGGGGACGATCTCAACGACGCCTCGCGGGCCCTGGCCGAGGCCATGCGGGAGCTGTTCGAGGGCTTGCACGTGTCCGTCCGCCGGTACGCGGTGCGGCGTCATCGCGATCCCGGCACTTTCTCGCGCTACCTGAATGGAACCCGCTTACCACCGTGGCAGGTGATCAACGACCTCTTCGCGGATCTCGCCGAGCACCGTGGAACGGCGGTCACCACCGAGGCCGTCGAGTTCGTGCGCAGGTTGTACGCGTCGGCCGTGGATGCCGCCCCGTCCCCCAAGCGCGCGGTGGAGATTCTGGAGCAGCAGTTGGCTGATGCCGACCGGGCGTCTGGGTGGTCCAGCGTCCGTGGCGACGTCCTGGGCGACGCACTGCTGGATCGGACGGAGCGTATCGCCGACCTGCAGGCGCGTCTCAACCAGTTGGAGGCCGACCGTAGTGCCGAGCCCGCCGGTCCAGGCGGTGAGGAGATGACCGAGGACCTTCGCCGACACGTGCTTGTCGTGGGCGCACAGTGCGCGGACGCAGGCTGGCTGGACCGGCTGGAAGAAGCTGCCCGCGGTCTGCACTCGGTGCTCACGGATCCGGCATTCGGTGTGTGCGTCGCACGCACCGGCGAGCATCCGTCTCTCCTGGCGGGCGCAACGATCGCGTCCGATGACATCCGCCGAGCTGTCCGCGAAGCCGTACGCCGGGCCGGGGAAGAGAATGCCGTGCTGGTGGTGGCGATCCTGGGCCACGGCTTCACTCCCACGCGCGGGGCCGATCTGTACTACATGGCCGCCGACTCGACAGGCACCGCAGGGTCCGCGATCAACGTTCGGCAGCTACTCCTCGAAGCCGTCGACGAGCCGGGAGTCGAGGGCATCATCGCCCTCATCGACACCAATCACGCGGCCAGCGCCATGCCGGACTCGCGAAGCCTCGCCGACGGGCTACGGGAAGGCCGCACCCGCTGCGGCCGGAGCCGGCGCTGAGGGCGCGTTGGCGCCGTCGGGGGTCAGACGGGCGAATCCGCCGCTGCCTTGAACCCTCGGCGCCCAGACGCCGGCCGTCGCCTGACCTCGTCGCGCTCGCGTCACCTTCTTCGACTCCGCGACGATGCAACCGGAGAATCACGAACGAGGCGGCGGCACCCCGGCTGCTCCACTCCATGCGAGCACGCAGGGCCCAGGCTCAGGTCGCCCTCGAACAGCCAGAAGAGCTCGTGCGGCCGGTGTGCCGGTCGGCCGTCTGCAGCAACCCGGCCACAGTCCTGGTGTCACCCCCGCACCGACGGTCACCGAATGAATCACAATCATCACTCCATGTAAGCGCCGCCGGGGACGGCCGCGCACTCCACACGCCGAGGTGACCCATGCAACTGCTGCAGACCAGACGGCACAGGCCGAGAACCGCCCTGTCGACGGGACTGCTCGTCCTGCTGACCACCCTGGCGGCGCTGCCCGCGCCGCCGGCCGCCGCGCAGGCCCAGCGTGTCGAGTCCTGGGGCTCCAACCACTCCGGGCAGCTCGGCGACGGCACCACCGACGATCGGCACACCCCGGTCACCGCGGCCGGACTGACAGCCGCCAACGTCACCGGCCTCGCCGCAGGCGGAGCTCACGGCCTGGCACTGCTGTCCAACGGCACCGTCAAGGCCTGGGGCGGCAACTCCTTCGGGGAGCTCGGCGACGGCACCACCTCCGGCGTCCCCACCACCGACCACCGCACCCCCGGCACCGTACGCGAGCTGAGCGGCGTGACCGCGGTCGCTGCCGGCTGCTCCCACAGTCTCGCGCTACTGTCCAACGGCACCGTCAAGGCCTGGGGCAACAACTTCTCCGGGCAGCTCGGCGACGGCACCACCCTGGACATCTCCAACAGCACGCCCGTCACCGTCATCGACCCCAACAACCCCAGCGCCCCCCTCAGCGGCGTGACCGCCATCGCCGCCGGCTGCGACCACAGCCTCGCCCTGCTGTCCAACGGCACCGTCCGAGCCTGGGGCGCCAACGGCAGCGGGCAGCTCGGCAACGGCACCACCGGCGCCGACAGCGGAACCCCCGTCACCGTCATCGACCCCAACAACCCCAGCGCCCCCCTCACCCGCGTCCGAGCCATCGACGCCGGCTGGGACCACAGCCTCGCCCTGCTGTCCAACGCCACCGTCAAGGCCTGGGGCGACAACGAGTTCGGGCAGCTCGGCAACGGCACCACCGGCGCCGACAGCGGAACCCCCGTCACCGTCATCGACCCCAACAGTCCCGGCGCCCCCCTCAGCGGTATCCGCGACATCGACGCAGGCGGCGACTACAGCCTCGCCCTGCTGTCCGACCGCACCGTCAAGGCTTGGGGCACCAACGGCAACGGGCAGCTCGGCAACGGCTCGGACAGTGGTCCCCCCAACGGCACCCCCAACACCGTCCTCAACCTCACCGGCGTCCGGGACATCTCCGCCGGCGATGTCCACAGCCTCGCACGCCTGTCCGACGGCACCCTCAGAGCCTGGGGCGACAACGAGTTCGGGCAGCTCGGCGTGGGCAGCACCACGGACAACGGCACCCCTCTGCCCGTCCGCACCGGCATCGGCACCATCACCCACATCGCCGCGGGCGGCACCTTCAGCCTCGCGGCCTGAGACCCACTCCGCCCCCTGAAGGACAACCCCTTCCCGTACTCCCGCCCGCCCCGCCCCGTGGAGCACGGGGAGGCGGCGGAACCCCACCGCCTCCCCCGGACACACGGCACACCCGTCTCCGGGCCCGTCAGCCGACCGGGGGGGGGCAGTGTGGCGGACGAGTTCGGAACGGCGCGGCAGGGAACTCAGGCGTTGGGTCGCTTGGTTCCCTTGCGTCCGTCGGCCAGCGCCTCGAGCAGCTCCGCCGACTCCGGGTGGATGCCGTGGCCGATGTAGCGGATGCCTTCGCGCTCGGGCGCGGCGCCGGTGTCCTTGCCGATCGGGTGACGTCGGCTGGTCGCGGTGCGCCATCCGTACCGCTCGTCCCATACCAGCGCCGGCGCGGACTGTCCGATGGCAAGGGGGACGGCGGCGGCCAGGTGCTCGTCGTCGAGCCGGCGCGTCGCTACCTGAACCGACTCGGCGACGCCGGCCTCTGCAAGTGCATCGGCGACCTGCTGCAGGTACAGGCGCGTGCCGCGGGCACGCAGTTCGGCCTCGGCGATCGTTGCGGCGCCGCGGTGGGTGATCGTGGGATAGCCCAGGCGCTCGGCGGCGTCGATCGGGGTGAGGCCGGGCTCGGCCTCGACCAGGTCGGCGATGCGCCGGCCCCGGAGCAGCGCCAGGCCGGCCTGGGCGGTGGGGAACTTCGTGATGCCCAGGGTGTCGGCGACCTCGGTGAGCGTGATCGCCGGGTTGTCGTCGAGGAGTTCGGCGATCCGGGGCAGGGTCTCATCGCGCGGGATCATGTCTCCGCTGCCGGTGCGGCGGCCGCCGCCGGCGCCGCGGCCGGGTCGGGAGGCTTTGTACGCGCGGACGACGTGGCGCGGCCAGTGTTCGGTGCCGTCCTGCCCCGGGACGAGGACGACATGTTCGGCCAGCTTGGGGTCGCTCTTGTACTTGTTCCAGCTGGCCGGCGCGACGCCGAGTTCGGCCGCGGCTTCGTGGCGGTCCAGGAGGTCCTCGTCGTCGTCGAGCTCCGGCAGGGCCGGAATCGGCTCTCCCGCGTGGAAGGCGGCGATCTGCTCGCTGTCCCACAGCAGCGCCCTCGAGGTGGGCGAGCTGATCGGGGCGGGATACCCCTCCTGGGCGTACGGCTTCTTGTTGCGGAAGGTCCCGAGCGACACGCCCTGCTGGGCGGCCAGGTCGGCCATGGTCTGTACGTACTGCAGGCGTCCGGCGCGGATCATGATCTTCGTTTCTCCATCACGGCCTGGGGGCGGGGTGCCGGTTCGGGGCGCCCCGCCCTGGGCGGGCGTCAGGTGGTTGAGGTGACGTCGGCGGCCTCGATCTCCTGGAGGTGATGGTCGACCTCTCGCCGGGCCAGGGACAGGGGCATGGGCTGCTGCTCCTTGCGTGAGTGTGCTCGGTGTTGGTGCGCTGCCACGACACCCAGCGAGACAACAATAACCCTCTTGCGTCACTATCGGCAAGGATGCGCGTTCCGACTGCGGGACCGGGCGGATACACTCGCCAGCGAGACCGCTTCTCGGGTTCTCCTGCGGAGTGTGTGTTTTCGGTTGGCCGGCGCCCTTGCCACCCGCTTCGGCGGATTGGGCGCCGGCCGTTTACTGGCTCGTCCAGGGCAGCCGCTTGAACCCCGGTCCGAATCGCCTTCCTCCCACTCACGAACTCCCGATTGCCCGCAGGTGCATCTCCAGCTGCCTGGCCACCCGGGAAAGGTCACGATCGATCGACTCATTCAGGAGTTATCGACGCAGCGCGTCCAACCGCGACTGGAGGTACCTGTACTCCGGCGACGCCCTGTCGCTCTCCTGGACGCCCTTCGCAAACCTCTCCGCACCACGCCAGCAAGGGTCCGTCAAAGCCGCCGCATAGTCGCGCTCGCCTTCTCCTGTCTTGGCGAGGTACCCCTCCGGGGCGGCATGCACGACTACGGGAAGCGTGATGGGACTGCCGCGATCCGGCTCCAGGGTCAGTTGATAGCGATACACCTGAATGACCTCGGGATCGGGTGCACTGGGTCCCACGCTGAACGCCATAGTTTCCGCGTCGTGCGCTGGCAGCTTCCAACGCATGGGCTGAACCAGCGTCTTGCCTGGCTTATCAGCATCGCCGATTTTGAAGCCGTAGCGCCCCTCGGGGTATCCGAGGCCTCCGCCGTCCTTGCATCCGAGGTTCTCGAAGGCGAGAAGGTGGAGCGTCGCCTTCTTGATCGTCACCGTGTCGTCGCCCTCATTGCGAAGGGTGATCGTCGCCATGGATGACGTCCACTTGACGGGCCTGGTTTTCACCTCAGAGTCCATGTCCGTGTAGTACTCGTCAGCTTGAATGTTTCTCTCTTTGTCGACGTTGAAGTCGGAGATCGCCACCGTCGGGGTCTTGTCTCGCTCTGGCTGCAGATCGGGCCAGAACATGAAAACCAGGACGATGATCCCGGTCACGATGGATAAGCAGGCTCCGACGACTGTGACCACCGCTGTCCTGCGCTGCCAGAACGGCCTTTCGGGGGCCGCAGGGCGGTCCTGAGCGGTTGGCGTCTGGTTCCTGCTCGCCGAGACGGGCAAACGTGGAGGTTGGGCAGCCGTGCTCTGCGACGGCGACACCCACTCTCTTGACCGCCGTGATTCTTGATCATCGCTGCCCACGCCAGGCTCTGCCACTATCCCTCCAGCGCATCGTCGTCGCACACGTAGCCCGCAAATCAAACTGCAGGTCACCGCGCGGCAACGTTAGCCACACACAGTTGAGTTGTCCTCGTCGGTCGCCCAGCAACGACCAGAACTGGACAGGAAGGCACGCCGCACCATGGACATGACGCCTCGTGCCCACCGCCCGAACAGCGGGATGGGCGCCATCCGGCTTCGCAAGCTCAAGTGCTCGTAGCCGCGGCGCGCGGTGTGGTTCAGCGCGCCCAGGTGCGGAGATGTTCGACGATGCCGCCTGTAGTGCCGTGTGGGTCGTAGAGCGTACGGGCAAGGGCGGTGAGCTGTTCCCGACTGGGGTCGGCGGGGATGCCGCTGGCGTTGAGGTACATGACGGCGACGGCGCAGGCGACGCTGAGGTTAGAGCGTTCCAGCCAGCGGCAGCGGCCGAGGGTGTGCACGAGGGCGGCGGCCCGGGCGTACGGGCCGCGGTACACGGGCTGCTCGAGAAGCTCCGCTCGGTGGCGGGCGACGGCCGCGAGGGGAACGCCGAGGTCGTCAGGTGCGGGGTCACCGTGGCCGGCGCGTTCGGCTACCTCGAGGATCCAGGACAGGTCGACGTGCAGGGACATGCTCACGCAGCGGCGCCCCGGTCCTGCGGTGCCGAGGCGTGCTGCGCGTCCAGGTCGGCTTCCAGGTCGGAGAGGAAGTCGCCGTGGGCGTCGAGGAGGCGCTGGGCTGCGGCCATGCCGGCCGCGCGGGCGCCTGTGGTGTCCTCCACGATGAGGCGTTCGACGTACTTGTTGAAGTCCAGCCCTCGGGCGGCGGCGGCGTCCTTGCCTGCGGCGAGAACGTCGGGTGCCAGGCGGAGCTGGGTCTGCTTCCTGTCACTGCTCACCCCCTCAAGGTAGCAGGGTGGTAGCAGGGCGGGCGAGTGGTCTGGCGGCATGCCCAGTCGGCCTGCCTCCGGCCGGGATCGTGTCGGGCAACGTTGTTCACGTTCGCGTCGAGACGGTGGCCAGGGCCACCCGGCGTGGATATCTACTGCTGGAGTGGATCCGCTCTGACCGTGGGTCCGAAATGGCGTGCCGCTCTACCGCTCGTTGGGGTCGTCCTCACCGTCAATCTCGTAGATCCGCTCTTGAAGCCGTTCACCTGCCCAGTCCGGCGCGGCGCCCAGGTCAAACCAGTGCCGATCCTTGCGGACTCCGGGCGGTGCGAGGTTCACCGCCGCCCACGAGAACACCCCCAGGAGGATGGAACGCCCGTGCTGCGTTGTGCGCACGGACAACGCAAACGGCGCGGCGAGCGCCGCGCGGCTGACCAGCATGACCTGTTCGTCCTCAGAACTTCGACGCCCACCCGTGAGAAACCGGGGCTCTTCAAGGATCTTGACCCACTCGACCACTGCGTCTGCCACCTGGGCGCGCAAGGACTTCTCGATGCCCTGGCGGACGGCGGTCGCGGGATCCTCGCCGAGCCAGCCGAGCCAGTGATCAGGGTCGGTGAGCTTGCTGAAGTCGTCCTGTGGCACCCCGTGACGGGGATTCTCCTGGTACTCACCTGTCAGTTTCCCGCTGCTGTCCACCAACCACGCACCGCGGATCGCCTCGGGAGGTACGTAGCCGTTCGGGTCATCGATATGCGTCGGATCGATCTCGGCGACGCTGCCACCCGGATTCTCAGCAGCCGCAGCCAGCAGCGCCGGCTCGTTCGGTATGCCCTTACGCCGGCTTCGCGAGCCAAAAAGCCCCACGTCCCACCCCCACCTTTGTCTGCTCAGTTGACCGCGATTGTGCCGCACTGGTCAGGACCGCATGAGGGGGTGCTCGTGACGGCGACGGTGGGTGGGGAAGAGCGCCCTCATCACGCCCATGCTGCGCGGCAGACGCGGGAACACAAAAAGGCCCTCGCCCTGCCGCGTCGGTCAGCAGAGCCAGGGCCTGTCCAGAGGGCTGGTCAGAGATCGTGACCCTCAGCGACCGCGCCGTCCGCGGACGGGCTGGCGACGACGGACAGCCGCACCCTGCCTCGACCGAGAGGAGTAAGGGCCACGGCGTGGTGGGCGCCGGCATCATCACCGAGGGCTTCGGGCTCGAACGCCTCAAGGGGACGAAGGCTGTCCGCAGGCGCGCACCGAGGTCCCAGGGTGCGCCCGCGCAGCGAGAGGCGTCCGGTAACGCCACGATGCCTTCCGTCGACGCAGCCGACAGAGATGTGCAGGAGCTTCGGGCCTGGGACGGTGGCGGCGAGCCGCTGACGTGGGCGGTGAGCTCGCGCAGGCTGGAGTCGCGAAGAGGGTCGCGACGATTCCGCTCTCTCCCATTGCGCACTCTCATGTGCTTCGGGGCCCGCGGCGAGCAGGGCCCCCGCTCACAACTGGTCAGAACCGTGCGGGCCGGCGGAGAGTGAAGGTCGCTTCACGTAGTTCACCCGTAGGAGCGGAACTACTGGCGAGGCTGCTCGCCCCGTCCGGAGAAGGTGGTGGTGTTCGTATCGTCGCTCTCGGCGATACTCAGGAATGCCCGGGCAGCAGCCCGGGAGACGGGCTCATCGCTCTCGGCGATCTGGTGCATCGTCTCGATGAGAGCTTCGACCACTGCATCGTCATCGCCAGCAGAGACGATCAGCTCACGATCGAGGATTTCGCTCCGCACCAAGGCCCCAATGATGATGTTGCCGGCAGTGGCAGGGTCGCCCTCGCGGAGCTTGACGCCTGCCTCTGGGATAGCAAGCCAGACCTGCTTAAGAGCGCCTAACACAATGAGGTGGTGCTACCAGGAGGCGACGCACTCAGTGAGGTCTTCCGAGAGGAAGAGGAGGAAACGCTTCTGTGGTCCGGTGATGGTTGCCATGTGGACCCGGGCCGTTCCTGCGGCGTGGAGTCTTTCGACGGCGTCGGCCAGTCCGGGTCGGGAGGGGACGATGCCCATCTCACGCATGGATTCCTGCCGCGCTGACCAGTTGGTCCAGAGCAGGGTGGCGGAGGCTGTCGAGTTCAGATTGATTTCGTAGTCGGCGCCTGCCTCCAGCTCAGCGAGGGCTGCAAGCGCGGAGACACTGCCGTCGCGGACCAGTACGGAGCGCAGGGTGTCGCGGTTCATGCGATCAGTCTGCCGGACCCGCATTGGGCGTGAGGCGGGTGCCGGTCACGTCAGAGACAGCACTTGTCGGTGGGTAATCAGGCAACAGGCAAGTGCGAGGAAGGCTTCGTGGATGTCGGCTCGCCGTTCCCAACGAACGCGGAGGCGTTTGAAGCCGTGGAGCCATGCGAAGGTCCGCTCGACGACCCACCGGTAGGTTCCGAGCCCACTGCCGTGAGGTGTTCTGCGGCGGGCGATGGCAGGGATGATCTGGCGGGCCCGAACCTGGTCGCGGTAGATGTCGTGGTCGTAGCCGCGGTCAGCGAAGACGGACTGGGGCTTGCGGCGGGGTCGTCCGGGCCGTCCACGGACGGGTGGGATGGCGTCGAGCAGGGGCATGAGCTGGGTGACGTCGTTGCGGTTGCCGCCGGTGAGGATGACGGCGGGCGGGGTGCCGTGTCCGTCGGTGATCAGGTGGCGCTTGGAGCCGGCCCGTCCCCGGTCGACTGGCGAAGGGCCGGTCTGGAGCCCCCTTTTAACGCTCTGACGTGGCTGGAGTCGACGACCGCCCGTGACCAGTCGAGCCGGGCCGCCGCGTTCAACTCGGCCAGCAGTACCTCATGCAGCTGCTGCCAGACCCCGGCCTCGTTCCAGTCCCGCAGTCGGCGCCAGCACGTCATGCCGGACCCGAAGCCGAGCTCCTGGGGCAAGTGTTCCCACTGGATGCCGGTGTGCAGCACGAACAGGATCCCGCACAGCACCTGCCGGTCCGGGACCGGCTTGCGGCCCGGGTACCTGAACCGTCTCTCCCGCTTCGGCAGGAGCGGCTCAATCCGCTCCCACAGGTCGTCCGACACGATCCAAGGCGAAGCCCCCATGACCCGGACAACGCCGAACCTGCAGACCGGACACGGCCACCAGGACCGATCCACCTCATTGTGTTAGGGACTCTAAGAGGTCGTTTTCGTCCGATGTTTCATCCCGATGTGGGATGCCTTGCGGACTTCTCGTCGGTGAGACGGCGGACCATGAGACCGGTCATCACGAGGTGAACCATGACTTCCGAGCGGGTGGGCAGGGTCTCGTAGTCGCGGGCCAGGCGGCGGTGGAGCATGAGCCAGCCGTAGGTCCGCTCCACCGCCCCACCGCTTCGGTATTGGGGGGAAACCTCTGCTCCCGGGCTTGCGGGCGGTGATCTCCATGTCGATGCCGAGGACGGCGGCGTGCTCGACGAGGTGCTGGCGGTAGCCGCCGTCAATCCACACTTTCCGGATGCCTGGGTGATCCGCGGCAACCTAGTCCAGGAGTCGGGCGCCGGCGATGGAGCCCTGCACGCTCGCCGCCGGTGACCAGCACGGCGAGGAGGAGTCCGAGCGTGTCGGTCACGATGCTCCGCTTGCGTCCCACGATCTTCTTCCCGGCGTCGATGCCCTGACAGGAAGCCGGGACGCTGGTGGAGGTCTTCACGCTCTGGGCGTCGATAACGCACGCTGACGGCTCGCCCTCCCGCCCTTCCCTCTCGCGCAACAGCTGCCGGAGCAGGCCGTTGAGCTGGGCGAACACACCCTCGTCGGCCCATTTGGCGAAGTATCCGTAGACGGCGTTCCAGTGCGGGAAGTCATGCGGCAGGTAGCGCCACTGGACCCCGGTCCGGTCCACGTACAAGATCGCGTCCATGATGTCGCGCAGGTCGTGCTCGGGCGGCCGGCCGAAGTCCAGGGACCGGCCGCGACGCTCGAAACGCCAGGCCGCAAGCACCGGATCGATCAACTCCCAGCGGGCATCGGACAGATCACTCGGAGACGGGCGTCGCTTCGGCATGCTTCCGGCGTACCGCCGCAAACCGAATGCGCCCAGGCGCACGGCAACGGCAGCGGAAGCACACCACCGCGAAGGCCCAGCGTCCTGGGATGAGACAGGATTACGTCGCTCTCCGTCCCATCCGCAACCTCACATGCCGCGCAGACATCGACGGTCTCCACGGCCTCACTTGCACAACCATCCAGCACATCAAGAATCGGATGATACGCGGGCAATACAGGCGAAAACGACCTCTAGGACGTCGTTTCTTATGGCTGCGGTGCGGAGTGGGCAGCTTCAGGGAAACCCAGTTCATCCAGCAGCGCGTCGAACAGCTCCTCCACGAACGCCTCCCGTGCACGCAGCAGTCCCTCGATCCGAGACTGCTGCGCCGCGGCCTGGACACCAGCGGCTGAAGCCCACACGAGAGCGCCTTCGGCGTCGGCCGGCACCTCCGCGTCTAGCTCTGCTCGCTTATGTCCGATGGCCTCGTCGAACTCCGGGGTGGCCATCCACAGGCTCACGTCGTCCACGTCCTCGGGATCCTCGACGAGGAGGGCAGCGGCGTTGTCCAGGTTGAGCCATGCCTGCCAGCAGCGCCCGTTGGTGTCCAGGCCGGTCACGAGGGCGACGCTGCTGTCGGAGACGTCGGCGACACAGGCCGGCGCACCGGTCCATTCGACCAAGGTGGACAGGTACTCGTCCTCCCAGATGCCTTGCTCCAACTGCAGGGTCTGCCAGCCGCCCGGTCGCGGCTGCCACTCATGCACGTCGTTCCTCGGTCCTTGATTGGTGCTGCCGACCAGGGGTGCTTCCAGCAGTGGGCGCTCGCTGCGCGCAAAGACCAGATGACCGGAAAAGCCCATGGAACCTCCTCATCGAATACCAGCGCACCCCACGAGCTGTCACTGACACCACCGGCGTTGGCCGACTGTTGCTCCCGGCCGCCTGGCTCACCGGATCAGTCGGCGGAAGCCGATGGGGGCTGCGGCCATGCCGACAAAAGCGAGGAAGTATTCGGCTTTGCGTTCGTAGCGGCAGTGGAGGCGTCGGCAGCCCGCCAGCCAGGATGCAGCAAGGTAGGCCTTCGGAGATCCGCTTCACCGCGAGGCGCTGACCACGGCTCGAGTCATCACCCCACCGAGCCAGGCCGTCCTTGCCCTTGAAGCAATTGGCACGACGCGCGTCCGCGGCGAAACCGAGAGCACCAGCGGGAGAGCCTGCGTATCCGAACTGGATGCCGTCCTGCGCCCCGGCGGGCGGTTCTAGATCACGGGTGGCCTGGCAGCCAGGAGGTGGGCTCATAAGTCAACCGTCGGCCGGAGGGCTTCCGGCCCCTCGGGTACGTGCGGACGAGCGGTGGACTACTCCAGTGGGAGGGCGGCGAGCGCCGCCTCTGCGCGGTCGCTGTCAGCCGCCCTATCCTGGGATCGGTACAGGTCGAGGGCTTGGGACCAGGCCACGCGGGCCTCGTTGGGACGGTCGAGGGCGGTGAGCGTCTCGGCGATGTGGGCGAGAGTGTCGGCCTCGTTGGCGCCGTCGCCGGTCGCCTGGAACTGGGCGAGCGCCTCCCTGTAGTGGCCCAGCGCGGCAGCGTGGTCGCCGGTCTGGTGGGAGATGTAGCCGAGGCTGTCAAGGGTCGACGCCTCGTCGCCGGGCCTGCCGTGCTTGACGTGCAGGGTGTACGCCTGCTCGCAGTACGCGCGCCCCTGTGCGTACTCCCCTAGCCGGGCGTGCAGCCAGCCGACCGCGTTGAGCTGGTTGGCCAGCCAGAACGGGTTCGCCAGTTCCTCGTACAGCCGCAAGGCCTCCGTGGCGTGGTCGAGGGCCCGGCGGTCGTCGCGGTGCAGTTCCCAGATCCGGGCGAGCGTCCGGTGGATGTGCGCCCGGCCCGCCGTGTCCCCCGCGTCCTCCGCCAGGACGAGCGCCCGGTGTAAATGGTCCAGGCCCTCCGAGTGGCGGCCACTCAGCGCGTGGAAGTGGCCCAGCCTCCAATGGGCGAGGATGCGCGGCACGGAGGCGGGCTGCCGCTCGGCTGCGGTCAGGGCTGTCTGCCAGACCCGGGCGTACTCCGGCAGGCGGTGGGCTCCCAGCTGGTACGAAATGAGGGTCCACGCCAGATGGACGGCCTGGACGTGCAGCCCTGCCGACAGCGCGAGCTCCTGCGTCGCGACTAGGCAGGCGTGCTCCTCGGCGAACCAGGAGTGCGCGGCGGTGAAGTCCGGGGGTGTCCACGGCGCGCATCCGGGCGCCGGGGGGTCGGCCCGCTCCGGTTTGAACGGGGTGTGAGCGCCATCGAGGAGCTCGATCGCCGCGTACGCGGTGTGCAAGTGGAAGTCGACGAACCTGGCCGTCGCGTCGGCGCGCTCCCCCGCCTCGTCCGACGCGACGCACTCTCGTGCGTACAGCCGGACCAGGTCGTGCAGCAGATACCGTCCCGGCACGTGCTGATGGACGAGGTGCGCGGACTCCAGCTCGGCGAGCAGCAGCCGTGCCCGGCCGCGCGGGACGCCGGCAAGGCTTGCGACCGCCGCGACTCCCGCGTCCGGACCTGGAACCAGCCCGAGGAGGTCGAACAGGCGGCGGGCCGGGGCGCTCAGCGCCCGTCGCGACATCGCAAGCACCGCCCTCAGGTTCAGACTCACCGCTGGGTCGCCCGTGTCCAGAGCGTCGAGCCGACCCGTCGCGTCCGCAAGCTCGCCGGCCAGCGCGGCGAGCGGGAAGCCGGGGTGGGCGGCGGCGCGGGCGGCCACCAGGCTCAGGGCCAGTGGCAGCCCGGCGCAGTACTTCACGAGCGATGCGACGGCCTCCGGCTCGGCGCCGGTCCGCTCGGCACCAAGCCGCTCCGCGAGCAGTTCCCCGGCGTGACGGTCGTCGAAGACGGCAGGCGAGACGCTGATCGCGCCGTGTCCGACGACCAGGGAGGAGAGCCGGTTCCGGCTGGTGATCAGGACCGTGCAGGTCGGGGTGCCGGGCAGAAGCGGCAGCACCTGACCGGCGTCGTACGCGTCGTCGAGGACGACCAGGGCGCGCCGGTCCGCGAGCAGGCTCCGGTACAGACCCTCCCGCGCCGTCTGGTCCTCCGGCACGGCGTCGGCCCGCACGCCGAGCGCTTCGAGGAAGCCCCGCAGCACGTCGGACGGAGGCAGCGGCTCGGCACCCGCGTCGTAGCCGCGCAGGTCGGCGTAGAGCTGTCCGTCTGGGAACCGGCCCGCCTCCTCGTACGCCCAACAGGCCGCCAGCCAGCTCTTGCCGACGCCCCCGGGACCGGACACGACGACGATCCGGCCGAACGCCTTCGCGAGCTGCTCCCGTTCCAGGCGGCGGCCTATGAAGCCTGCGGGCGCGAGGGGCAGTTGGCGTGGGACGGCGACCGGCTCGGCAGCGCGGGGGCCGGAGGCCACGTGGGCGTCGGTCGTCGCCGGGGGGACCGGGACCACGTGCGGGACGGGCGGAACGGGGGCCTCCGGCCGGACAACGCCTTCCGGTCGGACGCCCGCCTCGGGCGGACGAACCGCTTGGCCGCCGGCCCCGAGCAGTTGCTGGTGGAGATGCTGGACGGCTGCGCCAGGAGTGAGTCCGAGCTCTTCGTCGAGACTGCGCCGGAGACTCTGGTAGTGCTCCAGGGCCTGTACCGTGCGCCCCTGCCGGTGCAGCGCCAGCATCAGCTGTCCGGCGAGCCGTTCGTCGTAGGGCTGCGCGGCTACGGCCGGCAGCAGCCTCGGCAACAGCTCCGCCTCCCTGCCCTGGCGCAGCAGCACATCGCCCAAATCCAGTTCCACCGCCTGCCGTTGAGTGGCCAGCACCTCCCCTAGGTGCGTGAACCAGGGCGTGTCCGGCACTGGGAACGCATCCCCCTCGGGAAACAACACGAGCGCCTGCCGCAGGAGTTCGCCCGCCTCCTGGTCCCGAGCCCCTCGGGCCCGGGCAACCAGAGAGCGGAACCGGTGCAGGTCGATGACGTCCGCGCGCGCCTGCGCCTCGTACCCGCCGGAGTGACGCGCCAGCCGTAACCCGGCTCCGGCCGTGGACAGCGACCCACGCAGCCGGGAGACATAGCTGTAGAGCGTGCTCACGGCGCTGCGCGGCGCCCGTTCACCCCACACCCGCTCGATCAGCTTCCCCGCGGACAGCGGCTGGTTGACCTCGACGAGCAGCACGGCGAGCACATGCCGCTGCCGCGCGTGCCCCAGGTCGACCGCACGCCCCCGAACGAGGACTTCGACGCCACCGAGCACGCGGCACTCCACCTCGCCCATGGCGCCCCCTCCCGCTCCCGAGCACACCAGTCTTCGCAGGAGAGACGGGGGATTCAAGAAACATCCAAGCCTTCGTTCCAAGCTCCGGCCGCAGGCTGAGGGCGTTCAGTCGCCACGACGTTGGAGGAACTGTCATGCGGACGACTCACCGCACATCCGTGATCCGTCTCACCGGAGCAGCGCTCGCCGCGGGCCTAGTCGCGGGTGTCACCTCGCCGGCCTCCGCCGCCGGGGACCCCTCGCCGCTCAGGTACGTCGCGCTGGGCGACTCGGTCGCCAGCGGGATCGGCGCCGGTCGGACCACGGACTCGGTCGACGGGTGCTGGGCGGACGAGGCCCGCACGAGGCGGATCGCCAACCATGCCGCCGCCTACCCGAACCGGATCGCTTCCGCTCTCAAGGCGGACCTCGACTTCACGGCCTACTGTGGTGCGTCGGTCGCTCACGTCAGGAAGTACCAGCTGGACACGTTGTCGGCGGCCACCGACCTCGTCACCGTCCAGGTCGGCGCGAACGACTTCGGATACGCCAGGGTCCTGGAGCAGTGCGTCAAGGGCGCGGCCGACAACATCGGCATCTGTAACATGAACATCGCGCGGATCAACATGCAGTACCGGCTCGAACTGCCCGGAAAGCTGCGAAAGCTGTACGACAAGATCAAGCTCAGGGCGAAGAACGCCAAGGTGGTTGTGGTCGGCTACCCGAGGATCGTCTCCCCCGACTCGACCCCGCTCTGCCTCTCGGACGGCATCATGCCCCGTTCCACCCACCAGCAGATGACCAGGGCCGCCGCAACGTTGAACGCCACGCTCAAGCGGGAGGCGGAACATCAGGACTTCGAGTTCGTCGACCCCACGAACTCGTTCAAGGGCCACGAGGTGTGCGGGGACCCCGAGTGGGTCAACGGCATCAAGCCGCTCGCCTTCGTGGACTCCTTCCACCCCAACACAGCCGGTCACGAGGCGCTGGGCTGGCTGGTCTGGCAGAAGGTCAAGCCCACGGCCTGACATCGCGCAGTGCTCTGGACCAGGGGCGCGGTGCGTCCGCTGCACGGGTCGGCGATTGTGCGATTCGCTCCAGTATGTCCTCCACGGCGGGTCTCCCCTCCCCCCACGTGCGGGACCATCGTCGTGATCCGGCTACGGGAGCTCACTCTTCACGGCATTCTCGGCGTCCCGCCGGCCCTGCCCGCGCCCGCTACCGGGCCCTGGTCGCTCCCTGGACTGGACGCATGCGTGTGCCGGGCAGGTCATGGCTGCCCGGCACACAAGGATCTCAGGGGGTGTCGACCTGCCCTGCTGTCCGCCGAGGAACGGATGGCAGGGCCAGCTGCGGGGTTACGACTTGGGGAGCGATACAGGCGGGCCCTCGGCCGTGATGTTAGGGCCGCCGTGCCATGTTGCTGCTCTTCCAGCACCCCACCCGGTGACAGCCGCGGCCCGAAAACTCCCTGGATCGTCCGACCCGTCTCGGCCATGATCCTCACGTGACCACCTACCTCGAGTCCGAGCGCCTGACCCTCCGCCCCTTCGCCGCTGCCGACGCGGACCTGCTGATCGAGCTGGACAGCGACCCGGCGGTGATGCGCTACCTGACCGGCGGCGCTCCGACCCCGCCGGAGGAGGTCCGCGACCTCGCCATCCCCAGCATCCTCGCCGGCTACGAGCGCTGGGATCACGACCTCGGCCTGTTCGCCGCGCACGAGAAGGACGGCGGCGCGTTCGTCGGCTGGTTCTGCCTGCGTCCGCTGCGCAGCGGCCCGCGTGAGGAGGCCGAACTCGGCTACCGCCTGCGCCAGGCGGCCTGGGGCCGGGGCTACGCCACCGAGGTCTCGCAGGCGCTGCTGGCGAAGGGGTTCGCCGAGCTCGGCGTCCGCATGGTCTGGGCCGAGACGATGACCGTGAACCGCCCTTCGCGCAACGTCATGGAGAAGCTCGGGATGACACTCGCGGAGAGCATCCCCACCCCGGACGACATGATGGCGGTCGACGGTTCCGAGCATGGGGGTGTGCGGTACGAGATCACGAAGGAGCAGTGGGAGCTGCGGCAGGCGTAGGCGGTGCAAGGCGCGGCGCCCGTGGATGTGAAGTCATCAGCCGCGCGGCCTTGTCTCATCAAGCCCTATCGGGTGTATCCCGACAGCATCTTGCCGAACTCGTCGTTGTGCTCGCCCCGGCGTGGGTGGCGGAGCGGGAGTCTGCACTGCGAGAGCGGCGTGGTGGCGACCACCACCGCGAGGCCGGTGCCGGCCCGAAGCATCGTCTGATGTTCGTCGACCGGGTGCTGGTCACGCTCGCGCACCTGCGACACAATCTTCCGCACTTGGCCCTGGCTGTGCTGTGAGGAGTGGACCGCTCCATGGTGTCCGCCGCGATCCGGCAGGTCCGGCCGCTGGTGGCGGCGCGCGGGTTCGCCGTGCCCGACCAGCCCGGCATCCGGCTTCGCACCATCGAGAACGTGTTCGCCTACGCCGAGGCCGAGGACGTCGAGCTGCGTATCGACGGCACCGACGTGCAGGTGAGACTCCCGAAGGCCGGGCGTCCGGGCCGCAATGCGTTCGTGTCCGGCAAGCGCAAGCAGAACACCATCAAGACCACCAAGTTCAGCGACGGCCAGGGCCGCACCCTGTTCTCCGGGGTCGCGCGGCCAGGACGGATGCACGACCAGACCGCGGTGCGCACCGAGGGCATCGCCGAGCCGCTGCGCTGCCGCCCCGGCGTCAAGGTTCATGTCGACGAGGGTTACAGGAGCCTGGCCAACCCGTTCCCACACCAGGTCACCGCCCCACCCCGCAAGCCGAAGAAGGACGCGACCGTCGGCGAACAGTACGCCTGGCGGCACGAACGCCGAGCACAGTCCTCCAATCGGATCTGCGTGGAGCACGCCAACGCCGAGTACAAGAGTGGCAGCCTCTGCAGCGCTACACCGGCCGCCGCGAAGACTTCGCCGATACCCAAGCCGCCATAGCCGGCCTAGTCTCCGACCGGTCAGCCCGCCGGGCCACCCGCCGCAAGACGAGCAAAGAACTCGTCCTCGCCGCAGACGCCCGCCCGACGTCCCGCTGATCAATCCCAGGCGGATTCCTCAGCCGAGCCTGCCCAGATTCCTAATGCTCCCCAGGCCGTAAGGAGACCAGACTCAACCGCCGCATGGTTCGCAAATACCCGTCCTCTGAAGACCCAGTCGCCCCGCCTCGTCGGGCGGCAGGATGGGCGGATGGCAATGAGCGAGACGGAACTGCTGACTCTCCTGCGCGAACTCGACGACCCCGAGCGGCTGGAACAACCGCTGCACTACGACCGCGCCGCGACCGGCCTCGCATTCGCTGGGCTGGTCCGCCGGCTCGAAGCGGACTTCGGCGCCCCGTGCGAGTCCGAGCGCGACACCCCAGGACTCCAGTGAGTACGGGCGCATCCACGTGTCCGCGGACGCGACGATCTGCGGAACACGGATCGTGGTCTGCGTGAGCAAGTTCGGCTCCCTCGCCTAGGGCGTGTCCGCAATGTCGATCGGTCGTTACTCCGTTCGTGGTGCGACGTCATGAACTGACTGATCAGGCCTGGGAAGTGATCGGGCCGTTGCTGGCTCCGCCCCGGATGGGTCGTCCGGTGCGGGACCGGCGGCAGGTCCTCAACGGAATCCTGTGGAAGCTGTCCACGGGTGCGGCCTGGCGGGACCTGCCCGAGCGGTACGGGCCGTGGAAGACCGTCTACGAACGGTTCCGCCGCTGGTCAGCGGACGGAACCTGGGACCGGCTCCTGGCCCACGTCCAGCAGCACTCGGACGCGATCGGCGAGGTCGACTGGTCGATCGTCTGCGTCGACTCGACCATCGTGCGGGCCCATCAGCACGCCGCCGGGGCCCGAAAAGGGGGCCCTGGACCGGCGAAGCACTCGGCCGGTCCCGCGGCGGACTGAGCACAAAGATCCACCTTGCCTGCGACGGACAGGGCCGGCCGCTCGCCTTCACGATCACCGGCGGGAACGTCAACGACTGCACGCAGTTCGAACCGGTCATGGCCCGCATCCACATCAAGCGATACGGGCCCGGCCGGCCCCGCACCCGACCGCTACGGGTGGTCGGCGACAAGGGCTACTCATCCCGCAAGATCCGCTCCTACCTGCGCAGACGCGGTATCGCCTGCACCATCCCCGAACGCGTCGACCAGATCAACGGACGCCTCCGGCGAGGCGAGAGCCTGTGCCGTCTCGACCGCGAGGTCTACCGGCGCCGCAACGTCGTCGAACGCTGTTTCAACCGGCTCAAGCAGAACAAGGCCCTCGCCACCCGCTACGACAAACGAGCCCGCCACTACAAAGCCCTGGTCACCCTCGCCTGCCTGCGACTATGGCTCCCTAGCTGACATTGCGGACAGGCCCTAGGTATGCGCCGACAATCCGGGGGCCTTCCTCGGCACGGACGAAGCCCGCGAGGAGGGCGCGTTGGATCCCGCTGACCTCGCCACTGTGGAGCGGGCCCTGGTCGAACTCGGCTACGAGAGCGTCCCTGAAGAACTGTTGGAGAGCGACCAGGAGGGCCCCAGCGCGCTGGAGCACTTCGCAGCGCGTCCCAGTCAAAACTCCTGAAACGAGCTGAAAACGGCCGAGCCGTACTCGATCTCCTCCGCACCCGCATCCTCGTCAGAACCTGACGTGCCCTGCCCCGTCATATGCTGCAGCCCAACGGCGGACTCATAGAGGAATCGGACACGGTGAGCGATTCGTTCTTGCTGATCTGCGACGACCAACCGCACGACGCGGTTCTCACAGACCCCGGCCCCGAGGCGATTGAGGTTGTGAAACTGCTGCACAGGCGCACGGGACTGAGCCTGTGGCACTGCAAGTCGCTCGTCAACCAGCTGCCCGCTGCCGTTCTCGAGAACGTGCCCGAAGAAGTCGCCACCGCCCTGGTGGACGAACTCCGCGAAGCCGGTGCTTGCGCCCACGCCGAAGTGAAGCAGTAGCGGCTGGCCCAGCCGTCGTCACAAGATCTGCGACAGACCCCGTTCATCCGTACTCACTGGGCACATTCTCAAGTACGCCGACACTGGGGCATGCTGAGGGCGATGTTGCTTTGACAGAGGGGTAAGGGTGGCCGAGGGCCAGGTGGCGGAACTCATCCGCTTTGCTGATGACGAGAACAGTGTGACGGTTCGTGTGCTGAACAGGACGACCGACGGGGTTCCGGAGGGATGCCTGGAAACCGAGATCGTGGCCTCCAGTGAGTTCGCGAACGGTCACCTCAAGGAGGTCTACCTGCTCGAGGATGACCTGGAGCAGTGGGCTGAGGTACTCGATCGCCTTGCGTCAGGTCGAAGCGCCGTGTGGATGGATGACGGGCGTGTCGGCGTACTAGGGCCTGTCCGCAATGTCAGCTAGGGAGCCATAGTCGCAGGCAGGCGAGGGTGACCAGGGCTTTGTAGTGGCGGGCTCGTTTGTCGTAGCGGGTGGCGAGGGCCTTGTTCTGCTTGAGCCGGTTGAAACAGCGTTCGACGACGTTGCGGCGCCGGTAGACCTCGCGGTCGAGACGGCACAGGCTCTCGCCTCGCCGGAGGCGTCCGTTGATCTGGTCGACGCGTTCGGGGATGGTGCAGGCGATACCGCGTCTGCGCAGGTAGGAGCGGATCTTGCGGGATGAGTAGCCCTTGTCGCCGACCACCCGTAGCGGTCGGGTGCGGGGCCGGCCGGGCCCGTATCGCTTGATGTGGATGCGGGCCATGACCGGTTCGAACTGCGTGCAGTCGTTGACGTTCCCGCCGGTGATCGTGAAGGCGAGCGGCCGGCCCTGTCCGTCGCAGGCAAGGTGGATCTTTGTGCTCAGTCCGCCGCGGGACCGGCCGAGTGCTTCGCCGGTCCAGGGCCCCCTTTTCGGGCCCCGGCGGCGTGCTGATGGGCCCGCACGATGGTCGAGTCGACGCAGACGATCGACCAGTCGACCTCGCCGATCGCGTCCGAGTGCTGCTGGACGTGGGCCAGGAGCCGGTCCCAGGTTCCGTCCGCTGACCAGCGGCGGAACCGTTCGTAGACGGTCTTCCACGGCCCGTACCGCTCGGGCAGGTCCCGCCAGGCCGCACCCGTGGACAGCTTCCACAGGATTCCGTTGAGGACCTGCCGCCGGTCCCGCACCGGACGACCCATCCGGGGCGGAGCCAGCAACGGCCCGATCACTTCCCAGGCCTGATCAGTCAGTTCATGACGTCGTACCACGAACGGAGTAACGACCGATCGACATTGCGGACACGCCCTAGGGGTGCGGCCCTCGGTGCATGTGGTTACAAGGTCCAGCCGCCGTACGGCACGGTGATGAGTTCCATGGCGTGGCCCGCCGGGTCCATGAAGTACACGCCGCGGCCACCGTCGTTGTGGTTGATCGCGCCGGGCTGCTTCCGGTGGGGGTCGGCGTAGTGCTCGATGCCGCGCTGTCTGATCTGCGCGTACGCCGCGTCGAACTCCTCCTCGGAGATCAAGAAGGCGTAGTGCTGGGGGGCGATGCTGTCCGCGGGGACAGTGGCGAAGTCCAGCGTGACGCCGTTGCCCAGGGCGACCGCGATGAACGGACCGCACTCGGCGGTGATCTCAAGGTTGAGCAGGTTCGCGAAGAATTCCGCGGACTCCCGGTTATCCCGGGCGTGGACGATCGTGTGGTTCAACTCGACTGACAAGGAATGCCTCCGAAGGCATGTCCCGACACCTCCATGTCTCACCCAGCCGGTGACCGACACGCGATGCTGCCGTAAATCATAGTCCTATCTACGTAGCAAGTCGACGGTAGTTGATGAGGGCTGCGGCCATACCGACGGGGCCAGGAAGCGCTCGGCCTTGCGTCGGTAGCGGCGGCAGCCGGCCAACCAGGACCCTGTCCTGTCGACGACCCAGCGATAGCGGCCCAGCCGGGTGGACGACTCGATGCCCTCTGCGGGCGATGCGGCGGCGGTTGCCCCCTCTTGCGGAGCCATCTGCACAGGTGGCCGTAGCCGTAGCCCTTGCCTGCATGAAGCTTGGCTGGGCGCCGACGACGGGGCCCTACGAGCAGGATCCCGCACGCCAGTGGCGTCAGCCAGAGACTGTCGTGCATATAGGTGCACCATGCCCGCCCAGTACGGCGCCCTGGCATCGAGACGGCCGCCGGCGATCGGCGAGCCGTGCACGACGAGCAGCGACGACACCGCGCCCGCGTCCATCCCGAGCGCCCGCGCGCTGCGGCGGGCGTAGGGGCGACCGCCTCGACCTGCCCGTGCCGGTCCTGCTCCCCGCAGTGCACCCGCCCGCCGACGAGCCGCGTCCTCCGACCGCGATGCCAACGCTTCGTATCGAGCACGACCACCGCGGTCCCGCACGGCGACCCGAGGACGTGGTCGAGCTTCGCGCAGGACCGAGGAAACGCGGACCCGCCTGATGCTGCAGACGGGGCTGGGGGGCGGTAGGTCCTCCTGCCTTTTTCGACTGCCGGGACTATGCGGCCTGCGCTGCGTCCTCGATGCCCGCCGGGAAGGCGGCTGACTCGTGAGCCGGTCGTTCTTCAACCACCGTCTGGTGATGGAGGACTTCTCGCCGGAGGCGCGGGTGATGGGCGAGGAACCGGCGTAGGCCTTGTGCCCGCGGGCGTCGGCGAAGCGGGTGCGGTCGGCGCCGATCTCGGCCAGGATGCGGGCGGCGAGCTGGATGGCGAGTCCGGGGAAACTCAGCAGGATCTCGGCATCCGGGTCCTGGGGGAAGGCATCTTCGACCGCTTCGGCGAGCTAGTCGGCGACCCACTCGACACGGCGCCGCGGATCAATGCCTCCGTTGCTGGTAGTACCTGGTCAGTCGAGGATGCCGAGGTCGGTGTCGGGCCTGCAGTACTGGATGCGTCGGATCTGATTCGCGGAGGACCGTGACGGCGTCGCCCAAGGGGGATTGCCCCTGCTGGAGGGCGGTGTCGTGCGGTTCAGGATCGTCGTCGTACAGCTGGACCGGGGTGCCGTTCGCCGGGTTCGCGCCGGCCACGTCGACGCACTTGCCGCCGAGGCCGGTGATCCGGCCGCCGTCGGACGGCGGGGCCGGCCGGTCGTCGGTGACCCGCACGTAGTCGACGGTCAGGGCGTTCGGCATCGGCGTGCTGCCGTCGGGGCAGCCGGGCCCGTAGCCGCCGACCGCGAGGTTCAGGACGAGGAAGAACGGGCGGTCGAACACCCACTGGCGGCCGCCGAGGTCGGCGGGCGTCCTCGTCTGGTACGTGACTCCGTCGACCTTCCAGACGATCTTGTTCGGCGACCAGTCGAGACGGAACGTGTGGAACGCGTCCGCGAACGGCGAGCCGATCGAGTGGCCGGCGCCGATGCCGCCCGAGCCCGAGTACCCGGGGCCGTGGAGGGTGCCGTGCACGGTGCTCGGCTCGAAGCCGACGTTCTCCATGACGTCGATCTCGCCGCTCTGCGGCCAGCCGACGTCGCCGATGTTGCTGCCGAGGAGCCAGAACGCCGGCCACATGCCCTGGCCGCGCGACATCTTCAGTCGGGTCTCGAAGGCGCCGTAGGTCTGCGTGAACTTGCCGGACGTGTTGAGCCGGGCCGAGGTTTACTCGCAACGGCCGTACCAGCAGGTGTAGTTGCCGGGGTTCTCGCGCCGCGCGGTGATCACGAGGTTGCCCTGGCCGTCGTGCACGGCGTTCCTGGTCGAGTTCGTGTAGTACTGCCGCTCGTGGTTGTTCACGTTGTCGCCGGTCTCCAGGTTCCACTTGGAGCCGTCGAGCGGCGCGCCCGCCGGGGCGTCGAACTCGTCCCTGAACGTGGTGGCCTGGATACCGACGTCACCGGCCGACGCTGCGGGGGCCGGCACTGCGGGGGCCGGCGCTGCGGGCGCCGGGGCGGCCTCGGCCGGCTGCCCGGCCGGGGCGACCGTCGTCGCCACTGCGGCAAGCCCGGCTCCGAGGGCCAACAAGAGGCGTGATCGTCGAGAGGGAAGTGCGGACATCGTTGTCACCGGCCGACGCTCGGTCCTTGTGGTTGACGGCAACGAAGCGCGCCATGGTCCAGACCAGCCCCACAAGACTCCGCGAGCATACCGACCCCACATTGCCTGACCTGCACCTTTTGCCCGTTATTGAATGTAATGAGAGGAGTATCACTGGATGAATAAAACGGATGATCTGGATCTTTCACACCCGTTCGGCCTACCGTCGCAGACGTACCCCTGACGTCTCTTCGCCCCGGGAGGGTGCGTGCGCCGCCGTTCCACGACCGATCATGCCGCCGCGGGTCCCGACGGGCGCCGCGGCCACATACGTACGGCGGCGATCGCGGCGGGCGTCGTCGCGGCCGTCGCAGGCGGGCTGTACGTCGCGGGGCTGCTCGCCACGGGCGACGACATCTCCGCGGGGACCCGGGTCGACGGGGTGGACATCGGCGGGCTGAGCCGCGCCGAGGCCGCCGCACGGCTGGCCTCCGCGGGGCCCGCTGCCTGGAAGCAGCCGATAGCGGTCACGATCGGTGACGACACGGCCACCGTCGACCCCGGCGCCGCCGGGATGACCGTCGACGTCGAGGCCACGGCGGACCGGGCGGCCGACCCCTCCCGCGACCCCTTCACCGTGATCGCGCGGTTGTTCTCGTCCGGCTCCAGGGACATCGAGCCGGTCGTCGCCCACGACGACGCGAAGCTGAGCGCGGCGGTCGCCACGGTGGCGAGACAGCACGACCGGACCGTCACCGAGGCCGCCGTCGCCTTCAAGAACGGCAAGGCCGTCGTGACGCAGCCCCGGGAGGGCCAGAAGCTGGACGCCGGCAAGGCCACGGCCGCGCTGCGCACCGCCTACCCCTCCGCCGGGGGCTCCGCGGCCGTCGCCCTTCCCGTCTCCGTGACGCAGCCCAAGGTGCCGGCCGCCGAGGTCGCCCGGTTCGTGAACGAGTACGCGACGCCCGCCATGTCCGGCCCGGTCACTCTCACCTCCGGCGACAACCGGCTCCTCATCTCCGCGGCCACCCTCGGCGACCATCTGACCGTGAAGTCCGACGCCGGCCGCCTCACCCCGGCCCTGGACGCCCGCACGCTGATCCACGACCCCGCCGTGTCCCGGCCGCTCGACCGGCTGACCGGCGCGCCCGTCGAGGCCCGCCTCGGCGTCCGCGACGGGAAGGTCGTCGTCGAGCAGGACGGCCGCCCCGGCCGCGAGGTGTCCCCCGACGCCCTGGGCCGCGCCGTCGAGCCGCTGCTGACGAAGACGGGCACCGAGGCCCGTACCGGCCCGGTTGCCGCCAAGGAGACCCGGCCGAAGCTGTCCGCCGACGCGCTCGCCGGGCTCGGGATCACCGAGCAGATGTCGACGTTCACGGTGAACTTCCCGACCGCCCCGTACCGCACGACCAACATCGGCCGCGCCGTGGAGCTGATCAACGGGTCCGTGGTGCAGCCCGGCGAGGTGTGGAGCTTCAACCGCACCGTCGGCGAGCGGACCGAGGCCAACGGCTTCGTGGACGGCACGATGATCATGGACGGCCAGTACCGCAAGGCCCCGGGCGGCGGCGTCTCTGCGGTCGCCACCACCGTCTACAACGCCCTCTTCTTCGCCGGCGTCAAGCCGCTGGAGCACGGTGCCCACTCGTTCTACATCGAGCGGTACCCGGCCGGTCGCGAGGCCACGGTGGCCTGGGGCAGCCTCGACCTGAGGTTCCTCAACGACTCCGGCGCGCCGATCTACATCAAGGCGAGCTCGACGGACTCGTCGGTGACGGTCAGCTTCCTCGGCACGAAGAAGTACGACGCGGTGAAGGCCGTCGCCGGTCCCCGGACGAACGTCACGCCGCCGAAGGAGCGCACCGACACGAGCAAGACCTGCGAGGTCCAGGAGCCGCTGGAGGGCTTCGACATCGAGGTCGACCGGGTCTTCGAGAACGACGGCGCCGAGGTGAAGCGGGAGACCTACCGCACCCACTACACGCCGCGGGACAAGGTCACCTGCGAGAAGTGACCCGGCGCGGCGCCCGGACCGCCGCGCCGCCGTGTACTCGGCCCGGCCCGGTCAGCGCCGGCCGCCGAACTCCCACTCATGGACCTCGATGTCCGCGTACCGGCCGGCGGTGAGCACGGCGCGGGCCGTGTCCGCGTCCGGGGCGCGGAGCAGCGCCGCGGTGCCGAGCCAGGCGGAGCCGTCGTCGGAGAGCAGCGGGCCGTACGCGATCACGGCGCCCCGGTCGGCCGGCGGGTCCAGGTCGACGGGCTCCCCCGCGCCCAGCCCGATCACCAGATAGCGGTCGCCGCCCTCGCGGCCACCGGGGAACTCCCACATCGTGCGGCCCAGTGTGTTGCGCCACCGCCGCAGCAGGACGTCGCGGTAGGCCCCGGCCTGGTAGTTGGGCTCGTCGAAAGCGAAAGCGCGGGCGGCAGCGGGGTCCGGCAGGTCGACGATGTGCACGCTGCCGGTGGGCACGTCGCCGCCGGCGGCGAAGGTCGGGCCGCGGGCGATGAGTTCCTTCTCGTACCGGTCCATGTACGACCAGTGCGCCTCGATGAGTTCGCGGCGCAGGCGCGCGGAGCCGGGCCGGTCACGGTGGTAGCAGAAGTACTCCATGGCCCCAGGATCCCATCAGCGGCCGGGCGATCAGCGGCCTGGGCTTGGGCTTGGACGTCGTTTCTTATGACTGTCAGAGCGGCCTGAGAGCCTCCGGGCATGAGCTACGACCTTGCAGTCTGGGAAGGCGAGAGGCCGGCGGATGACAAGACCGCCGCCCGGGTCTACAACGACCTGTACGACCGCTACATCGACAGCGAGGTGGAAGAACCTCCATCCGAACGCGTCGCGGCCTACGTGGCCGTGCTGCTTGAGCGGTGGTGCGACCTCACCGAGGACGAGGAGGACACCTCACCCTGGTCAACCGGGCCGCTGATCGGCGAGGCCAGTGGTCCGCTGATCTACTTCCCCATGCGGTGGAGCATGGCCGAGGAGACGTCCGCCTATGCGGCAGCCGCGGCGGAGTCCATGGGGCTGGTCTGCTTCGACGTACAGCAGAACCGGCTCAGGCCGTGAGCAGGGGCGCGAGCCGGCGGTAGCCAATGAGGACTGCGGCTATACCGACGAAGGCGAGGAAGTGCTCGGCCTTGCGTTCATAGCGACGGTGGAGCCTTCGACAGCCGGCCAGCCAGGACACGGTTCTCTCGACCACCCAGCGGTGTCGGCCCAGCCGTTGTGAGGACTCAACCCCTTTGCGGGCGATGCGGGGGCGGATGCCGCGCTTGCGGAGCCATCGACGTGCACGGGCGTAGTCGTGGCCCTCGTCCGCGCGCAGTTTCGCCGGGCGCCGGGGTCCGCGACGGGATCGGATGGGTGGGATGCCACGCACGAGCGGCTCCAGACCCTGGCTGACGGGCTGCGGCGCGGCCCGTGAGAAGCAAACGCGCTAGCCAGGAAACCCCAGCCGACTGCTCTCACGGGGCAGTCGGGCCCTGGTCAGATCGTGACCGGGCCATGGGAGGTGGCGAACTCGACCGAGACCAGGCCCGGTTCCTCATCCTCGACCCAGGTGACGTCGATCTGGTCGAGGGGGTGGTCGGCTGGTTCGCCGAGGAATTCGGCGATGGAAGCGGCGTCGCCGGCGATGGAGACCCCGTGGATGGTGGTAGAGGTGCGCGGGTCGGCGCTCGGGCGCTCCTCGATGGGAACCAACCACTGCAGGAAGTAGGGCAGTTGCGGGTCCTCCAGCAGCTCCAGCAGGCCGATCTGCTTCCACCTCAGGTCGAACCCGTCGGGGCGGACACGGTGGCCCTCGGCCGAGGTGCGGCCGAGACGGGCCTCGACCGGGGCGATGTCGTCGACGGAGACCACCCAACCGAGCCAGCCGCCGCCCTCGGCGGCGCGGCGCGCGACCGCCCGGCCGAAGGGTGCGCGGTCGGCGGCGGGGTGGTCGAGTGTAGTGACGACCTCGACGTACGTGCCGCCGCTCAGCGGGAGAAAGAAGTTGCGTGTGCCGAATCGCGGGTGCACGCCCCCGTCGACGAACCCGGCGCCGAGGGCCGATCCGATCCACTGGACGGTCGAGACGAAGCTGTCGCGGGCCACCGCATAGGAAACATGATCAAGTCGCACAGCGCCATCATCACCCGACAACCCGTACACATCCCGACGCCACGCCCGCCGCCCCGGCCGCGTCTGCCGATCTGGTTCCGCCTACGGGCAGCCGCCCCGCAAATCTGGTCAGCCTTGCATCCGACGGCGGCGCCACCAAGGACAACGCCGCCAGCAGCAGGCCTGGCTCGATGAGACGACAGGAGAGATCGGTGTACTGGCCCACAGCCGTGAGCATGAGGCGTGGGTCGGGGACGACGCAGACGTTGCCCCGGTGGCCGGAGGCCAGGCTTGGGGGAACCGCTCAAGGATGTCCTACTCGGCATCCCCTGGATGCCAGACGGCCTCGATCCGGTGCCAGGAACGCCGTCCTCGTAGTCGATCTGAGAGCCGACTCCCTCCAAGCCCAGGTGGCTGCTCACGAAGGGGCAGATCAGTTCGGTGGTCACGACCGCGAACTTTGAGTCCGAGGCATCGTGATGGCGCTCACCAGCCTTCACCACCGCAGACGCCGCCCAGGTGCCCACCAGTAGCTTCGCCGCGTCAACCTGGCGGACAGAACCCAGCACAACATGAGTGGGAACGGAATCCCAAGACGCCAGGACATTCGGAACACGCTCTACAAGCAGAACCTCTGATGGATCTTCAGGGCCGGAGGCCGGCTCGCCTGAGGGCGACCACGCTGAGGTCGGCGATGGCTCTCTCGTCTCCGTTCCGCCAGGCGTCGGCCCATCCGCCGAGTGGGGCCGGCAGCTTGGCGAGTGCGCCCGGAGGACCGGTGAGAGCGCGCAGGGCGAGCAGGTCTGCGCCTCCGGGAGCGTCGACGAGAGTACGGAGGGTGGTGCTGCGCCGGATCCAGAGGAGGCGCGGCGGGAGCCACAGCAGCAGAACGAGGAGCACCGGAACCGTGATGAGGATCGTCGTGGTCACGTTGGCGACCTGGCTGACGGTCTCCTGGAGAGACACTCCCGCGTCGGCGAACCCGGAGCTGGCGTCGGCCGCGGCATCGAGCGGCTTCTTGAGAACGCCGCCGACGAACGGCACGTTCGACGCGGCGTCTCCCGCGTTCCCGAGCTCCTCGGCGAGGCTGTCGCCCGAGCTCTCGACCTTCCGCCCCGGCTCGGCCAGCAACATGATCGTCTCGCGGACGGCAAGAGCTGCCCAGACCACGGCGACGATCAGGGTCAGGGCGATCAGGTCCACGAACACCTGGAGGCTCCGACGTGCGGGTGTCTGAGCGTAGATGCGCAACGGAGGGCTCCCGTTCCAGTCATGGCGCCGAGGAGGCACGGCGGCTGCTCGGCCGATCGGTCGTCGGGGTCGACTCTTCCACCGTGCGTGGCACGCAGCACGTGCGACGCGAGGCGCAAAGGGAGCCCGGCGCAGCCTTCTCCCCTTTCGTTCGCCGTACCGGCAACACTCATGCGTGGGCCTCCGGCAGTCGACGGCGTGGCCTCGATGTGCCTGCAGGCGGCGTCATCCTGCGCGTTGTCCAGGCGGCGGCGTTCGCCGACCCGGTCGCGTTCTCCATCTCGGACACCACGGTCAGGGGCGTGAAAATCACCCGCTGCCACCTCCCCGAGGACGCCCACGCCGTCGCCAAGCCCTCCTTCGACGCCTGAGGCTCGACCCGGTAGCGCCGTCCGGGTTGCGCGCCGGCCCGGGTGAGGGACACGCGGCCCCGCCTGTCTGCTTCCACTTCAACCCCGCTGCGTTGCTGACCCGTTGCTGTGGTGTGTGTGCATGCATCCGTTGATGCAACGTGGGTTGTGGACCTCCTCGACCGCCAGTCGATCTGCGGGGCGCGGTTGCTTCGACCCACCGGGCCGTCGGCCGGGATCGCTCCGCATGAGACGTCGTTTCTCATGGCGTGATCGTTCATTGATCCGTGCATGACGGATCTCGTTGAGCGGCTGGTGCCGGACGAGTTGTGGGTGCTGTACAGGCGGGTGTGCCACCAACGGTGGTGACACGTCCGCAGGGCGGAGGGCGGCGCCGGGCCGGCGACCGCGAGGCCCTGGCCGCGATCATCTTCGTGGCAACGTCGGGCTGCACCTGGCGGCAGCTGCCACACCGCATCGCCCGCAAGGGCGTCGAGTCCTCGCACCGGCTGGGCCGACATCGGCGGGTGGTCGAAAGGACCGAGTCCTGGCTGGCCGGCTGCCGCAGGCTCCACCGCCGCTACGAACGCAGTGCCGAACAATTCCTCGCCTTCGTCGGCAGAGCCGCAGCCCTCATCGGCTTCCGCCGACTGATCAGGTGAGCCAGTCGACCGGGAGCAACAGTCGGCCAACACCGTTGGTGTCAGGAAGCCATTTCCAACCTGACAGCGGTGGCGGCGTGTTGTGACTGAGCGCTTCAGATCGGCGTCTTCATCCGCTGCTGGGTCCCCGGTGAGCAGCAGGCGGCAGCCTTTTCGCTCGGAGCTGACCTCCTCGGAGACGAGCCGATGTTCACATACGTTGCCGACTGCGTCCGGACGAAGCCGGCCACGGTGGAAACAACTGGGCGATCCATCCCGATCATGACAGCATGACGGCTCAGGACAGGGGAGGCGGGGCGGTATGGGGCTTGACTACAGCTATGAGATCTTCATGCCCACTCGGAACGTTGCGAGAGCACTGACCCGGCTGGCCGAGCTCGCCCCCCAAGGCCGCGAGACGCCGCCGCTTCCGGTGACCCTGCCGGGCGGAGAGCAGTTGATCGTGCCGTTCACCTCGAAGTTCAAGAGCGAACCGGTCGACTGTTCAGCAGGCGGCTCGCTCGAACTGGACACTTCGATCGTCGTCGGCGTCGACGACGCGGTGCGCGAGTTCTTCCTCCGCGATTCCGACAGGATCGACGAGCAGGGACGGGTGTCGGTCGGGTACATCTACCTGACGGTCAGGTTTTCCCCCGCATGGCACCCGAACTTTGCGTCACTGCAGTTCACAGCCGCTACTTCGAGCATGAGCCGGATGTTCGTGCAGTCCGCGAGCGTCAGGAAGGTGTTCACCGACCTCACCGCCACCACCGGTGGCGTGTGCTGCCTCCTCGACACCGAGACCGACATCTTCGACATCTGCTGGCTCAACGGCGAGCCGCTCAGTGGCGAGACTGTTCCCGGCACCCGTTTCTCGCGCTTCCACGATCTCGTCGCCGCTTGGTGCGAGCCGGTGGAGTAGAACGGGGAAGACGCCCGCACGGGATGCGGCGCACGTGCGTGCGGTCACGGAACACCGCTCGGCAAGTACGGCTCCCAGGAGTTCACGCCGTCAACGAGCCTGGCCTTCGGATCGATGAGGCGTACCGTCAGGTTCCTCGGAGCGCCTTGTGGGCGCCGTACGCTTCGATGAAGCTCTGAATCGTCTGCATGTTGTCCGCGAATGATTCGGATCGCCATTTTGTCTTTCTACCGTCGCGGTAGTTGAGGTCGACCCATACGGTCAGATTCACGATAGAACTGTCGGAGAAGCTACTTCCGCGCACTTGTAGCGTTATTTCAGCCAGATCGTAGAAGTTGATAATCGAAATCTGGTTGTGGTTGTCCTTGTATTCGATGGCGCCGTCCGGGGTGATGACGAGCAGCGGGTCAGGATCATTCGCTGTCCCGCGCAGGAAACCGGAGACCTTTCCCCGCTTCTTGGTGAAGACTCGCCAATCCACCGGTACGGGACCTTGGCGCGCCTGCCCGAGGATCATCAGCGGATCGTTCATGCCACCTCCGGTGTTCGCCACCGCGCCGACCAGCGGAGCTGAAGGGCGAGAGGGCCCGAGTCTGCTGGGATCTTCTCGTCTCTGGGAGGTGAACCCGGCCATTCGGGATCAGGAAAGATTGTCCGTCGCCCGGTGGGCGTACGCCACTCCGGCGGCGGCCCTGCGCCACTGTGAACCGCTTGCCATCGTGGCCGTTGTCGTCGACGGTCGCTGGCCCTGGATGGTCGGCTCGGCCCAGACCACGGGCGGCCGCGCACCAGGACCGGTGCGCGGCGCGGGGCAAGGATGCCGTCCTCGTTCTGGCTCGTCATGACTGCACGGACGGGCGTGCACGCCCGCCAAGAGGCCGGTTGCTCTGTTCAACTGCGCCGCGGCGCAGATCCGGACCCGTGGGCACCGTCCGCCGGGTCTGTCACCTCCGATACTGCTGCGCCACCGCCGTGAACGCCGCCTTGGGTTCCCATTCCATGTCGGGGTAGGTCTGTCCCCGGCGCCCTTCCAGGAGTTTGACGATGCCCAGGCCGGCCCGGTCCAAGTCGTATCGGGGGTCGCCGTCGGGGCGGTGGGGGTAGCCGGGCAAGGCGAACAGGAACACGAACGCGCTGTCCACGCCCTCGGCCTCGAAGATCTCCAGCAGTTCGCTCAGATACGCGGCCTGGCCGGCCTCGTCACGCTCGTATATGCCGTCCAGCCGTACTGGGTCTTTGGTCTCAGGGTCGTACTCGACCACCTCCAGCACCCGCCCACCGCGGTCCCCCGCGCCGCGGTAGGCCGCGGTGCCGAACCCGGTGATGGCGAGCGGCTTCGGGCCTTGGGCCAGGGTGCGCACCGCGTCCCGGAACCGGTCGGCGACCTCGGCGGAGCGGATCAGCTCGAACGTCACCATGTCGAAGGGAGTCCAGTCGATCTGCTCGAACTGGATGGATGCGTACGTGAGTTTGCCCTGGAAGCGCTCTCGAACCGCGGCCGCGGCGTCGCCGAGGAATGCGTTGATGCGCAAGCCGAGCTCGCGCATCGCGTCGGCCCTCCGCTCAGGTTGGCTCATCAGCTGCTCGACCCGCTCCTCCGGGCTCTTTCCGGGCAGGAACCCAGGGTTCATCACGCTCAGCTCGACCCCCGCGACGAACACGACCGTGGCCCCCTGCTGCCGGAGCCGTTCCGCTCGCTCGGCGCAGTCCCGGAAGAGCGTGAGGATCTGCTCCGGATCCAGCTCCAGCGGATAGGGCGAGAACCAGACCTCCAGGCCGAGCTCGGCGGCGGCACCGGCCGCCAGCTCCAGTCGGTCCGGGTCGCCGCCGATGATCTGGACCGCGTTGCAGTGCAGGTCGTCGCGGATGATGGCGAGCTCACGCCGGACCACCTCGGGGTCGAAGTCGTCGCGCGATATCTGGCCGTGCACGACGAATCCGGTGTCGTAGGTCATTCCTCTTGCCCGCATGGTGACGTCCCCTCTGTCGGTCTAGGTCGGGACGAGGCTGACAGCAAACTTGCGTGCACGCAAGTTTGCGTGCACGCACTCTTGTATGGAACGCTGACACTGTGACGACACCACCAGGGCTGCGCGAGCGGAAGAAGCAAGCAACACGCGAGGCGCTGCGCGAGGCGGCCTTGCGTCTGGCCGTTGAGCGCGGACCGGACCAGGTGCGGGTCGAGGACATCGCCGAGGCGGCCGGGGTCTCGCCGCGCACCTACAACAACTACTTCGCCAGCCGCGAGCAGGCGATCGTCTCCGCTGTCACCGCGGACCGCGAGGCGCGGATCGCGGCCGCGGTCGCGGCCCGGCCTGCAGGTGTGCGGCTGGCTGACGCCGTCACCGAAGCTGTGGTCGAGCAGTACACGAACACCAGCGGTGAGCGCGAACAGCAGGCGCTACTGCTGATCACCACCCACACCGCGCTTCGCGACGCGTTCCTCGATGCCACCGCCGGCATCGAGCCCTCTCTCACGGCGGTGCTCGCCGAGCGCCTGGGTGACGCCGGAACGCACACAGCCCGCGTTCTCGCAGCGAGCGTGGCCGCGGCAGTGCGCATCGCATTGGAAAGCTGGCTCCGACCGGCCGGGACCGCAGGGGCCGCCGGGAGTTTCGGCGCCGGAGGACTCGTCGTGCCCTCCGGCTCACTGCCCGACCAGCTCCGCGCGACCCTGGCCCCGCTCGCGCCCGCGTTCGACGCCGCCGAGCGACACACCCGGCCGTGAGGTCGACCCGACTGGGGCATCCGCTGGGCAATCAGTAGACCCGACACATGCCGGTGCCCCCGGCCGTCGTCTCACCCTCGCCAGCCGATGCAACCTCGATGACGCTGCGCCAGGTCACGATGTACGGCTGGAGTACTGGAAGTCCGCACGGCTTGAGTACTGGAAGCCCGCCAAACCGCTGCCCGCGCGCGGATCATGGTGCTCACGGCGGCTCGGCATCCTCGGTCGCTCAGTTCTGGCCGCGACCGAACGAACCACGCTCGGGTGTCGTTCTTGGCCTCGAGAGCGGATACGCCCGAGGCCAAGAACACCACGTCGCCGCTCAGCGAGTCCTCGCCTCCGGCGTGCGCCGCCACGGCGACCGGTCACCCGCCGTCGAGCGTGCGATGGTGCCGGTGGCGATAATCGACATCGCCACCGGGCTCCCCACACTGTCGCGGTACTACTGGATTCGGCCTGCCTGCAGGCGCAGTTCCTCCCCGGCGAAACCGGCGCGGAAGCCGGGGTCGTGCGAGACCGCGACGACGGTACCCGGGTAGTGGGCCAGGGCCTGCTCCAGCTCCTCGACCAGGGACAGCGCCACGTGGTTGGTCGGCTCGTCCAGGACCAAAAGGTCCACCGGGCGTGTCACGAGCCGGGCCAGTGCCAGGCGTCGTTGCTGCCCCACGGAGAGCGCGAGCACGGGGACTGCCAGGTCGTCCTCGCGGAAGAGACCGAGGGCCAGCAGCTCCTCGGCGTGCTCCTCGGCCGGGCCGGGCCGGCCGGCCGCGAAGGCATCGAGCAGTGGGAGCCGAATGGGTGCCGCGGGCAGCTCCTGCGGCAGGTAGCCGATGCGGGCCGAGAGCCTCGTGCTGCCGGTGCCGGGCTCCAGGTCACCGGCCAGTACGCGCAGCAGGGTGGTCTTGCCCGCTCCGTTGGGGCCGGTGACGAGCAGTCGCCCGCCCGGAGCGACGGCCAGGTCCTCGACGTGAAGTCGGCCTCCGACGGTGACACCGGCCAGCAGAACGGGATCGGCCTCGGGACCTGCGGTCTTCAGAGCCGCGGTGAAGCGCAGCGGCTTAGGCGGGGCGGGCACGGGCGACTGCTGCAGCTTCCACAACTGCTGCCGGGCCGCACGCACCTGACCGCCGAGCTTGGCCTCGTGGGAACGACGGTGCTTGCCGAAGCCCTCCCCCGGGTCCTTGCCGCTCGCGGCCAGCCGCTCGCCCGCGGAAGCGACGAGCCTCTCCGTCTGAGCCAGCTCGGTCAGCCACTCCTGATGGCGCTGCTCCCAGCGTGCCCGGGCGGCGGCCTTGGCAGTGCGGTAGCCGGACCAGCCGTCGCCGTAGCGGGTGATCGAGCGGGTGTCGCGGTCGACCTCCAGGATCACGGTCGTCACCCGCTCGAGGAAGTCGCGGTCGTGGGTGACGGCGACCAGGGTGCCGCGGTGGGCGCGCAGCTGCCCGGCCAGCCAGTCGACGGCGTCGCGGTCGAGGTGGTTGGTCGGCTCGTCCAGCAGCAACAACTCAGGCTGCGCGGCCAGTATGCAGGCCAGCGCCAGGCGGGAACGTTCCCCGCCCGACAAGGTGCCCAGCACCCGGTCCGCGGTGACGTGGGCCAGGCCCAGCCCGTACATAGCGGCCGTCACGCGCGCGTCGGCCTCGTAGCCGCCGCGTTCCTCGAACGCGGTGAGCAACTCGCCGTACGCATCGAGGGCGGCCGCATCGGTCAGGTTCCCTTCGGCCTCGTGCAGGAGCCGCTCCAGTTCGCGCAGGTCGGCGAGCGCCTCGTCGACGGCGTCCTGGACGGTGAGGGCGGGGTCGAGGTCAAGGGTCTGGGCGAGGTGGCCGGTGCCGCCGGGGAACGCGACGGTGACCTCGCCGGTGTCGGGCTGCTCCAGGCCGGCCAGCAGGCGCAGGAAGGTGGACTTGCCGGAGCCGTTCTCGCCGATCACCCCCGCCCGTTCGCCGGGGCGGACCGTGAGGGTGACCTGGTCCAGGACGGAGCGGTCACCAAAGGCTTTGGAGACGTCTTTCATCGCCAGTTGGGCGCGTGCGTGCATGATTCGTTTCCCTGGGTGGGTTCGAACAGGGGGGCGGAAGGAACGCCGGGCCGCCGCAGCTCATCGGAGTGCGGTCTGACCGGAACGTGACGCCCTGAATCAGCGGAAGTCGTAATGCGAACCCATGTCTCGACCATAGCAAGACGAACCGTCTCACCATCTGCGCCAGCGCCTGCTCCTGGTGCTCAGGGGCGGTACGCGGCTGTTGCGATCTCGACGAAGGACCGGATCAACGGGTTGGTGCTGCCTTCGTTCCACGCCACCACCACTCTGCTCGGCGCCATGTCGACCAAAGGCACCAAGGCCAGCTCCGCGGGCAGGTCGTGCCCGAGCGGGGCCAGGCCGACCGTGCCGTTCCACACCACGGCCTGCAGGCATTCCTGGACGGCACGGACCACCGGGCCCTCGCGCCGCTCGCCGCCGTTCCAGTACGACTGCCAGATGGGGTCGGTGCCCTGTGGGAACCGGAACCAGCGGCGCCCACCCAGATCGGCCAGGCTCAGCCGGTCGCGGCTGGCCAGCGGATCGTCGGCGCGCAGGACCACCCCGACCGGATCGGTCTGCAGCACACGCACCGTCAGGGCAGTCTCGTCGAACGGTGCCCGGGTCAAGGCGACGTCGACGAGTCCGGTACGCAGCCCGCAGGTGGGGTCGGTCAGATCGGTGTCTCGGACGCGGATGTCGATGCCCGGGTGGCTTCGGCGGAAGGCGGCGGCCAGCCGCGCCACTCCCGGGTCGGTACCGTCGCCCAGGATGCCGACGGTGATGATCGCGGTACCGGCCGCCGCGCTCACCCGTACACCGACGCGGTCGGCGTGGTCGAGCAGGTCCCGTGCTTCGTCGAGAAGAACCGTACCCACCGGTGTGAGCGTGACGCCGGCGGGCGAGCGGACGAACAGCGGGGCACCGACGTCGGCCTCCAACCGCTTGATCGCCCGGCTCAGCGGCGGTTGGCTCATGTGCAGTCGGGTGGCGGCTCTGCCGAAGTGGAGCTCCTCGGCGACCGCGACGAAGTAGCGCAAGGTACGTAACTCCACGCTGCAGGCCGCTGACGCCACAGGCCAATCTCGACGCGATGAGCCGCTACGCGACCGAACCCGCCACGGACCTCGTCTGAAGCCGACGGGAGCACCCACGGCCCGGCCGCCCTGCCCTCGGGCTGCGGGGCCGTGGTGCTCCCGCTCGATCCGTCCCGTCCGGCTGCGGGCCATGGGTGCTCCCGCTCGGTCCGTCCGCTCGGGCGACGGACCGAGCCGCCCAATCGGTCCATCCCGCTCCACCCATAGCCACGGATCGTCGTGTGCGGGCTGTCGGCACGGGCGGCCGGAGGATCACGGCGAGCCGCCACTACTGCCAGGAGGCACTCCGCGTGCGCCTCGGAGGATCGCGCCCGAGAGTTCTGCGCCCGCCAGCTTCGCACCGGTCAAGTCCGCGTTGCTCAGGTCAGCACCGGTCAGGTTCGCGCCGCGCAGGTCGGCGCCGGCCAGGTCCGCGCCAGTCAAGTCCGCTCCGATCAGGAGCACGCCGCGCAGATCCGCAGCGCTGAGGTCAGCCCCGATCAGGTGCGCACCGGTCAAGTCGGCGCTCGAGTCGGCAGCACTGGTCTCGCTGGCCTCCTCGGCCCTGCTCAGGTGCGCGTTGTGAAGGTTCGCTCCGTCGAGGTCCGCGCCGGTCAAGTCGGCCGCACCCAGAAGCGCGTCGGTCAAGTTCGCGCCCCCGAGGAATGCACGCCGCAGGTCCGCGTTCGGCAGCTTCACGCCAGCCATGTTCGCGTGGTCGAGGGACGCGCCCGAGAGGTCGAAATTCTCAAGGCCCGCGTCCCGGAGGTCCGCCCCGGTGAAGTCCGCGAAGCGGAAGTTGACGCGTCTGGGCACGCCGCCTTCCGTGAGCCCCACCTCACGCTCCAGGCCGCCGAGATCAGCGCCGCTCAGATCGACCCGGTACAGCGGCTTCCCGTCCTGGCTCACCTCCCGGCCGGCAGGCCGATCGCCCAGCACCGAAACCACAGCCGCAACGTCGGTCGCAGGTCGGTACTCCCCTGCCGGTCTGAAGCCACTGACCGGAACGGAAGCGTGCTGACGCACGAACGCGGACAACACCGACACCACAGTGGGCTGATCTCGAGGAGAGTCCTGCATGATGCGCTGCAGCGCGTAGACACCCCCCAGACGCACGTCCAACGACGCCGACCCCAGATTGGTGATAGCGGCGTTGAACCGGTTGGTGATCTGTCCCTGCTCGGAGATCTGCAGATCCTTGTTCGTCTGACCGACCGACAGCCACGTGAACACCAACGCGACCAGCGCAGCCAGCCCCGGCAGCATGGCCGCCGCCAGCGCCCACCACGTCAACCGGCTGCTACCCCCGTCACGGCCCGGCCCGATCGAGCTGCTCCGGCGCCGTCCATCGTCCCCAGCGGCCCGTCGACGAGCGATCCGGCGAAGTCGTGCGGCAGCAGACGGTTCGATCATGCACTCATGACATACCAGGAGACGACGCCCGCACCTCCGCCACGCTGCCGAACCACCCGATCAGGACGGCGCGCCCGGCTGAACCATCCACACCGCTTCACGCGAGACCAACCGCCTGCAGCGCATCACGACCATGCCCCCGGCCTGCCCGCCCCCGACCGGGAAACGGCGCAGCCCTGCTCACATATGCGCTCCGGCCGCCCGGATGAGGGGCCCGCGCTGCGCCGGGCCCGAGCGCGGGGCAGGAGGGGCAGCCGACGCGTCGACGCAGAAGCCAGGCACGGTCCTGTCGCACGTCGACGTCGCGTGGCAGCAGGTACTGGTCGAGCTGTGTCCGCGCCGGCCTGGTGGTCCGCCTCTACCGGGCCGCCTTCTCGCCGATCCCCGGCGTCGCCGTTTGCCCTGGCTGCGCCGTCACCGGCGGTGGATCACCGCGCTGCCCGCAGCCTTGTCGTGCATGCCACGGCGGTCCTTGCTGAGGTTGATCGCCGAGAGGTTGGCGACACACAGCACCGGGATGCCGGTCACCGCGAGGTTCGTAAGGTGCCGGGCGAACGCCGAGCCGTAACCGATACGCTCGCCGGTCTCGAAGCGCACCACTTCGAGGCGCAGGGCCCGCTTGCCGGGAGTCGCGCCCCAGCGCGACACGCTCAGCGGGGAGTAGAGCAGGAAGAAGGCCGCTACCCAGAGGGCGGCGGTCGCGAGCCAGATCACACCGGCTTCACCGTCGGCGACACCGGCGGCCGTGAGAATCCGGTCGAGGCCGACCAGCGGAACGAGAATCACCGCGACACCGATGACCAGATCGATGGCAGTTGCGGCGCAGCGCGGCATGAGACCCGCCGGAGAGCCGGCACGGGCCCCCGAAGCCGCCTGGAACCGACCGAGGTCGCCGCCGGAGGGCATGGAGTTGAACAGGTCGATTTCGCGCATCTGCGGAATCCTATATTCCGCTGGTACGGAGAGTTCCTGGCGGGGGCCGTCGTGGCCACCGCCCGTAATCGATGTAGCGGTGCCTTCGCCCTCTGGCGCGGCGCCCGTGTTCTTGCCGATCGGGTGGCAGTGGCTGGTCGCGGTGCGCCATCCGTACCGCTCGTCCCAGACGCCGGTGCCCGCGCAGGCTGCCCTGTGGCGAGGGGGGACGGCGGCGGCCAGGTGCTCGTCCTTGAGCCGGCGTCGCTACCTGGACCCGGCTGCTCGGCGCGCGTGGCGACCCATGCCCCGCCACGCTGCGCGACGTCCCGCGAGAACTCGTCGAGAGCGCGAAAGCGGCCGCGCCTGCCAGTGATCCGGCACTGCGGGCCGACACTCACCATGCGGGGGTGCTGGACGCCCTCGGCGCGCAAGGCGTCGAACGTGTCCTTCAGATACGCGAGCATGGCGTCCGCCTGTCCCTGGACCACCGGAGCAGTGACGTGGCCCTCACCCCCGTTCCCCGCCCGCGCCGAGGGCGTCGTCCCCGACGGCCGCCCCGGTACCTCCTAACCGCTCGCCCTCACCGAGCCCTCGGCCCCGGCTGCCGCCTGATCCGCTGCGCGCCGGTATCGGCCCGGCGTGGTGCCGAAGAGCCGGGTGAACGCGTGCGACAGGGCGTACGGCGAGCTGTAGCCGACCTGACGCGCGACGGAGTTGAGGGAGTCCTCGGTGTCACGCAGCAGCGTCGCCGCCCGGGTCAGCCGCCACCAGGTCAGGTACGCCATCGGCGGCCGGCCCAGAAGCGCCGTGAACCGGCGCGTCAGGGTGGCCCGCGACACGCCCGCCCCGGCGGCCAGGCGCTCGTTCGTCCACGGCCGGGCCGGGTGCTCGTGCATCGCGCGCAGCGCCGAGGCCACCGCCGGATCGCGCAGCGCGGCCGGCCAGCGGCCGCCTGCGTGGGATTCGTCCGCCTCCCCGTCCAGCCAGGCCCGGACGAGGTACACGAGCAGCAGGTCGATCAGCCCGGGGAGGGCGATCCCGGAGCCCGGCCGGTCGGCGCCCACCTCCTGCCCCAACAAGTCGATCGCCGCACGCAGTTCGGGGTTGCGCCCCACTCGGTGCGGTACGTGGAGAACGTCCGGAAGCTCCGTCATGAGGGGATGGCCGTGCGTGCGATCGAGCCGGTACTTCCCGCACAACATCTCCACCGCGCCGTCCACCGCGCCGTCCGAACCGCCCTCGGCGCCGTCCTGCGCCTGCCCGGGCTCTCCGTTCCATCGCTCGAAGGGAAACGCCCGCTCCACCGCCCCGGCATCCACCGGCCCGTGCGCCAGCACATGGCCCGTCCCGTGCGGGAGCAGCGCCGCGTCACCGGGACCGAGCGCGACCGGAGGACCGTCGTCGGGCAGCAGCAGGCAGCTGCCTTCGAGCACGACGTGGAACCCCGCCCCGTCGTACGCCGCGAGCCTTGTGCACCAAGTCCCCGCCACGCGCACCCGCGTGGACTCCGGCCGCCCGACTCGCACCGCCGTGATGGCGTCGCTCACCACATCCATCCGCTGAGCGTACAACGGTGAGCGTGATGCGTATTTGGATGAGCCCATGAAGCATTGAGCGGCTCATCCATCGCTTCCTACGCTGATCGCATCGCAGGCGACACACGTACTAGTTGAACCGGAGGAACACCGTGGAAAGCATCGTGCTGGGCGACGTGGAGATCATCAGGGTGAGGGAGTGGCAGGGACCGTTCGCGCCCGCGCTCGCCGTCTTCCCGGACATCGAGCCGGAGGCCTGGCGGGCGGAGCAGCGCTGGCTCGCACCGGACCACTGGGAGCCTGCCGCCGACCAGTACGTCGGCGCCCTGCAGACCTGGGTCGTCCGCAGTGAGGGCCGCACCGTCCTCGTCGACACCGGCGTCGGCGACGACCGCGAGCGGCCCGACGCCCCGCAGTTCCACCGGCGGCAGTCGGACTTCCCCGCCCGGCTCGCGGCCGCCGGCATACACCCCGAGGACGTCGACGTCGTGATCAACACCCATCTGCACGCCGACCACGTCGGCTGGAACACCGAGGCGCGGGACGGCGAATGGGCCCCGATGTTCCCCCGGGCGACCTACTACCTCCCGGCCGCCGACCGCGCCTACGCGGAGCAGCGGCAACCGCACCTCTTCGCGGACAGCGTCGCACCGGTCCTGCGCGCCGGACAGGCCGTCCTGTGGGAGGACACCCTGCGACTGGACGCCCACCTGACCCTGGAGGCCGCGCCCGGCCACACGCCCGGCTCGTGCGTCCTGCGCGTGGCCTCCGGCGGCGAGCGGGCCGTCTTTGTCGGCGACATCCTGCACAGCCCGGTCCAGCTCCGCGCGCCGGCCTGCAACAGCTGCTTCTGCGAAGACCCCGCCCAGGCCGCCGCCACCCGCCGCGGCGTCCTCGAACGCGCCACTGACACGAAGGAACTGGTGATCCCGGCCCACTTCGCCGGCGCCGGCGCGGCCGAGGTGCACCGCGACGGCGAACGGTTCACGGTCACCCGCTGGGCCGCCTTCTGAGCGCTGCCGTACGCCGGCCCGATGGCCAGATGCGGCTGCACAAGACGGAGTACTGGCGGGACGCCGAGGAGCGCGCCGCACGGACGTCGTGAACGGGCCAGCACAGACCTGCCGGGCTCGACGACCTCAGCCGTAAGCCTCGACGCCGTCGGTCGGCAGACTTCCTCCGTCCATCCGTCACATTCTCCTGCCGGGGTCCGTCAGAGAGATGAAACAGACCGACCGATGGAAGGACGACCCCATGCTGACCAACGTCATGTACGTGACGCTGTACGTCACCAATCAGGACCGCGCGCTGCGGTTCTACACCGAGCAGCTCGGCCTGGAGAAGCGCATCGACTACCCGAACCCCGGCGGGCGTTTCCTCACCGTGGGCGTCCCCGGCAGTCCCGTCGAGATCCTCCTGTGGGCGCACGCCCCAGCCGCGGGCCAGCCGGCCGAGCCGGGCGCAACGCCCGGCCCGGTCATCCTCGAGTCGGACGACCTGCGCGCGGACTTCAAAGTGTTCCGCGACCGCGGTGTGACCTTCGACGAGCCGGAGCCGGTGGACTACGGCTTCGGCGTCCGCATCGAGACGGCGGACCCGGACGGCGACCGCATCTCGCTGCGCGAGCGCAGCCGCGCAGGCCGTGAGGACGGCTGACCGTTCCTAGCCACAGCCTGTCCGGTTGATCGACGACGGCAGTGGTGTGCCGGTGTCGTCCGACTTGTGCGGCAGGTGCTTCGGGCGAGGATCGACGGAGGTCAGCGTGAGACGTGGCTGGCCAGTTCGTCTGGTCGCTTGTTGGCCTTCGTGACCAACAATGAGCGGGCGATGGTGTCGTTGCTCAACGAAGAAGGCGACCCCGGCGAGCACGCGGTTGACCCAGGAGCATGCGGGCCGAGCACGGGGTTCGGTGCTATCGCCGCGTCCAGATGAGAATGGCGGCTAGGTGCAGTGCAGTGCGGCCTGGTGGGCGATGGCGAGTTTGTCCGTTCGTGTGGCCGGGCCGCGCCACTGCTTGATCCGGTTGATGCATCGCTCGACAGCGTGCCGACCGCCTGTTCCGTCGGTTAGACCGTCGGCTGCCGGACCGGGGCGCGTACCGGCTCTCCGACGTGGCCAGGGCCTGGGCGACCTCTCCCCCACGTTCCCGGTGGCCCCGGTGACGAGGATCACGACAGCGTCCGCGCGAAATGGGCGGCCACCGTGTCGACGGCGATGGTGACCTGCGGTTCGGAGTCGTAGAAGTCGAATTGCGTGCCCTGCGTCCACAGAAAGTCCTTGGGGCCGGCGAGACCCGCGTGGAAGCGGCGGGCGCCCTCGGGGATCGCGGCGTCCTCGCTGTGCACCAGGAGGGTGGGCCGGTCGATCCGCGGCGCGAGGGCGATGGCGTCGTAGGTGAGCCAGTCCGCCCAGGACATGACGGCGAAGCGGTTGGGCCAGGCGGGAACGTTGCCGCGGGCGGGGTTGAGGTAGAAGTCGATGTCGTACGGCATGGCGGCGCGTTCGTCGGTGGCGGAGACGACGGGCACGTACGTGACCTCGCCGGTCTCGTCGTAGCGGGCGCGGGCCTCCCCCGCGGTCTTGATGCGTGCGGCGACCGCTTCCGCGCCGCCGTAGGCGTGCTCGACGACGGTGGCGTCGTGCAGCCACGGGGCGACGAGGGCCAGCGAGCGGACCCGGGGGTCGCGCGCGGTGGTGTCGGACATGTACATCGCCGCCGCGCAGATCCCGAGCGCGCCCAACCGGTCGCCGTCGACCGCTTCGTGGGCGGCCAGGAAGGTGAGCGCGTGGTGGATGTCGCGGACCTTGAGAGTCGGGTTCTCCACGTCCCGCGGCGCGCCCCCGGACTCGCCGAAGCCCGTGAAGTCGAAGGACAACGCGGCGTATCCGTGGGCGGCGAGCCGCTCGGCGTGCCGGTCGGCCATCATCTCCTTGACACTGGTCCAGGTGCCGGCGACCACGATCCCGGGCAGCGGGCCGCCCGGGGCTCCCGTGCTTTCGGGAAGGAAGAGGTTGCCGGTCAGGGCGACGCCCTCGCTGTCGAAGGTGACCTTGTTCTTGTGTGTCATGTGTGCTCCCTAGCTGTTCTGGTGGTCAGTCCATGACGCCGCCGGCGGCGGGGTGAGTGGGTGGGCTCGCTGTCTCCATCAGCGTTCTCCGTCGCTCCAGACCGCGGTCATCACCACGCCGGTGATGCGCCATTCGCCGCCCGTGCGGATCAGGTCGAAGCGGTAGGTGCCACCCAGCGTCCACCGGGAGGCGTTCGCCTTGCGGTGGGTGGCCTGGAAGGTGGCGGTGCACACGGCGCCGTCGCCGTCGACGGTGACCAGGTGGGTGCCGAGGAGATGCTGGGTGGCGGCGTACGCCTCGAGGCCCGTCCGCCAGCCCTCGACGATCTGCGCCGGGGTGAGGGTGACGGGCTCACCACCGTTGAGACTGGTGTAGTCGAGCGTCGCCTCGTCGGCGAACAGATCGGCCAGCGCCTCCCATTCGCGCTGGTCCGCGTGCCAGGCCATGCGGTTGCAGGTGTCGATGATGTCCAGTCGGTCCATGAGGATCCTCCTTGGTACGGCCCTCTGCCGGGGTGGGAAGCGCGGTCGGGAGGTCGGCCCGACGGCGGGGTGTGTCGGTCGCAGCGGGCTGCGTGCCTTCGATGATGTCGTGCCGGCACCGCACCGCCTTGTTGTCGCGCCCCGCGGTTTCTGGACGCCGCGTCTCAAGCGCGCCGTCGGGCTCTCGGGCCGTAGGTGAGACGGCGCAGGACGGCCTCGGCGGGACCGGGCCGATCGAGATCGTCGAGGCGAAGGGCGATCAGCACGGCGAGGAACCAGACGGCCTCGGCGATGACGAGAGCGGCTGCTGTGGGGCTGGCGTTCTGCCCGGCGAGGCGGAGAGTGAAGGGCAGCAGGAGGACGAGCCAGGCCACCGACTGGAACGATCGGGCTCGAAGTGATCCTTGGCGGCATCGCGGCCCGGATCGAACCGAGCGCCCCCCCTGAGGCGCGTAACGAGGGTCCCGGGGCACCTCGCGAGAGGTTGAGGGCTGACTGCGGCGCTCAGCCGGAACGCGGGGTGTAGCGCTTCGGCGAGCTCGCCAGCGGCGGGCGCCCATGGGCGCCGGCCGTCGCCAGCGGGGCAATCCTCTGGCTACCCGCTCTCGCTGCCGGCTAGAGGCGTGTCGCGGTGCGGACGAGGTCGGCGACGGCTTTGGATCTGCTGTGTGGTGGCCAGGCGATGACGGTTGTGACAGCGGGTGCGTCCGGGACTAGCACCGTCGCGTGATCGTCGCGCAGGTGGGCTCGGAGGGACTCGGGCACGACCGCGCAGGCCCGTCCGAGCGCGATCAGTTGGAACAGCTGGGTGTGGTCGCGTACCTGCGGGCCTGGTCCGTCCGGATAGCCCCCGACCCGTCGGGGCCAGCGTGGCAGGGGAAGGTCCGTCAGGGTGGTGACGTCGGCCATCGACATATGGGGGCGGTTGGCCAGGGGGTGCCCCGCGGGCAGGACCACGACCTGCTGTTCGGTGTGCAGGTCCTCGGTGTCGAGCCCGGCCGTCGTGTCGAAGGGCCGCTGGAGCAGAGCAACGTCTGCACGCCCGTCGCGCAGCAGCCTTTCCTGCTCGCCAGGCCCGCACAGCATCACCTCGACGGCGACCGCGCCGGGCTCGGCGGCGTAGGCGTCCAGCAGCTTCGACAACAGTTCGCCGGCCGCTCCGGCTTTCGTGGCCAGCACCACTCCGGGCTGTTCGGCAGCTGCACGACGGGTGCGGCGCTCGGCCGCTTCGACCGCGTCGAGTGCGGCCCGGGCCTCCCGCAGAAGCACCGACCCGGCCTCGGTCAGGGCGACCGCGCGAGCGGTGCGGTGCAGCAGAACCACTCCTAGCCGCCGCTCGAGCTGCTGGATCGCCCGTGACAGCGGTGGTTGCGCCATGGCGAGCCGCTGCGCCGCCCGACCGAAGTGCAACTCCTCCGCGACGGCGACGAAATACCGTAGCTCTCGCGTCTCCACCGCGTCATCGTATCCGGCGCTCACCAGGACCGATATCCGTGCGGTATCACCGCACACCCAGTCGGTCTTGGACGCCCACCCGAGTCGGCACCACGCTTGCTGACATGAGTGAACAGAGGATCGCGCTGGTGACCGGTGCGAACAAGGGAATCGGATACGCGATCGCGGCGGGCCTGGGCTCCCTCAGCTGGCGAATCGGCGTGGGCGCGCGGGATCAACAGCGCCGCGACACCGCGGTGGAGGAGCTACGCGCAGCCGGCACCGACGCGTTCGGCGTTCCGCTCGACGTGGCGGACGACGCAAGTGTGGCCGCCGCCGCCGAGCTGATCGCCGATCGCGCAGGAGGGCTCGACGTCCTGGTCAACAACGCCGCGATCACCGGCGGTATGCCGCAGACGCCCACCACGGTCGATCCCGCGACCGTACGAGCCGTCGTGGAAACCAACGTGATCGGGGTCATCCGCGTCACCAACGCGATGCTGCCCATGCTGCGCGGCTCGGCATCGCCACGGATCGTGAACATGTCCAGCAGCGTCGGCTCGCTCATCCTGCAGACCACGCCCGGCATCGACATGGGCCCGGTTCCCGCTGCGTACTTGGCGTCCAAGACGTTCCTCAACGCCGTCACCGTCCAATATGCCAAGGAACTGAGCGACACCAGCATCCTGATCAACTCCGGCTGTCCCGGCTTCACCGCCACCGACCTCAACGGGTTCCAGGGCGTCCGGACTCCCCAGCAGGGCGCGGCGATCGCGATTCACCTCGCGACCCTGCCCGACGACGGACCGACCGGCGGATTCTTCGACGACGGTGGATCAGTGCCCTGGTGACAGGCTCAACGGCCCCTATCGATCCAGCTGATGTTCGTTGCTGGCGTAGTGGGAGTTGACGGGGCGGATGGCCGGCCGAACAGGCCACTTCGACAGCAGTATTCGCCTCCAGCGGCGTTCGGCGGTCCATGGGTGACTTTCGTTGCCCTCCTCGGGCCGATCGGTACTACTGGAAGCCGGTCCCCTGACCAAGGCTTTTCCCATGCAAGACCTGCAGAAGTACGAAGAGAGTGCGCTCAGCGGAGACCGGGCGGCCGACGTCCACCGCGCGGGCCGCACGAAGGTACCCGTGTTCGTGAAGGTCCTGGCGGCCGTGGCCTGTCTGGGCTTCCTGCTCCTCGGGCTGCTCGGCTCCCCCGACCGACCCCTCAGCGGGTCGTCCGAGGTCGTCGGCGAACGCGAGATGGTGCGCATCAGCGGTCCGACAGGGCGGAGTTTCGAGGTCCTCGCCCTGATCGACACCGGTGCGTCGGCGTCGTCGGTGGACACGGCGCTGGCGAAGGAGCTCGGCTTCGACCTCGATGCGGCGCCCAGGATCACCGTGGGTTCGGCGCTCGGCCGTGAGCGGCGCCCGGTGGTCGACAGCACCGTGCGGCTGGCCGGCCGGTCGTTCGTCGCCAAGCTCAGCGTCAACAATCGGTCCAAGCGCGAGACCCCCGTCCTGCTCGGCCGCCAGGAGGTTCAGGGGCTTCAAGTGGCCGTGGGCAAGCGACTGCTCACCCAGCCCGATTCCACCGCCGCGCCGTCGGCGCTGCGCATTCTGTTCGCCAAGGCGCCGGCGATCGACCCGGTGTCCATGATGGCGCTGCTGCCCCTGGCGGCCCTGCTGATCGTGGTACTCCGGGTGGTCGTCGGGCTGAACACGCTGGGTACGTTCAGCCCGGTGTTGCTGGCCTTGGCGTACGCGCAAGCCGGTCTGCCCCTCGGCGTACCGCTGACGCTCGTGATGTTCGCGCTCGGGTTCGCCATGCAGCCGCTGCTGCGCCGTCTGCACCTTCCGCGGGTCGCCCGGCTCGGCGTGCTGATCGCGGTGGTCACGTCGGGCCTCATCGCCGCCCAACTCGGCCTGGGCAGCTTCGGACTCTCCGACTCCTGGGGGATGTCGCTGCCGGTCGTCGTCACGGCGATCGTCACCGAGCGTCTGTGGGAGGCGTGGGATCTCGACGGCGTGAGGGCCGCGGCCACGGGAGCCGCCCTGACCATGGGCACGGCCGTCCTTGTGGCGCTGCTCCTCCTGACGCCGTACGTGCGCGAGGTCGCGGAGTCGGTACCCCTGCAGCTCGCGATCGTGTGCGCGGTGTGGACGTCGATCGCGGGAACGTACCGCGGGCTTCGTCTGAGCGAGCTCTTCCGGTTCGCGCCCGCGGCCAAGAGGCAGGAGGCGAAGGCATGATACGGCTTCGCGGCTGGGACCCGGTCATGGGCATGAACCTGCGCAACGCCCGGATCGCCCGGCACAACTCGTCGGCCGCCATCCGGCTCGTCAACAACAAGTACGCCACGAAGGAGGCGCTGGCCGAGGTCGGTGCCCCCACCTCCCCCACCCTGGCCCTGCTGCGCTCGCGCCGGGAGATCGCCTCCCTCGACTGGGACGGCCTGCCCGACAGCTGGGCTCTCAAGCCGAACCAGAGCCTGGGCGGCAACGGCATCCTGCTGGCCTTCGGCCGGCGTCGCCGGAACTGGACGTCCTCCTCCGGCAAACGGATCTCCAGAGAGCTGGTCGCCGACCAGCTGCGTCGCATCCTGGACGGAGACTTCTCCCCGCGCCCTGCCGACTGGGCCATGTTCGAACCCCTGATCCGGGCCCACCCCGACCTGGCCCGGCTCTCCCACCAGGGGCTTCCGGACATCCGGGTGATCTGTGACCGGGACAGACCCCAACTGGCGATGCTGCGGCTGCCCACCCGCTTCAGCGGCGGGCGAGCCAACCTGCACCAGAAGGCCATCGGCGCCGCCGTTGACCTTGCCACCGGCCGGATCACCCACGCCCTGGTCGGAAAGGTGCCGACCGAGACCCACCCGGACACCGGCACGCGTCTGATCGGCGCGACCGTTCCGCATTGGCCGGAGGTACTCGACGCGGCACGCCGGTGCGCGGCGGCGACCGGCCTGCACTATCTGGGCGCGGACATCGTGGTCGACGTCGACCGGGGGCCGCTGATCCTGGAGGTCAACGCGAGGCCGGGGCTTCAGATCCAGAACGTCACCGGTCACGGCCTCCTGACCGCGACCACCCACCCGTGGAGTCCCTGATGCGCTGGACCGCGCTCGTATCCAAGTTCGTCGTCGCCGGTGCGGCAGGTGCCTTCCTCGCGGTCAGTGCCGCTGGCGCCCAACCGCCGCGGCAGGCTTCCGACGCGGCCCCGGGCAGGGAGCTGCCTGCGGATAAGCAGACGTCCGCACCCGGCCCGGGTACGGACGAGCAGACGTCCGCACCCGGCCCGGGGGCCGGGTCGGGCGCCGGGTCGGGGGCCGGTCCGGGGGCGGACAGGCGATCCACCGCTCCCCTTCCGCGTCCTTCACCGAAGGTCGGTCACCGCTCGCCCTGAAGGAGTCGGGCGCGGCGAGCCAGGATGGCCGCCTGGACGCGGTTGGCGCAGCGCAGCTTCGTCAGCATGCGGCTCACGTATGCCTTGACCGTGCCCTCGCCCAGGTGCAGCCGCTTGCCGATCTCCGCGTTGGAGGCGCCGGTGCCGACCATCGCGAGGACTTCGCGCTCCCGGCTGGTGAGGTCGGCGATTCTGCCCAGGCGTGGATCGGCCGGCTCCTCGTCGCTGTCGAGGTAGCGGTCGATGAGGTGCCGGGTGATCTGGGGGGACACGACCGGCGCGCCGGAGGCGACCCTACGGACAGCCTGGATGAGTTCCTGTGGGGTGCTGTCCTTGAGGAGGAATCCGGTCACGCCCGCCTTCAGAGCGCGCTCCACGTAGACGTGTTCGCCGAAGGTGGTGAGCATGACCACACGGATCGACGGGGTCCGCTCGGCGATCCGTTCCGCCGCGCGTAGTCCGTCGATGCCGGGCATCTGGATGTCGAGCATCGCGACGTCCACCTCGTGCCGGGCGGCGAGCACGGACGCCTCGTGGCCGTCCGACGCCTCGGCCACGACATCGATGTCGCCGGCGTGCTTGAGCACCAGTCTGATGCCGGCGCGGACCAGTTCCTGGTCGTCGGCGAGGAGAACACGGATCACAGCTGAAGCCTCAAGTCGTGGGGTGGCGGAAGGTCATGGAGATGGCGACCTCGTCGATGTCGGAGGTCTCGTCCACCTCCGGGTACGGGACGAACGCGAGGGTGACGAACTGCAGGGCGACCACGCCCACCACGCCGAGGGCCATGGCCGCAGCGGTCACGAGCCGGTGCGGCCATGTCCGCGCCGCTGCCACTACGTGCCGTCCGGCCGGGGCGGGCGCGCTCGCCACAGCGAGGCCGGCGCCCAACGGGATGCGGGCGTCGACCGCGTACCCGCCGTCGTTCGCCGGTTCGGCGCGCAGCGTGCCGCCGAGCAGACGGATCCGCTCGTGGAGGCCGACGAGTCCGAGGTCGCCGCCCGGAAGCCTGACCGCTCGTGCGGCCTGGTTCTCGGGTCCGTTGCGCACATCGACCCGCACCTGCTCGGTTTCTCTGCGTACGACGACCTGCACGTCCGCCGCGGCCGCGTGCTTGTGCACATTGGTCAGGCCTTCGCGGATCACCCGATCCACGGCGCGCCGAGCGGTGGGGCTCTCCCCGGTCAGGTCCTCGCCGGACCAGTCGAGGTGCACCGCGATGCCGGCCGTACGGGACTGGGCGACCAGCGCGGCGACCTCCGCGTGGGTGCCCGTCCTCGCGGTCAGCGGCTCCGAAGTGCCCGACAGCGGATCCCCCGCGCGCAGGACCCCCAGTACGTCCCGTAGCTCGGCCATCGCCTGGCGCACCGTGCTGTGCACCAGGCGCGCACTTCGGTGCACCTCGGGATCACCCGTCTCGCTGGCCAACTCGAGGCCGCCGGAGTGCAGGGCGATGAGGCTCAGCCGGTGACCGAGCAGATCGTGCATCTCGCCGGCGATCCGCGAACGCTCGCGGGATCTGGCCTGTTCCTCCGCCGAGTGGTGGGCCCGCTCCAGGAAGGCGTTGCGCTCCTCCAGGGCCTGGACCAACCGCTCGCGCTGACCTGCCAGCGCCCCGGCGAGGCCGGGCAGAACCCCGCACACGATGCCCGTGACGAGGACGACCATCACGTCGTACTCGAGGATCGGCGCCGGCTCGACGGCCGAATTGGCTGCGGTGACCGCCACCGGCACCGTCACGGACACGCTCAGGAGGAGGACTCGGTGGTGGAGACGGGCCCAGCTCAGGCCCGTCGTGTAGGCCACGGCGGTCAGAGCTCCGCCGGTCAGCGGCTCGAATGCCACGATCACCGCAGCGGCGACCAGTGCCGTTGCGGTCCATCGCCGGCGGACGAGCACCGTCGCTGCCGCGCCTGCGACCGCGGTGATCTGGCCCGCTGTTCCAACGAGTGCGCTCTGCTCGGAGCTCCAGCTGTCCCAGTCCAACAGGGCTGCGATCGTCGCCGCGGTCACGGCTATCAGCGCGAGATCGGCGATCAATGGGAACACCCGGTTCCACATACCACTCTCCAGGAGGGCTGGTCGCCGCCGGCGGGCGGCGACCAGCGTTTCGTCCGGTGTCGCCCGCTCAGAGGGCGGGGGGAACGACCGGCTGTGACTGGGTGGAGCAGTGGATGCCGCCACCGCCGGTCGCGATGTTGTCGATGTCGAGCTGGACGATGGTCCGGCCGGGGTAGGCGGCCGCGAGGATGTTGTAGGCCACGCTGTCGGCGGCGCTGTCGCCGAACTGGGGAACGAGAACCGCGCCGTTGGCGGTGTAGTAGTTGGTGTAGCTGGAGAGGAAGGCGGGGCCCCTGTCCTTGCCGCGGATGCGGCTGCGCTCAGGGCCGGGGAGTTCGGTGACGGTCAGCGGACGTCCCTGCGCGTCGGTGGCGCTCAGCAGGATCTGCTTGGTCTCGTTGTAGACGGCGACCCACTTGGGGTCGGTGCCGGGGCCGGGCTTGTCGAGGATGACGCGCCCCGGTGCGGTGAAGCGGGCCAGGCAGTCGATGTGGCAGTCGGTGATGTCCTGTCCGGCGAGTCCGGGCACCCAGATCACCTTGTCGATGCCGAGCGCCGACTTCATCGCCTGCTCGACCTGGTCCTGAGTCCTACCCGGGTTGCGGTTGCTGTTGACGAGCGAGCTGATCGTGGCCAGCAGGGTGCCCTGGCCATCGGTCTCCAGCGAGCCGCCCTCCCCGACGAACCCTGCCTGCACGCGCTGGACGCCGTACCGGCCGAGCAGTGTCGCAGCCGCGGCGGCGTCGTTCGCGTAGGGCTGCGCGTACGGTGTGCCGGTCTTGCCCCAGCCGTTGAAGTTGGTGTCCACGCCCGCGACGGCGCCGGGGGCGACCACGAAGGTGGGACCGAAGTCGCGGATCCACAGGTCGTCGTTGGCTATCTCGACGACCTCGATGCCGTGGTAGGCACCGGCTCCGCAGGCGTACCGGGCCTCCGCCGCCAACTCGGGTCGAGCGAGCACCGTGACCGGCTCGTAGCGGGAGATCGCGTCGGCCACTCTCGCGATGTCGCTGCGCACACCGCTGTAGTACGGGGTCCAGACCGACGACAGCGCGGGCCAGGCCATGAAGGTGCGCACGTGGCGGTCGTGCTCCGCGGGCATCCGCAGCGTGGCGGCGGACGGGCTGGTGGCGCCGGACGAGCTGGTGGCGGCGCGAGCGACTGTGGGCAGCGCCGATCCGAGGGCCGCGAGCGGCAGAGCTGCCGCGCCGAGCTGGAGCAGTCGGCGTCGAGACGTCGGGGACGTGTCCATGGAACTCCTAGGTGGAGGGAGGGGGTGGATGTCCCCCGCATGCTGCCCCAGACTGAAAATTCAGTCAATGATCACTTCGGGACCATGCCTCCTGCTGATCGCTGCGCGCCATCGTCTGGCCACTGGCTTTGGTAGAGGTGCCGGCCCGACACCGAGCCCGACGGCCACCGACACGTCCCGGACCTGCTCGGCGAGTTCACCCCGTACGTCCAGCCGCTGCCGCCGCTGGCCGGGCTCGCGCAGCTCAACGGCGCCCAACGCCACTTCGGCGCGTCGGCGCAGAGGCAGGGAACGGCCCCCTGGGACGCGCAGCGCAGCGTCCCGGTCAGCCGGGACGTACGGCTACCGCAACGGACGTCACGTACGGCTCGTCCAGCTCACCGCCGGGGAACAGCCGGGCCAGGTGCTTCCGCTCCGCCGTAAGGAAGGCCATGGCCCCGGGCTCGCCGAGCACGATAAAGGCCGAATGAGTGGCCCGTTTCGCGAGGTGGAAGTCGACGGAGACCCGGCGCGACCAGCGGAGCGTACGCGTCCTCCAGCAAAGCCCGGCCGGCGTTTCCACATTGGAGATGTAGAAGCCGGGCCCCAGCCACTTCTCGATCCTTGCCCCCTGCTCCGCCACCCACGGCACCGACGGGTCCGGATCGTTCCACCACAACGCCAGAGCACCCCCGGGACGCAAGACCCGCACAGCGGACGGGACGGCGCGTCCAGGATCGGTCCAGTGCCAGGACTGGGCGTACGAGACGAAATCGAGCGAACCGTCGGCCAGCGGCAGTCGGTTGCCGTCCCCCCGCACGAGCGGGACCCCCGGCAGCTCACGCCGGAACTGCGCCGCCATCCCGGCCCCCGGCTCCACACCCACCACCCGAGCCCCGCGCTCAAGCAGCCCCCGGGCGGCGATCCCGGTCCCGGCGCCCACATCCGCCACCCGAGCGCCGGCAAGTCGCCGCCCGCTGAACTCCTCCACCGTCTCGAAGACCGCCGTGGGGTACCGCGGCCGGTACTCGGCATACGCACCTGCGGCCCGATCGAAGGCCAAAGCCCGCTCGTGGGCAGGAATGTCGTACGTCATCCCCCGACTATTACGCACACCGCCCGCTCCGGAACAGGACGCATCCTCAGCCAGGACCTGCCGCCACGAGCTCGTCCCGGTCATCCGCCCCGCCTTGAACCCAGGGGGCCACGACGCCAAAGGAGCGCTGGGCATATCGACAGGGCGGCGACGAGAGGGTGTCAGACGGTCCGTTGGGCGTCGTAGTAGCCGCGACGCATGCGGAACCGCATGGCGTCGGTGCCGCCCGCCCGGATGTGCTCGATGAGCAGCGACCTCAGCGGCTCCGGTAGCTGGTGGCCCTGTGCCCGGGTCCATTCGAGAGCGGAGAACAGCTCGGCAGCTCCGTCGAGATGCACCGGACAGAGTCGGGACCCGGTACACGCAGCGAGGACGAGGCCGGGATCCTCGGCCAAGAGTAGGCGGAGCACCGTCATGCCGTACCACTTCACCCCACCACTGGCCCTTCTGGCGGGCGTGCCGACCCAGGCCAGTAGAAGCCGGATCCGTTCGCCGGCGTCGGGATAAAGCTGCTTGGCGATAGCGTCGAGACGGTCTTCCGCTTGCTGAAGGTCACGTTGCCACGCGGCATAGTCCCGCCCAGGTGGGCGTCACCACGTCGGCGGCATCAGCCTCAGCGGGCGACGCCTCGACGATGACGAATCGATGTAGGGCGCCTCAACGATGCCGTGCTGCCGCGCGAGTCCCTATGGCGGCCCTAGAAGGGCAGCTCGTCCACCAGCGTCGGTTCCGTGCCCTGCCACTGGGCCCACCGCCCCGGGACTGTGCTGCAGGCAGACGAGAGGTGGGCCAGCGTCCTCCCCCGGACATGCAGCCAGGACTCGGCCATCAACCCGTCCTGCCGCAAGAGAAGGCCAGGAGCGGAGAACCAGCGGACCGGAGACTCGTCATCGCCCGTCCACATCGGATAGTCCGGCAGAGCGACCCGGTGGAAGAGCTGCGGAATCTCGCTCACGACCTCGGCCGGCAACTCGCAGGCGTTGTAGAGGGGCCCATCGCCGAACAAGGTCTCGGAAAGGATCAACTCCACACACGCCAGCGAGACCTTGTCCATGAACGGCTGCCATCCCCCACGTGCCTGGACGACGACGGGGGGATCAGCCTCTCCCAGATCGGACAGGCGCACGCCCCAGAAGGCGCATCCCTGGTTCTCGCTGCGGAAGCACAGCACGCCTCCGAGGTCCTCGTGAACGAAGAGGCCTGAGGGAGGAAGCATCGGATCTTGCTGATCGAACAACTCCGGACGTCGACCGAACAGGAGGTACGCCTCGCGTAGAGCGGTGGGCAGCGACAGCCCGAGACGCCCCTCGATCTGCCGGAGGTCTTCCTCCCCGACACCGTCACCTGCGGTCAAGGGTGTGTGCCACCCGGCCGCGAAGGCTCGGATGAAGTCCCATGCCTCCGACCGGTCCGATATGCCGTCCTGCATCGCCACAGCTGCATCGAAGTCGCCCACCATGTTGTGGACCGTACCCGCTCCCCCAGTACGCGCAGGGTGATCTCTGCGCTCCCACGACACCTACGCAAATGCGTGGCGCGTGTCGGGGCGGCGAGGCATGATCCCGGAACGTTCAGGCCGCCCAGTGAGGGAGTTGTCATGACCGTTGGTGCGTCCGAGCCGTCCGGTGTCTTCGGGGCCCGGCCCGAGGTCCGCGTGGCGGGCGGGGTGCTGAGCGGCAGTGGTGAGGCGGGGGTGGCGGTCTTTCGCGGCGTTCCGTTCGCCGAACCGCCGGTCGGCCGGCTGCGTTTCGCCGCGCCGAGGCCCGTAGAGGGATGGGACGGGGTGCGGTCGGCGCTGTCGTACGGCCCGCCGCCGCCGCAGGGCGGCCATTTCGGCATGGACGCACTGGCGCGGGACGCCGCGGGCGACGACTGGCTGACGGTCAACGTCTGGTCGCCCGACCCGAGCCCCGGCGCAGGTCTGCCGGTGATGGTGTGGATCCAGGGTGGCGCCTACTCGATCGGCATGTCCGGTCTTCCCGAGTACGACGGTGGCCGCCTGGCACAGGACGGCGTCGTCGTGGTGACGTTCAACTACCGGGTGGGCCTGGAGGGGTACGGGCAGATCGAAGGGGCGCCCGCCAACCGGGGCCTGCTGGACCAGATCGCCGCCCTGGAGTGGGTGCGCGACAACATCCGGGCCTTCGGCGGCGACCCGGGCCGCGTCACGGTCTTCGGGCAGTCGGCGGGGGCCGGATCGGTCGCCGCCCTGCTGGCGACGGAACGCGCGGCCGGGCTCTTCTGCCGGGCCGTGGCACAGAGCGTGCAAGGCACGTACTTCACGCCGGAGCTGGCCGCCGACATCTCCGCCCCATGCGCCGCCGAGCTGGGGCTACGGCCCACGGTGGCCGACCTGTCCGGGGTGGACCCCACCCGGCTGGCCGCCGCCAGTGACGCGGTCGGTGCCAAGGCGAACATCTGGGCGGACCGCTGGGGGCCGGTCGCTCACCGGGCGATCCTCTTCTCGCCGGTCATCGACGGCGACACGCTGCCGGTCACCCCGTGGCAGGCCCTGGCGAACGGCGCCGGGCGGGACGTCGAACTCCTCACCGGCCACACCCGCGACGAGACACGGCTGCTGGCCGCACTCGACGGAGTGCTCGGCCAGGTCACGCCGGAGCAGGCCGAGACCGCCCTGCACGTCTTCGGCCCCGGTCGGGACGCCGCACACCGCTACCACGAGGCGTTCCCCGCCGCCGGCCCGGACGACCTCTACGAGCTGGTCAGCTCCGACTGGTTGTTCCGCATGCCCTCGCTCCACCTCGCCCAGGCCCAGACCGCTGCCGGTGGCCGGGCCCACGTCTACGAGCTGACCTGGTCCGCCCCGGGGATGGGCGGTGCCCTCGGTGCCTGCCACGGCCTCGACGTGCCCCTGGTCTTCGGCAACCTCGACCGCGGCCAGCCCGCGGCGCTGATCGGCGAGAGCCCGTCCCCGGAGGCGGAGGAGCTGTCCGCGCGCATGCGGGACGCGTGGACGTCTTTCGCCGCCCACGGCGATCCGGGCTGGCCCGCGTACGACACCCGAGAGCGCCTCGTGCGGCTCTTCGACATCGAGAACCGGGAGAGCCTCGCCGCATATCCGGAGGAAGCCTCGCGCATGATCTGGCAGGACCACGCGTTCGCCGCACTGCCGCTGCTCGACCATTAGTCTTCTGGTCCTCCAGTCCTCCGAGTCGGAGTTTCTGTTCAGACAGCCGGCGAGGCCAGATCTATGGTGGGTCAGGCCGGCGCGGCCCCATGAGTCGCCGCGGCTTGCGCGCGGGCTAGGCCGGTGGTCGGGCGCCGCTCCGGCGGGAGCGTACGGCGTGGGTCACGCGTGTCGCGCCGTAGCCGATGAGCCAGGGCAGCACCGTGATGCCCACGACGTAGACGCCCAGGAAGCCCAGGAGGTCCTCCAGCCAGGTCTCCTCCTTCAGGCGGATCAGGCCAGCGATCTGGACCGTCCCCAAAACTCCTACCGGCACGGCCGGGAGCAACACGGACACGAGGCGCGGCTTCCAGCCGGGTCGACGGGCACACCACACCCCCATGCCACCCATCAGAAACGGCCCGGCAGGAACCCAGAGCACCACCGGGATGAACAGCAGCGCCAACCAGTCGTCCGAATATCCGAACATCATGCGGCATCCCCCCTTACATCAGCCGCCCCTCAGGCTTCCTGCCCTGAGTTGGTCTCGCGTGAACCAGTCCTCCGCCGCCGACGTCGGTCAAGGCACTGCGGGCCGCATCCGTCGGAGCAGGTAGACGCCGGCGGAGGCGACCAGCGCCAGCATGCAGGCGATGAACACGAGCCCCGCGCCCTCCAGACCGAGCGGATCGGCGAGCAGGCCGACGCCGATGACCGGAATCGAGATTCCCGTGTACGCGACCACGAACAGGGCCGAGATGACCGCCGCACGCCGGTCGGGCGGTGCGGCGGCCGCGACGGCGGACAGCGCCGCGCGGAAGGCGAGTCCCTGCCCGGTGCCGCCGACGACGGCGGACAGGACGACGAGCACCAAAAGCTCCGCGTACATGGCGCCGGCGAGGAGGACCAGGCCGACGAAGAGCACGGCACAGCCCAGGGGCAGCGAGCGCGCCGCCCCGAAGTGGCCGGCGGCCAGTTGTCCTGCGGTGGAGGCGAAGAAGGCCAGCGCGACGACCAGGCCGCTGACGGCGTGATTGTCGACATGCAGGTAGCGGGCGAGGAACGCGGGACTGACCGAGGTGAACACACCGAACAGGGCGAACCCCGCGAATGAGGCGATGGCCGCCGGCACGAACACCGCCCTCACCTGGGCCGGCAGCGCGGGTCGCTGCGGCCGTACGGACGAGAGGGGCTGCCGCTCCTCGACCGTCTCGGGCAGCCACAGCAGGACGCCGGCCGAGACCGTGACCAGGGCGAGGTGCACGGCGAACGGCAACAGCAGCGGCTCGGGGGCGTACTCGGCGAGCAGACCTGCCAGGAGTGGGCCGCAGCCCAGCCCGCCCATGTTGGCGGCCGTCGCCACGAGCGTCGCGCGGGAGGCACCGCCGGGCGGGGCCAGCTCCATGACGTACGCGGTGGCGGCTCCCGTGAACAGGCCGGCCGAGAAGCCCGACAGCAGCCGGCCCGCGTACAGCCAGCCCAGGGCGTCGGCGCACAGGAAGCAGACGGCGCTCGCCGCCGCGAATCCCAGGCCCCACAGCAGAGTCGGTCGCCTGCCGATCGTGTCGGACGCATTGCCCGCCAGCAGCAGCACGCCGATGACACCGAAGGCGTAGACGGCGTACACGACCGTGACGGTCAGTTCGGAGAACCCGAACTTCTCCTGGTAGAGGGGATAGAGCGGCGTCGGCAGCGTTGTTCCGGCCATGCAGACCACGAACACCGCTCCGCCGAGCAGACACCTCAGCCACCCTTGTCGATCATCCGCCATACCCGCGACCGTAGCCTGGGCGACCGCCCGCGCCACGGCAGCGCGACGCTCAGTATCTTCCGGATTCTCGGCAGTTCGTGGTGCGTCGGGTGGCCCCTGAATGGCCGGCCGTCGGGTGTGGATACGCCCTTCGGTGCCGCACACGTGCGCCGGACGCAGGCGGGCCCGCCGGGGCAGACAGCCAACCACGCCGCCCATCGGCTGAACGCCCGTACCGGCGCGCCTCCCTTTGGCATTCGTCAAAACGCCGGTCCGCCCGACGCGGAGGCCTCACGTGCGGAACGGTCGACTTCGGAAGCTCGAACGAAACTCCCTTGCCAAATGGTCAAGAAGTGTTGACCATTGAGGGCATGCCTACCGAGGATCTCCCCGAGACGTTCCACGTCACCACGGACGAACAGCTGCGCGCCGTCTCCAATCTGACGCGTCACCGGATCATGGCCGTGCTCCGCTTCGAGCCCGCGACGATCACCCAGATCGCCGAGCGAGTGGGCCTCGCGAAGGGGAGTTCCAGCTACCACGTACGACTGCTCGAACGCGCCGGCCTGGTGAAGGTGGTGCGCACGCGGAAGGTTCGGGGGGTCACCGAGCGGTACTACGCGATGGCCGCGCGGTCGATCGAACTGCCGGATCCGGGCGAGGGAGGCCCGGATGTGCTGATGCGGCATGCGGTGGCGGACCTGGAGGCGGCACCGGCGGATCGCGAGCGGCACGTCGGGATGGCGCATCTGCGGCTCACCGAGGAGCAGTTCGCGGAGCTGGGGGCTCGACTGCAGGCGCTGGTGGACGAGTACCGGGAACTGTCCGATCCTTCCCTGCCGGACGCGTCACTCGTCTTCGCACTGTTCCACCCGGCGTCCGGAGACCAGGCGGAGGGGGACGCCAAGTGACCTCGGAGGATCGGAAGTTGCCGACCGGGTTCGGCCGGCTCTGGACTGCTCAGACGGTGTCCTCGCTCGGTGACGGGGTGACACATGCCGCACTGCCGCTGCTCGCGCTGACGTTGACGCGGGATCCGATGGCCCTCGCCGTCGTCACGGCCGCCGGAACGCTGCCGTGGCTGCTCTTCGGGGTGCTCGGCGGCGCGCTGGTGGACCGCTGGGACCGCCGGCGCACGATGTGGGTCACGGACGCGGCGCGTGCGGTGCTGCTCGCGATGCCGGCCGCAGCGGCCGTGCTCGACGTGCTGAGCATTCCCCTGCTCGCGGCCGTCGCCTTCCTCCTCGGCCTCGGCGGACTCTTCTTCGACACGGCCGCCACGGCGTATCTACCGGATCTGCTCGGCCGCGACCCCGCGCTCCTGGAGCGCGCCAACTCCCGCCTGCGCGGAACCCAGACCGCCGCGTCCGGCTTCGCCGGGCCGCCCGCGGGCAGTGCCCTGCTCGCGCTCGGGCGGTCGGTTCCGCTGCTCGCCGACGCGGTGTCGTTCGCGGTCTCCGCAGTTCTGGTGCGGTCGCTGCCTGCCGCACCCCTGCCCGTACCGCAGGCCCGTGAGTCGCTGCTGCGGCAGGCGCGGGCCGGCGCCTCGTACGTCTTCCGGGACCAGTTGCTGCTCGGGCTCGCGCTGCGTCCGGCGGTCGGGAACATCGCCTTCCTCGCCGTGGAGACCGTACTCGCCCTCTTCGCGCACGAACGGCTCGGCATCGACACCTTCGGCTTCGGCCTGCTCCTCACGGCGGAGGCCACCGGCGGTCTGCTCGGCGCGGGCATCGCCTCCTTCCTCGGCCGCCGACTCGGCACCGGCACCGCGCTGACCTGCACGGCCGCGGTCGAGGGACTTGCCGTCCTGGGCCTCGCCGCCGCCCCGAACCCGTACGTCGCCGGCCTCGCGCTCGCCGTCTGCGGCGCGGGCATGGGCGCCACGATGGTGCTCGCCCCCTCCCTGCGACAGTCGATCGTCCCCGCCCACCTGATGGGCCGGGTCGCCTCCACCTCCCGCATGCTCGCCATGTGCGCCGCCCCGTTCGGCGCCTTCCTCGGCGGCTGGCTGGCCACGACCTTCGACGTCCGCACCCCGCTCTACGCCGCCGCCGGCCTCCTCCTCACCATGACCACCGTCACCGCGACGATGACCAGCAACCGCCGGGTGGAGGCTGCGCTGCGTGCCGCCGCCGCCCCGGCGGATCCGGTTGAGGAGCGTGCCGTCCGTCTCAAGTAAGGACATTGACGGCCCGCGCGACGACCAGGCCCAGGATGAGTAGAGAAACGAGGGACTGGACCGCCATGGTGATCTTGGCCCAGGGTGCCAGCGGCATCACGTCCGTGGGGCTGAAGGCGGTGGCGTTGGTCAGCGCGAGATAGAGGTAGTCGACGTACCGAGGTCGCCAATCGGCGGGGGCGAGTTCAGGGCTGAGCTGCTGCGGGAAGGCGAGGGCCGGGTGGGCGGGCATCCGCTGAACACGGGCCGCGGGACCACCGCCGTCGAGGTCGAAGTACAGCAAGGAGAAGGCGAGGACGGTTCCGACCCAGACGTTGGCTCCGGTCTGGAGCAGACTGGTGGCGGATGCCGTCTCCTTCCCGTTGTGCAGGATGTCGTCGATCAGCTGGACAGTCGACCAGACGGCACCGAGAGCGAGAACGCAGACCAGCGCGATCGACACGGCACGAAGCGCGACGGAGCGGCGGTCGATCCGGCCCGGGTCGCCCGCGATCAACGTGAGCAGGAGCAGCCCCTCCACGGAGGGCAGCACCCAAGCGGGCGCCAGCCGCAGGTCGTCGGGGAGCAGCAGCGTCAGCGCCATGGCGGCCAGCACGGCCGTGGCCATCGGCCAGCGGGGCTCCCCGAGCGGCGTCTCGCCCGGCGTTGTCCCGGGGTGTGGGCGAGCGTGCGGTCGGCTCACGTGGTCTGCTCCTCGTCGTTGTCGCGCGTCGGCCGGAGACTGTGTCCGGAGTTTGTGGCGGTTTGGACCAGATCATCCCGGAGGGATGGTAATCGCTTGGCGGAGCGCCCAGCGCGCGACCTGCGCCGAGCGTCCGCAAGACGGGCGACGTGGCACGCACTTCCGGCCTGGGATCGGGCCTGGAGGTCAGCGGCTACACGCGATACGGCGTCAGCGTCGTGGTCGGCCCGACCTGCCGATTGCGTTGCCGGGAACCCGTTGGCAGGCAGCGCCGGGAGTCTTGTATCGTTCCTCGCGAATCATCCAGAGGGGTGGAGGGACCGGCCCTACGAAGCCCCGGCAACTCCCCGGTCGACTCGGCGCTCAATGTTCGCGCCGCGCCGTCGGGATCAGTGCCAACTCCGGCCCGCGCCAACGTGGCGCGGGAAAAGATGAGGAGACACGGTGCTCTCTGTGCTGCCCCTTGCCCAAGGTCTCTCGGCTCCGGGCCTTCGTGTTCCGCGTACCCGTCTCGCGATCCGTACGCGCGTCGCCATCTGTGCCCGTCTCGCGATCACCGCGGCATAGCGGCCGACCACTTCGGCCCTTCCTCGCTGACCGTCCCTGCCCTCGCCTGGGCGAGCTTCCCCGCGATTCATGACGTCGCGGGCCGAGACTGGAGTACCCCCTTTCGTGAACATGTCGGATATTTCCAGCGATGTCGGTGTCCTCGACAAGACCGCGGTGATCCTCGGTGCGCTGGCCTCGGGGCCGGCCACTCTGGCGGGGCTCGTCGCCGCCACCGGCCTGGCTCGGCCCACGGCCCACCGGCTCGCCACCGCTCTCGAACGCCATCGCCTGGTCGGCAGGGACCTGCAGGGACGCTTCGTCCTCGGCCCCCGACTGGCCGAGCTCTCGGCCGTCGCGGGAGAGGACTGCCTGCTGGCCGCGGCCGGCCCGGTCCTCAGCGCCCTGCGCGACACCACAGGCGAGAGCGCGCAGCTCTACCGCCGACAGGGGGAGATGCGCGTCTGCGTCGCCGCCGCCGAGCGGACCACCGGCCTGCGCGACGTCGTACCCGTCGGCTCCGCACTCCCCATGAAGGTCGGCTCCGCCGCCCAGGTCCTGCTGGCCTGGGAGGAGCCCGAGCGCTACCACCACGGTCTGCAGGGGGCTCGCTTCACCGCCACCGCGTTGAGCGGCGTACGGCGCCGAGGCTGGGCCCAGTCGATCGGTGAGCGCGAACCCGGCATGGCCTCCGTCTCGGCGCCGGTGCGCGACCCGGCCCATCGTGTCGTGGCCGCCATCACCGTCACCGGCCCGATCCAACGCCTCACCCGCCACCCTGGCGCCCGGCTCGCGAAGGTCGCCATCGACGCGGCCGACCGCCTCACCGAGGCCGTACGACACCGTTCCTAGCCGGTGAGCAGGAGTGGGTCTCGGACCCAATTCCTGGTCACCGCGGACGTAGGGCACCGGGTGGGCAGGGCTCGGAAAGTAGGGTGTCGGGAGGTACGCGGGGATGCCGGACGTCCCCGCCCGGGGTGGGGATGTTGCTGTGTGGGACGCCGTGCAAGGGGTGAGCGGCGCGCTGAGCGCGGTTGTGGTGATCGTCGCATGCGTATACGCGCGGGAGCAGATCAAGGAGTCCAAGCACACCAGAGCGCTTCAGTCACTGATCGCCATCCACCAGGAGTTCCAGGCGCCTCCCCTCAGAAAGGTACGGCGCCGTCTGCGACTTGGCGAGGTGAACGCAGCCTCGCTGACGCCCGAGGATCGCGAGGTCGTCGAGGATCTGCTGCAGAAGCTCGAACTGATTGCGTTCCTCGTCAGCCGTGGACTGGTGGAGTTGGACGACGTCGTCGCACTTTTCCCGAGCGTTCCGGTGGTGCTGGGCCGGCTGCAACCCTTCATCGAGTCCAGACGGCTCACAGAGCCGACCTACGCGGTGAACGCGGCCTCCCTCGCTCGTAGATATCCCTGAAACCAGCAACGACGCTGAAATCATGGCGAGGCGGATCAGGCAGGCTACTCACGGCAGGAGCGTCGAGGTGCACACCACTCTTACGTACGGCGACGTCAAGGCCGCGGCCGGCCGGATCGCGGGCCGTGTCCGCCCGGTCGCCCTCTCCCCCGTCGAGCCGGGCGCGTTCCATGGCGCGGGCCACGACCCGCTCCACGGCGGGCCGGACGAGACGTGCGAGGTGTGGCTGGCTCTGGAGTACATGCAGCACACCGGCTCGTTCAAGGCCCGTGGCGCGCAGAACTTCATCCAGGCCCACCGCGACGCCGGGAGCCTGCCCGAAGCGGGGGTCGCCATCGCCTCCGGCGGCAACGCCGGACTGGCCTGCGCGTGGGCCGCCCGGCAACAGGGCGTACGCGCCACCGTGTTCCTGCCCACGACCGCCCCCGCGGTGAAGGTGGCCAGGCTCCGCGGCTACGGCGCCGATGTCCGCCTCGTCGGCGTCGAGTACGCCGAGGCGCTGGCCGCCTGCGAACAGTTCACGGCCACGACGGGCGCGCTCGCCTCGCACGCCTACGACCACCCGCTGATCGCGGCCGGGGCGGGCACCCTGCTGGGGGAGATCCACCGGCTGATCCCCGGCCTGGACACCGTCGTGGTCGCGGTCGGCGGAGGCGGCCTCTTCGCCGGAGTGGCGACGGCGGCCCGGCATCACGGCATCCGGACCGTCGCGGTGGAGCCGGAGAACTGCCGCGCGCTGAACGCCGCCCTCGAGGCCGGCCGGCCCGTCGACGTCCCCGTGGACTCCATCGCCGCCGACTCCCTCGGCGCCCGCCGCACTTCCGCGATGGCCCTGCACGCCGCCCAGCAGGACAGGGCCCACTCCGTCCTCGTACCGGACAGCGAGATCACCCGCGCCCGCCAGGACCTCTGGGACCACCGCCGCATCGCCGTCGAACACGGCGCCGCGACCGCCCTGGCCGCGCTCACCACCCCCGACGACCGAACGCCCGAACGAGACACGCCGGCCGAGCCGGTGACGGTGCCGAACCGCGGTTACCGGCCGGCCCGCGGCGAGAAAGTCGCCGTCGTGCTGTGCGGCGCCAACACCGACCCCGGCAACCTCGCGCACCGGATCACCATCTGAGCGGCCGCCCCCGTGCGCGCGGTGCGATGACGTGCGAGGAGAAGGCCGCGTACCACCGGCGCCGCAACGCCGAGGAACCCGGCCACGCCCACGTGGTGTTGTGCGACACCTTCCGCGCGGAATCGAACTGACTCTTACGGCTCCCGGCGCCCCGCTCCCGCACGACGGGCTGAACCTCAGCGCCGCAGGCTGCGGCTGGGGCTCGGGCTCAGGTGAGGAACGCCGTGGTGGTCGCCACGAAGCGGTCGGCGTCGTCCAGCCACGGGAAGTGGCCGGCGTCCGGCTGGACGGTGAGTTCGGCCTTCGGGAAGAGCGCGGCGACCTCGGCCGTCGCACGCGGCGGGGAGTTCAGATCGACCGCTCCGCCCAGGACCAGGACCGGCGCGTCGAAGCGGGCGAGCGCGGCACGGGTGGCGTCCGGGTCGAAGGCGCCCTCCGCGCCAAAGCCCTGCACCGCGTCCATGTTCTTCTGCTCGTCCTCGGCGTCCCGGTGGGCCTGGGCGACGGCGTCCCAACGGCCGTAGAAGAACGGGGCGATGGCGCGGAACCGCTCGCCGGTCACCTGCCCGGCCACGATCGCCTCCAGGGCGGCGAACGCCTCGTCGAACCAGGGCTCGCCGTCACGCAGCCGCGCGGTCTCGATCCGGTCGTCGGCGGTGACGTCGATGCCGACGGCCCGGGTGCTCGGGGTGATCAGGGCGAGCCGGGCGATGCGTTCGGGGTGCCGAGCCACGTACTGGACCGCGATGTTCGCACCGGCGGAGTGCGCCAGCAGGTCCATCCGGTCGAGCCCGAGGTGGGCGCGGAGCGCCTCCAGGTCGTCGACGAGCCGGTCGCAACGGTAGGCGGTGGCGTCCTCGGGGGCCGGGGATCCGCCCGTGCCGCGGAGGTCGAGCAGGATCAGCCGGCGGTGGGCGGAGAGGCCACCGAGGTCGGAGAGGTACAGGGAGTCCTGCGGACCCCCCGGGACGCAGACGACGGGATCGCCGTCGCCGGTCTCGCGGTAGGCCAGTTCGGTTCCGTCGTACGTGGTGAAGGCAGGCATGGCGAAGATCATCGCAGCGCGGTCCCGTGCGGACAACAGGGTTCCGCATCGGCTCCTGGGGGCGCACGGGTGCGGGCTGCTTCCGACCGCGCGGCAGGTGGGGCAGACTCGTCCGCATGTTGCGCCTGCACGTGATGACCTCGGAGGACTGGCCGTTGTGGCGGGAGGTGCGCCTCGCCGCGCTGACCGACGCCCCGCACGCCTTCAGGGCGCGGCTCGACGACTGGTCGCGCGGTGGGGAGAAGCAGTGGCGTGAGCGCCTCACGGCTCCCGGGACGTACAACCTCGTGGCGGTGCTGGACGACCGCGCCGTGGGCGTGGCCCGGGCCGTGCCGCGGGACGGGGCCGACGGCGTGGTCGAGCTGCGGTCGGTGTGGGTCGGTCCGGAGGCGCGCGGCAGAGGGGTCGGGGACCGGTTGATCGAGGCGGTCGAGGCGTGGGCGCTGCGTTCGGAGGCGGACGTACTGGAGCTGACGGTGCTGCCGGACAACGAGTCCGCTCTCGCGCTGTACCGCCGCAACGGCTTCGATCTCGCGGAGCTCGACGGGGCGGGGCAGCAGGTGATGACGAAATCGCTGCGCGGGGAGTGACATTCGCACGCCCGGGCACGCTGAACTGATCATGAGCGGTATGTTCCGGCTGTCGTCGCGTTCCTGGCTGATCCTCTCGGTCCCGGTCGTCGCACTCGTGGTGTGGGCGGGGGTGTTGGCGTTCCCGTCCGCCGGTCCCGGCGGGCCGCTCGCGGGGCTGCCGCCGCGGCCTGCGGTGCCGCTGCCGGACGCCCCGCTGCCCGGCGGCGGGGTGGCCCAGTTGTCGAAGTGCCGGGTGGACGAGGATCCCCGGCCGGCGGCGAAAGGGTCCGGCGAGCGGGGCAAGGATCCCCAGCTGGGGTTCGGCGGCTGGAGTGCGCAGTCCCCCGGCGCGAAGCAGCCGGGCCGTACCACCTTCAGCCTGCACGCCTTCCTGCGCACGATCGACCGCCCGTTGCTGCTCGACGCGCCGATCGCCGAGCGCCGGGTGACGGTCGACATCTACGGTCCGCACGGCGAGGGCCGCCGTGCCTCGGCCCGCGGCCTCTCGGCGACGGTCGTGGACGGAAAGTACCCGGAGGGGGTCGTACCGCCTCCCTCGTCCGGCGCGTACCGCGTCAAGCCCGGCGACAACCTGCTGCTGAAGATCGACCTGCCGGCCGCGGCGGTCTGCCCCGGGCACACGCTCATGTCCGTGGGCCGCTGCACGCCCGAGACGACGAACGACGCGCAGGACTGTCCGGTCGTGACGTTCACCCTCTCCGACCCGGCGATCCGCGCGTACCGGTCGGCGCTGACGGGGGAACCGGAGAGCCGGGTCAGCGACCGACTGGTCGCGGTGTCGATGGAACTGGAGCGGTCGGAGACCTGAGGCCGCCGAACCGCCGAGGCCGAGAGGCCCGGGCCGATCCGGCGATGCCGCGGGGCGGCTGTGTCTACCCGCCGCCGAAGGCCAGCAGCGCCGCGCGTGCCGCGGGGTAGACGTCCCAGGGGAAGCACCGGTCGGACGACAGCGTCGCTTCGAGCAGAGGTGCCGCGGCGAGGGCCGGGGCGCCGATCCGGGCGATGTACCGGACCGCCGCGCGGCACGGTTCGTCGGCGTCACCCGACTTCAGAGGTTCCAGCGCCTCCAGCAGGACCGGGACGGCGGCGTCGGTGTCGCCGGTGATCCGCCACCAGGCGTGGGCGGCCTGGACGCGGGTCCACGGGCCGGGTGACTCCAGCAACGGCCGGACGGCGGTCGCGCATCGCGACGCCCGCGGCCCCAACTCCGCCAGCCGGCCGAGGTCGGCGTACCCCAGGCCCTGGGATGCCGCGTCCTCCAGGAAAGCCAGGAAGAGCTTCGATCCACCGGTGATCCGCCAATGGGCCCACGCCGCGTTCTGGGCGCCGTGCCATCTTCGTACGCCGTTCGGCAGCGGCGCGCCACCGTCGTGGCGGGGTGGCTGCGTGAGGCCGCGGACGAAGCCGTCCAGGGTGCTCGCCGCGGGGGCCGCGGCCGCGCCGATGCTGCCGAGCACGTCGCACGTTGCGGGTGGCGAGGGCCTGCGCCAACTCGGGAACAGCCGCGCCGGCGGCGGGGCCCCACGCCGCCAGTGCGTCGAGGACCGGACGCAGGCCCTCACCGTCGGCCGAGTCGACGAGCATGCGACGGATCCCGGGGAGCAACTCGTCGGCACAGCGCGCCAACGGCCGGAGAACCTGCCCGAGTGAAGTCACCTGGAAGAACGGGAGCCGGCTGCTCGACGCCAACCACCGGTGCACAGGGTCCAGAACCCCCGGATGACCAAGACGGGCAAGAGCCAGCGCCGCCGGCCCGGCCACCCGGTCGTAGGAATCGTCGGCGGCCGTGATCAGCGCGGGAACGGCCGACGAGATGTCCTGCGTGGAGTCCACCGACACGAGCCGCGCCAGCACCATCGCCGCGTCGCCCCTGGCATGGGGGTGACGGGACTCCAGACATCGGACCAGTCCGGCCACCAACTCCGGCCGGGGCGTACGCCATCGCCGCAGAATGTCCGAGGCGACGGAGACCGCGCCCTCGACCAGCTCGGGCCGCCCGGAGTCGAACCCCTGCATGGCCAGCGCGATTCCACGGTCCACCTGCTCGTACACGTCCAGCCGCAGATCGTCCGGATCCACACCCGCCTCCGCGAGCAACTTCCGCGCCCCGAAACCGTGCCCCGCCCCCACCCCAAGCGTCATGGCCCGCAGGCTACAAGTGCCAGTGTCGACCTCGCCGATGTGCCCCGGCTCCTGTGCGTGACTCGGAGTCAGAGGTCGGCGACCAGGGCCGTGGCGTTGTCGGCGTGGGTGCCGGCGTGGGTGACCGCTGCGCGGACCAGGGCGCGGGCCGCCTGGTACGGGGTGGTGTCGGTCAGGTAGACGGAGAGGTCGAGATCGTGGTCCTCCAGGGGCTCGTAGCAGCCGTCGCTCGCCAGGAGGAGGCGGCCCGCGGCGGGGGCGGTGACGCTTTCGATGGCCGGGGTCTCGCGGATGTCGCCGAGGTAGGACGTGACGGTGTTGCGCGCGTACGGGCCGGGCACGGCGCCCATGTCGAGGAGGACCTGTCGCATGTTGTGGTCCGTGGTGAGGCGGACGAGCGACGGGCCGTCGGGCGGCGCGAGGTAGGCGCGGGCGTCGCCGCACCAGGCGACCGAGAGCGGCGCGCCGGGCTCGGCGACGGCGACGACCGCGACGGCTGCGGGCAGATGGGCGGCCTTCCACGTGTCGCGGTCCGGCTCCGCCGCGGCGAGCGCGTGGACGGCCCGCAGGCCCGCCTCGGCGCCGTCGCGGGCGGCGGCCCGGGCGAGGCGACGGGCGTACGTACGGGTCCAGTCGCGGACCTCGTCCGAGCTTCCGATGCCGTCGAGGAGCGCGTACGCGCGGGTCCCGGAGCCGGCGCCGGCGTACGTCGCGGTCGCGTCGCACTGGTGCGAGCGGCCGCCGATCAGCTGTGCGGTCGCGTGAGTACGCATGACGCTCCCTGGAGAGTACGAGCTACCCGGTCCTCTGGTACGGGACAACTCTGTCATCCCCGGCGTTCGAGGAGCGTCAGCGTCGGCGCCTGTCCGGGTGTCGAGGAGTCAGGGAGTCAGGGAGCCAGGGAATCAGGGAGTCAATACCAGTCTTCCGCGCAGGCCGCCCTTCGCCAGGCGGGCGTGCGCGTGGGGTGCCTCCTCCAGCGGGAGCGTGTCCGCGACGCGCGGAGTGAGGGTGCCCGCGTCGGCGAGTGCGGCAAGGTGGGCCAGGGTGCCGGCGTCGGCGGCGATCCACTGCTGATGCACCGAGATGCCGCGCAGTGCGGCCGGCGCGGCGCCGCCGACAACGGACACGAACGCGCCCCGGTTGCGTACCGCGCCGAGGACCGGGATGCCGAGCACGGCCGCGTCGAGGGCGGCGTCGACGCCGCCGGGGACCAGGGCGCGGACCTCCTCCGCGAGGTCGGTCGCGGTGCGCGGGACGAACCACTCGGCGCCCGCGCCCCGGACGAACTCCTCGTCCTCGGCGCCGGCGACGGCCAGCACGCGCAGCCCGCGTGCCGCGGCCAGTTCCACGGCGAAGCCGCCGACCGCGCCCGCCGCTCCGGTGACCAGGAGGGTGCTGCCCGGTTCGGCGGTGAGCAGGTCCAGCGCCTGGAAGGCGGTGAGTCCGTTCAACGGCAGCGTGGCCGCTTCGGCGGCCGTCAGACGGGTGGGGGCCGGGGCGACGGCCCCGGCGTCGAGGACGACGTGCTCCGCGTACGTGCCGAGCGGGACGTCGAGCCGGTCGCGTACGCCGATGACCGCATCGCCCGGCGCGAAGCCGGTCACCCCCGGGCCGGTCGCGTCGACGTCGCCCGCGACGTCCCAGCCGATGCCGATGACGTCCCGGGCCGGCATGAGGCCCGCGGCGAGCAGTCCTCCCGAACGCGTCGCCGCGTCCACCGGGTTGACCGCCGCGGCCGCCACCCGGATCCGTACCTGCCCCGGACCCGGCACGGGGACCGGCACTTCCACGAGCTCCAGCGCCTCCGGCCCGCCCACGTCCCGCACCACGACCGCGCGCATGCGCGTCTCCTCCCGCTCGGCTTCCGCTCTTCCGGACGCCTTCGACCCTACGGAGAGCTACTCTCCATCGGGAAGAAGGCACTTCAAGGTGCGTAGCGCACGACGGAGAGAGCCACGCGGGGCGGGGGGAAGCCAACATGACGACGGAACACGACCGGGACCGGGCGCGGGCGGCCTACGACGCCTATCTCGCCGAATGCCCGGCCCGGCATCTGCTGGACCGGATCGGCGACAAGTGGGTCAGCCTCATCGTCAGCGCCCTGGCGGACGGCCCACAGCGCTACTCGGACCTGTCCCGGCGCATCGTGAGCGTCAGTCAGAAGATGCTGACGCAGAGCCTGCGCAACCTGGAACGGGACGGACTGGTGACGCGTACCGTCACCCCGTCCGTCCCGGTCCGGGTCGACTACGCCCTCACCCCGCTCGGTCGGAGCCTGGTCCCGCTGATGCAGGCGATCAAGGCATGGGCCGAGGAGCACATGGACGAGGTGCTGGCGGCCAGGGCCCGTCACGACGAGCGCTGAGCCAGGGCCGCCTCTCCCCGTACCACGCGTACCACGCCTACGACCCGCGTACGACGGTACGTCAGTCGACCAGCTCGCCGTCGCGCGCCACGATCCGGCCGCCGTGCACGACCAGGTCGCGCTGCGGCATGTCCACCACGATCTGCGGCAGGCACTCACCGCGGACGAGGACGAAGTCGGCCGGCGAGCCCGGCTCGAAGTCCGCGTGCGGGAGGTGCATCACGTCCGCGCCGCCGTGTGCCGCGACCTCGTAGCACTCGGTCAGCTCCTGGTCGAGACGGATGTCCCGCACCCAGCCGAAGATGTGGGCGCGGTGCAGCATGTCCGCGTCGCCGAACGGGCTCCACGAGTCACGCACGCCGTCGGACCCGAGGCCCACCCGCACCCCGTGCTCGCGCAGCCGGGAGACCGGCAGCACGAGGCTCTCGGAGTAGGCGACGGTGGTCACGGCGATCTCGAGCTCGGCGAGGTCGGCGGCGATGACGCCGAGGTCCTTGTCGGACAGGGCCGGCAGGCAGAAGACGTGGCTGACGGTGACCCGCCCCTGCAGCGACAGGGCGCGCGTGCGGTCGATGATGCCGCGCAGCGCGGTGAGGCCGTTCTCGCCCCGGTCGTGCAGGTGGATGTCCACGCCGATGCCGTGCCGGTCGGCGATGCCGAAGACGAGGTCGAGCTGCTCGTCGAGTGCGTGGTCGAAGCCGATCGGGTCGATGCCGCCGATCATGTCGACGAGCCCGTTGCGGGCGGCCTCCTCCAGCAGTTCGGCGGTGCCGGGGGTGCGGATGACGCCGTGCTGCGGGAACGCCACGATCTGGACGTCGAGCGCGTGGCTCAGGCGTCGACGGGCCTCGCCGAGACCCTCGATGCCGGCCAGGCCGTACGCCGGGGCGATGTCGGCGTGGGCACGCATGGCACGGGTGCCGCGGGTGATGGCGTGCGACATCAGGCCGTACGCGCGGTCAGCGACGGAGCGGGTCTGCGCCTTGTAGAGCTCGACGTCCTGGGCGACGAAGTCGGCGATGCTGTTCGCCTTCTTGCGGGACACCCACGAGCCGCCCCAGGTCGTCTTCTCGGGGTGGATGTGCGCGTCGACCATGGACGGCAGCGCGATGCGGCCGCCACCGTCGACGACGTGGGCGCCGCGGGGTGCGGGGCCCTTCGCGATCCGGCCGTCGACGACGACCAGGTCCACGGCCTTGTCCGCGCCGAAGGGGCGGACGTTCTTGAAGACCACGGGCTTGCCGGGACGGCCGTTCCGCGCCCGGGCATCCTCGCCGGGCTTCGAGGCGCCGGACGCCGCTCCGGCCGTGGCGGCGGAGCCTGTGGCGGCCTGGGCCGGGACCGCGGTGGCGGCGAACGCGGCGGTCGTTCCGGCCAGGGCGGCGGCACCGGCGAGCATGGTGCGGCGGGACAGCGCGGACTGCTCCGACTGCGAGTTCGACTGCATGGAACGGGGCTCCTTCGACAAAGGGGAAGGGGAGAGGAGTGGGGTGAGGGGGAGGTGGGGCGTGGGGGGGGAGGTGGGGGCGCGGGGGGAAAGTGGGGGCGCTTGCGTGTCCGGATCTTCCGGATCGTCACCCACGCGTGTACGTAGGGGGCGTCAGGTCCCCCGTACGCACGAGTGGGCGCGTCGGTCAGACCGCGATACCGGCGCGCACGACGCGGACCGGCTGCTTCAGGACGGTCACATCGGCCAGCGGGTCGCGGTCGACGAGGATGACGTCGCCGGCGAAGCCGCGGACGAGCCGGCCCACCGTGCGCTCCAGGCCGAGCAGGCGCGCGGCACCCGTGGTGGCGGTGCGGATCGCGTCGATGGCGGACAGGCCGGCCTCGCGCATCAGCTCCACCTCGCGGCCGATGGGACGGACGTTGCCGCCCGACGAGTCGGTGCCCGCGGCGAGCGGCACGCCCAACTCGTGCGCGGCGAGGACGGCCTGCTTGAGGACGGGCAGGTAGGTCCGGCCGCGCTCGGCGAGGATCGGGTCAGGGGAGTCGATCATGCCGGCGATCGCGGCGAGCGTCGGCGTGAAGTACGTACCCCTGCGGCGCATCTCGTGCAGTGTGCGCTCGCCGACGAACGCGCCGTGCTCCAGGGAGCGGATGCCGGCCGTGACCGCGTCGTGGCAGCCCTTCTCGCTGTAGCTGTGGCAGAGGACGCCCTTGCCGCCGCGCCGGGCTGCGGCCACGATCTCGGCGAGCTGCTCGTACGAGTACACCTGGGCGAGCGGGTCCTGCTCCGGGAGCCCGGCGCGCTCGTTGACGCGCGTCTTGACGACGTCGGCGCCGCGCTCCAGGTTCACCTCGACGACGCGGCGCAGCGCCTCGGCGGAGCGGACCCCGTCCTTGAGCAGGGCCAGGTCGGTGAGGTCCGGGTCGGCGAGCACGCTGTCGCCGAGGTCCGGGGTGACGAAGACGCCGGCGGCCTTCACGCGGGGCGCGAGGGTGGGGGCGCGGCGGGCCATCTCGCGGACGGCGATGTCCTGGTAGAAGGACGTGGAACCGCTGCGGATGCTGGTCGCGCCCTTGCGGACCGCGTCGCGGGCCTCGGCGGCGGTGCTGAGGTGGATGTGCGCGTCGACGAGGCCGGGCAGCACCCACTGGCCGTGGGCGGCGAGGACCGGAACGCCGCTGGGCACGGTGACGCTCCCCCGGCGGCCCGCGGCGCTCACGACGCCGCCGGTGATGACGAGGACGGCGTCCTCGGTGACCTCGCCGGTCGCCGGGTCGAGGAGCGTGCCGCCGTCCACCACGAGGTCGCCGCCGCGACCTGCGCCGGAGGCCCGGCCGGCGGCGCCGGTCGCCGAGAGGCCGGGCGGGGCGACGGCGGCCGCGGTGCCGGCCGCGGCCACGGTGCCCGCGAGCGCGGCCGCGCCGGCGAGGATGCCGCGGCGGGTCAGCCTGCCGGGGGGCGGCGGCGTGGCTTCGACGCACATGGGAGCTCCTTGGGGAGGTAGGGGCGACGGCTCCCGCTTTTTGTATACCAAGCTCCGGACATCGGACAAGGGTGTCCTTCAACCGGCCCGAAATGCCCCTTCCGGGGTCGGAATGGAGCGGATGACTCCCCAGAGCCGTCCAGCGCACCCCGCATGCGAGGCGGCCTGGATCCACCTGGTATACAAAAGAGCGGAGGCCCTCGAGTACCTCAGTCGTTCCCGAACAGCGAGCGCAGCGCCACCGTGCGGCTGTCCCGTACGTGCAGCAGCGTGCTGGCCGCCGCGGCTTCCACGTCGCCCGCGGCGATGTGCCGGAACATCTCGGCGTGCTGGGCGCGCATGTGCGCGGGCTCCTCACGCATCCCGAACACGAGCCGGAGCTGCCAGCTGAGCTGCTCCATCGTGCGGGTGAGCAGCGGGTTCCCCGACATCGCGACGACACCCTCGTGAAACGCGGTGTGCGCGGCGACCTCCCGCGGTCCCTCGTCCTCGGCGGCGGCCCGCTCGGCCTGCCGCAGGGTGGCCTCCAGTGCGGCGAGCCCTTCGGAGTCGTCCGCCGCCGCGCGCGCGGCGAGCCGGGTGGCCTGGATCGTGAGCGGTTCCCACACCTCGTACAGGTGCTCCACGTCGGCCCGCTCCAACCGCCGCACCCGTACGCCGCTGTGCGGCAGCAGCTCCAGCAGGCCCTCGGCGACGAGCGCCCGCAGCGCCTCGCGCACCGGGACGCGGGACATGCTCAGCTCCTCGGCGACCTCGCGCTCCACCAGCCGGGCGCCCTGTTCGTAGCGCCGGTCGACGATGCGCTGGAGGACGGCGTCCCGGGCCCGGGCGCTGAGCGAGGCCGGCGTCGTCCGCGCTCCGCCGTCCGCCGCCTGCGCCGTGCCGCCGCTCCTGCTGTTCTCCGCCACCTCGTACGTCCTCCGTTCGGCCTGCCCGCCCTCCGGGCGAGGATATGACGACGTGGGCGCCGGTTCCCCGCGGGGAACCGGCGCCACGCCCGTGCGGGACGGGTCAGGAGGCGTCGCGCACGGTGCCGGTGACTGCCGGACCGTGGTGCGGCTCCCAGGTGACGTCGTCGTACGTGGTCAGCCGGGCCCGCAGCGTCTCGGCGGACTCGCGCGCCTCGTCCGCGACGGTCGGCACGTGCACGTCGGCGCTCGTCCGGCCGGCGGGCACGCGGATCAGGAGGTACGTCCCCTCCCCCAGCGAGGAAAGCGGCCGGGCGGGGCTCGGCGACCGGCCGAAGTTGTCCGCCAGCCAGCGCTTGTCGACGTCCAGCGTGGACAGCTCCGTCCCCGCCGTCACCGGCAGGAACCCGAACTCGCCCGAGATCTCGACGTCCGCGGGCGCGGACAGCGTCATGCGCCACGTCAGGCTGCGGCCCTCGGTGACGTCGGCCGCGACCGGCGTGAGCTTGGCCTTCGGCATCGGGTCGTCGTTCCGTACGGTCACGCCGCCGCGGTGCGAGCCGACGATCGCGCCGCCGACCGCCTTGACGAAGGCGTCCCGCGTCTCGTCGTAGCCGTAGCGGGTGTTGCCGCGGACGGTCACCGGAAGGTCGATGTCCGTGACTCCCTGACGCACCGTCACGATCCGCGAGGTGACCTCGTCGCTGCCGGGCCGGGGCACGAACAGCCGTACCCGACCGCTGCCGGATCCGGAGACCTGCACCGGGATCCGGACGGTCCGCTCGCCCGAGTCGCCCTCGTCGACCGTCAGCCGGCCGATGTCGATGCGCGGCATCGCCGCCGGGCGGACCGCGGGCGTGCCGGGGCGCCAGCCCCAGGCGTCCATCAGCCAGGCCTGGCCGCCTCGGCCCTGCGGCCGGAGCTCCAGGGTCCCGATCCGGGTCAGGTCCAGCCCGGCCCGGCGGGCGGCGGTCAGCGGGACACGGAGTTCGCGGCCCCAGTACGAGGCGGTGCGCGCGGTGCCGGGGAGCCCGTCGATGTCGACCCGGCCCAGCGCGGCGCGCCGCCCGGCGGCGTCGGCGACCGCGACGTGCAGCGTGGTGCTGGTGGAGTTGGGCGGGACGATCACCCGCAGGGCGAGGTCGTCCGCGGCCGCGAAGGAGACGGGACGGACGGCGCGGACGAAGACCGGGACGCCGACAGGGACCGCCGGCGCGTCCGTGGCGGAACCCGCCTCGGGCGCGATGGGCTGCCGAGTTCCCGGGTGCGTGCCCGGCGTCGGCCGTTGGTTCGGCCAGCGCAGCGCGACGGCGTCGCGGCCCGGCTCCGGGGAGGTCTCCCAGCCGGCGAAGTGCGGCGACTGGCCGTGCTCGCCGGACCGCAGGCAGGAACGGTTCGGATCCGGGTCGATCTGGGCGCACAGCCGGCCGCCGCCGGTGACCTTCACCGAGGGGCCGGGCAGGAAGGCCGACGTGCGGTTCCCGCCGACGGCGTGGGTGAGCACCCGCGCGGGTCCGGCCGAGGGCGCGCGGCGGCCGGTGCCGTCCAGGAGCGGACGGACCTTGTCGTCACGGGCGACGAACAGCCGGGCGGCAGCGGCGATGTACGTGGCGCCGGCAGTCTGCTGCTGGGCAGCCGTCAGCCGCGTACGCGTGCCCGGCGAGCAGACCGGGTCGGGCGTGTCGTCCGACCAGAAGTCGTCGTCCGCCGGCGCCTCGGCCTGGCCGGGGGTCCACTCGGTGTTGAAGAAGTTGTGGTTGGCGCCGAGCACGTACGCGGCACTGTGCAGCGCGGCGCCCTTGCTGATGCCGCGCGTCCCGTCGACGTAGATCTGGCCCTGGAGATCGGACACGTCGCCGTCGCAACCGGGCAGGAGGGTCAGGGACGCCACGTCGGGGACCGGGTTCTGACCGAAGATCGTCGGACCGATCAGGACGTTGCCGCGGATGGTCCAGCGCGCCCGGCCCGGGGCGCCGTCCTGGTCGGCGGGCGGCGCGTAGAGGCTGTCGAGCGCGGCCCGGTTGACGCCCTCGCCACCGCGCGAGTGGCCGACGAGCAGCACCCGGGACAGGTCGGCCGGGGAGACCGCGCGTACGGCGGCGGGTGCGCCGGCCGGGTCGGCGGACCAGTCGGCCCAGCGGGAGAGGTGCAGCCGGACCAGGGAGGAACGGGCCTGCGCGCCGCCGTCGTCGGCGCGGTCGTCCTGGCCGTTGATGCCGTTGGCGGAGATGGACAGGGTCACGTAACCCTGGGAGGCGAGGAGTTTCTGGCTCTGCAGATAGCCGCGGTGGCTGGGCACCGGCTTGAGTCCGCCGGCGCAGGGCCAGTCGATGGACTGCTCGCCATCGGCGCCGAAGCAGGTGTAGTGGCGGCCGTGCAGCAACAGCGCCACCGGGCGCTTCCCGGGCGCGTCGGTCGGGCCCACCACCGTGGCACGCATCTCGACCGGCTTCGGGAAGCCGGGGAGCCGCACCGCGGGGAGGTCGTACTCGCCGGTGACGGTGCGGTACGCGCCGGGGACACCGGGGTCGACGTCGTTGGCGGGAAGCGGGGCCTCCTGCCGTGGGGCCACGGGGGCGCGGTAGCCGGAGCGCGGCGGGGGCGTGGCCGTGCCGGCCGCGTCCATGCGGCGGCCACCGGCCAGCACGCGCAGCCCGCCGGGCGCGCCGATCTCCGTCCCGTCCAGGGGCAGTCGGAAGGAGCGCATGTCGCGGTCCGCCGTGGGGCGGCCGAGCAGGCGGTCACCGGCGTAGAACTCGACCCGGGCATCCCCCATCGGCACTCGCTTCGGCGCCGTCCAGACCAGTCGCCGTTCGTCGCCCGCCCCCTCGACCCGCCACCCCTTCGGCAGGTCGGCGTCCGTTCCCCGGCCGGTGCTCGCGGCCTTCGACGGGCCGCCGGGCGGCGACGGCTGCGCGTACGCCGGTCCCGGTGACGCCGTCCCCAGGGCCAGTAAGGCCACGGCAATCGCCGCAACACGTGCCCCGTGTGTCACACGTATCAAGATGGTGTTCCTCGTCGTCGGTCTCGTCGGGGCGCGTCATGTTCCCCCAGGCGCCCCTCTCGCCCCGGAGGATGTCAACGGGCGGTACGGGGTTGCCTCGTGGCGGGGACGGAAAGCGGATGGGCTTGTTCGTGATGTGCGGGACGTACGGAAGGGTCGAACGCGGTGGCTGACGAAGAGCTGAACCTGTGGCGCGCGGGGCTGGGCGAGGTGCCGGAATCCGTCTGGGAGCGGAGCGGGCTACGGGTGCTGATCCTCGCGGACAACGGCCTCACGGAGCTCTCGCCGAAGGTCGGACGGCTCGGCGAGCTGCGCACGCTCGACCTGGGACACAACGCGCTCGTGAAGCTGCCGGAGGAACTGGGCGAACTGGTCGGCCTCTCCGACTTCCTGTACCTGCACGACAACCGGCTGGCGGAACTGCCTTCGTCCCTGGGGAGATTGACGCGGCTGCGGTACCTGAACGTGGGCGAGAACCAACTCGCCGAACTGCCCGAGCCCCTCGGCGACATGACGGGGCTCGTCGAGCTCCGGGCCCAGCACAACCGGCTGACGTCACTGCCCGGTTCGATGGGACGGCTGCACGCTCTGCGCGAGCTGTGGCTGCGCGGCAACGCGCTCACGGGGCTGCCACCCTCGGTGGCCGAGCTGCGTGAGCTGCGCGAACTGGAGCTGCGCGAGAACGCGTTCGCCGCCGTGCCCGGGGCACTGGCCGGACTGCCGATGCTGCGCCGGATCGACCTGCGCGGCAACAGGGTTCGGGCGCTGCCGGACTGGCTCGCCTCGCTGCCGTCGCTTGAGAAGCTGGACCTGCGGTGGAACGGCATCGACCCCGCGCTGCCGCTGGTGAAGCGGCTGGAGCGGCAGGGGTGCGTGGTGCTGACGTGAAGGGCGGGCGGTTTCGACGCGAGCGGTGGTTCCGCGACTGGCCGGTAGGCGCGTCGGCCACCGGTGGCCGAGAACCGGCCCTTGTAGGGCGCTGGGCAGCGGACAAGACTGCGGGCGAGCGCGCGGGACGACGTCCCCCACGGGACTGTGGCCGCGGGACGGCGGCCGCGGGACGGCGTGCCCGCTCCCCTCCCGCCCCGTCGAACCCCTGCCGTCCCGTCGAAGGAGACCGCCGTGACGCAGCCCGAGACGCCCCTCGTCCTCGACCCCACCGGCGCCGGCCGGCACGCCGAGCACCGGCTGCTGCGCGCCCGGGGCTGCGCGGCCCGCGTCGACGTACTGGGCGTGCAGGCGTGGGCGGTCACCGACCCCGTCCAGCTGAAGCGGCTGCTGACCAGTCCCGACGTCTCCAAGGACGCCCGGGCGCACTGGCCCGCCTTCGGGGAGGTCGTGCAGTCCTGGCCGCTCGCCCTGTGGATCGCGGTGGAGAACATGTTCACGGCGTACGGCGCGGATCACCGGCGGCTGCGGCGGCTGATCGCCCCCGCGTTCAGCGCGCGCCGTGTGGCCGACCTGCGGGCGACCGTCGAGGAGCTGGCCGCCGGACTGCTCGACGCGTGCGCCGCGCTCCCGCCGGGCACGGTCGTGGACCTGCGCGAGCGGTTCGCGCGACCGCTGCCCATCGCGGTGATCGGCCACCTGATGGGCGTACCGGCGGAGCGGCGCGCGGACTTCGGCGGGCTCGTCGACGCGGTCTTCGACACGACGCTGACGCACGACGAGCAGATGGCCAACACCGCGCGGCTGTACGAGGTCCTCGCGGCGCTCGTCGCGACGAAGCGCGACGAGGCGAGCGCGGGCGACGGCGACGGCGACGGCGACATGACGTCGTTCCTCGTGGGGACGCGGGACGAGGAGGGATCCGCGCTCACGGACGCCGAGTTGCGCGACACGCTGCTGCTGATGATCAGCGCCGGATACGAGACGACGCTGAACGTCATCGACCAGGCGATCACCGCCCTGCTCCTCGACCGGGACCAGCTCGACCACGTGCGGTCGGGGCGGGCGGCCTGGGACGATGTCGTCGAGGAGACGCTGCGGCACGAACCCGCAGTCGCGCACCTTCCGTTGCGCTACGCCCTCACCGACATCGCCCTGCCCGACGGGCAGCTGATCGCCAAGGGCGAGGCGATCCTCGCCTCGTACGCCGCGGCCAACCGACACCCCGACTGGCACGGCCCGGACGCCGACGCGTTCGACGTCACCCGTACGCACATGGACCACCTGGCCTTCGGGCACGGCGTCCACTTCTGTCTGGGCGCGCCGCTGGCGCGCCTGGAGGTCGCCACGGCCCTGGCCGCGTTCTTCGAGCGCTTCCCCGACGCCGAACTGACGGTGGAGGCACATGAGTTGCGCCCCCTGCCGTCGCTGATCAGCAACGGTCACGACGCCCTGCCCGTCCGGCTGACACCGGCCGGCTGACCCTGCGGCCGCCCCGTCCGCTCACTCGTCGCCCAGGATCTCCAGGTAGTGCTTGTTGTACATGATGCCGAGGACGTTGCCGAACGGGTCGGTCACTGAGGCCGTGACGAAGCCGGGGCCGTACTCGGTGAGCGGCATGTACGGAGTCGCGCCGAGCGCCAGCAGGCGCTCCAGGGCGGCCGACACGTCGTCGACGTGCCAGTGGAGGACCGCTCCCCCGGGGCTCGTCGCCGCGGTGGGCGGGGCGAAGCGGCGATCGATGATGCCGAGTTCGGTCTGCCGGTCGCCGATCCTGAACTCGTAGTACGCGGCCGGGGCGCCGTTGCCGGGGCGCTCGAAGTAGGGCTGGACGTCCAGCACTTCGGCGTACCAGTCCTTGGCGGCCTCGACGTCGTCGGCCCAGATGTTGACGGTGGCGGGTCCTCGCAGCATGGGGTGGGTCCTTCCCGTTCGTTCCTGATCCTTCGATCGCTGACGAGAACCACTCTCGCGACTAAAGTGCTCATCGACTGAGCACTTTTGTGGGGGACTTCCGGAGGGAGCCGGGGAGCATGCGTGCCGATCGTCTCGTCGCCGCTCTCATGCTGCTGCAGACCCGCGGCCGGATGACCGCGGCCGAGCTCGCGGGCGAGCTCGAGGTGTCCGTCGCCACCGCGCGGCGCGACCTGGAGGCGATGGCGGCCGCGGGCATCCCCGTGTACCCGCAGCCGGGTCGGGGCGGCGGCTGGGCGCTGGTCGGCGGGGCGCGTACGGACCTGAGCGGTCTGACCGCGACCGAGGCGCAGGCCCTGTTCCTCCTGGCGGGGCCGGCGGCGGCGGTCTCCGGCGAGGCCAAGGCCGCGCTGCGGAAGCTGGTGGGCGCGCTGCCGCGGACGTTCCGTGCCGACGCGGAGGCCGCGGCCCGCGCCACCGTTCTCGATCCGGCCCCCTGGGGCGAGCAGGAGCGGCCCCGGCCGGCGTTCGTCGACGCGCTCCAGTCGGCGGTGGTCCGGCGGCACCGCGTACGCCTCGGTTACGCCGACGGCCGGGGGAAGCGGACCGAGCGGCTGGTGGATCCGTGGGGACTCGTCGACAAGGACGACGTCTGGTACCTGGTCGGGGGGACGGAGCGGGGCCGGCGGACGTTCCGGGTGGACCGCATCGTCGCGGCCGAGCCGACCGGCGAAGCGGCCGAGCGGCCGGACGACTTCGCACTGGCCGCCGCGTGGGACGAGATCGTCGCAGAGGTGGAGGAACGCCGGTCGGGCACGTGGGCGACGGTGACGGTCGAGGCGCGGTACGTGGGCGTCCTGCGGAACCGGTTCGGTCGGCACTTCCGGGTGGACGCCGACGCGGGCGGCGAGGAGGAGGGCGAGGAAGCGGGCCGGGTCAGGGTCCAGGTCGCGGCGCCGACGGCGCTGGACGTAGCACGGCAGCTCGCGGGCTGGGGCGGGCTCCTCGACGTGCTGGAACCTCCCGCCGTGCGCGAGGAGTTGGCGCGGATCGGCGCGGAACTGGTGCGGGGGTACGGCGACGCCGCCGTGCGATGATCGCGCCATGACCGGCATACCCGCTCGGCCCGCCCTGTTCCTGGTGGCCCTCAGCGTCCTGACGTCCGCGTGCGGGCTCTCGGCCGAACTCGACCGCGAGGCCGACCCGGCACGCACGGCCTCCCGGGCGCGCCCCGCCGCATCGCCGCCCGCAGCCGACGTCCCGCCCACGCCGCCGTTCGAGATACCCGATTCCCTTTGTCCCACCACGGGGCTGCGGGCGTCGACGAGCATGGTGACCGCGGCGATGGGGCTGCGCGCCATGACGGTGACGCTGACGAACTGCGGCCGGGCGGACCGGCGGCTCGAAGGGTATCCGGACGTCCGCGTGCGGGGCGCCGACCGCAAGCCCATGCCCGTCACCGTCCTGAAGGGGCCGGGGCCGATCACGACGCTCGAGGACCCCGGCCCGCACCCCGTGCCGCTGAAGCCCGGCGAGTCCGCGTACAGCGTCTTCGTCTGGCGCTACTCGGCCGTGGACGCGGCGACGCTCGACGGCAGCGGCGTGTACGTGGAGATCGCCCCGGCCGCGGGTGTCCCCCGGCAGACGGTGGAGCCGGACGGCGGCCTCGACATCGGCGACACGGGTCTCCTGGGGACGACGGCGTGGCAGAAGACGGCCGACTAGCCCCGCTCCGCCATCGGCGATCGTCCCCCGTCGTCGGCCGCGCGGTCGGCTCCGAGGTCGACGAGCAACGCGTCCAACGCGGCAGTCAGGGCCTCGGAGTTGGCCGGGTCGAACCAGGTCGTGCGGATGCGTTCGTTGCTGCCCCTGGGGGTCTCGTGGTCGGCGGCGAGCTGCCGCAGGGCACGGGTCTCGTCACTCAGGGAGCGGCCGACCCCCTGGAAGAGACCGCGCACGTAACGCTCCGCGTCCTCTGCGGGAACGCCGTGCCGGGTGGCCCAGGCGGTGAGCGTGGCGAGGTACGCGTAGTGGGTGGTCAGCGTCCCGGTCAGGGCGGAGAAGACGTCGAACGCCTGCTCGTCGGCGACCGGGAGCACGCCGCCCAGGTGCTCGAAGAGGGCGTCCGTCGCCGGGTGGGACGGCCATGTCACGGTGACAGAGCGCCGTTCGCGCACGGCGGGCAGCGGTACGGCCCGGACGATGGGCGCCTCGGTGGCGAGGGTCCGGCGCAGGTCGTCGTTGGCGACCCCGGCCATCACGTTGACCACCACCTTGTCGCCGGCCACCCGCAGGCCGGCCAGCGCGTCGTGCCGGTCGTCCCTGCGGACGGCGATGACCACCACCTCGGAGCGGTCCACCACTTCCTGGTTGCCGGCGCACACCCGCACGCCCACGTGACGCTCGGCCAGCTCGGCGGACGCACGGGCTCCCCGGGGCGAGAGGAACACCTCCGGCGCCGCGTCGCCCCCGTCGCGGAGGCCCGTCACGATGGCCCGGCCGATCTCGCCGACGCCGATGATCCCGATGTGCCGCACTGTCTCTCCTCTTCGTCCTGCTGCTCGTGGCCGTTCAGTGCGGTGGCGGTTGCGGGGTCAGGGCGTTGGCGATGCCGCAGCCACCTTCTCCGGGCATCCGCTGGATCCGGGTCGGCACCCACACCTCGGTGGCACCGGGGCTCACGCGGGCGAGAAGGCAGTCCTGCGCGTCGAAGCCGTTGCCCTGCACCGACAGCAGCACGCCGACCCGGCCGCCCTCCGCCTTCACCTCGGTACGTATCGCCGGATCCAGGTCCAGGGCGGCGAGCGTACGGCGCACCTCGGCCTCGTCCACCGTGCCCCCCGCCGGCACCTCGGGAAGTTTCGCGCGGAGCCGCTCGTACGGCAGCTCGGGCGGTTCGGGTGGCGCGGCGAAGGCCATCGGAGGTCCGTCCGGGCAGTCCACGTCACGGGGTTCCTGACGCCACTCCGACTTGGGCGACACCCGCACCGAAAAACAGCGCCGCACGACGACCTCCTCCACGTCGAGCCAGTCGTTGTACGCGGAGCCGGTCGTGCGGACGACCACCTCGATGCCGTCCCCGTCGTGCGTCGAGGTACCCGTCAGGCCCAGTACCTCCACCCCGTCGATCCCGGAAGCGGAACGCCCGACCTCCTCCGCCGTACGCGGACGCTGGCCGTACAGCCGCTCGCCCGCCTTCCTGGCGACCTCCCGTGCCTCGTCCGTCGCCTCGCCCTCGGAGGACTGCACCACCCCGCAGCCGACGGTGAACAGCAACAGCGGGGCGAGCAGCAGCAGTCGGCGCATGCGTTCACCCTTCCGGCACCGCGCGCGGCGGACCACAGTTCGCGTACTCAGATCGGTTGGGTGATCGTACTCAGTCGCTCCGACAGGCGACGGGGGACCCCGCGCAAGGCACCCCTGACCGCCGGCCCGTCCTCCGAGCCCTGATTCTCAGCTGTGGGGGCCCGCTGTGCCGGTGGCGGTCAGGGCGGGGAGTTGGGGGGCCGTGCCGCCGCCGGAAACCGTCGGGAGGAGGACGGTGCCGGCGGCGCCCGACTCGATGTCGGCGAGCAACTGACGCACCGCCGCGGTGCCGTGGGGAGCGGGCAGGCGGGAGTCCAGGTGGGCGAGGATGCGCCGGCCGCGACGCCAGGCGCGGCCGGTGCGGCCGTCCCGGTGGTCGACGAGGGCGAGGGCGTAGCGGGCGACCAGGCAGGCCCACGCGTCGCCGCGGATGCCCGGCAGGGTCAGGGCGCGGCGAGCCGCGCGGCGCGCGGACCTCGGGTCGTCGCCCGCGCGGGTCACCGCGAGGGCGGCCAGGCTGACCGCCGCCGACAGCCCGCCGGGCGCGAGCAGCGGGATCGTTTCCGCAGCCTCCGTGAAGTGCCCGGCGGCGCGATCCCGGTCGCCGTCGTACAGCGCCAGCACCCCCTGGACGTGCGCGATGCGTCCGACCGTGGCGTCGTCACCGGCGAGGACGGCGGCCGGCCAGGCGTGCCGCAGGAGTTCGGCGGCCTCGTCCGCGCCGCTCGCAACGCTCAGCCAGGCCGCCAGCCACATCCCGCGCGCGGTGAGCGGGCTGTCGGGGCGGCACAGCGGCAGCAGCTCCGCCAGGTGCCGTCGGCCCTCGTCGCGTGCGTCGTACACGACCCACCAGAACCACAGGTCGAGGACCGCCTCCAGCGCGGCCTCCGCCCGTTCGGGCTGCTGCGGAGCGTGCGCGAGCGCGGCCCTGAGGTCGTCCGCCTCGTCCTGGACGAGGCGGACGGCCTGCGCCTGACAACCCGTGCTCCACAGGTTCTCGGCGACCGCCGCGGTCCGCTGCACATGGATCGCACGGCGCTCCGCGGCGACCTCCGACTCCCGCGCCGCGGCCAGCCGTTCGCGGCCGAAGTCGCGCGCGGCCGGCGCCATGCGGTAGCGGGGTTCGCGAGTGCCTCCGGGGTCACGCTCGAAGGTCAGCACGCCGACCGCCGCCAGGCGAGCCAGGCAGGCGGGCACCGTGGACTCGTCCAGGCCGCCACCCGTGCAGACGAACACGGCCGTGGACTCGTCGAACGGCCCGGCGAGGATGCCCGCCCTGCCCCACACGATCCGCTCCTCCCGGTCGCACAGGACGTACGCCGCGGCCACGGCGTCGCGCAGCGAGCGGTGACGCGGCACGGCCGCGTGCGGTGCGTTCAGCCAGAGCTGGTGCTCCGCGACGCGGTGCGCCAGGCCGGCGGCCCCGTGGCGGTCCAGCTGCGCCGCGGCGAGTTCGATCGCGAGCGGGAGGCCGCCGAGCGCGCGGCACACGTCGGTCACCGCACGCAGGTCGACGGGGTCGAGGCCGTCCGCGTCGACGCCCGCGTCGCGGGCCCGTTCCAGGAACAGCTCGACGGCGGGCGGGAGGCATCGGCCGGGTGAGGGCTCCGCCCCCAGAGACGCGAGTCGGAGCACGCCCTCGCCGCCGAGGCCGAGCGGCTTGCGGGCCGTGACCAGGACTCGCAGCGTCGGCACGTGCTCCAGGAGGGACTGCACGAGGCCCACGCATTCCGCGTGCACCGGATCGATGTCGTCGAGGAGCAGGAGCACGTCGGCGTCGCGCCAGCGTTCGGCCAGGTCCCGAACCGCCGCCAGGCCGTGGACCGCCGGTCCGATGGCCTCGACCCGACGGCGGACGGCGGCGTCGGCGCATGCGCCTGCGGCGCGCGGGCCGTCCGGCCCGGACCCCGTACGCGTCTCTCCCGTACGCGTCTCCCTCGTACGCGTCTCCCTCATCCCCGACCCCGCTCGTCGCCGCCGGCCCCCCGCTGCCGCCTCCACCACCGCCGCGGTCAGCGCGCCCGGTGCGCCCGGCTTCGTGCCGGGCCAGCGGACGAGGACGACGCGCCGGCCAGGTACGCGCGCGAGGCCGGCCCGTACGGTCGCGGCGAGGCGGCTCTTGCCGACCCCGACCGGGCCGGCGACCGTGACCACGCGGTGCCGTGCCAGAAGCCGTCTCAGCGCCACCGTCTCCTCGTCCCGGCCGACCAGGCCGTGTGGCGCCCCGCGCCCGCACTCCGGTGTCCCCACGTCCGCCAACTCCCCGTCGCAGTCCTTCACCACCCGTGCAGAACCGTTTCACTGCACGACGTCACGGCAACCTCAACGGCCCGATGCGCCCCGGGGTGTCGTCGAGTCGCCGAGGACCACCCGTGTCACGGATTGCCCGAACGGCTGACCGACGGGGGCGGTCCGGCGCCCGCAGCCCCTAGAATTGAAGAGTTCTTCAATTCGCCAGTTGGCCGAGCAGGGAGGGTGGCGTGAGTACGTTCGCCGAAGCGGTACTGGAGCGCGTCCGCGCGGCGCGCGCCCGGCTGGAGGCGGCGCGGGGGGCCGGCGACGCCTTCGACGCGGCCATGGCCGAGGACGAGCTGGAGGACGCCCTGCGCCTGGCGCGCAAGCACGGCATCGCCACGGAACCGTCCGCCCCGACGGAGGGCGTGGGCGAGGTGGGCGAGGCGTGAAGGCGCTTCCCGTACCGCTCTACCAGGCCAAGGCGGAGTTCTTCCGGATGCTCGGACACCCGGTGCGCATCCGCGTCCTCGAACTGCTGCAGGACGGGCCGCTGCCGGTCCGCGAGCTGCTCACGGCGATCGAGATCGAGCCGTCGAACCTCTCGCAGCAGCTCGCCGTCCTGCGCCGCTCGGGCATCGTCACCGCGACCCGCGAGAGTTCCACGGTGGTGTACGAGCTGGCCGGCGGCGACGTCGCGGAGCTGCTGGGCGCCGCGCGGCGGATCCTGTCCGAGCTGCTCGCGGGGCAGCAGGAGCTCCTGGCCGAGCTGCGCGAGGCGGACGCCGGTTCGACGCGCTGATTTCGACGTGCCGAAGAACCGTACGCGCGCGAACGAGAGACGACCCGGAGAGAGAAACCGAGGATGAGCGTGAACAAGGACATGACGGAGCGGGCGCAGGCACAGGACACCCCGCCGCAGAAGGACATGGAGCGGTGGAAGGAGCGCGGCGTGATGCTGCGCGTCTTCGTGTACGTGTTCGCCACCCACGCCTTCGCCGGGTTCGTGTGGCTGCTGTTCTACGTGGGGCAGAACGCCCAGAAGTAGGGCCCGTACGCTCCGGACCGCGCCCGTACGGCCGTCACTCCGGCCAGTCGTCGCTGCGCCATTCCCGCTGCTCGCCTCCGCAGCCCTGGTGCGCGGCCAGCGCGCTGGTCAGGTCGCAGTGCACGGTCATCGGCGGACCCCCGGCGTCGGGGACGAGCGAGCCGTCGGCCGGTATCGCCGCGAGTTCCAGCGGGCGCCCCTCGGCGGCGAGACGCCGCGCAGCCTCCGCCACCGCGAGCTGACCGCGGACGGTCCAGCCCCGCAGCTCGGTCAGGTCCAGGATCACCGGCCCGCTCCCCCGGGCCAGCGCCCAGCCGACGGCCCCCGTGAAGCGGCCGACGGCGTCCGGGCCGAGGTGACCGGCGAGGGAGAGCACCCCCAGGCCGGGGTGCGTGGTGTAGCGCCATTCGATGGTCACGCATCACCTCCGTCCTCTCGGCTTCCGTCACCACTCGACCACGATCACGGTCCCGCCGCTCGGCGCGAGGGCCGGGCGGGCGGGCGGCGGTGTCAGTGGTGTCCTCTACCGTCGTGATCATGGACAGGGAACTGTCGGCCGAAGAGCTGGTGCCGCTGTTGGGGGACGCCGACGACAAGGTCCGGCGGCGTGCCGTTCGGGCGTTCCGTGACGCGGGCGACGCCGCCGTTCCCGTACTGCTGCGCGTACGCCGGGCTCCCGCGACCGGTCCGCGGGTACGGGCGACGGCACTCGAGGCGCTCGCCGGGGCCGTCGGGCCGGCGGCCCTGGACGAGTCGGACCGGGAGGCGCTGCGGCGGCTGACCCGGATCAGGCGGATCGACGAGGCACCCGAGCCCATGCACGTGTGCGGGTCCTGGTTCGCGGTCCCGACCGCCGACCGGGGGGCCGTGCTCGACGCGTTCGACCTGGCCGGGGCCGAGCCGGTGACCCTGCGGACCGGGGCGGGAGCGTGGACCCACGACCTCCACGACTGGGGGCGGCAGGGCGACCACCTGAAGTGCGCGCGGGTCTTCGTCAGTCCCGTCCTGGACGGCTGGACGCTCGTGTTCGGCAAGCGTTCGGAGGACGCTCACGCCCTGCGCGACGCGCCCGAGGGCGACCACGAGACCGTCCGGCGGCGGGTCGTCGAGGAGCGGTGCGCCGAGCTGGGCCGCCGTTTCGGGCGGGCGCAGTGGTACGGGATGAGCTGCGGGGACGGGTGGACGGCCTGGTGCGTCGCCGAGGGCGCGGAGGTGGTGCGGTACTACGACGCCTTCGGCGTCGACGCGGCGGGCGACCCCGGGCCGCGGCACCCCGCGGAGGCCGGCTTCCGGCTGCCGCACGAGCCCAGCGGTCTGCCGCTCGGCGCCTTCGACGGCCTCGACCTGTCGGACGCCCACGCGGCCCTGGCCCGCGTCCGCCGGATCATGGCGGAGCACGGCATATCCGAGCAGTGCGCCGCCACGGACATCGCGGAGCGGCTCTCCGTCAGCCCGGCCGCCCTGGGCCCACACACGAGGATCGAGGGCCAGGGGGTGCTCGCCCTGACCGCCTGCGGGCGGGAGCACGGCCACCCGCCGGGCGCCCTCCCGTTCTGACCCGCTGCGGACGCCCGTCACGGACGCCCACCCTCGGGCCCCCGCCACGGACGCCCGCCACATGCTGCCGAGAGTCTGGGGCGGGCGCAGCATGGAAGTAGCGCACGTGGGTCGGCGGGCGGAGGGAGCAACGTGTGACGGCCGAATCCTTCCGGGCGGACGACGAGGGGGCGACGGGTGTGCCGTCGGGGCCGCGGGGGCTGCTCGACATACTCGGCGTCGCCGCCGTCCTGCTGGACGTCAACGGGCGGATCGCGCTCTGGAGCCCGCACGCCGAGGAGCTGTTCGGCTACAGCGCCGCCGAGGCGCTGGGCCAGTACGCCGCCCCGCTGCTGGTGGACGAGGAGCACCTGGACGAGGTGGTCCAGCTGTTCGCCCGGGTCCTGACCAGCGGGGAGAGCTGGGCGGGCACGTTCCCGATACGGCACAAGAACGGCGACACGCGGCTGGTGGAGTTCCGCAACATGCGGCTGCAGGACGACCTGGGTGACTGGTACGCGCTCGGCATCGCCGCCGACCACTCCACGGTCAGCCGGGTCGAGGCGAACCTCGCGCTGTCCGAGCAGCTGGTCGCGCAGTCCCCGACGGGTCTGGCCCTGCTGGACACCGAGCTGCGATACGCACTGGTCAACCCCACCATCGCCCGTATGAACGGAGTGCCTGCGGAAGAGCACGTGGGGCGCCGCATCCACGAGGTGCTGCCGCATCTGGACCCCGCGCCGGTGGAGAAGCTACTGCGAGAGGTACTCCGGACCGGCACACCCATCGTGGATATGTACATGGCGGTAGAGACACCGGCGACCCCCCATGAGGAACGCACCTACTCGGTGTCGTTCAACCGCCTGGTGGGACCGCACGGGCGGATCCTCGGCGTGGCGTGCTCCGTCGTGGACGTCACCGAGCGCCACCGCGCTTCGAAGGAGGCGGAGCGCAGTCGGCGGAGGCTCGCGCTGATCGCGGACGCGTCGGCGCGGGTGGGCACGACGCTGGAGGTGGAGCGGACCGCGCGGGAGCTGGTCGACGTCACCGTGCCCGAGCTCGCGGACGTGGCCGCGGTGGACGTGCTGGACTCCGTCCTGTCCCTGCGCCGTCCCGGCGCCCCGGACCGGGGTCCGGAGCTGTTCCGGGCTCTGGCGATCAAGACCGAGGGGCCCTCGGAGGCGGCGGAGGCCGCCGACCCGACCGGCCGCCCCGCCATGTACGGCGAGGACCGGCTGGTCACGGAATGCGTGCACACCGGCCGTCCGGTCTCCGTGCCGCACGTCGGGCCCGAGGACCTGCTCCGGATCGCGCGCAACCCGGAGGCGGCCGAGCATCTGCGGCGCGCAGGCGTGCACTCGTATCTCGCGGTGCCGCTCATCGCCCGCGGCGAGGTGCTGGGCGCGCTCACCCTCGCGCGGACGAACGACCCTCTGCCGTTCGACGAGGACGACGTACTGCTGGCCGGCGAGCTGGCGGCGCGCGCGGCGGTCAGCATCGACAACGCTCGCTGGTACCAGAGCGTGCGCAACTCCGCCGTGACGCTGCAGCGCAGCCTGCTGCCCGGACAGCCGGCACACGCCCCCGGCCTCGAGGTCGCAGCCCGCTACGTGCCCGCGCACGCCTCCAGCGAGGTGGGCGGCGACTGGTACGACGTCATCCCGCTGTCCGGCGACAAGACCGCGCTGGTCGTGGGCGACGTCATGGGCAGCGGCATCGACGCGGCGGCGACGATGGGCCGGCTGCGGACCGCGACCTGCGCGTTCGCGGATCTCGACCTCGATCCGGCGGAGGTGCTCCGGCACCTGGACCGGATCACGGAGGGCCTGGAGCACTACATCGCGACCTGTCTGTACGCGGTCTACGACCCGCGGCGCGGCGAGTGCCGGATGGCCAACGCCGGCCATCTGCCGCCCGTGCTGGTGCACGCGGGGCCCCGCCCCGCCGAACTCGTCGATCTGCCGAGCGGGGTGCCGCTGGGCGTGGGCGGGGTGTCCTTCGAGACGACCCGGGTGCCGTTCGGGGTCGGGGACCGGCTGGTGCTGTACACCGACGGGCTGGTCGAGACCCGGCACGATCCCCTCGACGAGCGGCTCGCGGCCCTGGTGGCCCTGCTGGAGGTGAACGGGCGCTCGCTGGAGGAGACCTGCGACCGGCTGCTCGACGCGATGCGGAACCCGGGGGACCCGGACGACGTCGCCCTGCTCGTCGCCCGGAGCCGTCCGCCGGGAGGTGGGGCCGGGTGAACCGTAAGGGCATGCGGGGCGAGCGCTCCAAGTCCCCCCGGATCCTGCGCAGCGTCGCGGGGCAGGTGTTCGCGCTGACGGCGATGATCGTGGTGCTGTTGAGCACCGCGGCGGTGGTGGCGCTCGTCCTGCAGGCCCGGTACGACAGCGAGCGCGACGCCCGCAACCGGTCCCTGGCCTCCGCCGAGGCGTTCGCCCACTCCCCCGGCATGGAGGCCGCTCTGAAGTCCGGCGACCCGACGGCGGCGCTGCAGCCGCTGACGGAGGCCGCGCGGACCGCGTCGGGTCTCGACTTCATCGCCGTGATGACGCCGGACGGGTTGCGCTACACCGACGCGCGCCCGGAGCTGATCGGACAGAAGGCCACCGGGAACATACAGCGCGCGGCGGGCGGGGAGTCGTTCACCGAGCTCTACAAGGGCGAGCCGGCGGACGGGGTGCGAGCCATCGTGCCCATCCGGGACACGCACGGTGTGGTGATCGCTCTGGTCAGCACCGGGGTCGAGCTGCAGAACATCTCCGACGTGGTGGAGGGCCAGCTCCCGTTGATCATCAGTGCCGGTGTGGTCACGCTGGCGCTCGCGATCGGCGGCGCGTTCCTGGTGAGCCGTCGGCTCCGGCGGCAGACCCGTGGCCTGGGCCCGGACGAGCTGTCCCGGATGAACGAGCATCACGAGGCGGTGCTGCACGCGGTCCGCGAGGGTGTGCTCATCATCGGGCCCGACCGCCGGCTGATGCTCGCCAACGACGAGGCGCGCCGGCTGCTGGGGCTGACGGCCGACGCGGAGGGCCGGCACGTCACTGAACTGGGCCTGGAGCCGCGGACGTCCGCGCTGCTGGCCTCCGGTCGGCCGGCCACGGACGAGGTGCATCTGTCCGGCGACCGGCTGCTCGCGGTGAACGTCCGCCCGACCGAGGGCTTCGGGGGCCGGCACACCGGCACGGTGATGACGCTGCGGGACTCGACGGAGCTGGCGGTGGTGTCCGGGCGGGCGGAGGTCACCGGGCGCCGGCTGCATCTGCTGTACGACGCCGGCGTGCGGATCGGTACGACGCTGGACGTGGTGCGGACGGCGGAGGAGCTGGCGGAGGTGGCGGTGCCGCGGTTCGCGGACTTCGTCACGGTGGAGCTGCTGGATCCGGTGCTGCGCGGCGAAGAGCCGTCGGGCGCGTACACGGAGATGCGGCGGGCCGCGCTGTCCGGAGTCCGCGCCGAGAACCCGCTGCAGCCGGTGGGCGACGTGGTCCGTTTCGTGGTGCCGACGACGCCGATGGCGGTGGCGCTGGACGAGGGCCGGGCGGTTCTGGAGGCGGACCTCACGACGGCCGAGGGGTGGAGGATGCAGGACCCGGAGGGTGCGGCGCAGGCTCTCACGTACGGCCTGCACTCGCTGGTCGCGGCGCCGTTGCAGGCCCGCGGGGTGGTCCTGGGCATGGCGAACTTCTGGCGGGCGGACGCCCCGGAGCCGTTCGACGAGGAGGATCTGTCGTTCGCCGAGGAGCTGGCGGCGCGGGCGGCGGTCTCCATCGACAACGCGCGCCGGTTCACCCGGGAGCACACGATGGCGGTGGCGCTGCAGCGCAGTCTGCTGCCGCGGGCGCTGCCGGAGCAGACCGCGGTGTCGGTCGCCTCGCGCTACCTGCCGGCGGAGGCGGGGGTGGGCGGGGACTGGTTCGACGTGATCCCGCTGCCGGGCGCGCGCGTGGCGCTGGTGGTCGGGGACGTGGTGGGGCACGGGGTGCACGCGGCGGCGACGATGGGGCGGCTGCGGACGGCAGTGCTGAACTTCTCGACGCTGGACCTGCCGCCGGACGAGCTGCTCGGGCATCTGGACGAGCTGATCGACCGGATCGACCGGATCGACCAGTCGGCGGCCGAGGAGGACGGCGAGGGGCAGTCGGGCGGCGGATCGCGCGCGAGCATCACCGGCGCGACCTGTCTGTACGCGCTGTACGACCCGACGGACGGGCGCTGCACGATGGCGAGTGCGGGGCATCCGGGTCCGGCGCTGGTCCATCCGGACGGCCGGGTCGAGTTCCCGGACCTGCCGGCCGGGCTGCCGCTGGGGGTGGGGATCGGCGGGGTGCCGTTCGAGTCGGTGGAGGTGGAGCTGCCGGAGGCGAGCCGGCTGGTGCTGTTCACCGACGGCCTGCTCGAGGACCGGGGCCGGGACTTCGAGACCGGACTGGGGCTGCTGCGGGAGGCTCTGGCCCGCCCGACGCGTACGCCGGAGCAGACGTGTGCGGACGTGCTGGCGGCGCTGCTGCTGCCGGCGCCGAGCGACGACATCGCGCTGCTGGTCGCGGAGACCCGGCTGCTGGAGCCCCGGCGGATCGCGCAGTGGGACGTTCCGGCGGATCCGGCGCAGGTGAGCCGGATCCGGCAGGCGGCGTCGGCGCAACTCGAGGAATGGGGGCTCGGCGACATCGTGTTCACGACCGAGCTGATCCTCAGCGAGCTGGTCACGAACGCGATCCGGTACGGCGGGGAGCCGATCCGGGTGCGGCTGCTGCGCGACCGGGGTCTGATCTGCGAGGTGTCGGACAGCAGCAGCACCTCGCCGCACCTGCGGTACGCGGCGACGACCGACGAGGGCGGGCGCGGGCTGTTCCTGGTGGCGCAGCTCGCCGAGCGGTGGGGGACGCGGTACACGCAGCGCGGCAAGGTGATCTGGGCCGAGATGGAGTTCGGCGGCGGGGGCGCGGGGCCCGAGGGGCCGGTGCCGGATCTGGACGCGCTGGAGAGCCTGGCTTGGTGACGACCGCCAGGATTCCGCCATAAGTTACCGGTCGGTTTGTCGTGACTTCACACGCTCCCGCCAGTAGAACAAGCTCCCATTCGGTCGAGCGTGAGGAAGGTCACATGAGTGACTCCACCTTGCACAACGAGCGTTCTCAGGGTGTCTCCCGACGAAGATTCATCACTGGAACAGGTTCCATTGTCGGCGCTGCAGCGCTGACCGGTCCGCTGCTCCCGACCACCGCGCACGCCGCCCCCGCCCCGGTGCTCGCCTCCGGGGACAGGATCCCGGTCCTGGTGATCGGCACCGGCTACGGCGGCTCCGTCGCCGCGCTGCGGCTGGCCCGGGCCGGTGTCGACGTGCACATGGTCGAGATGGGCATGGCCTGGGACACCCCGGGGACTGACGGCAACATCTTCGCCAACACGACCCGGCCCGACTACCGCTCCTTCTGGCTGCGCACCCGCACCAAACAGCCGATCTGCCAGTTCCTCGGCTACCCCCTCGACAAGGACGTCCCGTGCTACACGGGCATCCTGGACGCCGAGGAGTTCGCCGGCATCACCGTCTACCAGGGGCGCGGCGTCGGCGGCGGTTCGCTCGTCAACGGCGGCATGGCGGTGACGCCGAGGCGCGAGAACTTCCAGGCGATCCTGCCGTCCGTGAACGCCGACGAGATGTACGGCCTCTACTACCCCCGGGCCAACGCCGGCCTCGGCGTCTCCGCCGTCGACCCGACGTGGTGGGAGAGCGCGGACTGTTACCAGTACGCGCGGGTGGGCCGCAAGCACGCCCAGCGGTCCGGCTTCCCGTTCGTCTTCGTGCCCAACGTGTACGACTGGGACTACATGAAGCAGGAGGCGGCCGGCGCGGTACCGAAGTCGGCGCTGGCGGCCGAGGTCCTGTACGGCAACAACCACGGCAAGAAGACCCTGCAGAAGACCTACCTGGCGCAGGCCCGCGCCACCGGCCGGGTCACCATCTCACCGCTGCACAAGGTCACCACGGTCACCCCGGCGGCCGGCGGCGGGTACACCGTGCTCATCGACCAGCTCGACACGGGCGGGGGCGTCACGGCCACCAAGTCGGTCACCGCCGACCGGGTGTTCTTCGCGGCCGGCAGTGTCGGCACCAGCAAGCTGCTCACCCGGCTCAAGGCCACCGGCGCGCTGCCGCTGCTCAACGGCGAGATCGGCAAGGGCTGGGGCGACAACGGCAACGTCATGTGCGGTCGCGCCAACCACATGTGGGACCCGACCGGCAAGCTCCAGTCGTCCATGCCCACCGCGGGCATCGACAACTGGGCCGCCGGCGGTGCGTTCGCCGAGGTCGCACCCCTGCCCACCGGGATCGAGACCTACGCCTCGTTCTATCTGTCGATCACCAAGAACCCGAACCGCGCGGAGTTCTCCTGGAACGCCGCGGCGGGCCGGGTGGAGCTCAGCTGGCAGACGGCCTGGAAGCAGGCGTCCATCGACATGGCGAAGAGCATCTTCGACAAGATCAACGCGAAGGAGGGAACGATCTACCGGACGGACCTGTTCGGCGCCTACAGGATCTGGGGCGACCATCTGACGTACCACCCGCTCGGCGGCGCCGTACTGAACCGGGCCACCGACAACTACGGCCGGCTGCACGGTCACCCGGGCCTGTACGTGATCGACGGCGCGCTGATCCCCGGCAACACCAGCGTGAACCCGTTCGTCACCATCACGGCGCTCGCGGAACGCAACATCGAACAGATCATCGCCGCCGATCTCTGACCGGCGGTCAATGCCCGGGCAGTACGCACACGGTGTCGAGGCCGAGGACGTGGTTGAGCCGGCCGAACGCCAGCCAGGAACCGATGCTCATGGTGAGTTCCACGATCTCGGTCTGGCTGTACTGCCCGGTCATCCGGGCCCAGAACTCCTCGTCGAGACCGTGATGGTCGAGCGCGTACCGCTCCGCGTACTCTGCCGCGAGACGCGTCCGCGCGTCGAAGGCCTCGGTCGTGCGCCACTGCGTCACCGCGTCAGCGAACTCCTCCTCGACCTTCACCCCGTCGCGCTCGGTGCGCCAGTCGAGGCAGAAGGCGCAGCCGTTGATCTGCGCGATGCGCAGCCGGGCGGCCTCGAACTCCCGCAGCCCCAGGGTGGTGTGCTCGTAGACGGAGAGCGAGAAGTTCGACGCGGCGAGGCCGATGCCGGGCACCATCTCGCCCCACACGTAGAGGATCGGGTCCTTGTCCTCGGGGATGTCGATCATCATGACTGCTGGTTCCTTCCGAGTCGGCCGGCTGCGGGGCGGAGCGGGACGTCCAGCGCGTCGTAGAGCCCGGGCGGGGCGTCGGCGAGCCAGTCCAGCGCGTTCACGAGGCGCCCCACGGCGGTGGCGTTGCCGCCCGCGGAACGGTTGGCGCCCTCGTCGACGGCCTCGACGGTCACCTCGATGCGCGGCCGCCCCTCGATGATCACGCGGTGCGCGCCGTCGCCGTTGGGTGGCGACGGCCAGTCGGGGGCGCAGGAGGGGTGGATGCGGGTGATGTGCTCGATGACGATGCGGGGCTCGCCCCCGACGATGCCCAGCACCTCGAAGCGGACCGCGCCCTGGGTGCCCGCCTCGAACGTGCCCATGGTGCGGGTCCCGACGGTGGTCTCGAGCGGCCGGCGCAGCAGCGTCTCGCGGATCTCGTCGAGCTCGACGCCGAGCGCGCGGGCCATGAGGCGGATCTGTCCGCCCCAGACCATCGTGGGGACGGACGGCAGGAGCATCGGGGGCTCGTAGTCCATGGGGTGCCCCATGCCGACCAGGTGGCGGACCGACTCCTCCTGCTCGTACGTGGAGTAGTCGAAGATCTCCTGGCAGCGGACCGCGTCGACCGTGGTGCCGAGGCCGGTCATCAGCAGTGGCAGCACGTCGTTGCCCCAGCCGGGGTCCACGCCCGAGACGAACAGCGAGCCGCCGCCCTCCTCGACGGCGGCGAGCACCGGGTCCCGCCACTCCGGAGGGGCGCTGCGATGGTCGTACAGCGGGTACAGCGCGGGCGTGACGACCACCGCGCCCTGCCGGACCGCCCGTACGACGTCGGCCAGTGCCTCGTCGGGGCGCAGGTCGCCGGAGGCCGCGTAGACGACGGCCCGCGGCCGGGCGGCGAGCACCGCGTCCACGTCGTCGGTGGCCACCACGCCGAGTTTCCCGTCGAGACCGGCGAGTTCGGCCGCGTCCCTGCCCACCTTGGCGCTGCTGTGCACCAGTACCGCGTCGAGCCGGAGCTCCGGATGGGCCGCGACGGCCCGGACGGACGCGCGGCCGACATTGCCCGTTCCCCACACCACCGTGGAAATCATGCGCGGAGGGTAACGGCGGGGCGTGGAGGTTCCCAGAGGCGTGCCGGGGAGAATTACGGCGGGTTCCGGGGACGGGATTCGGATCATTCACCCCAAGGGGTACGTATAGGGTGTCGGGGCAGATTCGTTTCCCCTCCCCGATCTTCCTGGAGCGTCATCGGTGACCGTCGTCCTCGACCCGTCCGAGACCACCGCCCTGTCCGAGCCCGCGGAGTGGGTGGAGCCGGCCGCCCGTCCCGTGCCCGAGGCGATCGTGCGCGACGCCCGGGAGTTCGGGGTCTACGCCCGCACCGGCGGCTGGGCGTTCGCGCTGAAGGTGGCGCGCAGCGTGCGGCCGGGCGGGCAGTCCGCGGAGGACTCCCCCAAGGTCTCGGCCAAGGCGTTCGGCGAGCTGGCGGGCTGCTCCGCCGAGCGGGTCATGCGCTACTACAAGGCGTGGGACATGGCCGCCGACGACGGGATCGTCCCGCAGTTCGAGGTGCTGGCCCCCGGCGAGGACATCGAGCTCCCGGACGCCGACGTGTGGCTGTCGTACTACACCTCCCGCTCCAGCGCCTCCTCCGTGCGCGGCCACGCGATCACGGCCGCCGCCGAGGCGGAGGGCATCCGGCCGACGAAGGCCCTGGAGGTCGCGGAGAACCCGACGGCGCTGCGGGCGGCGATCCTCGCCGATCCGGGCACCGCCGACGCCGCCCGCACCGCCCTCCTTGACCGGATGAAGGAGGACCCGGCGCTGCAGACCGAGATGGCCCGCGCGATCGCCCGCACCGACGGCCTGAAGAAGGCCGTGGCGGAGGAGAACAAGGCCGCGGACCGCATCGGGTACGTCCGCCAGATCGCCGAGAACGGCCAGATCCGGACGCCCGCCGGACAGACCGTCGAGGCGCCGGCGCAGCTGCGCGCGGAGGCCGAGCGGCACCTGTCGCTGATCGACGAACTCGACGACTCGGAGGAGGCCGGCGAGTGGGCCGGCGAGGCGTACGAGACGGTGAAGGGCCTGGTCGCGCGGGCGGTCGAGGAGGACCCCGAACTCCGGGTCCAGGAACGGCGGACGAAGTTCTACAGCAGCCTCCAGAAGGCCACCAAGGTCTTCGAGGAGCTGACGCTGGACGACGCCGCCGACTTCGACGACATCTACGAGGACGACATGGTGGCCCGCCTGGAGGCGCTGCGGCAGGCGCTCGAGACCTGTATCAGCGCGCTGCGGAAGGCGTCGCCGACGCAGTGAGGCGACGCGCGACCCCCGGCCCGGTGGTGACGGGATCGGGGGTCGGCGCCGCGGGCCGGCCGGGGATCGGCCTCAGGCCCGTGGTCAGCCCCGGGCCGCGGTCTCCCGGGCGATGCGGTCGAGCGTGGTGCGCATGCCGGCCCGGTTGACGGCGATCCGGCGCTCCGGGTTCGTACCGGCGAAGATCGCGCCGAGCCGGTCCGCGATCCTGCCGGTGCGGCCGCCGGTCCGCAGGTCCTGCCAGAACTCGGTGACGCGGGTGCCGGTGCCCTCCGGCTCGAAGCGGTAGCCCCAGCGGGCGATCGGCAGCCCGAACGCCTCGATGTCGAAGGTGAATTCGCGGTCCTGACGGGCCTGAGTCACGCGTCCGGTCGTGAACCAGAGGAACGGCCCGCGCCGGTTGAGCCCGACGAAGCGGGTCCCGCTCCGCGCCGGCGGGGCCGAGACGAGCACCTTCCGGCACTCCGGGCTCCACCGTCCCATGTTCCGCAGGTCGGACACGAGCCGGTACACCACCTCCGGAGGCGCGTCCATGACGGTGCTCTCCTCCAGGCTCATCTGCCGCTCCATCGCCCCGCACTCCCCTCGCCCTCACGGGCCGCGTCCGATCGTCCCTACTGGCCGGTACGGTAGCGGGCGCGCGGCCTCCCGTGGCGCTCGGGCCCGGAACTGCGTCTACTCCGGGACAGGATCCCGGAACCCCCGCCGGCGGGCCGCCCCGGGCCGGCACCGCAGCAGGCGCGCGACGACGAGTCGCACGCCCCGGCGCGCTCCGTGCCTGTGCAACGCCTGCACCGCGTACGTGGAACAGCTCGGCGTGTACGGGCAGCACGGCGGCAGCATGGGACTCACCTCGGTCCGGTAGTACCGGACGGCCTGGTACAGCGTCCCCGCCACCCGGCCGAGGGGACGAGGTGCCGCCGGGTCGACCGAGGGACGCGCGGGCCGGACGAGCATGCCGAAGACGGCGGTCAGCGAGAAGATCGAGCAACAGGGCCCGTACGCGGAGCAGGTGTCGAGCACCCCGACACAGCACCCGTCCTCGTCGCTCTTCTTCCGCTTCCTCGGTTTCCGCTGCTCATCGGCCATCTCCGGCACCTCCCCGTCGGCCCGGATCATACGTGCAGGGCCGCGCGTCGCTCTCGCGCGGCCCTGCCGGTACTGCGGTGTGGCGGGGTTACTTGACGTTGATCGCCGACCAGGCGGCCGCCACGGCAGTGGACTCCGCGCTGTTCGCGCCGTACAGGTCGTTCGCCGCCTGCAGGGTCGCCGTGCGGGCGCCCTTGTAGTCGGTGGAGGACGTCATGTACGTCGAGAGGGCCTTGTACCAGATCTTGTACGCCTTGACCCGGCCGATGCCCGTGACGGTGGAGCCGTCGGAGGTCGGGGAGTTGTAGCTGACGCCGTTGATGGTCTTGGCGCCACTGCCCTCGGAGAGCAGGTAGAAGAAGTGGTTGGCCGGGCCCGACGAGTAGTGCACGTCGAGGCGGCCGACGTTGCGGTCCCAGTAGTCGGCGGAGTTGCCGTCGCGGCTGGGCTTGTCCATGTAGCGCAGCGGGGTGCCGTTGCCGCGGATGTCGATCTTCTCGCCGATGAGGTAGTCGCCCGCGTCGGACGAGTTGGCGGCGAAGAACTCGACCGAGGTGCCGAGGATGTCGGAGGTGGCCTCGTTGAGGCCACCCGACTCGCGGCTGTAGCGCAGACCGGCGGTGGAGGCGGTCAGGCCGTGGGTCATCTCGTGGCCGGCCACGTCGAGCGAGGTGAGCGGCTTGAGGTTGCCCGCGCCGTCGCCGTACGTCATGCAGAAGCACTGGTCGGACCAGAAGGCGTTGACGTACGCGTTGCCGTAGTGGACGCGGGAGTAGGCGGCGACGCCGTCGCCCCGGATGCCGTTGCGGCCGAGCTCGTTCTTGTAGAAGTCCCAGGTGACGGCCGCGCCGTAGTGCGCGTCCGCGGCGGCCGTCTCGCGGTTGGAGGCGGAGCCGTTGCCCCAGACGTCGGTGCTGTTGGTGAACAGCGTGCCGGTGCCGTTGGTGCCGCCGGCGAGGTCGTACGTCTTGTGGCCACCGCGGGCGGTGTCCGTCAGCGTGAACGACGGGGCGGTGCCGAGGGTGACCTGACCGCTGTACTGGGTGTTGCCGGTGCCGGTCTCGATGGCCTCGTAGGAGTACAGCTCCTTGCCCGTGGCGGCGTCGGTGACGACGTGCCGCTCGCTCGGGGTGCCGTCGGCCTGGACCCCGGTGACGACGGTCTCCCAGGCGAGGACCGGCTTGCCGGTGGCGGCCCAGATCACCTTGCGGGCGGAGGACGCCGCGGCGTTCCTCTCCTCCGAGGCGGCGACCGCGGACTTCTTCGCGGTCGCGGCGGGCACGGCGGCGTCCGTGCTCGCGACGGATATGCGGGCGCCGGTCGCCTTGGTGGCGGAGCGCGCGCCGTTCTTCTTCTGGTGCACGACGAGGTCACCGCCGAGGACCGGGAGGCCCTCGTAGGTGCGCTCGAAGCGGGTGTGGACGGTGCCGTCGGCGTCCTTGACGACGTCCCGGACGACGAGGGCCTCGCGGTCGGACAGGCCGATCGCGCGTGCGGTGGCGGAGGCGTCGGCCTGCGCGCCCTTGAGCGCGGCGGTGCGCTCGGCGGAGGTCAGGACGACGGCGGTGGCAGCTGCCTCACGGTTGGCCGCGGTGGCGGCGCCGTTGGTGCCGGCGCTGGCCGATCCGCTCTGGATGCCGACGACGACCATGGCGGCCGAGGCGATCAGGGCGGCGGCGCGGGCGGTTCGCGCACGCTTCGGGGCGACGGCGGGGGTGTGGAGCGAGGACTGCTGGCGGGTCACGCGGGCTCCTTCGCATACTGCGTGGGGGGTGGGGGGTGGTTGGGTACAGCGGCAGTGAGCGTGCCAGCGATCGACCGCGATTGACAGGTCTGCAACAAGAATTTGACCATGACTTGTCCGTTGGGTGGCCAACAGTGTCCGGAATGCGGGGCGTTGGGTCGAGTGGGACCCCCTCAGGCGGCCGGTCCGTCGTCCGCACCGGCGCCAGGCCCCGTGCCCGGGTCCGCGTCGTCCACGTTCCAGCCCGCGGGCAGGCCGGCGCCGCAGATCGCGCACACGAAGTGCCCCTCGCGCACGACGTTGCGCTCCCGGCAGTGCGTGCAGCGCCGGAACACCACGGCGTGGGTGAAGGCGTCGGGCCGGTCGCGCCGCTCGAACCCCGCCCGGTCCAGCGCCTCGGCGATCTGTTGCCAGGAGGAGAGGTCCGGGCAGTAACCCGTGGACAGGTTGCTCACCTCGGTGACCGTCGGGCGGCCGTCCCCGGTCCGGCCGAAGGCGATCTCCCCCGCCGCGAGGACGGACCCGCCTCCCGCGCACGCGACGTGCTCGCTGCGGCGCGGGGCCAACCGGAGCAGTCCGTCCGTGCCGACGACGTACGTGTACGGCTCGTCCCACTCCGCCCGCGCGCGCCCGGCGGCCCATTCCCCGAAGTCGGCGCGCGAGGCGACGGCGTGGCCCGCAGTCGCGGCCCCCGCGCCGGCCACGAGGTCGGCGGGCCCGACGTACCGGTAGGTGCGGACCAGCGGAGTCCCGATCTCGTCCGGCCGACCGGGCCGGTGCTCCGCCACGAAGGCGTCGAAGTCGTCGCTCAGGTACGCCGGGTCGACGGGCTTCAGCCGGAGCTGCTTCCGGTCGTCCGCCGCCCACACCTCGAACGGCGTGACGGTCCCCTCGAGCGGCCAGCGGGCACCGGGCTGCGGCAGCAGGGCCATGTCCACGAAGCCGCCCACGGCGAGCCCGACGTCGACGAAGATCCCGATCGCGCCCGGCCGGGGCACCCGGACCACCGTCCCCGTCAGCAGTTGGCCGTGACGCAGCTCACGCCGGATCCGCAGCCACTCCGTGTCGGTGATCACATCGGGCAGTATCGCCCGGCAACCCGTTCTTCACGCAAGCCAGTTCGGGGTCTGTCAGTGCGGCCCCGTAGACTCGCGGTCCTCCGGACCGGCCGGCAAGGGCCGGTCGCCTGCCAGGAAGTACGCACCCACCATGAACTCGCTCGAATCCAGCGCTCCGATCTACTACCGCCTCATCAAGGAGCGGGGGGACGTGCCCGCGGAGGTGCGCCGGGCCGCCGAACAGATCCAGGCGGAGCTCGGCCGGGTCATGGTCCTCCCGCCGTTGGGCCGGTCGGCCGAGATCCGCCACTGACCCGCCGCACGACGTCGACCCACCGGAGGAGACACCTTGACCGGCCCCGTCCACCCGCCCTACCCGGTCCGCAGGGAACGGTTCGCGCTGCGTCCGGTACGCGTCGACGACCTCGACGCCGTCCACGCGCACCGCTCGCTGCCCGAGGTCGCCCGCTATCTGCCGCACGAGCCGCACACGCGGGAGATGACCGCGGACACGCTCGGGCGCGTGATCGCCGGAGAGTCGCTGGCGGAGCCCGGCAACTGGCTCGACCTGGCCGTCGAGGACGCGTCGGGGCGCGTCGTCGGCGAGGTGCTGCTCAAGCGTGACGAGCAGCCGCTGACCGGCGAGGTCGGCTTCGCGTTCCATCCGGACGTGCACGGGACGGGCATCGCGACGGAGGCGGTCGCCGTGACGCTCGACATCGCGTTCGACAGCTTCGGCTGGCGCCGCATCGTCGGCATCTGCAACGTCGAGAACACCGCCTCGGCCGCGCTGATGCGGCGCATCGGCATGCGGCACGAGGCGGTGTGGCGCAAGGAGTCCTACGCGAAGGGGCTCTGGAACAACTTCCAGCAGTTCGCTGTCCTCGACTCGGAGTGGCGTACGTCCCCGCCGCCGTCGGCGGACGAGCGGGCGATCGACGGCGTCGCGCGCGCGTTCTTCGACGCCTTCACCCGCCGGGCGGGCGAACCGGTGGACCTGAACGGGGCCCGCCGGGTGCTCGCGCCCAACGCGGTGATCGAGCGGGTCGCGGAGGACGGTGTGGTGCACCGGACGGACGTGGACGAGTTCCTCGCGCCCCGGGCGACGCTCCTGAACGGCCCGTCGCTGACGGACTTCCGCGAGGTGGAGGCCGCGCAGACGACGATCGTCGCCGGGGAGCGGGCGGTGCGGACCGCGCAGTACTTCAAGTACGGGGTGCGGGACGGCGAGGAGTTCTCCGCGTGGGGCCGGAAGGTGATGCAGCTCGCCGTGAGCGCGTCCGGCGACTGGCTCATCGAGACGCTGACCTGGACGGACGAGCCGGAACCGGCCGCGATGAGCTGACCCGCACCGGGCGTGCCCGGGCGCGGCGGCTCAGACCGCCGCCCGGGCCCGCAGCGCCGCGACGGTCCAGTGGAGGGCCGGGACCGGACTGTCCGGGGCGGCCCAGCCGTTGACGACGGCGAGCAGCCGGAGGTAGCGCTCCCGGCGTGGGTCCGCCGCCCGTTCGAGTCGGCCGAGGAGATCGGGCAGGCCGAGCAGGTCGACCGGAGCAGGGAGACCTGAGGACGCGGCGATGCGTGCCAGGACCGGCTCGGCCTCCGGCGATGCCGGGTCGATCCCGGCGGCGTGCGCCGGCCCGGCGCACGCGCGGACGGCGTGGACGAGCCCGGGCCGCGGCAGGCCGGCCGTCGATCCGTCGGACCTCTCGGCCGTCGACCCGCCCGACGTCGCGGCCCGGTCGGCCGCCTGGTCGTCGACCAGGGCGCGCAGTACGGCGCGGAACTCCGGGTCCTCCGCCAGTTCCGCGAGTTCGAGCCACGCCTCGATCTGCTCGTCGTCCGGGTCGTCGGGCAGGTCCGGGGTCATCGAACGGCGCGCGGCGGCGAGTTCGGGCACGGAGTCGGCCGGCGGGAAGGCGCTGTCGAGGAAGTCGGCGATGTGCCGGTGCCGTTCGTCCGCGGTGAGTGTGGCGAGTCGGTGCATGAGATCGGTCTCCTCAAGGGTGGAGCCGCGCCGGGCGACCGCCGTGAGCACCGCGCGCCGCGTCCGCAGGGTGCGGATCTGCGCCTCCAGGGCGGCGGCGTGGGCCGCGGCGACCTCGGGCAGTGTGGCCCTCCGGTCCACGACCTCACGGATCGTGGGCAGGTCGAGCCCCAGTTCGCGCAGGGTCCGGACGAGTGCCAGGCGCGCGAGGTCGGCGGTGCGGTAGCGGCGGTAGCCGGCCGGGCTGCGGTCGGCGGGCGGCACGATCCCGAGGTCGGACCAGTGTCGGACGGTCTTGACGGTGACCCCGGCGCGCCGGGCCAGTTCACCGATCGGGAGATACGTGTCGCCGTTCATGCGCTCACCTTTCTGTCTCCCCCTACGGGAGAGTCAATCACCCACGGACGCCCCTTCCCCCGGGTGTCTCTCGGTGCCGTTCGCGCCACCGAGCGTCGCCCGTCTCACCCCCGTTTTGGATTGTCCGACGAACATCAATACGATCCGGCGATGATCACGAAAAGACGGTGGGCGGCCAGGGTGTGCATCCTGCTCGCCGCCCTGGGCGCCGGGCTGGTCCCGGTCGGTGCGGTGGCCGGAGAGCCGACCGCGAAGGAAGCCCCCAAGGTGGAGTTGGTGCTCGACGTGAGCGGGTCCATGCGGGCCCGCGACATCGACGGGCAGTCGCGGATGGCGGCGGCGAAGCAGGCGTTCAACGAGGTCCTTGACGCGGTGCCGGACGAGGTCCAGCTCGGCATCCGCACGCTCGGCGCCGACTACCCGGGCAACGACCGCAAGCGCGGCTGCAAGGACACCCGGCAGCTGTACCCGGTCGGTCCGCTGGACCGGACCGAGGCCAAGACGGCCGTCGCGACGCTCGCGCCCACCGGCTGGACGCCGATCGGCCCCGCGCTGCTGGGTGCGGCCGAGGACCTCGAAGGCGGTGACGCGACCCGCCGGATCGTGCTCATCACCGACGGCGAGGACACCTGCGCCCCGCTCGACCCGTGCGAGGTCGCCCGCGACATCGCCGCCAAGGGCATCCATCTCGTCATCGACACGCTCGGCCTCGTGCCCGACGCGAAGACCCGGCAGCAGCTGACCTGCATCGCCGAGGCGACCGGCGGCACGTACACCACGGTCGAGCACACCGACGAACTGTCCGGCCGTGTCCGGCAGTTGGTCGACCGGGCGGCCGACCCGGTCGTCACTCCGGTGGCCACCGAGGGCGGCCGCCAGTGCGCCGGCGCGCCGCAGCTCAAGGCGGGCCTGTTCAGCGACCGCGCGTCCTTCGGCCAGCACCGCTGGTACCGGGTCGACGTGCTGCCCGGTCAGGAGCTGCGCGCCTCGGTGACAGTGTCCGCCGACCGCGCCGTCAACAACGACTACGGCGTCATGCTGCGTGCCGTGACCGTGCACGGCCGGGAGATCGTCCGTGGCTCCGAGGCCGGTCACGGTCGCACCGACGCGATCTCGACGGGCCTGCGCTATCCCAAGGCCCCGCAGGACGGCATCGACTTCGATCCGGACGAGGACGACGCGGAGGCCGCGGAGGCCGAGGCGGCGGCCGAGACGGTCTGTCTGGAGGTCTCGAACTCCTTCGCCGCGCCGCCGAGCGTGAAGAGGGCGCCCGGCATGCCGGTCGAGCTGACCGTCGACCTGGTCGACGCGCCCGACGAGGCGTCCGACGTGGCCTCGTTCGGGCTCGGCCGCGGCTGGTGGCTGCTCGGCCTGCTCGCGCTCGCCGGTCTGCTGGCCGGCCTGGTGTGGGGCTGGATCTCACGCTGGCGGATCGCCGTCTGGAGGACGAACTGATGCGTACCGTACGGCTGCTGACGGCCGCCCTCCTCAGCGGCGCCGGCCTCCTGGCCGCGGCCGCCCCGGCGGCCCTGGCCGACACCCCGACCCCGTCGGCCGACCCGAGCGCGAGCGCCCAGGCCGCCGGGCCCACGGAGGCGGGCACCACGTTCCGGACCGCCGCCGCGTTCGAGCAGGGGCAGCGGGCCACCGCCGACGCGTCCACCGGTGACTACCTGTACTGGGTGTTCCCCGCGGACGCGGGCCAGCGGACCACGGTCAAGGCCACGGTGAAGCTGCCCGAGTCCGCCGCCCGCAGCGGATCGTCGACCTGGCAGGTCGACGTCTACGACGGGCTGCGCCGCCGCCAGCCCTGCACGTACGGCATGCAGAAGCGGACAGCGGCCAAGGACACGGCCTCCGTGGACCTCTCGTGCACCCTGCGTCCGGTCCGTGCCTGGGCCGACACCTGGGCGAACGAGCCGCTGCCGGGCAGCTACTACGTCCGGCTGACCGTCACTTCCCTGCCCGAGCAGGACCTCGGCCAGCCGATCTCGGCGCAGGTCGAGGCGGTCTCCGCCGACGCGGGCGGCGCGTACGCGGTGGACGGCGCGCTGGCCGCCCCGCTGGGGCCGGCCAAGGCGGCGGCCCGCGAGGAGGAGCGGGCACTGGCCTCCGGCTGGTCGGCCGGCTGGTGGTCGGACCGCTGGATCTGGACCGCGGCGGGCGGGCTGCTCGGCGCGCTCGCCGGTATCGCCGGATACACGCTGACGCGCGGTCGCGGCCGCCCGTCCCGCGTGCCTCCGGCCGTCTGACGACCCGACAGCGATCGTCCGGCATCGAACGCAGGACCGGGGCCCGGGGTGACGCGTACGGCAACAGCCGTGTCACCCCGGGCCCTTCCGCGTACGGCGGCGGAACCCGCCTCCCTCGTCCGCCCGGTGGCGCCCCCGGTGACCGCGCGGGGGCGCGCGTACCCGAGACCGTCACAGAAAATCCTTTCCCCGGTTACACGCCCGGCCCCTCGGCCGTGCGACTCTCCCGACTGCAGGTAGTCAACACGCGTAGATCACGGCACGGTCGAGCCCCGTGCCGCGGTCCTCGCCCGCCACCCCGGGAAAGGGGCACCCCCCATGTCCGTTGCTCAGATACGCCGTTGGAAGGCGTGGGCGGCCACCGTCTCCGCCGCCCTCGTCGCCGTGACGCTCCCGACGGTCGTCGCGACCCCCGCGAGCGCCACGACCACCGCGTACGACAGCACGTACTACAAGAACGCGATCGGCAAGACCGGTCCGGCGCTGAAGTCCTCGCTGCACACGATCATCGGCAGCCAGAGCCGGATCTCGTACGACGCGGTCTGGAACGCGCTGAAGGTCACCGACCAGGACCCGAACAACAGCGCCAACGTCATCCTGCTCTACAGCGGGATCTCGCGGAGCAAGAGTCTCAACGGGGGCGACGTGGGCGACTGGAACCGTGAGCACGTGTGGGCCCAGTCGCACGGGAACTTCGGCACCTCCGCCGGCCCCGGCACCGACCTGCACCACCTGCGCGCGTGCGACGTCCAGGTCAACAGCACCCGGGGCAACAAGGACTGGGACTTCGGCGGCAGCGCGGTCAGCGGCGCGCCCGGCAGCTACACGGACAGCAACTCCTTCGAGCCCCGCGACGCGGACAAGGGCGACGTGGCCCGGATGATCCTGTACATGGCCGTCCGCTACGAGGGCGACGACGCCTGGGCCGACCTGGAGCCGAACGAGTCGTCCACCAACGGCAGCATCCCCTTCCACGGCCGTCTCTCGGTCCTGAAGCAGTGGAACGAGCAGGACCCGCCGAGCGCCTTCGAGGAGCGTCGCAACGACCTCATCTACGGCACGTACCAGCACAACCGCAATCCGTTCATCGACCACCCGGAGTGGGTCGAGGCCATCTGGTAGCAGGAGGGCGCCGGTGACCTGCTGTCGAGCGGTCCGTCACGGACGGGCAGCTCGGCGGCGGGCCCACGCGCCCGGGTGCCGCGTCACCCGCTTGCCGGTCTCCGGGTTGCCGCTAGGGTCGATATATAGGCCACATGTGCATCCTCGGTTCCCACGCTCACGAGGCGAAGGGGGAGGACGTACGGAAGGAGCCTCCCATGACCCGCATATTGCGAGGCGCGATCGCCCTGGCCGGAGCCACGGCACTCTCCCTCGGCGCGGTGGCGACGGTCGGTGCGGCCCAGTCGAGCGCGGGGAACTCGGCACAGGGTGACATCCGGATCGGTCTGCTGCTCCCGGAGAGCAAGACGACCCGGTACGAGGAGTTCGACCGGCCCTACATCGAGGACAAGATCAAGGAGCTGGCGCCCGACGCGCAGATCGACTACTACAACGCGGCCGAGAGCGCCACGACCCAGCAACAGCAGGTGAACACGGCACTCGCCAAGGGCGACCAGGTCCTCATCCTGGATGCCGTGGACGCCAAGTCGATCCAGTCCTCCGTGGAGAAGGCCAACGACGCGGGCGTGAAGGTCGTTGCGTACGACCGCCTCGCGCAGGGCCCCGTCGACGCGTACGTCTCGTACGACAACCACAAGGTGGGCGAGCTGCAGGGCAAGGCACTCCTCGACGCGCTCGGCGACAAGGCCGACAGCGGTCAGATCGTGATGCACAACGGGTCGCCGACCGACCCGAACGCGGCGGAGTTCAAGGCCGGCGCGCACTCGGTCCTGGACGGCAAGGTGAAGATCGGCAAGGAGTACGACACGCCGAACTGGGACCCGAACAACGCCAACCAGCAGATGTCCGGCGCCATCAGCGCCCTGGGCAAGGACAACATCGTCGGTGTGTACTCGGCCAATGACGGACTGGCCGCGGGCATCTCCACCGCGCTCAAGGCAGCCGGCATGAGCGTGCCGCTGACCGGCCAGGACGCCCAGCTCGACGCGATCCAGCGCATCCTGCTCGGCACCCAGACGATCACGGTCGAGAAGCCGTACAAGCCCGAGGCGGACATCGCCGCCACGATGGCGGTCGACCTCGCCGAGGGCAAGAAGCTCCCCGCCGACCTGACCCCCGTCACGGTGACGAGCGGCAGCGGCGACAAGGTCCCGGCCACGCTGCTCGTTCCGCGGGTCGTCGACAAGGACAACATCAAGGACACGGTCGTGAAGGACGGGCTGTACACGGTCGACGAGATCTGCACGCCGGCCTATGAGGCGGCCTGCAAGGAGGCCGGTCTCGAGTAGCCGCCAGGCGTTCTATCCCGGTGGGGCGGAGCGGCCCGCTTGAGCGGGCGAGCGGAGGAGGCGGTTCCTTTGCCGGAATCACCTGTGCTCGAACTGCGGGGGATCTCCAAGCGGTTCGGCGCCGTCCAGGCGCTGAAGGACTTCGATCTCGAGGTCCACACCGGCGAGGTCGTGGCGCTCGTCGGTGACAACGGCGCCGGCAAATCCACTGCCGTCAAGGCGATCGCCGGGGTGAACCCGCCCGACGAGGGCGTGATCGAGTGGCAGGGACGTCCGGTCTCCATCGACCGGCCGCACGACGCCCAGAACCTGGGCATCGCGACCGTCTACCAGGACCTCGCCCTGTGCGACAACCTCGATGTGGTCGGCAACCTGTTCCTCGGCCGTGAGCTGCGCCGCTTCGGGATCCTGGACGAGGTCCGCATGGACCAGCGGGCCCGGGAGCTGCTGGACACCCTGTCCATCCGTATCCCCAGCGTCCGCATCCCCGTCGCCTCGCTCTCCGGCGGTCAGCGGCAGACGGTGGCGATCGCCCGCTCGCTGATCGGCGCGCCGAAGGTCGTCATCCTCGACGAGCCGACCGCCGCTTTGGGCGTGGAGCAGACCGCCGAGGTCCTCGACCTGGTGGAACGGCTCCGCGACCAGGGCCTGGGCACGATTCTGATCAGCCACAACATGGTGGACGTGATGGCGGTCGCCGACCGGATCGCCGTCATGCGGCTCGGCCGGAACAACGGCTTCTTCGACAAACGGGCCACCACCACCGAGGAGATCATCTCCGCCATCACCGGGGCCACCGACAGCGCCGTGACGCGTCGCCAGGCCCGTAAGCGGGAGGAGGAGCGATGAGCCACGACCGAGGCCGCTCCGACGCCTCCGGCACCCCCGAGGACGAGGTCCAGGAACCGGCGCCGGGCGCGGTGCCCGCCGTCGACACCCGCCTGATCGTGCGCGAGGAGGGCATCAAGGGGTACCTCGGGGAGTTCCGCCGCAAGCTGCGCAGCGGCGAGCTCGGGTCCCTCCCGGTGGTGCTCGCGGTGATCATCATCTGGACCGTGTTCGGCAGCCTGAACAGCACGTTCCTCTCGGCGCAGAACCTGTCTGACCTCAGCCAGCAGATCGTCGGCACCGGCATGATCGCCATCGGTATCGTCTTCGTGCTGCTGCTCGGCGAGATCGACCTGTCGGTCGGTTCGGTGAGCGGTCTGTGCGCCGCGATCTTCGCCGTGCTCAACGTCCTGAACGGCATGAACGAGTGGCTGGCGCTGCTGATCGCGATCGGCGGCGGTGCGGTCGTCGGCCTCATCCAGGGCTTCTTCTTCGCGAAGGTCGGTGTGCCGGCCTTCGTGGTGACGCTGGCCGGAAACCTCGCCTGGAACGGGCTGATGCTGCAGGTGCTCGGCAGCAGCGGGACGGTGAACATCCCCAGCGAGAGCATCGTCTCCAAGCTCTACTCGACGATCTACCACAGCCCTGCCGCCGCCTATGTGACCGCGGCGGTCGGAACGGGTCTGTTCCTGGCGGCCTCGCTCCTGGACGCCCGGCGCCGTCAGGCGGCCAGGGTGCCGTCCCGGCCGATCGCGGAGATCGTGCTGCGTACGGTCGTCATCGGCGCGATCGCCTTCGCCACCGCCTACATCCTCAACCAGTACCAGGGCCTGCCGCTGGCCCTGCTGATCTTCCTGATCGTGCTGGTGGTCCTGGACTTCGTCCTGCGGCGCACCACCTACGGCCGGCGGATCTTCGCGGTGGGCGGCAACATCGAGGGGGCACGCCGCGCGGGCATCAGCGTGCCGTTCGTCCGGATGACCGTGTTCTCCATCGCGGGGACCATGGCGGCGGTCGGCGGAATCTTCCTGGCCGGGCAGATCCAGTCCGCGAGCCAGACCTCCGGCGGCGGAAACCTGCTGATGAACGTGATCGCGGCGGCCGTCATCGGCGGTACGAGCCTGTTCGGCGGGCGCGGCACGGTCTGGTCGGCCCTGCTGGGCGCGCTGGTGATCGGCTCGATCCAGTCGGGCATGAACATCATGGGCGTCAGCAATGCCGTCCAGTTCATGATCACGGGATCGGTCCTGCTGGCCGCCGTGGTGGTCGACTCGCTGTCCCGCAGGACCCAGAAGGCCGCGGGACGCGCCTGACCGGATGTGCCTATTGGCCCGCGTGCGCCGCCCGGCGGATCGTGGCGTCGACGAGGGCCAGGGCTTCGGCGGCGGTACGTCCCTGGGCCCTGTTCCAGGGCCCGATGAGGCCCGTCCAGCCCTGGGCGCGCAGTTCGGTGACGATCCAGGCGGCGGCCCGGTTCATCGTGTCGGCGCTGCCGTAACCGAGCCGGTGCGCGGTGAGCAGGGCGCCGCAGACGCAGCGGGCGCCGCGCGTGTCGCGGAGTTTGTACGGCCGGTTCTGCCAGCCCCATTCGACCAGGACCCGACGGGCGTAGCCGAGGTGCGTGGAGGGCCGCAGGTCGGCCTGGCCGATGCGGCGCCAGGCGTGCAGGCGGTCCGGCAAGATCGCGCCGAGCCGCCCCGGCAGCGGCCGTTCGGCGGGCGGCTCGGGCGGGAGCGAGTCGAGGGCCGTGGCGACGAGTCGGTCCACGGGGACGGAGAGCAGGGCGCGCCAGTCGGAGGGAGCCCGAGTGGGCGCGGGAGGCGTCGGCGTGCGGGGAAGGGGGGCGGGCGCGGTGAGGTCCCAGTGGGCGACGAGTTCCTGCCAGGCGGCGGAGTCGTACAGGGCGGCCGCTTCGCGGTCGAGGGCGTCCGTCGTCGTGGACACGAGACCTCCATGAGAGTTAATTCCCATTACTGGAGGAATGTCGGCTTTGCCGGGTCCGTACTTGAGTGCCGACTCCCGGTGCGTACCGGCCCGCGGCGACGTTTCGGCGCTCGCCGAACGATCTCGGGCCTACCGTCGTCGGCATGACCTCCTCCCCCACGACGCTCCGCGTCGACGCCGCCGCCGACGTGCGCGCCGTGCTCGCCGACCCCCGCTTCGCCGTGCCGGACGCCGCGGTCGGCGACGCGCCGCCGGGTACGCTGCGGTGGTTGCGGCAGGCCGTGCCCCGGTTCAGCAACGGCCCCGTGCACGCCCGCCGGCGCGCGGCGGCCGAGGCGCTGCTGGCCTCGCCGGCGCTGGCCCCGCAGCGGCTACGGGAGGCGGCCCGGCGACGGGCCGCCCGGACCCCGGCCGACGACGTCCCGTACGTACCGGTCGCGGTCCTGGCCGCCGCGCTGGGCGTTCCGGAGCCGGACCTCGCCACCGCCGTGGCCGCGACCCGTCGGGTCGCGGCCGCCTATCAGCCCGGCGCGTCGGAGGCGGCGGTGGCGGCGGCCGACGGCAGCGTGGCCACGCTGCTCGGTCTGCTCCCGGCCGCCGATCCGGAGCGGGCCGCGCTGCTGATCTGCCTGCTGGTGCAGGCGTGCGACGCGACGGCGGGCCTCGTCCGCGCCGCAGCGTCCGCGCGGGACGGCCGGACGCTCGTGGACGCGCTGGTCGCCGAGACCCTGCATCGCGAGCCGCCCGTCCGCGCGACGCGGCGCGAGGCGCTCGCGGACGCGGTGGTCGGCGGCTGCCCGGCCGCCCGCGGAACCACGCTGCTGCTGGATCTCACGGCCTCCGCACCCGGCCTGGATCCGCTGCCCTTCGGGCACGGCCCGCGCCCCTGTCCCGGCTCCGCGCAGGCGCTCGCCCTCGCCTGCGGAGCCCTCGATGCCACCTCCACCGCAGAAGGACGCACCGCATGAACGACACGAACGCCGCAGCCCGTTTCGACGAGTTCCGTGCCCTGCACCGGTCCGGCGCGCCGCTGGTCCTGCCCAACGCCTGGGACCACGCGTCCGCGGCCGCGCTGGTCGCGGCCGGCTTCCGGGCCGTCGGCACGACCAGTCTCGGCGTCGCGGCGGCGGCCGGGAAGCCGGACGCGACGGGCGACACCCGCGCGGAGACACTGGCCCTGGCCCGTGGCCTGAGCCGGCTCGACGCGTTCGTCAGCGTGGACATCGAGGGCGGGTTCGCCCACGACCCGGCCGAGGTCGGCGCGCTGGCCGCCGAACTCGCGGCGCTCGGCGTGGTCGGAGTCAACCTGGAGGACGGGCGCCCGGACGGCTCGCTCACCGAGCTGGACCATCAGTGCGCGGTGATCCGCGCGGTGAAGGCGACAGCCCCCGCGCTCTTCCTCAACGCGCGGACGGACACGTACTGGCTCGCGGGCCCGGGCGGCACCGAGGAGACCGAGGCCCGTGTCCTGGCGTACCAGGAGGCCGGTGCCGACGGCGTGTTCGTGCCCGCCCTGCAGGAGCCGACCGTGATCTCCGCGCTCGTCTCGACCCTCCAGGTCCCGTTGAACGTCCTGTACTCCCCCGCCGGCCCCGCCGTGCCGGAGCTCGCTCGGCTCGGCGTGCGCCGCGTCAGCACCGGTTCGCTGCTGTTCCGTTCGGCGCTGCACGCCGCCGTCTCCACGGCCCGGTCCGTCGCGGCGGGGACGCCCCCGGCCACGGAGGGCCTGCCGGGCTACGCCGAAGCCGCCGCACTCGCGGACGCGTTCACGGACGCGGGCAGGGGTGGCCCCGGCGCATAGTCAGCGGCGGCGCAGAGCCTGGGGCGCGTACTGCTCGACGGCCTCGCGCAGTTGCCGCATCGACGGGTTCACCAGCGGCCGCCCGGCGACGGTCACCGTCGGCACGGTCTCGAACCCACCGGCGACCGAGCGGACGAACGCGGCAGCGTCCGGGTCCCGCCAGATGTTCACGCGCCTCAGCCGCAGCCGGCTGAAGAGCAGACGGAAGCGGAGCCTGATGCAGAACGTGCACAGCGGCCGCCAGTACAGCACCACGCCCTCCGTGTCGGCACCGCTCATCGTTCCCTCTTCCACCGAAACACTCCTCACGGGCCAGTCTACGGCCGGGCGCCGAGGAGCAGGCTCGGCAGGAGGCCGGGGTCGGTCGCCGGGTGGGCGTCGCTGACCTGGCCGTCGCCGACCTCCACCACCCGCCACACGCCGTCGGTGCGCCGCGCCAGATCGGTGGTGACGAAGCGGCAGCCGAGCCGGGCCACGGCGTCGGCGATCCGGGCGAGTTCGGGAGCGGGCACCGGGTCCGGGTCGTGCGCGGCGGGGCCGTCCGGGTGGGCGGTGACCAGCCGGGGCGCTCCGTCCAGCCACCAGACCCGCAGTTCGGTGGCGGCGGAGACGGGCTTCTCGTACAACTCGAAGGCGCGCAGCACGATCCCGCCGGCGAGCCACTCGCCCTGGAGCTCGGTGAACCTCCCGACGACCCGCGCGAGTTCCGCCGGGTCGTGCAGGTCGGGTACGTAACAGGCCTCGTCCCACTCGTGCTTGCGCGACTTGACATAGTCCTTCACGATGCCCGGTCCGGGCGGGAGGCGGCGCGCGAGGGCGGCCACGTCGACACCAAGTGCACCCTCTTCGGTCCACGCGCCGGCCGGGGTCAGCTCGGCGAACTCCCGGTACCAGCCCGGCAGTTCATGGGCGGCGCGATACCGGTCCGGCGTGACGATCAGCGGGGCTCCCCGCCTCGCCAGCTCACGGGCGAGGTCGCGGTAGCGGTCGACGGGGATCATCCAGCCGCGGTACCAGCACGGCCCGGAGCCCTCGGGCACGTGGGCGACGGCCCGCTGCGCGTCGCCGCGCAGCAGCGCGTCGTGGTCGACGAGGGCGCGCGTGCCGCCCTGTGCGCGGACTTCGCGGGCCTCGGCCGCGAAGTGGCCGTCGGCCCGGCGGTCGTGGAGAGGGTCGGCGCAGTACAGGACGGTCGGCGGCATACGGCCACTCTACGGAGCGGCGGGTGCACGACGAGGCCGGGGCCTCCCGCGGTGAGCGGGCGAGGCCCCGGCCTCGTCGATGACGGCCGGTCGCGCGGTACGCGTGCGTCAGCCGCGGTTCGCCTTGACGACGACGGTGCTGCACACCTTGTCGGCGAAGGTCTGGTTCTTCTCGTCCCACAGCGGCCACAGCCAGCCGATGTAGCAGGCCATGCCGTCGAGGATGTGCGCGATCTTGCGGACCAGGGCGAACCCGAAGCCCAGGACACGGCCGTCGGCCTCGCGGTGCAGGCTGATGCCGAGGACCTTCTTGCCGATCGTCTGACCGGTGGAGCCCTCCCTGTACAGCTGGAAGAAGCCCATGCCGATCGCGTACACCACGCCGATGAAGAAGATGGCGCCGGGCTCGCCGTTGTCGCTCATGGCGAGGTTGATGAAGCCCAGGGCGTACATCGGGCCGATGATGATCAGCATGTCCAGCAGGTGGGCGCCGACGCGCTGGCCCCAGTGGGCCAGCTCCGGCATGCCGCCGCCGGGCGCACCGGGCATGCCGGGCGCCGGCGGGTAAGCGCCGTAGGGCTGCTGGGGCTGGCCCTGCTGCGGGTAGCCGTACTGCGGCGGCACGCCCTGCGGGGCCTGCTGCGGGTGGCCGTACCCCTGCTGCCCCTGCGGCGGCTGCTGCGCCGGGTAGCCGTAGCCGGGCTGACCCTGCGGCTGCTGCTGGTTGTACGGGTTGTTCGGGTCGCCAAAGCTCACGGCGAATGACCCTCCGTCGGATTGTGGGGACGTGACGGCCCGGGCGCGAAGGTGCGCCTGCAAGCGGTGAGGACCGTGGCGGCCGCCATTGCGCGGATCATCGTCGTGGCAAGGTCAACTCTTTGTCCAATCGGATGTCCGTCGCATTGTTTGCAGAAGGAACATCAGTGGGGCGTGCCGGACGGCCCGTCGTCCGGGTCGGCGAAGACCGCGGGCACGTCGTTGTCCTCGACGACCCGGCCCAAAAGGCCCACCAGCGTGTCGCGCTCGGCGTCGCCGAGACCCGCGGGCAACTGCTCGATGCGCCGGCAGGTCTCCGTGTAGAACTCCTCCGCGAGACCGGCGCCCTCCTCGGTGAGCGCGACCCGGACCGCCCGGCCGTCCACCGGGTCCGCCTCGCGCCGGATCAGCCCGCGGCGGGCGCTGCGGTCGACGAGCCCCGTCAGGCTGGACTTCGCGAGCCCCAGCATCGCGCCCAGCTCGCCCATCCCGTACGGCTGCGCCATCAGCACGCAGAGGAGCTGCCCCTGCTGCGCGGTCAGCCCGAACTCCCGGGCCGACTCTCCGTACACCGCGTTCACGAGGAACGAGGACCGCACCAGCGCGGTGGCGACACCCATCCGCCCGTCGTCGTTCTTGGCCATCGGGCCAGGGTACGGCAGCGCGGAACGCGCGGCGGATCAGGCTGCCGCGTGCGGGGCGGGCGGCTCGGTGAGGGCAAGCGTGTAGGACGTGCCCGGGCGGCCGTCGAGGACGATGTCGGCGACGGGCACGAAGCCGACGCGGCTCAGAACGGCGCGCGAGCCGGGGTTGTCGAGGGTGGTCTCCGCGCGGAGCAGGGCCAGCCCGTACGCGGTCCGGGCCAGCTCGGCCAGTTCGCGAACGGCGGCGGTGGCCAGGCCGTGACCGCTCGCCTTCTCGGCGATGCGGTAGCCGAGTTCCGCGGCACCGTCCTCGACGTCGACGAGGTTGACGCGCCCGAGGACCTCGCCGTCCTCGGCGACGAGCACGTGGAAGTGGATCCGGCCCGTGGCCTGCTCGTCGAGCCGCGCCTGGTGCTGAGCCCCGAACTCCGCGAAGTACGCGTCGCCACGGTCGGGTACGGAGCGCGCGAAGTACGCCCGGTTCTCCTCCTCGAAGGCGAGCAGGGCGGGGGCGTGGTCGGCGCGCAGGCGCTGGAGCTCGGGCATGCCGGGAGCGTACGACTTCGAGTGCGCTCCAGGTCAAGGAGACGGGAGAGGGACCGGTTCGTGGGGTGCTGAGGCATGGTGCAAATGGGCCGCGGCGGTCAGCCCGTGCTCGTCGAGCGCCTCGGCAACGAGCACGGCGGCACGGTCGAGGTCGTCACGGACGAGGACGTCGAGGACCGTGTGGTCGCTGCCGCCGCCGGCGATCTCGGTGCGTCCCAGGCCCGCCTTCCTGAGCGCGCCGTCGAGCGCCTCGGCGAGGTCGACGACGGGGTCCGGGGTGGTAATGCGGAGCGCGAGGTCCCAGGAGCGCGCCTCGGTCAGCGGGCTCCGGCCGAACCAGCGCTTCGCCACGGTGCCGTACGGAAGTCCGGCGAGGGTCTCCACGGCCCAGCACGCCTCCGCACGGCTCGCGGGCTCGGTGAGGGCGCGCAGGAGGACGGGCTGCGCGTAGCCGGCCGCGCGCAGCGCCTCGGCCAAGGGCCCGAGGGCGCTGTGCCCGCGTCGGGACGCGGCGCGCTGGAGGGCCTCGCGGACGGCGGGGTCGGACAGCGCGGGGTGCCGGACGGCGGCGGCGACGTGCTCCTCGGCCTCGGCCAGGAGGGCGGACCAGGCGGCGAAGGGGAAGGCCGTGGATTCCGGGGCGCGCAGGGTGTACGGCGCGGCCGTGCCGCTCTCCCCCTGCTCGGCCAGGGCCGGCACGCCGTCGGGGCCCGGGATCCACGCGAGACCGGTCCCGCGCGGGTCGTGCGCCTCGAACCAGTCGCGGGTCTCCGGCCGCACCCCGCGTCCCTTGCGCGGCCGTACCAGCCCGAAGGCGGCGTCCAGGTACGGGACGACGACGTCGAGTGCGTCGCTCTCGTCCAGGACGACGAAGCGGGCGAGCAACGCGAGGACCGGGCCGGGGTGGCGCGTTTCCGGGTCGTGCAGCGCGAACGCCCGTGCCAAGAGGTCGAGTTCGGTCCAGCGCATGACGTGCGGGTGGAAGTGGGCCCGGTCGTCCCAGCCGAGCTCCACGGGCTCGGCGGCGCCGGGTACGGACAGCCCGAGCTCCACGGACTCGGCGCCGAGATCGACGTCGAGCACGAGCTCGTATCCGCCTCCGCACCCGAGGGATCCGCGCGCCGAGGCCTCGACGTCCCCGTCGTCGTCGCCTCCGTCCTCGTCCTCGTCCTCGTCCTCGTCCTCGTCCTCGAAGAGATGGACGGGCCAGAAACCCGGCTCCGCCACGAGAGCCGTCAACGCGCCGGAGAGAGCCATGGGGGCACCCTAACCAGGGAGGGCCGATGAGCGATGATGACCCGATGAACGAGATCATCCTCATGTCCGATCCGCGGGTGGCCGGGCTTCCGGTGAAGGAGTGCGGCGAGCCGCTGGTCGACGTCCGGCAGGACGGCTTGCTCCTCGTCGACCTGCGCAAACAGGACCCCGCCGACGCCTTCTCGCTGCTGCGGGAGGGCGTCCTGCGCCGGCTCCGCGACGCGCAGGACGCGCTGCCGGGCGGGCTGCGGCTGCTGTTCGTCGAGGGGTACCGTCCGCCCTCGCTCCAGCGGAGGTACTTCGAGGAGTACGGCGCCCAGCTCCGGGCGGGCCGGCCGGACTGGTCGGACGAGCAGGTGCACACCATGGCGAGCCGCTACGTCTCCCCGCCCGAGATCGCGCCGCACAGCGCCGGCGCCGCGGTCGACCTGACGCTCGCCGACGCGGAAGGCCGCGAACTCGACCTCGGCACCCGGGTGAACGCGGACCCGGAGGAGAGCGACGGGGCGTGCTACACCGGCGCCGAGAACATCACCGAGGAGGCCCGCGCGAACCGCGCGATCCTGGGCGCGGCCCTCGGCGCCGCGGGGCTGGTCAACTACCCCACCGAGTGGTGGCACTGGTCGTACGGTGACCGCTACTGGGCGATGTCCACCGGCGCCCCCGCCGCGCTGTACGGCCCGTACGAGCTCTAGGGTGAGCTGATGCGACGACACATCTCCTTCGAGAACCTGCACAACTTCCGTGACCTGGGCGGTTATCCGACCGCCGACGGCCGCACCGTCCGGTGGGGCCGGCTTTACCGGTCGGACTCGTTGGGGAAGCTGGTGGGCGAGGACTGGGACCGGTTCCTGGAGTTGGACGTCCGCACGGTGATCGACCTTCGGTACCCGTGGGAGATCGAGGCGAAGGGACGGGTCCCGGAGGCGTCGGGACTCGCGTACGCGAACCTCAGCATCGAGCACCGCCCGTACGACCAGGCGGAGATCGACCCCGACCTCGACCCCTGGCGCCACCTCGCCGACCGGTACGCCGAGGTCGCCCTCGACGGCGCGGCCGAGCTGCGGCAGGCCCTGGAGCTGATCGCCGACGGCGACGGCCCGCAGGTCTTCCACTGCGCCTCGGGCAAGGACCGCACGGGCCTCCTCGCCGCACTCGTCCTGCACCTCCTCGGCGTCGACGAGGACACCGTCGCCGCGGACTTCGCGCTCACCGAGCTGGCGACGGACCGTCTGGTGGCCGACTGGCGGGCCGCCCACCCCACCCGCACCCTCCGCTGGCCCTCCTACGGCCGCGCCCCGGAGGCCGTCATCCGCCTCTTCCTGGCCGATCTGACCACGACGTACGGCTCGGTCGAGGGCTACGTCCACGACCACCTGGGCATCGACCCCGAGGTGATCGCCCGGCTCCGCGAGCAGCTCCTCGCCTGACCCCGCGGTACGGGCCACTCCCGGACCGACGCTCCCTGCGGCACGATGAACGCAGCCGGAACCGGCGGACACCGGTGCGCCGCGGGGAGTGCCGACAGGGGGCGCGGTATGTGGGAGGCGTTGACGGGGGACGGTCGCTGGGCGCTGGCACTGGTGTGCCTCTCGTACCTGGGCATCGTCTTCATCACCAGCAGGGGGCTCATCGCCGCCCCGCAGTACCGCCAGTTACAGGGGCGTACGGGGGACGTCAGGGCGCAGGCGACGGTCCTCGCGGCCGCCGCGGACGACGACCCCGAACGGGCCGCGGCCATCACGGCGGTCACCGAACGGCTCGACGACCTGGAGCACACCAGCCTGGTCGTCTGGCGGCTGCCCGTCACGCACTGGGTCATCACCATCCCGCTGTCCAAACTGGCCGCCGCCTGGCGCGTGTTGCACAACTGCGAGAGCCGCCTCCTGCGCCTGCAGTCGCCCGAGGAGAACGCCGCCCTGCTGCGGTCCCTACGGCTGCGGCTCGCGTCCTCCGGGCAGCCGGGCGACGCGGAACTCGCGGCGGAGATCGCCGCCGAGCTCGAGACGCGGCCGGCCACGCCCGCCGCGGCGACCGCGCTCGCCGGCGCCGCCACCGAGTACCTCCACGACCGGGAGGACGCGGAGGCGGAGCGGGAGTACGAGCAGCAGCGCACCGCTCTGTGGCTCGCGGCGACCGGCCTCGGCGCCGTCTTCCTGATCGGCGCGACGCTCGACCATCGGCCCACGATGTTGCTCGGGGCCCTGGGCGGCTTCATGTCCCCGACGATCAGCGTGCTGCGCTCCCAACGCCCGGCCTCCTGGGGCATTCTGGTGCTCGCACCGGTCGGCGGGGCGCTCGCCGCCATAGGCGGTCTGCTCCTGGTGCGCATGCTCGCCGATCCGGAACTCACGCTCCTCGGCAACGTCTTCCTGGAGAACTCCTGGGAAGCGCCGACGCGGCCCATCGCCCTCGCTCTCGCCCTGCTCTTCGGCTTCTCCGGAACCCTGTTCTCCCGCCTCGCCCTGACCGCCACCGGCCAACTCGCCCCCACCGCCTCGCAGACCGGCCGGCTGCTCTAGGGGTTGCGGGCGTGCTGCTGGTGGCGGCCTCCGCCCACGAGGTCGGCTAAGACGGCCTGGGCGCGACCGCCGTGGTCACCCCGACCGGGGGCCACTTCGGTGCCACGCCGGACGACCACGTGGAGGTGCCGGAAGCAGTCCGGCTGATCGCCGAACTGCTCCCGGAGCGCGCCGACTAGCGGCGGTAGCGCTGGCTGTCGCTCATCGTCGGAACGGAGTTGTGGGCGGCGAACGCGTTGTACGACGTGCGGTCGCTGTGCGCCTGAAGCCGGCGGTCCTGCTCGATGAGCAGGCCGTCGGCGTTCTCCGTACGGCCGCTCCCGCGCCGCAGCAGCGTCACGATCAACAGCGCCGCGAACGCCCCAAGGACCCCGAACAGAACAAGAACTGCAGTCATGGCCGATCCCCCCTTCGGACCTGGAGCCCCGCAGGGCCCCTCCGTCCGTCTCACAGTAGCCCGCGGGTGATCACCGGGCCAGGGTCCGGCGGTAGCGCAGCTCGTCCAGGACCACGTCGTCGTACGTGTCGTTCTGCACCGCCCCGTCCGGCGCGTAGCCCGCGCGGTCGTAGAAGCGGCGGGCCCGGTGGTTGTCGGCGAGGACCCACAGGAGCATGCCGGCGAAGCCCGCGGCACCGGCGCGGGTGTGGGCCTCGTCGAGGAGGGCGCGGCCGACGCCGTGGCCGATCAGGTCCGGGCGGACGTACAGGGTGTACAGCTCCGCCCAGTCCGGGCCGGGCGCCCCGGCGGCGCCCACCGGGCCGAAGCACGTCCAGCCGACGACCGCGCCGTCCGGGTCCGTGGCGACCAGGTCCGTCGCCGCGCGCCCGGGCTCCGCGAGCCGGGTCCGCTGCCGAAGCGCGTCCTCCGCCACCGTCATCCGGTCCAGCCACGTTCGCGGGACGATCCCCGCGTACGCGCTGCGCCATCCGTCCACCCGCACCCCGGCGACCGCGTCCGCGTCGCTCTCCGTCATCTCCCGGATCCCCACCATGGCGCCACGGTACCGGCAGCGCTTGTGAACCGTGTCACATGCCCGTCGTCCGCAGTGGGCGGGCCGGGCTGGGGTCCGCATAGAGTCGGATCCGCACCACTCACGACCCCACACGAGGAGCACCCGTGACCGAGCCGGCGCCCACCGTCCTGCAGCAGGAGATCGCCCAGGAACTCCAGGTGGCCGACACCTTCGACGCGACCGCCGAGATCGAGCGCCGGGTCGCGTTCCTGGCCGAGCGGCTGACGTCCACGGGCCTGCGCTCGCTGGTGCTCGGCATCAGCGGCGGCGTCGACTCCACCACCACGGGCCGGCTCTGCCAGCTCGCCGTGGAGCGGGCCCGTACCGCGGGGCACGACGCCACCTTCTACGCGATGCGGCTGCCCTACGGCGTGCAGGCGGACGAGAAGGACGCGCAGCTCGCGCTGGCCTTCATCGCCGCCGACCAGGTCATGACGGTGGACGTGAAGCCGGCCTCCGACGCGGCGCTGGACGCCGCGGTCGCCGGCGGGCTGACCTTCCGGGACGCCCACCACCAGGACTTCGTGCAGGGCAACATCAAGGCCCGGCAGCGCATGATCGCGCAGTACGCGGTGGCCGGCGCCCACGACGGTCTGGTCGTCGGCACGGACCATGCCGCCGAGGCGGTGTCCGGCTTCTTCACGAAGTTCGGCGACGGCGCGGCCGACGTGGTGCCGCTGACCGGGCTGACCAAGCGCCGGGTGCGCGCCGTCGCGGACGCGCTCGGCGCGCCCGCCGAGCTGGTGTGGAAGACGCCGACGGCCGACCTGGAGACGCTGGACCCGGGCAAGCCGGACGAGGACGCGCTCGGGGTCACGTACGACGACATCGACGACTTCCTGGAGGGCAAGCCGGTCGGCGAGGCGGCGTTCGCGTCGATCGTGCGCCGCTACCGCCTCACCGAGCACAAGCGTCAGCTGCCGATCGCACCCTGACCCTGCGCCGTCGGCCTCCGACCGCCGGCCCCCGGCGTCAGCGCCGCGCGTGCAGGGTGCGGGCGACGCGGGGGCCGAGCCAGCGCTTCAACCGACGCAGCGCGTCCAGGCGTTCGGCGGCCCGGTCGATCCGGTAGTAGAGCTGCGGCGGGACGTACGGCAGCAGCGGGGAGTGCCGCTGGCCGAGGAGCGCGAACATCCGGTCCGGCGCCAGGCCGATGTAGCGCGGCAGGTTCTCGTACCACTGGGCGCTGTGGCGCGCGGCGCTCTGCACGGACAACAGTGCGGAGCGCCGTTCGCGTTCGTACCGGGCGAGCGCGGACGGCAGGTCGGGCACGTCCCGGAGCGCCTCGGCCAGTGCGACGGCGTCCTCCAGGGCGAGCGTGGTGCCTGCGCCGATCGAGTAGTGCGTGGTGTGCGCCGCGTCGCCGAGCAGGACGACGTTCCCGTGGTACCAGGTCTCGTTGGTCAGGGTGCGGAAGTTGAGCCACTGCACGGCGTCGTCGGCCTGGGCGCGGCCGATCAGCGGATGGCCGTCGAGGACGTCGGCGAACAGCTTCTCCAGGGCGCCGAGTCCGTCGGCCTCGTTCATGTCGTCGAGGCCGAGTCCGCGCCAGGTGTCGGGGGCGCACTCGACGACGCAGGTGCTGTGGTCGCCGCTGAACCCGTAGGCGTAGCACCAGATCCAGCCGTGCTCGGTCTCGACGAAGGAGAAGGTGAAGGCGTCGAAGACCCTGGTCGTGCCGAGCCAGGTGTAGACGTTGCGGCCGACGTCGATCCGGGCGCCGAAGCGGTCGGCGTGCCGCTCGCGCAGCCGGCTGTTGACGCCGTCGGCGGCCACCACGAGATCGGCGTCGGGGACGTCGTCCGCGCCGATCTCGTGCTCGAACTCGACGCGGACGCCGAGGGAGCGGGCGCGCTCGGTGAGGATGTCCAGGAAGCGGTGCCGGCCGATGCCGAAGCCCTCGTCGCCGTGGTGGGTCGTGGACGCGCCGTTCACGTGCGCGATGCCGTCGCTCCAGCGGACCGAGCTCTCGGCGACGGCGCGGGCCGACTCGGGGTCGTGCGCGCCGAGCCGGTCGAGCAGGCCCGCCCAGTACGTCACCCCCCATCCGTACGTCGAGCCGACGGGGTTCCGTTCGTACACGGTGATGTCGTGGGACGGGTCCTGCAGCTTCATCAGGATCGAGAAGTACAGGCCGGCGGGACCGCCGCCGACGCAGGCGACCTTCAAGGGTGCTCCCGGCAATGACACAAGGTGATGGACTGAGAGCGCAGGGTAGCAGCACGTCCGGCGTCGGTGGCGTCCCGACGGAGCGCGTCAGTCGCCGAGGAAGCGTTCGACGGCGGTCGCCAGCTCGGCCGGGGTCTCCTCGGGCGGGTAGTGCCCCGCGCCGTCGATGACTTCGAGGCGGGCGTTCGGGTACCACTGGAGCCAGGTGGCCTCCATGGTGGCGGCGCCGAGCGCGGGGTCGTGGGCTCCGGCCACGAGCAGCACCGGGGTGGGGTTGTCCTTGACCCGCTCGTGGAAGTCGGTGCGGGACCAGGAGTCGAGGTACGCGCGGAACGCGGCCTTGTTCGAGCGGCCGACGGAGCGGTCCACCATGACGTCGAGCCACTCGTCGCCGTGCCGCCCGCCGGTGGTGTTGTCGATGATGGCGCGGCGGTTGCCGGGTTCCTCGGCGGCCCCGGCGAACAGCTCCCAGGTGGCGTCGTCGAGCGGGAACCCGGCGGCGGGCACCGGCGAGACGCCGACGATCGACCGGACGCGGCCGGGGGCCTCCAGCATCATCCACTGCGCCGCCTTCCCGCCCATCGAGTGGCCGAGCACGGAGAAGGCGTCCCAGCCGAGGTGGTCGGCGACGGCGAGGGCGTCCTCGGCGACCTCCTCCATCGTGTACGCGCCGTCGTGGTCGATCGCCTCGCCGTAGCCGCGGCAGTCGAGGAACGCGTAGCTGAACGCGTCCCCGTCGAGATGCCCGCGCAACGCGTCGAAACTGGACCGGTCCCCGAACCAGTTGTGGAGCACGATCACCCGGACCGGTCCGGTGCCGTGCACGTCGTGCGGAAGGATCTGACCTGCCATCAATGTCCCCTGGGGTTGCGGTGGTCGACGCCGACGCCCGAGTGTGACGGGCTCCCCGGGGCGGGTCAACCGCGCCGGGGAGCGCGCTCGGGCGCATGGGCGGCGCGCCGCGCGCCGCCCTGCCGGCCCCTCCCCCGGCCTCAGGGTTCGGTCTGCAGCACCCGGGCGAGAAACGCGCGGGTGCGTTCGTGGGCGGGGTCGCCGAGGACCTGCTCGGGCGAGCCCTCCTCGACGACCCGGCCGTCGTCCATGAACACGACCCGGTCGGCGACGTCGCGGGCGAAGCCCATCTCGTGCGTGACGACCATCATCGTCATGCCCTCGTCGGCGAGCGCCCGCATCACGGCGAGCACGTCGCCGACGAGTTCGGGGTCGAGGGCGCTGGTCGGCTCGTCGAAGAGCATCAGCGCGGGACCCATCGACAGGGCTCGGGCGATGGCGACGCGCTGCTGCTGGCCGCCGGAGAGCTGGGCCGGGTAGCTGTCGGCGCGGTCGGCGAGTCCGACCTTGGCCAGGTTCTCCCGGCCGACGGCGGCCGCCTCCGCCTTTCCCCTGCCCAGGACCCGCCGTTGGGCGATGGTCAGGTTCTCCAGGACGCTGAGGTGCGGGAAGAGGTTGAACTGCTGGAAGACCATGCCGATCCGGCGGCGTACGGCGTCCAGGTCGACGTCCGGGTCGGTGAGGTCGACGCCGTCGACGGTGACGGTGCCGCCGGTGGGTTCCTCCAGGAGGTTCGCGCAGCGCAGCAGGGTGGACTTGCCGGACCCCGAGGGCCCGATGACGCAGACCACCTCGCCGGGGGCGACGGTGAAGTCGATGCCGCGCAGCACCTCGTGGTCGCCGAAGGACTTGCGCAGGTTCCTGATCTCGATGGCCGCGGTCATGGCGCGGTCACCTCGCCTTCGCGTGCTTGGCCTCGAGGCGGCGCACCACCTGGCCGAGCGGGACGGTCACCAGGAGGTAGCAGAGGCCCGCGACGAAGATGGGGGTGGTGTTGGCGGTGGTACTGGCCAGGTCCCGGCCGAACTTGGTGAGTTCGCGCTGCTGGAGCGTCACGCCGAGGAACAGCACCAGCGAGGAGTCCTTGAAGAGCAGGACGAGTTCGTTGGTGAGCGGCGGCACGACGATCCGGAACGCCTGCGGGATCACGATCGAGCGCATCGCGGTGAACTGCGACATGCCGAGGGACCGGGCCGCCTCCAGCTGGCCGCGCGGCACGGCCTGGATGCCGGCCCGGATCGTCTCCGCCATGTACGCCGCCGACACCAGGCCGAGCGCACAGGCGACCTGCCCGTACGTGCCGCCGGGGAACACGAGCCCGGGGAAGGCGAGCGGGACGCCGACCCCGACGAAGATGAAGATGAGCAGCGCGGGCAGGCCGCGGAACAGCTCGATGTACACGGTGGCGACCCAGCGGTACGGGCCGACGGAGGACAGCCGCATCAGGGCGACGACGAGGCCGAGGACGAGGCCCACGGCGAAGCCGCTGAGGGTGTACGCGATGGTGTTGAGCAGGGCGACCGTGATGAGCTCGGGGAAGAGCCTGCGGGCCACGTCGGGTTCGAGGAACTGCTCCTGGAGCCGCTGCCAGTCGGCCAGTGTCACGACGGCCGCGAGGGCCGCCGCGAACACCGCGTACTGGACGGAACGCACGACGCGGCGCCTGCGGCGCGGCGACATGGTCACGAGGCGTCGGCGCCCTTCGGCATGGGGCCGATCCACTGCTCGTACAGCTTCTTGTACGTGCCGTCGGCCTTGGCGTCCGCGATGGCCTTGTCGATCATCTTCAGGAGCTCGGGGTTGCCGTCCTTCTTGACCGCGAAGCCGTACTGCTCTCCGGTGTCGAGGTTGCCGACGATCTCGAACTTGTCGACGTTGGCGGGGTCCTTGAGCCAGTTCTGCACGACGGGGTAGTCCTGCACGATGACGTCGACCTGACCGGTGCGCAGTCCGTTGAGCTCGGCGTCGGAGCTCTCGAAGGACTGCGGGTCGGCGCCGTGCTCGCGCGCGAAGTCCTCGCCGGTGGTGGAGGACTGGGAGCCGAGCTTGAGCTTCTTCTGGACGATCTCCTCGACGGTGGCGGCCTTGACGCCCTTGCGGGCGAGCAGCGCCTGGGTGGCGTCGAAGTAGGGCGCGGAGAAGTCGAGGTTCTTCTTGCGCTCGTCGGTGATCGTCATGCCCGCGGCGGCGACGTCGCAGACGTTGGCGTTGAGGTCCGCGCCGGTCTTGATGGTCTCGAAGGACTTGTCCACGACGACCTGCTTGAGACCGAGGTCGGCGGCGACCAGGTCGATCATCGAGACATCGAATCCGACCACCTTGCCGTCCTTCTCGGACTGGAAGGGTGCGTACGGGAGATGAGTGCAGGTCGTCAGTTGACCGGACTTGACGAGTTTCGCACCCTTGACGGTGGCCCCCTCGTCGCCGCTGCCGCAGGCGGTAAGCGGCGCGGCAAGGACGAGGGGCAGGGATATGGCGGCGATACGGCGGTAGGACAGGCGGAACGAGCTCATGCATTCCCCTTGTGCTGTTGGCCGGAACAGAGCGGATCGACATCGGTCCGCGCTCGCGAATGACGCAAAGGATGTCGGAGTCGATCAGGAAACGCCAGGGGGCGTGGACGATCTACCGGTCGTGGTCCCGGCCCGGCCGTCCGTCGCGCTATCGGTCGCGGAGGTAGTCGAGTCCGGGGTGGACGGCGGTGTAGCCGTCCAGGAGCCGGCGGGCGACGGCGACGGAGTCGACGAGCGGGTGCAGCGCGAAGGCCTTCACCGCGGCGGCGCGCGAGCCGCCGTCCGCGGCCGCGATCACCTCGCGTTCCACCGCCTTCACGGCGGTGACCAGACCGGTCGCGTGGTACGGCAGGGGGTCGGCGGCCAGCGGGTGGGCGCCGTTCGCGTCCACCAGGCAGGGCACTTCGACGACCGCGTCGGCGTCGAGGGCGGCGAGGGTGGTCCGGTTGCGGACGTTGAGGATCAGGGTGGTCCGCTCGTCGCGCGCGACCGCCCGCATCAGGGCGAGGGCGACCTGCTCGTACCCCCCGGACTCCAGGTCCTCGGCCTCGCGTTCGCCGACGCCGGCCACGTCCCGGTTCTCCGCCATGTAGGTGGCCTCGCGCTCGGCGCGGGTGCGGTCCCAGGTACGCCACGCGGGAGCCGCCGGATCGGCCATCTCCGCGTAGAACCGGGCCTGTTGGTCGCGCAGGAACGCGCCCCGGGTCTGCTCGGCCTCCTGGTAGGCGCGGACGGCCTCGCGGTTGAAGTAGTAGTAGTGCAGGTACTCGTTGGGGATCGCGCCGAGGGAGCGCAGCCACTCCGCGCCGAACAGCCGCCCCTCCTCGAAGGATTCGAGGAGCTTCGGGTCGGCGAGCAGCCGGGGCAGCTCGTCGCGGCCGTCGACGTGCAGGGCGCGTACCCAGCCGAGGTGGTTGAGCCCGACGTAGTCGATCCGCGCGCGGGCGGGGTCCGCGCCGAGGATCCGGGCGATGCGGCGACCGAGGCCGACGGGCGAGTCGCAGATGCCGATGACGCGGTCGCCGAGGTGCCGGGACATCGCCTCGGTGACCAGGCCCGCGGGGTTGGTGAAGTTGATGACCCAGGCGTCGGGGGCGAGCCGCGCCACGCGGCGGGCGATGTCGACGGCGACGGGCAACGTGCGCAGTCCGTACGCGATGCCTCCCGCGCCGACGGTCTCCTGGCCGAGGACGCCCTCCGCCAGGGCGACCCGCTCGTCGGCCGCGCGGCCCTCCAGGCCGCCGACGCGGATGGCGGAGAAGACGAAGTCGGTCCCGCGCAGGGCGTCGTCGAGGTCGGCGGTGACGCGTACCTCCGGCGCGTCGGGGACGTCCGCGGCCTGCTCGGCGAGGACGCGGGCGACGGCGGCGAGCCGGCCGGGGTCGACGTCGTGCAGCGTGACGTGGGTGACGCGACCCTCGCGCCGGTCGCGCAGCAGGGCACCGTACACGAGCGGGACGCGGAAGCCGCCCCCGCCGAGGATGGTCAGGGTCACCCGGTGTCGTCGTTCGGCAAGCACACCGTGCACCCTACTGCCCGGTCCGCGGGGCGGTCGTGCGGCGGACACGCCGACGGGGCGGGCTCGGTGGCAGGACGGCGCGCCGGGCGGCGCCTCAGCCTAGGCTGGAAACATGCGGATCACTCCTGCCGAGCGCCGCGGGCTGCTCGGCCACCGTCATCTGCTGGCGCCCGGGGACCGGGCCGGGCTCGTCGAGGACGTGGCCGAGACGCTGGTCGGGCTGCACGCCACCGACGCCGCCAGTGTGGTGCTGTCCGCACGGGCGCGGGTCCGGGAGCCCTCGCCGGTGGACGTGGAGCGGGCCCTGTACGAGGACCGCACGCTGCTGCGGATGCACTGCATGCGGCGCACGCTGTTCGTCGTCCCCACGGATCTCGTGCCGGTGTTCCACCATTCGACCTCCGAGGCGATCGCGCGGCGCGAGCGCGCCGTGCTGCTCAAGCACCTGGCGGCGACCGGGCCGGCGCGCAACGAGCGGTGGCTGAACGCCGCGGAGACGGCCGCGCTGGCCGCCCTGACCCGGCTGGGCGAGGCCGGGGCGGTCGAGCTGACGGCCGAGGTCCCCGCGCTGCAGGAGACGGTCGTGATGTCGCCGGGCAAGCCGTACCAGCAGACGCAGCGGGTGGGCGGCTGGGTGCTGCGGCTGCTCGCGATGGAGGGGCGGATCCGGCGCGGCCGGCCGCTCGGCGGCTGGACGTCCAACCAGTTCCGGTACTCGGTGGCCCCGGAGATGCCGCCGATGGACCCGACGGAGGCGCGGACGGAACTGCTCCGCCTGTGGCTCGCGTGCTACGGCCCCGGCACGCTGGAGGACCTCACGTGGTGGACGGGCTGGCCGAACGGACAGGTCCGCGAGGCGCTCGGCCGGATCGGCCCGGCGGAGGTGGAGATGGCGGAGGGCACGGGCTTCGCCCTGTCCGCCGACCGGCTCGCCGCGGAGCTGGGAACCGACGACGCGGCGACACCGTGGGCGGCGCTGCTGCCCGGCCTGGACCCGGCGACGATGGGCTGGAAGCACCGTGACTGGTACGTCGACCCGGCGCACCGGCCGCTGCTCTACGACAGCGCGGGCAACGGGGGCCCGACGGTCTGGTGGAACGGCGAGATCGTGGGCGCGTGGGCGCAGCGCGCGGACGGGGAGATCGCCTGGCGCCTCCTCGTCGACCGCGGCGCGGAGGCCCGGGACGCGGTGGAGGCTGAGGCGGCGGCGCTGCAGGAGTGGCTGGCGCACCACCGTATGGTGACCCGGTTCCCCGCCCCGCTCACCAAGGAGCTGACGGCCTGACGGACGGCCGTCAGCTGCACTGACATATCGTCAGGCGGCGTGCCCCGCATGACATTTGTCATCGGAATTCCGGGTGCGAGATCGTTCCGGGGGTGGACGCAGGGGTGCGCGGGGCGCGGTGAGGATGGGTCGGGTAGACCACCTCCCACGAGAACAGGACCCGTTCCCCATGCGCCTGACCCGTCCGAGCACCGGCAACGGAGCGACGTCCCGTCCCAGCCGGACGCGCCTGGCGGCCCTCGCCGCCGTGGCCCTGGCGTCCCTGGCTCTCGGGACGCTCCCCGCCCAGGCGGTGGGCCCCGAGGGACTCGCCGGGGCCGCCGCCCCGGTCGCGACGGCCCCGGCCGCCCCGCTGGACCGCGCAGCCCTGCGCACGGCCCTCGACGCCTTCCACGAGGCGGGCATGTACGGAGCCCATTCGACGGTCCGGGACGGCTCCGCGCGCTGGCGCGGCGCGACCGGCTTCGCCGACATCGACACGCGGCAACCGATGCGGGCCGACATGGAGCACCGGATCGGCAGCATCACCAAGACGTTCACCGCGGTCGCCGTGCTCCAGCAGTCGGCGCGCGGCCGGATCGACCTGGACGCGCCGATCGGCCGGTACCTCCCGGAGCTGGTACCCGGCGAGCGGGGCCGGCAGGTGACGGTCCGGATGCTGCTCAACCACACCAGCGGCATCGGCGACTACGTACTGCCGGCGTTCCCCGGCATCCTGGAGGACCCGGGCAAGGCCCTGGACGCGAACCGCTTCCGGCACATCGAGCCGGAGGAACTGGTCCGGCTCGGTCTCGCCGCGCCGGCCGCCGCGCCGCTCGGCAAGCACGCCTACTCCAACACCAACTACATCCTCGCCGGGCTGCTCCTGGAGAAGGTGACGGGCCAGGACGCGGAGGCGTACATCACGCGCAACGTCATACGCCGGGCCGGTCTGAAGCACACCTACTTCCCGGCCTCCGCGAAGCTGTCCGGGCCGCACCCGAAGATGTACGAGTCGTTCTTCGGGCTGATCGAGCCCGCCCGGGACTACAGCGAGTACGACATGTCCTGGGCCTGGACGGTCGGGGCGATGGTGTCGACGCCGTCCGACCTCGCCACGTTCTACCGGCTGCTGCTGAGCGGCAAGCTGCTCGGTGCGGCCGAGCTGCGGGAGATGAAGACGACGGTGCCGGCGTACGACCCCCCTGCGGGCGAAGAGGTGCGCATGCGGTACGGGCTCGGCCTGTACACGCTGCGGCTGCCGAGTGGCGGCTGGTACTGGGGGCACGACGGCGGGGTGTTCGGCGCGGGCACCTGGGCCCTGTCCACGGAGGACGGCCGCCGACAGGCGACGATCGCCTACAACCTGATGAAGTACCAGCGCTACGAGGAGGACGGCACGCCGAAGCCGGACCCCGTCACGAACGCGCTCGTCGCGTACATGGACCGCGCTCTGGGCGCGCCGGCGCGGGTCGGGAAGGCCCCGCAGGACCTGAAGGCGGTGCCTTTCGCCCACGCGACGGTCACGCCCCGGCAGCTCGGCCTCCGGGCCGCCGCCCGGTAGGAGAGGTGAGGGCCGGGCAGGAAGGGTGAGGGCCGGGCAGGAGCGGCCGTCCCTGCTCCTGCCCGGCCCCGTTCGGGAAGCCCGGAAGCCCGCCGGGGTCCTCAGTCCCGGTACGGCCCGCGGGCGGCGAGGCGGGCGAGCAGGCCCTGCCGGTGGGCCGGGTCGGTGGCCAGGTCCAGGGCGGTCCACGCCATGGCGAGACCGCCGTCCAGGACGGCGCGGTCGGCCTGCGGGGTGGTGCCGAAGCGGGTGAACTCCGGGTTGTGCATGATCGTGTCGCCGCAGTCGTAGCCGATCATCGGGTGGATGGTCGGGACGACGTGCGAGACGTTGCCCATGTCCGTCGAGCCGCCCCGGAGGGCCGGGTCCGCGGCCAGGACGTCCCGGCCGAGCGCGCGGGCGGCGGACAGGTAGCTGCGGCCGATGGCCAGGTCCTGGCGCAGGTCGGCGTAGTCGTTGCCGACGGTCTCCAGGGCGAGTTCGGCGCCGGTGGCCAGCGCGCCGGCCTCGAAGCAGGCGCGTACCCGTGCCTGGAGTTCGGCGAGTTCCTCGCTGGTCACCGCCCGGCAGTCGTAGTCGGCGGCGGTGCGGGCCGGGATGACGTTGGCGGCCTCGCCGCCGGAGGTGACGACGCCGGAGACGACGGCTCCGGGGCGCATCTGCTGCCGGTACGCGGCGATGGCGACCTGCGCGATCATCATCGCGTCGGCGGCGTTGACGCCGCGCTCGGGCATCGCGGCGGCGTGCGCGGCGCGCCCGGTGTAGCCGACCTTCCAGCTGCTGATGGCCAGCGAGCTCATGCCGACCGAGTCCTGCGGCGCGGCGTGCACCATCATCGCGGCGGCGACGTCGTCGAAGGCCCCGCCGCGCAGCATGTCGACCTTCCCGCCGCCGAACTCCTCGGCCGGGGTTCCGAGCAGTTTGACGGTGATGCCGAGTTCGTCGGCGAGCGGCGCGAGAGCGAGGGCGGCGGCGACGGAGGCCGCGCCGTTGACGTTGTGACCGCAGGCGTGGCCGATGTCCGGCAGCGCGTCGTACTCGGCGCAGATGCCGATCACGAGCTCGCCGCTGCCCGCCGTGGCGGTGAACGCGGTCGGCAGGTCGCAGACGCCGCGCGTCACGTCGAAGCCCGCGGCCTCGGCGAGGTCGGCGATCCGGCGGGCCGACCGGTGCTCCTCGTAGGCGAGTTCGGGGTCGGCGTGCAGCTGGTGGCTGAGCGCGAGGACCTCGTCCTGACGGCGCGTCACGACGGCGCGGGCCTGCTCACGCAGGACGTCGGTGGTGGCTGCGGCGGTGGTCACGAGCGGGCCTCACGGTGCTTGGCGGTGCGGTAGCACAGGGCGATCGCGGCGCCCACCAGCGAGATGACCACGCAGATCGTCCACGAGGTGGTGTACGCGCTGAGCTCGGGCAGCGCCTCGCCGGCCGGGGTGCGGGCGGCGAAGACGGTGAGCACGGCTGCGGCGCCGATCGAGCCGCCGACGTTGATGAGGAGTTCGTTGATGCCCGAGCCGACCGAGGTCCGGTCGTGCGGCACGGACTCGACGGCGAGCGTCCGGGTGGAGTGCTGCAGGAAACCGGCGCCGAGGCCCGCGACGGCCGTGCCCGCGAGGAACGGGAGCATCGAGCCGTGCCAGGTCAGCGAGACCAGGTAGCCGGCGGCCATCAGGAGCGATCCGGCGCACAGCGTGAGCCGGTCGGAGATCGCGGCGGCGACGGCGGGCGCGGCCAGCGCGCCGAGCGCGAGGGCGAGCATGTTGGGCAGCATGGCCAGACCGATGGCGAACGGGTCGAGACCGAGCCCGTAACCGTGCTCCGCCGGGCCGGTGCCCAGGAACACCGGGTTCGCGACCTGGAGGCCGATCATCGGGAAGGTGAAGGTGAGGGTCACCAGGGAGACGGTGACGACGTTGCGGTGCCGGAACATCCGGACGTCGATCATCGGCTCGGCGGTGCGTAGCTCGACGATCACCCAGAGGGCCGTGACGAGGGCGCCGCCGACCAGGCAGCCGAGGGTGCGGAGGGACGTCCACTCCCAGCCGGGCAGTCCGCCCATCCCGAGCCCGAGCATGACCGCCACCAGGCCGATGCTGAGCAGGACGCCGCCCGCCCAGTCGATCCGGCCGCCGGGCCGCGCCTCGGACTCCGGCAGCAGCGGCCAGGTGACGGCGAGGGCCAGGCCGACGGCGGCGGCGGGCACCCAGAGGGCGGCGGTGGGGCTGTCCACCGAACGGGCCACGAAGCCGCTGGCGACCAGGCCGAAGGCGATGCCGGCGACGAGCGCGGCGACCATGTAGCTGATGCCCCGGCGGCTCTCGGAGTCACCGTTGCGGTTGCGCAGGATGCCGACGAGGAGCGGGAAGAAGCCCGCGAACGCGCCCTGCAGGATCTGGCCGACGAGCAGCACCTCGAAGGACCGGCTCAGGCCCACCAGGACCGAGCCGAGGAGCACGATCGCGAGGTTCCACCGCAGGATGCGGCGGTGGCCGTACAGGTCGCCCATGCGGGACAGCACGGGCGTGAACGCGACGCTGGCCAGCAGGTTCGCGATGCTGATCCAGTTCAGGTCGGCCGCGGTCACCCGGAGGGTGTCGGTGAGGCCCTTCAGCAGCGGCGACAGGAAGCCCTGGGTGATGCCGCTGGACAGCTCCACCAGCGCCACGGCGCCGATCACGGCCGCCGCGGGGGTCGCGCGGACGGCCCGCGCCGCCGGTGGAGCGTGCAGGGTTCCGGGGTCCGTCATACGTACCACCTGTTCGAGGAGGGCCCCGGGGGCCGGGGCAGGAGTGTGCGGGGGGCGGGGGCCTGCGCCGGGCGGCCGGTTCACCGGCGTGCCACGAGGCGAAATCCGCACCACAATGTCGCCAGCGAGCAGGGACTCGGGCAAGAGTGCGCCCCATAATCGGGTGAAGGCGGCACGGAGAGGGGTCCGTGCGGCGGATTCGGGCATCGGGCCGCGACCCGCGGGCGGGCTCGGTCACGTCGCGAGGACGCCTCCGGTGTATGCCGTACGGTCCGGAGCCGGACCGCTCCCCCGTCGTCCCGCCCCTGGAGGTTCCGATGGCGACCGAGCCGCCCGCGTCGGGCGCTCCCGGCGCTCCGCTCGCGCTCGACGCGCTGGACCACGCGGTGCTGCGGGCCCTGCACCGCGATCCGCGGGCGCCGTTCTCCGAGGTGGCGGCCGCGGCCGGGGTCCACGAGCGGACCGTCGCGCGGCGCCTGGAGCGGATGACCGCGAGCGGCGCGGTGGGGTTCACCGCGGCACTGATCCCCGAGTACCTCGGCGAGGGCGTCACCGCCGAGCTGGCAGTCCGGTGCGCCCCCGGGCGGGTGCACGAGACGGCGCTGGCGCTGGCGCGCAGTCCGGAGGCGCGGTCCGTGGAGGTGGCCACCGGCGCGCTGGACGTGTTCGCCGAGCTGAACGTGCCCGACCACGACGCCCTGCTGACCCTGGTCGACGCGGGGATCGGCCGGCTCGACGGAGTCGTCGACGTGCATTCGTCGGTGGTGCTGCGGCTGCTGCTGACGGCCAGCGACTGGGCGCCGTACGACGACGAGCCGACGGACGTGCGGCGGCACGCGATCGAGGGCCGCGCGCTGCCGGAGCCGATCGTCGTGGACGAGCTGGACCGTCGCCTGGTCGCACTGCTGCACGACGACGCCCGGATGTCGACGACCCGCCTGGCGCGCGGGCTGCGGGTCGGCGAGACCACCGCCCGTCGCCGCCTTGCCCGCCTGATGACCTCGCACGTCCTCCACCTGCGGCTGCACGCGGAGCCCACGGTGCTCGGCTACCCGGTCGAGGCGCGGTTCCGGCTGGCCGTGAGCCATGCGCGACTCGACGGCGCGGTGCGCCGGCTGGCCCGGGAGCCGGCGGTCCGCCACCTGGTCGTGACGACCGGTACGACGACGCTGCTCGGCTACGCGAGCCACCGCTCGACGCGCGACCTGCACGACTTCACCGCCCGGGTGCTGGGCGGGCTGGAGGGGGTCGCGTCGGCCGAGGTGGCGGTCCTGATGCGCACGTACAAGCGGGCGGGGTTCGCGGACGGACCCGAGCGCGCGCAGCCGCCGCATCCGGGGCCGCGCTGAAGCGGGTCGCGCCGAGGCGGGTCGGCCCGAGGGGTCGCCCGAGGCGGGTCGGGGTCAGGAGGCGAAGCGGGCGACGTCGGTGATGTTGCAGCTGACCGGCCCTTCGACCTGGGTCAGGCTCTGCGCACGGTCCTGGGATGCCTGGTCGGGTGCGAGGTTGTCCACGGAGGCGTTCGCCTCCGCCACCCGGGTGCCGGAGGCGGTCACGAACTCGATGCTGATGACGTAGTCGCTGGTCTTGCTGCTGCGGTTGGTGACGGTCAGGTCGGCGCGCGGCCAGCGTGTGTCGCCGTCGACCTCGCAGGCGGTGATCTCGACGTCGGCGGCGGGTCCGTCACCGGGCGGGTTGTCCACCGTCCGCTCGACGACGACGATCGCCACGATGATGCCGACGACGGCGAGGACCGCGAGGCCGCCGAGGACCAGCGCGACGACGAGCCAGGTGTTCGTCCGCTTCGGAGGCCGCGGCGGCGGCGCGGCCCAGCCGGGCACCTGCGGGCCGGAGGGGCCGGACGGGGGCGGTCCTTCCGGCGGGCGGGGGCCCCAGCCGGGCGGGGGCGGAGTCGTCGGCATGCGGGACCTCCCCTGCCGTACGGCGTGGCGGCGGCACGGGCGGGCTCGTGCGGGGCTCGCCCCGCCCGGGGCCGTCCTCCCCTCCAGCGTGCGCCGGGCGGCGGGCCGCCGCATCAGCGGCCCGTGGCGAGTGTCGTGCACGAGAGCCGAACCCGTCCTCAGCCGCGCTCCCTCTCGTGCAGGGCGCCCAGGTAGACGCCCAGCAGGATGAGCGGAGTGCCGAGGAGGAGGGACGCGGTGAGGGGTTCGTCGTCGAGCCAGGCCGACAGCAGGATCGTCACGACGGGGACGACGACGAAGAGGTACGCCGCGCGGGACGCGCCCCAGCGCTGGATGACCATCAGGTACAGGACGAAGGTCAGGACCGAGCCGGCCACCACCACGTACGCCAGGGCCCACCAGGTCGCGGCCCGGTCGGGCAGTTTCCAGGTGTCGCCGGCCGCGGCGGATCCGGCGAGGAGCAGGACGGCCGCGGCGGACATGCCGACGGCGTTCATCGTCACCGGGTGGACCTTGGGCAGCCTGCGGACGAGCACGATCGACTGGGAGAAGGACAGGACGGCCCCCAGCATGGCCAGCAGCGACAGCGTCGGCACCGAGCCCTGGAACGGGCGGGAGACGACGCCGACGCCGGCCGCCGCGCACAGGGTGCCGATCCCGGCGAGCAGATGGAACCGTTCCAGGCGCTGGGCCACGGCGAGCAGCAGGGTGACGAGGGGGACGAGCGCCAGGAGGGTCTGGCCGAGGCCGGCGTGGATGCGGACCAGGGCGTAGTAGGCGAGGGCGAAGGTGACGCCGAAGTTCAGGACGCCGAAGAGGACGACGCCGGCGAGGGCCCGGCCGCGGGGCGGGCGGAGGCGGCGGAAGGCCATGACGGCGAGCAGGATGACCGAGGCGGCGCCGAATCGGAGGAACGCGCCCCACAGAGGGTCGAGTTCGCGGTTGCTGAAGCGGACGCCGACCGCGTTCCCGCCGGCGAGCACCACGCACGCGGCGAACAGGGCGAGCGCCGCAGGGTCGGGGGCACGCTGCATCGGGCCACCGTAGCCGCGGTGGTACGGGTGGCCTGGTGGGACACGTCGTCAGGTCGTGGTGTGGACCGTCCGGACGAACGCGCGCAGTTCGGCGCCGTCGGCCGCGGTCCGCCAGACCAGGCCGTACGCGAGGGGCGGGGCGTCGTCGAAGGGCACGTACACGACGCCGGGCCGCGGATGGTACTCGGCGCCCCGGGCCGCCCCGGTGGCGACGCCCCGGCCGGCGCCGACGTGGGAGAGCACCTCCTGCCAGGACGCGGCGACGGGGCCGCGCGGGATCGGCCGGCCGGAGGGGGTGCGGCGCGGGAAGTGGGCGTCGAGCCAGTAGGCGGGGTGGGGACCGGACGCGGTCACCAGGGGTACGTCGGCGAGGTCTTCGAGGGAGACGGCGGTGCGGGTGGCGAGCGGGTGGCCGGCGGGGACGAGCAGGACGCGGGGCTCGGACCAGAGCACGGGGCCGGTGGTCAGGCCGGGTTCCCGGACGGGGAACGCGGCGAGCTGGAGGTCGAGCTCGCCCTCGAGCAGGGGGCGGAACGCTCCGTCCAGCTGGACCTCCTGGATGTCGATCGCGCAGTCGGCGGCTGCGTCGTGGCGGCGGAACGCCTCCGCGGCGCGGGCGACGCGCTCGCCGCCCCACGGGGTGGAGAAACCGACCCGCAGGGTCGTCGCCGGGCCGCGGGCCGCGGCGGCGGCCCGGGCGAGCGCGGTGTCGATCAGCTCGCGGGCCGGGCGGAGGTCCTCGTACAGCCGGCGGCCCACGTCGGTGAGGTGCACGCTGCGGCTGGTGCGGTCGAACAGCGGCGTCCCGACGCGGCGTTCCAGCTTCTTGACGGTCTGGCTGATCCGGCCGGTGGTGACGCCGAGCCGTTCGGCGGTCCGGCCGAAGTGGAGTTCCTCGGCCAGCGTCAGGAACGCCTCCAGTTCGATGCGTTCGAGCACCGCCCGCCTCCGATCGTTGAACGTGGCTAAACGAACGTTCCATTCTCGCACCTTGATCGGCCGTGGCGCGCGGCGGAGCCTGGTGCGTACCTGGTGCGCCCACACCGCCCGGTGCGCGCCCCGCCCCCCTCAGGAGGACCCTCCGCCGTGCCGACCCCTGCCCGTACGCCCTCCCCCACCTCCGCTCCGCCGGTGCCGGTGCTCGTGCTCGCCGTCGCGGGCGCGGTGACCGTCGCCAACCTGTACTTCCCGCAGCCGCTGCTCGACACCGTCGCGCGCGGCCTGGACGTGTCGGCGCAGACGGCCGGGATCGTCGCGGCGACAGGACAGTTCGGCTACGCGGCCGGGCTGCTGTTCCTGGCGCCGCTCGCCGACCTGGTGGACCTGCGCCGGCTGACGACCGTACTGCTCGCGCTGACCTGCGGCGGGCTGCTGGTCGCGGCGGCCGCGCCGAACGCGGTGACCCTCGTGCTCGCCACCCTCGCCGTCTCGACGACGACGGTGTTGCCGCAGATCCTCGTGCCGGTCGGCGCGTCGCTTGCGGGCCCGGAACGTCGAGGGCACGTGGTCGGGCTGATCGGGCTCGGCCTGACGCTCGGCTCGACCCTGTCCCGCACGGTCTCGGGTGCGGTGGCCGACGCGAGCGGCAGCTGGCGCGCGGCGTACGTGCTGTCGGCCGCCCTGACCGGCGCGGTGCTGCTGTTCCTGCCGCGTGCGCTGCCGACCCGACGCCCGGCCCCGGCGTCCCCGGCGCCGGTCTCGTACGGGCGGCTGCTCGCCGGTCTGCCGGGGCTGCTCGCGGCGCACCGGGAGGTGCGGGTCGCGGCGCTGCTCGGCGCGTCGGTGTTCGCCGCGTACAGCGTCTTCTGGGCCGCGCTGTCGTTCCATCTGGCGGCGCCGCCGCTGGGGCTCGGCGCGGGGGCGGCCGGGCTGTTCGGCCTGGCGAGCGTGCCGGCCGCGCTGCTCTCGGCGGCCGCGGGGCGGCTCGCCGACCGGCACGGCCCGACGGTTGTCAACGCGTGGGCGTTCGGCTGCGTGGCCGTCTCGCTCGCGGTGATGGGGTTGCTGCCGCACGCGCCTGCCGCGCTTGCCGTCGGCTGCAACCTGCTGGTTCTCGGGACCAGCGCGAGCCAGGTCGCCTCCCAGGCGCGGGTCCTCGCCGTGGGGAAGGAGTCGGCCGCCCGCGTCAACACCGTCTTCATGCTGGCATCGTTCGGCGGCGGTGCGCTCGGCACGCTGACGGCGTCCTGGCTGTACGGGTCGTACGGCTGGACGGCGACCCTGCTGGCCGCCGCCGCGTTCCTGGCGATCGGCGCCCCGGCCCTCCTGCGGCGCGCCCGGGCGCTCGACCGGCCCACCGCGCGGGCAGGCGGGCGCAGTTCACGCTCCCCTGTGCACGTGGGCGGCCGGGTACGAGGGTCAGTCGGCCTTGGCGTAGGCGCCGATGCCGCCCCAGTCGACGGCCACGCACGGCTCGTCGCCGAGGACCCAGGCGTCGTGTCCCGGCTCGACGTCGAAGAAGGCGCCGGGGGTCAGCTCGGCGGACGTGCCGTCGTCGAGGACCACCTTCATGCGGCCGCTGACGACGTAACCGACGTGATGGGTCATGCAGCTCTCGGTGCCGACGATCGGCTTGACGTGCTTGGACCACTGCCAGCCCGGCTCGAAGACGGACCGCCCCACCGGTCCCCCGTCGGAGACGATCAGGTCCATCCTGCCCTTGCCGTCCTCGAAGCTGCGGGTCTCGTCCGCGGAGTCGAAGGTCTTGCTGACGATTCCGGTCATGGTCATCCGCCTCCGGCGGTGCGACGAACGGCCCCGAGTCCAATTCCAGGCTACGCCGGGGACGGCCCGGCGGCGCGCCCGATTTGGGCACTGTGCGCAGATTCGGTGGCCAAATTCTGTACGAATCTCTTAAGGGGCAGATCTACACATAAAGGCCAGATAAGAGCACAATGAAACAGCGGCATCGTGCCGCCACACGGCCAGACGGTCAGACGTCCGAAGGAGGCGAGTCGTATGGCCGACGTCTCTCACCGTCCAGGTGATATCTCGGGACACCCCGACGCATCGGAAATGCGAGAGCGTTACGCCCGCATGCTGCAGACACGAGGTGTCGCGGCGGTGGAGGAACTGGTGATCCTCGCCGGAATCTACGCCGCGGTCTCCGCATGGACGGTCCACTTCTCCGCAGCCAAGCCCGAACTGGCCATCAGCAACCTGATCGTCGGCCTGGGCATCGCGGCGCTGGGGCTGTGCATGTCGATGGTTCCGGAACGCTCACAGGACCTGAACTTCGTCGTCCTGTTCCTCGGTGTTTGGCTGATCGTCTCTCCCTGGGTGGTTTCCCGGGACGCCGGTACCGGCGCGATCCTCTCCAATGTCATCACCGGCGCATGCGTGTGCCTGTTCGCCCTCGTGGCGGGCGGCCTGCTCATGAGCAAGTCGAGAAATACGGTCTGAAATCCGATCTCCTGCACCGACGGCGTCGCACTCCACGAGCGGAGCGCGACGCCGTTCGTCACGTCAAAACCAGACACAACATCCCCCAACGACCAGTTCTCGGTAACGAATTGACCCACACGGTTTCGGCCACATAAGTTCTGCATAAAGGCCCTGCTCATCGGCGCAGGCTGACCCGGTCCTTGGGGGACTCTGTGAACTGGTACCTGGACGTTCTGAAGAAGTACGCGGTATTCAGCGGCCGTGCGCGCCGCAAGGAGTACTGGATGTACTTCCTGCTCAACATGATCGTCGCCGCGGTTCTCCTCGGCATAGACCTCGCCGCGGGCACCAACGGCATCCTCTACGGCCTCTACCTGCTCGGCACGCTGGTGCCGTCGCTCGCCGTCGCCGTCCGCCGGCTCCACGACACCGGCCGCTCCGGCTGGATGATCCTCGTCGGCATCATCCCGCTCGTCGGCGGCATCATCCTGCTCGTCTTCCTCGCCAGCGAGGGCAAGCCGGAGAACAACGCCTACGGCGTGAACCCGAAGCTCGCCCCGGCCGTCTGACGCCCCCTTCGGCGCAGGCCCGGCTCCGCGGCCCCTGGGACCCCTGGTCCCGGGGGCCTCGTGCGTTCCCAGGGGCCTCGTGCGTTCCCGGGCGCCGGTCGTCCGCCAGTGACGGTTCGTAGCGTTTGCCGGGCGCGGATTGTGCACGGTGGCAGAGGACCGCGCTCCCGCCCGCCGCCTAGCGTCACCGGGACAGCACGTGCTGTACGAACGAGGGGCGGTACCGGTGAACTGGCTCATCCACGACTACCGCGAGAGCGATCTCGCCGCGGTCGTCCACCTGATCGACACCACGGCCGAACTCGGACAGGAGTCCGTCTTCTCGCTCGCCGAGTGCATCGGCGCGCTCACCTCCCGGCAGCCCGCCGTCGTCGCCGTCCACCAGGGCGTGCCCATCGGGGCGGCGCTCGCCTGCGTCGCCGGCGAGCGGGCCTGGGTGATGCGGATCGCGATCCAGCCGGCCTGGCGGGGACGCGGACTCGCCAGCGCGCTGCTCGTGGAGCTGGAGCGGCGCCTGCTCGCGGCCCGGGTCGGCCGCATCGCGTACGTGCTGCCGGAGGAGGAACTGCACGGCGAGGGGCTCCTGAACGCGGGCTACACGCGGCAGCCCGCCGTCGCGTACTTCGAGAAGGTCGAACCGCTGCACGGCCCGGCGGCGAGCCTGCTCGAGGACCTCGGCGGCCGGTTCCTGCCCAGCGACCTGTGGGCCAAGGTCGCCGGCATGGAGGCCGAGAAGGACCTGATCGAGCGGCGTGTCGTGCTCCCGCTGGCCGAGCCGGAGCGCGCGGCGCGGCACGGGGTGCGGCCGCCGCGCGCGGTGGGTCTGTTCGGCCCGCCCGGGACCGGCAAGACGACCTTCGCACGTGGCATCGCCTCCCGGCTCGGCTGGCCGTTCGTGGAGATCCTGCCCTCGCGCCTCGCCGACGAGGGCAACCTGGCGGCGGCGCTGCGCAGCGCGTTCGCGCGGATCGCCGAGCTGGAGCGGGTGCTGGTCTTCATCGACGAGGTCGAGGAGATCGCGCCGGTGCGCTCGGAGCCGGCGCAGCCGGGCGGCATGCACGGCGTGACCAACGAACTGCTCAAGCTGATACCGGGTTTCCGCGAGGGCGACGAGCGGTTGCTGGTCTGCGCGACCAACTCGATCCGTTCCCTGGACCCGGCGTTCCTGCGCCCCGGCCGCTTCGACTACCTGATCCCGATCGGCACGCCGGACAAGGCCGCCCGTGCGGCGATCTGGTCCCGGTACACCGACGGCCGGCCGGACGTGGACGTGGACGAACTGGTCTCCGCGAGCGACCTGTTCACCCCCGCCGACATCGAGCACGCGGCTCGGATCGCGGCCCAGACCTCCTTCGAGCGGGACCTCGCCGCGGCCGGCGACCCGGCCCCCGGCGCGACCACTGCCGACTACCTGGCGGCGATCGCCCAGTGCCGTCCGACGGTGACCCCGGAGATGATCACCCAGTTCGAGTCGGACATCACCACGCACGCACGGTTCTGAACGTACGACCGCCGTGCGTACCGGGTCCGTAGGGTGGCGTCATGGACACGTTCGAGGGGCTCCCGGTCATGACGTTCACGGATCGCGCCGGTCTGGAGGCCTGGCTGGAGAAGCACGCAGGCGACTCGACGGGGGCGTGGCTGAGGATCGCCAGGAAGGGATCCGACGCGACGTCGCTGCCCCTCGTCGAGACGCTGGACTGCATGCTCTGCTTCGGCTGGATCGACGGGCAGCGCCGGTCCGGGGACGAGCGGTACTACCTGCAGAAGTACACCCCACGGCGGCCGCGCGCCCTCTGGTCGCAGGTGAACGTGCGCAAGGTCGAGGCGCTGGACGCGGCCGGGCGGATGCGGGAGCGGGGCCTCGCGGAGGTGCGGGCCGCGCAGGCGGACGGCCGGTGGGCGGCCGCGTACCCGTCCCAGCGGGAGGCCACCGTGCCGGACGATCTGGCCGGGGCGCTGGCGGCCGACGATCGGGCCCGGGCCTCCTTCGAGGGCCTCGGGCGGACCGACCAGTACCTGGTGATCCTGCGGCTCTGGCAGGCCCGGACGCCCGAGAACCGGGAGCAACGGCTGGAACGGATGATGGTCGCGCTGACGGAGGGCCGGAAGCCCGTCTGAGGACGGGGACCTCCGCCGGGCGTCAGCCGGCGGTGCGGTACAGGACCTGGTGGGCGTCCCACTCCACGAAGGACTCGACGTGCTCCAGGCCGACGGCCTCCAGGAGCCGGCGCGAGCGGGTGTTGGCCTCCTGGGTCACCGCGATCACCGTGGGCGAGCCGCCGCGCGCCCAGTCGACGGCCGCCGCCACCGCCTCGCGCGCGTAGCCCTGTCCCCAGTGCTCGGGCAGGAACTGGTACGACACCTCCGTCTCCCCGCGCCGCGCGTCCCACCCCAGGGTGACGAGCCCGGTGATCAGCCCGTCGTCCGCGCGGGCCACCGCGAAGACCCCGCACGCGCCGACGCACCGCCGCTGCCTGATCCGCACCACGCTCTCGGCGACCGGTCCGCCCAGGTGCCGGCGTACCTCCGGGTCCGTCCACAGCCGCGTGACGGCCGGCACGTCGGCCCGTGCCACGGGCCGCAGCACGAGCCGCGCGGTGGTGAGCACGGCCGGCCAGGGCATGGGCACGGCGGACGGGGCCGAGGGCGCGGGAGCGGAGCACATGCCCCCGATGATGTCAGTCCCGCCCGGATCCGCGGCAGACCCGGCTCGCTGAGCGAGACGACGGGTGTGTCCCCCGGAGCGCGAGCGGTTCGGATGGGGAGCGCGCCCGGCGGGGCGGACGCGCCGACCTACCGGCCCGCACCGTACGGTCTGCGCGGCGGTCCCGGTCCGGTTCCGACCCGAGCGTCACCACGGGGATCTAGCCGGGCAGGCCGCCCGCCTTCTCGACGGCGGCGAGGACCGTGTCCCAGTCCCCGGGCATCGGCCCGTACGCCGTGTCCGGGGACGCGGTCGCGATGTCCTTGAACCCGCTGGACGTCGCGACGCATACGACCGGACCCTCGGCGTCGGCGGGGCCGTGGGCGCGCAGCCCGGCCAGTCCGGCGGCGGACGAGAGCTCGAACCACAGTCCCTGGGAGGCGAGTTCGTCGCGGGCGGCGGCCATCTGCGCGTCGGTGACGGTCAGCGCCGCGCCGTCGCTCGCCTCCAGGGCGACGACGCCCCGGTAGCTGCCGACGGCGCAGTCGATCGCGTACGCGTCGGTCGGCCCGACCGGAACCTGCGCGGCGTGCCGACCGGTCCGCATCGCCTCGGCGAGCGCGCCGGCCGCGGCGGGCTCGCAGGCGTACATCCGCGGGACGGAGCCGGCATGGCCGAGCTTGACCAGCTCGGTGAATCCCTTCGTCACCCCGAAGAGCAACTCGCCGTATCCGGTGGGCAGATAGACCGCGGCGGGCATCCGGCCCAGCTCGGCGAAGATCTCGTACGCGATCGTCTTGTACCCCTCCGGTCCGAAGGGGTGCCCGGTGTGCGCGGTCTCCGTCATGCTGCTGACGGCCTGGTACCCGAGTTCGGTCACCGTACGGCGCATCAGCGGGCGCACCGCCTCCAGCGGCACGGTGAGCACGGCCGCGCCGTAGGCGCGCAGGAACGACGCGACGGCGGGCGGCGCGTACGGGGACACGAACAGCACGCAGGGCAGCCCGGCGCGGGCGGCGTACGCGGCGGCGGACGCGCCGTGGTTGCCGGACGAGGAGGCCACGATGCCGCGCGCGCCGGACGCCACGGCGGCGCTGACGGCCACCCGGTTGAGCCGGTCCTTGTGACTCCAGGTCGGGTTGCGGGACTCGTCCTTCACGTACACGCCGTCGGACAGCCGGACCAGCGGAGTCCCGCCCTCGCCGAGACCGGGGGCGGCGAGCGGCGGCAGCAGCGGCGCCCACCGTTCGAGACCGCGCGGGGCCGTGAGGTCGCGGGCGGAGAACAGGTCGGCGGGCACGCGGTCGTACGCGTAGTCGACCTCCAGCGGGTACGCGACCTCGTCGGTCGACGTCACCGGGCAGCCCGCCGTCAGCGGCGGCCACAGCGGGTGGCGGACGGCGTGGTCGGCGAGGGAGCGCTGCGTGGTGGCGAGCGAGGTCATGCGGGTTCCTCTCCTGGGATGCGTTCCAGCCTGCGCTGGATCGCCTGCAGGGCCCCGGCCCTGCGCCCCGGCACCTGGCGCCGCAGCTCGACCAGTTCGGGCGCGAGCGCGCGCGCCCTCGCCTCCGGGACCTGCTCCCATTGATGATGCGCGCGGTCGACCGCGCCCTCGACGTCGGGGTGCCCGAGGTCCTGCCACTGCCCGATCCGGGCGCGGGCGGCGGCGATCCACAGCTCACAGCTGCGGGCGGGCTCGCCCGCGAGGCGCGCGAGGTCGGCGCGGACCTCCAGCCAGTGGATCGCCTCGCCGGACCCCGCGCCGTGCCGGCGCAGCGCGTCCAGTTCCCACGCGGCCGCCGCCGCGGCCGCCTCGGTGTGCCGCCCGGCCTGCGCGGCGGCCAGGATCCCGGGATGCGGATCACCCTGTCCCGGGGCCACGACGACGGCCATCGGCGCGGGCTCCGGCTCCACCGCCTCGGCGCCACCGCGCCAGCCGCGGGCCACCGCCCGGACCTTCCCCCAGGCGCCGCGAGCGGCATCCCCGGCAGGCCGGGGCGCACCCACAGCGGGCGGCGCGTCGGGAAGGGGCGGCACGCCGGCGGCGTCCGGATCCGCTTCCCGAGCCTCGGGGACAACGGCTGCGGGAGCCACCGACGGGGGCGGAGGCGCCGCGGCCTCGACCACGTCGTCCGGCACAGGCGGCTCGACCCTGTCCTCCTGCGCAGGAGGCGCGACCGGGACGGGCGGCGGTACGGGCGCGACCGGGACGGGCGCAGGCGGCGGTACGGGCGCGGGCGCCTCCGGCTCCTCCTCGCGCGCCTCCGACACCTCGACCGGCTCACCGTCGTCGGACGAGGACAGCGACCGCGGCATCGGGAACTCCGGCGCCACGGGCTCGCCCTGGACCTCCTGCGCCTCCTCCTCGAAAACCACCGGAGCCACCTCCGCAGCCGACACAGGCTCCTCCTGCGGCAGTTGCTCCGGCCGCGGGAACGAGGTCCCGGTCGTCCACGCGTCGTCCGGCGGCTCGTACAGGTGCGACAGCAGGATCACCGGGTCGACGGCCGTGCGGGCCGACGCCTGGGCGTGCAGGGACGGGAGCGCAGGGCGTTCGCCGGTGCGCCAGATCGTGGCGTAGGCGCGCAGGTAGTCCGGCGTCGACGGGCCCGCGCGACGGGCGGGTGGCGGGGTGATGCGGCCGAACAGCGAGGTACCCGAGGGCAGTTCGAGCAGCTCCGGGCGCTTCTCCAGCGCCCGCCACGCGTCCGCGTCGGCGACCAGGTCCGCCACCACCGTCGTGGTCCCGGGCCGGCGCTCCTTCAGGGCGTCGGCCAGCCAGTGCCACGGCAGCGCCGTGTACCGCAGGGTCGCCGTCGACGTGCGGGCGAGCGCCAGGTGCGGCAGGCCCTGCCGTTGGTCCATGTGGACCTGGCACGCGAGGTACACCGCGAGCCGCCCCGCTCCGGCCGCCGTCGCTGCCGCGCGCAGCCGGGTCAGTACGGTCTGCGGCTCGACGGGATCGGCGAGTTCGACGACCGTGGCGACCTCCGTCCCCGCGAGCGCCCCCGGCGGCACCGCCGCGAGCGCCGGCAGAACCGACGTCGCGTCGACGATCCGCCCCCGTCCGGCCGGCGCCGCCGCGAGCAGCACCACCGTGCCCCGGCCCTGTTCCTCGATCACTGCATCCACCACACCTGCACCGTAGCGCCCGCCGCCCCCTCGACAGTGCTTCCTGAAGTCGTCCGCGTGGCCGATATCCGGTGAGCCTTTGACATATGCCGGAAGCACCACCGGATCGAGTGTTGCCAAACGCCTTACGGCTTCTCCCGGCCTGTGCGACAGTCTTAGCCGGTCCTCTCTCTCCAAGACCCGGCCGTGCCGCCTGTATCGGAGTACCACATGCCGTCCCATCTGTCCGCGGACCGATCCGCGCAGCCCCCGGAGCCCGGCACGGTGGACGCGTTGATCTCCCGGACGCGCCGCCTGCGTGGTGATGTGGACGCTGTGCGCCGGGACGCGACGACGGACGAGGACGACCCGCAGGGCCGCTGGCAGCGCGCCCTCTGCGATCTGGCCGTGCATCAGCTCGACGACCTCGGCGCCCACCTGGGCCAGCTGAAGGCCGGACTCCCGGACGAGCTGCCGCCGTTCCGCGGTGGCGAGACGACGGCCGGAACCCAGGCCTCCCCCGCGTACCCCGCCCTGATGCCATCCCCGCGCACGGTCGCGACCGGCCCCTCCGCGCCCCGTACGGGCTCCCTCCTCAGCCGGGTCGGCAGCGCCGAGTGGAACCTGCTCACCGACGAGGTCAGCTGGTCCGCGGAGCTGTACCAGATCTTCGGCCGCGCTCCCGGGACCGGGCCGATGTCGCTCGACGAGCTGCCGTCCGTGGTGTTCGCCGAGGACCAGCCGCTGCTCCAGAGCATGGTGACGGGCTGTCTCATCGACGGCCGTCCGATCGACGGCGAGTTCCGTGTCGTGCGCCCCGACGGCGTCGTCCGCACCGTGCACATGATGGGCGAGCCGGTCCTCGACACCGACGGCTGCACGGCCTCCATGTGGGCCGTCTTACGCGACGTCAGCGAGCTGCGCCGCAGCGAGCGGGCGGTCCGCGAGACCCGAGACTCCTTCCAGCGGCGGCGCCAGATCGAGCGCACCGAACGCCGCGTGGCCGTCGAGCTGCAGGAGGCGGTGCTGCCGCCGTGGCGCGGCTCGCTGCGCTTCGCGCACGAGGGCCCGGCCCCGCTGGACGTGGCCGGTCACTATCTCCCCGCCGCGACGACCGGTCTGATCGGCGGGGACTGGTACGACGCGCTCGCGCTCCCGGACGGGGACGCGCTGCTCACCGTCGGCGACCTCACCGGCCACGGCGTCTCCGCCACGTCCACGATGGCCATGGTGCTCGGCGCGGTGCGCGGCATGGCGGTGGCCGGGGTCGGCCCGCGTGATCTCATGGGCCATCTGAACCGGCTCCTCCAGACGGCCGCGCAGCCGGCCCTCGGCAGCGCGATGTGCTGCCGCTACGACCCGGTGGACCAGACGCTGACCTGGGCGCAGGCCGGACACCCCGCCCCCCTGCTGTTCCGCGGGGGGACGGGGCGGGCGCTCGAGCGGCCGGAGGGCGTCCTCCTCGGGGCGACGCCGGGCGGCGCGTACGAGGAGGCCCGGGTGCGGTTGCTCCCCGGCGACGTGCTGCTGCTGCACACGGACGGACTGACCCGCGGCAGCCTGGACGACGACTCGGGTACGCGACGCCTGCTGGGCCTTGCACCACGGCTGGCCGGGGCGCGGGACGCGCGGGAGTGCGTACGGACGGTGGTGGAGGAGTTCGGCGAGTCCCCGCGTGAGGACGACGCCTGCGTGATGGCGGTGCGAGTGGGGCGCTGAACGGCGCGCGGACCGTGGCGGCGACCGCCGCCGTACCACCGGCGGCTGCCGTACCGACGGCCGCTTTCGTACTGCTGACCGCTCTCGTTCCGGGGCGCTCCGGTGCTGCCGGATTGCCCCTTTCACCTGTGCGTCTCTCTGATCCGCCGGGCGTACTCAGATCTGCCGGTTCCCCGGCTTCCGCGCCGCCGGGTTGTTCGGCAGGGCGAGCTCGATCTCCTCCCGGAGGTCCTGGATCTTCGTGTAGTCGGAGTACTGCCCGGTCAGCCGGTACATCTCACGGAGCCGGTCCCAGGTCCGGTGCGACGAGGTCTCCCCCATCGACACCAGCGCCAACCGCGCGTACCGGTCGGCCTGTTCGGGGTCGTCCGCGATGAAGCAGGCGGAGGCCAGCGAGATGTAGTCGAAGAGCATGGACCGCTGCCGGCCGCTCTCCCGGAGTTCCAGCGCGAGCTTGGCGTGCCGCTGCGCGGGAACGGCCGCCGCCGGATCGTGATCCGCCAGCGTCCGGTAGGCGAGCGCCTGCATCCCGTGCAGGTCGGCCTCGTCGAACATCTGCATCCAACTGGGCGGCGGCACGTCGCCCTTGTCGGAGACGAACAGGTCCTCGGCCTCGCCGAGGGTGCGCTTCATCGCCTGGCCGCGCCCCATGGACGCCTGTGCCCAGGCCTCGATGGTGTGCAGCATGGCCCGGGTGCGGGGCAGCATCTCCTCGCCGGAGCCCGACTTGGCGAGCTGCATCAGGTCGAGCGCGTCGTCGGGACGGCCCAGGTGGACCATCTGACGGGCCGCGCGGGAGAGCGCCTCGCCGGCCCTCGGCCGGTCGCCGCCCTCGCGCGCCGCGTGCGCGGCGATGACGAAGTACTTCTGGGCGGTGGGTTCGAGGCCGACGTCGTGGGACATCCAGCCGGCCAGGACGGCCAAATTGGCGGCTACGCCCCACAGGCGCCGCTGGAGGTGGTCGGGGTGGTGGTAGGCGAGCATGCCGCCCACCTCGTTCAGCTGGCCCACCACTGCCTTGCGCTGCAGCCCGCCACCGCGGGCCGCGTCCCAGGCGCGGAAGACCTCCACGGAGCGCTCCAGTGCGTCGATCTCCTGCGACCCGATGGGGGCGGCCTCGTAGCGGTCGAACCCAGCGGGGTCGGCGTGCAGGGGATCGAGGACACGGGGGGCGTCCTTGGCGAGTGCGGGGTCGGCGTGGAGCCAGTCGTGCATGGCGCTGCTGAGTGCGGAGCCGGCGGCGAGCGCGGCGCCCGCGCCCACCAGGCCGCGTCGGTTGAGCATGAGGTCCATTCCCGTGAATTCGGTGAGGACCGCTGCCGTACGCTCGGGCGCCCAGGGCAACCCGTCAGGGTTGTCGGTTTTCCTGACGTTACGCTGTTTTCCGGCGCGCCCGTGTCGTACGAACCCGAGGTCCTCGATGGTCACGACACGGCCGAGTCGCTCAGTGAACAGGGCTGCCAGCACGCGGGGTACGGGATCGCGCGGGGTCTCCCCCATGTCGATCCAGCGCCGGACCCGGGAGGTGTCGGTCGCCAGCTGCGGATGACCCATGGCCGCCGCCTGCCGGTTCACGAGCCTCGCGAGCTCGCCCTTGGACCAGCCGGCGAGGCCGAAGAGGTCTGCCAGGCGGGTGTTGGTGTGTCCTGTCACGTCTAAGCCCCCAGGTTCTCGGCTGAGTTGACAGTAGCCCCATGGCATAGGGCTGGCGACTATTCGCCAGGCTTCGCCAGGGCACGCCCGATGTTCCGCCATGGCGCGGCGGGTGTCAGGTAGGAACGCGCCACCCCGCCCCGGCAACCGGCCCTCATTCCCCAGGGTGCGGACCGGAGGTCGGGCGGGGCGACGCACGCGACTCGTCGGCACACGAAGGGATCTGTTTCGCCCATGTACACAGCATCGTCCTCCGTGTCCGCCCCGCCCCGGCCGCAGCACCGTTCCGTCCCGGTCGGCAGCGGACCGTATCTCGCTCCCGTTCAGGCGGGCCGGGCCCGGCGGCGGCCGGGGACGGCGCCACAGCCCCTCAGCGGGAGAATCGACCTGTCGGGCCCCCAGGGAGCCCAGGTACGGATGGCGATCGCCGCCGTCCACCGGATCTGCCCCGAGTTCAACGCGGTCCAGGTGCTGCGCCGCAGCGGTCGTTCCGTCCTGATCGTCGGGACAACCGGACGCACCACGGCGGTCGCCAAGTGTTTACTGGACCACTCGCCGGCCTGGACCGAGCGGTTCAGGCACGAAATAGCTTCCTACCGCGCCTTCGTCCGGCACCGCCCGCCGGTGCGCGCACCGCGGCTGATCGCCGCCGACCCGGACAACTGCGTACTGGTCATCGAGCGGATGCCGGGACGGGCCGCGGCCCTGACCCGGCACCCCGTGGAGGCCCCGCCGCGCGCCGACGTGCGCGCCGCGCTCGGGGCGATCGCCCGGCTCAACGCCTGGCGGCCGCCGGCCGGGACCTTCGACGCGCCGCTCGACTACGCGTCCCGCATCTCCCGCTACCACGAGCTGGGTCTGTTCACCGACCGGGACCGCGACGACCTGCAGAAGCTGCTGCACGGCCTGGCGCACGCCGGCGGCAGGCAGGGCATGGGGCAGTTCTGTCACGGTGACGCCCTGCTGTCGAACATCCTGCTGTCGCCGACCGGCCCGGTCCTGGTCGACTGGGAGCACGCGGGCTGGTACCTGCCGGGCTACGACCTGGCGACGCTGTGGGCCGTCCTCGGCGACGCGCCCCTGGCGCGGCGGCAGATCAGTCAACTGGCGCAGCAGGCGGGCCCGGACTCGCGGGACGCGTTCCTGGTGAACCTGATGATCGTGCTGACCCGGGAGATCCGCACGTACGAGACGGCGGTGCAGCGGACCATCCGCGAGGCCCCGCCGGCCGGTTCGACGCCGATGCCCTCGGGTGCCGTGTCGACGGGTGAGGAGCAGCGGCTGCTGTTGCGGCGGCTGCACGACGACTGCGCGCTGGCCCGTCGGGCCGTGCGCGCCGCGGTCGGGACGCGTTAGCGAGACACGCGTTCCCTCCGCGGACGAGGGGGAAGTGCGCTGTGCGCCCGGTGCCGACACACCGGGCGCACGGCGCACTGTCATGTGCCGGCATTGGTCCATTCCACTGACGCGTCGCAGGTCCACGCACGGCGAAACTGCCTGGCCCGAGGGGTGATTGACGGATCGTCGGGAAGTCGCTACCCCTGTACGGGTCCGGCACCGCACGCCCCTTCGTCCCCCCTCGTACCTGGAGGCCGCCTTGCCCAGTCCGGCGTCGCGCAGACGTGTCCATCGAGCGGCGGGGGCGATGGCGTCCGCCGCTCTGCTGCTTCCGCTCCTGTCCTCCGGCCCCGCCGCGACCGCCGAGGAGCCGCCGTCGTCGGGCGCGCTGCAGCGTGACTTCGCGGCGGCGGCCGAGCGGTACGGGGTGCCGCAGAACGTGCTGCTGGCGGTGTCGTACCTGCAGTCGCGCTGGGACACGCACGGCGGCGCGCCGAGCGTGACCGGCGGCTACGGTCCGATGCACCTGACCGATGCCCGTACGGCGCTGGCCGAGGCGGCGCACCACTCGGACGGCGAGGAGGACGCGCGCGGCGACGACTCCCGCGCGGCGCGCCTGGCCACCGAGGCCGCGCTGCCCGAGGCCGCCGAACTCCCGGCCCGGCTGCGCACCCTGGAGCGGGCGGCGGAGCTGTCCGGGCTGTCCGCGGAGGAGCTGCGGACCAGCCCCGCGGCGAACATCCAGGGTGGCGCGGCGCTGCTCGCGGCGGCCCAGCGGGAGTCGGGGCGGCCGGCGAGCGACGATCCGGCGGACTGGTTCGGCGCGGTGGCACGCTACTCGGGCGCGGACGACACGGCGACGGCGACGACGTACGCGAACGACGTCTTCGACGTGATCCGGACCGGCGAGCGGCGGACCACGGACAGCGGCCAGACGGTGGCCCTCGCGCCCGCGCCCGACGTGGCCCCCGACACCGGTCAGGCCGCGACGCTGGGGCTGCGGACGGCCGACAAGGGGCTGACCGAGTGCCCGCCGACGGTGGCGTGCGAGTGGATCCCGGCGCCGTACGAGGAGTTCGGCGACGGGGACTACGGCAACCACGACAAGGCGAACCGCCCGATCTCGCAGCAGATCGACTACATCGTCGTCCACGACACCGAGGCGTCCTGGGACGTCACGCTCAAGCTGGTGCAGGACCCGACGTACGTGTCCTGGCAGTACTCGCTGCGTTCCTCGGACGGGCACATCGCGCAGCACCTGTCGCTGAAGGACGTCGGCTGGCACGCGGGCAACTGGTTCGTGAACGCCAAGTCGGTGGGCCTGGAGCACGAGGGCTTCCTGACAGCGCCGGACTCCTGGTACACGGAGGCGATGTACCGGACCTCGGCGCGTCTGGTGCGGTACCTGGCCGCCCGGTACGACATCCCGATCGACCGGCAGCACATCCTCGGGCACGACACCGTCCCCGGCACGACGACCGCGACGATCCGGGGCATGCACACCGACCCGGGCCCGTACTGGGACTGGGCGCACTACTTCCGGCTGCTGGGCCGGCCGATCACGCCGAGCGCGGGGCCGGACGCCGGCGTGGTGACGATCCGCCCGGAGTACGCGGCGCACCAGCCGGTGTACACGGGCTGCGTGAAGGCCGGTGAGGCCTGCGCTCCGCACGGCAGCGGCGCGGTGCGGCTGCACACCGGGCCGAGCGAGTCCGCGCCGCTGGTGAAGGACATCGGGCTCCGCCCGGGCGGCCAGGACTCGACGACCGGGGTGAACGACACCGGGGCGCGGGCGTCCACGGGCCAGCAGTTCGCGGTCGCGGAGCGGCGGGGCGACTGGACGGCGGTCTGGTACCTCGGCCAGAAGGCCTGGTTCCACAATCCGAAGGAGCAGCCGACGGCGGTGAACGCGCGCGGACCGGTGCTGACTCCGCGGGCGGGCCTGGCGGAGGTCCCGGTGTACGGCAGGGCCTACCCGGAGGCGGCCGCGTACCCGGCGGGCGTGCCGGTCCAGGCCGTGTCGCCGCTGCCGTACAAGCTGCTCGCGGGGCAGCGGTACGTGGTGGGCGACCGGACCCCCGGGGAGTACTACTTCGCCCCGGTGTTCGATACGACCGGGCACCGGGTGGTGCGCGGCCAGGAGGAGTACTACGAGATCCAGTTCGGGCACCGCGTGGCCTTCGTGAAGGCCGCTGACGTGCGGATCCTCCAGGACTGACGGAGCAGCCGGAAGGGCGCCGGGGGTCGGTCCGATCCCCGGCGCCCTTTGCCGTACACACGTCGCCGATATGACTAATGCGGGCTTCGCGTGGGCCGCACGAGGGACGGGTAAAGCTGGGCCGGAAGATCGCCTCCTACACCGAAAGGCCCCGCTGGCCATGGCACAGCCCTTCGTTCTGCCGGATTTCTACGTCCCGTATCCGGCACGGCTCAATCCCCACCTGGAGGAGGCCCGCAGGCACACCAAGGAGTGGGCGCGGGCGATGGGGATGGTGGAGGGGTCCGGCATCTGGGAGGAGAGCGACCTCGACTCCCACGACTACGCCCTGCTGTGCTCGTACACCCACCCGGACTGCGACGCGGAGGCGCTGTCGCTGGTCACGGACTGGTACGTGTGGGTCTTCTTCTTCGACGACCACTTCCTGGAGATCTTCAAGCGCACCCAGGACCGGCCCGCCGGCAAGGCGTACCTGGACCGGCTGCCGCTGTTCATGCCCACCGACCTGATGGCGGAGATGCCGGAGCCGACCAATCCGGTGGAGGCCGGTCTGGCCGACCTGTGGCGGCGCACCGTGCCCGCGATGTCCGAGGGGTGGCGGGAACGCTTCGCCGAGGCCACCGAGGCGCTGCTGTACGAATCGCTCTGGGAGCTCGACAACATCAACGAGGGTCGCATCGCCAACCCCGTCGAGTACATCGAGATGCGCCGCAAGGTCGGCGGCGCGCCGTGGTCGGCCGGTCTGGTGGAGTACGCGGCGGGCGCCGAGGTGCCGGCCCAGGTCGCGCACTCCCGGCCGCTGCGCGTGCTGCGGGACGCCTTCTCCGACGCGGTGCACCTGCGCAACGACCTGTTCTCGTACCAGCGGGAGGTCGAGGAGGAGGGCGAGAACAGCAACGGCGTGCTGGTCCTGGAGAAGTTCCTCGGCTGCGCCACCCAGGAGGCGGCCGAGGCCGTCAACGACCTCCTCACCTCGCGTCTGCAGCAGTTCGAGAACACCGCGCTGACCGAGGTCCCCGGGCTCTGCCTGGAGAAGGGGCTGAGGCCCGAGGAGTGCGCGGCGGTGGCGGCGTACACGAAGGGGCTGCAGGACTGGCAGTCCGGCGGCCACGAGTGGCACCTGCGCTCCAGCCGGTACATGAACGAGGGCGTGGACATCGGCCCTTCGCGGCTCGACGGGGTGCTCGGCACGTCCGCGCTCGACATCAGGTCGCTGTTCGGCCGCCAGGCCGCGTCCCGGCTGCGCTCGCTCACCCATGTGCCGCACCAGAAGGTCGGGCCCTCGTTGCTGCCCGACTTCGACCTGCCGTACCCGCTGTCGCTGAGCCCCCACCACGAGGAGGCGAAGCGGCTGTCGCTCGACTGGGCCGAGCGGTTCGGCCTGCTCGAGGACATCTGGGACCGGAAAATGTGCGCGGGCTTCGACTTCGCCCTGTGCTCGGCCGGCCTCGACCCGGACGCCGGCCTGGAGGAGCTGGAGCTCAGCGCCGAGTGGCTGACCTGGGGCACGTACGGGGACGACTACTACCCGGTGGTGTTCGGCCGGGCGAAGAACCTCGTGGGCGCCCGGGACTTCACCGAACGACTCAAGTCCTGCATGCCGTTGGAGGACCCGGCGGCCGGACTCGCGTACGCCGTCGCGCCGTTGGAGCGCTCGCTGGCCGACCTGTGGGCGCGCACGGCCGGTCCGATGAGCGCCTGGGGCCGGACGCAGTTGCGTGCCGCCCTCGACGCGATGCTCGACAGCTGGATGTGGGAGCTGCACAACATGGCGCAGCACCGGGTGCCCGACCCGGTGGACTACATCGAGATGCGGCGCACCACCTTCGGCTCCGAGCTGACGATGCTGCTGAGCCGGCTGCGGCACGCGGACGCACTGCCCGAGGAGATCTATCGCACGGGCACCGTGCGTGCCCTGGAGAACTCGGTCTCCGACTACGCGACCCTCCTCAACGACCTCTTCTCGTACCAGAAGGAGATCGAGGTCGAGGGCGAGGTGCACAACGGCGTCCTGGTGCTGCAGAAGTTCTTCGACTGCGACTACCCGACGGCGGTGTCGATGGTCGACGATCTGATGCGCGGCCGGCTGCGCCAGTACGAGCACCTGAAGGAGTACGAAGTGCCCATGCTGTACGAGGACTTCGGACTGGACGAGGAGGGCAGGGCGGCCTTCGAGGCGTATCTGCGGGAGCTGGAGGACTGGCTGGCCGGCATCCTCAACTGGCATCGGACGGTGCGCCGTTACGGAGTCGAGGACGTCCATGCGGGCAGCGGGACCCCGTTGCTCCGCCAGGGGCCGACGGGCCTCGGCACGTCGGCGGCCCGGTTCGCCTCGCTGGTCACCTCGCGGGGGTGACGCGGAAGGCCGCCCCCGGGGAGCCGGGGGCGGCCTTCGTCACGCGTCTCAGGAGGTGCGGCCGCGGAGCTGGTCCAGTTCGCGCCGGTCGCGCTTGGTGGGGCGGCCTGCGCCGCGGTCGCGGACCGCGGCGATCGCCACGTGCTCGCGCGGGGGCGGAGGCGGGCTGTTGTCGACGTACGCCTCTGCGGCGACCGGCGGGCCGACCCGCTTGACGAGCAGCTGCTTGACCTCGACGATCCGCTCGCGCCCGCCGTGGAAGAGCCGGACCTCGTCACCGGGCTTGACCGGCTGGGCGGGCTTGGCGCGCTCGCCGTTCACCTTGACGTGCCCGGCGCGGCAGGCCGCGGCGGCCTGCGAGCGGGTCTTGGTCAGACGTACGGCCCAGATCCAGCTGTCGACCCGTGCGCTCATCGGCCCCCGCCCCTCTCGTCAGCCCTGCTGGAACAGTTCGGCCGGCAGCGGCTTGAGCAGCGCGTAGAGGTCGTCCGTGATCGGACGGTCCCAACTGGCGATGGTGACCAGCACGTTGTCGCTGCGGTCGAACTGCACGCAGGAGATCCGGCTCTCGGAGAGCTTGAGGCGGCGCACGATCAGCAGGTTGTCGCCCTGCATCACCGGGATGTCCTCGGTGTCGAGGACCTCGACCGGCTCGTCGTTGTCGAGCGCCGCGAGCAGCTGGGCCACCTCGAAGGGGATCTGGCCTTCGGCGAGCTCGCGGGCCGGGGAGCCCTCCGGCAGGTTGCCGATGATCATCGCGGGGCCGCGGCCGCCGAACAGGTCGTACCGGAGGAACACGCCCTGGCAGGAGCCGTCGGGAGCGGGCAGCAGACCGGCGCCGAGGTTGCCGGGCCAGTCCCCCGGATCCATGGCCAGGACGTCGAAGTCCGGGCCCGCGGGTGTGGCGGCGCTGCGGCGGCGGAGGAAGGACATAGGGCCATGGTACGTGTCCCCCGGCACTCCGCGACGCGCCGGGGCCGGGGCCGGGCGGGCCCGTCGGATGTCAGGTCTGCGCGGTGTCCCGGGCGTCCCGGGCCGCACGGTCGGCGAGGCCGCGGAGCACCGCCAACGCCTCGTACACCCGGTCGTGTTCCACGAAGAGATGGTCGTGGTGGAAGCCCGCGACCACGTTGCAGCTGAGCCCTGCGTCGGCCAGGGCGCGGGCGAAGGCGGCGGTCAGGCCGACGGCGTCCAGCGCCGAGTGGATCCGCAAGGTGATCCAGGCCGCCGCATAGTCGTACGGCAGCGCGACGGCGTCGGCCTCCTCCTGGCGCAGGACGAGGGTCGTGCCCTCCTCCTCGCGGACGGTGACCACGGGGGCGAGTCCGGCCGGGACGGCCCCGGTCACGGTCGTGAAGACGTACCGGCCGGGGTTCGGCTCGGGCCGCATGCCGGAGATCAGCCGGGCGAGGTCACGTTCACCGCTCATGATCGGCACGATAGCCGGGCCGGGTCAGAGGTGCGCGGGGCCGGTGAGGCGCTCCTCGGCGGCGCCGAGGGCCTGCCGTACGGCGCCGAGCGCCACGGACCGCTCGCCGAGGGCCGAGGCCTCCACGGTCACGGGGACGAGGGTGCGCCCGCGCAGGTGGCGGCGGAGCGGGCCGAGCAGGGTCTCGCCGGCCTGCGAGACTCCGCCGCCGATCACCACCCGGCCGGGGTCGAGGATGAGCAGCAGGGTTGCCAGGCCGCGGGCGAAGCGGTCGGCTACCTCGTCGACGACGGCCAGCGCGTGCGGGTCGCCGGCGGCGGCCGCGGCGAAGAGCGGCGCGATGTCGTGGCCCTCGCCGACCGGGGCGCCGGCGGCCACCGCGAGCCGGTGCACGGCGGCGGCCCCGACGAGTCGCTCGAAGGGACCCATGCCGTCGGGCCGCAGCGGCTCGACGGGGCCGTCGCCGGGCCCGTCGAGGTCGACGAAGCCGAGTTCGCCGGCGGCGGCGGAGGCGCCCCGGTAGGGACGGCCGCCGATGACGATGCCGGTGCCGATCCGTTCGCCCCACTGGACGAACACCAGGTTGTCGGTGTCGGCGGCCGGGCCGAGCCGGCGCTCCGCGAGGACGGCGAGGTTCACGTCGTTGTCGAGGAGGACGGGGCAGCGCAGCCAGTCGCGGAGCTCGCCGACGGCGGGCAGTCCGGCCCAGCCGGGGATGCTCGGGGCGAGGAGGACCTCGCCCCGGTCGCGGTCGACGATGCCCGGGGTGCCGGCGGCGACCGCCCAGAGGCCGGAGGGGTCCAGGCCCGCCTCCGCGGCGGCGGCGGTGAGGGCGGTGCGGACGGCCGTGAAGAGCTCGGGGCCGGTGGCGCCGGGGGCGACGGCGGCCCGGTGGGCGGCGCGGACACGGCCCGCGAGGTCGGCGACGAGGACGAGGACCTTGTGCGGGCCTATGTCCACGCCGGCGACGTGGCCGACCTCGGCGCGGAAGCGCGCGTACTGGGCGGGGCGGCCACGCTGCGGGGCCGGAGGGCCGGCGGGGGCCGCCGGTGCGAAGTCGACCAGGCCGCGTTCCCGCAGTTCGGTGAGGGCCCGGGTGACGGCGGGCCGGGAGAGCCCGGTGGCCGCGGCGAGCTCGGTGACCCGGGCGGTCGCGGCTCCGGCCTCGCGGAGCGCGGCAAGGACGGCCGCGACGTTCATCCGGCGCAGTACGTGCGGCCCGGTCGCCGCGCCACCGCCGCTCACCTGCATCGACTCCCCCTGCTCGGTCTCCTGCCCCGGTGTCGGCACCCTACCGAAAGTCCAAGCGCCCGGATGGGCGTAGCCATTGACAGGGGCCAGGCCCCCTCCCATATTAACGAACGCTCCGTTAATAACTGCTTTCCGATCCTTCCGATGGGATGAGCCGACACGTGAGATTCCTCAGATCCCGGGCCATGTCCTGGGCTGCCCGCACGGCCATGGCGCTCGCCGTGTGCGCCACCGCCCTGACCGTGCTGCCCACCGTCTCCTCCGCCGCCCCCACCCCCGCCTTCTCCGCCGGACCGGCCCGCGCGGCCCTCGCCCGGCTGCTGCCCCGGCACGTGACCCAGTTCGCCCTGGAGCCGGTCGCCCGCCCCGCCTCCGGCGACTACTTCTCCGTCTCCGGCTCCGCCGGAGACCTGCACGTGCGGGGCACCAGCCCCGCGGTGCTGCTCAGCGGCGTGAACTGGTACCTCAAGCACTCCGCCGGAGTCGATCTCGGCTGGCCCGGCCGCAGCACGTCCGCTCTGCCCGCCACCCTGCCCGCGCCGTCCGGGACGATCCACCGCCCGGCCTCGGTGCCGCACCGGTTCGCCCTCAACGACACCGACGACGGCTACTCGGGCGCGTACCGGGACTGGGCGACGTACGAGCGGCAGATCGACCTGCTCGCCCTGCACGGCGTGAACGAGGTCTTCGTCCAGATGGGCGCCGAGGCCCCGTACCACGCCGCGCTGCAGGAGTTCGGCTACGGCCGCGACGAGCTCCGCTCGTGGATCCCCGGGCCCGCACACCAGCCCTGGTGGCTGATGCAGAACATGTCCGGCTTCGGCGGGCCGCTCACGGAACGGCTCGTCGAGGAGCGCGCGGCCCTCGGCCGGCGGATCGTGGAGCGGCTGCGGCAGCTCGGCATGACGCCCGTCCTGCCCGGGTACTTCGGGACGGTCCCGCCGGGCTTCGTGGACCGCAACCCGGCCGGCCGGGTGGTCCCGCAGGGCAACTGGGTCGGCTTCGCCCGGCCGGACTGGCTGGATCCGCGGAACGCGATGTTCCCGAAGGTCGCCGAGGCCTTCTACCGCCACCAGGCGCGACTGCTCGGCACCTCCACGATGTACAAGATGGACCTCCTGCACGAAGGAGGGAACGCGGGCGACGTACCCGTCCCGGACGCCGCCGTCGGCGTGATGAACGCGCTGCAGACCGCCCGGCCCGGCGCCATCTGGGTCCTGCTCGGCTGGCAGAGCAACCCGCACGTCGAGCTCCTCGACGCGGTCGACAAGTCCCGGCTGCTCGTCGTGGACGGCCTGTCCGACCGATACGACGGACTGGACCGCGAGACCTCCTGGCACGGCACCCCGTACGCCTTCGGCACCATCCCCAACTTCGGCGGACACACCTCCCTGGGCGCCAACACCGCCGTGTGGGCGAGCCGTTTCGACGCCTGGCGCGCCAAGCCGAACAGCGCCCTGCGCGGCATCGCGTACCTGCCCGAGGCGACCGGCGGCAACCCCGCCGCCTTCGAGCTGTTCACCGAACTCGCCTGGCGCACCGGCCCCGTCGACCACGCCGCCTGGTTCGCGGACTACGCGGCACGGCGCTACGGCGCGCCCGACCCGCATGCCGCGCGGGCGTGGGAGTGGCTGCGGCGCGGCCCGTACAGCACCCCGTCCAGTTCGTGGAGCGAGTCGCAGGACAGCCTGTTCACGGCCCGGCCGAGCCTGACGGCGCGCTCGGCGGCGGCCTGGAGCCCGAAGTCGATGCGGTACGACGCCGCCACCGTGCAGCGCGCGCTGTCCGAACTGCTCCAGGCCGCGCCGGAATTGCGCAGAACCGACGCGTACCGCTTCGACCTGGTGGACACCGCGCGGCAGTCGCTCGCGAACCGGAGCCGTACGCTGCTGCCGCAGATCAGGGCCGCGTACGACGCGAAGGACCTGACCGCCTTCCGCGAGCGGTCCGGCGAGTGGAGGCGCGACCTCGCCCTGCTCGACGAACTCCTGGCCACGGACCGCCGGTTCCTGCTGGGACCGTGGCTGGAGGAAGCGAAGGCGTGGGGCACGACGGACGCCGAACGGGCGGCGAGGGAGTTCGACGCCCGTTCGATCCTGACGACCTGGGGCCATCGCACCGGCAGCGAGGCCGGGCTGCACGACTACGCCAACCGCGAGTGGTCGGGCCTCGTCTCGGACTTCTACGCACCGCGCTGGGCGACGTACCTGGACGGCCTGGAGGAGTCCCTGGTCTCCGGGCAGCCGCCCGCCGCGATCGACTGGTTCGCGTGGGAGAACGCCTGGAACGCGAAGCGGGACAGCCATCCGGTGGAGCCCCACGGCGACCCGGTGGCCCTCGCGGAGCGGGTCCGTGACGCCCTGCCGCCGCCTCCGCCCGCCGGCCCGGTCACCGGTGCGGGCGGCGACTGCGTGGAGGTGACGAACGGGAATCCCGCCAACGGGACCGCGCTGCGCACGGGCCGCTGCGACGGAAGCGCCGCGCAGACCTGGACGGTCCCGGGCGACGACACCCTGCGGGCGCTCGGCTCGTGCATGGACGTGCGGGGCGGGGCGGTCACGCCCGGCACGGTCGTTCAGCTGTACGCCTGCAACGGCACCCCGGCGCAGGCCTGGACGGCTCAGTCCGACCGCACGCTGCGGAACACGAAGTCGGGGCTGTGCCTCGGCGCCGAGACGGCCCCTGACGGCGTGACCCGGCTGGTGATCCAGCCCTGCTCCGCGGCCCCGCTCCAGCAGTGGACGCTGCCGTCCTGACGGTCCCGGACCCGGACCGGCCCGCTCGGGGAGGGTTCCCGTGCGGGCCGGTCCGGTGCGGTCCGCGGCTCAGGTGAGGTCGAACTCGCCGTCGCGGGCGTTGAGGACGAACGCCCGCCACTCCGCCGGGGTGAAGATCAGCGACGGTGCCTCCGGACGGCCGCCGTTGCGCATCGCGATGAAGCCCTCCACGAAGGCGATCTGGACATCGCCCGTGCCCTGACTGCCCGAGCGCCAGTCGGCGTTGCTCAGGTCGAGTTCCGGCTTCTCCCAGCCCATGAAGGCGTGCTGGGCAGTGGTGCTCTCGGCCACGTCCGTGCTCCTCCCGCGTCCCACAACGTCGTCCGGGCCTCAGGGTAGCGAGCGGCACCGGGTGCCGACAGACCTCAGGAAGCGGGCGGCTCGGACCCCACCAGCCACATGGCGAAGAACTGCGCACCACCTCCGTACGCGTGTCCGAGGGCCCGTCGCGCGTCCGGCACCTGGTGCTCCCCGGCCTGCCCCCGCACCTGCAGCGCGGCCTCCGCGAACCGGATCATCCCGGACGCGCCGATCGGGTTGGTGGACAGCACCCCGCCGGACGGATTCACCGGCAGGTCACCGTCGATCTCGGTGACGCCGGACTCGGTGAGCTTCCAGCCCTCGCCCTCCTCGGCGAAGCCCAGGTTCTCCAGCCACATCGGCTCGTACCAGGAGAACGGCACGTACATCTCGACGGCGTCGATCTCCCGGCGCGGGTCGGTGATCCCGGCCTGGTGGTAGACGTCGGCGGCGCAGTCCTTGCCGGCCTGCGGCGAGACGAAGTCCTTGCCGGCGAACAGGGTGGGCTCACTGCGCATCGCACCGCCGTGCACCCAGGCCGGCGGCCGGGGCGCGCGGGCCGCGCCCGCCCGGTCGGTGAGGATCATCGCGCAGGCGCCGTCGGAGGACGGGCAGGTCTCGGAGTACCGGATCGGGTCCCACAGCATCGGGGACGCCTGCACCTTCTCCAGGGTGATGTCGTGCTCGTGGAGGTGCGCGTACGGGTTCTTGAGCGCGTTGCGCCGGTCCTTGTAGGCGACGAGGGAGCCGACGGTGTCGGGGGCGCCGGTGCGCCGCATGTACGCCCGGACGTGCGGGGCGAAGAAGCCGCCCGCGCCGGCGAGCAGCGGCTGCTGGAAGGGCACCGGCAGGGAGAGCCCCCACATCGCGTTGGACTCGGACTGCTTCTCGAAGGCGAGGGTGAGCACGGTGCCGTGCACCCGGGCGGCGATCAGGTTCGCGGCGACCAGCGCCGTCGACCCGCCGACCGAACCCGCGGTGTGGACGCGGAGCATGGGCTTGCCGACCGCGCCGAGCGCGTCGGCGAGGTACAGCTCCGGCATCATCACGCCCTCGAAGAAGTCCGGGGCCTTGCCGATCACGACGGCGTCGATGTCGGCCCAGGTCAGTTCGGCGTCGTCGAGGGCGCGTTGCGCGGCCTCGCGGACGAGGCCGGCGATGGACACGTCCCGGCGGGCGGCGACGTGCTTGGTCTGGCCGACCCCGACGACGGCCACCGGCTCTTTACCGGACATGCGGCTCTCCTTCCAGGACGGCCACCAGGTTCTGCTGCAGGCAGGGGCCGGAGGTGGCGTGGGCGAGGGCCCGGTCGGACTCCCCGCGGTGGATTCCGGCGGCGGCCTCGCCGAGCCGGATCAGGCCGGCGGCCATGACGGGGTTGGCGGCGAGCGCGCCGCCGGACGGGTTGACCCGGACGGTCTCGTCGAGCTTCAACGCCTTGCGCAGCACGACCTCCTGGGACGTGAACGGGGCGTGCAGCTCGGCGGTGTCGAACGGAGCGCCGTCGAAGGCTCCGGCGCGCCGGGCGGCGAGGCGGGTGGAGGGCGAGTCGGTGAGGTCGCGCACGCCGAGGGAGTGGGCCTCGATCCGGTGGTCCATGCCGCGGATCCAGGCGGGGCGCTCGCACAGCTCGCGGGCCCGGTCGCCGGCCGCGAGGATCACCGCGGCGGCGCCGTCGCCGATGGGCGGGCAGTCGCCCTGCCGCAGCGGTGCCACGACGTGGTCGCCCTGCGGGCGGGCTCCGCGCAGCTGGGCGTGCGGGTTGCCGACGGCGGCGTCCCGGCTGCGGGCGGCGATGCCGGCGAGCGCGGGCTCGTCGGTCTCGCCGGCGTCGATCAGTGCCTGGGCCTGGAGCGCTGCGAGGGCGACGGAGTCGGGCCAGAGCGGGGCGAGGTAGTACGGGTCGAGCTGGCGGGTGAGGACGTCGCGCACCGAGCCGGGCGAGGACTTGCCGTAGGAGTACACGAGCGCGGTGTCCGTCTCGCCGGTGAGGATCTTCACCCAGGCCTCGTAGAGCGCCCAGGCGCCGTCCATCTCCACGTGGGACTCGGAGATCGGCGGCCAGGCGCCGACGCCGTCGAGGGCCATCGTGAAGGAGAAGGCGCGTCCGGCGAGGTAGTCGGAGGAGCCCGAGCAGGTGAAGCCGATGTCGGAGGTCTTCAGACCCGTCTGCCGCAGCACGTCGTGCAGGACGGGCATCAGCATCTCGACCTCGGAGAGGTCGTCGGTGCGGCGCAGGGAGTCGCTCTGCGCGAAGGCGACGATCGCGACGTCCCGGCTCGGGTCTCGGCTCACAGCAGCTCCTTGTACGTGTCGTAGTCGGCGTCCGGTTCGCCGGTGGGCCGGTAGTGGTCGGGGTAGCGGCCGTCCTCGCTCCACACGGGCTCGACCCGCAGCCCCATCCGGACCTGGTCGTACGGGATGCCGCCGATCCGGCCGTGCAGGGCGAGGCCCGCGCCGTCGAGGGCGATGTGGGCGTAGACGTAAGGGACTTCGATGTCGAGGTTCTTCGCCTTGATGTTGACGATGCAGAAGGTGGTGACGGTGCCGCGGGGGCCGACCTCGACCGGCTCGGTGGTGGCGACGCCGCAGGTGGGGCAGGCGCCGCGGGGCGGCACGTAGACCTTGGAGCAGGAGGGGCAGCGTTCGCCGACGGTCTTGTGCTCGGCGAGGGCGTGCAGGTAGTCGGTCTGCGCGCGGCCGGGGCTGTACGTGTAGTCGAGGCGGGCGGCGGCGACGATGCCGGTGACGGGCTCGTCGAACAGCCCGTCGTGGGGGCGGGCGGGGGCGGCGTCCCGCTCGCTGTCGTACGGCTCGAAGCAGGCGATGTCGGTGATGGCGCCGGTGCGTTCGGCGGCCCAGCGGACGCGCACCCGCATGCCGGTGCGGACGTGCTCGGGGCCGGGCGCGTCGAGCGCGTGCAGCAGGGCGGTGTCGGCGCCGTCGAGTCGTACGAGCACCCAGGCGAACGGGGTGTCGAGGGGCTGGCCGGGCCGGGGGTCCGGGTTCCAGGCCCAGGTGGTGACGGTGCCGGTGGCGTCGACCTCGACGAGTTCGCGGAGTTCGGCGGCGGTCTCGGGGTCGTACTCGACGGGCGGCACGAGCACCTGCCCGCCCTCGGTCCGCACCCCGAGCACGGTCCGCTCGCGCAGCCCGGTGAGAAAGGCGGCCTGAACGGGCCCGAGGGAACGGGTGAACGGAAACTCGACGACGAGGGGTGCGCGGAGGGTGGCGGGAGTGGCGGTCATGGGGCTCCTTGGCGGGGGCGGGTGCGGGTGGGACGGGGGTCAGGGGGCGCCTGCGGCGGGCCTTTCGGACTCACTCCCGGCGGTACACCGGGTCCCGCTTCTCCGCGAAGGCGCGGGCGCCTTCCTTCGCGTCGGCGGTGTCGAAGATGGGCCAGCCGCGCTTGAGTTCGGACGCCAGTCCCTCCGTCTCCGTCATCTCCGCCGTCTCGTAGACGGACGCCTTCACCGCCTCCACGGCCAGCGGCCCGCACGCGTTGATCCGCTCCGCGATCTCCAGCGCCCGCTCCAGGGCCGTCCCGTCCGGGACGACCGAACCGATCAGGCCGATCCGGGCCGCCTCCTCCGCCGTGTACGGGCGGCCGGTGAGCAGCATCTCCAGGGCGTGGGTGCGCGGGATCTGCCGCGGCAGCCGGACCGTCGAACCGCCGATCGGAAAGAGCCCGCGCCGGACCTCGAAGAGGCCGAACGTCGCGGACTCCCCCGCGACCCGGATGTCCGTGCCCTGCAGGATCTCGGTGCCGCCCGCCACGCAGTAGCCCTCCACCGCCGCGATGACGGGCTTGCGCGGCCGGTGATGCCGGAGCATCGCCTTCCAGTGCAGGTCGGGGTCGTCCTTCAGGCGGGCACGGTACTCGTCCCCCGCCATGCCCTTCCCGGCCAGCGCCTTGAGGTCCATGCCGGCGCAGAAGTCGCCGCCGGCGCCCGTGAGCACGACCGAGCGGACGGTGTCGTCGGCGTCGGCCTCCAGCCAGCCGTCGTAGAGGCCGACGAGCAGCGGCAGCGAGAGCGCGTTCTTCGCCTCGGGCCTGTTGAGCGTGAGGATCAGCGTGGCACCTTCGCGCCGTACGGATAGGTGCTCGGTCCCGGTCATGGGCGTCTCCCGTCTCCAGTTCTGGAACAGGTTGCAGGAGCGCGGGGCCCAGTTCAATAGTTTCCTGACACTCAGTCAGATTCTTCTGCGCACCCCCTTCCCACCTCCACCCATCGGCGCTCTAATGACCGCCACGTCCGTACGGGACCAGCGGCGCGTCAGGAGGACGAACGGTGGAGTACAACCTTGCCGACCTGTTCGAGTCGGTCGTCGACGTGGTGCCGGACCGCGAGGCACTCGTGTACGTCGACCATCCCGGCACCGGGGCCGAGCAGCGGCTGACGTACGCGCAGCTCGACGCGGCCGCCAACCGCCTCGCGCACCACCTGATCGATGCGGGCCTGCGGCCCGGCGAGCACCTCGGCCTGCACCTGTACAACGGCGTCGAGTACCTGCAGACGGTGCTGGCCTGCCTCAAGGCGCGGCTGGTCCCGGTCAACGTGAACTACCGGTACGTGGAGGAGGAGCTGGTCTACCTCTACCGGGACGCCGATCTCGCCGCGCTCGTCTTCGACGCGGAGTTCACCGAGCGGGTCGCGGCGGCGCTGCCGCAGACGGAGAAGCTGCGGCACCTCGTCCGGGTGGGGACCCCGGACGACGGCGCACCCGCCCTGGAGTGCGTGCCGTACAGGGAGGCCGAGGCGGCCGGCTCGCCGGAGCGCGGCTTCCCGGCCCGCTCCGCCGACGACCTGTTCATCATCTACACCGGCGGCACGACGGGCATGCCCAAGGGCGTGATGTGGCGGCAGGAGGACCTGTTCTTCGCCGGGCTGTTCGGCGGCGAGCCGACCGGCGAGCCGGTGAAGCGACCCGAGGAGCTGGCCGAGCGGGTCGCGGCGCGCGGAGCCGGGCTCACCTTCTTCCCTGCTCCCCCGCTGATGCACGGCACGTCGACTCTCACCTCGTTCATCGCCTTCAACTACGGGCAGCGGGTGGTGATCCACCGCAAGTACGTGCCCGAGGAGGTGCTGCGCACCATCGAGAAGGAGAAGGTGTCCAGCGTCTCGCTGGTCGGCGACGCGATGCTGCGCCCGCTCATCGACGCGCTGCACGGACCGCTCGCGGGCACCGACCTGTCGTCGCTGTTCAGCGTCTCCTCGTCCGGGGCGATCATGTCGGAGACCGTGCGCGCGCAGTTCCAGGCGCTGGTCCCGAACGTGATGCTGCTGAACAACTTCGGTTCGTCGGAGTCCGGTTCCAACGGCAAGGCCACCGACGACTCGGGCCCGGCCACCGGCTTCCGCCTGGAGGTCAACGAGCGTACGCGCGTGGTGGACCCGGTCACGTACGAGCAGGTGGCGGTGGGCGAGCCGGGCCGGCTCGCGCAGCGCGGCCACGTGCCGCTGGGCTACTACAACGACCCGGCGAAGACGGCCGAGACCTTCTTCCAGAAGGACGGGGAGCGCTGGGTGCTGCTCGGCGACATGGCCACCGTCGGCGAGGACGGCATCGTGACCGTGCTCGGCCGCGGTTCGCAGTGCATCAACACCGGGGGCGAGAAGGTCTATCCGGAGGAGGTCGAGCAGGCGCTCAAGTCCCACCCGGACGTGTACGACGCGCTGGTCGCCGGCGTCCCGGACCCGAAGTGGGGCCACCACGTGGCCGCCGTGGTGCAGCTGCGGGAGGGCGCGGCGGACCTGGACCTGGGCTCGGTCCAGGAACACTGCCGGACCCGGCTCGCCGGATACAAGATCCCGCGCCAGCTGGTGCTCACCGACCGGATCCAGCGCTCGCCCAGCGGCAAGGCGGACTACCGCTGGGCCCGGACGGTGGCCACCGAGGCGGCCGAGTCCTAGGGACGGGCGAGCCGGCCGGTCAACTCCTCCACGAACGCCTGCAGGTGGGGCGGGCGCGGGCCGTGACGCGTGGCGAGGTACCACGTGCGGGCCATCGGCACGGTCCCGATCTGCACCAGGGCGAGGCCGTGGGAGTCCGTGTACGGCGCGGCGACCCAGTTGGGGAGGATCGTCGCGCCCTGGCCCCCGGCGACCATCTCCACGACCAGGTCCGTGATCACCGGCATGGTGGTGATCCGGGCCGGCCGCGCCTGCGGCGGCACGGGGAGCGGGATCGACGGGATCCGGCTCTGGTCGTAGCCGTCATAGAGGATGAGGTGGGCGTCGGTGAAGTCCGCCGCGGTGAGGTGCGGCAGAGCCGCCCAGGGGTGGTCCGCCGGCACGACGGCCACCATCTCGTCGTCGAACAGCCGGGTCAGATCGACCCGGTCCATCTCGGGGTCCGGCTTGGTGACCAGCGCGACGTCCACGCGGTCGGCGAGGAGGGCGGGCACCGGCGCGTCGTCGGGGACGGACTCGATGCGGACCTCCGCCTCCGGGTGCCGCTCACGGAACGCGCGGATGACCGGAGGCAGCCACTGGAAGGTGGTGCTGCACTCTGCGGTGAAACGCACCCTGCGGTCACGGCCGTCGCGCATCTCCTGGAGGTCGAGGGTCGCCGAGCGCAGCTCGTTCAGCACGTGACGGGCCGCCACCAGCAGGCGTCGACCGGCGGCGTTCGGGACGAGTCCGCGCCCGGTGCGGTCGAACAGCGGCATGCCGAGCCGGTCTTCGAGACGGGTGAGGCGCTGGCTGAGCGCGGGCTGGCTGACGTAGAGGGTTTCTGCCGCTGCGGTGAGCGAGCCGGATTCGGCGGTGGCGGCCAGGAGTTCGAGATCGCGCAGGTCCACGGACATAACCCTGGATTATGGCAGGCTTCGAAGTTCGTCGTGGTGTTATGGCTGGGGCGCTCCTAGGTTCGTCGGTGTCGGCAAGAACGACCACGAACCGAGGAGCAGCAGTGGCGACGACGAACATCACCGCGGTGGTCACGGGAGCATCGAGCGGGATCGGACTGGGGATCGCCGAGGCCTTCCTGGCCCGGGGCGCCAACGTCGTGATCAACGGCCGGGACGCGGACCGGCTCCGGAAGGCCGCGGCCCACCTCGGCCGGGCCGAGCGGGTCGCGCAGGTCGCGGGCGACATCGGGGACGCGGCGACCGGCGAGGCGCTGGTACGGGCGGCCGTGGAACGGTTCGGGGGCGTGGACGTCCTCGTGAACAACGCGGGCACCTTCGCGTCGAAGCCGTTCACCGAGGTCACGGAGGAGGAACTGGACGGGTACCTGACCGGCAACCTCAAGGGGACGTTTCTGACCACCCAGGCGGTGGTGCGCAGGATGCGGGAGCAGGGCCGCGGCGGAAGCATCGTCAACATCGGCACGGTGCTGGTCGACCACGCGATCGCCGGCTTCCCGGCTTCGGCACCGGTCGTCAGCAAGGGCGGCGTGCACACGCTGACGACGAGCCTGGCCGCCGAACTCGCGGCGGACGGGATCCGCGTCAACCTGGTCGCGCCGGGCATCATCCGGACCCCGCTCCTCGCGGGCGCCGACGTGGACGCGTACGGCGGCCTCGCGTTGCTGAACCGGGTCGGCGAGGTCGCGGAGATCGCGGAGGCGGTCCGTTACGTCGCGGACGCCGAGTTCGTCACCGGCCACGCCCTGCGCGTGGACGGCGGCCACGTGACGGGACGTGCCTGATGCCGTACGTGAACGTGAAGATCACGCGCGAGGGCGCCACGGCCGAGCAGAAGGCCGAGATCATCGCGGGCGTGACCGATCTGCTGGTGAAGGTGCTCGACAAGGATCCGGCCACGACGTTCGTGGTCATCGACGAGGTCGCGCTCGAGTCCTGGGGCGTCGGCGGGCTGCCGACCGCGGAGTACCGGAGGAGGCAGCGGCCGGGCGGGTGACGCCCCGGCGCGTCCCGTCCGGCCCCGAGACCGGACGGGACGGCTCTTCCGGACCGTCCTAGATCCCGAACTCCCTCAGCTCAGCCAGGAATTCGGCCGGGCGGGACTGGTGGATGAGGTGGCCGGTGTCGATGGTGACGAGCCGGCAGTCCGGGATGCGGCCGGACAGCCAGGCGAGCTGGTCCTGCGGGATGTGGCTGTCCTCGCCGCCGGCGAGGACGAGCGTTGGGGCCTTGATCGAGCCGAGGCAGTGCCGCCACGCCGGGTCGGGCTCGTCGATCTGCGCGTTCGTGGCCGTGACGACGGCCCAGTCGCAGGGCGGCTCGCCCTCGGGCGGCGGGACGTGGCCGCGCGGCGGGTCGGCCGGGAACATGACGGGGGCGTCCTCGATCACCAGCCTGCCGATCAGCTCCGGCGCGTCCGCGGCGAGCAGGTACGCGGCGACGCCGCCCATGGAGTGCGCGACGACGTCGGCGCCGGCCAGGCCCAGTTCGGTGAGGAAGCCGCGCAGTTGGTCGCGGAAGACGTCGAAGCCGTAGCGGCCGGTCCGGTCGCTCAGTCCGTGCCCGCCGAGGTCGAGCGCGTAGACCCGGCGGGTGCCGGCCAGTTCCCGGGCGATCGGCTCCCACCCGGCGGCGCTGCCGCCCCGGCCGTGCACGAGGACGATCGGACGGGCGGCCTCGTCGCCCCAGGTGCGGTACGCGAGCCGGACGCCGTCGACGACGACCGTGCGCACCTCCGGGTCGAGGAACGCGGCGATCGGGCGGCGGAAGGCCCCGGCGTCGTCGACCCACGGGAAGTGCCCGGCGGCCTCCTGCACGACGAGTTCGCCGCGCGGGAAGAGCGCCGCCAGCTGGGCGGCGCGGGCCGGGGTCGGACCGCCGTCGTGCTCGCCCGCGAGAACGAGGACGGGCGCGGTGACGGCGGCGAGCGCGGCCCGCGTGGCCGCCGGTTCGAACGCGCCGTCGGCGTAGTAGGCCCCCGCGGCCTCCCAGTTGAAGCGCGCCGCGGCGTCGTGCGCCCGGGCCGTGTCGTTCCACCGCCCGTACGCCAGCGGGGCGACGGTCGCGTAGACGTCCCGCAGCGGGGTCTCGGGGGTGAGCGCGTCGATGGCGGCCCGGGTCTCGGCGTACCAGGGCTCGCCGGCGAAGACCGTGGTGGCCTCGTCCCACTCCTCGTCGGTGACGGTGATCCCGACGGCCCGCGTCCCCGGCGTGACCAGGACCAGGGAGGACACCCGCCCGGGGTGGGCGGCGGCGTAGAGGGTGGCCAGGTTCCCGCCGGCGGAGTGACCGAGCAGGTCCATGCGGTCGAGGCCGAGATGGACGCGGAGCGCCTCGACGTCGGCGACCTGCCGGTCGCAGCGGTACGTGGCGGGGTCGGCGGGCTCGGCGCTGTCGCCGGTCCCGCGCAGGTCGAGCACGATCAGCGTGCGGTGGGCGGCCAGGCCGCCGAGGTCGCCGAGGTAGTCGGCGTGGCGCATAGGGCCACCGGGGAGGCAGACGAGGGGATCTCCCTCCCCCTGCGTCCGGTAGGCGAGTCGGGTTCCGTCGTACGAGGTGAACTGCGGCATGGCGCGATCTTCACGGGCCGCCGTGACCGCCGCAAGGGATTTGGCCGTCAGCAGGGCGACGGCGGCCCCGCGATAGGGTGGAGGACCCGCTCCGACCTGTGAGGAACCGCGCCACCGTGCCCGTATCCCCCGACTCCACCACCCTGCGCGGCGACTGCGCGAACTGCTTCGGCCTGTGCTGTGTCGCCCTGCCCTTCGCGAAGTCGGCCGACTTCGCGGTGAACAAGTCGTCGGGCGAGCCGTGCCGGAACCTGCGGGAGGACTTCCGCTGCGGGATCCACGAGAAGCTGCGGCCGAGCGGCTTCTCCGGCTGCACGGTGTACGACTGTTTCGGCGCCGGCCAGCAGGTCTCGCAGGTCACCTTCCACGGGGTCTCCTGGCGCGAGGCACCCGGGACGGCCCGGCAGATGTACGAGGTCTTCCCGGTCATGCGGCAACTGCACGAGCTGTTGCGCTATCTGACCGAGGCGCTGGAGCGGGACGCCGCCCGCTCCGTGCACGGCGAGCTGCGCCGGGCGCTGACCCGGGTCGAGGAGCTCACGGCGGGCACGCCAGATGCACTGGAGAAGCTGAACGTGGCGGCGGTCCGCGCCGAGGTGAACCCGTTGCTCCTGAAGACCAGCGCGCTGGTCCGGGCCACGGCGGGCGGCAAGCCGAAGAGTCGGCGCGGCGCCGATCTGCTCGGCGCCCGGCTGCGCGGGGCGAAGTTGCGCGGCGCGGACCTGCGCGGCGCGCTGCTGATCGCGGCGGATCTGTCGGGGGCGGACCTGTCCCTGGCCGACATGATCGGCGCCGACCTTCGCGACACCGATCTGTCCGGCGCGGACCTGACCGGCGCCCTCTTCCTGACCCAGCCCCAGCTGAACGCGGCCCGCGGCGACGCGGCCACGCGGATCCCGGCCGGCCTGGAGCGCCCGGGTCACTGGGCGGGCTGAGCCGGGCCGGGGCCCGGGTGCACGCGTGCCGTGGCGGCCCGATGGCCATGTCCACACGGCGAAACGTTTCAGCCACAAACATCGCCAGTGGATCCATCCGGAACCGCCGAATCGGCGAGCTGGACCACCCTGGACCGACATTCTTGCGGTTTCCTCGCACTTTGGCATGCCCTCGTCGGCTATGTTGCTCCGGGCGCATGGGGAGGCGCTCGAAGGTGGGCCATGCGCCTGCCCATGTGAACGACCCGTAAGGGGGGTCGGCCCGAGCACAGCTCGGTCCCGCAGCGGGACCGAGGGGTCGGATCGCCGCAGCCGCGGCGGGGAGGATCGGGAATGCAGATCACGACGGGGCGGGCGAAGCGCCGCCTTCTTTCCTTGGCAGGAACCCTCGCGGTCTCCGCCGCGACCGTGCTCTCCGGCAGCGGAGCGGCGACCGCCGCCCCTGACGCCGAGACCGTGTCGGTGGGGATTCAGGACGCGACCCTCGGACAGACCTGCACAGGGCCGTCCTACAACCGCAAGTTCGCCTTCACCATCAGCTCGACTACCGGTGTGCCGGCCGGCAGCACCTGGAAGTTCACCGTCAGCAAGCCCAGCTACCAGGGGCTCCAGGTCAGCTCCGACTCGGCCTACGTGCCGAGCGCGACGGGCACGACGCAGGTGGTCAACCTGTCCGCGCCCAGCGGCATTCCGGCCGGGACGACCGTCACCCTCATACCGACCAACTACCTCGTCCCCACCAGCGGCTACAACTCGCTGACGCTGTCCGGCTACGGCGGCTCCACCAGCGTGGCCATGAACTGGTCCAGCCGCCCCTGTTGATCATCGGGACCTGAGCGGAGGCCACGGCGCGTGCTGCGCCGTGGCCTTCACGGCGGTCCGGGCGGGCCGTCACCTCCCGGCGTGCGAGGCCCCGTACACGTACGGCGTGGTGGTGGTCAGGGCGGTGAAGCCGAGGCGCCGGAGGATCGGGCGGCTCATGGGGGCCGCGTCGACGTGCACGAAACGGTACCCGCGGGCGGCGGCGATCCGGGTGCGGTGGGCGACCAGGGCCCGGTAGAGGCCGCGGCCACGCCAGGCCTCGACGGTTCCGCCACCCCACAGTCCGGCGAAGTCGGTCCCCGGGATCAGCTCAAGGCGTGCCGCGCTGACCGGCTCGCCCCCGGCCGTCGCGACGACGGCGGCGACGGTGTCGGGTTCGGCGGCCAGCCGGTCCAGGAGCTGCCTGCCGATGTGGCTGCTGTCGCCGCCGAAGGCCCGGTCGTGGACCTCCGTGACGAGCCGGACGCCCGCCTCGTCGGTGACGGACACGAGCTCCACGCCGTCGGGCAGCACGACGTCCGCGGACAACCGGGTGGCCTCGGCGACCATCACGGCCTCCTCCTCGTCCGGGACGAACCCGGCCGCCCGGAGCCGCTCGGGAAGGTCGGCGGGGGCGTCGTGGCCGTAGGCCTTCCACTCGAAGGTGCTGCCGGACGCCGTGTAGTGCCGGATCTGTTCGGCGACGACCGCGTCCACGCCCGCCCCGTCGAGCCCGTCGAGAGCGGACCACAGGACGCCGTTCCAGGCGTGCTCCGGTCCGGTCTGCCGGACGACGGGGCCGACCCGCTCGACCCGGGTGCCGGGGCCGTCGGGCCGGGCCTCCCGGCGCATCTGCCGGTCGTACGTGGCGAGTGTCGCGTCGTGATCCATGACCGCCACCCCAGCAGCGCCCGGGACTCCCGGCAACCGGATTTCGCGTGGGGGGTGATCCCCGGGCCCCGACCCGGGGATCACCGGGCGGCGGCCGGTCAGATCCGGTCGGCCACGATCATCAGGTAGTGGAAGCTCCCCTCCTTGTACGCGGTCAGGAACGGGTCCTCGATGCCGGTGGCCACCGAGCACTTGGCGCGGAGCTCCCAGTACGGGACGGTCGCGGCCGTCAGGTCGACGACCTCGATCGGGACGAGGTTGTTCTCGGCGAGCGCCCGGAAGTAGGCGCTGCGCGGGTGGATGTTGCAGGTGTAGTGCTCGTCGATCCGGCTGACGGCCTTGGACCGCAGTCCGTTGACGTCGTTGGAGCAGCCGGTGATGCAGACGTACCGGCCGCCGTGCTGGAGGAGCCGGGAGAACTCGTCGAAGAGCTCGAAGAGGTCCACGTACATCGTGGTCTCGTTGGTCCAGATGGCCTGGCGCGAGCCGGTCGCGAAGCCGGTGTCGAGCATGTTCCGGAAGTGGAACTTCACGCGCTCCGACACGCCCCGCTCGGCGGCCTGCTTGTTCGCGAAGTCGACCTGGTACTCGGAGATGGAGACGCCGTCGACCTGACAGCCGAAGCGGCGCTCGGCCATGATGCTGGTTCCGCCGCGGCCGGATCCGGCGTCCATGATCCGGTCGGTGCGCCGCCGGTCGCCGAGGTGGTCGAGGAGCAGGTCGGCCTGGGCCGTCTCGAGGCGGTGCAGCTCCTCGATGATGCGGCTGTCGCGGGTCTCCTGCGGGCCGTCGAGGACCGCGGGGTCGTAGTCGCCGATGCCGTAGTGGTGGTGGTACAGGCCGTCGATCTCGCCGAGCCGGAGGTTCACCGGGTCCTGCTGGTTGCTGTTCCAGTAGGCGGCCACGGACTCCTGGTAGGGCGTGCGCAGCACGGTGGAGGGCGCGGACGTGGTCATGTGGGGGTTCCTTACGTCGTTCTTCTCGTGGGGACAGAGGGGGTTGGCCTCAGGGGCGGGGAGCAGCAGGCGGGCCGCCGGGCGGGCCGGGTCGGTGAGCACCGTCAGGCACGCGGACGCACCTCGACGTTCTCCAGGATGCCGATGGCGTCGGGGACCAGGACGGCGGCGGAGTAGTAGGTGGAGACGAGGTACGAGATGATCGCCTTCTCGTCGATGCCCATGAAGCGGCAGTTGAGGCCCGGCTCGACCTCGTCGGGCAGCCCGGTCTGGTAGAGGCCGATGACGCCCTCGTTGTTCTCGCCGGTACGGATCGCGAAGATCGAGGAGCTCTGCTGGTCGGAGATCGGGATCTTGCCGCAGGGCAGGATCGGGATGCCGCGCCAGGAGGGGATGTGGTGGCCGTCGACCTCGGCGTGGCCGAGGGGGAGTCCGCGCTTGTTGCACTCCTTGCCGAAGGCGGCGATGGCGCGGGGGTGGGCGAAGATGTACTGGGTGCCGCGCCGCATGCTGATCAGGTCGTCGAAGTCGTCCGGGGTGGGCGGGCCGGAGTGGGTCTGGATGCGCTGGTCGTAGTCCGTGTTGTTCAGGAGTCCGAACTCGGGGTTGTTGACGAGCTCGTACTCCTGGCGCTCGCGCAGCTCCTGGACGGTCAGTCGCAGCTGCTGCTGCGTCTGGTTCATCGGCTGGTTGTAGAGGTCGGCGACGCGGCTGTGCACCTTGAGGACGGTCTGGGCGACGCTCAGCTCGTACTCGCGCGGCTTGAGCTCGTAGTCGGCGAACGCGCCGGGCAGGATCGCCTCGCCGAAGTGACCGGCGCTGAGGTCGATCGCGGCCTCGCCCGACTTGTTGGTGGCGCGGCGGTGTCCGTTGGCGCGCCGGCCCCGGACGTGGTCGCGGAGCTGCTCGTGCTGCTCGGCGACGGCCTGGTAGGCGGTGTGCGGCAGCGACAGGACGGTGACGGCGGTCGCGGCGCGGGCGGTGAAGTCCCACTTGCCGTCGAGGCCGGCGAGGACCTGGCCGCCGAAGGTGTCACCGTCGCCGAGCCGGCCGAGCAGGGTCTCGTCGCCGTACTTGCCGGTGCCGACCTTCTCGACCTTGCCGTGCGCGATCAGATAGACGTGATCGGCCTTCTTGCCGGAGTGGACGATGACCTGGCCGGGCTCGTACTCCTTCTGCACGAAGCGGTCGGCGAGGGCGCCGAGGGCGATCGGGTCGTCGAAGCCGTGCAGCAGCGGCAGTTCGGCCAGCTCCGCGGGGATGACCTGGACCTTGGAACCGCTCTTGACGAAGGTCACCCGGCCGTCGCCGACGACATAGGAGAGCCGCCGGTTGACCCGGTAGACGCCGCCCGGGGTGTGCACCCAGGGGAGTTTGCGGAGCAGCCAGCGGGAGCTGATGCCCTGCATCTGGGGTTCGGACTTGGTCGTCGTCGCGAGGTTGCGCGCCGCGGCGGTGCTGAGGCTGAGCTGGACCTTGCTGATCTGGGCGGCGGGGGCGGGTGCCGCTGCGGGCTCGGTGTCGACCGACATGCGCTGAGCTCCGTTCCTGTCATCGATTCGTCACTCTCCGCGTTCAGTCCTAACGCATGCTTGCCTTCGTCATATGCACGTCGCTCGGGTGTGCCGTTGCGCGGCACACGGGACTGGCGCCCCCCGCACGCCACGCGCGCTCGGCCGTCCGGCCCAATGGCGGATCGGCGCCGGAACCGAGGAAAGTCCGCTCCAGGCCCTTGCCAGGAGAGGTGATCTCTTGGATTACTGGTCCCGACAGCAACGACCGAATGATCGGTCGTCCGGTTTGGGACGGGAGTGCGGCGCATGACGGATCTGCTGGACGAAGGCGAGCGGCTCGACCGCGCGGGCCTCGAGGCGCTCCAGCTGGAGCGGCTCCGCGCGACGCTCCGGCACGCGTACGAGAACGTGCCCTTCTACCGGCAGTCCTTCGACAAGGCCGGACTGCGCCCCGAGGACTGCCGCACCCTCGCCGACCTCGCCCGCTTCCCGTTCACGGCCAAGACCGACCTGCGGGACAACTACCCCTTCGGGATGTTCGCGGTGGAGCAGTCGCAGGTGCGCCGCATCCACGCCTCCAGCGGCACCACGGGCCGTCCCACCGTCGTCGGCTACACCGAGCGGGACCTCGACACCTGGGCGGACGTGGTGGCCCGCTCCATCCGCGCGGCCGGCGGCCGGCCCGGACACAAGGTCCACGTGGCCTACGGGTACGGGCTGTTCACCGGCGGCCTCGGCGCGCACTACGGCGCGGAGCGGCTCGGCTGCACGGTCATCCCCGCCTCCGGCGGCATGACGGCCCGCCAGGTCCAACTGATCCAGGACTTCCGGCCCGAGATCATCATGGTGACACCGTCCTACATGCTCACGCTGCTCGACGAGTTCGAACGCCAGGGTGTCGACCCGCGCACCACCTCACTGAAGGTCGGCATCTTCGGGGCCGAGCCCTGGACGGAGGAGATGCGCCGCGAGATCGAGGAGCGGTTCGCGATCGACGCGGTGGACATATACGGGCTCTCCGAGGTCATGGGCCCCGGCGTGGCGCAGGAGTGCGTGGAGACCAAGGACGGCCTGCACATCTGGGAGGACCACTTCTACCCGGAGATCGTCGACCCGTTCACCGGCGAGGTGCTGCCCGACGGTGCGGAGGGCGAACTGGTCTTCACCTCGCTCACCAAGGAGGCCATGCCGGTGATCCGGTACCGCACGCGGGACCTGACCCGCCTGCTGCCGGGCACGGCGCGGGTCTTCCGGCGGATGGAGAAGGTCACCGGGCGCAGCGACGACATGGTGATCCTGCGCGGGGTGAACCTCTTCCCCACCCAGATCGAGGAGATCGTGCTGCGCACCCCGTCCGTGGCCCCGCACTTCCAGCTGAGGCTGACCCGGGAGGGCCGGCTCGACGCGTTGACGGTGCGGGCCGAGGCGCGCGCGGGCGCGACGCCCGAGCAGCGCGCGGAGGCGGAACGGGCGATCTCGACGGCGGTGAAGGACGGGATCGGAGTGTCGGTGACGGTGGAGGTGGTCGATCCGGAGACCCTGGAGCGCTCGGTCGGCAAGATCAAGCGGATCGTGGACCTGCGGGAGGCGTGACGGCCCGCGCGATCCTGTCCGCCGCCGCCGTCAGGGCAGGCGGCGGAGAGGGGCGCCGTCCAGGAAGGCGAGGATGTCCTCGACGGCCTGGCCGTAGTACGTCCGGTAGTTGTCCTGCGACACGTAGCCGAGATGCGGGGTGGCGAGCAGCCTGGGCGCGGTGCGCATCGGGTGGTCGGCGGGCAGCGGTTCGGCGTCGAAGACGTCCACCGCGGCGCCGGCGATCCGGCCCTCGTGCAGCGCGGCGAGCAGCGCGTCCTGGTCGACGATGGCCGCCCGTGAGGTGTTGATCAGGTACGCGGACCGCTTCATCAGGGCCAGCTCCGGTGCGCCGATCAGGCCGCGGCTGCGGTCGCCGAGCGCGAGGTGGATCGAGACGAAGTCGCTCTCGGTCAGCAGCTCCTCCTTCGACGCGGTCGCGCGCACGCCGGCCTCGGCGGCCCGCTCCCCGGTCAGGTTCGGGCTCCAGGCGACGACGTCCATGCCGAAGGCGAACCCGATCCGGGCGACGCGCGTGCCGATCTTGCCGAGGCCGAGCAGGCCGAGGCGGCGGCCGTGCAGGTCGGCGCCGACGGTGCTCTGCCAGGGGCCGCCTTCGCGCAGGGCGGTGTTCTCGGCGACGATCCCCCGGGCCAGCCCGAGCAGCAGGGCCCAGGTGAGCTCGACGGGCGGGGTGGAGGAGCTGGCGGTGCCGCACACGGTGACGCCGTGCGCGTCGGCCGCCGCGTAGTCGATCACGGAGTTGCGCATGCCCGAGGCCACGAGGAGCTTGAGCCGGGGCAGCCGGGCGAGCAGTGTGCCGGGGAAGGCGACGCGTTCGCGCAGGGTGACGACGATGTCGAAGTCGGCGAGCGCGACGGCCAGTTCGTCCTCGTCGGCGTGGTGCTCGGCAAAGGGGACGACCTCCACGCGCCCGGCCAGGGGCGACCAGTCGGCGGAGGCGGTCGCGGCGCCCTGGAAGTCGTCGAGCACGGCGCAGCGCATGAGCGGCATGGGGTCTCCCTGGTCGGCGGGCGGTTCGGGCGACGCCCTGCCGGTGCGGGCGCCGCCTCCCCATGATCGCCGACGGACGGGTCGGCCTGTTCAGGCGGTACCGGGGTCGGTGCCGGGCTCCGTGCCGCCGTCGGTACCGAGGTCGGTGCCGACGCCCGTGCCGCGGTCCGTACGGAAGCGGTCGCGCAGCTCGCGCTTGAGGATCTTCCCGCTGGCGTTGCGCGGCAGCTCGTCCACGAAGAGCACCTTCTTCGGGGCCTTGAAGTGGGCGAGCCGTTCCCGGGCGTGGTCGACGAGTTCGGCCTCGGTGACCTCGCCGCGCGCGACGACCACGGCGGTCACCGCCTCGATCCACCGCTCGTCGGGGAGCCCGACGACGGCCGCCTCGGCGACGGCCGGATGGGTGTAGAGCATGTCCTCGACCTGCCGGGACGCGACCAGCACACCACCGGAGTTGATGACGTCCTTCACCCGGTCGACGACGGTGTAGTAGCCCTCGGCGTCGCGCACCGCGAGGTCGCCGGAGCGGAACCAGCCGTCCCGGAAGGCCTCCTTGGTCTCGTCCGGCTTCTGCCAGTAGCCGTCGCACAGCTGCGGGGAGCGGTAGACGACTTCACCCGGGGTGCCGTCGGGCACGTCCTTGCCGTCCTCGTCCACGACCTTCGCCTCGACGAAGCGGACGGGCCGGCCGCAGGAGTCCATCCGGCCCTCGTGCTCGTCGGGACCGAGGACGGTGGCGAGCGGACCGATCTCGCTCTGTCCGAAGCAGTTGTAGAAGCGCAGCCCGGGCAGCCGCTCGCGGAGCCGTTCCAGGACCGGCACCGGCATGATCGACGCGCCGTAGTATGCCTTGCGCAGCGCGGACAGGTCGCGGGTCGCGAAGTCGGGATGGTTCGACAGGCCGATCCACACGGTCGGCGGTGCGAACAGGCTGTCCGCGCGACCCGCCTCGATCAGGTCGAACAGGGCCGCCGGGTCGGGCCCGTCGACGATCGTGTTCTCCGCGCCGACCGCGAGGTAGGGCAGCAGGAAGACGTGCATCTGCGCGGAGTGGTAGAGCGGCAGCGAGTGCACCGGCCGGTCGTCCTCGTGCAGGTCGAGCGCGTCGACGGCGCTCGCGTACTCGTGCACCAGGGCACGGTGGGTCATCCTCGCGCCCTTGGGCAACGCGGTGGTGCCCGAGGTGTAGAGCAGTTGCACGATGTCGCGGGCGTCGCGATCGGTGTCGTACGTGTCGGGGCGGGCCAGCTCGTCGAGGAACGAGCCCGGGGCGTCACGCAGCGCCTTCACGGTGAAGCCGGCGGGGACGCGCTCCGCGAGGGCGGGGTCGGCGAGCACCACCGAACTCCCGGACTGCTCCAGGATGTACGCGAGGTCCTCGCCGGTCAGGTTGTGGTTGACCGGCACGTGGATCAGGCCGGCGCGGGAGCAGGCCAGGAACGCGATCAGGTACGCGTCGGAGTTGTGGCCGTAGGTCGCGACCCGGTCGTACTCGTCCAGGCCCCAGCGCTCCCGCAGCACGGCGGCCGCCGTGGAGACGGCCGCGTCCAGTTCGGCGTAGGTCCAGGTCCGGTCGGCGTACCGGACGGCGATCCGGTCGGGGACGCGCTGGGCGCTCATGCGCAGGACACCGTCGACGGCACGGCTGAGGAGTCGTTCCATGGCGCGATCCTCGGCGGCGGCCGGGCGGCGGGTCAAGTACCGGGAACACCGGAGAGGCGCGGACCTACGCTCCGGAAAGGTTGCGACCTCGGATACCGAACGGGATGTTGACAAAGCAAGCGCTCAGCTGACTGCATGGTCCAACCTCATTGCACCATCCGTCCGTTGGGAGGAACCTTGCACCTCCGCACCCGCCTGAAACACCTGCTTCTCGCCGGTTCCGCGCTGGCCACGGTCACGGCCTCGCTGCCCGCGGCGGCCGTGGCGGACTCCGGCGACCGGCAGGCCCGGCCGTCGGACCACGGTCTGTCGGCCGTCATCCGGTACACCGAGTACGGCATCCCGCACATCGTCGCCAAGGACTACGCGAACCTTGGCTTCGGCACCGGATGGGCACAGGCCGCCGACCAGATATGTACGCTGGCCGACGGGTTCCTGACCGTGAACGGCGAACGCTCCCGGTACTTCGGTCCGGACGGCGCGCCCGACGGTTCCCTCTCCTCCGCCACCCGCAACCTCTCCAGCGATCTGTACTTCCGCGGGGTACGGGAAGCGGGCACGGTCGAGGAGCTGTTGCGCACGCCCGCCCCGGCCGGTCCGAGCCGGCAGCTCAGGGAGCTGATGCGGGGCTGGGCAGCCGGCTACAACGCCTGGCTGAAGCAGAACCCGGTCACCGACCCGGCCTGCAAGGACGCCGCGTGGGTGCGTCCGGTGACCGAACTGGACGTGGCCCGACGGGGGTTCGCCGTCTCCGTGCTCGGCGGCCAGGGCCGCGGCGTCGACGGGATCACGGCGGCGCAGCCGTCGGCCGCGCCCGCGTCGGGTACCGGCGCCGCGCAGACACCCGACCCGGAGCGGGCGGCTGCGGCGGCCCGCGAGCTGTTCGCCGCCGACAACGCGGACATGGGCTCCAACGCCGTCGCGTTCCAGGGCGCCACGACCGCGAACGGCCGGGGACTGCTGCTCGGCAACCCGCACTACCCGTGGCAGGGCGGCCGCCGCTTCTGGCAGTCGCAGCAGACCATCCCCGGCGAGCTCAACGTGTCCGGCGCCTCGCTGCTCGGCACCACGGTCGTCAACATCGGCTTCAACGACAAGGTGGCGTGGAGCCACACCGTGGCCACCGGCGTCACCCTCAACCTGCACCAGCTCTCCCTCGACCCGGCCGATCCGACCGCGTACCTGGTCGACGGGAAGCCGGAGCGGATGACGAAGCGCACGGTCACCGTGCCGGTCAAGGGCGGCGAGAGCGTCACCCGTACCCAGTGGTGGACCCGGTACGGCCCCGTGGTCACCGGCCTCGGCGCGCAGCTCCCGCTGCCCTGGAGCAACACCACCGCGTACGCGCTGAACGACCCGAACGCCACCAACCTGCGCGGCTCGGACACCGCCCTCGGCTTCGGCAAGGCGCGCTCCACGCAGGACGTCCTCGACACGCTCCGACGCGTCCAGGGCCTGCCGTGGGTCAACACCGTCGCCGCCGACGCGGCCGGGCACACCCTGTTCACCCAGTCGCAGGTGCTCCCCCGGATCACCGACGAGCTGGCGCAGCGCTGCTCCACCCCGCTCGGCCGGGCCACCTACCCGGCCTCGGGCGTCGCCGTCCTGGACGGCTCGCGCACCGACTGCGCCCTCGGGTCCGACCCGGACGCGATCCAGCCGGGCGTCTTCGGTCCGGCGAGGATGCCGGTGCTGCGGGACGCGCCGTACGTGGAGAACTCCAACGACAGCGCCTGGCTGACCAACGCGGACCGGCCGCTCACCGGCTACGAGCGGGTCTTCGGCACGATCGGCACGCCCCGCTCGCTGCGCACCCGGGGCGGCGTCGAGGACGTCGCCGCGATGGCCGCGAGGGGCCGGCTGACCGTCGCCGACCTACAGCGGCAGCAGTTCGCTAACCGGGCGCCGGCCGGTGACCTGGCGGCGGCGGACGCGGCGCGGGCCTGCCCGTCGGTCCTGCCGGACGACCAGGAGGCGTGCCGGGTGATCGGCGCCTGGGACCGTACGGTGAACACCGACAGCCGGGGCGCGCTGCTCTTCGACCGCTTCTGGCGCAGGTTCGCGGGCTCGGTGCCGCTCACGGAGCAGTGGAAGGTGCCGTTCTCGGCGGCCGACCCGGTCCGGACCCCGCACACCCTCAACACCTCCTCCCCCGGCTTCGCCAAGGCCCTGACGGAGGCGGTGGCGGAGCTGCGCGCGGCCGGCATCGCGCTGGACACCCCGCTCGGCGCGCACCAGTTCGTGGTGCGGAACGGGGCGCGGATCCCGGTGAGCGGGGGCACGGAGGCGCTGGGCATCTGGAACAAGACCGAGCCGGTGTGGAACGCGGCCGCGGGCGGGTACGCGGAGGTGGCGCACGGCACCAGCCACGTCCAGGCGGTGGGCTGGGACGGCGGCCGGTGCCCGGTGGCCAGGACGCTGCTGAGCTACTCGCAGTCCTCGAACCCGAACTCGGCGCACTACAGCGACCAGACCGAGCTGTTCTCCGGCGAGCGCTGGGTGACGTCCCGGTTCTGCGAGCGGGACATCATGCGGTCCCCCGCGCTGAAGGTCGTCCGGGTCAGGGGCTGAACGAGAGGAAGACGAAGCCCGCGAAGATCGCGAGGTGGACGCCGCCCTGGAGCAGGGTGGCCCGTCCGGGTACGACGGTGAGGGCGCTGACCACGGCGGTGAGGACCAGCAGCACCATGTGGACGGCGCCCAGGCCGAGCACCAGCGGCCCGGAGAGCCACACCGAGGCGAGCGCGATCGCCGGAATCGTCAGGCCGATGCTGGCGATCGCGGAGCCGTAGGCCAGGTTGAGGCTGGTCTGCATCCGGTCGCGGCGCGCGGCGCGCACCGCTGCGAGCGTCTCGGGCAGCAGCACCATGAGGGCGATCACCACGCCGACGACGGCCTTGGGGAGTCCGGCGGACTCCACCGCGTCCTCGATGGTGGGCGAGACCAGCTTGGCCAGTCCGACCACCGCGACGAGGGCGAGGAGGAGGAGCCCGAGGCTCCACCATGTCTCGCTCCGGGTGGGCGGGGCGGCGTGCTCGCCGTCGGACTCGGGCTCGCCGCCGAGGCGTCTGACGGGCAGGAAGTAGTCGCGGTGCCGGACCGTCTGGACGGCGACGAACAATCCGTAGACGCAGAGCGAGGCCACGGCGGAGAAGGCCAGCTGGGCGGAGGAGAACTCCGGGCCCGGGTGGCTGGTGGTGAAGGTGGGCATGACCAGGGTCATCGTGGCCAGGGTGCAGACAGTGGCGAGCGCGCCGCCGGAGCCCTCCGCGTTGAACACGGCCACCCGGTTGCGCAGCGCCGCGACGAGCAGCGACAGGCCGACGATCCCGTTGCAGGTGATCATCACGGCCGCGAAGACGGTGTCCCGGGCGTACGTGGAGGTCTTCTCGCCGCCGCCCGCCATCAGGGTGACGATGAGTCCGACCTCGATGACCGTGACCGCGACCGCCAGCACGAGCGAGCCGAAGGGCTCGCCGACGCGGTGGGCGATGACCTCGGCGTGGTGGACGGCCGCGAGCACCGCGCCGAGGAGGCACAGCCCGATCACGGCGACCGCGAAGCCGGCCAGGTCCTGGCCCCATCCGACGCCGAGCGCGACACCGGCGACCACCGGTGCCCACGTGGTCCACTGTCGGGTCAGGCCCACCACACTCGAACTCATGATCACCATATTGCCACAAAGGGGATGTCTCCCCCTTTTACGGCCGTCAGCCCCTGCCGTCGAGCCGACCGTTCGCCTCCCCGAACACCCAGCGCTCGTTGCCGTCGACGAACTCGCGGGGGAAGCCGAGCCGGAACTCCGTCGCCTCCTCAAGGCGTTCGACGACCGAGGGCGGCAGGGTCACCTCCAGGGCGCCGAGGTTGTCCTTCAGCTGGTCGGCCGACCGGGCCCCGACGATCGGCACCACGGCCCGCGAGCGGGCCCGCGTCCAGGCCAGCGCGACCTGGGAGGGCGTCACCCCCAGCTCGTCGGCGGCCTGCTGCACGGCGCCGGCGACGGTGTGGTCCCGCTCGCTCAGCGAGTCCGCCGCGAGCCGGGTGCTCCCGCCGGGGCCGCCGGGACGGGTGTACTTGCCGGAGAGGATGCCACCGGCCAGCGGGCTCCAGGCGGTGACGGTCATGCCGTACGCCTCGGCCATCGGCAGCAGCTCGCGCTCGACGTCCCGCTGGAGCAGGCTGTACGGGACCTGGAGCCCGGCGAACGGCTGCCAGCCGCGCCACTCGGCAAGCGTGTTGGCCCGGCTGACCACCCAGGCGGGCGCGTCCGAGATCCCGACGTAGAGGATCTTCCCGGCCCGCACGGCGTCGTCGAGGGCGCGCATGGTCTCCTCGACGGGCGTGTGCCGGTCCCACATGTGGACCCAGTACACGTCGAGGTGGTCGGTGCGCAGCCTGCGCAGGCTGGTCTCGAGGGACAGCATGAGGTTCTTGCGGTGGTTGCCGCCACCGTTGGGGTCGCTCCCGTCCCGGGTGACGGAGTACTTGGTGGCGAGCACGAACCGGTCGCGGCGGCCCTCGAGCAGCTCGCCGAGGATCCGCTCGCTCTCGCCGCCGCGGTAGTTGACCGCGGTGTCGACGACGTTGCCGCCGGCGTCGTCGTAGAGGTCGAGGATGCGCCGGCACTCCTCGGGCGACGCGCCGACGCCGCCCTGCTCACCGAAGGTCATGGCGCCCAGCATCAGTTCGGAGACGCGTAATCCGGTGGTGCCGAAGAGTCGGTATCTCACAGCGTGAACTCACCTTCTCGGAAAGGGACTTCCGACTGTACGTGAGGGGCGGCGCGGGTCCGCCGGTGTCCGCCGCTCCGGTTCAGCCCTCCGCGAGCCCCGCCTCGTACGCGGCCAGGGTGTCGATGAAGAGCCCGCGCTCGGCGGCCGAGAGGGGTGCGAGCGCGGCCTGCCAGGCGGTCGCGCCGCGGCCGAGCCAGCCGTCGATGGACGCGCGGTGCGCCTCGGCGATGGACACGATCTTGCGGCGCCGGTCGGCCGGGTCCTCGGCGCGTTCCAGCACACCCTTCCTGGCGAGGTCGCCGACCATCAGGCTCACGGTGGTGGGCGCGACCTCCAGCCGGGCGGCGAGCTCGTTGACACCGAGCGGCCCGTCGAACAGCAGGTAGGCGAGCAGCGAGAGGTGCCGCGGCGCGAGGGACAGCGACTGGAGCTCCTCGGGGATCCGGATGCGCTTGACCCGGCCGACCATGCGCGGCATGAGCAGCAGCAGCGTACGCACGGCGTCGTCGACGTCGGGCCCGGCGGAGCCGCCGCGGCTCTCGTGAGCGGTTGACACCCTGCACCCTCCAATTTAGCTTTGCTTTCAAAGCAAATAGATCTGTCGGGATCGATGCTACTCGGAGGGCACAACCATGTCCGATTTCAATGCGCGGGTCATCGAGGAGTTCCGGGCCAACGGCGGCAGAGTGGGCGGGATGTTCGAGGGCGCGCAGTTACTTCTGCTCACCACGACCGGCGCGCGCAGCGGCCGCCCGCACACCAACCCGACTGTGTACGTACGGGACGGCGCGCGGCTCCTCGTCTTCGCCTCCAACGCGGGCGGACCGAAGCACCCCGCCTGGTTCCACAATCTGAGCGCCGACGCCCACGTGACCGTGGAGCTCGGCACGCCGGAGGGCTCCGTCGAGCGCTTCCCGGCGACGGCGGTGGTCACGGAGGGCGCGGAGCGCGACCGGTTGTACGCCGAACAGGCCGCGCGGGACCCGGCGTTCGGCGCCTACCAGGACGGCACCGACCGCGTCATACCGGTGGTCGCGCTGCACCGGGTGGACCTGTCGGACCCGGCGCGCCACCGGGCGATCGCCGCGCACCTCACGAAGGTCCACGACGAGCTGCGTGCCGAACTCGCCGCCGTCCGCGAGGGATTGGGCGCCTCTCGGACGATCGGCAGGCAGCTCGCCCGCCACTGCCTGTCGTTCTGCGGCGCACTGCACGCCCACCATCACAACGAGGACGGCGTCTTCGACCTCCTGGAGCGACAGTTCCCCGACCTGTCCGACGCCCTGGACCGGATGCGCCGCGAGCACGAGGTCGTCGCCCGCACGGTCGAGGAGCTGGAGGCCCTGCTGACCTCCGACGCCGCCCCGGACACCCTGAGGGCCGAGGTGGACCGGCTCGCCGCCCGCCTGGAGGAGCACTTCGCCTACGAGGAGACACAGTTGGTCCCGGCGCTCACCGGCGAGGAGCGGCGCGCCCGCTAGCTCCCCGTACGGCGGCCCGGCTCGACGCTCGGACACCGCCGGCGTACGGGCGGCCCGGCCGAGCACCGCCGCGAGGTCCTGCTCACCCGGGTGCCCGCTGCACATGCGTGTCCGGTCCACCCTTCCTACGATGACGGCAGACGTCTCGCCGCTCTTTCCGGCCCGACGGGAACGAGGGAACATGACGGCCGAGGATGCCGCGCCCGCCGGGCGACCCGTGGGGCTGAAGCCCGACGCGATCGGATTTGTCGACGCCCTGGTCATCGGGCTCAACTCCACCTCCCCCGCCTACTCCCTCGCGGCCATCATCGGCCCCGTCGTGGCACTCGTGGGGATCTACGCGCCGGGCGTGATGCTGGCGTCCTTCGTGCCGATGCTGCTGATCGCCTCGGCCTTCTACTACCTGAACCGGGTCGACCAGGACTGCGGCACGACCTTCTCCTGGGTCACCCGCGCCATGGGCCCCTGGGCCGGCTGGCTGGGCGGCTGGGCCATCGCGATGACCGGAGTCCTGGTCGTCGGCTCGCTCGCCGATGTGGCCGTGAGCTTCGCGCTGCTCGCCTTCGGCCTCGACAGCTGGGTGGACAACACTTTCGTACGCCAGTTGCTCACGGTGCTGCTCATCCTGGTGATGACGGCCGTGTGCGTCATCGGCACCGAGCTGTCGGCCCATGTTCAGAACGTGCTCATCCTGGCGCAGGTCGCCTGCCTGCTCGTCTTCGTGGCCGTGGCTCTGTACAAGGTCTACGACGGGACCAGCAAGTACGACGAGATCGATCCGGCCTTCAGCTGGCTGAACCCCTTCGGGGCGGGCGGTGCGGCGCTGACCGGGGGACTGCTCCTCGGCGTGTTCGCGTACTGGGGGTGGGAATCCGCGGTCAACCTGACCGAGGAGGTCGAGGACTCCGCGACCGCCCCGGGCAAGGCAGGGCTCTGGTCCACCGTCATCCTCCTGGTCAGCTACGTGTCCGTGGCCTTCGCGGTGGTGGCCTACGCGGGCCCGGCGTTCCTGGCCGAGAACGCCGACGAAGAGGAGTTCATCTTCGCCCAGCTCGCCACGGACGTGCTGGGCGGCTGGGACTGGGTGCTGCTGCTGGCGGTCTCCACGTCCGCCATCGCCTCCACCCAGACCACGATCATCCCCGCGTCGCGGACCGCACTGTCCATGGCCCGCCGCCGTGCGCTGCCCGAGCACTACGCCCACATCAGCCCGCGCCACCGCACCCCGGACGTGAGTACGTGGTGGGTCGCCGGCATCGCCATCGCCTGGTACCTCGTGGTCAGCCGGATCAGCGACAACGCCCTCTTCGACTCGCTGACCGCGCTGTCGCTGCTGATCTCCTTCTACTACGCGCTCACCGGCCTGGCCTGCGTCGTCTACTACCGCCGTCATCTCCTGGAGAGCGTGCACAACTTCCTGCTGATCGGCGTCGGGCCGCTGGTCGGCGCAGGTCTGCTGACCTGGCTGCTGGTGCGGTCGGTCATGGACATGTCCGACCCGGAGAACTCGTACAGCGGCACCTCGTGGTTCGGCCTCGGACCCCCTCTCGTCATCGGCATCAGCATCTCGCTCGCCGGCGTCCTGGCCATGTTCGCGCGACGCCTGTGGGCGCCGGCGTTCTGGCAGGAGCGCCCCGGCGTGGCCGACCCCGACCTCGTCCCCGGCCACTCCCACGGCCACGGCCACGGCCACGAGTCCTGAGGTGTCGGCCGTCCGGGAACGAGAGCTGCGGAACGCCGTCCCGGCACCGGCTAGAGCGGGCGGTCGTGGCCCTCCCAGTACGGGTCGCGCAGCCGGCGCTTGTAGAGCTTGCCGTTGGGGTCGCGGGGCATCGTCGCGATGAAGTCGAGGCTCCGTGGGCGCTTGTAGCCGGCGAGGCGGGCCTCGCAGTGCGCCAGGATCTCGGCGGCGAGCGCGTCGCCCGGCTCGTGCCCCTCCGCGGGTTCGACGACGGCCTTGACCTCCTCGCCCCAGTCGGCGTGCGGGATGCCGAAGGCGGCGGCGTCGGCGACGGCAGGGTGGGCGAGGAGGGCGGCCTCTATCTCGGCGGGGTAGATGTTGACGCCGCCCGAGATGATCATGTCGATCTTGCGGTCGCGGAGGAACAGGTAGCCGTCCTCGTCGAGGACGCCGAGGTCACCGACCGTGAAGAAGTCGCCGATGCGGTTCTTCGCGGTCTTCGCCTCGTCCTTGTGGTAGGCGAAACCGCCGGTCGACATCTTCATGTAGACGGTGCCGAGTTCGCCCGGTGCGAGCCGGTTGCCGTCGTCGTCGAAGACCGCGAGCTCGCTGATCGGCCAGGCCTTGCCGACCGTGCCGGGCTTCTTCAGCCAGTCCTCGGCGGTCGCGAACGCGCCGCCGCCCTCGCTGGCCGCGTAGTACTCCTCGACGCAGTGACCCCACCACTCGATCATCGCGCGCTTGACGTGGTCGGGGCAGGGCGCCGCCCCGTGGATGGCGTGCCGCATCGACGAGACGTCGTACCGGGCGCGCACCTCCTCGGACAGCGAGAGCAGCCGGTGGAACTGGGTCGGGACCATGTGGGTGTGCGTGCAGGCGTGCGCGTCGATGAGTCGCAGCATCTCCTCGGGTGTCCACTTGTCCATGAGGACCAGCGGGTGCCCGATGTGCAGCGACGCGGCGGCGAACTGCAGCACGGCCGTGTGGTAGAGCGGCGAGCAGACCAGGTGGACGTTGCCGTCGAAGGGCCGGATGCCGAAGATGCCGAGGAAGCCGCCGAGGTAGGTCTCCTCGGGGAGCTTGCCGGGCAGCGGGCGGCGGATGCCGCGCGGCCGGCCGGTGGTGCCCGAGGTGTAGTTCATGACCCAGCCGAGCGTGCGCCCGTCCGGCGCGGACTCCGGCTGACCGTCGAGGAGCTCGGCGTACGGGCGGAAGCCGGGCACGTCGCCGACGCCGTACCGGTGGGTCACGGGCAGTCCGGCCTCGTCGGCCGCGGCGGTCGCCGCGTCGGCGAACCGCTCGTGCGCGAGCAGCACCTTGGCGCCCGAGTCGGCGACGATCCAGGCGATCTCGGGGCCCACCAGGTGGTGGTTGACGGGCACCAGGTAGAACCCGGCCTGGGTGGCGGCGAGATACGCGGTGAGGAACTCGACGCCGTTGGGCAGGACGACGGCGAAGACGTCACCGCGTTCCAGACCGGCCGCGCGCAGACCGTGGACGAGGCGGTTGGCGTCGGCGTGCAGCCGTCCGGCGGACCACTCCTCGCCGTCGGGCGCGATCAGCACGGTCCGCTCGGGGTCGGCGGCGGCCTGCGCCCAGAACCCTCCCCCAGACTTCGTCCGGGGGGACCCCCAGGGCTTGTCGCTCACTGCCCGCTCCTTCCGGCGATGCGGTTGATACGGTCGACGGCCTTCTCGAAGCCCCGGGTGAGCTCGTCGAAGATCTGCTGGACGCTGCGCTCGGAGTTCATCCGGCCGACGATCTGGCCGACGGGTGTGCCGAGCAGCGGCGCCACCTCGTACTTCTGGATCCGGGAGACCGCCTCGGCGACGAGCAGGCCCTGCAGCGGCATGGGCAGGGTTCCGGGGCCGGCCGGGTCGTCCCAGGCGTCGGTCCACTCGGTGCGCAGCTGGCGGGCGGGCTTGCCGGTCAGGGCGCGGGAGCGGACGGTGTCGCCGGAGCCGGCCGCGAGCAGTTTGGCGGTCAGCGCACGGGAGTGGAGGTCGGCCTCGGTGGCGGTGAGCCAGAGGGAGCCGAGCCAGACGCCCTGCGCGCCGAGGGCGAGCCCGGCGGCGATCTGCTCGCCGCTGCCGATGCCGCCGGCGGCGAGGACGGGCAGCGGGGCGACGGCCTCGGCGACCTCGGGGGTGAGGACCATGGAGGCGATCTCGCCGGTGTGGCCGCCGGCCTCGTAGCCCTGGGCGACGACGACGTCGATGCCGGCCTCGGCGTGGTGCCGGGCGTGCCGGGCGCTGCCGGCCAGCGCGGCGACGAGCACGCCGTGGTCGTGGGCCCGGGCGACGACGTCGGCGGGCGGCGAGCCGAGGGCGTTGGCGAGAAGTTTGATCGGGTAGTCGAAGGCGACGTCGAGCTGGTTGCGGGCGACCTGCTCCATCCAGCCGGTGATCCGCCAGCCGGAGGCCTCGCCCTCGGCGAGTTCGGGTACGCCGTGCTTGGCGAGGGTCTCGCGGACGAACTCCCGGTGCCCCTCGGGGATCATGGCCTCGACGTCGGCCTCGCTCACCCCCTCCACCTTCTTGGCGGGCATCACGACGTCGAGGCCGTAGGGGAGGCCGTCGGTGTGCTCCTGCATCCAGTCGAGGTCGCGGGCGAGGTCGTCGGGGGCCGTGTAGCGGACGGCGCCGAGGACGCCGAATCCGCCGGCTCTGGTGATGGCGGCTGCCACCGCGGGGAAGGGCGTGAAGCCGAAGATGGCGTGCTCGATCCCCAGTTTTTGGCTCAGCTCCGTCTTCATGAGCGGCAGGATGCCGCAGCGACTCGGCCGAGGGAAGAGCTTTTCTGATGCAGCGTCAGATTCTTTGCCGTGCCGCCCGCTTCCTTGACGCCCCGCCGGCCCGGTAAGAAAGTTTCAGTCGCTACGGGTGTGACCGAAGGTTTCTTTCAACGATGCGTGGGAGGGTAGGGGATGACGGAGGATTCGGCAGGCCGGGGAGTCAGCCGCCGGGCTTTCGGCGGCGGGCTGCTCGCTCTGGGAGGTGCGGTGATGGTCGGCTCGATCCCGGGGGCGGCCGCGAGCCCGGGGCCGCGGGAGCACGCCGCGCCGGACGCCGGCGGGAGTCGGCGCACCACCCTGCGCCGCGGCTCCGCCGAGCGGGCCGGGCTGCTGCCCGCGTACCTCGACCAGCTGGTCACCGACGCCGAGGCGTTCCTCGGCCCCTCCCCCAAGCACCCCTGGTACGCGGGCGCGGTGCTGCTCGCCGGGCGCGGCGGCACCGTCGCGCTGCACCGGCCGATCGGCAGCGCGGTGCGCTACTCGGCGTACGACGAGAAGACCGACACCGGCGTCGAACTCCCGCCGGAGCGACGCATCGCGATGGCCGAGGACACGGTGTTCGACCTGGCCTCCGTCTCCAAGCTCTTCACCTCGATCCTGGCGGTCCAGCAGATCGAGCGCGGTGTGCTGGTGCTGGAGGAGCGGGTCGCGGCGTACCTGCCGGAGTTCGGCGGCGGCGGGAAGCAGGACGTCACGGTACGTCAGCTGCTCACCCACACCTCCGGGTTCCGCGCCTGGATCCCGCTCTACAAGGAGCCCACCCGGGAGGGGAAGCTGCGGCTGCTGTGGAACGAGGCGCCGGCGAGCCCTCCCGGGACGAAGTACCTCTACTCCGACCTGAACCTGATCTCGCTCCAGCTGATCCTGGAGGAGATCACCGGCCGCGCTCTGGACACCCTGCTCCGGGACGAGATCACCGCTCCGCTCGGGATGCACCGCACGCGCTTCAACCCGCCGGCCTCCTGGCGGCCGAAGATCGCTGCCACCGAGGACGCCCGGCTGCCCTGGTCCGGCCTGGACCGCGGCATGGTCCACGGCGAGGTCCACGACGAGAACGCGTACAGCCTCGGCGGTGTCGCCGGGCACGCGGGCGTCTTCTCCTGCGCCTGGGACCTCGCCGTACTCGCCCGCACCCTCCTCAACGGCGGGGCGTACGGCGCCGCCCGCATCCTCTCGGCCGAGTCGGTCGCGCTGATGTTCACCGACTTCAACACCGCGTTCCCGGGTGACGAGCACGGCCTCGGCTTCGAGCTCAACCAGCACTGGTACATGGGTGCCATGGCCACCCCGCACACGGCCGGGCACACCGGCTTCACCGGCACCAGCCTCGTCCTCGACCCGACCACGGACTCGTTCCTCGTCGTGCTCGGCAACTCCGTCCACCCGGTGCGCACCTGGCGCTCCGGCTCCGCGCCCCGGGTCGCGACGGCGAACGCCCTGGCCCGCGCCGTCCCCGTCCGCCCGGCGCGCGGGGGGACCGCCTGGTTCGCAGGGATGGCGAGCGCCGCGACCGCCACGCTCACGCTGCCCGCGGTGAAGGGCGCGGCGCGCATGGAGTGCGGGCTGTGGTGGGACACCGAACCGGGCGCGGACGCCGCGTTCCTGGAGGCCTCGGCGGACGACGGCGCGACCTGGACGGCGGTGCCGTTCGCCACCGCACGAGCGGGCGGACCGCCCGTGGAACGTCCGGGCGGTTCGGTCGGCGGCTGGTCGGGCCGGGTCTGGCACACGGCGACGGCCGACCTGTCGGCCTGGGCCCCCTCCGCCGTCCGCCTGCGCTGGCGCTACACGACCGACCAGCGCTACGTGGGGCGCGGGGTGTACGTGGAGCGGCCGCGCGTCGTCGACGCCGCGGACCGCCCGCTCTTCGACGACGCCCGGCCGTCGGACGCGGCGCGGATCGAGGCGACGGGCTGGGAGGCGTCGGCCGACTGAGGCGCGCGGGCCCTCAGTCCGCCTCCAGTTCGGACAGGAAGCCCTCCACGACCTGGCGGTAGTGCTCCGGTTCCTCGATCGAGGGGAGGTGGGCGCTCTTCTCGAAGAGCACCCACTCGGCACCCCGGACGCCCTCGACGAGGGGCCGGACGACGGTCTCGGTCGTGAGGTCGTACCGGCCGGAGGTCACGAGCACCGGCAGGTCCAGCTCGCCCAGCCGGTCCGTGACGTCCCAGTCCTTCAGGTTCCCGTTGACGTTCCACTCCGGACCCCACATGGTCGCGTAGATGTCCTCGCGCCAGGCCCCGAACGCGCGCAGCAGGTGCGGGGGCCACGGGTCGAGGCGACACGCCCACCGCCGGTAGTAGGCCATGGTGGCCTCCTGGTAGGCCGCCTCCTCGACGGTGCCGTCCCCCGACTCGTACCGGTCGATGATCTCCTGGGTCTCCGCGGGCAGCGACGCCTTGAGCCGGCGCGCCTCCGCCGCGTAGGCGGGCGCGCTCACGATGGGCCCGGCCAGGATCGCGGTGACCACCCCGGACGGCCTGCCCAGCAGGTACTCGAGCGCCACCTGGCTGCCCCAGGAGTGACCGAGGATGTGGACCGGGTCGAGTCCGAGCGCCTCGCGGACGGCGGCGACCTCGTCGACGAACGTGTCCATCACCCACAGGGCCGGAGCGTCCTGGTGCGTGGACCGGCCGCAGCCGAACTGGTCGTAGAAGACGACCGGGCGCCCACCCTCCTCGGCCAGCACGGCCAGGTCCTGCATGTAGTCATGGGGAAGGCCCGGTCCGCCGTTCACCACGAGCAGCGGCAGCCTCCTGTCCCGGCGGCCGAGATCCCCCACGACCTGGTACCAGGTCCGGAAACCGCGGAACGGCACGTACCCCTCGGTGACGGCCATGGCGCACCTCCTGGTGGGATCGCACCCCCTTCCATCATGGGTGCGGCAGGCCCTCAGGCGCGCGGCTCCGCGGCCGCGCGGAGGGCGGCGAGGACGGGGGCGATCAGGGGGTGGTCCTCGGAGCCGCGGCGAACGGCGGCGAAGACGCGGCGGGTGGGGGCGACGCCGTCCACGGGCCGGATCACCACGCCGGCGAGGTCGGTCCCGCGCAGTGCGGAGCGCGGGACGAGCGCCACACCGGCGTCCGCCGCGGCAAGGGCGACGACAGCCCGGAAGTCGTCCGACGAGTGGTCGAGCCGTGGCTCGAAGCCGGCGTACTCGCAGGCCAGGACGGTCACGTCGTGGCAGGGGTTGCCCGCGGACTGGCCGATCCAGGGGTCCTTCGCCAGGTCGGCCAGGGCCACCCGCTCGCCGTCCGCCAGCCGGTGGGTGAGCGGCAGGACCGCGTCGAACGGCTCCGCGTACAGCGGCAGCCGGGTGAGCCGGGCGTCGTCCTCGCCGGGTGCGCCGCGGTACTCGACCGCGACCGCGACGTCGACCTGCCGGTCCAGGACCATCAGCAGGCTCGCGTCGCCCTCCGCGTCCCGGACCCGGACCCGGATGCCGGGTGAGGTGCGGGCCAGCTCGGAGATCGCCGGGGCGACGACCAGGCCGATGCCGGTGGCGAAGGCCGCCACCGTGACCGTGCCGGCCTCGCCGGAGCCGTACGCGGCGAGCTCGGACTCGGCGCGCTCCAGCTGGGCGAGCACGGCGTTGGCGTGGCTCAGCAGGATCTCCCCTGCCGGGGTGAGCCGGGCCCCGCGCGCGCTGCGCTCGACGAGCCGGTGCCCGGTCTCCTGCTCCAGCGCGGCGAGCTGCTGGGACACCGCGGAGGGCGTCAGATACAGCGCGGCGGCCGCCGCCGTCACGGTGCGGTGGTCGGCCACCGCCCGGAGGATGTGCAGCCGCCGCGCTTCGATCATGTCTCCAGTCTCGCAGGCCGCGAGACCTGCTCCCGACGTCGGAGTTCCCTACGTCAGCCCTGCAGTTCCGCGCGGGCGGCGACGAAGGCGTCGACGGCGCGGTTCACGTCCTCGGTGGAGTGCGCGGCCGAGAGCTGGACGCGGATGCGCGCCTGGCCCTGCGGGACGACAGGGTACGAGAAGCCGATCACGTACACGCCGCGCTCCAGGAGCAGCTCGGCCATCCGCCCGGCCTCGGCGGCGTCGCCGATCATGACGGGGGCGATCGCGTGGTCGCCGGGGAGGATGTCGAAGCCCTCCTCGGTCATGCGGGAGCGGAACAGCGCGGTGTTCGCGTTGAGCCGCTCGCGCAGGTCACCGGCCGACTCCAGCAGGTCCAGGACCTTGAGGGAGGCCGCGGCGATCACCGGGGCGAGGGTGTTGGAGAACAGGTACGGACGCGAGCGCTGGCGCAGCAGGGCGACGATCTCGGCGCGGGCCGCCACGTAGCCGCCGGACGCACCGCCGAGGGCCTTGCCGAGGGTGCCGGTGATGATGTCGACGCGGTCCATCACGCCGTGCAGCTCGGGGGTGCCGCGGCCGCCGGGGCCGACGAAGCCGACGGCGTGCGAGTCGTCGACCATGACCATGGCGTCGTAGCGCTCGGCCAGGTCGCAGATCTCGGCGAGCGGGGCGACGTAGCCGTCCATCGAGAACACGCCGTCGGTGACGATCAGCTTGCGCCGGGCGCCGCCCTCACCGGCCTCCTTGAGCTGCCGCTCCAGGTCGGCCATGTCGCGGTTGGCGTAGCGGAAGCGGCGGGCCTTGGAGAGTCGGATGCCGTCGATGATCGAGGCGTGGTTGAGGGCGTCGGAGATGACGGCGTCCTCGGGGCCGAGGATCGTCTCGAACACGCCGCCGTTGGCGTCGAAGCAGGAGGAGTAGAGGATCGTGTCCTCCTGGCCGAGGAAGTTCGAGATCCGGGCCTCGAGCTCCTTGTGCACCTCCTGCGTGCCGCAGATGAAGCGGACCGAGGCCATGCCGTAGCCCCAGCGGTCCAGCGCCTCGTGGGCGGCGGCGATGACCTCGGGGTGGTCGGCGAGGCCGAGGTAGTTGTTGGCGCAGAAGTTGAGCACCTCGCCGGGGCGGCCGCCGGCGGTGACGGCGACGGTGGCGGACTGCGGGGTGCCGATGACGCGCTCGGGCTTGTGGAGCCCGGCGGCGCGGATCTCGTCGAGGGTGGTACGGAGGTCGTCACGTACGGAGTCGAACATGGTGGGTTCCTTGGAGGAGATCGGACGAGAGGGGCCGGACAGGGGGATCAGACGGTCCAGTCGAGGATGACCTTGCCGCCCTTGCCGGACGCGGCGTCGTCGAAGGCCGCCTCGAAGTCGGTGCAGGCGTAGCGGCCGGTGATGACGGGGGCGAGGTCGAGGCCGCCCTCCAGGAGGACCGACATCGCGTACCAGGTCTCGAACATCTCGCGGCCGTAGATGCCCTTGATCGTGATCATCGAGGTGACGATCTTCGCCCAGTCGACGGCGAAGTCCTCGGCGGGCAGACCGAGCATCGCGATCTTGCCGCCGTTGGTCATGTTGGCGACCATGTCACGCATCGCGCGCGGGTTGCCGGACATCTCCAGCCCGACGTCGAAGCCCTCCTTGAGACCGAGGATGCGCTGGCCGTCGGCGATCGACTGTTCGGCGACGTTGAGCGCGAGCGAGACGCCGGCCTTGCGGGCCAGGTCCAGACGCTCCTCGCTGACGTCGGTGATCACGACGTGCCGGGCGCCGGCGTGCTTGGCGACGGCGGCGGCCATGATGCCGATCGGGCCCGCGCCGGTGACCAGCACGTCCTCACCGACGAGCGGGAAGGACAGCGCGGTGTGCACGGCGTTGCCGAAGGGGTCGAAGATCGCGGCGATGTCCAGGTCGACGGGGACGCGGTGCACCCACACGTTGGAGGCGGGGAGCACGACGTACTCGGCGAACGCGCCGTCCCGGCCGACGCCGAGGCCGATGGTGGCGCGGCAGAGGTGGCGGCGGCCGGCCAGACAGTTGCGGCACTTGCCGCAGACGAGGTGGCCCTCGCCGCTGACCCGGTCGCCGACGTTGATGTCGACGACGTCCTTGCCGACCTCGACGACCTCGCCGACGAACTCGTGACCGAGCGTCAGCGGCGTGGCGATGGTCTTCTGCGCCCAGCCGTCCCAGGAGCGGATGTGCAGGTCGGTGCCGCAGATACCGGTCCGCAGGACCTTGATGAGCACGTCACCCGGGCCGGCCTCCGGCTCCGGCACGTCCGTGAGCCAGAGTCCCGGCTCCGCCTTCAGCTTGACCAGCGCCTTCAATGCAATGGCTCCTGTTGTGCGAGTCCCTGTGAGAGAAGGGGTCCGGCGCGGCTGCGCGCTCAAGATCCCTGGAAGAAATCTCCCTCACGTCGGGCTCCCGGTCCATCGAGGTTTTCTTAAGCGCGGCCCAAGCTGGGCTTCACGCCCCAGGCGAGCGGGTACGGAGCGTCAACCGAACGGGCGCGTCCGTCAGCGTCCGGGCACCGCCGTCACAGGGTCGCGGGCGGGGCGACACTCCTCCCGCAACGGGACCACCTGTCTCATAAATCGTCGCATCAAATGTCTCAGTCTTTTTGAGACAGTCCGAGACGGCGGTAGACGGTGGCCCGGGAGACACCGAGTTCCCGGGCGATCTCGGCGGCACCTCGCCCGGACGCGTGCAGGCTCCGGGCCCGTTCGGTCATGGCGTCGTCCATCAGGGCGGGCCGGCCGCGCGAGGGCGATGCGGGGCGGGGCGCGTCGGCACCGAGGAGGCGATGGACCCCAGAGAGCACCTCGGCGCGGAGTTCGGCGACGGGAGCGTCGGCGAAGAGCACCACCGGGTCGCCGAGCACGGCGATGGTCTGGGCGGCGCGCACCTGGCCCGCGAAGTCCGGGTCCGGGCCCGCGACCAGGGCGTTCGCCCGGAGCATCGCCGACTTGAAGCGGTCGAAGACCAGACTGGGGGCGGCCAGGGCCAGGTCCTGGAGGTTGAGCCGGAGAAGATCGCGGTGACGCAGCCAGACGTCCAGCATGGCCTCCACGGCCGCCCACGGGACCCGTTCGGGCGCGGCCCCGGCGGCCCCGTCGAGCGCCGCTTCCAGGTCGTCGAGCATCGGCTGGGCCAGGGCGCCGAGGATGTCTGCCTTCTCCGGGAAGTGGTAGAGCACGGCCGCCTTGGTGACGCCCACCAGGTCGGCGATCTCACGCACCGAGGTCGCATGATAGCCGCGGGCGGTGAACCGCTCGTCGGCCGCGCGCAGGATGCGCGCCCGGGTGTCGCCGTCGTCCGGCCCGACCGCCTTCGTCTCGCTCATGCGGGCCACCCTATCCGCTTGCCTGACCGATGGACAGGGAGCTACGGTCTTCACTGACCGACGGTCAGGGGTCCACTTCGGTGCGGCACGGCCGTGACCACGCATGCACGACGAACGAGGGGTGGGTCTCATGACCGGGAAGACGGTTCTGATCTCCGGGGCGGGCATCGCCGGTCCGGTTCTCGCGCACCGACTGGCGGAGCACGGCTTCCGTCCGACGGTCGTCGAATGGGCGGCGACGCCGCGGTCCAGCGGCAGTCCGGTGGACGTGGCGGGACCGGCGCTGGAGATCGCGGAGCGGATGGGGGTGCTGCCCCGGCTGCGCGAGGCCGCCACCCGGGTGAGCCGGCTCCGCCTGCTCGACGCGGCGGGCCGTCCGGTCACCACGCTGCCGGCGCAGGCTCTGCAGAGCGGCGGAGGATCGGTCGAGATCCCGCGCGGCGACCTCGCCGAGCTCCTGTACGAAGCCGCCCGCGACCGCGCCGAGTTCGTCTTCGGCGACTCGATCGAGACGCTCGTCCAGGACGGGGACGGCGTCGATGTGACCTTCCGCACCGGCGCGCCGCGCCGCTTCGACCTGGTCGTCGGCGCCGACGGCCTGCACTCCACGGTGCGCCGGCTCGCCTTCGGCCCGGAGACGGAGTTCGTGCACCACATCGGGCTGTACGTCGCCACGCTCCCGCTGGACGAACCGACCGCCGATCCCCGGACCGTCGACCTGTACAACGCGCCCGGCCGGCTCGTCGCCGTCCACCCGGTCCGCGGCAGTTCTCTGGCGTTCTTCGCCTACCGCGGCCCCGCCGTACCGGACTTCTCGCCCCGGGACCTCGCCCTGCACCGGGACCTGCTGACCGCCGCCTACGCGGACACCGCGGGCTGGCGGGTGCCGGAACTCCTCGACCGGACCCGGACCGGGGCGGACCTCTGGTTCGACGCGGTGAGCCAGGTCCGCATCCCGCGCTGGTCGCGCGGGCGGGTGACCCTGGTGGGGGACGCGGCGTCGTCCGTGTCGCTGTTCGGGGACGGCAGTTCGCTGGCCATGACCGGGGCGCACACGCTCGCCGCGCGTCTCGGCGCGACGCCCGAAGACCACGCCGCCGCGTTCGCCGCGTACGAGGCCCGGCATCGCGCGCTGGTGGACCCCAAGCAGCGGAACGTCCACCGAGTCGCGTCCCTGCTGGTCCCCGCGACCCGCGGCGGGGTGGCGGTCCGGAACTTCGGGGCCCGGCTCTGGGCGGCCGGCTCGGCGCTCCGTACCTCCCGGGCCGTGGCCGCCTGAGACAGGCCACGTCAGCCCGTCGGGCTGCCCTGCCGGCGTCGCAGGTCGGCGACGCGCCGGTAGAGGTCGACGGCCTCGGCGTGCCGGCCGAGCTGCTCCAGGCAGTGGGCCTCGTCGTTGCGGCTGGCCAGGGCGTCGGGGTGGGCCTGGCCGAGGACCCGGTCGCGGGCCTCGGCGACCTGGCGGTACGCGGAGAGCGCGTCGGCCCAGCGGCCGAGCCAGCCCAGGCCGACCGCGACCTCCCGGCGGGACACCAGCGTGTCGGGGTGGTCGGCCCCGAGCACCCGCTCGCGCAGGACGCACACGTCCCGGGACTCCTCCAGGGCCTCCTCCCAGCGTGCCAGCCGGCCCAGATTCACGCCGAGGCCGTGCCGCGCGCGCAGGGTCTCCGGATGCGCGGGGCCGTTCACCCGCGTCCGCGCGGCCACCAGGTCGCGGTACAACTCCAGTGCCTCCCCGCTGCGCCCGAGGCGGCCCAGACAGATGCCGACCTCGTACCGCGCGGCGAGGGTGTCCGCGTGGTCGGCGCCGAACACCGCGCCGCGTGCCGCCGCGACCTCGCGGTACGTGTGCAGCGCGTCCGCCCAGCGGCCCAGCTGCCCGAGCGTGAAGGCGACCTCGTAGCGGGTGACGAGGGTGTCGGGGTGCGTCGCGCCGAGCAGCCGGGCGCGGGCGTCGGCGACCTCCTGGGCCGTGCGGTACGACTCGTCCAGGCGACCGAGGCGGCCCAGGTTGAAGGCGAGGTTGTGGCGGCAGCGCAGCGTGTCGGGGTGGTCGGGCCCCATGGTCCGCTCGCGGGACGCGAGCACCGCCGCGTACACCTGGTGCGCCTCGGCGTACCGGCCGAGCCGGCCAAGAACGTACGCGGTCTCCTGGCGGGCGGCGAGCGTGTCCGCGTGGTCGGGGCCGAGCGTCCGCTCGCGGCCGTCGGCGACGCGGGCGAACTCGCGCAGCGCGTCATCGGCGCGGCCGGTCCGGCTGAGGGTGAAGCCGACCTCGTAGCGGCTGGTGAGCGTGTCGGGGTGGTCGGCGCCGAGGGCCCGCTCGCGGTCCTCCGCGACGGCCCGGTGCACCTCGCCGGCCTCGTCCCAGCGGCCGAGCCGGCCGAGGCTGAGTCCCGCGTTGTGCCGGCTCGCCAGCACGGACAGCAGCTCCGGCGGCGGCGTGGGGCGCTCGACGCGGGCCGCGCCCGGCAGCTGGACCGGCGGCGGCATGCCCGGGGAGGTCCATTCGCCGGTGAGGCCGGCGGTGGGGTCGTACGGCGTCGGGCGCGGCGCGGCCAGCGTGCCCCCGGCGGCCTTGTGACCGGTGGTCATGCCGCGTGTCCAGTCGGGGAGCCGGGGCTCGTGGGGCGCGTGGCCCGGCGCCGGCTGTGGACGGACGCGCGACGGAGTGGCGGAGTGGACGTGCGCGATCGGGTGCGGGGCCTGGTTCGGGTACGGGTGTGTGCCCTGGTGCGCGTGCGGGTGCGGGTGTGCGCCCTGGTGCGCGTGCGGGTCGACGAGGACCGGGCCGGAGCGGGCCGCGGCGATCCGGCCGCACAGCTCGGACGCGTCCCCGGGCCTGCCCTCGGGGGTCTTGGCGAGCAGGTCGAGGACCATCCGCTCCAGGAACGCGGGCAGTTCGGCCCGGTGCTCGCGCAGCGGGACGGGCGGGGTGTCACGGTGGCCGACCAGCACCGCCCAGGCGTCGTCGAGGTCGAACGGCGGGACGCCGGTGGCGATCTCGTAGAGGACGCAGCCGAGCGAGTACAGGTCGCTGCGGTGGTCCACCTCGGACCCGCTGATCTGCTCCGGCGACATGTAGTGGGGGGTTCCCATCGCGATGCCGGTGCCGGTGAGGCGGGAGGTGAACCCGATGTCGGCGCCGAGGCGGGCGATCCCGAAGTCGCAGATCTTCACGGCGCCGTCGGTGAGCCGCATGATGTTCGCGGGCTTCAGGTCGCGGTGCACGATGCCCTGGCGGTGGGTGTACGCGAGGGCGTCGGCGACCTGTTCGGCGATGTCGACGACGTCGGCGACGGGCAGCGGGGCCTGCTTGTTCTGCTCCAGGAGCTGGCTGAGGTTCTGCCCCTCCAGGAGTTCCATGACCAGGTAGAGCACCCCGTCCGACTCGCCGAAGTCGTGCACGACGGTGACGCCGCGGTGCTGGAGGGAGGCCGCGACCCGGGCCTCGCGCCGGAAGCGCTCGCGCAGCACCTTGACGAAGTTGTCGTCGCCGCGGGCGTGCTGCGGCCCGAGCGGCTTGAGGCACTTGACGGCGACGCTGCGGCCGAGCGCCTCGTCGGTCGCGCGCCACACCTCGCCCATGCCGCCACGCCCGATCTGTTCGAGCAGCCGGTACCGGCTCTGGATCAGCCTGGTCTCCGCCATCGCGTGCTGTCGCCCCCGTCGCTAAGCTGCTGCGCCCTCCCCGGCCCGTCCAGTATGGCCGCCTGCCTGTGCAGTTTGAACGGGGCGGGCCGCGTGGCGGGCCCGAGTCGCGCCATCGCGTTCAAGATGTGACCGGGCGGCAACCTCCAGCGGAGCCGGGCGGGGATGCTGCGGAGCGCGTTCGCCGTGGCGACGAGCCGGTGGGTGACGGTCTCGGGCGGCGGCGCGGGACGGCCGTACAACTCGTGGGCGTACGGCGGCAGCGTGTCGTACGCGAGGGCCGCGACGTGCCGCCAGATCACCGCGCGGGCGGGGACGAGCAGCGGCGGGATCGGGGGCCGGCGCAGGAAGTCGTCGACGACGCGCGCGTCCTCGCCGGCGGCGAGCTCGGGGCGCACGGCGACGAAGTACGCGTCGAGTTCGTCCGTGTCGGCCGGCGTCCGGTCCGGGTCGAGGCCGACGAGCCGGGCGGAGGTGCGGTGTTCGTCGACGTACCGGTCGGCCTGGGCGTCCGTCAGCGGGATGCCGGAACGGCGGGCGACGTTCAGGTACGAGTCGATCTCGGCGCAGTGCACCCAGAGCAGCAGCTCCGGGTCGTCGACGCCGAGCAGCCGGTGGATCTTGCGGACGCGGGCCCCGGCCGCCTCCGCGGCGTCGGCGGTGCCGTAGCTGATGGTGCCGACGAAGTTCGCGGTGCGCAGCAGGCGGCCCCAGGCGTCCTTCCTGAAGTCACTGTTGATCATCACGCCCCGGACGGCACGGGGGTGCAGGGCCTGGAGGTAGAGGGCGCGGACCCCGGCGATCCACATGACCGGGTCGCCGTGGAGCTGCCAGGTCACGGAGTCGGGGCCGAAGAGGCCGGGGTCTGCGGCGCGGGGCGCCGTCGCTTCGGGGTTCACGTCGGGCTCCTTCCCGCCCGGGGCGGGTCCGGAACCGGCGCACGGCCGAGGAACCCTGGAAACGAGTAGTTCGCTTCGCGAATTTCTGCGTGCGAAATGTTAGCGTGGCCGGGTGGGAAAGCATGGAGACGACGACCGTATGGCCATGGCGACCGCTCTGGTGCGGACCGCGTTCCTCGTCAACGCCGCCTACGCCGAGTCCGCCCGCCAGCACGAACTCACTCCACAGCAGGGCCAGTTGCTCTGCGCACTGATGGCCCGACCGTACGGCATGGGCGAGTTGGGCGCGGTACTGCGCCTCGCCAAGTCGAGCCTGACCGGACTCGTGGACCGCAGCGAGCGCAACGGACTGGTCCGCCGCGAGCAGGACGCCGACGACCTGCGCGCCGTGCGCGTCGCATTGACACCCCAAGGCACCGCCCTGGCCGAGGAGTTCTACGGCGGCACATGCCGGCGGATCGAGCGACTGCCGTCGACCCTCGGTGCGGCCGAGCGGGCCACGCTCGTCGCGCTGCTCGGCCGCGTCGTGCGCGACAACGAGGCCCCCGCGCGCTTCACGGAGCCGAACGAGGGTTGCAGTTCGTGACGCGAACTAATATGGTTCGTGACACGAACTGCAACTCTTTGTCTGTGGGGAGCACCAACATGAGTCGTACAGTCGCAGTCATCGGTGGGGGTTACGGCGGGGCCGCGGTCGCCAAGGCGCTGGACTCCGAGGCCGATGTCGTCCTGATCGATCCGCGGGACGCGTTCGTCAACGTGGCCGGTTCGCTCCGGGCCCTGGCCCGGCCGGACTGGGCGGACAACGCGTTCTTCCCGTTCGACACCCTGCTCGCCCGGGGCGAGGTGATCCGCGACCGCGCCGTCTCGGTGGACCCCGAGGGCGTCACCCTCGCCTCCGGGCGCCGCGTCGACGCGGACTATCTGGTCCTGGCCACCGGCTCCAGCTACAGCTACCCGGCCAATCCCGCGTCGGACGCCACCGCCGAGGCGCTGGACGACCTCCGCCGGAGCCACAAGGAGCTGGACGGCGCGGAGCGGGTGCTGATCCTCGGGGCCGGGCCGGTGGGTCTGGAACTCGCGGGCGAGATCCGGGAGGTCTGGCCGAACAAGGAGATCACGGTGGTGGACCCGGCGGAGCAGCTGCTGCCCGGCTTCGAGCCGGAGCTTCGGGACGACCTGCACCGCCAGCTGGACGCGCAGGAAGTCCGGCTGCGCCTCGGCACCCGCCTGACCGTCCCGCCGGCCACCGAGCCGGGCCGGGCCGGGACCTTCACGGTCGCCACCGGGAACGGCGACGAGATCACCGCCGACATCTGGTTCCGCGCCCACGGGCTGCGGATCAACAGCGACTTCCTCGCCGACGGCCGCCTCACCACCCGCACCGAGCAGGGCCAGGTCCCGGTCACCGGGACGCTGCGCGTCCGCGGCCACGACCACGTGTACGCGGTCGGCGACCTCACCGACCTCGCCGAGGCGAAGATGGCCGGGTACGCGATGCAGCACGCCGAGGTCGTGGCACGGAACATCGCCGCGCAGCTGCGCGGCGAGACGCCCGAGGCGGTCTACGAGCCCGCGACCGACCCGATGATCCTGCTGCCGCTCGGCACCCGGGGCGGCGTCGGCCAGCTGCCCTCCCCCGACGGCCCGAACGTCGTCACGTCCGACACGGTCTCCGCTTACAAGGGCGGCGACCTGTTCACCGGCCGCTTCGCCGAGATGTTCGGCACCGCCGGCTCCTGAGTGCTCCGGTGAACCGAGGACCGCTGTGAACACCCCTGGAAAGGCAGAACGTTGACCGGACAGAAGATTCCGCCGCTCGCCTTCGGCTTCGGGGCGCCCACCGGGCTCCGCGACCTGCCCGAGCTGCTGCGCACGACCCGGCAGGCCGACCGCGACGCGCTCGATCTCTTCTCGCTGTCGGACCATCCGTACCTGGGCGACCGCGTGGACGCGTACGCCACGCTCGGCTTCGTCCTCGGTGGCACGGAACGGATCGCGGGCTTCGCCAACGTCAGCAATCTGCCGACCCGCCCGGCACCGATGCTGGCACGGACGGTGACCTCGCTGTCGGCGCTCTCCGAGGGCCGGGTCGTCCTCGGCCTGGGTGTCGGCGGGCTGTGGGACCGGATCACCGCCATGGGCGTGGACCGGCTCTCCCCCGCCGACGCGGTGGCCGCCTTCGAGGAGGCGATCGTCCTGATCAAGTCCCTCGCGGGCGGCGGCCCGCCGGTCACCCACGACGGCCGCTTCTACCGGGTGGCCGGCATCGAGCCCTCACCCGTGGCCGCGCCTCCGGTGTGGACCGGGTCGGTCGGCCCGAAGTCCCTCGCCGCCACCGGCCGCGTCGCCGACGGCTGGATCCCCGGCCACGCGGCGGACTGGCTCAGCGACCGCTACCGGGAGTCGCGCCCGGTCATCGACGCGGCGGCGGCCGCGGTGGGCCGCGACCCGGGCGAGATCCGCACGGTGTTCAACTTCCCCGGCCGCATCACCGAACGCCCCCTGACCGCCACCCGCGACGACCAGGGCCGCTGGATCGGCGGCTCCGTCGACCAGTGGGTCGAGGAGCTGACCGGGGCGGTCCTGGAGCACGGCGCGTCGGGCTTCGTCCTCTTCGCGAACGACTACGGCCACGTGGACCTCACCACGCTGGGCCGCTGGGCCACGGAGGTCGCCCCGGCCGTGCGCGAGGCGGTCGCGAAGGAGCGCGGCTGACGGGCGGACCGACCGCCGGCCGCCTCGGGTCCGGGGCCGGCGTCCGGGACCGCCGGACGGGCCCTAGCCGATCTCGACCACGCGCGCCCAGTCCGGCGGCCGGTCCGGTCGGTAGTCGGGGTCGTTCTCGTACGACGAGCCGGTGCGCGGCCTGGGAAACAGGCCGACGACGGTGCGGCAGTACGGCCGGGCCTCCGGCCAGGGCGTCTGGCCGTCCGTGAGGACGACCACGACGTCCGGACGGGTCCGCAGGGCGGCCGCGAACCCGGTGCGCAGGTCCGTGCCGCCGCCCCCGAGCAGCGGGATCCCCTCGGCCGTGCACAGCGGGTCCACGATCCGCGCGGCCGCGTCGCACGACAGCACGGTGACCAGATCGCTCCGGCCGCCCACGGCGCGGGAGATCGCCGTCACCTCCAGCAGCGCGCTGCCGAGTTCGGTGTCGCTGACCGACCCCGACGTGTCGATGACCACCGCCACCCGGGGCGGCGTACGACGCAGGCTCGGCAGCACGATCCCGGGCAGCGCGACCGAGCGGCGCGACGGCCGGCCGTACGTGTGGTCGGTGCCCCCGCCGGAGCCGGAGGCGGCCGAGCGCAGCGCGGCACCCAGCAACTCCCGCCAGGGCTGCGGCGGGTGGAAGACCTCCTCCGCCCACCGCCGCCACCCCTTCGGGGCGTCTCCCGGCCGGCCGGTGATCCCCTGCGCGACCCGGAAGCGGACCTCGTCCTGTTCCTGCTCGCTGAGGCCGTGCGCGCCGTCCGGGCCGAGGTCCCACTCCCGCTCCAGCCCGTCCGCGCCGCTGCCGCAGTCCAGCCAGGCGGCCATGTCGTCCAGCCACGGCCCGAGCCGGAACTGGCGCAGGTAGTCCTCCATGAGCTCGCCCTCCGACAGCCCCAGCAGCTTCGGCAGGACCGCCCCCTCCGGCTGCGCCAGCCCGTCGCCGTAGACGTCGTCGTTGATCTCGCAGTCGGCGGCGATGTTCATCCGCAGCCGGTCCCCCGCACCGGTGAGCCCACGCTGCTTCGCCACCCGGTCGCCGCGCCCGTGGTGGTCGCGCAGCAGGTGCGCCACCTCGTGCACCCACACCCCGGCGAGTTCCTCGACCGGCGTCCGGGCCACGAAGTGCGGGGAGACGTAGCACCGCCAGTGCCGGTCGACGGCCATGGTCGGCACCCGCCGCGATTCGACGACGTGCAGCGCGAAGAGCGCCGTCGCGAGGTAGGGCCGGACCTTCACGGCGTGCAGCCGGGCGGCGAACAGCTTCTCCCGGTCCAGGGCGAGGGGCGCGGACGGGCCCGGAGTCCCGCCCTCCGCTCCGCCCGTCTCCGCGCCGACGCCCACGCTGGTGTCCGCGCTCATCGGCCCGCCGTCACCGCACGGGCCACCGAGCGGTCCGCGCGGCGGGACACCGACACCGCGCCGGCCAGCCGCTCGATCGCGTCCGGCACGTCCCACTCCTCCTGCCGCAGCGCGGCGAGTGTGGTCGCGGGGACGACGACCAGATCCGGCGCGCCGGTTTCCAGGGCTCGTACCAGCAGCGCCCACGCCGCGTCCCAACGCTCCTTGCTCGGACGTGCCTTGACCGCTTCGACGACCCCTTCCAGCGTGGCCTGACGCCGGTCGCCGCGCTCGGGCAGTTCGGCGTTCTCCGGATCCGCGAGCAGTTCCTCGGGGTCCGGCAGGTCCATCCGGTCCAGCCAGGCGAGCAGTTCGAGCCCCGGACCGTCGCCGACGGTGCCCCGGACGAGCAGCGACAGCACGTCCCGTGAGGAGCCGGCCGCGGTCGCGAAGGCTATCAGACACACCGTCATGTCCCAGCTGCGCGGGGACGGCCAGGGGCCGCCTCGGCGCGTCTCGCTGCCGGGCAGCCGGTGGACGAGCGCGGGTCGGACGTCGAGCAGCCCGCACACCGCGCGCCGGGCCCGGTCCACGGCATCCGGGAGCCGCTGCGGGTCGAGCCGGGGCAGCGTGGCACGGGGCCAGGTCCCGCCGAGGCCGCGCACCACCACCTCGTGGTCGTGGGTCCACTGCAGATGCACGAAGCGGTTGGCCAGCGGCGCGCTCAGCTCCCAGCCGTCGGCCGCCGAGGACCGCGGGTTGGCGGCGGCCACGATCCGGACGCCGGGCGGCAATTGGAGCGAGCCGATGCGGCGCTCCAGGACGAGCCGGAGCAGGGCGGCCTGGACGGCCGGGGTCGCGGTGGAGAGTTCGTCGAGGAACAGCAGCCCCCGGCCCTCCCGCACGAGGCGGACGGCCCAGTCCGGCGGGGCCAGCGGCACGCCCTGCTGCGCGGGATCGTCCCCGACGATGGGCAGGCCGGAGAAGTCGGACGGCTCGTGCACGCTGGCGATCACCGTGGTGAGCGGGAGTTCGAGGGAGTCGGCGAGCTGGGTGAGGGCCGAGGTCTTGCCGATGCCGGGCTCGCCCCACAGGAGGACGGGCAGGTCGGCGGCGACGGCGAGGGTGAGCGCCTCCAGCCGGTCGTCGGGGCGCGGTTCGGTGCGCGTGTCGCGCAGCAGCGCGAGCAGATCGGCCGCGACATCGAGCTGGGAGGCGGAGGGGGCGAGGGGCCGGAGGGCAGGCACGGACGGGGCGAATGTGGCCAAAGAGATCACCTGGGCGTGTGGGAAGGGACGAGAAGACGGTGGGGTGCGTGCGCAGGCCGAGGACCCGCGTCAGGCGCCGGCGGCGTTGCGCGGGCGGGTACGGCGATCGCCGCGCGGGTGGGCGGGACGCCTGCCGACGCGCTTCCGGGGCAGACGGGCGGGTCCGGGCGCGGGGCCGACCAGACCGGCCCGGTAGAGCCCGTACGTGACCCGCCGCTCCACGGCGGCTTCCAGGGCGTCCCGGAGCGGTCCGTCGCGCAGTGTCGCGTCGGGGCCGAGCAGTCCCTCGACGACGGACAGGGCCCCGGCGATGTCGCCGTGGTCCAGACGTTCACGGACGCCGGTGAGGCTGTCCGGGCGGCGGTGCGCGTCGTCGATGGCCCGGAGGCAGGGCAGCGGCGTGCCGGACAGCGCGGCCAGCAGCTCCTCCCGCCGTATCTCGGCCGGGTCGTGGTCGAGCGCGGAGAGGACGCCGTCGACCAGCCCGATCCGGTGCCGGGCGCCCCGGCACTCCACGATGCGCGGCTCCCCCGCCCGGTCCGTCGTACGGGACGGGCCGTCGGACGTCGACCACCCGGGTACGAGGGCGGCGGCGACCAGCGGGTGCAGCCGGTCGGCCTCGATCGCACCGGCACGGATCAGCTCCAGGTCGGGCAGGACCCAGGTGGCCGCGTCCGGCAGGAGCGGCAGCGGGGCACCGTGGCCGCCCGGAGGCCCGTCGGAGATCCGCGGGCCGGAGGCCCCCGTCTCCAGGACCAGCCGGCGGCTCCCGACGCGCACGGCGACGGGACCGTCGGCGTGCCCGTCGGCGCGGAGCAGGATCCCGGCCTCGGCTGCCCACCGGTGCACGGCGCAGCGCCGCAGCTCCGGCGGAACGTCGCCCTCCGACGGAAGGCCGGCCCCGGACCGGAGCGGCAGCTCGTCGGTCCTGCGGGCGTCCCACAGGTGCCGGTGCAGGTCGAACCGGAACCTTCGGCTGGGCCGGGGATGCGGATGGCGGGCGACGAGGTCGTCCGCCCGTGTCCCGTCCCACAGGGCGAGGCTCATCCGCTGCCCGGCGTCCGCCCAGGCCGGCACGGTCCGGACCACCAGTTGCACCGGTCTCGGCCCGTCCCGGCCCGGCACGTCGTACCGGGCGAGCGGGACGGTCAGTCCGGGGCGCAGCAGTCCGTCCGGGGCGATCCTGGGCATGTGCCAGCGCAGCAGGTCGGGCGCCAAGTGCCGCAGATCGGAGCGTACTCGGGACGCGAACGCGCGACCGTGGGCATGCGCCACGGCCCGCAGGTCCAGGTCTACGTCGAAGCCCGCGGCGGCACAGGCCCCCGCCCAGTCACCGACGTGTCGGCGGGCGGTCGCGGTCTCGATCATGGAGGTCGGCACGGCGTACTCGCGCACGCGCGACCAGGAGGAAAGCCGGGTGTCCCCGTTCGCGTGGTCGGTGAGCATCAGCACTCACTTCGCGAAGAGGGGGCCCCCAATCTGGCGAGAGAGGTAGTCATCGCGATCATCGTAACCACGAACCCGGCTCCGGGTCACGTCAATTGAGCGTGACGGGAACGGGACCGTCACTCTTCTTCGTCGCGCCGCTTGTGCCACCGCAGCCACGCGGCGCCCACCACCAGCGACCCCACCGTCAGCACGATCCCCAGCACCGGCCAGTGGCTGCCCGCCAGGCGCAGATCGGCGGCCAGGACCCCCGTGATCATGAGGACCGGGAGCAGGATCGAGAGGCCGACGCGCGCGGCGCCGGCCACGGCCCCCGGGGACAGACGCGAGCGCCGGCGCGGGGCGGAGACGGGTTCGGCGAAGTAGAAGAGCGTCGCACGGCGCATGAGGTCGGCCGTGCCGCGCCTGTACGACATCGCCATGTACGGCAGCCACACGAGCGGGGCGACCAGGCCCGTGAGGATGACCGCGACCAGCAGCAGCCACCGGCCCGCCTGGACGAGCCGGGGGTGGGCCCCGAGCTCCTGGCCGGGAGTGATCACCCCCAGCAGGCGAGCCATCCGGGGAACCAGGTTCCAGAGCGCCGCGAATCCGTGCCGGTGCACTTCGGCCGGGTCGTCCTTCCGGGTGCCCTCGCGGGCGTCCAGAGCCGCTCCGGCCTGCTCGACGTCGTCGTGGACGCCCTGGATCACGAGGAGTTCGGCGGCGCGTTCGCGCGTCCTCGGATCGCGGCCGTCCAGCGCCGCGAGTTCCAGCATCGTGCGGGTCTGGCGCAGCAGCGCGGCGCAGAACGCGACCGGGACGAGGACCATGAACGGGCCGCCGACGAAGGCACCCTCGGTCACGGCGGCCCGGGTGCCCCTGGTCACCACCCGGGCCCGAAGCTCGGCGGGCTCGTCGGCGGGGAGCGCGGCCACCTTCCGGCGCGCCACGGGCCCGAGCCGGCGCACCGCGAACAGGGCGAGGATCTCCGGGAGACTCTGGGGGTCGGCGAGGATCTCCCGCAGCAGGGACCGGGCGAGGAGGTGATCCCCGGCGGAGTCGGCGGTCAAGGCATCAGCGCCCTCCCGGCCCCGGCGGCCGGCGCGGCGCCCCCGGTCGCCGTACACGGGCCCGCGGCCCGGCGCCTGCGGCGAGGGGCCATGTCTCCTCCAGCGGTGGGTACGTCCTCATTCCAGTGAAGGACGCCCACCGCACATCCGCACCCCGGACCACCCACACGGCGCCGCCGGGTAGGGGGTCGGGCGGGTGTCAGGAGAGAGCGGCGAGGATCTCGTCCGCGGCACGGCGGCCGGAGCGGACGGCGCCGTCCATGTAGCCGCTCCAGGTCTCGGAGGTCTCGGCGCCGGCCCAGTGGATCCGGCCGACCGGCGCGGAGAGGGCCGGGCCGTACTGGGTCAGGGCACCGGCGCCCAACCGGCCGCCGTAACAGCCTCGGGTGAACTCCTCGGCGTTCCAGTCCTGTTCCACGACGTCGAAGGGGTGGGCCGCCCGGGGGCCGAAGTACTTCACCAGGGCTCCGACGACGAGTTCGCGGCGCTCCGCCGCGGTCAGCAGACACGCCTTGCGGGCGTGGGCGCCTTCGAGGAAGCCGACGAGCACCCCGCAGGAGGCGTCCTGCGGGGAGTTGTCGAGGACTACGCCGAACGCGTCGTCGACGCTGAGGACAAGACCGTTCAGTCCCTCCGCGCGCCAGAACGGCGTGTCGTAGGCGATGTGGAACTTGATCACCGATCCGGCGGGCATCTGCTGGGTCAGCCCGTCACGGAGCGGGGGCAGCGCGGGGACGTACCGGAGCCGTCCCGCCAGCGTCGGGGGCAGGGCGACGATCACGCGACGGGCCGTGACGCTGCCGCCCTCGAACTCGACGGCAACGCCGTCCTCGTCCTGGCGGATCGTGCGGACCACGTGGTTCAGCCGGACCGCGTCGCCGAGTTCGGCGGCCATCTTCTCGCTGATCAGGTGGGTGCCGCCGACCACACGCCGTTCCTGGGCGCCCCCGGTGGTGGCGATCATCGTCTGAAGGCTCGTTCCGGACCTGATGTAGAAGAGGAAGTGCAGCAGGGAGAGTTCGGGGGACTCCGCGGAGAACAGGGTCGGCACCAGCAGGCGGAAGAACCGTCGGGCGACGTCGTCCTCGGTGTGCGCGACGAGCCAGCCGTCCAGCGTCTGCCGATCCAGGCCCTCGGCGCCCTCGGCCGTCCACGGCGCCTCCGTCGGCACCGTCGAGGCGAGGATCTCCAGCTGCTCCCACAGTCGGCCGACCTCCATGGCCGTCTCCGGGGGAAGGCCGAAGGTCTCGTCGGCGTACCGGACGACCTTGCCGTCGTAGACGGTCATCGCCTCGCCCTCGTCGAAGCTGGGGAAGGTCTCGAGGCCCAGCTCCTCGATCAGTTGCAGTACGACGTCCTGCGTGGGGCCGACCCACTGACCGCCGAGCTCCACCGGAACCCCGTTGTTGAGGAATCCTCCGAAGGTTCGGCCCGCGACCCGGTCACGGGCCTCCAGCACGGCCACGGTCCGGCCCGCCGCCACCAGAGAGCGTGCGGCGCTCAGCCCCGCCAGCCCGGCGCCCACCACGACAACGTCCACGTCGGTCATCTCGCACCCTCCGAGTAAGTCAGTCGCTTGACTGAATACGTAGGAACGGTATTCCTGCTTTCAGCCGTCGACAAGGGTTCGACGGGTTGAATTAATACGGGCGACCGAGTCGCAGGAAGGGGTCGGGCGACGCCACGGACAACCCCTAGGCGTTCCGCCGCACAGCCGCGAGCGAGACGATCATCTCGATCGCCGCGTCGAGGTCCTCACGCGCCCGCGTGTCGTTCGGATCGCACACGTACTGCAGGATCAGGCCGTCCAGCGTCGCCACCACGATCCGGCCGAGCCGGCCGAACGGCACCGCGCACGTCTCGCCGGCCTCCTGGGCGGCCCGCTGGCACCATTCGGCGACGACCGCGCAGTACCGCTCGTACTGCCAGCGGGCCAGGCTCTCCTGCCCCGCGGCACGCAGGGCGTAAGTGGTCAGCTCGTACTGCATGACCTGGAGGTCCGTCCGCCCGACGACCAGCTGCGACCAGAAGCCGACGAGGGCCTGCCGCACGGCGTGCTCCAGACCCTTCCCCAGGTCGGCCGCTTCCCGGAGCACCTCCGCGATCTCGTTCACCACGTCCTCGATCACCGCGCGCAGGAGCAGTTCCTTGGACGGGAACACGTACTGCATGGTGCCGAGGGACACCCCGGCCTCGGCCGCGACCGCGCGCAGGGAGGTGCCCGGCACCCCGTCCCTCGCGAGGGCGATGCGGGCGGCGGCCACCAGCTGCCGGCGGCGGACGGATGCTTCGACGTAGGGCATTGCGTCTCTTTCTCGGTCGTGTGACCGACAGCATCCCCGCCAGGTCTCCCCCGGGGCAACTCCGGTCGTCACCGTCCGCCGGGGAGCCCACTCCGCCTGACCGGCACCCTGTGTCAGGACCGGCCGAAGGCGAGCTCGACGACCTTCCGCCAGTCCACACGCGGCGCGGGAGGCGGGACGCCCGGCCGGTCGCGCGGTACGAGGACCCGCAGGACGCCCGGCCGCAGGGTGCACACGACGGGCGTGGGCATCCGCAGCGCCTCGCCGTCGACCGCCACCGGGATCTCCGCCTCGTCGGTGGTCACCTCGACCCGCTGCGCCGTCGTGACCGTCAGCGCGTCGGACTCGGAGCCCCGTACGGCCAGGTCCGCGGCCTCCGCCGCACCCTCCACCCTGATTCCCAGCACGCCCAGCTCCCCGTCGTCGAGCCTGGGCCTGCGGGCGCCGCCCGTGAACTCGTCGGGCGACTCGTACGCGTTGTTGCTGATCAGGAGGGCCTGCTGGGCGGAGAGCGCCGTGCCGTCGATCCGTGCGTCGAGTCGTCGGACCCCTTCCCCGACCAACAGGTCCGGCATGAGCGCCAGGGCCGTCCCGGCTTTGTCGTCGCGGTACTCGGGGCGCTGCACGATGTCGGCGTACACGCCGAAGGACACGGTGTTGACGAAGGGTCGGCCGTCGACGTCGCCGAGGTCGATCCGCAGTTCCTCACCGTCGGTCAGCGCGTCGAGGCACCGTGTCGGGTCGGAGCGGTCGAGGCCGAGGTCCATGGCGAAGTGGTTGCGGGTACCGGCGGAGACGACGAGGAACGGCAGCCCGTGTTCGGCGGCGACCGCCGCGACCAGCGCCTGGGTGCCGTCGCCGCCGGCGACGCCGAGCAGGTCGGCGCCCTCGGTCACCGCCTCCCGGGCCAGCTCGGCCACGTCGGCGGGGGCGCCGGGGTCGAGCAGGACCACCCGGGCGCCCAGGGCTTCCGCCCTCTCGACCAGCCCGAACCGGCCGACCTTCCCGCCCCCCGACTTCGGGTTCATGATGAGGAACGGCCGCTTCGGCCGGGACGCGACGACCGCCCGCTGCGACCGCTCGGGCCGCGCCCTGCGCAGCGCGTCCCGCGCGCAGACGAGCGCCACGCCCCAGCACAGGATCAGCACCAGCGCCGTCCGCCAGAGGCCGTCGAACGCGTAGAAGACCAGGACTCCGGCGGGCGCGGCGATCGCGACCAGCGCCCCGAGCAGGCGCAGCAGACCGCGGCGGACCAGGAACCACCACAGGCCTGCCGCGCCGAGGACCAGCCCGAGCAGGCCGGCCGCGACGACCTCGAGCCCGCCCTCCCGCACGGAGAGGATCAGCACGACCAGGGAACCGGCCGCCGCGAGCACGGCAAGGCGCGCCGACAGCCGTGCGCCCGCACCCCCGCCGGGCCTCGTCATTCGCCACCTCCCATGGGGCGCACCACCTCTCGACCTGGTCCGAGACCCACCTTGCGCCCTCCCGGACCCGACGGCATCCCGGCCGAAAGGGAGGCCTGGGACACAGAAAGCCGGTCAAGTAGATTTCGACTCTGGTTTGAGTTTACTTTGGGTGCGATGTTTGAGTATCGGCAAGCACCCCCGGTGGCAGGCAGCCGCCCGTTTCCGCACAATTTCCCTATGGGGACCGATGTCGACGCGTTCCTGCGGCGGGTGGCGCAAGAGCTCCGGCCACGGACGAACCAGTCGGCCGACGTCTTGCTGCGGCGCATCCGCAGCGAGCTTCCCGATCCGTCACTGGACGAGGACATCGCCGCCCTCGTGTCGGAGGAGACGACCGGGCATGTCGCCGCGTTCCTGGACGTTCTCGAACACGGCATCGACACCACGGAGTTCACCGCGCCGCCACAGGCCGCGGAGGTCGCGCGCCGGTACGCCCGGATCGGCGTGCCGATCACCACGCTGCTGCGCGCGTACCGGCTCGGCCACCTCGGCCTGCTCCACATGATGCAGGCGGAGATCCCCCGGTTCACCGACGACCCGGAGTTGATCAACACCGCTGCGATGCGGCTGATGGAGGCCGGTTTCGCCTACGTGGACCGCGGCTCCGCGCACGTCGTCGCGGCCTATCAGGAGGAGCGCGACCGCCGGCTCCAGCACAGGCTCCTCCTGACGAACGAGGCGAGCCTGCGGATCGGGAGCACGCTCGACGTCGGCCGGACCGCGCAGGAGCTGACGGACGTCTGCACCGAGGACTTCGCCGCCCTCGTCACCGTCGACCTGCTCGACTCCGTCCTCGACGACGAGGGCGAGGGGGCGCAGACACCGACGGATCCGCCCCTGCTCCGACGCGTCGCCCAGCGCTCGGTATCGGGCGAGTCGCCCGTCGAGTCGCCCGTCGCCGAAGGGCGTACGCACACCTATCCGACCGGCTCGGAGCCTGCTCGCGCGCTCGCCACGGGTCGCGCCGGCCTGCTCCACGCCGCACAGGCCTCCCACTTCCCCTCGGCGCTGCTGCTGCCCCTGCTGGCCCGCGGGGACACCCTGGGCCTGGTCCAGTTCTTCCGCGACGAGAGCGCGCCACCCTTCGACGAGGACGATCTCCTCCTCGCCCAGGAGATCGCGGCCAGGGCGGCGGTGTCCATCGACAACGCCCGCCGGTACACCCACGAACGCTCCACCGCACTCACCCTGCAGCGCAGTCTGCTGCCTCCGCACGCGGTGGAACAGTCCGCCGTCGTGGCGGCCGCCCGCTATCTGCCCAGCGGTTCCCGCGCGGGCGTGGGCGGCGACTGGTACGACGTCATCCCCCTGTCCGGGGCCCGGGTGGCCCTGGTGGTGGGTGACGTGGTCGGCCGCGGGCTGCACGCCGCCGCCACCATGGGCCGGCTGCGGACGGCGGTGCGCGCCTTCGCCGACATCGACCTCATGCCCGACGAACTGCTCACCCACCTCGACGACGTCGTCATCCGGCTCCAGCGCGAGGAGGCACGGGAGGACGGCGAGCTCAGCGCCACGTGCCTCTACGCGGTCTACGACCCGGTCTCCCGGCTCTGCTCACTGGCGAGCGCGGGACACGTGGTGCCGGCCCTGGCCACCCCCGCCGTCCCCGGCGGCGGCGACCGGGCCCCGCAGTCGGCCCGTTTCCTCGACATGCCGATCGGGCCGCCGCTCGGCCTGGGCGGACTCCCCTTCGAGACCGCGCAGTTCGAACTGCCGGCTGGCAGCCTGCTCGCCCTGTACACGGACGGCCTCATCCAGCGGCGGGCGCAGGACGTCGACGCCGCGCGCACCACCCTGTGCGACGTCCTCGGCCGCGCGCCGGGGGCGCCGAAAGAGGTCTGCGACCGGCTTCTCGCCGCGCTGCTGGCCGGCCGTCCCGCCGACGACGTGGCCCTGCTGGTGGCACACACCCTGGCACTCGACCCCGGCCGCGTCGCCACGCTGGACCTCCCCTCCGACCCGGCCGCGGTCTCCGGGGCCCGGCGGTTCACCTCCGAGACGCTGTCCGCCTGGGGACTCGAGGACCTGGCCTTCGGTACCGAACTCATGGTCAGCGAGCTCGTGACGAACGCGATCCGCTACGGCAAGCCCCCCATCCGGCTCCGTCTGATCCGTCAGTCCTCGCTGACCTGCGAGGTCTTCGACGCGAACGCCACCGCGCCGCACCTGCGCCGGGCCCGCACCTTCGACGAGGGCGGCCGCGGCCTGCTCCTCGTCGCGCAGCTCGCGGAGCGCTGGGGCACGCGGCACGGCCGCGAGGGAAAGGTCATCTGGGCCGAGCAGGCGCTGCCGCGTTGAAACCGGACGCCCTTCGCCTCGGCCGCTCCCCCTCCGTCCCCGGCCTTCCCGCCCTCTCTGCCCCTCTCCCGTCTCAGCGAGCCGCCGTGATTGCCATCCTCGTCCTGCTGACCCTGCTGTTCCTGTGGACCGTCGTGTCCGACCGGCTCGCACGGTGGAGCATCACCGCTCCGATCGCCTTCGCCGCGGCCGGCATCCTCCTCAGCGGTCTCGATCACCCGGTCGTGCCTCTGGACGTGGACACCCACACCTTCCAGCGGGCCATCGAACTCGTGCTCGCGGTGATGCTGTTCACCGACGCCACCGAGGCGCGGGACTACGCCCGGCTGCGCGGCCCGGTCGGCGAGGGAAGACTCCTCGGAATCGCCCTGCCGGCCTCCGTCGCGCTCGCCACGCTGGCGGGCGCGCTGGTCTTCCCGGACAGGAGCTGGTGGCTCCTCGCGGTCGCGGCCCTCGTGGTCATGCCCATGGACCTGGCGCCGGTCCTGATGATCCTGCGCGACGAGCGCATGCCGCTGCGGGTGCGGGCCGCGCTCAACATCGAGGGCGGGTTCAACGACGGTCTGATCTCGCCGCTCTTCGTCTTCTGCGTCGCCAACCTCGTCTCCGCCGAGGGCGACACGTTCGGCGACCTGCTCCTCAATGCCCTCCAGGGCGCCGTGTACGCCGCGATCGTCGGCAGCGTGCTCGGGTATCTGGCCTCCCGGGTGGTGCGCCGGGCGCTGGAGTCCGGGTGGGCCAAGCCCGCGAGCCTGCGCTTGGCGGGGCTCGCCCTGCCGTTCCTGACGTACGCGGCCTCCGTCCTCGTCGAGGGCAACGGCTTCGTCGCGGCGTTCGTGGCGGGCCTCTGGTACGCGAACACCGTCCTCGTGATCGGGAGCGACTCCCTCGACCTGGTGCAGGACGTCAGCCACCTGCTGGCCCTGGCGGCCTGGTACGCGTTCGGCGCGCTGGCCGCGGAGGCGTTCGCCGACGGGGTCGCGCTCCAGGTGTTCGCCTACGCGCTGCTGGTGCTGACCGTGGCCCGGTTCGTCCCGGTGGTCGCATCGCTCACCGGCACGGTGTTCAGCCGGGCCGAGCGGGCCGCGATCGGCTGGCTGGGGCCGCGCGGCGTCACCTCGATCGTCTTCGCCGTCCTCGCGTACGTCCAACTCCCCGAGGAGGACGCCGACTTCGTGGTGAACATGACCAGTGCGACGGTGCTGCTCAGCGTGATCCTGCACGGAGTGACCGCGGAACCGGTCGCCCGTTGGTTCGCGCGGCACCCGCAACAGCCCGGTCCAGCACGTGAGACCGACTGAGAGGGCGGCCCGCCGGCCGCCTCCGCCCCGTTAAGGTGCCCCTACCCGTGGCCGGCAACCGATGACCCGGCCACCCGTTCCGCCCGATTCCCCTGAGGATGCACATGTTCACGGTCAATGAGTATTTCGACGGCGCGGTCAAGTCGATCGCGTTCACGCAGGAGCAGGGTGCGGCGACCGTCGGCGTCATGGCTCCCGGGAAGTACGAGTTCGGCACCGCCGCTCCGGAGATCATGCACGTGGTCAGCGGGGCCCTGGCGGTCATGCTGCCCGGCGCCGGCGAGTGGGAGACCTTCGCCGCCGGGGACCACTTCAAGGTCCCCGGCGACAGCAGGTTCCAGATCGAGGTCGCGGTGGAGACCGCCTACCTCTGCGAGTACCGCTGACCCCGCCCCGGACCGTCAGGCGCGCAGCACGGAGCGGCCCGCGAAGCGCGCCGAGTCGCCCAGCTCCTCCTCGATCCGGATCAGCTGGTTGTACTTCGCCGTGCGGTCGGAACGGGAGAGCGAGCCGGTCTTGATCTGACCGCAGCCGGTCGCCACCGCGAGATCGGCGATGGTGGTGTCCTCCGTCTCGCCCGAGCGGTGCGACATGACAGCCGTCCAGCCCGCCTCGTGGGCGGTGGCGACCGCGGCCAGCGCCTCGGTCAGGGTCCCGATCTGATTGACCTTGACCAGGATCGAGTTGCCGACGCCGGTGCGGATGCCCTCGCGCAGCAGCGTCTCGTTGGTGCAGAACACGTCGTCGCCGGTGAGCTGGCAGCGGTCGCCGACGCGGGCCGTCAGCTCGCGCCAGCCGTCCAGGTCGTTCTCCGCCATCGGGTCCTCGATGGAGACGATGGGGTACGCGTCGATGAGCTTGGTCAGGTAGTCGGCGTTCTCGGAGGGGGTGCGGCGCACCCCCTCGCCCGCGTAGTCGTACACCCCTTCGCGGAAGAACTCCGACGACGCCGGGTCCATGATCAGTCCGATGTCCGCGCCGGGGCGGTAGCCGGTGCGCTCGATGGCGGCCGTCACGAAGTCGAGCGCCTCCTCGGCGGTACGCAGCGCGGGCGCGAAGCCGCCCTCGTCGCCGACTCCCGTGGAGTGCCCGGCGGCCAGCAGATCGCGGCGCAGGGTGTGGAAGACCTCGCTGCCCATGCGGACGGCCTCGGCAAAGGTGTCCGCGCCCACCGGGGCGATCATGAACTCCTGGAAGTCCAGCGGATTGTCGGCGTGGGCGCCGCCGTTGACGATGTTCATCATCGGCAGCGGCAGGAGGTGGGCGCCGGCGCCGCCGAGATAGCGGTAGAGGGGCTGGCGGTGGGCCGCCGCGGCAGCCTTGGCGGCGGCCAGGGAGACGCCGAGGATCGCGTTGGCGCCGAGCCGGGACTTGGTTGCGGTGCCGTCGAGGGCGACCAGCGCGGCGTCGAGCCCCGTCTGGTCCGCCGCGTCCCGACCGCGGACGGACGCCGCGATCTCCCCGTTGACGTGGGCCACAGCGCGGTCGACGCCCTTGCCGTGCCAGCGCGCGGCGTCTCCGTCGCGCAGTTCCACGGCCTCCCGGGCTCCGGTCGAGGCGCCGGAGGGGACGGCCGCGCGCCCCAGGGAGCCGTCCGCCAGGACGACGTCGACCTCGACCGTGGGGTTGCCCCGGCTGTCGATGATCCGGCGGGCGGTGACGGTCTCGATGGTGGCGTCGACGGTTCCGACTGCTTGTGCGGACATGGCGGTTCCTCCCCGTTGTCATGTGCCGTGGCCCCGGCTGCGACAACGCTGGCGCTGAGCCCGACGAGGCCAAACCATACAGCAATGCTGTTCAGTTTTGCTGTACAGCATTGCTGTGCAGGTCAGCTGCACACCCAGGCCGGCCGACGGGGTAAAGTGCCCTATGCCCACCTCGGAAGCCGCCGCCATCGCCGCAGAACTGCGCACCGCGATGGGCAAGCTGCTGCGGCGCGCCAAGGACGAGGACCGTATTCCGCTGGGCCAGGCCGCGGTGCTCGGCGCACTCGATCGCAACGGCGCCATGACCACCAGCGACCTCGCCGCCGATCAGCGCGTACGACCCCAGTCCATGGCCCGGTCGGTGGGGCTCCTCATGGAGCAGAACCTGATCACGCGCCGGGCACACCCCACGGACGGCCGCAAGTCGCTCGTCGAGCTGTCGGACGCGGGCCGGGCCGCGCTCGAAGCCGAGCGCGGCCGCAGGGCCGGTTGGCTCGCCCAGGCCATCGAGGCCGAACTCACGGACGAGGAGCAGGCGTTGCTCGCCCGGAGCACCGCCCTCCTGGAGCGGCTCGCCGCACGCTAGAAGATCCTCGCCGGGGAACGGGACCTGTCCCGGTCCCGGGACCGTGTGACCGGGCTCGCTAGTTGGCACCAGGGCACGTTCACGACCTGCACTGATGCCAAGTGGCCTCAGCAGCCGGAGCCGCAGAATCAGCGAAATGGTTGGCACTTTGGTACAGCGCAGGTCATGAGGATATGAACGCGACAACACATCGCCGTGTTGTTGTGAGGCGAGAAGCTGTGCTGGACGGCAACCCGTGGCTCCAGCCCTCGGTACACGCCGGCGGGTCCGGAGCACGTTACGAGGCCGCAAGGACCCGACCGCTGCCGTGACCGGCCAGGAGGTCGCTCGAGTTGTCGGCCCGAGCCGGTCCCGCAGGCCGTGTCGTGGGCACGCGGTGTAGCGGACGGCCAGTTGATCACCCCATGTGCGCGTTGAGGGCAGACGTCAGAGCCGCCGCCAGTGTCAGCACGGCTGCGAAGGTGACAGCGGCCCGGGCCAGAGCGGACGGATAGGAGGCACCGTCGAGGCGCGCGAGCTTGCCGGCGACTGCGGCAGCCAACAAGGCGAATTGAACGACCAGCGCTGCGGCGAACAGAAGAAGGGTGTGACCGGGCACTGCGACTCCAAGCTGCTGGGTGGTTTCGACGCATCCCAGAGTCGGAGAGGTTGTGTTCGCCATGGTTCGGCCGGTGGAAGATGAACACCTACGAACGGGTCGCATGGAAAGGCCTTGCCGGGTGAACGATGGGACGTGGGAGCGTGAGGCGGCGCTGACCGAGCTCCGCAGGCGGCTCGACGACGGCTTGGCAACGCTCGGTCTGACCAAGACCCAGCTCGCCGCCCGCGCGGGACTGGGCCGCACAACAGTCCAGGAGGCGTTCAACCCCAAGGCTCCCGTTGCCTCCCCCGGAACGGTGGCCTCGCTGTCGAACGCGCTGGGCCTCCCGGAAACCGAGCTGCTGCGCCTGAGGCGCTTCGCTGTCGGAGAGGACGCAGCGGTATCTGAGGCAGAACCGATCGGAAGGCCGATCGCGGAGTGGGACCCGCATCATCTGGAGGTTCATCCTGCTGGCACCGGCGAAGGCCACTTGCCCGGCTCTGCGCTCTCCGGATATGTACTCCGCAACCACGACCGGGTCCTGGCCGAAGCGGTGTCAGCGGCAGCGTCGGGCGATCGACTGATGGTGGTGCTGGTCGGGTCCTCCTCGACAGGCAAGACGCGTGCGTGTTGGGAGGCCGTGCAACCGCTGGGGGCGAAGGGGTGGCACCTGTGGCACCCCTTCAACCCGACGCGTGCCGAGGCGGCGCACGACGAGCTCGCCCATGTGGGCCCGCACACTGTCGTATGGCTGAACGAGGCCCAACATTATCTAGGAGACCACAGCTACGGAGAGCGCATCGCTGCCGCCCTCCATGCCCTGCTCACCGCTCCAGAACGTGGTCCCGTACTGGTGCTGGGCACTCTGTGGCCCGAGTACGCACGTCAGTACACCGCCCAGCCGACCCCTGGGCTTCCGGACCCGCACAGCAGAGTGCGCGAACTCCTCACTGGCCGGGTCGTTCACGTCCCCGATGCCTTCGATGCGAAGGCACTCCAGGAAGCAACCGCACGGGCACGGACCGGCGATCAACTTCTCGCCGACGCGCTCGGACGAGCTCGCAGAAGCGGTCGAGTGGCGCAGGACCTGGCTGGGGCCCCTCTTCTGCTTCATCGCTACCTCACCGCGTCTCCTCCCGCCAGAGCCGTACTGGAGGCGGCCATGGACGCCCGGCGTCTCGGCGTGGGGCTGCATCTGCTCCAGGACTTCCTGACCGAGGCGGCGGTCGACTACATCGACGAGGAGGACTACGTCACCCTTCATCACACGAGGGACTGGGCCCAAGACGCTCTGGACGAACTGGCAGAGACCGTCCACGGCAAACAGGCTCCACTGCGTCCGGCCAACACGCGCCCCAAGCAGCGTCCGCCCGGAGACATCCCGTCCGATGAGTCGGGCGTCACCGGTCCGGTGTTCCGCCTTGCCGACTATCTGGAGCAGCATGGCCGTCGCACTCGGTCCCGGCTCTGTCCGCCTGCGTCGTTCTGGAGTGCAGCCCTGTCACATCTCACACAGTTCGACGACCTCAGCAGCCTGGCGGCAGCCGCCAAGAGCCGTCACCGCCTCCAGTGGGCCCACCATCTCCAACGCCGAGCTGAGCTGGAGCGTGCCGGCGTGACGGGAGGTCTCAGAGGGGAAATCGACGAACGCCACGACCTCGAAAAGGAAACAGCGCTTCTCTGGTCGCGAGCAGTGGGCGGAGACCCCGACGGCGCGGAGGCCGCAGCCCGGATCACAGCTGCTTCCGGATCCCCCATGGGTTTGCATGTGATGGGCATCTGGCGAGCGGAGGCCGGGGACAGGGCCGCTGCCGAAGCGCTGCTCCGCCAGGCGGTCGAGGCCGGCTGGTCAGCGGCTCTGCGCGACCTCGCCATGCTGCGGGACGATGCCGGGGACCCGCAGGATGCGGAGGCTCTTGCCATCAGAGCAGCGAAAGCGGGTCATACGGAGGCCCTGCGGAGTCTGGTGAAGCGACGGGAGGAGTCGGGGAACAGTGCAGCCGCGGAGGCCCTGGCGCAGGCGCTGGCCGACACGGGATCCCCGACGACTCTGCGGGCTCTCGCTGTGCGGCGCCAGGAAGCCGGCGACACAACCGCCGCTGAGGCTCTCTTGCGGTACTGCGCCGAAACGGGTGACGTTCCCAGCCTGCACCCACTGTGCCTGCTTCGTGAGGATGCCGGGGACCACGAAGCCGCAGAAGTCATGGCGCGGCAAGCGGCCGCCGCCGGCAACTCCGGTGCGTTGCACGCCCTGGCCATCCGCCGCTTGAAGGACGGGGCCACCGAGAGCGCCCACTCTCTCTTCCGCGAGGCTGCCGACATCGGCGATACCAAAGCCACACGCGCCCTGATCTTCCTGTCGGAACGGGCCGGACAACACGAAGACGCGGAAGCCGTAGCGCGACAAGCCAGCGCAACCTGCCGCCGCCAGGCCCTTCGCGACCTCGCAGTCCTGCGGGCAAAGGGCGGCGACATGACCTCCGCCGAGACTCTCTTTCGGGAGGCCGCAGCAGCGGGGCACCCGTACGCCCTCGGGGAACTCATTCGATGGCACGACGAGAACGGCGATTCTGCAGAGGCCGAAGCCCTCGCCCGGGAAGCTGTCCACACAGACATCAACAAGCGCCACCCGTTGCACGAACTGGCACGCTGGCGAGACAGAAATGGCGACGCGGCGAGCGCCAGGGCGCTGTACCGCGAAGCCGCCTGTCTTGGACATCACGACGCCTTGATGGAGCTGGCCGTGTCATGGGAGAGGGCCCGAGACCTCCGTGCCGCTGAAGCCGTATACCGCGAGGCAGCGGATGCCGGCAACGTCGACGCTCTGCGCGCGCTAATTGCGCGGCACACCGACCGGGGAGAGCAGGCAGAAATCGAGGCTCTCCATCGCGAAGCCGCCGACTCAGGCAACGCCCGGTTCTTCTCCCTCGATTCGAGATGGCCATCCGGACTGGATCCGGATGGCCGCCCGACGCCTCCTTGGAACAAGAAAACCCGCCGCCGGGACCTGAAGTTCGGAGGCGGTGGGTGAGGTTCGGTGAGGGAGCGCGTGATGAGTTGGGAGTCGGTCTTGTTGATCAGGCCGAGGCGCCCGGATTCCTCCACCAGGTGGCGGCAGACGGCGGAGCCCCTCTCACACTGTCGGCGGCATAGTGGCGGCTCAGCAGGTGCTACACCCCTGTCTGGCCCGCCATTGCTCCGCCCGTCCGACCCGCGTCACTACGCTGAAGAGACTTCAGGTCGAGGACTCATGTCCCTGCTCGACGCCGCGGAGGGAGAAGGATGTGGCGCCGCCCTCCGTCGCGGACCCAGGCCCAGAGGCCCTGTTCCCACTTGCATTCTCCGCGCCTATCCTCACGATCAAGCAGCGAGGGGGAGGGCGCGTGGCAGGCGAGGCGACAAGCTGGCAGAAGGAACAGATCAGCCGCGCGTACGTACACGCACTCGCTTCCCAAGGCGGTTACACCGTGGGCGAGTGGAACGTCGACAAGGACGGCGTGGACGTCACCCTCCGGGATCGCGGCCTGATGATCGACTTTCAGCTCAAATGCACTCAGAGTCCACGCATTGTCCGAGGCGGGTACAGCTTCGATCTGGATGTCGAGACCTACGACAAACTGCGCAGCACAGAGCGCTCGGCACCTGGGCACCTGGTTCTCTTGGTGGTGCCGCCGAACCTCGAGCTCTGGGTCACCCAGCACACCGATTCTGTCGTACTCGCCTGTCACGGGTACTGAGCTTGCTTACACGGGCGCAGCTCGACGGACAGCCGCGCCACGACAGCAGTCAGTCTCCCGGTGGAGCAGCAGCTCTCGGTGAAGTCCATGCGCGGCATGTTCGACATGGCGCGCGGCATTCTCCTGTCCGGCAGCACGAGGGTGAACTGACATGGCTACCGACATGCTTCCCTTCGGGTCCGACGAGATCCGGAGCTATCTCAAGGTCACCGGCTGGTCCACCGTGTCCGGTGGTGACGTAGCCGAACTCTGGCGCCGGCCAGGGCCGACCGAGGAAGTCGTGCTCGTCCCCATGAAGCCGGGAGCGCCGGACTTCGGGAAGCGTGCACGCATGCTCGTCGAGGACCTGGCGCGAGTCAGCGCCGAAGACACGCGGACCGTGCAGGACGCTGTCGCGTCCGTGTTCCACGACGTCACGGACCTCAGGGCCTCCCACCCCACCATTCACGACGGATCGATTCCGCTGGACGCCGGATTCGAGTTGTTCCAGTCCGCCAAGCGCCTCCGCGTGGCCTCGGCCACAGCCACCATCCGCCGCCAGGGACACTTTCGCAATTTCCCCACCCGCGCCCGCGACCAGGCCCGCGACGTCCGCCTCGGACAGACCCGCAAGGGCTCCTACATCGTGCCCATCATCAGCCAGGCGCGGTCGCCACTGGACGTGTACGAGCGGGGACAGGAACAGATCGGCATCGAGGTCGAGGAGACGCTCTTCGACCGACGAGTCACCGCGACCATGTCCCGCGCCCTGGGCGTGCTGGAGGAAATGGCGACCGCCGAGCGGGTTCCCACGCCCAGCGAGATCACGGATTCCATCGGGGAAGGCGTCTCATACGAACTGTGCCAAGCCCTGTCGAAGGTCGTGAACAGCGACGGGGTCGACAGGCTGGACGTCACTTTCAACTGGTCCCGTGTGGCGGCGGCCCCGCCCGGCACTCCACATGAGGTCGAGTTCGACCGCGATGCCATCGCGATCGTGGAACGGGTATCCGACCAGCTCAAGACGAGTGTCTATAGTCGCGAGAACGTGATCTACGGCTTGGTCACCGACCTGAACCGGCATCCGGACGATGAGACAGGCAGGGTGGGCGTCCAAGTCCTCATCCAGCGACGCACCCGAACGGTCTGGATGGATCTCCCCGACGCCGGCTACCACGAGGCAGTCCGCTGCCACGACTCCGGGATCCCCGTACGTGTCCGTGGGGTGCTCAACAGCCCACCCGGAGGAGCGGCCACCATGCAGGTCGCCGATTTCGGGCCGGATCCGTCCCTGGGGCAGTAACGCCAGTTCTTCCGCAACGGCTCAGCGCGTGAACCGACTTTTCATTGATCATTTTCGTCGCGGGAGTCCTCGGCGAGATGTCCGTGGTGCCGGTACACCATTTCGTCGGGGTGGCGGGTCACCCGGGCCAGCCGCCAGGCCGCGTCGTAGGACATACGGCCGCCTTCTTGAGCACGAAGCCGCAGAGCCAGGAGGCTGGTTGCCGGGTCGAGCAGCCAGCGCAGGGCGGATAGCTTCATCGGGCCGTGCCCGCCTCGGCGACGCGACCCTGCTCTGCGCCGTCATCGCGGACGCTCTCGGTCGAATCAGCCGCTGACGGCTCGCCCAGTGCCGACCAGGCGAGCGCGTCGTTCCATCCCATCTGGTCCAGGACGGTGCGGACGGTGGTGGTGAAGCGGGCGTGTTGTCCTGGGTCATTGCCCAGTTTCTCCCAGACGTACAGGAGGGTGTGGGCGATGCGTTCGGCCTTGGACTGGATGTCGTCGGCCGTGCCGACGAGAGGGAGGATCTTCTCCTTGAAGAGGTCCCAGTCGAGGGATTGCAGGGCGTCCAGGTGGCGGTCGAGCCACCAGATGCGCGTGGCGTCCGGGCTGTTGAACACCGCTTGTCTGAACCGTTCTCGGCGTTCGTGTTCCTGCGCGAGCTGGAGTGTCACCTCGCGTATGGCGTCTTGGTATCTCTGGGCCCGGTTTGCGTCTTGCTCGGTGAGCAGCAGGGTGATGTGTGCCTTCAGCCAGAGGCCTGGGGTGTCCTTGGGGGTGTGCCAGTGCGCTGCGGCGAGTGTGAGGCCTTCTTGTGCGGTGGTGAGCTGTTCGGGCATGTGGTTCTGGGTGATGCCGCGGCCGAGTTCGTCCAGGGCGAGTCGTGCGGCGGCTCGGGCGCTGGCCGTGCCGCCGTCCTTGATGTTGGCGTGTGCCTGGTAGGTGAGGGTGCCGCGGGCGCAGAAGCGGATGCCGGGGAGGCGTGTGGGCCACTGGGCCCGGATCCGACTGCGCCGGCGGTTCCACCACGGGCCGGGTCCGTCGGTCGTCAAGGGGTCGATGCCTCCTTGGAGGCCTGGTAGCGGTTGGCGGCCAGCACCAGGACCTCGCGCCAGAAGGGGAGGATGGCCGCTTCTTCCGTCACCATGAGCCGGTCGAGACCGGGGCGGAGGCTGGGTGGGGCGAAGATGTCGGCGAGGACGTCCACCACGGCTTCCCGGCGGTCGGGGTGCTCTTGGAATCGCTCATGCCATCGCGACAATTGCGTGACGACCGCGTCCACGGCGTCGTCGGTGGACAGCAGTTTCTGCCATGCGTGGATGATGCGCGGCCGGGCTTCGGTGTCGTGTGTGTTGTTCAGGATCAGGTCTGTTCCCTCGTCGCTGGAGACGAGGGCGAGGAAGGATCCGAGAGTCTGGCGGCGCAGGGGCTCGTCGGCGGGCCGGCTTTCGGTGTCGGTGAGCCATTGGTCGACGGCCTTGCGCACATCGTCCGGTCGTTGCAGCGCGAGTTGCTGGAAGGCATTGACGACGGTTGCGGATCCGAACGTCTTGTGGCCTGCTGCTTTGCCCAGCCGTGTCAGGGCAAGGGTCGGCTGTTGGATTCCCCAGGTGCCTGCGCAGATCTCGATGACGAGCTCGACCTTGTCGTCCGAAGGGTTCTTGGCGTCCATCCACTGGCGCAGGCGGTCCCTGACGTAGCGGCCGAACTCGGCGTCCCCGGCTGCTTTGGTGAGGGCTTCGACCGCCAGGACCCTCCGAGAGCCCTTGAGGTCGCTCGCCAGCCCGTCGAGGATGGCCCGGTCGTGGCGGTGCGCCGCCAGTTTCCACAGTGCGGTGGTAATCAGCCGGGCGTCCTCTTCCGGGACGGTGCGGTCTGCGGCGATGCCAATGGCCCACCTGCGCAGGAGTTCATGCTGGGTGGGGAACTCGTCCCAAAGGTGACGCAGGATGGCGGCGGGCAGGCCTTCTTTCTGTGTGTCGTGGAAGGCCCGGTCTCCGTCGCGAGTGATCTCCGCACCGTCCAGGCGGCTCGACGTGGTGGCGTCGGCCAGAACGTTGACAGGGTGGCGCTCAAGCCCGAGCCGGGTCAGGAGGTCATCGGCTGCCTTGATGACGGACCCGCGCTGTCCTCCGTGCAGCAGGGCGCCCGCCCAGACCGTAACCCGGGTGGACAGCAGCTGCGTGTCGCCCCCCGTCGCCCGATTCCTGCTGAGGAGTCTCTCGACTTCACCGTGCCAGTCGCCGAACTCATCGACGATCGCCTGGATCTGCTCCTGGCCGGACGCCCGGAGCAGACGGTCAGCCAGGCGCCACGCGGCACGCGCGGACGGGTTGGCCTTCCAGATGCCAGCGAACTCCGTCCTGTCCAACCAGGTCACACGATCACCGCGGTAGTTCGCCCGGAATTCCGCTGTGACGAGGGCGCGCGCGTCGGGAGACTCCAGCCGGACGGTGAAGGGCAGCGTTGGTTCGGCCCAGTGGCCATACCAATCGGCGGGCGTGGCCAGGATGACGAGGAAGGAGTTGTTCTTGCGCAGCGCCGCCCCGTAGCTGACCAGGTCGGTGCCCAGCCGTTCGCCAGGTTGCTCCGCGAGGTCGGAGAGATCAAGGATGCATCCCAGCCCCGCCTCTTTCGGCAGCGGGCGGACCGAGGGCTTGGACCATTCCGGGTCGAGGTCGAAGAGGGCCGGCCGAGGGCTGGTCACGGTACTCAGCAGGCGTATGGCAGCCGTGCGCCGGCCGTTGCCCTGGGCTGCGCAGAGCACGATGACTCCGTATTCGTCCAGCAGTTTGGAAGCGGCCTCCCACTGGTCTGTGTTGCGTGGCGGGACGAACCGGCCATCCTGGCTCGCCTTATAGTCGGCGTCGCTCTCGGTGATGGGGACGGATATCGCCTGATCACCGTTCAGGTGCAGGTTGTAGGCCTGGATGCCGTGCTCACCGGAGTGACTGAAGCGCACGGAGCTGGACTGCGGCTGACCGTTCGGCGCGCCGCCGTCTGGCGGTGGAGGGGATCCTGCGGGATCGTTCGGCTCGACCGGCTCCACCGGCGGTGGCTCCGCCGATGGCGACGTGGTCGCCGTGCCTCCTCGCTGGCCCTGCTCGTTGTCGATCATCACTGCCCCCGCCCGCCGCCGAAGTGGTTGTAGGCCTGGATGCCGTGCTCGCCCGTATGACTGAAGCTGACCGTGCCCGGGGCAGTGGAGGCCGGCTGAGGGGATGCTCCGGGCGGAGTGGCCGGCTGCTCAGTGGCCGCATCCGTGCTGTCGAGGGGTTCGAAGATGTCGGGGTCCGCGAGCCGCCAATCGAAGCCGGGGATGTGGACATAGGCCGGCTGCTGGAACTTCTTCACCTTCACCAGGTGCCGCATGAACTGGTCGGGCAGGACGTCGCCGTTGATGCAGCCGCTTTCGAAAACGTCCTCGTAGACGCGTTGCGAGATGATCACCGCCGTGTTTGTGATCTCCGGGTTCGCGCGGTTCAGCAGGGTGCGCAGTGCGTCGTCGTCCAGGAGCCGGTGGGTGTGCACCATCGGTACGCCCAGCCCAGTGTGTGGCAGCGGGCCGACGTGGATACTGACCCTGAGCTGCAGGGGCGTACTGGCAGGGCTATCCGCGCGTCGGCGCCCAAGAGCCTGCCTCAGGGCGTCGGGGAAGCAGCCCACCAGCGCGGGCAACACCTCTGGGTCCATGCCTGCGACGTAGCTGTCTCCGGCGTGCTGGCCGAAAACCCGCAGCTGCCACTGAGCGCTCACGTTGCTGGCGCTGAGCGCCTCGGACAGCAACGGCAGGATGTCGGCGTTCACTTGCTGCATGCCCCTGCTGTCCAGCGCACTGAAGTTGCGGGCGTCCACCGCCAGTACGGCCCGGTAGGGCCACAACGGCTCCCAAGACGGCAACATGTGCCGCTCCTCTCGTCGGGTGTCCTCCGCGGAATCGCGGCGAACACGACCTTCGCGGAGGAGCAGGGACGAGATGGTCCAGGACTGGACGGTACGGGCGTGCGCTGAGTCACATGCTGGGTGCGTCGCCCTGGCAGCCGATGCCGCCCGGAAGCTGCTTCTCGTCCCGGGCGGCTGCCCTGAGGCGGGCGACATCGTTGATGACCAGGTTCTGGCGGCCGAGTGTCAGGACACCGGCCGCCTGCAGCTGGCTGAGAGCGTCAAGTGCTGATGAGCGGCTCATGGCCGCCATGGTGGCCAGCTCTGTGCGGACCATGCCCAACTCGACGACGAGGCCGTCGTCGCCGTGCGGGTGGCCGATTTCGTCTGCGAGGTGACTGACGATGCGGGCCATGCGCGCCACGCGTGGCAGGTGCGCGAGGTCCGCTCGCAGGCGTTCGTGGGTGTTGAGCCGCTCTACGGTCAGCTGGTACACCACCGTCTCCAGGCGATGGCGCTCTATGTAGCCGCGGAAGGCGTGGGCTGGCAGAACAAAGCCTGTACACGGACGGACTGCGGTGACGGTGGCCGAGCGTGGTCGCCCGAGTAAGGCGCCTATTTCCCCCAGCACTTCGCCTGGTCCACGCAGCGTCAGCGTCAGTTCGTCCCCGCACTCATTGATCTGGGTCACCTTCACCAGGCCGTCGACCAGTGCGATCACGGAGTCGGGCGACTCCCCCTCTCGCAGCAGCACGGACCCACGCCGGAACGTTCGCCGGCGCCCGCGTTCGACAAGGTCGCGCCATACGTCGGCGGATACCAGGGAGCAGAAGTTCATCAGCGTCCTGCCGTACTGGTGGGTCATCCGACCACAGTCGCGAGAGCGAAGGCGGTGCAGCCCGCAACTGCCAACGTGAGCGACCACTGCACGCGGCGGTGCTTCGTCCAGGCGATCTCGCTCATCACCACCAGTTGCCGGGACAGCGGTGGCAGCGGATCTTTGTTCCGGAGGACTTCTTCGAGCTCCGCCGGTTCCAAGTGCCGAACATGCCCGAAGTACAGGAAGTCGTCGTCACGTTCCGGCCCCCGCCGCTCCTTTCGGAGGTTCGGCGAGATGGCCCAGGCCGCGCAGCTGGCTCCGCCCACCATGAGTAGGACGCCGCACCACAGCAACAGCCGTGATGCGCCAGAGTCGAGGTCACCTGCCGCTCGCTGGGAACCCACAAGCAGTCCTAAGACAGCCAAAGCCGTGGATTGCACGGTCAGTGCAAACGAGGCCTTCGAATCAGCCTTGGCCGTCAAATCCGCAACAGCCGCCTGAATCCGCCACGCAGTCTCCGTCGACTCGACCGCCACCGGCCACCCCCCTTTGTGTCAGGCAGGACTTCCACCTGCCAGCCCGGGCAGAATCATGGACAGCACAGGTGTCCCGAAAACCTCACTTGGGGCAGTTTGGCCAAGAACGCACTCCCCGGGTGCTGCAGCAGGAAGCGACGCACCTGACGACAGGGCCCCCTCCCCGCGTACTGGAAACACGCCATCGACGAAAGCGTCTGGATTCCGCAATCGCCAGCGCCGAACCGAGGGTGAATGGGCCCTTCGAGGGATTGCGGGAGCGGCCGTAGTGAAGCACCGGTACTGCACGAGCCAGAGCTGGAGTTCCGTGCCGGAAAACCGCCATACCGATCCCCGGCACGGCATCAGCGTGTTCGACCCCGCCGACGCCCACTCCCCTACCGGCCCCCGTCAGATCCCCCTCGGGCTGGTCGGCCCCTCCCATGCAGTCGACGGCATCCGGAAACTCGCTCGAGCGCTGCCAGTACACCAAACCGGGCCAGGAGAACCTTCACCAGCCGTTTCCCGGTTTCAGCACCGACTCCCCGTTCGGCGCCCAGCTCGTCTTCGACGACGCCCCCATCCGCGAGATCCCCGAACGCCAGTTGCGCCTCATGGTTCGCGTCGACACAGTCTCCGCCACCAAGGAAGCAGTCAATTTCTACGCCGACGCTGCGTATGAACTCGTCGCGGAACCGGTGGGGATTCATCATCGAGGAGATCGATGGGCCGCTGCGCGCCGGCGAACGGGATCGCGCCAAGGCGTGGGGCGCGGCCCTCCGGGTCGCTTGACTGACACACACGTGCCGGAAGGTCGCCCATTCGGCATCTTGCGATCAAGAACAAGAATCCGGTGCGTGCCCCACACGGCGGCACCAGAGGCGGGTCTGACCCGCCTCGCACGGGCCTAACAGGGCCCCGAAGGGGCCATCCGGCCCTGCCCTCCAACACAGAGTCCGGCCAGACTGGAGTGGACTCTGATGCGGAGGCCGCCGATGAGCACTACCCCCTAACCCACGGCTCGCAGCAGCTCTCTCCGCCGACCAGCGTCAACGGCTGTTGTAGTGCGCCAGCCCGATGGACTTCCCAGAAGAGACCCGGCTATTCGGAAGGCGGATACGCCCATCGATTCTGGATCGTCCGTGCTGGCACGGTCGCCCTGGACGTCGACGTTCCCGGCAGGCGGCCCGGCGTGGTCGTCAGCGTCAGCGCCGGCGAACTGCTCAGCTGGTCGGGGCTGTTGCAGCCGTACCGCTGGTCAGCCCGTAAATCTTCACCCCTCCGGGAGAACGTGATGCCCGCCTCGCGCTACACCGTCAGCGACGTCATGACCCACACCGCCATCGCCATCGGTCGTGACGCGCCGTACAAGGAGATCGTGGCGCTCATGGACCAGTGGAAGGTGAGCGCCTTGCCCGTTCTGGAGGGGGAGGGACGGGTGATCGGGGTCGTGTCGGAGGCCGATCTGCTCGCCAAGGAGGAGTTCCGTACGGACGAGCCCCGCCCGGACGAGTTCGCCGCGGCGTCCAAGGCCGGAGCCGTACGGGCCGGGGAACTCATGTCCAGCCCGGCCGTGACCGTCCATCCTCACGCAACCCTCGCCGAAGCGGCACGGATCATGGCGACGCGGAGGGTGAAGCGCCTGCCCGTGGTCAACGGGGTCGGCATGTTGGAGGGTGTGGTCAGCCGGAGTGATCTGCTGAAGGTGTTCCTCCGTACGGACGCGGAGATCGAGGAGGACATCCGCCGCTCCGTCCTCGGCGAGCCGGCCGCCACCGTGGGGCTCGCTGTAACGGTCGCGGACGGTGTGGCCACGGTCCGTGGGTCGCTCGCCGACCGGTCGATGGTGCCGCTGGTCGCCCGCGCCGTGCGGGCTGTGGAGGGCGTGGTCGACGTCCGGATGGATCTCGTTGCCCCCTGAGACGCTTCATGACGGACAATCCTTGTGGGGGCGCGTATGCACCCGACCGACCACAGGGGTCGCCATGACCGAGCTACCGGTAGCCACCGCGCTCACCGGGGTGTTCCTCGTCGACGACCACGAGGTCGTCCGCCGGGGCCTCCGTGACCTGATCGACGACGAGCCCGATCTGGAAGTGGTCGGGGAGGCGGCGACGGCCGAGCAAGCTCTGGCCAGGGGACCCGCGCTGCGGCCGGACGTGGCGGTTCTCGACGTCCGGCTGCCGGACGGCGACGGCATTTCCGTGTGCCGGGAGCTGCGGTCCCGGATGCCCGAGCTGGCGTGCCTGATGCTGACGTCGTTCGACGATGAGGACACTCTCCTCGACGCGATCATGGCCGGGGCGGCCGGGTACGTGCTCAAACAGGTCAAGGGGTCGGACCTCGTCTCGGCCGTGCGGACCGTGGCCACCGGGCAGTCGATGCTGGACCCGGCCACCACGGCTCGGCTGATGCATTCGCTTCGAGACCCCGAGGCAGCGAAGCCACCTGAGGACGAACGGCTCGCGGTGCTGTCGGAGCGGGAGCGGTCCGTGCTCGATCTCATCGGCGAGGGGCTCACCAACCGGCAGATCGCCGCGCGGCTCTACCTGTCCGAGAAGACCGTCAAGAACCACATCTCGCGGCTGCTCGGCAAACTCGGCGTGGAACGTCGCGTGCAGGCCGCCGTGATCGCCGCGCAGGCCCACGAGCACGACGCCGAGGAGACGTAGCTCAGTCCCGCTCGGTCGGCAGCGGGATCCGCCACTCGAGTACCGTGCCGCTGCTGGGCTCCACGCGCGCTCGGACCGACCAGGCTGCCGCCCAGCCGCTCGGCCCGTTCGGACAGGTTCCGCAGTCCACTGCGCCTGCCGCCCTGCGGGATGCCCACGCCGTCGTCGCTCACCGTCACCGCCAGCACGCCGTCGTCGGCGACGACCGACACCTCGGCCCGGCGGGCCCGCGCGTGCCGGGCCACGTTGGCGAGGGCTTCACCGATGACCACGATCACCTGTTCGGCTGCCTCAGAGGGCACGTCCGTGTCGAGGAGGCCCTCCATTCGCAGGGCGGGGGTGAATCCGAGCGTGGTCGCGGCCTCGTCCACCGCCTTGACCACGCGGTTCCTCAGCTTCGGGGCGGTGCCGGGGGTGTCGTGTTCCCGGAGCCCGAAGATGGTCGACCGGATGATCTTGATGGTGGCGTCCAAGTCGTCGATCGCCCGCCCCAGCCGGTCCAGGGCCTCCGGGTGTTCGACGAACCGCCGGGCGCTCTGCAGCGTCATCCCCGTGGCGAACAGGCGCTGGATCGCGAGGTCGTGCAGGTCACGGGCGATCCGGTCACGATCCTCCAGAAGACTCACCTGCTCGGCGTCGCGTCGCCGGTCGGCCAGTTCGAGCGCCAGTGCCGCCTGTCCCGCGAATCCGGGGAGAGCTAGGATCTCCGGCCCCGTGAAGGGCGACCGCCCGTGCCGCCGCGCGAGGATCAGCACCCCGCTCAGTCGCTCCTTGGTGCCGACCGTGACGGCCACCGCCGGCCCGAACCCCTCCCATCGTTCGGGCTGCACCCTGATGCGCGGCTCGTGCTCGACGTCGGCGACCGTGACCAGACCCTCCTGCGCGAGTGCCGCCTCGGCCAGCGTTCCCTCGCTGGTCGGCAGGACGACGCCCCGGTGCGCTTCGGCCCCCTCACCGCGGGCGAGCGAGCCCCGCAGTTCACCGCTGACACCCACCAAGTAGAAGACCCCCATGTCGGCGCCCGCGATGTCGACCGCCTGCTCCAGCATCCCGTCGAGGACCTCGGTCTCCTCCGAGCCGGACAGCAGGGCACTCGTCAGGTCAGCGCTCGCGGCCAGCCACCGTTGCCGGAGGCGGCCCTCCTCGTACAGGCGAGCGTTCTCGATGGCAATGCCGGCCGCGACGGCCAGCGTCGTCACGACAGCCTCGTCCTCGGCGTCGAAGTCCGCCGCTCCCCGCTTCTCGGTGAGGTAGAGGTTGCCGAAGACCTCGTCGCGGACCCGGATGGGCACGCCGAGGAACGAGTGCATCGGCGGGTGATGCGGCGGGAACCCGTACGAGGCGGGATGCTCGGACAACTCGGCGAGCCGCAGCGTTTTGGGGTTGCGGATCAGCTCACCGAGCAGGCCGTGCCCGGAGGGCAGGTCGCCGATCTGCGCCCGCAGGTCGTCTCCGATGCCGACGGGGAGGAACTCCGAGAGCTTACTGTCGTCCCCGATGACGCCCAAAGCTCCGTACTCGGCGTCCACAAGGGTGACGGCCGCCTCCACGATGCCCCTCAGCACCTGAGGCAGGTCGAGTTCCCTGCCCACGGACATGACGGCTTCCAGTAGCCCCTTGAGCCGGTCCCTGGTGCCCCGTACCTCGTTGATGCGGGCCTGGAGCTCGTCGAGCAGCTCGGTCGAGCCGCAGCCGCGGAAGCCTGCTGTCCGCCGGCACCGGCCGCTCGTGCTCCATCACCACCTCCGGCCACGTCGAGCGCACGGTCCTCGCCCGACGGGCACATATTCACGGTAGTTCCGGTGTCTCCGACGCTCCAGCCGGATTCGTCCCACGGAAGGCGGTGCGGACGAGCCGCGCGGCGAGGAACCCCGCGGGGGCGCCGGCCAATGCGATCCCGACGCCCGCCCAGCTGAGCGGTTCGGTCTCCAGGACCGAGCTCAGGAAGGGCACGTACAGCGCCGCCGCGGCAAGCAGGGCGGAGGCGAGGACGGAAAGGGGAAGGAACGGGTTCCTGCGCGTGAACAACCGGGCGCGGAGTCCCAGGACCGCCCCCAGCTGTGCGGCGAGCAGCGCAAGGAAGAGGACGCTCTGCCAGGCGAGGTCGAGTGCGCGGGCGCCGAGTCCCGCACCGAGGGAGACCGTCGTGACGACAGCGGCCAGGACGAGCAGGCGCTGCCAGGCACCGCCGCCCAGGATGTGCTGGCCCGGCGGGCGAGGCGGTCGTCGCATCGCGCCCGGGGAGGCCGGTTCGGCGCCCATGGCGACGCCGGTGAGACCGTGCGTCAGGAGGTTGATCCACAGGATCTGCCCCGCTCTAAGGGGCAGAGGCAGTCCCAGTACGGGGCCGATCAGCATGACGAGAATCTCGGCCGCGCCGCCGGCCATCCCGTAGACGAGGAATCTGCGGATGTTGTCGTAGACGCGGCGTCCCTCCTCGACAGCCGCCACGACCGTCGACAGCTCGTCGTCGGTGAGGACCAGGTCCGCGGCCTGTCGCGCGACCTCCGTGCCGCGTGCGCCCATGGCGACGCCGATGTCGGCGCGGTGCAGGGCGGGGCCGTCGTTGACCCCGTCACCGGTCATCGCGGTCACCGCTCCCCTGGCGCGCCACGCCTCCACGATGTCCAGCTTCTGCTGGGGGTCCGTACGGGCGAAGACCCGAACCGAGGTGAGGTCGGCGACCCGCCCCGCAGCCAGGTCCGTCCCTGTGGCCACGTAGTCTTCCGTCTGGCCACTGTCGCCCAGGAGTGCGACGCGGGACGCCACCGCCCGCGCCGTCGCCGGGTGGTCCCCCGTGATGAGGACGGGGGTGATGCCGGCCGCCCGGCAGGAAGCGAGCGTCGCTGCGGCATGCGGCTTGGGCGGGTCGCTGAGCGCGACGAGCCCGAGGAGCGCGAGCCCCGTCTCCGCTTCGGTGACCGGGCTCGGGAGGTCGTTGCGCACGCCCGATGCCACAGCGAGCACGCGGTATCCCCGGGCAGCCAGGCGCGCGGCATCCCGGCGGGCCGCCTCTAGCGCGTCCGCGGGATCGATAAGGACCGCCGGATCGAGGACTGCTTCGGGGGCGCCCTTCGTACAGACGAGCACCCTGTCTCCGCCGGTCTCGTGGAGCGTCGTCATGCGTCTACGGAGGCTGTCGAAGGGCGCTTCTGCGATCCGGGGACGGGTCACCGACAGTTCCGCCGGCCCCGGGCAGCCTGTCTTGGCCGCAGCCGTCAGCAGGGCGGCTTCCATCGGGTCGCCCAAAGCCGTCCAGCGGGCGTCGGAGGCACTGTCGTCCGCCGGGCGCAGCGTGGCGTCGTTGCAGAGGGTGGTCACCGTCAACAGCTCGCGCAGCGGCTCGAGCTCGTCCGCCTCTGCCGGCCTCCCGGCGACCAGGACCTCGCCCTCGGGTTCGTACCCCACACCCGAGAGCTCGGCGGTCACCAGCGGCGTCCAGATGTGCTGGACGACCATGCGGCCCTCGGTCAGGGTGCCGGTCTTGTCGGTGGCGAGTACGGACACCGAGCCGAGCGTCTCCACCGCGGGCAGCCGCCGCACCAGAGCGTGCCGGGTGACCATGCGCCGGGCCCCGAGAGCCAGGGCCAGAGTGACGACGGCGGGAAGGGACTCGGGGACCGCCGCCACGGCCAGGCTGATGGCGGTGACCGCCATCGTGCCGAGCGGGAGCCCCCGGACCAGGCCAAGGGCGAAGACCAGCACGCACAGAGCGAGCGTCACGACCGCGAGGACGCGCCCGAGGGCGGCGAGGCGGCGCTGCAGCGGGGTCGGCTCGCGTCCTTCGTCCAGCAGAGCCGCGATACGGCCGAGCGCGCTGGACGCCCCGGTCGCCGTGACCACCGCCACGCCCCGGCCTCGGACAACGACCGTGCCCGCGCTCAGCGTCGCACCGGGATTCTTGTCGACGGGCACGGACTCCCCCGTCAGCATGGACTCGTCCACCAGTACGGCGGACGCCTCGGCGAGCTCGGCGTCGGCGGCGACGATGTCGCCCTCACCTACCAGGAGGGCGTCACCAGGGACGACCGAGGTCGCGGGGAGGTCGCAGACCGTGCCGTCGCGCCGCACGCGCGCGTGCGGGGCGGTGAGGGCCGAGAGGGCGGCGACGGCGTTGTCGGCACGGATCTCCTGCGCCACGCCGACGGTCGTGTTCACGAGGACGACCAGCCCGATGACGATCGCGTCGGGATGGTCGCCGATCGCGAGGGTCAGCACGACGGCTCCGAGCAGCACCATGATCAGTGGGTCGGTCAGCTGGGCCAGAACCCGCTTGTGGAGCCGTACGGGCTTACTCGAAGTCACCTCGTTGGGGCCTCCAACGGCGAACCGGCGGGCGGCCTCTTCCTGCGTGAGTCCCGTCGTCTCCCGCACCAGTACGGGCGCCCGGTCCACTGCCGACCTCGTCATGGCCTGCTCACCCCGCGGGGACGGTGATCACCGGGCAGTGCGCACGGTGCAGCAGCCCGTGGACGACGGAACCGACCCGCATCCCCGTGTACCCACCCCGGCCCCGACGGCCCACGACGACGGCCAGCGCGTGCTCGGCGGCGTTCGCCAGCGTCTCGACGGGGGAACCGATCAGCACCTCGTGGGTGAGTCGGACGTCGGGATACGTCTCCGCCCGGCCCGCAGTGGTCTCCGAGAGCAGGCGGCGCTCGGCTTGGAACAGCGTGTCACCGCTCTGCAGGGAGAAAACGGGAGGCTGCCACACGGCGATGGCCCGCAGCGCACAGCGCCGGAGGTCCGCTTCCTCGAATGCCCAGGCCAGGGCTGCTCGTGAGGACTCGCTTCCGTCGACGCCGACCACGAGGTAGGGCGTCACCTGCGTGACGTGCTCCGCGTCGCCCACCACGACGACCGGGCAGTGTGCCTGTGCCGTGACCGGGACGACCAGGGAGCCCGCGCTCAGGAACTCCTCGGTACGGCTGAGGTGCCGGGAGCCCAGCACGATCATGCCTGCCTCGTGTGACAGACCGCCCAGGACCCCTGCCGGGGCCCCGTCGAGGAGGGAGGAGGTGGCCTCCATGGCCGGCTGTCGGGCGTGCGCCCAGGCGAGGGCCGTACGCAGAGCGTCCGTGCCGGCCTGCCGCTGTGCCAGGTGGCGAGGAGCGGCGTCGATGTGCTGGGGGTCGTTCTGCGGTGGCACCGCGACCACCAGGCGCAGTTCCACGCCTCGCAGGTGAGCCTCGTCCACCGCCCAGGCAAGAGCCAGGTGCCAGTTCCTGACCGGATCGATGCCGACCGCGATGTCGCGTCGGGTCGTGGTGGGCGTCATGACGTGCTCCCATGTCCGGGCCCTTGCCGAGGGATGAGCTCCACGGGGCAGTGGGCGTGCTGCAGGAGGCTGAGCGTGGTCCATCCGATAGTGGGCCCGAGATAGCCGGGTGACCGTCGGCCTCCGACGACGAGCAGGTCGGCGTGGCGCGATGCCTCGACGAGAGCTCCGGGCCCACTGTGGTTCTTCTGGGCATCGGCATGCACGGTCAGGTCCGGAAACTCCTCCCGGACCCTGTCCGACACCGAGGACAGCGCGCGTACGTGATCGCGGGCGATCTCCTTGTCACCGTTGCGGAGCAGAGCCCGTGATCCGGCGGACAGCCCCACACCCCAGATGTGCAGGAGTCGTAGAGGCGCCTTGCGCAACAGGGCCTCACGGGCCGCCGCACGGGCACAGCCCACGTCGGCCTCGTCCCGGACCGCCGCCAGTACGACGCCTGCCTGGGTGGGCTCGGCGGCCCCGCGCACCACTGTCACGGGCGTGGTCGCGGCGGCCGCGACCTCAAGGCCGACCGATCCGAGCAGCAGTGACGAGAATCCGCCAAGGCCACGGTGTCCGACGACGATCGCCGTGCGTGCTGGCAGTGATCCGTCGACGCCGACGACGACCCTGCCGAGGCCGGGACGGGCCGTGGTTCCGTCCATGGTTCCACCTCACACGGTCCGAGGGACTTGATTCCACCCTGGCAGCCGGCGCCGGGCAGCCGGAGGGCCGCTGGGGCCAACGGCGGGACCAAAGGTCCCCACCCTGGCCGGCCGGATTACGGACGGGCGGTGACGGACCCGTTCGGTCCTGCCCCGGGACCGTTCGGCCCTCGCCGCCCCCGGGCGTGCGTTGGAGGCTGGTTGCACGGGACAGCACACCTTCCGGACCCCCGACAGGAGGCGCCGCGATGAAGCACATGAAGATCGGCGGTCTCATGACCGGCAACGTGATCTCCGCCGTCCCCGCGACGTCTTTCAAAGAAGTCGCGAAGCTGCTCGCCGAGCACGACATCAGCGGGGTCCCCGTGGTGGATGATGACGACCACGTCGTCGGGGTCGTCTCCGAGAGCGACCTCCTGGCCCGCCACGAGCTGACCGCACGGGAAGTGATGACCAGGCCCCCGGTCACGGTCCACGCCGAGGAGACGGTGGCTGACGCGGCGCGGCTGATGGTGCGTCGCGGAGTCGAGCGCCTGCCCGTGGTCGACGTGGAGGATCGACTGGTGGGCATCGTGACCCGCCGTGACCTGCTCTGCGTCTACCTCCGCCCGGACGCGGAGATCCGGCACCGCATCCGCGAGGAGGTTCTTACGGACGCCATGGACCTGCCCGGGGACGCCGTCGACGTGCACGTCCTCGACGGCGTGGTGACGCTCGCCGGTCGTGTCCGTCGGCGCAGCCACGCCCTGATGCTCGTCGAACTCGCCGAGCGGGTGGACGGCGTCGTCGCCGTGGTGGACCGGCTGTCCGACGAGGACGACGCAACGTCTCAGGTCCTCCACACGGACTCCGCACGACGTCTCTAGGTGACTCACCGCAGACAGGACGAAACCGTGTCTACCACCGCTCTGACCCGACCCTTCGTGACGTCGCTGATCGAAGACGCCGTCACGGCTCCCTCGATGCACAACGCACAGCCGTGGAAGTTCGTCTGCAAGGCGGGTGCCGGCGTCATCGAGGTGCACGGCGATCCGATGCGCAGCATGCCGCGCGAGGACCCCGACCACCGCGCCCTCCACCTCGGCTGCGGTGCCGCCCTGTTCGGTCTGCGGGTCGCCGCCGCGCACCGGGCACTGCATCCGATGCTACGGCTGCTGCCCTCCCCCGACGATCCCTGGCACCTCGCCGACGTACGGTTCGACGGTCCCGACGACGCCGACCGCGAACTGGGCGTGTTCCATCCCGCCCTGGCGCGGCGGCACACTATCCGCTTCCCCTTCACCGAGGAGCCGATCCCCTCCGAGGTGCTCGACGGCCTCCGTGCTGCGGCCTTGCTGGAGGGCTGCCGACTGATCGTTCCGGGAGCTTGGCATACCGACACCGTCATGGATCTCGTCCACGCCTCCGAACTGTTCGAGGCGGCGGACGAGGCCGTGCGCGCGGAGATCGCCGCCTGGACACACACCGGTGCGACCGGGGAAGGCCCCGACACCGAGGGCATCCCCTCGTACGCCTTCGGCCCACGGCAGTACGACGTGACCTCCCCCGTCAGGGACTTCGGCGCACCCGGCCAGGTGCCCGGCCGTGTGTCGGCGCGCTTCGAGAAGAAGCCGCAGCTCGCGCTGCTCGGCACGGTCGAGGACACTCCGGGGGACTGGCTGAAGGCTGGCCAGGCGATGCAACGCGTCCTTCTGCAGGCCACCCTCGACGGACTCGCCACCTCCCTCATGTCCCAGCCCCTGGAATGGCCCGAACTCCGTTCCGACGCACGCGACCCCGGCTCGACCATCGGCTTCGTCCAGATGGTGATCCGCCTGGGCTACGGCCCCCAAGGACGAGCCACACCGCGCCGGCCCGTCTCCGAGGTGCTCACCTTCGACTGAACCTGCGCTCAGAGAGCGGTTCGTGAGGTGATGTCCCTTTCCGGGTGAGGCTGGGCCAGGGATGCTGGTTGAAAGCTACAGCTCGACGCTCGGCCAGGTGGTCCTGGTAGGGCGCCGCCTGGCTGCCGTTCGGGCTGAGTCAGCGTCGGAAGCCGCGGACTCGGCGGGGGCTGCCGACCCCGGTGGGGGCGTCGTAGCCGAGGGTCGCGGGAAAGGCGCCGGCCATGCCCACGTTGATGTCCCAGAAGAAGCGGCGGTTGGCGTAGGGGTAGGAGTTGGGGCGGTCGTTGGGGCCCGGGTTGCCGGCCTGGGCGTAGATACCAGCGACCAGGGGGGCGGCGACGCTGGTGCCGCCGGCGATCAGCCAGCCCGTTTCCGGGTTGGGGCCGGGGGTGGGGGTGTGGATGGAGATGCCGGTGTCCGGGTCGGCGACGGCGGCGACGTCCGCGGTGGTGCGGGTGGTGGGGCAGATCGTGTCGGTCTGCCACGGGGGCTTGGGCTGGAACTGGGTGCAGCCGGAGCCTGAGCCGGACCAGGCGGTTTCGTACCAGGGACCGGGGCGGGTGCGCTACGGGCCCGGTACCGGGTTCGGAACCTCGGTGAGACGGGTGCCCCCGACGGCGGTGACGAACGTGGAGAGGGCGGGCCAGTTGACGACGCCACCAGTGTTGCCGGAGGACGCGACGAAGGCGATGCCGGGGAAGTCGAAGTAGGTCGGGTCGATGACCGGCTGAATGTCGTTCTCCCCGTCGCCCCAGCTCATGGAGATGAACTTCGCCGGTGGCGAGACGCTCGGCACGCCGGTGCGGGCCACGGTCACGGCGTTGAGCAGATCGCCGATGCCGTCGCTGGCGTCTTCGACGAGCACGATGTGGCAGCGGGGGCAGGACGCGCTGACTGCCTCAATGTCGATGGCGCTCTCCAGCGCCCAGCCGGCATCGACGGGCGGCTGGCTGCCGGTTGCGTAGACCTGGTCGAAGCAGCCGTTGGCGGTGGTGCACGGCGGCAGGTTGTACTGGCGGCGGTACTCGGCGATGTCGGCTTCGGCCGTGGGGTAGTGGAAGGCACTGACGATCGCCACCGTGCGGCCGCCGCCGAAGGGGAGCTGGTACGCCCTGCGGATGTCGTTGGGGGTGAGGCCGGGGGGCGTGACTCCCGGGGTCAGATTCCTCACCGGCGGCAGGTCGGTCCGGAGCAGCGACTGACAGGCGGCGCGGCCGGGTTCAGGTGGACACACCTGCATTGACTGTCCCGGATTCTCCGGCGGGACTGCGGCCGGGGCCGTGACCGGTGCCCGTTGGCTCCCGGCGTCCGCTGCCCCGGCATGCGCCGCGCCAGGGACGAGGGTCAGACCTGCCACCGAGGGCACGGCCCCCGTAGCAACCGCAGAATGCGCACGGGCCGCATGACGCTCCTTCACGATCGGATTCTCCGGTGAATCCGACCAGGCAGACTCGATGCGCTTGCTCTCCGTCGTACGCGCGGCAACCTGGCGGATTCGCCCGACATCATGGGCGCAGCACGAACGGTGAATCCGGATACTGCACCGGGCAGGGTGCCCGGTGCAGTAGCGGATTCACCTTGACGGCCCACCTTGCGACCAGGACTGAGACGGCGATTCACGACTCTTCGGGTGGTTCCGTCGTCGCCTGATGGTGTGCGTGGGGGCTGAATCCGCCTTTTCACGGTCGCTGATCTGCTGGTCCTTCCGGCCCGGTTTCCAGGCCGGTGATCCCGCGCTCGACGATGACGATCGTGCCGGCCATCGCGCCGAGGTGGACGCGTTCACCGGTCGTACCCCCCCTGGACGTCGGCCACTTCAGCGAGCAGAGCTTCCTCGCAGTACCGCCAGGCGCCGGTGCCCTTCTGACGCGCCAGCACCCAGCCGTGAACGAGGCTGCTGAGCATCCAACCGTGGCTGGTGCGCCGCCTGCTCGGCGAACTTCCCGAGGCCCGCCGCTCGGAACTCCGGGACCAACTGACGCTGGACGACGGCGAACTCGCGCGCTCGGAAGACGTCTCCCGCCGCCTGTACCTGCCCTTCCACCGAGGCGATCAGCCAGCGGGCACGTCCTGCCAGTCCCTGCGGCCCGGCCCCTGGAACGCGAGTGCCTTCAAGGTCTCCCCCATTTCTTCTCGCGCGTCGCTGCGTTCCTCGGCACCGGGCTCCGCGGAATCCCTTGCGGCGCATGAGCCGGTCGGCCCCCAAGACGGGCCCACTCGGACCCTCAGGATCGGCTCAGCCGGATGCGAAGGTGGAGACCGGCCCCCACCGAAGGAGGGCTGGCCATGTCCGAAGCAGCCCCGTACCCCGCTCCCACCACCCCGCGACCGGCACTCCTCAGTCTCCTGGGCGGCGTAGGTACGGTCACCGGAAGCAAGTTCCTCGTCGAGAGCGACCATGCCCGCATCCTCCTCGACTGCGGTCTCTTCCAGGGTTTCGCAACCCTGCGGCGCCGCAACTGGGAGCGGTTCGCCCGCGACGCCGCCGACGTCGACGCCGTGGTCGTGACCCATGCCCACCTGGACCACTGCGGCTACCTGCCCCGCCTGGTGCGACAAGGCTTCCGGGGACCCATCCTCACCAGCACCCACACCTCCCGGCTCGCCGGGATCGTGCTGCGCGACAGTGCCCGCCTCCAGATGGAGGCCGCCCGGCACGCCGACGAACACGGCTGGTCCAAGCACCGCCCGGCCAAGCCGCTCTATGACGACTCCGACGTCGAGAAGACGCTGTCGTTCTTCGACCCGGTCCCTGTCGGCACAGACGTCGAGATCATGGCCGACAACCGGCTGACGCTCCACCACGGCGGGCACATCCTCGGGTCGGCCTGGGCGCACCTCACCCTTGAGGACGGCCACACCCTCGCCGTCTCCGGAGACCTGGGACGGCCCGGACACCCGCTGCTGCTACCGCCCGAGCCGTTCTCGGGCGCCGACACGCTGCTCATGGAGTCGACGTACGGCGACCGCCGCCACGACCAGGAGTCCGCCCGGTCGGAATTCTCCGCCGTCATCACGCGCACCCTCGCTCGCAACGGCACCGTCGTCATCCCGGCCTTCGCGATCGACCGGACCGAAGTCGTCCTGCACGAACTGGGCCTGCTGCGCGACAAGAGCGTCCTACCCCGGTCGGTGCCCGTGTACGTGGACAGCCCCATGGCCCTGGCGGCCCTCGACGTCTACCGGGACGCCGTACGCGAGCGCTCGGCCGAGCTGCGGCCGGAGATCCTGGCCCGGGGCGAGGCCGCGCTGAGCCCCGAGCCGTTCCTCGCTGCCCGGACGGTCCAGGAATCCATCGACATCAACAGCACTCACGGAGCCGCCGTCATCGTCTCCTCGGCCGGCATGGCCACCGGCGGCCGCGTCCTGCACCACCTCCACCGGCTCCTCCCCGATCCACGCAACGCGGTCGTCATCGTCGGATTCGCCGCGGCCGGCACCCGGGCACGGGACCTGGTGGACGGCGCCCGGACGCTCAAGATGTTCGGCGAGTACGTGCCCGTACGGGCCGAGGTCGCCGACGTCCCCCACTTCTCGGCCCACGCCGACGCCGGACAGATCATCGACTGGCTGCGCGGCGCTCCTCCCCCGCACACCACCTACCTCGTCCACGGCGAACCGGCCGCGTCCCATGCCCTGCGCGACCGCATCGACCACGAACTGGGCTGGACGGCTGTCGTCCCCCGTTCAGGGGAGGCCGTCCTGGTCCGCTGAGACTGGGCCCTTCGGCCCCCCCGGTGTGACCCGCGCGGCCCTCCCCGTGCCCACCCACCGCGCGGAAGTCTGTGGGGAGAGGGCTGGAGGCACATCGTGAGCACCATGAGGATGTTGCTGAGCGGGCTCGCTCCGGCGGCGCGCAACCAGCTCCTGCGGCAGGCACGTCTGGTCCGGTTCACCGCGGACACGCGTATCTTCCGAGAGCAGCAGCATGCCGACCGCTTCTGGATCATCGAGGCGGGGCGGGTCGAACTGGACAAGCACGTCCCCGGTCCCGGCCACGCTCTCGTCGACACCCTGGTGTCCGGCGATCTCCTCGGCTGTTCCTGGATGAACCCCCCGTACCAGTGGCGCTTCGGCGCCACGGCCACCACCGAGGTGCACGCCCTCGAGTTCGACGGGCGGACTGTCAGGGATCTCTGCGCGCAGGACATCTCGATCCGTGAAGCGGTGTCCGCGGCCGTCGCCGCGGCGCAGGAGCGCCGACTCGTCACGTTAGGAACGAGCCATGACACCTCAGACTTTCACCGTCGCCGACGTCATGACCAAGAAGGTCGTCGCCGTCCTGCCCAGCGCGGAGTTCAAGGAGATCGTCGCCACGATGGAGCGGTGGAAGGTGACCGCCGTACCTGTGGTCGAGGGCGAGGGTCGCGTCGTCGGAGTGGTCTCCGAGGCGGACCTGCTCCTCAAGGAGGAGTTCCACGACCACCGTCCCGGCCTCGTCGAGCAGATGCGACGACTCGACGCGACCGCCAAAGCCGCCGCCGGCCGTGCCCAGGACCTGATGACCTCGCCCGCCCTCACCGTCGGCCTCGAGGCATCACTGCCGCAGGCCGCGCGTCTCATGGCCGCCCATCGTGTGAAGCGGCTGCCGGTCGTCGACACGAGCGGCACGATCCAGGGGATCGTGAGCCGCTCCGACCTCCTCAAGGTCTTCCTCCGCCCGGACGACGATCTCGCCACCGAGGTGCGCCACGACGTCATCGAGCACCTGTTCCCACTCTCCCACCGTGAGGTCGACGTCCGAGTCGACGCCGGAGTCGTCACCCTGTCCGGCGAGGTCCGCGACAGCGCGCGGATCCCGCTCGCGGCACGCCTGGCACGGACCGTCGAAGGCGTGGTGGACGTCCGGTGCGAGCTCACCGCCCAGGGACGGACGTAGCCATGTCCGGTCCTTCCGACACAGGCCACGGGGCCGCGGCGCATGCCCGAAGCATGTCTCAGGTGACCAGCACCGACCTGTACGAGGTCACGATGGCGCTCTCGTACCTGCGGGAGGGCATGCGGGCCCCGGCCACCTTCAGCCTCTTCGTCCGCGACCTCCCCCCGGGCCGCGGATTCCTCGTCACGGCGGGGCTCGAACCTGCCCTCGAATACCTGTCCCGATTCTGGGTGAGCCGCTCCGACGTCCTTGAGTTCGCCGAGGCGCTGCGTCGGCCGGTTGCGGACCTGGAACCGCTGCACGGCCTGTCGTTCGACGGCCAGGTCCGCGCCGTACCCGAAGGACGGCTCGTCCTCGCTGGGGAGCCGCTCCTGGAGGTCACTGCGCACCTGCCGCAGGCCCAGCTCGTGGAGACGTACCTGCTGTCTCTCGTCTGCCATCAGACGGCGGTCGCCTCCAAGGCGGCACGGTGTGTGCTCGCCGCCGCCGGGCGGCCCCTGGTGGACTTCTCTCTGCGCCGCAACCACGGACCCGAGGCCGGCATGCAGGCGGCTCGCCTGTGCGCCCTGGTCGGGTTCGCAGGCACCAGCAACGTCGCCGCCGCGACCCGGTACGGCATCCCTGCATCCGGCACCATGGCCCACTCATACATCGAGACCTTCACCTCGGAAGAGGACGCCTTCCGGGCGTTTGCCCGAACTCATCCGGGACCCGTGACCTTCCTGGTCGACACCTACGACACCGACCGCGGGGTCGCGACGGCCGCGCGCGTCCTGAGCGACTTGCGGCTCGGCCCGGGGTGCGGAATCCGCCTCGACAGCGGCGACCTCGGCGCGCTCGCCCGACGCGCCCGTACCGCACTCGACGCGGCGGGGCTGAGCGACGTACAGATCATCGCAAGTGGTGGCCTCGACGAGTACGCCGTCGCCGCGCTCGTGAGGGACGGGGCACCCATCGACGTCTTCGCCGTGGGGACCAAAGTCGGCACGGCCGCCGACGCGCCGTATCTGGACGCGGCGTACAAGCTGGTCGAGTACGACGGCCGGCCCGTCATGAAGCTCTCGTCGGCGAAGGTGACGGCTCCGGCCCCGAAACAGGTGTTTCGCGGCCCCGGCTTCCGCGATGTCATCGGCCTGGCGAACGAGGAGCCCCCCGAGGGCACGGAGCCATTGCTGCAGACCGTGATGCGCGGCGGGCTCCGCACGGAACGACCCGACACTCTCGCCGCAGCCCGCGCCCGATTCGATGCGGATCTCGCCGCACTGCCGGATGTGGCGCGCCGCATCGAGGACCCTGTGCCGCCGGTGTCCGTGGTGTCGAACCGGCTGTCGGCTCTGACGACCGTCGTACGAGGCCGCATCGAGGCGCGGACGCAAGCCGTGCAGTAGCACCACGGACACGCGGCGGACGCGGCGCGCCCGAAGGGGCTAGGTCGTGTCCGGAAAGTCATGGGAGCCAGAGTCGGAGGCAGGCGAGGGTGACCATGGCTTGGTAGTGGACGGCGCGTTTGTCGTAGCGGGTGGCCAGGGCCCGGTTCTGCTTGAGCCGGCTGAAACAGCGTTCGACAACGTTGCGGCGCCGGTAGGCGGTCCGGTCGAGGCGGCAGCGTGTCTCGCCGCGGCGGATGCGCCCGTTGATCTGGTCGATCCGCTCCGGGATCGTGCAGGCGATCCCGCGTCGCCTCAGGTAGGCCCGGATCTTGCGGGCCGAGTAGCCCTTGTCTGCGACCACGCGCTGGGGCCGGGTCCGGGGCCTGCCGGGCCCCGGCCGGGCGACGCGGATCCGGTCCATGACCGCCTCGAACTGGGTGCAGTCGTTGACGTTCCCGCCGGTCAGGGTGAAGGCCAGTGGCCGGCCCTGGCCGTCGCAGGCCAGGTGGATCTTGCTGGTCAGCCCGCCGCGTGATCGGCCGAGTGCCTCGCCTTCCCAGGGCCCCCTTTTCGGGCCCCGGCCGCATGCTGATGCGCGCGGACCGTGGTCGAGTCCACGCAGACGATCGACCAGTCGACGGTCCCGACGGCGTCGGAGTGCTGCTGGACGTGGGCCAGCAGCCGGTCCCAGGTGCCGTCGGCGGACCAGTGCCGGAAGCGTTCGTAGACCGTCTTCCACGGCCCGTACCGCTCGGGCAGGTCACGCCAGGCGGCCCCGGTGGACAGCTTCCAAAGGATCCCGTTGACCACCTGGCGCCGGTCCCGCACGGGCCGGCCCATACGGCCCGGCGCCAGCAACGGAGCGATCAACGCCCACGACTCATCCGTCAGTTCATGTCGACGCACCACAAACGGAGTAACGAGCCAACAACTTTACGGACACGGCCTAGCGGGCACGGCCAGTGGCCTGAGATCGAAGCCGGAGGGCGGACTCCGTCCCCGCTCGTGGGAAGAATGCCGGGATGACGTGGCTTGCGACGCCGACGGGCGCTGTCCTCGTGCTGTTCATCCTCCGGGACGTTTTCCACACGCTCTGGCACCCGACCCGTCGCGGAGGTCTGAGCAGGTTGGTGATGGTGTCCCTGTGGTGGGCTGTCCGCACGCCTCGGGGCTCGGAGGCGGCCAGCCGGTCTCGCGGGCCCGCTCGGCATGGTGACGGTCGTCGCCGCGTGGGCTCTGACGGTGGCCGTGGGGTGGGGGCTCATCTACTGGCCCCACATGCCCGAGGACTTCTCGTACACGACGGGGCTCGTCCCGTCCGAACACGCGGGCCCGCTCGACGCCCTCTACATCTCGCTGGTCACCCTGGCCACGCTCGGACTGGGCGACATCGCGTCGGCCTCCGGCTGGCTGCGCGTACTCGCCCCCATGGAGGCCCTCGTGGGCTTCGTCCTGCTGTCGGCGACCGTCGCCTGGATCCTCGGCATCTACCCAGCGCTGGCACGCCGCAGATCGCTGGCCCTGCGGCTGTCGCACGTGCGCCGCAGCAGCGCCACCGGCCAGGCCCTCGACTCCGACGGCGGCGCCGCGCTCCTGGACGGACTCGCCTCAGCCCTCTCCACCATCAAAGTCGACTTCCTTCAGTACGCCGAGTCGTACTACTTCCACGACGGGACGAGAACACGTCCCTGCCCCGGCAGATCCGCTACGCCCTCGGCCTCGCGGACCAAACCGACGGGGCGCGCCACCCGGACGTCAGGCTCTCCGCGTCGGTACTACGCAGGGCACTGGAAGACCTGGCCGTCGTGCTCGACGAGAACTTCTTGCACACGGACGGGGGACCCGAGCGGGTCTTCGCGGCCTACGCCGAGGACCACGGGCGACCCCAGCGGCCGGACGGCCCTCCCCAGGACGGCGGCAGCGCGCGATCCTGAACGTGGGGCCGCCGGTCGAACGCGTGAGAAGGTGACAAGCGATGAGGCACCGCAGCGTCGCGGATCTGATGACGCCCACGGCGATCAGCGTGGTTCGGGGCACGACGTTCAAGGAGATCGCACGGCTCCTGGACGAGTTCGACATCACCGCGGTGTGCGTGGCGGACGATTCGAACCGGCCACTGGGCGTGGTCTCGGAAGCGGACCTGGTACTCCGCCGCGCCGCCGGGGCCGGGCTCGACACCGCGGGCGCGCTCATGTCGAGTCCCGCCGTCGTCGCCCGACCCGAGTGGAGCGTGGTGCGTGCCGCCCGTGTGATGGACCGGGCCAAGGTCAAGCGCCTGCCCGTGGTCGATGACGAAGGGCAGCTCGTGGGCGTGCTGAGCCGCAGCGACCTCGTCCAGCTGTATCTGCGCAGGGACCGGGCGATCCAGGAGGAGATCGTCGAGGACGTCGTCACCCACACCCTGGGGCTGAGCCCGTCGGCCCTCTCCGTGGAGGTCGTGGACGGCCGCGTCACCCTCGGTGGCGTGGTCGGCCGCCGCAGTCTCGTTCCAGTGCTTCTCAGGCTCTGCAACAGCGTCGACGGGGTCGTGGGGGTCGTCGACCGGCTCGGGTACGAAGACGACGACGTGTCGAGGCAGTGACGATCATGGACACCCCGAACTCCTCGCATGCTCCCGTGGCGGTGACGGCCGAACTTGACAGCCGGCTGTCCCACTGGCTGTGGCTGGTGAAATGGATCCTGGTGATCCCCCACTGGATCGTGCTGTTCTTCCTCTGGATCGCCTTCATCGTCGTGACGGTGATCGCGTTCTTCGCCATCCTGTTCACCGAGCGCTTCCCGCGGGGCCTCTTCGACTTCAACCTCGGCGTCCTCCGCTGGTCCTGGCGCGTGTCGTACTACTCGTACGGCGCGCTCGGCACCGACCGGTACCCGCCTTTCAGCCTGGGGCCCGAGCCCGGGTACCCGGCCCGGCTCGACATCGCCTACCCGGAGCGGCTCTCCCGCTCGCAGGTACTGGTCAAGTGGTGGCTGCTCGCCATCCCCCACTACCTGGTGATCGCGTTCTTCACCGGCGGGATGCAGGTGCATTGGTGGAGCGGCGGCCTGATCACGCTGCTCACGCTCATCGCGGGCTTCGCGGTGGCCTTCACCGACCGGTATCCGCGCGACCTGTTCGCCCTGATCGTCGGCCTGAACCGCTGGGTCCTGCGCGTCGCCGCCTACGCGAGCCTCATGACCGACACCTACCCACCCTTCCGCCTCGACCAGGGCGGCACCGAGACAGCCAGGACCGAGCGCGCCGCCGACGGCCGCTGACGGCGCCGCCTGGCGCGCCGCAGCTCGTCCGTGCCCCACACCAGGACCGGGAACGTGGCGATGAGCAGCACGACGTCCAGAGGCAGAGCGGCTGTGCCGAAGAGGTCCTGGAGCGCGGGCACGTAGACGAGAGCGGCCGTGAACGCGAGCTCAAAAGCGATGCCGGCGAGCAACAGAGGATTCGAGAACACCCCGATGTCGCGGAGCGCGGCGTGGTCCGTGCGGGCCGCGAAGGCGGTGCCTACCTGGCAGGTGACGATGCCGGCGAAGGTGGCCGTCGTGGCCGTCACATAGGCGTGGTGCAAGGGGCTGCCCGTGCCCGTGGGATCGCCCGGCTGCCAGCCCGCGCGCCAGAGCACGTAGAAGTAGCCCACCATGACGAGGGCCGCCGACACCAGGCCCAGGTAGCCCCAGCTGCGGATGAGCATGTCGCGGGAGATCACTCCCTGGTGTCGTGGCCTGGGCGGCCGCTGCATGATTCCTGGCTCGGAGCGTTCCCGGCCTAGGGCGAGGGCGGGCAGCGTCTCGGTGCCGAGGTCGATGGCGAGAATCTGGAGCACGGTGAGGGGAAGCGGTACCGCGCCGGCGGAGAGCGCGAAGACGAGGAAGGGCACGATCTCCGGGGTCGCGTGGGCGAAGATGTAGACGATGAACTTACGTACGTTGTCGTAGACGCGGCGCCCGGATTCGACCGCGGTCACGATGGTGGCGAAGTCGTCGTCGGTGAGCACCATGGTGGCGGCCTCGCGGGCCACGTCGGTGCCGGAGCGTCCCATGGCCACCCCGATGTGCGCACGGTGCAGCGCGGGGGCGTCGTTGACCCCGTCACCTGTCATGGCGACGATCCGGCCGTGAGCCCGCAGAGTGTCGGCCACCTTGAGTTTCGTCTCGGGCGAGGAGCGGGCGAAGACGATCTCGGCGTCGCCTTCCACGAGGAGCCGGTCGAGTTCGTCGTCGCCCAGCGACTCGGAAGCCGCGACCACGTGCAGGTGGGGCACTCCGATGCCTACCTCCCGGGCGACTGCCGCGGCGGTGGCGCCCCTGTCCCCCGTCACGATGTGCACGCGTACCCCGGCCTCGTGGCAGCGGCGCACGGCCTCGGCCACCTCGGGGCGCGGCGGGTCGTACAAGCCGACGAGGCCGAGCAGTGTCAGTCCCGCCTCGGCGTCCTGACGGCGTGACGGCGGCTCCGCGCCCGGTGGCAGGTCGCGTGCGGCGACGGCCAGGACCCGCGTGCCGCCCTGGGCGAGTTCATCCGCCGCCGAGCGGGCGGCGTCCGTGGCAGAGCCGGGACGGACGCGAGCCAGGACCGCCTCGGGCGCCCCCTTGGCGACGATCCGCAAGCCGCCCGTCGCCTCGTCGTCCTGCACGACCGACATCAACCGCAGCCGCGGATCGAAGCGGAACAGTCTGCGCCGTGCCGCCTCGCGCCGGCCGACGTCCACCGGGACCCCGTGGTCGGCAGCCCCTGTGACGAGGGCGGCCTCGGTCGGATCACCGTGCAGCTCACCGTCGTCATCGCGGGTGACGGTGGTGCACAGGGCGCTCGCCCGCACCAGCTCCTGCGCCCAAGGTCCGGGTTCAGCGCCGTGTCCCGCGGTCCAGAGCGCTCTCAGACGCATGCGGTTGCGTGTCAGCGTGCCGGTCTTGTCCGTACAGATGACGTTCGTGGAGCCGAGCGTCTCCACGGCGCTGAGCCGTTTCACCAAGGCGCCCTCGCGGGCCAGCGCGCGGACACCGACGGCAAGGGCCAGCGTGATCGTCGGAAGCAGCCCCTCCGGGACGTTGGCGACGAGGAGCCCGATGGCGAACATGAGAGAGTCGGTCACCGGCAGTCCGACGGCCACGCCCAGAACCAGGAACACGGCCCCCATGCCGGTTGCGACGCCGGCGATGAGCCAGGCGACCTTCTTGACCTGTCGTTCCAACGGACTCGCCTCGCGCCGGGTCCGCTGGCTGAGGGCGGCGATCCGGCCGAGCTCGGTGTGGTCGCCGGTGGCGAACACGACGGCCCGAGCCTGTCCCTCGACGCAGGTCGTCCCGCTGAAGACGAGGTTCGGCTCCTCCAGCAACGGGGCGCCGAGGAGTCCGGCCGCAGCCATGCGCTCGGCGGGGACGGACTCCCCCGTGAGCATCGACAGATCGACTTCCACTCCGCCCTCGGTGACGCGCGCGTCGGCCGGAACCTTGTCGCCCTCTTCCAGGACGATCACATCGCCCGGCACCAGATCGCGAGCCTCCACGGTGAGCGGCCGTCCGTCGCGTACGGCGAGAGCGTGCTCGGGCAGATAACGCGCGAGGGTCTCCACCGCCCGCTCGGCCTGGCGTTCCTGAAGCAGCGCGAAGGCCGCGTTGATGCCGATGACCGCGAGGATCGCCCAGCCGAGCACCCCGAGACCCGCTACGAAGGCCAGTGCGGCGGCGGCCCAGAGCAGCAGGGCGAGGGGGTGGACCAGCTGCCCGACCAGCTCCCGCGCGAAGGAGGAGCGGGCCTTGCGTCGCACCTCGTTGGGCCCGTGAACGGCGAGCCGGCGGGCCGCCTCGCGAGCGGACAACCCGTCCGGTCCGGTGGCCAGTTCCCGGCGCAGTCTGGACAGGGGCTCACTGGGGTCGAAGGGCAGCGCCGGGGCAGGGGTGGTGCTCGGCTCCGCTGCAGTTCGGCCGCTGGCGCGGTCAGTCATCGTCGCCCCCGGCATCACTGCCCCGGTGCAGGCGGCCGGACCACAGGGGTTCCACCTGCTCCCACTCTCGTTCCCAGGCGTCGAGCCGGTGACCTTCGCTGCGCCGCCGTAGGAGGAAGACCGCGCCGGCTCCCGTCACCCCGACGGCTCCCGCCGCCGCGGTACCGCCCGAGAGGGAGGTGAATGCTCGGTCCGCAACGCTGCCCGGGGGCCGGGTAGGGGACCCTGCGTCGTCCACCCAGATCGTCACGATGCGGCCCGGGGGCGTTCTCGGCGGGACATGGATCGTCCCGGAGCGGCGGACATGCTCCGGCTGTTCCCACACCGCTGGTGCGAGGGCCTGTGGCTTCGTGCCGTGTCTGGCGGCGACAGGTGCTTCCTTGGCTGGTCCGGTGATGGTCGCCTTCACCTGATGACGGTGGGCGGCGAGTTCGCGATCGGTCCTGGCTCCGGTGTTCCACAGTATTCCGCCAGCCACGGCGCCACAGACCAGGGCAATGATCAGGACGAGGACAAAGGCGGCATGCCCGCGGGATCCTTTCGCCGGCGGGGCGGCACCGCTACTCGAAGACTCCTGGTGAGACATGCCGCACCTCCCGTCGGGTGTGGCTGGCCAAAGGATCGGCGACACCGCTCAGGGGCTGCCGAGTTCCGTTCCGATGTGGCGGGCCCATGCCCCGGATGCGTTCCGCATTGCGGAAGTCGCCGTCGGCGTTGCGCTGGGCTCAGCGCCGCATCATGCCAGTCCAGTGCCCCGCTCAGGGGCTCCGCCGAGGACGACGGCGTCGAAGCCGTCGTCCGGATCGTCTTGCCGATCTCTTCGGCGATCCCGGCGGTCGCGCCGGCCTTGATGCCGTAGGCGACCAGGACTCGCTTGGGGTTCACGACGTGGCTCCTTCGGGCGGGGTGCCGCCTCGCTTCACCGGGATGGTGCGTGCGACGCTGCTCTCCTCCTCGGGCATCGGGACGCGGATGGTGAGGATGCCGTCCGCGTACGACGCCTCGACGTCGTCGGCCGGGATCGTGGCCGGCAGACGCACGGTCCGGCGGAACGATCCGTAGCGGAACTCCGAGTGCTCCTTGTCCTCTGTGCTCTCGCTGTGCTCGGCACTCACCGTGATGAGGTTGTCGTCTACGGTGATGGTGAAGTCGTCCGGGTCCATCCCGGGCAGCTCGGCCCGCAGCACGTACCCGCCGGCGCCGCTCGACACCTCCACAGGAATGGAGTGAGCAGCCGTCGCGGGCCGCCACCCGGGCAGCCCCGGGAACTCCCGGTTGAACCAGTCGTTGAAGTCGGGGAAGAGGCTGTGCCTGCGTTCCACCTTGCCTCCGGCCATTGTTCTGCTCCTCATTCCGGGGGCCCAGGACGGTCGTCATGGACCCGAGTCGGTACGGACGGGCGGTGGACCGGGTTACGGGGCCGGTCCGACTCCGTAACCCAATCGTCCGCCCGCGGGGTCAGATGGCACAGCGTCCAAGGGGGCTGTCCGACGGGGCCGAACGGGCTTCCCTTGGACCGACCGGCCCATCGCGCCACGGCTCCGGTGCTGTCAGCGGCAGATCTCCTCGACGAACTGGCCCACCCGTTCCTCCGGAAGGTGCCGGGCCAGGTCCGCCTCGCTGATCATGCCGACCAGGCGGTGGTCGTCGATCACGGGCACGCGGCGGACACGGTGGTCCTGCATCGTGCGGAGCACCTGCTCGCTGTCGGCGTCCACGTCCACGGTGACCGGCTTGCCCTGAGCAAGGTGTCCGGCCGTCATGTGGTGGGGGTCCTTGCCCTTGGCGAGGCACTTCACCACGATGTCCCGGTCGGTGATGATGCCGTGCAGCCGGTTGTCCGGCCCGCAGATGGGCAGGGCGCCGACATCCAGTTCGCTCATGCGCCGCGCGGCGTCCATCAGGGTTTCGTTCTCCTGCACACAGCTGGCACCGGTGTGCATGATTTCCCTTGCGGTCGTCATGGCCGCGGCCTCCTTTCAGGCCCCCCTACTCACGATCCCGCCGATTCGTCGTCGCTTCAGAGGAAGAGCGTCGACACCCTGACGGTGTGTACCGGGCGCAGGGGACGCCGGTTCAGTCCCTCTGCGGGCGGCTGGTGCTTCGTGCGGCGACCGCGCAGCGTGCCTGTGGCCGTCTGTAGATCGAGGTTGGCCGACGGCCCTGGATTCCGGGCGTCTCGGTGCCGTGTCCTCCTGGGCATGGTCACTCCTCCCTTCGTCCGGCGCCACGGCGAGGGATCGAGAACCCCGCGAAGCGTTCCGCGAAGTCCTTGGCGAGGACGAACGGTGCGACGCGTCGTGTCGGCTCCATGACATCCTCCGCGGCTCTCTGGAGTCCTCAGTACGGGATCGGTCGGCCGGACGGGGTGCGCAGATCAAGGGGGATCGGCCTGCGGGGCTGCCGGGGCCGGGGGCTGATCCGGATGCGCTGCATGGTGCTCACCTCTCCGGGGAACCGGCGGACGGACCGGGGTCGTCCTCTCGCCCCACCGTCCCGCGCGGAGGCCGTGGCGCTCCAGTGCCGAGCGGGTCATCGGGCCGGGGCCGGCCGGTCGTGCGGGAACGGGACGGGTCGGCCCATGCCGGGTCGCCGGTCCGCCCCTCGCGCAGGGGGAGGGGGACGGTGATCACCGGACACATGGCGCGGTGAAGCAGGCCGTGGACCGTCGAACCCAGCCGCATGCCAGAGTAGCCGCCGCGGCCTCTGCGGCCGACGACCAGGGCGAGGGACTCCTGGGACGCCAGGGCGAGTTGCTCGACCGGGTGTCCTCGAACGACCTGTTGGGAGATGGCGAGGTCCGGATACCTCTGCGCCCACCCCGCAACCGACTCGGCCAGCAGCCGACGGCGCTCGGCCAGGCCTCCGGCCACGTCCTCGTGGGCGAGGACGGAAGGGGGCCATACCCAGACGGCGCGCAGTCGTGCCTCGCGCAGGCTCGTCTCCTCGACGGCGAAGTCGACCGCGGCCCGTGAGGACTCGCTTCCGTCCACGCCGACGACGAGGGTCGGTGGGTGCACGGCGTGTTCGGGTACGCGGACCACGACGACGGGGCATTCGGCCCTCGCGGCGAGCGGGACGACCACGGAGCCCTCGCTGAACACTTCGGCCGCCCGGCCGAGACGGCGCGAGCCGACGACGACGAGCGCGGCGTGCGCCGCCAGGTCGCGGAGCACGGTCGCCGGCACGCCGTTCACGCGTTCCGTCGCGATCCGCAGACCGCCGTGGAGTTCCCGTACGAGGTCCTCCGCGTTGTCGATCGCCGACTCCGCGTGGCGTCGCAGGGCGCTCTGGTGGGCAAGCGCGTCGTACCGAACCCTGTCGTGGGCGGGCGGTACGACGACGACCAGGCGAAGCGCCAGTCCTCTTCGTTCGGCCTCGGCAGCGGCCCAGACGAGAGCCGGGATCGACTGCTCCCGGGGGTCGATTCCGAGCAGTATCTCGTTCACGTCTCCTCGACCCGTGTGGCGAAAGCCGGTGGAACGATCTCCACCGGGCAATGGGCGTGGTGGAGCAGGACATGGGCGACGCGCCCCAGGGACGGACCGGCGCCCAGAACCCGGTGTTCCCTGCCCATCACGAGCAGATCGGTGTGGGCAGTCGCCTCCACCAGGATCCCGGGCGTGCTCGTGCCCGTCTCCACGTGATGGCTGACGTTGAGCCCGGGATAGAAGTCACGCACACGGTCGGCGAGCGCCTTGATCTCGTGCACGCGCTCCCGCGCGATCTCGTCGAGGTCGTCCAGCATCGTCGCGACGCTGCCGACATGAGTGAGCACGTTCCACACGCTCACCAGTCGCAACACCGCCTTGCGGGCATCCGCCTCGGCAGCCGCGACGAGCAGCCAGCCGATATCCGAGGCCCCGTGCACGGCTGCCGTCACCGAGCCCGACTCGGGGCGGTCGCCCTCACCACGGACGACGATCACCGGCACCTCGGCGCGGGCTGCCACGCCCAGACCCACGGAGCCGAGCATGAGCGCGGAGAATCCGCCGAGGCCCCGGTTGCCCACCACGATCGTTCCCCGGTGGCCGGCGGCCGCCCGAAGACCGGCGACCGCCTCCTGGCGGCTCAGTTCCCTCGTGACGGAAAGGTCCGGAAAGCGCTCCTGGACCGTGCTCGCGGTCTCGATCAGCAGCTCGCGGCCCGCTTCCCGTACCGCCTGGATCGTCTCGGCATTGGCGAAGAGGGCCCGGCGGTCGGTGTCGGCAGCGTGGACGAGATGCAAGGAACTCCCCCGGCGGTCCGCCACTGCGGCAGCCCAGAGAACAGCAGTGCGCCCGGAAGGGGACCCGTCGACTCCCACGACGACGTTGCCGAGCTCCGGTCGAACGGGGATCTCGCTGGTCATGGTTCCTCCTCCCGGTTACGCCCGGCGCTCGGGAGCACGTCCCAGGGGGCGACACCTCCCACGCTGACACCGTGGCGGGCCTCTTCGGGATGGGCCGTTCGGCCCCGATCGAGACCTGACCGGCCCTGCCGCCGGGAGGCACGGGACCATCAGTCTGAAGCTCGGGATGTCCCGTCCGATCCGGACCACGCACGGAACGGAGCGGGCACGGCTGAGGAGGCACGCCATGACGGCCCAGGTCACCGTCGGTCTGGACGGCTCGAAGGAAAGCCTCGCCGCCGTGGGTTGGGCGGCGACGGCAGCGGTGTTGCGCCAAGTGCCCCTCCGGCTGGTGCACGTGGAGGAGTGGCCGAACACCCCTGAGGTGCCCCCGCCGTATGCCCGCACCCTGGCCGAGCGGGCCGAGAGTCTCTTGCAGGACGAGGCGGACCGCGTGCGGAAGGACCATCCCGGACTCGAGGTGCTCACGGAGCGTGCGGGAGGCCGGGCAGCCGACGAGCTGACGGCCGCCGCGAACGAGGCGGACCTGACGGTGCTGGGATCGCGTGGGCTCGGTGGCGTCCGCGGCTTCGTCGTCGGCTCGGTCTCCCTGACTGTCGTCGGCTCGGCGCGTCGGCCGGTCGTCCTCGTGCGCGCGGAGGGCGCCCCCGCAACTTCCGAGGGCGACATCGTGGTCGGCGTCGACATCTACCACCCATGCGAGGCCCTGCTCGCGTTCTCGTTCAATGAAGCCGCCCGCAGGGGCACGCCGCTGCGGTTCCTGCACAGCTGGACGCTTCCCGCCTCGTACGGCTACGCGGCCGTCGTGGACCCGGGGATCGGCGAGGAGCTGGGCGGCCACCTCCTCGGGGGTCTGGACGACCTGCTGGAACCGTGGCAGAAGCGGTACGCGGGGGTGGACGCGGCGGCCATGACGATGGTAGGCCCGCCTGCGTACCAGCTGGTCGAGGCGGCACAGAACGCGCAACTCGTCATCGTGGGACGGCGGAGCAGGAAGGTCCCCATCGGCCCCCATCTCGGCCATGTCGCCCACGCAGTCATCCACCACAGCCCCGCGCCGGTCGCCGTCGTCCCCCTGATGTGAGCGCACGGCGACGGCTGTGCCGTCGCCATGGCGGGGAGGGACGCCATCCCGCAACTGACGAACCAACACTCGTGATCACCGTGCGTAGCGGGTCCCTCCAAGGCTCGGCCTACGTGGACCGCAACTCGCGAGCCCGGGCGCGGAAGACGCGCCAGCGTCGCTCGTTGTCGTGGACCAGCATCGCCGACTCCGTCATCAGATCCGCCGCCCGGTCCAGCAGTTCGGAGGCGGAATAGAGGTAGGACGGGGCCGTCCGATCGCTGCTCAGGTCGGCCCGCAGCGCCGCCGGGGCGAAATCGACGCGGGCCAGGAGGTCGAGGGCGCGTCGCAGCAGCCGTGCGACCAGGGCCTGCAGGCCCGCCGACTGCCAGTCGTCGGCGATGATCCGGTGCCGCTCCCCGAGTAGGTCGGCCAGCGCCGGATACGCAGCCAAGCCGCCCGCCATCTCCCACGCCTGCTCCATCGCCCCGGCCAGCCAGGCACCCGTCTGCTCAAGGTCATCCGCCAGCAGCCCCACCTCACGCCTCAGTCTCTGCAGTTCGGGCGGCTCGCCCTCCCCCTCCATGAAGAGAATCCCCGATTCCGCGACGAGCCCGGGGGCATTCAGGTCCTCGGCGCCGGCGAACACGATCGGCGGCGCCTGCTCGCTCGCGCCGATCACGCTCCACCGGTCGGCCAGCGCCTTCAGCGCCCGAGACCGCGCCTGCAGCTCGCCGGCCTGCCGCAACGGCGCCTGTGCGTAGTACTCCTCATGCTCGCGATGGAACCGCGCGAGATTGTCGATCAACTGCAACAGCGACTCAGGGGGGCTGAGCTGCGCCTCGTCCTCGGCCATGTCGGCAGTGTGCACCAGGGGACGCGCCGGCGGGCATCCAGGCACGCCCGCCGCAGCGGACTCGAGCCCGCCCGACGCTCAGAGGTCACGTACGGGACGGCCCTTGGTCAGCAGAGCCGGACGGAGTGCCCGGCGCGCCCGGCACCCGGATACGGCGGCCGGTCACCCGGCGCGGCGAGAGCATCACGAGGGTGTCACGCCCGTCCCCGGCCCACGGCTCCGGGCGGCCGACGTCCGTGATCCTCTGTACCGTCGCCTCGTCCGACACCTCGCGTACCGAACCGACGAGGAGCACGCTCCAGCCCTGGCTGAACGCTTCGTCCAGGCGGTCCTCCTCGAAGGCGACCTCCGCGCCGGACGCCGAAGCGTGCGCGAGGGACGAGTCAGCGGCGGTCATGAAGACGATCTCCCCGTCGACGACTCGGTAGTTCACAGGGAAGACCGCCAGGCCGTCCCGTCCCTCGATGGCTACCCGGCCGACGCCATGGCCGTCGAGCAGCTCCCAGCACTCGGCCTCGCCGATCTCCTCCATCCGTGCCCGGTCCCCGGCCGGGGCTCCTCCGGGCGCGAGGTCCGCCCTGTACCCGGTGAGATCCGGGACAGTGGTCTCCAGGGCGTTCGCGAGCCGGACCAGGAACTCGATCCCCGGGGTCGGCACCCGCTCCTCGACGTAGGCTATGAAGCCGGGTGCAGAACCGACCCGTTCGGCCAATTCCTCCCGGGACAGGCCGAGTTGCGTGCGCCGTGCCGCGATGCGGCGGCCCAGGTCGCTGGTGACGTGCGGCGCGTGGCGGTCATCGGCCGTGTTCATCACGGTCTCCTTCCACGGGCTCCGGATTCCGTTGGGGTACGACGGCGACCGGACACGAGGCGTGGTGCAGGGCGCGGTGGGCGACCCTGCCGAGTTCCAGGCCGACGAGCCTGTCCCTGCGTCGTGCCCCGACGACCAGCAGGTCGGCGGCGGCGGAGCGCTCGGTCAGCACTCGGTGGGCGGGGCCCTCGGCCGTGGTCCTGCGCAGGCGCACCCCGGGGTGTTCGAGCACGGCGGCTTCAACGGCCTTGTCGAGCAGCCCTGAGGCCCGTTCCGCGAAGTAGGCGCCCCCGTCGCCGCTCAGCAGCGGGTGATCGACCGATTCATGGGCCGGCCGTCGCCAGGTGCGGACAACGTCGAGTTCGGCGTCCCGGACCGCCGCCTCACGGAAGGCGAACCGGACGGCCGGCGAGTCGACGTCGTGTTCTCCGACGCCGAGCAGGACGCGCGCGTGACGTGCCTCGAGGGCCTCTCGGTCTCCACGGACGACGACGACCGGGCAGTGGGCCCGGGCGGCCACGACGAGGCTCACGGATCCGAGCAGAAGGTCGGCGAACTCACCGCGCCCTCGAGACCCGACGACGAGGATCGAACCCTCCCGCCCCTCCCTGAGCAGCCCGGTGGAGGCGCCCTCAGCGAGGACATCCGTGGTGACAGGGAGGTCGGGTGCACGGCGCCGGGCGCGTTCGGCCGCAATGCCGACGATGTTCTCGGCGAGAACCTGGCCCGAGGGCCGGTCCAAGGCCCAGGTCGGGACGACTCCTTCGTACCGCTCCCACATCGAGGCATGGACGATCCGGAGGGAAAGCCCGTGCCGAGCCGCTTCGTCGACGCCCCAGTCCAAAGCCGTGAGACTGGGGTCGGACCCGTCGACTCCTACCACCAGGGGCGATTCCATCGTGCCCACCGCCTTCCGGGTCGGGTGGTGGCCTGCTGCCACGCTCGCACCGGGCTGCGGGCGCCGGATAGGGCCGGTCGGTCCCGGGCGCGGTCCGCCCGGGCCACGCCCGGGACCGAGACACGACGGGAGGAGGGGCCCATCCGCTTCTCGCGGATCCTGATCGCGCGGTGCGCGGCTCGAAGCCGCTTCCCCGCGTCCCTGGGGCGGGCCCCTCCTCACTTTCAGGAAAGCGCCGGTGGCCGGTTCGTGCCAGAGCCGCCCGGGTCCGGCAGTACCCCTTTCGGCCCTTGCCGCCGCCCGGTCGGTGTCGTCAGTCAGGGGACCTGCTCAAGGGCTACCTGCGCTCCGACGCCGAAGTCGCCGAGGACGTGCCCAAAAAACCCTCGCGCTCCTGATCCCTGAAGGCGACGCCGCACTCACCGTACGTGTTCCGTCGGAAAGTGCTGGACCCGCGCGTCCGGGCCCGGGAACACCAGAGTGACCCGGCCCGTGTCCGACCATCGGACGTCGAAGGGGGGAGTTCCGTCGGCGTGGTGCAGCCCGACGATCTCACCGTCACGCCCCTCGTCCCCGACCGTGGCACCACCCACGATCAACCGGTCGCCGATGTGAGCCCACAACCCGGCGCGTCGCTTCTCCTGCCCTCGCCGTGTTCCGGTCGCCGTCATTGTTCTCGCCTCCCGGCCCGCGCACCCGGCCGCGGCCCTCCCGAGACCGGGTGCTCTCGCCTCCACCGTGCGTCCTGACCGGCCGACCGTCATAGGGGCGAACAGTCCCTGAAGGGGACCATTCGGCACTGCCCGAAGGTGGGCTCCGCGCAGCAGGGTGAGATCTACCGGGGCTGCCACGTCCCGTGAAGGAGGACCGTCATGCAGCACCGTACGGTTTTCGAGGTGATGACCCACTCCGTGGTCACCGCCGCCCCGCAGACCCCGTTCAAGGAGATCGCCCGGCTCTTCGCCGAGAACGACGTCTCGGCGGTACCGGTCGTCGACGCGGACCGACGCCTGCTCGGCGTGGTCTCGGAGGCCGACCTGCTGCGGACCACCGCCGAGCTCCCCGATCCGGAGGGCCGCCCAGCGGACGTCCGATTGCTGCCCCAGGAGAAAGGGCCGCCCGATGCGGAGACGGCCGCCCAGCTGATGACCTCACCCGCAGTCACGGCCCAGCCGAACTGGAATCTCGTCGAGACGGCGCGGACGATGCACCGCAAGGGGGTGAAGCGGCTTCCCGTCACCGACGAGACAGGTCGGCTCGTCGGGATCATCAGCCGCAGCGACCTGCTGCGCCCCTTCCTGCGCGGTGACACGGCGATCCGTGACGAGATCGAGCACGACGTCCTGGCCGGCACCCTGCGCCTCGCCCCCGACACGATCCGTGTGACCGTCGAAGACGGAGTCGTCAGGCTGACGGGCCGGGTCGACGAGCGCGCCGACATCCCCGTGATCGTTCGGCTCTGCCGCTCGGTCGACGGAGTCGTCGCCCTTCACGAATCGATCGCGTACTCCTACGACAACCTCGCGCTCGACGTGGAGCCACCGCGATGAACGCCCTGTGGGTGGCACCGGTCATGCCCGACTACGACAGCGCCCGGGCCACGTTCTCCTGGCGACGCGAGCGGTCCCGGCTCGCCGGACTGCCGGACGGCGGCATCAACATCGGGTACGAGGCCGTCGACCGGCACCTGCGCGAGGGCCACGGCGAACGCGCCGCACTGCGCTGCATCGCCCGCGACGGATCGACGCAGACGGTGACCTTCACCCGACTCGCGGCCGAAAGCTCCCGCTTCGCGCACGTGCTCGAAACGCTGGGCATCGAACGCGGCGAGCGGGTCTTCACCCTGCTGGGCCGCCGGTTCGAGCTGTACAGCACCGTCCTCGGCACGCTGCGCGCCGGGCGTGTTCTGTGCCCCCTGTTCACCGCGTTCGGACCCGAACCCGTAGCGCTGCGCATGGAGCTGGGCAACGCCAGGGCTCTGGTCACGACCCGGGAGCTGTACGAGCGCAAGGTGGCCCCTGTACGGTCCCGACTTCCGCACCTGCGCCACGTCCTGCTTCTCGACCCCGGGGCCGACCCGCCTCCGGACACCCTCTCCCTCCCCGCTCTCACCTCCGCCGCACCGGTCGAGTACACCGTGGGGCCGACGGATCCGGCCGAGCCGGCGCTGCTGCACTTCACCAGCGGCACGACGGGCACCCCCAAGGGCGCGATACACGTGCACGAGGCGGTCCTCGCCCACCATGTCACCGCCGCCTACGCCCTGGACCTGCACGAAGGCGACGTCTTCTGGTGCACCGCCGACCCCGGCTGGGTCACCGGCATGTCGTACGGCATCGTCGCCCCGCTCACCCACGGTGTGACGACTGTCGTCGACGAGGGGGACTTCGCCCCCGCCCGCTGGTACGGGATCCTCGCCGACCAGCACGTCACCGTCTGGTACACGGCCCCGACCGCGCTGCGCATGCTCATGCGGGCCGCACCACGCAGCGGCGACGCGACGCCTGCCACGCGCCACGACCTCTCCGCGCTCCGGTTCGTCGCGAGCGTCGGCGAGCCGCTCAACCCCGAGGCCGTGCATTGGGGCCGGGAGGCGCTCGGGCTGCCGGTCCACGACACCTGGTGGCAGACCGAGACGGGCGCGATCATGATCGCCAACTTCGCCGCCGATCCAGTGCGACCTGGTTCGATGGGCCGCCCGCTTCCCGGCATCGAGGCCGCGGTTCTGGCGTGCGGCGAGGACGGCCGGGCCCTGGTCACCGGCGGACGCGTCCAGTCGCTTCAGGAGCCGGGAGCCCAGGGCGAGCTCGCCCTGCGGGCGGGCTGGCCGTCGATGTTCCGCGGCTACCTCCACGAGCCCAGCCGTTATGAGGCGTGCTTCGCGGACGGGTGGTACATGACCGGCGACCTCGTCAGCCGCGATGCCGACGGCTGGTACTGGTTCGTGGGCCGGGCCGACGACGTCATCAAGTCCGCGGGACACCTCATCGGACCGTTCGAGGTGGAGAGCGCGCTCATGGAGCATCCGGCGGTCGCCGAGGCCGGTGTCATCGGACGCCCCGACCCGCTGGCAGGCGCGATCGTCAAGGCGTTCGTGCTGCCGCGCCCCGAGTATCCGCCCGGGACCTCACTGCAGCGCGAGATCATGGCGTTCGCCCGTCGGCGCCTCGGCCCGGCCGTCGCCCCCCGAGAGATCGAGTTCGTCGAGGATCTGCCGCACACCCGCAGCGGAAAGGTGATGCGCCGCCTGCTCAAGGCCCGCGAACTGGGCCTGCCCGAGGGTGATGTGTCCACGCTGGAGACACCCGAACCGGCCGGGACGGCCGGCATGTCCGGGAAGGAGCCGTGATGGCCACCGCACACGGCGGCACGTCCGCCAGGACGTCGCAGACGAAACGCCCCCGTCGCACTCGTGGTACTGCCGCGACGCCCTCCCGCACTCCTGCGGCAGCCCACGACCTGGACCTCCTGCGGCAGATGCTGCTCATCCGCCGCTTCGAGGAACGGTGCGTCGAGCTGTACAGCGCGGCGGCGATACGCGGCTTCGTCCACCTGTACATCGGCGAGGAGGCGGTGGCGGTCGGTGTCCACCAGGCGCTCGACGAACGGGACGCAGTCGTCTCCACGTACCGCGAACACGGCCACGCACTGGCCCGCCGGGTACCGCCCGAGGCTGTGATGGCGGAGATGTACGGGAAGGCCACCGGCTGCAGCCACGGCCGCGGTGGCTCCATGCACCTCTTCGACGGCGACCGCCGCTTCTACGGCGGCAACGCGATCGTCGGCGGCGGACTGCCGCTCGCGGCCGGTCTGGCGCTCGCCGACCGCATGCGCGGCGAGTCCCGCGTGACGTGCTGCTTCTTCGGTGACGGGGCGTTCGCCGAGGGCGAGTTCCATGAGACCGCCAATCTGGCGGCGCTCTGGGGTCTGCCCGTGCTCTTCGTCTGCGAGAACAACCTGTACGCGATGGGGACGGCCCTCGCCCGCGAACACGCCCAGACAGACCTCGCCATGCGGGCAGCGTCGTACGGCATGGCGGCCTGGGCCGTCGACGGCATGGACGTGCACGCTGTGGAGAAGGCGGCGCGCGGGGCTGTCGAGTCCATCCGCGCCGGCAACGGACCGCACTTCCTGGAGATGCGGACGTATCGGTTCCGTGCGCACTCGATGTACGACCCGGACCGGTATCGGCCGAAGAACGAGATCGAGGAGTGGAAGCGGCACGACCCTGTCACGGGCCTCGCCGACGGCATGCGTGCGGCCGGTCTTCTCGACGACGCCGCGCTGAAGGCTCTGGACCAGGACGTCATGGAGGAGATCGACCGAGCCGTCCGGGCGGCCGAACAGGCTCCCGAGGAGGCGGCCGAAGACCTGCTGCTCCACGTTACCGGCCGACCCGAGGAGGCTCCGTCATGAGCACGCGTACGCGACCTCGGGCGCATCCCGACGACGGCACCACCACATACAGGGAGGCCCTGCGAGAGGGTCTGCGCGAGGCCCTGGCCTCGGATGACCGGGTCTTCCTCATGGGCGAGGACGTGGGCCGCTACGGCGGCTGCTTCGGGGTGAGCCTCGGCCTCCTGGAGGAGTTCGGACCCGATCGCATCCGGGACACGCCCCTGTCTGAGTCCGCTTTCGTGGGAGCCGGCATCGGCGCCGCCCTGGCCGGGATGAGACCGGTCGTCGAGATCATGACGGTCAACTTCAGCCTGCTGGCTCTGGACCAGATCCTCAACAACGCCGCCACCCTGCGGCACATGTCCGGCGGACAGCTCGGTGTGCCGCTGGTGATCCGGATGACGACGGGCGCGGGACGGCAACTGGCCGCCCAGCACTCCCACAGCCTCGAGGGCTGGTACGCGCACATCCCCGGGCTCCGGGTCCTCGCGCCGGCCACGGTCGACGACGCCCGCCATGTGCTGGCGGCTGCGCTCGCCGACCCCGACCCGGTCCTGCTCTTCGAACACGGCAGCCTGTACAACGCGGCCGGCATGCTCGACCCGGCGGTCCATGATGTCCACCTGGACCGCGCGGCCGTCCGCCGCGAGGGCACCGACGTCACGATCGTCGCCTACGGCGGATGCGTGTCCAAGGCTCTCGAAGCCGCTGAGGCCATGGCCGGGGAGGGGATCAGCGCGGAGGTCGTCGACCTGCGGACGCTGCGGCCCCTGGACGACGCCACGATCGTCGGCTCGGTGCTGCGGACCCACCGGGCCGTCGTGGTGGACGAGGGCTGGCGCAGCGGCAGCCTCTCCGCCGAGATCGAGTCGCGCATCTACGAACAGGCGTTCTTCGACCTCGACGCGCCCGTCGAACGGGTCTGCAGCGCCGAGGTCCCCATTCCGTACGCGCGTCGACTGGAGGAGGCGGCACTCCCCCAGCCGGCCGACATCGTTGCGGCGGCACACCGGGTAGTGAGCTGACATGGCCGAGTTCACAATGCCCTCCCTCGGCGCCGACATGGACGAGGGCACGCTCTCCCAGTGGCTGGTGCACCCAGGGGACCAGGTGGCGCGGGGCGACGTCGTCGCCGTGGTCGAGACCGCCAAGTCCGCGATCGAGGTGGAATGTTTCGACAGCGGTACGGTCGAGGCCCTCCTCGTCGACGAGGGCACAACCGTGCCGGTGGGCACCCCGCTGGCACGTATCGGCACGACCGCCGAAAGCCGGCCCACCGAAAGGCAGCCCGTCCGAGGACAGCCCGTCGAAAGCCCGCCGCCGTCGACGCCCCTGGTACGCCGACTCGCCGAGGACCGGCACGTCGACCTCGCCGCCGTCCGTGGTTCGGGCCCGGGAGGCAGGATCACACGCGCCGACGTGGAGCACGCGGAATCGGAGCCTGCACGAGCGCCGGAGCAGCAGCCGGGCACGGAGCCGCCTCGACGGAAGCGGAGCGAATCCGGGGCCACGGCGAAGACCGCGCCGACGCCACGGCCGGCGAAGCCGGTGCGCAGCGACGGCTCGGCGGGGAAGCGTCCCGCTCCTGCGCGGGTGAAGTCCTCACCGCTCGCGCGGCGGCTGGCCACGGAACTCGGCGTCGACCTCGCCGAGGTGACCGGCACGGGGCGGGGCGGCACCGTCCGCGCCGAGGATGTCCGCTCGGCCGCAGCTACCAAGGGCGCACAGCGGCCGGCCGTCCCGGATGCGGCACTGGCGGCGACAGCCCGGCTCATGAGCCGGTCCAAGCGGGAGATCCCGCACTTCTACCTCTCCACGACCGTGGACATGGCAGCTGCACTGGAGTGGATGCACGCTCGCAACCGCGAGCTGCCGCTGTCCGCCCGTCTGGTGCCCGCCGCCCTGACGTTCAAGGCCGTCGCGCTGGCAGCGCGGAAGGTGCCCGAGCTCAACGGGCACTGGCGCGACGACCGCTTCGTCCCGGCGGAGGAGGTGCGGCTGGGCGTCGCTGTTTCCCTGCGGAGCGGTGGCCTTGTCGCCCCGGCCCTCGCCCACGCCGACGCGCTCTCCGTGGCCGAGGTGATGGCCGCGCTCAAGGACCTGGTGGCACGGGCACGGGGCGGTCGGCTCAGAGCGTCGCAGACCGCCGATCCCAGTCTCACCGTCACGAACCTCGGCGAGCAGGGTGTCGAGGCGGTGTTCGGCGTCGTCTATCCGCCGCAGGTCGCACTCGTCGGTCTCGGCAGGATCGTCGAGCGGCCGGTGGCCGTGAACGGCCTGCTGGGAGTACGTCCCGTACTGACGGCGACGCTGTCCGCCGATCACCGAGCCGCCGACGGTGCCACCGGCGCGCGTTTCCTGACCGCCATGGACCGGCTCCTGCAACAACCGGAGGAACTGTGAACCACGAACAGGCCAAGGAGCTCGTTCGGCAGGCCGTGCAGCGTGTCGTCCCCGGCGCCGAGTTCACCGGGCTCGATCCCCGCGTGCCTCTGCGCGACACGTTCGAGATGGATTCGCTGGACTTCCTCGAATTCGTCGAGGCGCTCGCCGAACTCAGCGGGACGGAACTCACCGAGGACGACTATCCGGCCCTCGACACCTGGGACGGCTGCGCCGCTCGCCTGGTGGGCGAGGAACGTGCGCCCGTACAGGGAAGGAGAGGGTGATGCGTCACCGCAGGATCGGCGAGCTGATGACGCGCGAGGTGGTGAGTGTCCGCGGCGACGCCCCGTTCAAGGAGATCGCCCGCATACTCTCGCAGCACCGGGTGACCGCTGTTCCGGTGCTGGACGGTAGCGGGCGGGTGGTCGGGGTGGTGTCGGAGGGGGATCTGCTGCGCAAGTCCGCCGACCAGGCCGCCGCACCGGGAGACCTCCCGGTCGTCCCGGACCTGGAGGCGTGGGAGCAGGCGAAGGCCGAGGGAACGCGGGCCGAGGAGTTGATGTCCGCACCCGCCGTGTGTGCCCGCCCGGACTGGAACGTAGCGGAGACGGCGCGGCTGATGGAGGTCCAGGGGGTCAAGCGGCTCGTCGTCGTCGACAGCGAGGACCGGCTGGTGGGCATCGTGAGCCGCCGCGACCTGCTGGGCATCTTCCTCCGCGAGGACGAAGACATCCGCCGGGAGATCGTCGAGGACGTCCTCGGCGACACGCTGAATCTCGGACCGGCCGCACTCACCGTCGAAGTCCGCGACGGGCGGGTGGACCTCGCCGGCAGGCTGCGCTTCCGGGGCATGATCCCAGCGATCGAGCGCATGTGCGCGACCGTCGACGGCGTGGTCTCGGTCTCCTCCACCCGTCTCACGTACGACACAGATGACACAGAACGAGGAGGTGGAAGGTCATGACGCGGAACATCGTGGTCGGCCTGGACGGCACAGGACAGGCGAACGCCGCCGCCGAGTGGGCGGCCGAGGAGGCCGTACTGCGCGGCACGGGTGTGCATCTGGTGTACGTGAGGGAAATGCCGCCGGGAGCCGTGCTGCCACCGGGGCCGTGGGAGTCCGAGGACGCGTGGGCCGAGGAAATGACGGCCCGGGTCGCCCTAGCTCTGCGCAAGCGCCATCCCGGACTGTCGGTGACCACTCGTCTGCTGCCCACGGGTCCCGTGCCGGGGCTTGTCGCGGCGTCTCAGGAGAGCGAGCTGCTGGTCCTCGGCTCGCGAGCGCTCGGCAGTGTGGCCGGCTATCTGCTCGGCTCGGTCGGCCTGACGGTCGCCGGTGCCGTCGAGCGACCTGTCGTCCTGGTACGGGCGGGCAGCGGAGCGACCGCTCCGAGAGGCCCCGTCGTGGTGGGGACCGACGTGCGGCGGCCGGTGGACGCCGTTCTGGGTTTCGCCTTCGAGGAAGCCGCCCGGCGTGGCTCCCTGATCCATGTCGTGTACGCGGAGCAGCTTCCGTTGTTCGGTGGACTGGGACCCGCCATGGTCCCGGACATCCGCCTCACCGTGGCTCCGGAGATCGAGCGTTCGATGGAAGAGCTGCTGAATCCTTGGCGCGCGAAGTACCCGGACGTGGGGGCCGCCGCCCGCGTGGTGGTCGGATCGGCCGGCGTCGAACTGGTTCAGGCTGCCGGGGACGCCGCACTCGTGGTGGTGGGTCGGCGTACTCGCCATTCGGCGCTGGGCGGGCACATCGGTAGCGTGGCCCACGCGGTGCTGCACCACAGCCCGGTGCCCGTGGCCCTCGTGCCCCATGCCTGAACTCGATGCCGATCAGCCCTCGGGCGCCGCCGTCGGCCGCAGCCGCACCGCCGTGACCTTGTACTCCGGACACGAGGTCACGGTGTCGGCGTGCTCCGAGGTGAGAGAGTTCACTCCGCTGGCCGGGAAGTGGAACGCGCAGAAGACCTGCCCGGGAGCGAGTTCCGTCCCTACGCGGGCGACCAGTCGCGCCTGTCCGTGCCGGCTCTCGACGGTGACCGCGGCGCCGTCCCGGACACCGAACCGGGCGGCGTCCTCCGGGTGCAGGTCCAGGCGGTCGGACGCGTCGAGGAGGAGATTGCCGCCGCGCCGGGTCATGCTCCCGGAGTTGTAGTGGGCCCATCGACGCCCGGTGACGAGCACCAGCGGGTAGTCGTGATCCGGTTCTTCGCCGGGCGCCAGATAGGGGGCCGCCGACAGATGGGCGCGTCCGTCGGGGGTGGCGAACTCCTCCGTGTACAGGGTGGCTTCGCCCGGCCCGTCCGGTGCGGGGCAGGGCCAGGGCACCGCCCCCTCCCGGTCGAGGCGCTCGTGCGTGAGACCCGCGAAGAGAGGTGTCACCCGTCCGCACTCGGCGAGTGCCGCTGCCGGGGTGGGGCAGCCCAGGTCGGCGCCGAGGGCGTCGGCCACGGCGTGCACGACCTCGAAGTCGGAGCGTGCCGTGCCGGGCGGAGTCACCGCCGGCCGTACGCGCTGGAAGCGTCGGTCGAAGTTGACGAAGGTCCCGTCCTTCTCCAGCCACGAAGCCACGGGCAGCACCACGTCGGCGTGTCGGGCGGTCTCGCCGAGGAAGAGCTCGCTGACCACGACGAGCGGACAGGCGTCGAGCGCCTCGGCGACGCGCCGGCTGTCCGGGTCGGTCGCGCACACGTCCTCGCCGATGATCCACAGCGCCCGCAGCCGGCCCTCCCGAGCGGCCGCGAACATCTCGGGGATGCGCAGCCCTGGTGCCGGTGGGACCGGCCGGCCCCACACCTCCTCGGCCCGGGCGCGGGCCTCCGGGTCGGTGACGCGTCCGTAGCCGGGGAGCAGGTCGGGCAGGGCTCCCATGTCGGATGCGCCTTGCACGTTGTTCTGGCCGCGCAGGGGGCTGATGCCGAACCCGCGGCCGGTGCCACCGACGGCGCCGCGCAGAATGGGAAGGTTCGCCAGGGTGCGGACGCCGTCCGTGCCGTGCAGGTGCTCGGTGACACCGAGTCCGTAGAGGACGGCGGGCCGCTCCGCCCGGCCGTAGAGCCGGGCGGCCTTCCTGATGTCGTCGGCGGGGACGCCGGTGATCGCCGCAACCCGCTCGGGCGGGTAGTCGGCCAGCAGGTCGGTGAGTTCGTCCACTCCGGTGGCGCGGTCGCGGAGGAAGTCCGGGTCGGTCATGCCTTCCTCGACGATGACATGGGCGAGGCCGTGGAAGAGCGCGACGTTGGTGCCGGGGCGGGGACGCAGGTGTATGTCTGCATGGCGGGCGAGTCCGACGGATCGGGGGTCGGCCACGATCAGAGAGGCTCCTGCGAGCGCTCGCTGGAGGAGGCGGGCGCCGACGACGGGGTGGGCTTCGACGGGATTGGCGCCGACGACCAGGAGGCAGTCGGCGGTCTCGACGTCGTCGAAGGGGTCGGTACCGCCGGCGCGTCCGAAGGAGGCGGTGAGGCCGGCGGCAGAGGGGGCGTGGCAGAGGCGGGAGCAGTTGTCTACGTTGTTGGTGCCGATGACGGTCCGCAGGAACTTCTGGACGAGGTAGTTCTCCTCGTTGGTGGCCCGGGCCGAGGAGATCGCGGCGACCGCGTCGGGACCGCCGTCCCGTACCGCGACGCGCAGTCCGTCGACGAAACGGGAGATCGCTTCGCCCCAACTCGCGGACCGCAGAAGTCCGTTCTCTCGGATCAAGGGCTCGGTGAGACGTTCGGCGGAACCGAGGTATCCGTAAGCGAAGCGGCCTTTGACGCAGGCGTGGCCCCGGTTGACCGGCCCGTCCCGGGCGGGGAGCACGGCGGCGACGCGGTCCTCTCGGACGACGACGTCGAGGGCACAGCCGACTCCGCAGTAGCCGCAGGTGGTCCGCACGCGGTCGGCGGGCGTGCGCCGTGAGGTGAGGCCCTGGCCGGGTCCGGGCTGGGTGATCGCGCCGGTGGGGCAGGTGTCGACGCAGCCGCCGCAGGACACGCAGTCGGATTCGGCCCAGGGGCCGCCGGTTCCCGGGGCGACGACTGTGTCGGCGCCGCGGCCGGTGAGGGTGAGCGCGAAGGTGCCCTGGACGTCGGAGCACATGCGGACGCAGCGGCCGCACGCGATACACAGGTCCCGGTCGAGATGGACGTACGGGTGACTCTCGTCCCGGCCGCGCGTGGGTTCAGCGGCTGCGGTGTGGGTGGGGATCCCCAAGGCCCGGCACGCGTCGGCCAGTTCACTGTTCGCGCTGTCTGCGAGCACGGGCGGTGGTAGCGCCGAGGCGATCAGGCCGACCGCATCCCGACGCAGGTTCGCCACGCCCTCGTCGGCGGTTTCCACGGTGAGGCCCGATGTGGCGGGTGTGACGCAGGCGGCGACGGTGCGACCGTCGGCGCGGACCAGGCAGGTCCGGCAGGAGCCGGCCGGCCGGAGACGGTCGTCGTGGCAGAGGGTGGGCAGGTCGGCTCCTGTAGCGCGCACGGCGTCGAGCAGTGTCCCCCCGGCCGGCAGTTCGACCGACACGCCGTCGACCCGGAGCCGTGTCATCGGTCCCATCCTTCCAGGGCCGGCCCGTAGGCGCGGGCCAGGCTGCGGACGGCGGCGGGAACACGGCGGCCGAAGGCGCAGAGACTCGCCTGGCCCATCAGCCGCGCCAGCCGCTCGTAAGACTCACCCGGCCCGCCCCGGCCCTGTGCGAGTCCGAGCCCTCGCCTGGTGCCGACTCGGCAGGGCGAGCAGGCCCCGCAGCTCTCGTCAGCGGCGAACTCCCAGACATGCCGGAGGAGTTCGCGTGGGTCGACGGAGTCGTCGAAGGCGACCATGCCGGCGTGGCCGAGGGCCGAGCCGTGCGCGGCGAGCGCTGCCGTGGTGAGCGGGACGTCGAGCGCCGTTCCGGCGAGGAAGCCGCCGAGGGGGCCGCCGATCTGGAGGGCGACCAACTCGTGGCCGTCCTTGAGGCCATCTCCGAAGCGGGCGACGATCTCGCCTACAGGAGTGCCGAGTTCGACTTCGTAGGCGCCGGGGCGGGCGAACCGCTCGGACAGGCAGACGAGTTTGGTGCCGGTCTCGTCCGGTACGCCACGCCGGGCGTAGGACGCTCCGCCGTGGGCGACGATCCAGGGCACGGCCGCCAGCGTCTCCACGTTGTTGACCACGGTCGGCGCGTCCCACAGGCCGTGGTCCGTGGGGTAGGGGGGCCGGGGGCGCGCGCAGCCGCGAGCGCCTTCGAGGCGGGCGATGAGGGCGGTCTCCTCCCCGGAGACGTAGGAGCCCGCTCCTTCGACGATCTCGACGAACGGCCGCGGACCGGCCGCCCCGACCGAGGGAGCCAGGTCGCCCGCCTGCGTCGCGCGTTCCACCGCCCGGCGCAGGCGGGCCATGGCTCTCGGATACTCCGAGCGCACCAGGACGATTCCGCGCCCGGCGCCGCAGGCGAAGCAGGCCAGCGCGAGTCCGGTGAGGACGCGCTCGGGGTCCTCCTCCATGAGCAGCCGGTCGGCGTACGAGCCCGGGTCGCCCTCGTCCCCGTTGGCGACGATGACTGTGTCCGGCTTTCCCGCCGCCGCGGCCCACTTGTCGGCCACCGGGAATCCGGCGCCGCCGCGCCCACGCAGTCCCGAGACTGCGGTCTCCTCCCGGACGTCCTCAGGTCGCAGCCTGGCCACCGCCTCGCGCCACACGTCCCAGGCGTCCTGCCCTCCCACGATGCCGGCGAGCAGGACGGGTGCCGCGGTGGTGTCGGCTACGGGAATGCCCGGCGTGCGTGGTTCCGTCCGCCCGCCGAGCTGGTCGGCGAGGTTGGGGCCCGTACGGGGAAGGGTTCCGTCAAGGGCGGCGGGGCCCGAGTAGCAGTAGCCGATGCAGTGCACGGTCTGCAGCGATGTCGCACCCGCTTCGTCCACCGTGCCAGCCGTCACTCCGAGCGCCCGTTCGACCTCCGCCAGATGCCGTCCGCCCCGCGCGGCGAAGCACGCCGTCGCGGTGCACACGCGTACATGCCGCTCGCCGCGTGGGGCGGCGAGATCGGCGAAGAAGGTGGCTGGGCCGAGTCCCGCGGCGGCCGGCAGTCCGGCTGCCGCCGTGACCTGGGGCGCCCACACCTCGGGCGCTGCCGCGGTGCCCGCCCTGGCGCGCTCGAGCCCGGCAGGCAACAGCCCCTCGTGCCCTCCGTGCCGTGCGGTCAGTTCACGGAGCGCGTCGGGGCGTCGGCCCGGCTCTCCGGGCATCCGACCGGCCATGCTCCCAGGGTGACCGGCCGCACCCCAGCCCGCATCCCGGCCGGTCACGGGGTTCATGGCTCGGCGCTGCGCAGGGCGCTCAGACGCCGCCGGTATTCCTCCTCGTCGATCTCACCGCGAGCCAGTCGCTCGCCCAGGATCTGCTCAGCCGAAGTGGGCGACCGGGGCCCTGAGGGCCGTTCCTCGGCCCTGCCCCAGGTGCGGAAGAGCATCACCGCGACGGTGATGAGAAGGCCCCAGAACAGCACCATCCCGGCCGACATGGCGAACCAGCCCCATCCGTTCATGCCGTCGCCGTACCAGAACATCATCGCCACTCACACTCCCGGCGGCGGACCTGCAGGAGCGGGACGCCCTGCCTCGGGTCCATCCGCCACTCCTACCGTGCGCTGCCCCAGGACGCCCGCACAGGGCCGACCGGCCCATGGCCGGGGGCCGGACGGTCACGGAACGGAACAAAGTGGCCCTTGGAGCCGGGACCCGGCGGCCGGAGAGTGGGAAACAGCACGGCTCACACCGTCCACGCGGATCACTGCCGGGAGGCAACCATGGTCCGGAACACGGGGAGCCCGCCGGTCGCGGACGCGCCGCGACCGTGGCAGATGCTGCTCCTCGCCACCATCGGGTTCACCCTCTGCTTCTGGGCCTGGGCATTGCTGGCCCCTCTCGGCCCACGGCTCCGGGACGACCTTGGCCTCAGCTCCTTCGAGCAGTCCCTGGTGGTCGCCGTGCCCGTCGTGGTCGGCGCGCTCGGCCGGATCCCGGCAGGGGCGCTGACGGACCGATTGGGCGCCCGCCGCGTCTTCCCGTTCGTCGCGGCCCTGACCATCCTCCCCGTGCTGTACCTGGGTCACCTGGCCGACTCGCTGGCCGAGGTACTCGCAGGCGGCTTCCTGCTCGGGCTCGGGGGAACGGCCTTCGCTGTCGGCGTGCCGTTCGTCAACGCCTGGTACCCACCCGCGCGGCGGGGTGTCGCCCTTGGAATCTTCGGCATCGGCACCGGTGGAACCGCCTTGTCGGCCTTCACCACCGTCCAGCTCGCCGACGCAGTCGGCCGTGCGTTCCCCTTCGATCTCGTGGCCGGCTTCCTCGCCGTGTATGCCGTGGTGTCCTGGTTCCTCCTCCGCGACAGGCCGGGGCGCGCGACAGCGGCGGGGTCGATGCGGACGCGGACGGCACTGGCCATGCGCACACCGGCCACCTGGCAGCTGGCGTTCCTGTACGCCGTGGCCTTCGGCGGATTCGTCGCGTTCAGCGTCTACCTGCCGACCTACCTCACCCGGGCCTACGAACTCGGCCGCTCCGACGCGGCACTGAGAACGGCGGGATTCGTCGTCCTCGCCGTGGCCATGCGACCCGTGGGCGGCTGGCTGTCGGACCGCATCCACCCCGTACCCGTGCTGGCGGTGTCGTACGGGCTCGTCTCGGCGTGCGCCCTGGTCGCGGCGTTCGAGGCCGAACTGGTCCCCGTGGGAACGGCGGCCTTCCTCGGCATGGCCGCGGGCCTGGGCGCCGGGTCCGGGGCGGTCTTCGCGCTCGTCGCACGCCTGGTTCCAGCCAAGAGAGTCGGCTCGGTGACGGGCGTGGTCGGTGCGGCGGGCGGTCTCGGAGGTTTCTTCCCGCCCCTCGTGATGGGAGCCGTCGACAGCATCGCGCACGACTACACCTGGGGGTTCGTCCTCCTCGCCGTCACCGCGACGGCCGCGGGAACCCTGGCCGCCACCGCGGTCCGTAGACGTGCCCGAGCGACCGCGGACGTCTGATCGCAGCAGCGAAGCGTCAACTATTGGGCCCTTCAGCCCCTTATCGGTACCTGGGTGGGCTGTAGCCTCGCGTTCCTTCCGGAGGGTGGGATAGAGGGCATGGACACCGACCGGGCACCATCCTCCGATCGCCGTCCTCGTTCACCGCCAGCAGTCGTCCAAGAGCGCTCACCGGCGGGAACCGCCACGTCACCCAGCTCCTGCCCTTGTTGGAGGCGGTCCCTCCGATCTACGGACGGCGGGGACGTCCCCCTGAAGCAGGCCGCGGCGCGTATACGCCGATAGGGGCTACGACTTCGACAAGTACCGTCGGCTCCGAATCCGATGGGAACCCCGAGCCGATCTCCATCAGGGCTGCTTGAACTCGCCTGCAGCATCATCCGCCTCCGACGCATCTATAGATCATTCTGAAACGATCAGTGCTTCGTTGATTGGTGCGGCCGACCTGGCGGCCTGCTCGATCTTCGCGCAGTAGGCCGCACGGGCTGCCTCGTCGATCTGCCGCTCGTGTTCGGGGCGCATCCCGGTCCGGCCGTCGAGGCCCTCGCGCAGGACATCGGCGTGGCCGGCATGCCGGTTGGACTCGCCGAGGACATGGACCATGACGGCGAACAGGTTCGTGTTGGGACCAGGCTCCGGCCACCACGGCACGTGGCCGGGGGCGTCGAGGGGAAGCTCGTCGATCGTCGCGTCCGAGTGTTCCCACGTGCGCCGGTAGAACCCGACGATCTGGTCGCGGGTCTCGTCCTCGGTCGCCCACAGATCGCTGCCGTTGTGGTCCTGCCACCGGGGCAGCGGTTCCGGGGAAGGGCGGTCGAAGACCTCGCCGAAGTACCTGGCCTCGACAGTGGCCACGTGTTTGACCAGGCCGAGGAGGTTCGTCCCGGTCGCCGTCAAAGGTCGGCGGACATCGTATTCGGACAAACCGTCGAGTTTCCAGAGCAGCGCCCTGCGGTCCCGCCGCAGTCTCCCTTGAAGGTTGCCCTTCGCGAATTCATCGATCATGCGGCATGAACCTTCCATGGGCTGTTGGTGGTCTCACGGCTCGCGGCCGACCCGACCTTCGACGGTTACTGCGGAGGAGAACTACACGCATGCTGTTTCGGGTGCCGTTCTGACCCCGTTGAGTGGTCCGGGACGGGGACCGGGGAGGTGGGCGTGTGCCAGGTGAGCATCCAGCCGGCGGTGAGCGCCGCCGCGCAGCCTGCCAGGGCGATTGCGCCGCCTGTTCCGATGCCTGCGGCCACCGAGCCGAAGCAGGCCGGCCCGACGCCCTGCAGCGTCATGCTGCCGGAGCCGAGCAGACCGAAGGCCTGGCCCTGGCCATCGTGCGGCAGGGCGTCCAAAAAGGGCCGTTGCAGGCCGAGCCCGTAGGCGAATCCGAAGCCACAGAACAGCAGCAGACAGGACGAGACCCCCACTCCGGGCTCGGCAGCGAAGCCGACCAGCGGCAGTCCCATCAGCACGATCAACGGAACCACCAGTCGCTCCCGGGTGGGGGGCCGCAGGAATCGCCCCACCAACAGATCACCGACCAGCATGCCGACCGGCAGACAGCCCATCAGCACCGCGTACCAGCCCGGTGCGAAGTGGCGTCCTCCCGCGTAGGCGACGATCAGGCCCTCCGCGCCCGCTACGAACGCGCACGGTAGCCACTGTGCCAGCATCAGCCGTCGCACCGTGCGTCCGCGCAGCAGCAGGCCGGCACCGCGCAGGCTTGCCCGGACGGCCCCGCCATCGCCCCGAGGATCAGCGGCTGCGCCGCCGATCTCTCCCGGCTGCAGCCGGGGTAGCCGGATGCGGATGGCGAGCGCGCAGCCGAGGTAGAGGGCGGCGCTCACCGCGAGTGCCCGGTGCGGGCCGAATACCGCGACGACCGCACCTCCCAGCGCCAGACCGAACAATTGCGCGCCGGAGGCAGCAATGTTGTTCAGCGAACGGCCCAGTACATAGGCGTCGCCCTCCAGCCACTGTGCGACCAGCCGACTCGACGCGCCGCTGAACACCGGTGTGGCGAGGGCGACCAGCGCCACGACACCGAGGCTTGCCGCGATCGGCATCCGCACCAGGGCGAGCAGCAGGGCGGCGGCGCACTCCAAGGCGTAGCCGCCGACGATCAGCGCTCGGGGCGGCAGTCGGTCGGCCAGCGAGCCCAGCAGCAGCGAGCCGAACAACTGCGGGAGAAAGCCGATGCCGAAGGCCAGTGCGCTCCACAGCGCGGAGCCGGTGGCCGCGAAGACCAGAACCGAGAACGTGGAGATCCGCAGCGCGTCCCCAGTGATCGCGACGGTGCGGGTCGAGAAGAGCAGCCGGATTCTCGGCTCGGCCAGCACCTCTCGGTAAGTGGCACGGTGGATGTCCTGCGCGGGTTCGGCGGTTGGGGTCATGTCGCGCAGCCTCGCCGTGCGCCCACGCCGCTCACCAATGATTCGTCACTGGACGAATTCTAACGACCTCCCGCGGTAGCATCGCAGCGTGCTGCGCTTCGAAGTCTCCGTCGAGGACCTGCTGCGCAGCCGCTTCGCGCTGTCGCCCGCGATGGACCTCTGCCTGCTGCTACGCTCGCTCGTCGGCCAAGGTCGGACGCTGCCGCGAGCCTGGGCCGCCCGGCTCCGGCCGGCCTTCGAACGGCTTCGCCGCGAGACCGAACTGGACGCCGCCCTCGCCCTGCAGACCCCGCAGGGCGGACCGAACTTCGTCGCCCCGCCCCCGCGTGGCCTCAATCAGACCTGGGCGGACGACCTGGCCGCGATCCGGGCCACGCCACTGGAAGCGGCCCGCCGCGAATTCGCCTCCACCACAAACGGCCCGTCCACCCGTGATCCCCGCGTACGCGCAGTGCTGGACTCGCCGGACGCCGTCTTCCGGATCGCCAAGGTGATGGACCAGGCGTGGCACGAACTGCTCGCCGCGGACTGGCCGCAACTGCGCGCGATCTGTGAGCGCGATGTCGTGCACCGGGTGGGTGTGATCGGCGAACACGGCTGGGCCACGACCATCGAGAGCCTGCACCCGGGCATCGTCTGGCACGCAGGCGGTATCGAGATCGGCTTCTTCCGAGGCGGAACAGTCCGCCTCGCCGGCGACGGGCTCCTCCTGGTCCCTTCGGTCTTCGTCGGGCATATCGCCGCCCACCTGGACGACCCCTGGCCCAGGACTCTGGTCTATCCTGCCCGCGGCACCGCCGCCCTGTGGGGCGAGCAGGACACCGCCCCCCAACCGGACGCGCTGACCGCTCTGGTCGGCCGGGCACGAGCCCGGCTGCTGTTGGCGCTGGACGCCCCGGCCAGCACCAGCCACCTCGCCCGAACCCTCGCCATGGCGCCGGGCGCGGTAGGAGACCACCTCGCCATCCTGCGAGGCGCGGGGCTGCTCGCCCGCGCCCGGTCCGGACGGTCGGTGCTCTATCGACGCACCCCACTCGGCGAGGCCCTGGTCGCCGGTTCGGGCTGAGGGCTCAGATCAGCACTGCTTTGTGAGGCGCCGCACTAGCGGTGGTTTGTTAAACCGGGCAGTAGAGATCAAGTGGGTGGCCTGCGCCGACGGCGTTGATCAGTGCTCGGAGTTCGGGTGGTGGCGGCTCGTTGGTCCAGGCTCGCCAGCAGCGTTGGAGGGCGGCCCAGGGGGCGAGCCAGGCCCGGACGGCGCGGATCGCCTGCGGCCTCGCTACGGTTAGGCTCAGGATCCGTGATCTTACTGAGCGATCCCCAGGCGATCACTATCCCAGTGCAGGACTGCGGCAAGCCTCTCGCCGAGATCGCCTCGGTCCCGGCGGTTGCACTGGACTCCCGTGAGCGAGACGAGGCAGGGGCCTACGGCCGGGTCAGGATCGGCGTGCTCGACCGTCTGTGCTCGGCATCCAAGAGACTTCCCGATGGCATCGGGTTCCTCGTCATAGAAGGGCATTACAGCACACCGAGCAGGCGCGACGGTTTGCCCTCTACGAGGACCGTCTGCGCCGCTCCGGCATCACCGACCCTGCCGACCTGGGGCGCCAGGCCAGCGCCTTCGTCTCCCCGGTCGAGGTGGCGCCACACTGTGCCAGCGCGGCCCTCGACCTGACGCTCATTGATGCCGATGGCGTCGAGCTGGACATGCGTGGTGCCGCGAAAGGCCACCGGAGACGAGAAGTACTGTCCGCTGGACGCCTCAGGACCATCAGACCGAGCACGCCGCAATCGCGAGCTCCTGGCCCGAGCCATGGGGGCGCCGGCTTCATCAACTACCCCACAGAGTGGTGGCACTGGTCCTACGGCGACAGGTACTGGGCGCTGATCACCAAGGCCGACAGCGCTCTCTACGGACCAGCCTGCACCACCTCGAACCGGCGCGACCTCACTACACCGTCACCAACATCCCTTGGAATCGATCAGCTAGGTGGCAGAGGAAACACCGCGAGCCTCCCTGTGCTGCGGAGTACCTGGCTGAATGGCACTACTCAGGAGAACCTTCTTCGCGGGCGCGGTGCCAGTCCCGGTACGCGGCCACCGCCGTGGGCAGAGTGGGGAAGATCAGATCGGCACCGACCGACTGGGCCAGCCCATAGGCGTCGAGGTCGTCGAGCAGGTCCTGCTTCACACGCGCCAGCGCGAACACAATGCCGCGCCCGGTCAGTTCGCGACGCAGCTCGTCGACGGAGTCCAACGCGGTGATGTCCACCTCCACATTGGCCTCGGTATTGAGCACGAACCAGTGGACGGGTCCGGACTGCTCCGCGACGGCGGCGAGTGCACGGCGCCGGAAGTTCTCCGCATTGGCGAAGAACAGCGGCGAGTCGTACCGGTAGACGAGCAGCCCAGGAATCGTACGGGCCTCCGGATAGTCGTCGATGTCGTGCATGCCGGCCACGCCGGGCACCAGCCCCTGGACGGCATCGTGCGGGCGCGCGACCCGCGTCAGAAGCTCGGCCACCGACAGACCGACCGCCACCAGCACCCCGTACAGAATGTCCAGGGCCAGCACGCCGCACAGGCAGCCGACGGCCAGCAGGAGTTCCCTGCGACGGAAAGAGGCCAGCCGCCGGAAGCCTGCCAGGTCAATCATCTTGACGGCGGCGTAGACGACGAGGGCGCCCAACACGGCGACCGGGGTGAGACTCAGCAGCGGGCTCAGGAACAGCAGTACAGCGAGAACGCCCGCGCCGGTGGTCAGCGAGTACACCTGAGTTCGCGCGCCGGTGGATTGCGCCAACGCAGTGCGGCTGGCACTGCTGCTCACCGGGAACCCGCTCAGGATGCCCGCACTGAGGTTCGCGGTGCCCAGGGCCAGAAACTCCTGGTTGGCATCCAGGCGCCCGACCTCGTCGCCGACGGCGAAGGCACGCGCGGTGAGGATCACATCCGTGTAGCCCACGAGGAGAATGCCGAGCGCCGGAACCACCAGCCGAGACAGCTCGTCGAAGTCCGGCAGGGCCGGATGAGGAAGCCCCGCCGGCACCGCTCCGATCACGGCGATGCCGTGCTCGTCCAGGCCGAACGCCGCCACCGCCGCGGTTCCGAGCCCGACCACCACCAGCGGCCCAGGCACCGCACGCATGAAGAGCGGAAGGGCAAAAAGGAGGACGAGGGCCGTGACGGCGAGGGCGACGGTGGCGGGCTGGGCCTCGGGCAGGTTCTGCGCGAAGGACACCAGCTGCGGAAAGAAGCCTGACCCGGTGGTACTCACGCCCGTCAGCTTCGGCATCTGATCCTCGATCATGATCAGCGCCACACCCGCGAGATAGCCGACCAGGACCGGCCGCGAGAGGAGATCGGCGACGAAGCCTAGCCTTGCCGCCCACGCCACCAGGCACAGCAGCCCGACCGCCACCGCCAGCGTGGCCGCCAATACGGCATATCGACCAGGGTCCCCGGCCGCGAGCGGCGCGATCACGGTGGCGGTCATCAGTGCGGTCGTCGACTCCGGTCCGACCGACAGGAGTCTCGACGAGCCGAGCAACGCGTACAGCACCAGTGCGGGCAGAATCGCCCACAGCCCGGCGACGGGCGGCAGCCCCGCCACGGTCGCGTAGGCCATGACCTGCGGCACGAGATATGCCACGACGGTCACGCCCGCCAGCAGGTCGCCGCGCAGCCAGGTGCGCTCGTAGCGGGCGAGGACCGCGATTCCGGGCGCTCCGGGTACCAAACGACGCCACCCCGGATCGCTGGGTCGGACGTGCTGCGACACGAGCCTCCTCTCAGCCGCCGCTTCAAGATCTCACCGACTCTGTCACGGCCGCGAGAACCGAAGGTCCCACCACGCCGTCACCCACTGCCTACGGCGTGACCGCCGGCGCCCGCTCGCCCAGGTCCGGGCCGACGACTGAATCCTTCCACAGCGGCACCAGGATGCGGTCTATCAACGGACCAGCCCCCACCATTCGGTACGAGCCTGACCAGGTCGGGCACGGTCGTGATCATTCCGCCAATCAGGCGTCGTGCAGGCTGCGTTGGCGCCATCAATACGGAACCACTCGTACGCGTGAAGATTGCCGATTTGCCCGAGTTGCAGACGCTGATCGCCGTAATGTCGTGGCCGGTCTCGGCGGCCGTGTTCGATCTGCTCAGGAGCGATGGACGTGCAAATGAAGGATTCCGGGGCGAGTTCCTTCCGCCAGGTGCCGGAGGGGCCACGAGGGGAGGCATGGTCCGACTCCTGCCGCCTGGAGGATCTGGCGTTCCTGCATCGGGGATTCACCGAGTACGCGCACCAGCTGGACCTAGACGAACGATGGGCCCGGCGCTGGACGACCAGGTGGAAGTTCGGGCGGGACGCTGCCGCCACGTACTCGGTGCGCGACCTCAACGAGGTGGATGTCCCACGCACGGTGCCGGTGCGTCGGTTCACGGTCGATGAAGTCCCGCCATACCTTCCTCTCGACTGGTTCTCGGACCACTTCACCGACCTCAGAACGCAACTCCCCGATGTCACGTACCGCGACGACCGTCTTCTCCGCCGCGGTGCGTCGCTCCGCCTCGCCGAACTGGTCACAGGGCTCACGTGGCCGGAGTGTGCGGAAGCGTTGAAAGTCGGCAACGGCATGGGGAGATACACGCTCAACGCGCTGGGCCGCCGACTCACCGACAACCGACTGGGGCCGGCTTTCACCCGAGCCGTCGATCAAGTCGCCGAGCGACTCGACGGCTCAGCCCATCGGACCGACTACGCCCGCCGACGCCGCAGAATGGCGCGTTGGAGCATGGGCGACACCCACTGGTCCCACCTCTTCGAAAAGCTGCCACGACTCACGCACATGCGGTCCACGGCAGATCCCCGCATCGCCTCGATCATCGTCTGGAGCGACGTCACACGGGCCGAAGCCCCGCAATGCCCCATCGTCAAGAAGGAGCGGGGCAGGGGAGACGCCTGACTACTCACCTCCCGCACCAGCGCACTCCACGAAGCCGACGTCGGCCGCGGCGAACGATTCCGCCTGCGCCAACGCCTCAGCCTCTACGCGACGCAACTCGCGGCAGCCTGCGACCAGAATCAGCCCCTGTACGTATCCGCACGCGCGATCGTCGAGGAAGAGACCCGTACCCGCCGCACGGCCCAGTTGCGCTGCCTCTGAGGAACTAGCAGGTCAGCGAACCTAGGACGCCAAAAAATCAAGCAAATCGCACGTCAGGGCAACCGCTCCATCCAGTGCCAACCATCCCGCTTTTAATGCCGACTAAAAAGCCTCGTCACACCGGGTCAGCGGCGGACGCGGGGCATGCCCAGGCCGATCCAGGAGATGATCTCGCGCTGGATCTCGTTGTTGCCGCCGCCGAAGGTGAAGATCACCGCGGAGCGGTAGCCGCGTTCGAGTTCGCCGTGGAGGACCGCGCCGGACGAGCCCTCCTTCAGGGCACCGGCCGCGCCGACGATCTCCATCAGCCAGGCATAGGCGTCGCGGCGGGCCTCGGAGCCGTAGACCTTGACCGCGGAGGCGTCCTGCGGGGTGAGGGTGCCGTCCTTGACCGCCCCGACCATCTGCCAGTTGAGGAGTTTCATCGCGTCGAGCCGGGCGTGGGTGCGGGCGAGGCGGCCGCGGACCCAGGCGAGGTCGATGACGCGGGTGCCGTCGGCGAGCTTCGTGTCCGCGGCCCAGCGCTGGACGTCGTGCAGCGCGCGGATGGCCATGGTGCCGTGGGCGGCGAGGGTGACGCGCTCGTGGTTGAGCTGGTTGGTGATCAGCCGCCAGCCCTTGTTCTCCGCGCCGACCCGGCGGGACGCGGGGACCCGGACGTTCTCGTAGTAGCTCGCCGTGGTGTCGTGCGAGGCCAGGGTGTTGATCAGGGTGCAGGAGTAGCCCGGGTCGGAGGTCGGCACGAGGAGCATGGTGATGCCCTTGTGGGGGGGCGCGTCCGGGTCGGTGCGGACGGCGAGCCAGACCCAGTCGGCCGTGTCGCCGTTCGTCGTCCAGATCTTCTGACCGTCAACCGTGTACGTGCCGGTCTCCTCGTCGCCCTCCCGGACCGCACGGGTCTTCAGCGCGGCCAGGTCGGTCCCGGCGTCGGGCTCGCTGTAGCCGATGGCGAAGTCGATCTCCCCGGAGAGGATCCGGGGCAGGAAGTACGCCTTCTGCTCGTCGGTCCCGAACTGCATGATCGTCGGACCGACCGTGTTGAGCGCCATCAGCGGGAGCGGGACGCCGGCCTGGGCTGCCTCGTCGAAGAAGATGAACTGTTCCATCGGGGTCAGGCCGCGCCCGCCGTACTCCTCGGGCCAGCCGACGCCGAGCCAGCCGTCGCCGCCGAGCCGGCGTACGGTCTCGCGGTAGAACCGCTTCTGGGCGGCCGGGTCGGCGTACCGCGCGTGCACGTCCTCCGGGACGAGCGTGGCGAAGTACGCGCGCAGCTCGCTGCGCAGGCGGTTCTGGGCGGGCGTGTACTCGAGGTGCATCGGGCCTCCCGTGGCGGCGTCCGGCGGGACGGCGGCCACGGTAGAACGTGTTCCACAAATGCGGAAGCCCCGTGCAACCCCCACGCACGAAAGCGGGGCGTCGCGGAGCGGATCCTCCGACGCCCCGCACCGATCAGGGCAGCAGCTCGTCCAGGGACTTGCGGCCCTTTTCGGCCAGGCGACGCTCGGCCCAGGCCATGCTCTTCGGGTTGACGTCCCGGCCCGAGGCGAGGACCAGGTCCTCCGCGGTGAACTCGCCCTCCGAGCCGGAATGGAGCAGATTGTCGGGCGTCGGACCCGGTCCGAGCGTCCTCTTTTCGGACTCAGCGTTCATGCCGCCTCCTCGTTCGTCCGCTTGCAGCCATTCTCATCGCGGCCCGGCGGTCGCGCATCCGGTGCGCTCCGGGCCGCCCCGGGCCCCGGGCCCTCACGGCGCGGACAGCGTGTCGGTCCGCTGCCGCCGCCCGTGTCGGCGGCCCGGGGCGAGGGTGGGCGCAGACACGGCCTCACACCTCATGGGTACACCCGCGGCCCCGGCTCCGCCCGTCCGGAACCCCCGCGCACGCCCCTCCCCCTCGCGCGCGCTCGTGCACCCCCGGTACGCCGCCGTACACCCCCGCTGCGTCCGTTCGGAGCAATCACGTACCGGTCGGGGGCGGACAGGGCGCGCATCGCCATGGCATTCCCGCCCCGCCGGTTCGACAATGAGGAGGATGACCGAAGACGACCGGCGCCTGCCTGCCGGCTCGCCCCCGCGCCCGGCGCCGGACGGGCCGCGCAACGGCGAGATCGGCCCCACCGAGCGGCTCGCCATGAACCGCACGGGCAGCTTCGACTGGGATCTGACAGCCGGGGCGATCGACATCGACGACGCCGGTCTGCTCGTGTTCGGGCTGGAACCGGACGGCTTCGACTCCCGTCCCGTGTCCCTCGTGAGCCATCTCGACCCCGACGAGCGGGCCCGGCTCGAAGGGGTGATCCGCGAGGCGATCATCAGCGGCCGGACGTCCTACACGGCGCACTTCCGCATCGACCGTTCCGACGGTACCCCCCAGTGGACGCACGTCCAGGCGCGCATCCTGCGCGACGGGCAGGGCATGGCGCACCGGATCGTCGGGATCGTGCGGGACGCGACCGCCGAGGTGACCCACTCGGCCTTCGTCCTGGAGCTGGAGAAGCGCCGCGAGGTGCAGACCAGCATCGTCGAGCGGACGACGCACGCGCTGTCCCGGGCGGTGACCGTGGACGACGTGACCGCCGCGCTCACCGGCCCGGGCGGCCTCGCCCGGCTCGGCGCGGACGGGCTGGCGCTCGGTCTGGTGGAGAACGGGGCGCTCAACATCATCGCGCTGAGCGGCGAGTCCCTGGAGGTCCTCAACGACTTCCGCAGCCGTCGTCTCGACCGGGGGCTGCCGCTGGCGGAGACGGTCCTGAGCGGCCGGCCGCGGTTCGTGACCTCGTTGCCGTCGCTCGGGCGGGACTTCCCGCAGCTCGCCCCGTACCTGCAGCGGCTGCGGTTCCGCGCCGCGGCCTATCTGCCGCTGGTGGCGCAGGCGCGCTCGCTGGGCGGGATGGCGCTGTTCTACCGGGGGCGTACGGCGTTCAACGCCGACGAACGCAATCTGAGCCTCGGCCTGGCCGCGATCGTGGCCCAGTCGCTGCAGCGCGCGCTGCTGTTCGACGAGGAGCGGGAGCTGGCCACCGGGCTGCAGGAGACCATGCTGCCGCGCCGGATCCCGGCGATCTCGGGCGGCGAGATCGCCGTGCGGTACCACGCGGCGTGGAGCGGCCGGCAGGTCGGCGGCGACTGGTACGACGTGATCTCGCTGCCGCGCGGCCGGGTCGGCGTCGTCGTCGGCGACGTCCAGGGCCACGACACGCACGCCGCGGCCATCATGGGGCAGCTGCGGATCGCCCTGCGGGCGTACGCCGGCGAGGGACACGCGCCGGCGACCGTGCTGGCCCGGGCCTCCCGGTTTCTCGCCGAGCTGGACACGAACCGGTTCGCGACCTGCACGTACGCCCAGGTCGACCTGACGACCGGGACGGTCCGCGCGGTGCGCGCCGGGCATCTCGGCCCGCTGATCCGTCACACGGACGGGCGAGTGGGGCGGCCGAAACTGCGCGGCGGCCTGCCGCTCGGTCTCGCGTCGGTCTTCGGCGACGAGGAGTTCCCGGAGACCCGGCTCGACCTGGTGCCGGGAGAGACCCTCGTGCTGTACACGGACGGGCTCGTCGAGCAGCCGGGCACGGACATCGAGTCGGGTATGGAGACGCTGTCCGCGGCGGTCAGCAGCGGGCCGCCGCAGGCGGAGGCGCTCGCCGACCACCTGTCGGAGCAGCTGTGGGAGCGCTGGGGTCCCGGAGACGACGTGGCACTCCTGGTGCTGCGGCGCAGCCCTGACCCGGGCACCCCGCGGGCGCCGCGCATCCACCAGTACATCCACCAGGCCGATCCGCAGGGGCTCTCGGACGCACGCGCGGCCGTCGGCCAGGCGCTGCGCGACTGGGACATGGGCGACCTCGCCGACGACGCGGAACTGCTGACCGGCGAGCTGCTGGTGAACGTGCTGCTGCACACCGAGGGCGGCGCGGTGCTGACCCTGGAGGTGCTGCCGGAGCCGGTGCGCCGGGTCCGGCTCTCCGTGCAGGACCGTTCCAGCGCCTGGCCCCGGCGGCGTACGCCCGGCGAGGCGGCGACCTCGGGGCGCGGACTGCTGCTGCTCGACGCGCTGTCGTCCCGGTGGGGCGTGGAGCCGCGCGGCGAGGGCAAGGCCGTGTGGTGCGAGTTCGGCCCGCCGGAGGGATCGGGGGCCGGGGCGACGGTCGGCACCGGCGCCGCGACGTGACGATCGATCTGCGACGTGGGAAACATGTGACGTGTGACGTGTGACGTGTGACGTGACGGAAGGACGCTCCTCATGGACCCCGTGGCCGCGCTGAGCCGGATCGCGTTCCTGCTGGAGCGCGCTCAGGAACCGACGTACCGCGTACGGGCGTTCCGCACGGCGCAGGCCGTCGTGGAGGCGATGGAGCCGGGCGAGGCGGAGCGGCGGGCCGCCGCCGGGACCCTGGAGAAGGTGAAGGGGCTCGGGCCGAAGACCGCGGCGGTGGTGCGCGAGGCGCTGGCCGGCCAGGTCCCGGAGTATCTGGCCCGTCTGGAGCATGAGTTGGCGGACTCGTTCGACGTGGCGGGGTCGACGGTCGGCGGGGAGACGCTGCGGGCCGCGCTGCGCGGCGACTGCCACCTGCACTCCGACTGGTCCGACGGCGGGGCGTCGATCGAGGCGATGGGCCGGACGGCGGCGGAGCTGGGCCACGCGTGGGCGGTGCTGACCGACCACTCGCCGCGCCTGACGGTCGCCCGCGGGCTCTCCGCGGAGCGGCTGCGGGAGCAGCTGGACGTGGTGGCGGAACTGAACGAGCGCTGGGCGCCGTTCCGGCTGCTCACCGGCATCGAGTGCGACATCCTGCCGGACGGCTCGCTCGACCAGGAGCCCGAACTCCTGGACCGGCTCGACCTGGTGGTCGGCTCGGTCCACTCGAAGCTGCGGATGGAGGCGCCGGCGATGACCCGGCGGATGGTGAACGCGGTGGGCAATCCGCTGCTGGACGTCCTCGGGCACTGCACCGGGCGCCTGGTCACCGGCCGGGGGCGGCCGGAGTCCGAGTTCGACGCGGAGGAGGTCTTCGCGGCGTGCGCCGCGTCCGGCGCGGCGGTCGAGATCAACAGCCGGCCGGAGCGGCTCGATCCGCCGCGCCGGCTGCTGCGGCAGGCGGTCGCGGCCGGCGTGTACTTCGCCGTGGACACCGACGCGCACGCCCCCGGGCAACTGGAGTGGCAGATCCTGGGCTGCGCCCGGGCGGAGGAGTGCGGGGTGCCGACGGAGCGCGTGATCAACACCTGGTCGGCGGACGACCTGCTGGAGTGGACACGGACACGTCAGGCGCCGAAGGGGTGAGGGGAGCCGGTGAAGTCGGTCGCCGCTGAGCCCGTCGCGCGGCAGCGCGTCAGTCGCCGCTCGTGCGCCGCCAGACCGTCGTCGTGTTGCAGAACTCGCGGATGCCGTGGCCGGAGAGTTCCCGGCCGTACCCCGAACGCTTGACGCCGCCGAAGGGCAGCGCGGGGTGCGAGGCGGTCATGCCGTTCACGAAGACGCCGCCCGCCTGGAGGTCCCGTACGAAGCGCTCCACGTCGGCGTCGTCCAGGGTCCAGACGTTGGAACTCAGCCCGAAGGGCGTGTCGTTGGCGACGGCGACGGCCTCGTCGATGCCGGCGACCCGGTAGAGCGTGGCGACCGGGCCGAACGCCTCCTCCTGGTGGATCCGCATCTCGGGCGTGATCCCGGCGAGCACGGTGGGCCGGTAGAACCAGCCGGCGGTACGGTCCTCCGGCCGTCCGCCGCCGCACAGCACCTCGGCGCCCTTCGCCACCGCGTCGTCGACGAGTTCCTCCAGGTCGCGGCGGCCCTGTTCGGTGGCGAGCGGGCCGATGTCGGTGCCGTCGGCCATCGGGTCGCCGACGGTCAGCGCGGCCATCCCGGCGGTGAAGCGCTCGGCGAAGGAGTCGTACACGTCGGCGTGGACGATGAACCGCTTGGCCGCGATGCAGGACTGGCCGTTGTTCTGGGCGCGCGCGGTGACCGCGGTCTCCGCCGCGCGCTCGACGTCGGCGGAGGCCATGACGATGTACGGGTCGCTGCCGCCGAGTTCGAGCACGGTCTTCTTCACCTCGTCGCCCGCCACCGCGGCGACGGAACGGCCCGCGGGCTCGCTGCCGGTGAGGGTGGCGGCGGCCACGCGCGGATCGCGGAGCACCGCCTCAACGGCGCCGGAACCGATCAGCAGGGTCTGGAAGCAGCCCTCCGGGAAGCCGGCCCGGTGGAACAGCTCGCCCAGGTAGAGCGCGGTCTGCGGGACGTTCGACGCGTGCTTGAGCAGCCCGGTGTTCCCGGCCATCAGCGCGGGCGCGGCGAACCGGACGACCTGCCAGAGCGGGAAGTTCCACGGCATGACGGCGAGCACCGGACCCAGCGGGCGGTAGAGGACGCGGGCGGCGTCCGCCCCGGCGTCGCGGACGTCGGCCTCGGCGGGGTGCTCGTCGGCGAGCAGGGCCTCGGCGTGGTCGGCGTACCAGCGCATCGCCTTGGCGCACTTGGCGGCCTCGGCGCGGGCGGCGGCGAGCGGCTTGCCCATCTCGATCGTCATGGTCCGGGCGATGTCCTCGCGGTCCTCGTCGAGCAGCTCGGCGGCCCGGCGCAGCAGCCGGGAGCGCTCGGCGAACGAGGTGGTGCGGTACGTCAGGAAGGTCTCGTACGCGGCGGCGATGCGCCGCTCGACCTCGTCCGGGGTGTGCGCCTCGTACGTGCGGACGGTCTCGCCGGTGGCGGGGTTCACGGTGGCGATGGGCATGGCGTCTCCTCTGCCGACTCGACGCTCCGACCCTCCCCCGCGCGTCGGCCGGGCGCAATCGGGAGGGGGCCGAAGGAACGCCGGCGGGCGCTCGCCTACGTCCCGGGCCGGCCGCCGCCGACGCCGTCGTCCCCGTCCGAGAAGCGGCCCGCCGCAGCGCCGCGCAGCCGCGCGGCGGGGAGCCGGCGGCCGTACGCGACGAGCAGCAGGTCCTGGGCGGCGCCGTGCAGCGGTGCGCCGGTGCCGTACGACCAGTCGAGGTCGTCGGCCCGGAGCCGTACGCCGTCGAGGTCGACGCCGAAGAACTTCAGACCGCGGGGGCGGACCTCGTCGAGCAGGACGCGCAGCCGGTCCGCGGGGACGCGGCGGTCGTGGCCGAGGGCGACGGTGATGTCGAGGCCGTGCACGACGTCGTGGCCGAGCGCGGCGGAGAAGCCGCCGACCGGGGGCGTCCAAGGGTGGTGGGCGTGGTCCCGGAGGAAGGCGGCGAGGCCGGCGGTGGAGTGGGCGGCGGCGTCGCGCCGGGCCACCCGGTCGGTCATCCGGTGCAGGCTCCCGCGCGCCTTGGCGAGTTCGACGAGGGTGGCGGGCAGGGAGAGCCGAAAGCCCATGGACATGTGGGCCGCGACCTCGCGGACCCGCCAGCCCGAGCAGAGGCTGGGCGCCTGCCACTGCCGCTCGTCGAGGCCGTCGAGCAGGTCCGCGAGTTCCCGGCGTTCGGCCGCGATCATGGCCCGGACGGCGGCTGTGGTGGCGGGCGTGGTGGCGGACGTGGTGCGGTCGGACGTCGCTTCGCTCATGGGATCAAGGGTGCGGGCGGCCCGGGTGATAAGTCCAAGAGCTGGTTCTGCTGGTCCCTAGAATCATCGGTTATGGAACTGCGCCGTCTCCAGTACTTCGTCGCCGTCGTCGAGGAGGGCGGCTTCACGCGCGCCGCCGCTCGGCTGCACCTGTCGCAGCCGGGCCTGAGCGCGCAGATCCGGCAGCTGGAGAAGGAGCTGGGACAGCCCCTGCTCGACCGTTCCGGCCGGACGGTGACGCCGACGGAGGTGGGGCGGGCGGTGCTGCCGTACGCGCGGGCCGCCCTGGCCGCGGTGGACGGGGTGCGGCAGACGGTGGACGAGTACACCGGCCTGCTGCGCGGCCGGGTCACCCTCGGGATCGTGTCGGGGGCGGCCGGTCGGGCCTTCGAACTGCCCGCACTGCTGGCGGACTTCAGGGACGCGCACCCGCGGGTCGAGATCTCGCTCACCGAGGACTCGTCGGAGCGGATGCGGGCGGCGCTGCTGGCCGGCGAACTGGACGTGGCGCTGCTCGGGACGGCCGACGCGGAGCCGCCGCCCGGACTCGCGTACCGCGTGGTGGTGGACGAGCCGCTGGTCGCGCTCGTGACCGGCGATCACCCGCTCGCGGTGCGCGGCGAGGTCCCGCTGAGCGACCTGCGGGAGCGGTCGTTGATCTGCCTGCCGCGCGGGACGGGGGTGCGGACGGTGCTCGAACGGGCCTGTGCGGCGGCCGGGTTCGCGCCCCAGGTCGCCTTCGAGGCGGCGGCGCCGCAGGTGCTGGCGCAGCTCGCCGCGCGCGGCCTGGGGGTGGCCGTGCTGCCGTGGGGCGAGGAGCCGGTGCCGGACGGATCGCTGCGCGCGGTGCGGATCGTCCGGCCCGTGCTGCGCGGCCGGGTCGCGCTGGCCTGGCGGGCCGACGGACCGGCGTCCCCGGCGGCGCGGGCCTTCCTGGAGCGGCTGCGGGACGCCCTGCCCGAGGCGGCGGGTTAACGCCCCGCCGTCCAGCGGAGGGCGCCGGCGAGGTGGGCACGGAAGGCGGGAGCCGCGTACGACTCCGAGGTGTGGCCGAGGGCCGTGAAGAGGAAACGGCCGCATGCCTTGTCGTGGCACCACGCGAGCGGGTGGTCCGCGCCGTGGGTGCCGCCGGTGTACGTGGACTCGTCGGCGCGCAGCAGGACATGGACGCCCGCTTCGCGCGGCGGCGAGGTGAAGTCGTACCACTCGTCGGTCCAGTCCCACTCGGCCGGCAGGTGCGCGGTCGACGGGTGGGCGGGGTCCTCCACGTGGACCCGGCCGGGCTGGAGCGGCGGGTGGCCGGCGAAGCGGGTGCCGAGCAGCTCGCCGTAGAAGGGCCAGTCGGGCTCGGCGTTGGCGCCCGCGTGCACGGCGAGCAGTCCGCCGCCGGCCCGTACGTACGCCTCGAGGGCGGCGCGGCCGGGGTCGGTGAGGACGCGGCCGGTGGTGGACAGCAGCACCACGGCCGCGCACCGCCCGAGCCGCTCGGGCGTGAACGCGCCCGGATCGTCGGTGGACCGGGCGTCGAATCCGCTCTCCCGGGCCAGCTCGACGAGCGCCTCCGCGCCGGCCGGGATGGAGTCGTGGCGGTAGCCGGCGGTACGGGTGTAGACGAGCACGTCCGAGGTCGGCACCTGGCGAATTCCCTTCCGGTAAGCGCTTTCCGTCCGACCGTAGCGAGCAGGGCTCACGCGCCGCAAGACCGTTCCGCGCTCGATGCGTTGTCGTATCGGATACAGGTCTGTATCTTTTGCCGCGCCGTGCACCCCTCCCGTCTGGAGCGCCCATGAGCACCGTGCCCGCCGCCCTCGCCGCCGCCGTCGGCCCCATGCCGGAGGGGGTGACGCTTCCGCTGCCGCCGACGTTCGAGAGCGTCGAGGAGGAACGTCAGTACCGGAAGGAACAACTCGCGGCCGGATTCCGGCTGTTCGGCCGCTTCGGGTTCTCCGAGGGGGTCGCGGGACACATCACGGTCCGCGATCCGGAGAACCCGCGGGCCTTCTGGGTCAATCCGTTCGGGATGGCCTTCGGTCAGATCAAGGCGTCCGACCTGATCCTGGTCGATCACGAGGGTCACCTCCTGGAGGGCCGCCGGCCGGTGAACCGGGCCGCGTTCGTCATCCACTCGCAGGTCCACGCCGCCCGCCCGGACGCCGTCGCGGCCGCGCACTCGCACTCCCTGCACGGCAAGGCCTTCTCCAGCCTCGGCATCCCGCTCGATCCGATCACGCAGGACGCCTGCGCCTTCTTCGAGGACCACGCGATCTACGACGACTACCGGGGCGTGGTCAACGAGACCGAGGAGGGCGAGCGGGTCGCCAAGGCGCTCGGCGACCACAAGGCCGTCATCCTCAAGAACCACGGGCTGCTGACCGTCGGCCACTCGGTCGCGGAGGCGGTCTGGTGGTTCGTGACCATGGAACGCTCCTGCCAGGCCCAGCTGTTGGCGATGGCAGCGGGCACCCCGCAGCTGATCGACCGGGAGACCGCCCTGATCACCCGCGGCCAGATCGGCTCGCACCTGGCGGGCTGGTTCCAGGCGCGGCCGCTCTGGGATCAGATCACGGCGTCGGACCCGGATCTGTTCGACTGACCGGCTCCGTGAGTGCGGCGAGCAGCGGCGGCAGGAACTCCTTCTCCAGGGCGCCCGGCGGGAGTTCCTCCGGCTCGACGTAGCTCTGTGCCAGGCCGCCCTCGCGCCATGCCACCAGCAGCCGGGCGAACCGGTCCGCGTCCACGGTGAGTTCGCGGCCCGCCCGGCGCAGCACCGACCGCAGGCCGCGGGCGATCTCCGCCCGCAGCCGGGCGTCGTGCCGGGCCAGCACCCAGGCGGCCTGGCGGTCCCGGATCGCGTACAGCGTGAACTCGGTGGTGACCAGGTACCAGTCCCGTTCGTCCGGCTCGATCCGGGCGGCGAGGCCGGCGAGGCCGGCCAGGGTGAAGTCCTCGGCGGGCAGCTCGTCGACGGCCGCGGCGAGCCGGGCGACGGTCCGCTCGCTGTGCTCGTCGAACAGCGCCAGGAACAGCTCGTCCTTGCTGCTGAAGTTCGAGTAGAACGCCCCGCGGGTGAATCCGGCGCGCTCGCAGATCTGCTCGATGGACGAGGCGTGGTAGCCCTGCTCCGCGAAGGTCTCCAGCGCCGCCTTCAGCAGCGCGGCGCGAGTACGCGGACGCCGTCCGGTCACACCCTTCGGCACAGTGCCCTCCTCGTCTCCGCCGCCGCGGCGGCCCACGATACCGGCGGCTCTCCCAGGCACGGATCGGACCCGGAAGATAAAATTCACGCATGGGAGAGCGGCCCGTCGCGCCCGCCGCACCCGAGCTGGTCCTCGAGATCGACGGGGACGCGACAGTGATGAGTCCGAGCCGGGTCTACCGCATCGGGCGCGACCCCACCAGTGACGTCGTGCTGGCAGACGCCCGCGCGTCGTGGCACCACGCGCTGCTGCGCGCCGACGGCGACCACTGGACGCTGGAGGACGAGGGCAGCACGAACGGGACGTACGCGGCCGGCCGGCGCGTCCGGGTCAGCGGCGTCGGCCCGGGTACGGTCATCCGCTTCGGCCATCCGGACGACGGCCCGCGCGCGGTGCTGTCCGGACACACCCCGGCGCCCCCTCCCCCGCCGACACCGGCACCGGCACCGGTCGAACCGCCGCCCCCGGAGCCGTACGCACCCGAGCCTGAGCCGTACACGCAGGAGCCGGAGCCGTACGCGCCCGAACCCGAGCCGTACACGCCCCCGGCCCCGCAGCCGTACGCCGCCGAGCCCGAGCCCGCCCCCACCCCCGCCGCCCCGCCGCAGCCCTCCTCCGTCTCGCATCCCGCGGCGACCGGTACCTTCCGGCAGCCGACCTCCGTCCGGCCGCTGCCCACCCGGACCGTCCGGATCGGCCGCGGCCCGGACAACGACCTGGTCGTCGACGACCTCGTCGTCTCCCGTCGGCACGCCGAGCTGCGCGCCCACCCGGACGGCACGTACTGGATCTACGACGTCGGCAGCCACAACGGCACGTACCTCAACGGCCGTCCGGTCGTACGCGCCCGGGTCACCGCCGCCGACATCGTCGGCATCGGTCACTCCGCGTTCTGCCTCATCGGCGACCAGCTGGTGGAGTTCACCGACACCGGCGAGGTCTCGCTCGACGTCCAGGAGCTCGCGGTCACGGTCGACCAGGGCCGCAAGACCCTCCTCGACGACGTGTCCTTCCCCGTCGGCCAGAAGACCCTGCTCGCCGTCGTCGGCCCGAGCGGCGCCGGGAAGTCGACCCTGCTCGGCGCGCTGACCGGCCAGCGGCCGGCCGACCACGGCACCGTCCTGTACGACGGCCGCGACCTCTACCGGGACTACGCGGAGCTGCGCCAGCGCATCGGACTCGTACCGCAGGACGACATCCTGCACCTCCAGCTGACCGTGCGACGGGCCCTCGCGTACGCCGCCGAGCTGCGCTTCCCCGAGGACACCCGCCGCGACGAGCGGCGCGCCCGGGTCGACGAGGTGATCGTCGAGCTCGGCCTGGAGCAGCGGGCGGACCAGCACATCCACAGCCTGTCGGGCGGCCAGCGCAAGCGGGTCAGCGTGGCACTCGAACTGCTGACGAAGCCGTCGCTGCTGTTCCTGGACGAGCCGACGTCCGGCCTCGACCCGGGCATGGACCGCTCCGTGATGCACATGCTGCGCGGACTCGCCGACGACGGCCGCACGGTCATCGTGGTCACGCACAGCGTGCTCAGCCTGGACGTCTGCGACCGGCTGCTGGTGCTGGCCCCGGGCGGCAGGATCGCCTACTACGGTCCGCCCGCAGACACCCTGGACTTCTTCGGCTTCGAGCAGTGGCCGGAGGCGTTCGAGGCGTTCGAGACCGACCGCGACCGCGACTGGGCCGGGCAGTACCGGACGTCCCGGTTCCACCGGCAGTACGTCGCGGACGCGATGGAGCGGCCCCGGCTGCCCGAGGGGACGGGCGCGGCCGCGGCACCCCCGCCGCCGCCGAAGGCGCAGAGCTGGGGCGCGCAGCTGCGCACGCTGGTGCGCCGGTACGCGGCCGCGCTCAGCGCCGACCGGACCTTCCTGGTGGTCATGGTCGCGCTGCCGTTCGTGATGGGCGCGATGGCGCGGGCCCTGTCGGAGGGCAGTCTCGGCCCCGAGTCGACGATGAACGTGCTGCTGATCCTGTGTGTGGGCGGGGTGCTGACGGGTTCGGCGAACGCGGTCCGCGAGCTGGTGAAGGAGCGGACCATCTACCGCCGGGAGAGAGCCGTCGGCCTGTCGCGCTCCGCGTATCTGATGTCGAAGGTGGTCGTCCTCGGCGTCATCACGGTGGTCCAGGCCGTGGTGCTGACGCTGGTCGCCCTGATCGGCGTGCCGCTGAACGTGCCGGACGGCAAGGGTGTGCTGATGCCTCCGCTGATCGAGATCACGCTGGCCGTCGCGCTGCTGTCGTTCACCGCGATGATGCTGGGCCTGTTCGTGTCGGCGCTGGTCCGCAAGGAAGAGGTGACGATGCCGCTGCTCGTCCTGATCGCCATCGTCCAGGTGGTGTTCTGCGGCGGGCTGCTGAAGGTGCGCGGTACGGCGGTCCTGGAGCAGCTGGCCTGGCTGGTGCCGTCGCGGTGGGCGTTCGCCGCGATGGGCGCGACCATCGACATCGGGAAGGTCGCGCCGAACGAGAAGACCGCGGACCCTCTGATGGCGCACACGGCGGGCGCATGGCTGTTCGACATGGGGATGCTCGTGGCGATCTGCCTCGTCCTCGGCGTGGTGGTGCTGCGGCTGCTCCGCCGGCACGAACCCGTGATCATGCGAAAGTAGGCGGCCCATGGGATTTCCCGGCTCTCCCGTCCCCTCCGTGCCTTCCGTCCCCTCCGACCCGCCGGTCCTGCCGGACTTCCGGCCGACGCACGTGGTGCCGCGCGAGGGGCTGCCGGCCTGGGAGGCGCCCGATCCGTCGCTGCCGACGGACCCGCTCGACGCGTTCCTGCCGGTGCAGCTGGTGGACCGGGTGGGCGACTGGGGGCAGATCGTCTGCTCCAACGGCTGGTCGGCGTGGGTGGACGGACGGCTGCTGATCGCGGTGCCGCAGGACCCGCCGGCGGCCGGTCAGCCGGCCGCCCGGACCGCCGACCCGCGCCCGCTGATCGCCCGTGCGGAGGACTCGCTGGGCCGGTTCCGGCGGGCGGCGGAGGAGCTGGCGGCGGGCCGCTCGGACGGGGAGACCTTCCGGCGGCGGACGCGCGGGCTGCGGGTGGGGATGGTGGTGGACGGCGAGTCGCTGTGGCTCTTCGACGCCGAGCACGAGCGCTGGGTGTACTGCGACGGGGCCGCGCTCGCCACCTACGCGACCTCGGGACGCCCGGCGGCGGCCGGGCAGGCCGCGCCGGAGCCCGCCCCGGAGCCGGCGGCCGGTGGGCACCGGCCCACGCAGGTGGTGCCGGAGGCGGCAGCGGCTGGGCCGGAGGCCACCCAGGTGGTACCCCAGACGGACTTGTCGCCGCCGGATCCCGAAGCCACCCAGGTCGTACCGCCCGTCGCGCCGGGAACGCCGGGAGCGCCGGCTCCGCCCGAGCCGACTCGGGTGGTGGACGTCGCGGACGCAGCGGGTGAGGGCGGGCGGTCGGCCGAGCGGGGTGACGAGTGATGCCCGGCGCGACCCGGGGCACCGACCTCCCGGCCGGACGGGACACCGGCCTGCTCGGCAAGAAGATCGCGGGCTACCTGGTCCAGGGCGAACTCGGCCGGGGCGGCATGGCGGTGGTGTACCGGGCACGGGACCTGCGCCTGGACCGCACCGTCGCGCTCAAGCTGCTCGCGCCGGAACTGGCGCGCAACGACACCTTCCGCAAGCGCTTCGCGCACGAGTCGAAGGTGGCCGCGGCGATCGACCATCCGCACATCGTGCCGGTGTTCGAGGCGGGCGAGACGGAGGGCGTGCTGTACATCGCGATGCGGTACGTCCCCGGGCAGGACCTGCGCGCCGTGCTGGACCGCGAGGGGCCGCTGCCGCCGGCGAAGGCCGCCCGGATCGCGGTGCAGGTCGCGTCCGCGCTGGACGCGGCGCACGCGCACGACCTGGTCCACCGGGACGTGAAGCCGGGCAACATCCTGGTGGCGGAGGGCACCGACAGCGAGCACCCGGAGCACGTGTACCTCGCGGACTTCGGCCTGACGAAGAAGTCCCTGTCGCTGACCGGGATCACGACGGTGGGGCAGTTCGTCGGAACGCTGGACTACGTGGCCCCTGAGCAGATCGCGGGCCGCCCGGTGGACGGCCGGTGCGACGTGTACAGCCTGGGCTGCGTCGTCTTCGAGACGCTGACCGGTGCGCCGCCGTTCCGCCGCGACGACGACATGGCCCTGCTCTGGGCCCACCAGTACGACCCGCCGCCCCGGCTGTCCGCCGAGCGCCCGGGGCTGCCCGAGGCGGCCGACGCCGTCCTGGCGAAGGCCCTCGCGAAGGCGCCGGAGGAGCGGTACGGCACCTGCCTGGAGTTCGTCTTCGCGCTGCGTACGGCCCTGGAGTCCGGCAGGCCCGCGGTCGCTGCCCCCGCCGCCGCGCCCGCCCCGCAGGGCCCCCAGCCGCCTCCGGAACCGCCGCGCTGGGCGCAGCCGGTGTTCCGGGGCATCGTGGAGCGGCCGGAGAGGAGTCCCGGCTGACGTCGGCCGTCTTCGGGGTCAGTGCTTCAGCACCAGCTTGAAGGTGACGATCAGCAGGCCGAGGAGCAGGTTGACGGTGGCGGTGATGGCGACCTCGCGCCATGCGGCCCCGGCCCGGCGGGCGGCGGCGACGGACCAGCCGACCTGACCGGTGATCGCGACCCCGAGCGCCAGCCAGAGGGTGCCCGGCATGTCCAGACCCAGGAGCGGGCTGACCGCCACCGCCACGGTCGGCGGAACCGCCGCCTTGACGATCGGCCACTCGTCCCGGCAGGCACGCGCCACGATCCGGCGGTTCAGGGAACGCTGGGCCAGCCGCTCGCCGAACAGCGTCGCGTGCACGTGCGCGATCCAGAACACCCCGCCGGTGAGCAGAAGCAGCAGTATGAGCTCCAGGCGCGGGAACTCGCCCAGGCTGCCGGCACCGACGACGACGGAGGCCGCGAGCATGGATCCGTAGACGGCGCCGGTGTAGTCGGCGTGCTCGCGCCGCTCGGCCCTCCGGGCCGCGGCGTCTGCGGGTCGGGACATTCCGGCCTCCAGCCGCTCTCGGACCGCCGCCTAGCCGCCGCGGGTCGTCTCCTGCGGGACCTCGCCGCGGCGGTGGACCCGGGAGGCGAGCAGGGCGCCGAGGAAGCCGGCGACGAGGCCCCACAGGAGGGCGAGGCCGGCCATCTGCCAGACGTGGGGATCGAGGACGACCTCGCCGCCGAACCCCTCGATGTCGCCGATGCCGAGGACCGACAGGCCGAAGTGGGCCGAGACGTGGGTGACCGGCGCGACGACGAGGAGGGTGAGGGCGAAGGCGATGCCGCAGTGGAGGGCGTGCTGCCAGATCCGGACCCCGGCCGGGGAACGGGCCGCCATGACGAAGGCGGCGGCGATCAGCAGCACTGCGGCGACGGGGATCAGCCACCAGGCGCGGGCGTCCTGTTCGGCCAGCGCGGAGACGTCCAGCGTGGTGGTCTCCTTGCCGCGCAGCACCTCGTCCAGCACGTGCGGCATGGGCAGCCCGAAGGGGCCGTCGACCTTGCCGTCCCAGGAGCCGCCGATGCCGACGCCGAGGGCGAGCCAGCTGACGTTGGGCAGGCCCAGGAGGACGACAGCGAGCGTCTCGGCGGCGTGACCGCGGGTCGCCGCCACCACGATCCCGACGACCAGGCCGATGGCGACGTACGCGAGCACGAGGAGCAGCATCGCGGAGGCGGCTGGGCGCACGATCGCGTGGTACCGGACGATCCGGGCGGGCAGCGGGGTGCGCCGGGAGACCAGCAGGGCCACCAGGAGCACACCGAGCACCCACAGCAGCCCGTAGCCCAGCGTCGGCCCCAGTGCCGCTCGGAAGCCGACGGACGGATCGGTGGCGTCCAGGAGTTCGCCGAAGATGTCGGTGATCGTGTCCCCGCCGGTCGGAGCCGTGATGGGGAAGTCGTGCCGGGCGAGCGCGGAGACGCCCGCGAGGGCGGCGAGCCACAGGAGCGTCGTACGGGCGACGCGGGCGAGCAGCTCACCGGTGCTCGCCACGGCGTGGTGGCGCAGCGGGCGCAGGAAGACGATGCCGGTGACCAGCGCGCCGACGAGGGTGACGCTGAGTGGCATGGCGGTGAGGTCGGCGTTGGTGCCGGCCAGCGCGCCGGCCTCTCCGGAGAGGTCGATCCGGCCGCCCGCGGCCATGACGACGACGGCCGCGACGACGCTCGGGAAGCCGCCGTCCGGCAGTTCGTCGGCGCCGGCGGCCCACAGACCGAGCGCCGCGACGACGGCCATGGCGAGAATCCCCGCTAGTACGGCGACGAGGGCGTCCAGCCAGTCGCGGGCGATGTGCCCGGTACCGGCCGGCGCCCCGCGCGCCGTGGGGAGCTGACTGCTCACCCTGACCACGCTAGGGCGAGCGGGGGCGCGGCGCCCGCCGGGAGGAGCCCGTACGGGTCACCCGGTGTCAGCCCGCCGGGTCAGGGGGCGTCCCGTCCGCTTGCGGCTCTCCCGGACGGGGCGCACATTGGCGCGGAACGGAAGAAAGGGAAAAACGTGACTTCCCAACCGCCGTCCGGCCGTCCCACGGGTCCCCCTTCGGGCCCTCTGTCGGGTCCCTCCTCACGCCCCGGGTCGTCCGGTCCGCCGCCACCCTCCGGGCCGCCCTACGGCGGTGGCCAGGGGGGCGGTTCGGGCGGCTCGGACGGTGGCGGCGGTTTCGGCGGCCGGGGCGGCGGTGCCGGCGGCGGGCGGGGCGGCGGCGAGGGCCCGTGGTGGCGCTCCGTGCCGAAGATCGCGGCGATCACCGCGGCGCTGGTGGCGGCGGCGGTCCTGGCCGTCGTCCTCACCCGGTCCGACGACGGCGGGGACCAGGCCGGCGGAGGAGGAGGCGAGGTCTTCCTGCAGTCGGCGTCGGCCGCCGGGCCGGACCCGTTCACCAAGTCCTCGGCGCGCGAGCCCGACACCGCACAGTCCCCCGCGACGCTGCCCGCCCCCACCGGGGGGACCGGCACGAACGTGACGCGCAGCGTGTCCGGTTCGGCGGAAGGCCTGTACGGCGGCACGAAGAACGTGGCGAGCTGCAACGTCCAGCAGCAGATCGACTTCCTGGCGGCGGAGCCGGCCAAGAACAAGGCCTTCGCCTCGGTGCTCGGCATCTCGGAGTCCGCCGTGCCCGGTTACCTGCGCGGACTGACGCCGCTTCAGCTGCGGGTCGACACACGGGTCACCAACCACGGTTACAAGGACGGTGGACCGACCGCGTACCAGGCGGTGCTGCAGGCCGGCACCGCGGTCATGGTCGACGACCGCGGCGTGCCGCGCGTGCGGTGCGCCTGCGGCAACCCACTGACCACGCCGGTCCCGCAGAAGACCGCGCCGAAGACGACAGGCACGGCCTGGCCCGGCTACCAGGCGCAGAACGTGGTGGTCGTGGCCCCGTCCGTGACCGTGGTGAACATCTTCGTGATCTACGACCCGGACGACGACGCGTGGTTCACCCGCAAGCCGGGCCACCACGGCCGGACGGACAAGCCGACCTCCCCGCCGACGGCGCCCGCCTCCCCGTCCGTGTCGCCGTCGGACTCGCCGACCAAGTCCTCTCCCCCGCCCTCTTCGCCGGTGCCGTGCGTCACGGTGACCGACCCCTCCCAGTCCCTCGGCCCGTCCCAGTCGCCCTGCCCGTCGTCCCTCGCGCCGCCCAGCTCGGCGTCGCCGGACACGCTCTCGCCCGTGACGCCCGACCCGGAGAGCCCGCCGCCGCAGCCGGTGGTCCCCGACTCGCCCTCCGACGGCACGACGACGGACCAGTCGGCGGGCGTGGAGTCCTCGCCGGTCTCCCCGGACGCCGGACCGGGCAGCTCGTCCCCGGCCCAGGGCCCGGACGCGTCGTTCTTCGGACCGACGCTCTGACACCCCGCGCAAGACCGCCACGCCCTCGGGGCCGGCCGTCCGAAACTCGGATGACCGGCCCCGGGGGCGTGTGTACGGTCGGACGAGTGGAACCACTCACCGAACAACAGATCCGCGCGTCCTTCGTGAACTGCACCAAGGGCGAGGCGGCCCGCCTGCGCCTGCCGCTGGACTTCGCGGAGACCCCCTGGCAGGACCTCGACTTCCTCGGCTGGGTCGACCCCGGCGCGCCGCTGCGCGCCCACGTCGTCGTGCCCGGTGAGGACGGCCGTCCGCTCGGGGTCACGCTGCGCGTGCCGGCCACGCGCCGGACCAGCGCGGTCAGGTCCAGCGCGTGCCAGGTATGCCTGACCGGTCACGCCGCCTCGGGCGTCACACTGCTCGCCGCGCCGCTGGCGGGGACGAAGGGCCGCGAGGGCAACACCGTCGGCATCTACCTCTGCGCGGACCTCGCCTGTTCGCTGTACGTGCGCGGCAAGCGGCAGCCGAGGCTGCGGGCCGGCCGCCAGGAGGAGACCCTGTCGGTCGACGAGAAGGTGGCCCGCGCGATGGGCAACCTGCACGCGTTCCTCGCCAAGGTCACCGCCTGACGCCTCAGCGGAAGGCCGCCTCGCCCGTCAGCGCCTTGCCGACGACCAGCGAGTGGACCTCGCTGGTGCCCTCGTAGGTGAGCACCGACTCGAGGTTGTTGGCGTGCCGCATCACCGGGTACTCCAGAGTGATGCCGTTCGCGCCCAGGATGGTGCGGCACTGCCGGGCGATCTCGATCGCCTCCCGGACGTTGTTGAGCTTGCCGACACTGACCTGCTCGGGCGTCAGCCGCCCGGCGTCCTTCAGCCGGCCCAGGTGCAGCGCGAGCAGCATGCCCTTGCCGAGCTCCACGGCCATGTCCGCGAGCTTCTGCTGGGTCAGCTGGTACGAGGCGAGGGAACGCTCGAACACGACGCGGTCGCCGGCGTACGAGATCGCCGTCTCCAGGCAGTCCCGGGCCGCGCCCAGCGCGCCGAAGACGATGCCGAAACGGGCCTCGTTGAGGCAGCCGAGCGGGCCGGACAGGCCGCGCGCGCCGGGCAGCATCGCGTCGGCCGGAAGGCGGACGCCCTCCAGGACCAGCTCACTGGTGACGCTGGCCCGCAGCGAGAGCTTCTGCTTGATCTCCGGGGCGCTGAACCCGGGGGTCCCGGCGGGCACCAGGAAGCCGCGCACGCCCTCGTCGGTGCGGGCCCACACCACGGCGACGTCGGCGACGGAGCCGTTGGTGATCCACATCTTGGTGCCGTCGAGGATCCAGTCGTCGCCATCCTTCTTGGCGCGGGTGCGCATCGCGCCCGGGTCGGAGCCCGCGTCGGGCTCGGTCAGCCCGAAACAGCCGATGGTCTCGCCCGCGGCCATGCCCGGCAGCCACTGCTGCTTCTGCTCCTCGGAGCCGTACTTCCAGATCGCGTACATGGCGAGGGAGCCCTGCACCGAGACGAGGCTGCGCAGCCCGGAGTCGACCGCCTCCAGTTCCAGACAGGCCAGGCCGTACGCGACGGCGCTGGTGCCGGCGCAGCCGTAGCCGTCCAGGTGCATGCCGAGCACGCCGAGGCCGCCGAGGGTGCGGGCGAGCTCGCGGGCCGGGATCTCGCCGCTCTCGAACCAGCCGGCGACGTGCGGGCGCAGCTCGCGGTCCGCCAGGGCCCGGACGGTGGCGCGGATCTCGCGCTCCTCGTCGGTGAGCAGGCCGTCGATGGCGAGCAGGTCGAAGGGGTGGACGGGCGACGACTTCATGTTCCGGCCTCCTGGGCTGTGGACGCACCGCCGGGTCCGTGCGGCTCCCGGTCGACGGCAGACTAGCCGTAGATCGGATTTTGGATCCAGTATTGAATTCGGGCTCTCGGCTGCGTACGTTCGCGGGGCGGACGGACGGACCGGGCGAAGGAGTGAGCGGGATGGCGGCAGACCAGAAGGGGACGGGCGCGGGCGCGCTGTCCGGGATCGTCGTCGCCGACTTCGGCCGGGTGCTCGCCGGCCCGTACATGACGATGCTGCTCGCCGACCTCGGCGCCGACGTGATCAAGATCGAGCGGCCCGGGTCCGGCGACGACACCCGCGCCTGGGGCCCGCCGTTCGCGGACGGTGAGGCCACGTACTTCCTGGGTGTGAACCGCAACAAGCGCTCGGTCGCGCTCGACCTGACGGATCCGCGCGGCCTGGAGGCGGCGCGGGCGATCGTCGCGCGCGCCGATGTGCTGGTGGAGAACTTCCGCCCGGGCACGATGGACAAGCTCGGCCTCGGTCACGAGGAGCTGAGCGCCCTCCACCCGGGCCTGGTGTACTGCTCCGTCACCGGTTTCGGCGCCGACGGCGGCGCCCACCTGCCCGGCTACGACCTGCTGGTGCAGGCCATGGGCGGGCTGATGAGCGTCACCGGCGAGCCGGACGGCCGGGGCACCAAGGCGGGCGTGGCGCTGGTCGACGTGATCACCGGGTTGCACGCCGGGATGGGCGTCCTCGCCGCGCTGCGGCACCGCGAACGCACCGGCGAGGGCCAGCGGGTGGAGGTGTCCCTGCTGGGCTCGCTGCTCTCCGCGCTCACCAACCAGGCGTCGGCGTACGTCGGCGCGGGGGTGGTGCCGCGGGCGATGGGCAACCGGCACCCGAGCATCGCCCCGTACGAGGTGTTCGACGCGCAGGACCGCCCGCTGGTCCTCGCGGTCGGCAACGACCGCCAGTTCCGCACGCTCTGCGGCCGGCTCGGCCTGCCCGCTCTCGCCGACGACGCCCGGTTCGCCACCAACACGGCCCGGGTCGCGCACCGCGACGAGCTGGTCGCCGCGCTCTCCGGACCGCTCGCCGGGCGGACCGCGGACGCCTGGTTCGAGGAACTCACGGCGGCCGGCGTGCCGTGCGGACCGATCAACGACCTCGCGGCCGCCTTCGACCTGGCCGACCGGCTCGGCCTCGGCGCGCGCGTCCCCGGGAACGGGGACGGTGACGGCGCCGGAGCGGGCCAGGTGGCGAACCCGATCGGTCTCGGCGCCACGCCCGCCTCCTACCGCAGCGCGCCGCCCCGGCTCGGCGAGCACACCGAGGCGCTCCTCGCGGAGCTGGGCCTCGTACCCGGGGAAGATCCCCTGCCATAGGAAGATGAGCAGGTCACGACGGCGAAGAGAGGGTCAGAGGCGATGAGCAGCGCGGTGCAGAGGCGGCGGCCGCCGACCGCCCAGCAGTTCGTCCTGGCGGAACTGCGGAGCGCCATCACCGGCGGGGAGCTGCGCCCGGGCGAACCGATCCGGCAGGACGCCCTGGCCGCGCGGCTCGACGTCAGCAGGGTGCCGCTGCGGGAGGCACTGAAGATCCTGGAGGGCGAGGGTCTGGTCGTCCACCACGCGCACCGCGGCTACTTCGTGGCCGAACTGTCCCTGGCCGACCTGGAGGAGGTCTACCGCATCCGGGCGCTCCTGGAGGGGGAGGCGGTCCGGGAGGCGGTGGCACGTTCCGGGCCGGGCCTCGCGGACGTCCTGGAAGAGGCACAGGCCGAGGTGGAGCGGGCCGGCGAGGCGGGGGACGTGGCGGAGATGGCCGCCGCGAACCGGCGGTTCCACTTCGCGATCGTGGAGGCATCGGGGATGCCGCGGCTCGTCCGGCTGATCGGCACGCTCTGGGACGCGACGGACGCGTACCGGTCGCTGTACTACGCGGAGCGGCCCAACCGGGAGCGGGTGCAGCACGAGCACGACGCGGTCGTGGTTGCGCTGCGCGCGGGCGACGCCGAGGAGGCGGTCCGCCTCCTCGATCTGCACCGGGAGCACGCGGTCGCGGCGCTCCGGGAGGTCCTGGACCTGGGCTGACGGGCCGTCGGCCGTTGGGGACCGGCCGCGGAAAATCCGGATGCCGGGCGGCGGTTCGGCTCTCTACGCTCGGCCGCATGAATCTCCCTGACCTCGGCCGTACGTATGCCGACACGCCCGACGACGGGCTGCTGAACGTGGTCGACGTCGAGGCCACCTGCTGGGACGGGCAGCCGCCGCCCGGCGCGGTGAGCGAGATCGTCGAGATCGGTCTCACGGTCGTGGACCTGGCGGCGGGCCGCCGGCTCGGCAGGCACCGGATCCTGGTCCGTCCGGCCAGGTCCCGGGTGAGCGCCTTCTGCACGGAACTGACCGGGCTCACCCAGGAGGAGGTGGACGGCGGGCTGCCGTTCGCCGACGCCTGTCGGCTGCTGGCGCGTGAGCACCGGTCGGGCCTGCGGCCGTGGGCGAGCTGGGGCGACTACGACCGCCACCAGTTCACCCGGCAGTGCCGGGCGACGGAGGTCCCCTACCCGTTCGGCCGGGTCCACACCAACGCGAAGGCCGTCTTCACCGAGGCCTACGGCCTGCGCAAGCGCCCGGGCATGGCACGGGCCCTCGCCGTCGCGGGCCTCCCCCTGGAGGGCCGGCATCACCGGGGCGAGGACGACGCCTGGAACATCGCGGCGCTGGTTCTCGACGTGGTGGGGCGCGGCGCCTGGCCGTCGCACCCGGCCGGAAAATCCGCACCCTGAAAATCCCGGGAACGACCGGAAAAACATCTCCCGCCGCACGTTCCTCATTTTCGTGCTACTGTCGAACCTTGTTGCAGTTGTGGTTCCCAAATACTTCAGATGTTCCTCTGCCTTCGCGGTCATGAGAGCACTTCGGTGGTTCCGGTTCTTCCGGACGGGGCGATCATCGCGGCGACACGGCGCTCCCAAAGTGGGAACGCCGGAATGCCCCGAAGGAGATTAGACATGGCATCTGGCATCGTGAAGTGGTTCAACGCGGAAAAGGGCTTCGGCTTCATCGCGCAGGACGGTGGCGGCCCCGACGTGTTCGCGCACTACTCGAACATCGCGTCGACCGGCTTCCGTGAGCTGCAGGAGGGTCAGAAGGTGACCTTCGACATCGCGCAGGGCCAGAAGGGCCCGACGGCTGAGAACATCGTCTCCGCCTGACCCCACAGCGCTGAACGAGCCGGGGCCCGCACCTCCAGGTGCGGGCCCCGGCTCCGTTTTTGTGCGGCTGCAGGGCCCGGCTTCTTCCGAGAAATTCTCCGCGTGTTTCCGGCCACACATTCCCCCATTCCCACCCGCCTCTCATCGGATAATCGGAAATTGTCACCCCGGCGCGGGCCAGGTGAATGTTCGACGACGTGCGCCCCGCGCAGGAGCGACGGACGCTCGAACCGGACACGTCCGCCCCCTAGAAACCGACCAGCCGGTATGTCATTCTTCCGTTCCACGGCGGTCCGCGGGAACGGGGCGTCGTGCCGGGAGCGAGCCGACCGACGCCGGTGGAGGAACGCGATGCTGCATGCCGTACAGGACCGGCCCGTCGATGTGGAGGCGGTGGCCGCGCTGCACCGGGCCGCCCACGTCCTGATGGCCGACCTGCCGGGGCTCTGCGAGCGCCTGCTCGCCGCGCTCACCGTCCAGCAGCCCGCCTACCGCGCCGCGCTGGCCGCCGACCCGTCCGGCGTACGGCAGGAGGTGCGGGCGTCCCTCCGGTACCACGTCCGCTCGCTCATGGGGCCCGGGCGACCCTCGCGCCCGGACGCCCGCCGGTGCGCGGACGAGGTCGGCGCGTCGTGGGCCGCGCGGGGACTGCCGCTCGACGCGGTGCTCCAGGCGTTCCGGCTCGGCGGCGCGATGGTCTGGCAGGAGCTGGTCGACGAGACGGCGCGCCGCGACCCCGACGACGTCCGGCTGCTGGTCCATGTCGCCGCCGACGTCTGGAACTTCGTCGACGAGCACTGCACCCTCGTCGCGGACGCCCACCGCCGGGCCGCCCGGCGCACGACCGGCGGTCCCGACGACCGGCTGCGGCGGATGACCGCGGCGCTGCTGGACGGGACCACCCGGATCGCCGATCTGCCGGAGGTCGCGGCCGCGCTCGGGCTGACCGTGGAGGGTGCGTACGCGGTGGTAGCGGCCACCGGCGCAGACGTCCTGGCACTCAGGAACGCGGCCCCGGACGGCGGTCCGCGGATCGTGTGGCACGCGGACGGGGACACCGCGTACGGCCTCGTCCCCGTCGCCGAGGGCACGCTCCGCACTCTGGCGCGGAGCCTGCACGGCCCGCCGGGGACGCCCATCGGGATCGGCTCCCCGGTCGAGACACTGGCCGCCGTCGGCGACGCCCGCCGGCTCGCCGAGGTCGCACTGCGCGCCTGCCCTCCGGACGGCGGCACCGTCCTGCTCGACGAGCATCTCCCGGCCGCCCTGCTGGCCTCCTCCCCCGCGCTCGCCGCCACGCTCGCGGAGCGGGTCCTCGGCCCGGTGCTCCGACTGGATCCCGGCGACCGGGACCTGCTGATCGGGACGCTGAGCGCCTGGCTCGACTGCGAGGGGAGCGCCCAGCGCGCCGCGGTCCGGCTGTACTGCCACCGCAACACGGTGCTGAACCGACTGCGCCGCCTCGAACAGCTCACCGGGCGCTCGCTGACCCGTCCGGCGGACGTCGTCGAGCTGTCGCTGGCGCTCACCGCCCGCTGCCGGCTCCGCCTCTGAGTGATTTCGCCCGTATTGTCGGCTCATGAGCGATTTCCCTGTCGTTGCCGCCGTCGACGGATCCGAGCACAGCCACCGGGCCCTTGAGTGGGCGCTCGGCGAAGCCCACCGGCTCGGCGCGGAGCTGCGCGTCGTCCACGTCAGCCCCGAGGAACTCCAGGTGGGCCTGGCCCGCATCCATTCCCTCGGCCAGGACCCGGAGATCGTCGACGCCGTGCTCGAAGGGGCCAAACGGCAGGTGGAGGCGTACGCCGACGGCGGCGTGCGCGCGCAGTACGCCACGCTCGACGGCTCGGTCTCCGACGCGCTGGTCGCGGAGGCCGGCCGGGCCCGGGTACTGGTCGTCGGCTCCCGCGGCCGCGGCGGCTTCGCCAGCCTGCTGCTCGGCTCGACCAGCCGCTCGCTCACCTCGTCGGCGCCGTGCCCCGTCGTCGTGGTACCGCACGAGGCGCGGGCCGCCGCGCTCACAGAACGACCGGAGGCGGGACGGGTGCTGCTCGGCCTGCATCCCGAGGAGACCGCGGACGCCGTCGTCGCCTTCGCCTTCGAGGAGGCGCGGGGGCGGAGCGTGGCGCTGGAGGTGGTGACGGCGTATCCGGTGCCGCCGTCGCCGCTGCTGATGGTCGGGCCGCCGGCCCCGGTGGTGCCGCTGACCGACGTGCCCGAGCCGGACCGGCCCGAGTTCGAGCAGGAGGCGGATGAGCACCAGGCCGCCCGGCTCGGGCCGTTCACCGAGCGGTACCACGACGTGAAGGTGGTGCGGGTGGTCGCGCCCATGGACGCGGCGGGCCGGCTCGTCGAGGACTCCGCCACGGCCGCTCTGGTGGTGGTCGGCCGCCACCACCGCCGGTTGCGCCCCGGGTCGCTGACGATGGGTTCGGTGGCGCACGCGGTGCTGCAGCACGCCCAGTGCCCGGTCGCGGTGGTCCCGGCCGCCCCGGAGGAGCACGCGGCCGGCTGAACGGGCCGCCGGCCAGGTCCGGGTGCGCGGGGCCGGGTTCACGAGTCGGGTGCGGACTGTAGTACCTGTAGGGCTCGTCGTCGTACGTCCGCACCGTGAGGAGCCCCCATGACCCCGGCCGAGCAGGCCCAACCGCACCGCAACCTCCAGGCGCCCGCCGCGCAGGCCTCCCTCGGCGCCGGCGTGATCGTCACGGACCCCGAGGGGCGGGTGCTGCTCGGGCTGCATCCGACCGGGGTGTGGGAGCTGCCGGGCGGGAAGGTCGATCCGGGCGAGTCGATCGAGCGGGCGGCGGCTCGCGAACTGGCCGAGGAGACCACGCTGGAGGCGGACCCGGACGACGTGGAGGTCGTGGCGATCCTGCTGGACACGCCGAACGGCGCCGCGCTGACCCGGATGACGGCCGTGACGGTCGTCGGGGCGCACCGCGGCACGCCGGCCGTGGCCGAGCCGGACAAGATGCGACGGTGGGAGTGGTTCGCCCCCGACGCGCTGCCGGCGCCGCTGTTCGTCCCGTCGAGCCAGGCCCTGAAGATCTGGCGCCCCGAACTCCCCCTGGAGAACGGCCCGTTCCACCGCTACGCGGTCCGCCGCGAGGCGTGACCGGGCCGAACGGGGGCTCTTCAAAAGCCCGTTGCCGTACGAGCGGTGCCTGTCCCCGGTCGCGGGCTATGATCTCCGCAACCGGGGGGTGATCGATGAAGCACGGGTTTCTCGCGGGTGTCGGCGTCCTGCTCCTCATGCTGACCGGTTGCACGGAGGCCGACCCTCCTGTCGGTTCTCCCCATCCCTCCCCCACTTCCGCTTCGCCCGCCTCCTCCGGTACTCCTGAGCCGGCCGAGCCCGGCCCTGCCGAGCCACTGGGGGCCGCGAAGATCACCGCGGCGGACACGCGGCTGGTCGAGGCGTTCTGGAAGACAGCGCTGCTCCCTGCGGACAAGGCCGTTCCGGCGAGCTCCGAGCTGGCGGTTCTGCGGCGCGGCCGGCCGGCGGGTACGGGGGACGTCGCCTGGATGCCGGACGCCGACACGTACTGCCTGGTGTCGATCCGCGAGCGGGGATCGGACCGGGAGTGCTTCCAGCTCGCGGCGAAGCGGAAGCCTCAGGGATACGTGCACGTGGGCAGAGCCGCTCCGCACGGCCTCGGCATCCAGTCGGAGCCGCACCGGTTGTGGCTCACCGTCAGCGTCGTCGAGAACACCCGCGGTTCCTTCGCCTTCACCAACGGCACCCCGGAGCACGCGCCCCCGGTGCAGCAAGCCACGCTGAGGTTTCCCTCGGGCCGGACGATGACCTTTGTGACCTATGAGTTCCCGGAGGCCGTCCACCTCCCGAGGGACGCCGAGATCTGCAGCGCCGGCCGAGCCGTCTGCTTCCAGGCGTTCGAACCGAACCCAGCCGGCTCGTAGGTGATCGTCCTGCCCTCAGGGGGTCCCGGGGGTGCCCGTCGGTGCGGCGGGAGCGGGGCACTGGACGGTGCCCGGTTTCACGGAGATGGAGAGCGAGGGGGCGGTGAGCAGGCCAGGCACCTGGAGGTCCTGGGCCGATCCGACGATCCGGTCGAACTTCGCGTACCGGGCCTGGATCCCGAACCGGTCGGGCGGGCTGTTCAACGGGTTGTCCACGAGGTTGCCGGCCGCGTCCTTGACCGTCTTCACGTCACTGCCGTCGATGTTGAGGCTGACGATGCCGTCCATGTCGAGGACCCCGGTGGCCTGGTTGAGGTCGAGCACGGTGTTCTTCGTCCGGATCTCCCACGAACCGGGGTTCTGGTCCCCGAGGTTGAGCAGCAGCGTGTAGTCCACGCCCATGATCTTCTGCGGCTGGCTCAGGCACAGGCCGTTGATGACGCCGTCGGCGAAGCCCATCCGCAGCACCCGCTTGGAGGCGGTGGTGCCGTCCGGCTTCACGTACGTCTGGTCGACGACGGCGGCGCCGTACTGGGTTCCGTACAGGCTGCTGGTGGCGATCTGCACCGGCTGGTTCTGCACCTGGAGACCGACGGCGAGCGCTCCGGTGGACATGGCCGCGCCCACGCCGGCGGCCGCGGCGAGCGCGGGGACGGCGACCAGCAGACTGCGCCGCCAGTGGGTGCGTCCTTCGTACGACGGGTCGTCAGGGTTCATGGCATGGTCACCGTGATGGTCCCGGGGAGGTGGACCGGGTTGTCGGTCGAGCTCAGCTCGGCGTGGTCGTCGATGGTGCGGATGGCGTAGATCCGGCCGGCGAAGTCCTCGGCCCCGGCGGTGAGCGGGATGAGCGAGCCGAAGAAGTCGAGGAGTCCCTGCACCCCGCAGATCTTGAGCAGCACGCGGACGCAGATGTTGTCGATGTCGCCCCACATGGTGGTGGTCTCCGGCTGTCCCGCGCTGTCGTAGCCGCCGAGCGAACCGGTGTCGGGGACGTCGATGGTGACGGTGTGGCCGTCCGCCACCTGGCTGACGTGCATGTGGTCGCGGATCTGCAGCTTGGTGAACGTGTACTTGGTGGTGGTCCGGGTGGACCCGTCGGCCAGCCGGATCGTCACGTTCTTCTCGACCGTCATCGAGACGGCGACCATGCTCTCGATGGTGACGTTCAGCGGCTTGGTGCTCGGCAAGAACGGCACGCCGAGCGGGACCGGGTCGGCCGCCGGGAGCGCGGCGGCGCGCAGCGCGTCGGGGCCCACGGCGGTGCCGACCGCGAGCACCATGACGGCCGTCACCGCGAGGCCGGTGCGCCAGGGGCTGCGGCCGGGTGTACGGGGGCTCCGGCTCATCGGTCGTCCTCCGGCACGGCCGCCTGCCGGTCGCCGTCAGCAACCGCCGCCTTCGGGTCGCGGCGGCGCGGCCGCTTGGCGCCCCAGCCGACCGTCATAGAGCCGCCCAGGACGCCGAGGACCATGCCGACGAGGAAGCCGCCGAGGTTGGAGACGACCAGGGACACGACGGCGAGGACGACGCCGATGAGCCCGAAGGTGTACCGCTGGGCGGGCAGCGCGATCGGGATGACGCCGCACAGGATCATCCCGCCGCCGACCAGATAGCCGGCGACGCCGCCGAAGCCGGTGTCCACGATCAACTGCAGCGAGCTGAGCGAGAACTTGAGCACGCTCCAGCCGCCCGCGGCCAGCCAGACCCCGCCCCAGAACGGCCGGGTGCGGCGGAACGCTCCGAACCACGCCCATGCCGCGAGGGCGCCTCGCCCCAGGGAGCGCAGAAGCGCGCGGCGGGTCGGCACGGTGTCGGCCGGGGCCGTGTCCGCCTGGGCCGTCTCGGTCAGCATGCGGTGGCCTTTCCGCCGACGACCCGGATGGTCAGCTGCGGCAGGACCAGCGAGCCCGCGATCTCCGCGTCGTACGCCGTGGCACGCAGGCCGACCAGTTTGACGGAGCTGCCGCCCTGGCCGCCGGCCGAGCCGAGCCCGAACCCGCCGGGCAGCGCGCCCGTCAGCGGCTTGCCGGCGACCATGACCTGGTCGGCGGACTGCCCGATGACCGCGTTCTCCAGCGTGGTGGAGCCGCTGGCCTTCAGCTCGGTGGCCTGGAAGTAGAGGTCCGAGGCGGGGATGTCGGTGGCCAGGGTGGCCGGCGCGGGCAGGGTGACGCTTTGGCCGGCGGTCAGCAGCAGCGAGTACGGCAGTCCGGCGATGTCCTGGTGGACGATGCCGCACAGTCCGGCGAGACCGGCGCTGGCGAAACCGACCCGCGCCATGCCCGTGTCGGTCGTGGTCGTGCCGTCGGCGTGGCCCACCGCCGGGGTGTTGACGATCGCGCCGAAGCCGGTGCCGGAGACGCCGTTGGAGGTGAGCGTGAACGGCTCACCGGTGACACTGAAGTTGGCGGCGAGGGCGCCCTGCTGCATGGCGGCGCCGAGCGCGCCGACCGCCACGACAGCGGGGACCAGGGCGAAGGCGCCGCGGCCCCAGCGGGTGCCGCGCCGGGTGCCGTCGTGCGCCGTGCCGAGCATGCGCCGGTTCCAGGACGCCGCGCCGTCGACGCCGGCCGCGCGGAGCCGGGCGAGTCGGTGACCGGCGGAGCCGGGTCGCGAGGGGGAGGTCATGCCGGTTCTCCAGGGAGGGCAAGGGGGCGGTCGGGGGCGGACGCCGCATCGGCCGGGGCGGGCAGCCGGCGGAATCGCCGCCACTTCTTCGGGGGCTTGTTCGGCATCCAGCCGAAGGCCATCGAGCCGCCCAGGACGGCGAGGATCATCCCGATGAACAGGCCGCCCAGGTTCGACAGCGGGAAGGAGGCGACGCCCGCGACGACCGCGATGATGCCGGCGGTGTGCCGCTGGCTCGGGAGCAGCAGCGTCAGCAGGGCCATGGCCATGAGCACGATGCCGCCGGCCATGCCGGCGATGCCGCCGATGCCGACCTGGAGGATCTTGCCGAGCGGGGCAAGGGGCAGGAAGAAGATGATGAAGCCGCCCAGGCCGGTCCAGATCGCCGACCAGAAGGGGCGGGCGTAGCGCCAGCGGCGGAACGCGGCGCGCGCTCGGCGCGGTCGGGAGACGGGTGGTGCCGTGTCGGTGGTCATGGCGTGCCTCGCAGAAGACGGGGTGGGCGCGGTGAGGTGACACCGTGCCGTGCGGTGACGGTGGGGCGCCGTGCGGTGCGGTGACGGTGGGGCGCCGTGCGGTGCGTGACCGTGGGGTCGCGGGTCTGTGTGACGGTGGGGGGAGGGCGGGGCCGGGGTGGTGCGGACCCCGCCCGGAGCGCTGTTCCTCAGGCGTCAGCAGCCGCTGTCGCCGTGGGCGACTCCGATCGCGAGGTCGGGCAGGGTGATCGCACCGGCGATCGTGGCGCCGTTGGCGTCGGCGTTGAGGTTCTTGATGTCGGTCCGGCCGCCGGTGGCGTCGAGGCCGAACTGACCCGGCGTACCGTCCTGGATGCCGGTGGTCTTGATGTTGGCGCCGTCGGCTGCGGCACCGATGACGTTCGGTGTGGTGTCGCTGGCGTTGAGGGTGGCCGTGGCCGCCTTCAGCGACTGGGCGTCCAGGATGAGCTTGTTGGCCTGGAGGCCCGCACCCGAGGCGAGCTGGTCGGGCGTCAGCGGCGTGGCGGCCGCCGGCGAGGAGATGTTGAGCGACCAGGTGCCCAGGTTGCCGACGACGGGCAGGTTCACCGACTGCGTGGCGTGGACGCAGATGCCGTCCAGACCGGCCTTGGCGAGACCGACCTCGGCGGCGGTCTTCGCCCCGCCCGCGTCGACGGTGTGCATCACGGCGCCGATGCCGTTGGGCGCGGCCACGGTCTTGGAACTGAGTTTGAACGGAACGCTGGTGAGCGACAGGTTCGCGGCGAGCGCGCCCTGCATCATCGCCGTCACCATGCCGCCGATGGCCGCCGCCGCCGGAATCGCGAGGCAGGCGGATCTCCGCCAGCGGGTGACGCCTCTGGTCTCGTTCTGCATTTGCTCTCTCCAACCGTCGTCCTGCGCTCCTGGCGCAGGCAGGGGATGTGTCGCAGCCGGCCGACCCGACTGACAGACTGACAGATTCAGGCTGCCTGTTCGGAAGCTAGACACTTTGAGATAGACCGTCAATAGATTGGTCAGAAGCTGCCTGACTGTCGGCTCATGCGGCGGTCTAGGCTTGGCCAATGGCGAGGTTCAGAGAGACGGTGCGGACGCTCCTGCGGGAGCGGTTGTTGGACGCCGCGTACGAGGCGACGGCGGCGGACGGCTTCGACAAACTGCGCATGGCCCACCTCGCCACCGCCGTCGGCGTGAGCCGGCAGACGGTGTACTCCGAGTTCAGCTCCAAGGAGGCGCTCGGCGAGGCCCTGTTCCAGCGCGAGTTGGAGCGCTGTCTCGTCGGCATCCAGGAGAGCCTGGACGCCCACCACGACGACCTGCGCACCGCGGTCGGCGCGGCGGTCGGCTTCTGCCTCCGGCTGGCCGCGCGCAATCCGCTGGTGCGCGCGCTGCTCTCCAGCACCGACGCGGACCTGCTCCCGGTGCTCACGACCCGGCCGGACGCCGTGTTCGGCACGGCCACGGCGGCGCTCGACGCGTACGTCGCGGAGTCCTGGCCCGAGGTGGACGGCCGCTCGCGGGAGCTGGCCGTCGACGCCGCGATCCGGCTGACGGCCAGTCATATCGTGCAGGCCGCCGCGACCCCGGAGCAGTCGGCGGAGTGGATCGCCGAGAGCGTCGCACGCATCGCCCTCGGCGCGGCACGCTGACCCCCGTCGCTCGGAACCGTCCGGGCGGGCTCACGGCCCCGCCACCGCCACCGGTTCGTGCACCGGGACGAGTCCCGGCCGGTTGCCCAGCTCGTGCGGACCGGCGAGCGGCCAGACCCGTAGCGCCACCCGGCCCGTGACCCGGCGGACGTCCCCCCAGCCGTAGGCCCGGGAGTCGTCCGACAGGTCGGGGTTGTCACCCAGGAAGAAGAACGCCCCCGCCGGCACCGTGCGCATCTCCGGTCGGGCCGAGCGCAGGCCCGCCTCGGAGCAGCAGTTGCCGGTCCGCCGGGCCCGCTCCGTCCACGCCGGGTCGGTGACCCGGTACGTCGGGCCGGCGCCGCCGATCTGGAGCAGCACCTGGTACGGGTCCTGGGGCGTCGACACGATCCCGACCCGGTCGCCCGGCACGCCGATCACCCGCTTGACCACGAGGGCCTCACGGCCGGCCGGGCGCAGCAGCACCACGTCGAACCGTCGGACCTCACCGCCGGAGTCCGGTGCGGCGAGCAGCCGTTCGCCCGCCCGCAGGGTCGGCTCCATGCTGTGCCCGTCGACCCGGACGCTCAGGGTCAGGACGGCGGCCACGCCGACGGCGGCGAGCACCAGGGCCGCGCCGAACAGCCCGCCGACCACCCGACGGGCCGTCATCCGCGCCCGCCCGGCGAACCCGCCGGCTCGGCCGGGGCGACGGACACCGCGCCACCGACCCGGACATTCGGTACTTCGTTCATGCCCGGACCCTAGGGCGCGAGCGCCTCCGCTCCTGTGACCGTACCGCTCGGTCTGATTGACTCCGGACCGCTCCCGTACGACCGCGGCGTCGAACCTGTCCAGCGGCGGAACGCCCGGTGGAAGGCGCTCGGTTCGGAGAAGCCGAGCCGGTGCGACAGCTCCTCGATGGAGGCCGTGCCGCCGGCCAGTGCGGCGATCGCGTGATCCCGCCGCAGGTGGTCCCGGACCTGCTGGAACGACGTCCCCTCCGCGGCCAGCCGGCGGCGCAGCGTCTGCGGGCTGACCGAGAGCCGCTCGGCGACCGCCTCCGGCGCGGGCAGCGCGCCGGGCAGGGCCTGCCCGAGCAGCCGCCGGACCCGCGCGGCCAGGGTGCCGCCGTAGTCGATGCGGGCAAGGATGTCGCACGGCGCCCGGCGCAGGAACGCCTTCAGGTCGGCAGCGTCCTGCACCACCGGTTCGCCGAGCAGCGCGCGGTCGAAGACGACGGCGGTGCGCGGGGCGTCGAAGACGCAGGGGGCGCCGAACAGCAGGTCGTACTCCAGGACGTGCGGGGGCGCCGGGTAGGCGAACTCCAGGCGCCGCAGCGCGATCCTTCGCCGGATCAGCCAGCTCGCGAACCGGTGGGCGACCGCGAGGGTGGTCTCGGTGCCGAAGTGCAGCGGGTCCTCGTAGTCGGAGACGTCGAACTCGACGGCGGCGGCCCGCTCGTCCGCTCCCGCGGGTTCGACGAGGCGGAACCTCGGTCCGGCCGGGAAGAGCGCGTAGAAGGCCTGGGCGCGGCGGATCGCGGAGCGCAGGTCGGCGCTGCCGTGCACGACGGCGTGGCCCATCATCGCGAAGGTGCCGACCTTGCTCGGCAGCCTCCCGAAGCCGACCAGCTCGTCCTCCATCGTCGCCCACAGCGCCCTGACCAGCCGTGAGAACCGCTCCGGTGACACCCGCGCCCGGTCCTCGTCGAGCGACTCGGCCGCGATGCCGGCCTGTTCGAGCAGCGGCGCGACGGGGATGCCCTGCCGTTCGGCGCCGAGGAGCACCGCGCGCACGTGGTGCATGCTCACCGACCGGGGCGGCATGCCCGGGTCCTGCTCGTGGGCGGCGTGGACGGTGTCGAGTGCCGGGGTCATGGACGTCCCCCTCCGGTCCGGGCGCGCGGGGCGGCTTGCGTGCGGGTGGCGGGGGCGCGCCGCGACCCCGCCGACCGGGCCGCCGCGCACTCCCGCGCCCGCAGCTTCACCGACCACCCGGCCGAACGCATCGGTGTCTGCGCGTCATACGTATACGTACCTATCCGGACACGGTCCGCAGGGCGGTGCGCGAGGTGACGCGGAGCTTGGCGAGGATGCGCTCGACATGCGTGTCCACGGTCCGCTTGGAGATGACCAGCCGCTCGGCGATCTCCCGGTTGGACAGGCCCTGCGCGACGAGCCCGGCGACCTCCCGCTCCCTGGGGGTCAGGTCCTCCCCCGGCGCCCGCGCCGGCCCCTGCCTCCGGCCGGGGGGCAGCGGTCGCGCGGTCGGCGGCACGTCGGCGTCGGCGCGGACGGCGGCGAGCACCTCCGTGCCCGACATGCGGGCGCCGATCGCGCGCCAGTGCTCGTACAGCGCCTCGTCCAGCGCGGCCCGTACGGCCCTCTGCACGGCCTGCCGCTCCTCGAGCAGGGAGGGCAGCATCGCGACCGGGTCCGCGCCGAGGAGGCGCGCGCCCTCCGCGTAACCGAGCAGCCAGGCCGCCTTGGTGTACCGGCCCTGCCGGGCCGCGTGCCAGCCGAGGCCGAGGCAGCACAGCGCGGCGACGAGCACGTCCCCGATCTCGCTGACGACCTCCAGCGCCTCGCGCAGCGGCGCCTCGCTGCGGTCGTAGGCACCGTCCAGCCACAGGATGAAGCCCTGCACGGCCAGAGTGGAGGCGCGGAGCTGGTGGTCCCCGGTGCCTTCGAGGCGGGCGAGGCCCGTCCCGCACAGCTCCAGCGCCCCGCGGGCGTCGCCGAACACGGCCCGCAGCAGGGCGCTCTCGTAGTGGACCACGCCGATCCCCAGGGCGTCGTCGGCCGCCACGATGCGCAGCCTCCCCCGCTCCATGGCGGCGAGCCCTTCCTCGACCTCGCCGCCGAAGGCGCGCATCGCCCCGACGTACGGCTCGGCGAACATCGTCACCCGCTCCTCGCCGCAGCGCAGGGCGACCTCACGGGCGGCGACGAAGAGGTCCGGAGCTTCCGCCAGATCACCGGCCCACACCGCCGACACACCGCTCAGCAGCAGCGCCCAGGCCCTCTCCGGGCAGTCCTCGGGCACCAGCGCCAGTCCCTGGCGCATCCAGTACCGGCCCTCCGACAAGGTGCCGGCCGCGCGCCAGTACGGGGTGAGCTGCGTCGCCAGCCACAGTCCCCGGACGGCCCGTCCCTCGGTGGCGAACGCGAACCGCAGCGCGGCCCGGATGTCCGCGGTCTCGGCCCGCACCTCGCGGTGCAGCGCGACCTGCCGGGGCGTGACGAGCCCGTCCCAGAACCGCCACCCGAGTTCCTGGCAGTGGGCGAAATGCCGCTCGGCCAGGGACGCGTCGCCCTCCGTCGCAGCGAGCCGTTCGGCGCCGTACGCGCGCAGCGTGTCGAGCAGCCGGTAGCGCTCGCCCTCGTCGCCGGCCCGGCCCACGACCGACTTGTCGACGAGTCCGATCAGCGCCTCGAGGACCGCGCGGTGCGGCAGCTCCTCGTCCGCGCACACCCGCTCCGCCGCCACCAGCGAGAAGGAGCCCGCGAAGACGGACAGCCGGGCCCAGAGCAACCGCTCCGCCGGGGTGCACAGTTCGTAGGACCAGTCGATGGCGGTGCGCAGGGTCTGGTGCCGGGCCGGGGCGGTGCGCCGGCCGGCGATCAGGACGTCGAAGGAGTCGTCGAGCCGGCCGACCAGCTCGGCGAGCGGCACCGCCCTGAGCCGTACGGCGGCCAGCTCCAGCGCGAGCGGGATCCCGTCGAGCCGTTCCGCCAGCGTCGCGAGCACGTCCCGGTCGACGCCGGAGGGGGTGAATCCCGGCACCGCCCCGGCGGCGCGATCGACGAACAGCTCCACGGCCTCGTCGCGGGCGAGCGGCGCGATCGGCAGACAGCGTTCGCCGGGCGCGTCCAGGGGCTGCCGGCTGGTCGCGAGGACGCGGACGCCGGCGGCCTCGCCGAGCAGTGCGTCACTGAGCAGCGCGCAGGCGTCGAGGAGGTGTTCGCAGGTGTCGAGCACGATCAGCAGGCGGCGGTCCCGCAGATGCGCGACGATCGCGTCCAGCGGCCGCATGCCCGGCTGTTCCGGCAGGCCGAGCACCGAGGCGAGGGTCGCGGGCACCAGGGCCGGGTCGCGCAGCGCCGACAACTCGGCCACCCACACCCCGTCCGGGAACGTGTCGGCGAGCCCGGCGGCGGCGCGCAGCGCGGTACGGCTCTTGCCGACTCCGCCCGGCCCCACCAGCGTGACGAGCCGGGCGTCGGTCAACGCCGCGGCGACCCTGGCGAGTTCCCCGGCCCGTCCGACGAAGCTGGTCCGCTCGACCGGCAGCCGGCCGCCGTGCCGCTGCCCGAACCCGAATCCCATCGCCACCCCCGCGACCGTCGTCGGCCGTCCGTGCCTCGTTCGGCACCCAGAGTAAGCGCGACAGGTGTTCTCGGGGCCTGTGCGGAACCTTCGCGAAATCACACAGGTTCGCGCAGGTTTCAACGCGGCCCTCAAGGACCAGACCCGTTACGAGTGTTCACGCGGACGCAAGCGACCGGCCATCCCCCTGCTCCAGCCTTCCGTGGTCGGCGTCCGCGCGACGTACGTCGACGCACAGCCATGCGACCAGGAGGGGAACACGACGATGGACCGGAGAAGCTTTCTCGGGCTCGCGGCCGGAAGCACCGCGGCGGCCGGGGCCTTCGCACTGCTGCCGCCGAGCGTCCAGCGCGCGCTCGCGGCGGAGGCGCCGACCGGCGGGCTCGAGATGATCGAACACGTGGTGATCCTGATGCAGGAGAACCGTTCGTTCGACCACTACTTCGGCTCGCTGCGTGGGGTGCGCGGGTTCAACGACCCGGCCGCGATCACGGTCCCCGGCGGGCGGTCGGTGTTCCACCAGCCGGCCGCGGTGACCACCAACCTCAAGACCGGACACCCCGACGGGTACGTGCTCCCCTACGCCGTCGAAGACCAGCACATGGCGGGCACCCCGCACGGCTGGACGGACGGTCACAGCGCCTGGAACAAGGGCCGGTTCGACAACTGGGTGCCCGCCAAGGGCACCAACACGATGTCCGGCTACCGCCGCGACCAGCTGGCCTTCCACTACGCGCTCACCGAGGCGTTCACCGTCTGCGACGCGTACCACTGCGCGGAGATGGGGCCGACGAACCCCAACCGGAACTACCTGTTCTCCGGGAAGATCGGGTACGAGCCCGGCACCACGACCTGGGCCACCGGCAACGCTCCGTACGGCAACCCGAACCACACCGGGTACACGTGGTCGACCTACGCCGAGCGGCTGGAGGGCGCGGGCGTCGGCTGGAGGGTCTACCAGGAGTGGGACAACTTCACGGACAACCCGCTCGAGTACTTCAAGACCTTCGTGGACGTGGGCAAGAAGGCGCTGGCGTACACCGGTCACGCGAAGGTCGAGGCGTTCTACAACGCCGTCCTCGCCGCGACCCCGGCGGGCCGCGACGACCTGCTCGCCAAGCTCGCGCAGGGCGTGGCGACCCTCACGCCCGCCGAACGCAGTCTGTACGACCGGGCGTTGCGCCGCGAGCCGAGCGGCACGCTCGCCCAGGCGTTCCGCGCCGACGTGGCGGCCGGCCGCCTTCCGAAGGTGTCGTGGCTCGTCGCCAACACCCTGGAGTGCGAGCACTCCACGAACGGTCCCTCGCAGGGCTCGGTGCTCATCTCGAAGCTGCTGGACGCGCTCGCGGCCCACCCGGACGTGTGGAACAAGACGGTCTTCCTGATCAACTACGACGAGAACGACGGGTTCTTCGACCATGTCCCGCCGCCCTCGCCCCCCGTGATCGGCGACGGCAGCGACGGCATCAGCACCGTGCCGAACACCGGCGAGATCGTCACCGGCGCCCCGATCGGCCTCGGCGCGCGGGTGCCGCTGATCGTCGTCTCGCCGTGGACCCGTGGCGGCAACGTCTGCTCCGAGGTCTTCGACCACACCTCCGTACTCCGGTTCCTGGAGCGCTGGACCGGGGTGGCCGAGCCGAACATCTCGCCCTGGCGCCGTGCCGTGTGCGGTGACCTGATGAGCGCCTTCGACTTCGGCACGGCCGTCCCGGCGTTCCCCGCGCTGCCGACGCCGGTCGCGGTCGAGGGCCCGCGCGGCACCTACCGGACTCCCCCGTCGACCCAGAAGTTCCCCGCCCAGGAGCCCGGGGTCCGGCCGGCGCGGGCGCTGCCGTACGCGCTCGCCGCCGACGGGCGGGCCACCGGCGGCGGTTTCGTCATCGACTTCGTCAACACCGGCACGACCGGGGCGTACTTCGGCGTGTACGCGAACCGGTTCCGCACCGACGGGCCGTGGCGCTACACCGTGGAGGCGGGCAAGACGCTGTCCGACACGTGGGTGGCGGGCACGCCCACGGGCGCGTACGACCTCACCGCGTACGGGCCGAACGGCTTCCTGCGCCGCTTCGCCGGCAACCGCACCACCGCCACCACGACCGGCAACGCCAACCCGGAGGTGACGCTCCGACATGAACCGGGCACGGACTCGGTGGTGCTGGTGCTGACGAACAGCGGCTCGGCGTCCTGCACGGTGACCGTGCGCTCCGGGAACAGTGCGATACCGGCCCGCACCCACACGCTCGCGCCCGGCGCCCGGGCGGAGGACACGTACGGCGTCGCCGCCACGGGACACTGGTACGACCTGACGGCTACCGCGAACACCACGGACGGCTTCCTGCGCCGCTTCGCCGGGCACATGGAGACCGGCCGGCCCGGCACCAGCGACCCCACGATGGCGTCCGGCGCCCTGCCGTGCACCGTGGCCTTCGTCGACAGCCAGGAGGTGAGCGGCGAGAACGGAGCCGGTGCGAACGCGGTCGACGGCAGCACGGCGACGATCTGGCACACCAAGTGGACGGGCACGGCCGCGCCGCTGCCCCACGAGATCCAGCTCGACCTCGGCTTCGCCCGTACGGTGACGGGACTGCGGTACGTGCCCCGCACGGACGGTCCCAACGGCCGCGTCGGGTCGTGGGAGCTGTATCTGAGCTCGGACGGGAAGAGCTGGGGCACACGGGTGGCGTCCGGGGTGTTCGCGGACGACGCCACGCCGAAGGACATCCGGTGCGCGCCGTCCCAGGCCCGCTACGTGCGGCTCGTCGCGCTGACCGAGGCCGGCGGGCGCGGCCCGTGGACGTCGGCGGCGGAGGTCGTCCCGCTGGGCTGGTGACCCCCGGCCGGTGTGCCGCGGGTCCCGGAGGCGGCGGACGGCCGCCTCCGGGACCCGCGGGCGCCCCGTACTACTGGATGCCGGGGATCTGGCGGGCCTTGAACGCGGTGCGGACCGCGTCCGCCGCGCTCGCGCCGTACATGCGCTGCGCCGTCGCGATCGTCGTGTTCGCCGCGGCCGAGAAGCTGGTGTCGGGCGCGAAGCCGAACTGGGCGTTGACGATGATCCGGTCGGCCACCCGCGGGCCCAGGGCGGTGCGGATGTCGAGGAGGGCGCGGGACCAGATCTCGCCGTCCGCGTGGACCTCGCCGGTGCGGTCCGCGTACGTCTTGTTCCCGTCGATGCGGCGCAGGCAGTGCGGGGCGCCGCTGTACGGGACGGAGTCCCAGTCGGCGACGCACGCGAGGTCGGCCTTCAGGGGCCAGCCGTACCGGGCGGCGGCGTTGCTGCCGACCTCGACGGCGAGGTAGTCGCCGAACGCCTCGCCGATCGAGCCGGCCTCCACGGAGGTGCCGAAACCGGGCACCTGGGCGTGGTGCACGGCGTGGCCGTACTCGTGCACGATCACCTCGGCGTCCTCGGCGTCGTCGACGCCGCCCTTGCCGAAGCGGATCTCGGCCTTCTTGTCGGTGAAGAAGGAGTTGTCCGCGCCCCACTGGTTGATGCGGACCGGCTGCACGCGGTCGTTGGCGCCCGGCAGCTCGCTGCCGAAGCCGAGGCCCTGCAGGTACTCCTGCGCCTCGTTGACCCAGAAGTAGGCCATGACCTGCTCGAACTGGTCGTCGTGCCGGTCGTACGAGGCGGCGTCGGCGACCTTCGCCGAGGCGCCGGTGTCCGACCTGACGGACGCCCAGCGGCCGGAGAGACCGCCACTGGCGTCCAGGTTGCGCAGGACCGCCGAGGCGTAGGCGGAGGCGGGGACGGCGGAGGCCGCGTCCTTGCCGTCCGTCAGGGACTGGTCGCCCGAGGACTGGACGGGGTTGACCATGAAGACCCGGGCCTGGGGCCCGGTCGCTGCGGGGACGGTCCCCGAGGCCGAGGCCGAGGCGGCCGGAACGATCAGGGCCACGGTGGCGGTGGCCGCGGCGAGCAGACCGCGGGGTATGCGGCGAGCCATGTACATCCTCCCGTTGGGATGTGGGGTGGTGGAAAGCCGAAAAGCGGGGGGTGGTGTGGTGCGGGCGTGATCCTTTCGTACGCACCCCCGGTTTGACCAGGTACATGGCAGGTGACGCCCGTTACCGAGGGCCGCGCCCCGCGCCCGACAGGGGGATCTTGGTGGTTCCACGCCGCCGCTGCCGCGCGCCCCTCCCGGCACGCTGCCTGAGGGCGGCCCCACGGGCCTACGCGCGTGCCCCGGAGGCGACGAACAGCGGCACCGCGACGAAGAGCCGGTCCGCCCGCGCCCGCTCCTGCTGCTCGGCGAGCCACGCCCGGGCCTGCTCGGGGCGGACCGCGGCGGACTCCGCCGCACCCTGCGCAAGCCCGGCGAGCAGGGGCAGGGCCACCTCCCCGGTGAACACCCCGGTCCGCACCTCCACCTCGACCTCGCGGAACCCCGCCTCCAGGAGCAGGTTCCGGTGGCGCCGGGCGGTCCGCGCCCCCGGGACCCGGTCGGCGCGCGCGTGGACGAGGCGCCGGGTGAGGTCCGCGTCGTCGGCGTCGATGACGAAGGTGTCCCAGTCCTGGCCGATCAGGACGGCCCGCCCGCCGGGGGCGAGGACGCGGGCGGCCTCGGCCAGCGCACGGCGCGGATCGTCGAGTTCGTGCAGGACCTTCTCGGCCCGGTAGCCGTCGAGCGTGCCGTCCCCGAAGGGCAGCGCGTACGCGCCGGCGGTCCGGACGTCGGCGTCGGGACGGCGCCTGCGGGCCTCCGCGACCGTCCCGGGTTCGATGTCGATCCCGGTGGCCCGGGCCCCGAGGCCGGCGAGCTCCGCCACCGCACGGCCTGCGCCGCAGCCGACGTCGACGATCCGGCTGCCGGACCGGGCGGCGAGGAGTTCGTAGGAACGCGCCCTCAGTTCGCGCGCCGCGGGCAGTTCGTCGAAGGCGTCGAGGGCGGCGAGGAGCCGATGGGCGGGGTGCACGGAATCGCCGCGCCGCAGTGCGTCGGTCATGACCGTCACGCTGCCGCTTCAGGTCGACCTGAAGTCAACCGGCACCCTGGTTCGAGCATCGCTCCAAGTCTTGTACAGTATTCAACGGAAGCCCCGGTGCCGGGTATCCCCCGTGTCCGGCACCGGGGCTTCCGTCATGTCCGCGGTCAGCCCGCGAAGCGGGCCATCCACGCCTCGACGTCGTCCGCGGACCGCGGCAGGCCGTCCGACAGGTTCTCGTGGCCGCCCTCCGTCACCAGCAGGTCGTCCTCGATCCGGACGCCGATGCCGCGCCACTCCTCGGGCACCGTGAGGTCGTCCGGCTGGAAGTACAGACCCGGCTCCACGGTGAGCACCATGCCCGGCTCGAGCACGCCGTCGACGTACTCCTCGTTGCGCGCCTCCGCGCAGTCGTGGACGTCCAGGCCGAGCATGTGGCCGGTGCCGGCCATGGTGAAGCGGCGCTGCAGGCCGAGCTCGTACGCGCGGTCCGCCGGGCCCTCGATGAAGCCCCACTCGACCAGCTTCTCCGCCAGGTACCGCTGGGCGGCCACATGGAAGTCGCGGTACGCGGCCCCCGGCTTGACCGCGGCCATTCCGGCCTCCTGGGCCTCGTACACCGCCTCGTAGACCTTGCGCTGCACGGGCGTGAACGTGCCGCTGATCGGCAGCGTGCGGGTGACGTCGGCGGTGTAGAGGGAGTGCGTCTCCACACCGGCGTCGAGCAGCAGCAGGTCGCCGGGGCGCACCGGGCCGTCGTTGTCCGTCCAGTGCATGATCGTGGCGTGCTCGCCGGCGGCGCAGATCGAGCCGTAGCCGACGGAGTTGCCCTCGACGCGGGCGCGGCGGAAGAAGGTGCCCTCGATCCACCGCTCGGAGGAGGCGACGGCCCGCGAGAGCTCGAGGACGCAGTCGGTGAAGCCGCGCACGGTGGAGTCCACCGCCTTGCGCATCTCGCCGATCTCCCACTCGTCCTTCACGAGGCGCAGCTCGCTCAGCGCCTCCTCGAGGTCGGAGTCGCGCTGCTCGTCGGTGCTCACCGCTGATTCGAGCGTCGGGTCGACACCCCGGACGATGCGGGTGGGCACGCCGGCGCCCGCCGCGAGGTCGGCGGCGGCGTTGCGGACGTCGCGGCAGGGCAGGCCGAGCACGCGCTCCGACTCGGCGAGGGAGCGGCGCCGCCCCATCCAGAGTTCGGCGGTGTAGCCGATCCAGAACTCGTCGGTGTCCCGGCTGTCGCGGGGCAGCTGGTAGCAGTACGCGTCGTGGCCGCCGTCCGGGCGGGGTTCCAGGACCAGGGCCCCGTCGCGGGCCTGGTCGCCGGTCAGGTGCACGTAGCCGGTGTACGGCCGGAAGGGGTAGGTGTCGTCGTTCGAGCGGGCCTTGAGGTTCCCCGAGGGCACGACCAGGCGCTCGCCGGGGAAGCGCGCGGAGAGCGCGGCGCGGCGAGCGGCCGCGTACGGGGCCTGCTCGTCGAGCTGGAGGTCGTGCTGTTCGGTGTCCGCCCAGCCCGTCCGCATCAGAGCGGACAGTTCCTCGGAGATCCCCGAGTAGATCCCGTTCTTCCGGGCCTTCGCCACGTCGTGCACCTTCTTCCGGATGGGTTCGGCCGCCGTGCGAGCGCCTCGGCGGCTCCCGGACGGTACTGCCGTGGAGAACCCTCCAGGGGCTCCGCGGTGCCAGTGGCACCGATCGGCCATCGCAGGCCCGCGAGCGTCGATAATTGCGTGCATGGCGAACGCGAAACTGGGCGAGGCCCTGCGACTCCTGGGGATCGACGGCGCGGCCGGCCGGGTCTACCTGGCGCTCCTCGAACTGGCCCCCGCCCCGCTCGGCGCGATCGGCACCGCCGCCGGGCTGGCCGGCGAGGAGCTCACCACGGCGTACGGCCGGCTGGTCGACGCCGGTCTGGCCAGCGCCGCCGAGGAGGGCGCGGACGTGGTGGCGCCGGTGCCGCCCGCCGCCGGTCTGGAGATCCTCGCCCGGCACCGGGCGGCCGAGCTGGAGGAGTCGCGTCTCACCGTGGGGGGCGCGTTCGAGTCGTTCCGCCGGCAGCGGTTCGCCGCGCACCACGACAACCTCGTCGAGGTGGTGACCGGCGATGCCATCGGCCCGCGGATGCGCCACGCCTGGGCCAGCGCCCGCGAGCAGATCCGGCAGCTCGACTCGCCGCCGTACTTCCCGCTGGCCGGCGCCACCGACGACGCGCTGGCGACCCTCGCCCGCGGCGTGACGCAGCGGGTCGTCTACTCGCGGGCCTCGCTGGAGGAGCCGGGTCAGCTGGAGACGGCCATCGAGCCGTGCATCGAGGCCGGCGAGCAGGCACGGGTGCTGCCCGCGGTGCCGGTGAAGTTGGTGATCATCGACGAGGCGTACGCGCTGGTGTCCTTGTCCATCGAGGAGGCGGACGTGCACAGCACGATGCTGGTCGTGCAGCCCTGCGGCCTGCTCTCCGCGCTGATCGCCCTGTTCGAGCAGACCTGGCAGACCGCCCTGCCCTTCCACGGCCGCGCCACCCGCCCGGCCGGCCTCCCGCCCGCCGACCGGCGGCTGCTCCGGCTCCTGGCCGGCGGCGCGAGCGACGAGATCATCGCCCGCGAACTCGGCATCAGCCGCCGCACGTTCTTCCGCCGGCTCCAGATCCTGATGGCCCGCCTCGGAGCGGCGAACCGCTTCCAGATGGCCCTCCAGGCGCAGCGCGCCGGGTGGTTGTGATCCGGCGCGCTGCCGACCGGCCCGGTGCTCGGGCGGTGCGGCGGTCAGACGTGCGGCGGTCAGACGGTGGTGCGGCCGCGTGAGCGGGCCGTAGCGCCGAGGACGAGCGCGACCAGGCCGACGATGATGGCCACGAAGGCGCCGCCCAGACCGTTCCCGGTGCCCAGACCGCCCTCGGCCGTGGCCGCGATCAGCCCGCCGACGACCACGGCGATCACACCGGCCACCAGGGCCGTGACGATCCCCCGTCGCCTGACCCAGGTCGCGAGGTGGCCGCTGCCGGTGCGGCCGGCCAGCGCCAGGCCACCGTTGACCGCGCCGAACAGCCCGACCACCGCGGCCAGGGAGGATCCGACCCGCCCGACGCTCAGGGTGTAGACGCTCGCGGCGACCGGCCGGGCCGACGCCTCCGCGGCGGCGGCCGCCGCCGGCTCGGCGAGCGCGAGGCCGCCGATCAGGACGGTTCCGGCCACGGCAAGCACAGTACGGACGGACATGACGTGCTCCTTGATCCTCGTCGCTCCCCATCGGAACGGGACGCTTCGAGCATGTCCGCCGGACCCGCCCCCGGTCGTCCGGCGGACGCGGACACTTCGCGCTGCCACGAACGCCGTAGACCACGACCGTGTACTGCGAACGCGGTAGCCGGCCGCTCATCCGCCGGCGGGACTCGCCCGGGGGCTTCCGACGGCTACGGTGCACGCATGCGGAAATGGTGGTCCGGTGTCCCGGACGGCGTGAGGGATGCGGCGATCGCCGTGGGCGTCGCGGCGACGCTGCTGATCACCGGCCTGTCCGGGCGGCACTCCGCCGCCGGCCTCGACCTGCTCGGCTACGTGCTGCTCGCGGCCGGCGGCCTGGCGCTGGTCGCGCGCCGCCGGACTCCCGTACCGGTCCTGATCGTCACCGCGCTGTGCGCGGTGGGGTACCAGGCGGCCGGTTTCGACGTGCCCGCCGTGGCGTTCCTCTTCGCCGTGTACGCCGCCGTACGGGAGGGCCGGCGCGTCGTCACGGCGGTGACGAGCGTGGCCGTGCTGGCCACACTGCCCCTCGCGGCCCTGGCCTCCGGGCTGCACGACACGGGCGAGGCGTTCGCGCAGGCCCGCGGCGCTCTGGAGATCGCCTGGCTGGTCGCGGCCGCCGCGGCCGGCGAGGCGCTGCGGCAGGCCGAGCGACGGGCGGACGAGGCCGAGCGCACCCGGGAGGAGACCGCGCGGCGCCGTGCCGACGAGGAACGGCTGCACATCGCGCGTGAGTTGCACGACTCGCTCACCCACCAGATCTCGATCGTGAAGGTGCAGGCCGAGGTCGCCGTGCACGTGGCGCGCAAGCGCGGCGAGGAGGTGCCGGAGGCGCTGCTCGCGATCCAGGAGGCCGCGCGCGAGGCGGCCCGCGAACTGCGCGCCACCCTGGAGGCGCTGCGCGACGACGACACGAGCCCGCCGCGCGGCCTCGACGACGTGCCGCACCTCGTGGAACGGGCCCGCACGATCGGCCTCGACGCCTCGCTGACGATCGAGGGCCGGCCGCTCGACGTCCCGGCCGCGGTGGACCGGACCGTCTACCGGATCGTGCAGGAGTCGCTCACCAACATCGCCCGGCACGCCGCCGCCGACACGGCCTCGGTCCGGATCGACTGCCGCCCGGACGTGCTCGCGATCCGCATCGACGACGACGGCCGGGCCACTTCGGACGACGCCCCGGTGCCCGGCGTCGGACTGCTCGGGATGCGCGAACGTGTCACCGCGCTCGGCGGCCGGCTGCGGGCCGAGCCGCGCAGTGGCGGCGGCTTCACCGTCCAGGCCGAACTCCCCGTGGAGCAGGCGTCGTGATCCGTGTCCTGCTGGTGGACGACCAGCGGCTGCTGCGCAGCGGGTTCCGCGCGCTCCTCGACATGGAGGACGACATCGAGGTGGTGGCCGAGGCCGGCGACGGGGCGGAGGGGGTGGCCCTCGTCAGGGAGCACCGGCCGGACATCGCGCTGATCGACGTGCAGATGCCGGTCATGGACGGCATCGAGGCGACCCGACGCATCGCCTCGGACCCGGAGTTGGCCGGGACGCACGTCGTCATCCTGACCAACTACGGCTTCGACGAGTACGTCTTCGACGCGCTGCGGGCCGGCGCGGCCGGCTTCCTGGTCAAGGACGTCGTCCCGGAGGACTTCCTGCACGCCGTGCGCGTCGCGGCGCGCGGCGACGCGCTGCTGGCCCCCTCCATCACCCGCAAGCTCATCCACCGGTACGTCACCCAGCCGCCGCCCCGCTCTGACGCGGACGCGGGCCTCCATGAGCTGACGGCCCGCGAGCGCGAGGCCGTGGTCCTGGTCGCGCAGGGCCTGTCGAACGACGAGATCGCCGGTCGGATGGTGATCAGCCCGCTGACCGCCAAGACCCACGTCAACCGGGCGATGGTGAAGCTCCACGCCCGCGACCGCGCCCAACTCGTCATCCTGGCCTACGAATCCGGCCTCGTCTCGCCCGGCGGCCGCTGACCGGTCGCACAGGGCCGTTCGATGGAGATCGACCACGGAAATTCGTGGATTGTCAGGAACCGACCGCCACGGTTGCCCCTCCTGATCGTTGGAGGCGGGGAACATCGCGTCTGCCGACCCGAGTTCCCGAAGCCGCCGCAGCCCGATCTCCGGATCCCATCGAACGAAGCCGAGGAAGCAACGTGCCCTTGACTCCGCTGTCCGCGTCGTCCCCGCAGTCCCCGCTGTCCCAGCGCCGGCGCCGCCTGACCGTGAGCGCCACCCTGATCGCCGCGCTCGTCGGAGGTGCCGCCGGCACGAGCGCGTACGCCGCGCCCGCGACCACGCCGAAGGCCGCCCCCGCCGCGGCACCGGCCCCGGTGCCGGCTCCCGACATGGACGGCGTGGCCAAGGTGCTCGACGCCGCCCTGGCAAAGGGAGCGCCGGGCGCGATGGCCCGGTTCAGCGGCCCCGAGGGCGTCAGCATCCGTAAGGCCGGAGTCCGGAACCGGGTCACCGGTGCCGCCATGGACACCAGGGCGCGGTTCCGGATCGGCAGCGTCAGCAAGACGTTCTCGACCGTGGTCCTGCTCCAGCTGGTCGACGAGGGCAAGGTCGAACTCGACGCGCCGGTCAACCGGTACCTGCCGGGGCTGCTGCCCGACGAGCGCATCACGGTCCGTCACCTGCTCACCCACCGCAGCGGCCTGGCCGAGTACACCGACCCCATGTTCGAGAAGACGGTGCCGGGCTTCGAGGCCGTGCGGAAGCGGGTGTTCACGTACCAGGAGCTGGTCGCCCTCTCCCTGAAGCTGCCCCGCACCACCGAGCCGGGCGTCGCGTACAAGTACTCGAACGCGAACTTCGTCGTGGTCGGCATGCTCATCGAGAAGATCACCGGCAAGCCGGTGGCCACGGAGTACGAGAACCGGATCTTCAAGCCGCTGGGCCTGCGGAACACCTCGTACGTCCACCCCGGGACCCGGATCTCCGGCCTGCACGTCCGTGGCTACCTGCACCCCGACGAGGCCGGCGGTGCGCTGGTCGACTCGACGGAGCAGACGGTCTCCTGGGCGCAGTCCGCGGGCGCGGTCATCTCCAATCCGGTCGACCTCAGCCGGTTCATGGCGGCGCTGATGAAGGGCCGGCTGCTGTCGCCGCGGATGATGGACGCGATGACCACGGTCACCCCGACCGACCCCGTCAACGGCCGGCACTACGGGCTCGGCCTGCGGCGCTACGACCTCTCCTGCGGCGTGCAGGTCTACGGGCACACCGGAACGGTGCAGGGCTTCTACACGTACGCCTTCGCGACCCGGGACGGCCGGCGGAGCTTCGCCGCGATGGCGAACACGTCCAACAAGGGCGAGGTGAACACCACGCTGGGCGGCACGCTGGAGCCCGCGTTCTGCGGCAAGAAGCCCGCGACGGCCCGCGCCCTGCCCACGCCGACGGCGCCGGCGAAGGCCGAGGCGGACCTGCCTGAGAACCGCTGACCGGTCGACCGATCGACCGGTTGACGGTTGACCGGTTTGCGTCACCGCCTGCGCGGCCCGGGGAGCGGACTGACCACCGCTCCCCGGGCCGCTTCCGTCCTGCCGGTCAGGCCCTGGGGCGGGCGCTCTGGATGTGGAAGTTGAAGTCGAGGTGACCGAGCGAGCCCATCAGGCGCAGCCAGATCGGGAGCACCATCTCGGCGCCGCGGGCACTGGTGATGTCCCCGAGGTCGATCACGCTCTCCTCGGGCCAGCCGAAGGACATCAGCAGCTGCGCCACCGTCTTCTTGGCGCCGTCGTCGTCACCGGAGACGAAGACGTCGTGGGCGCCGGGCACCCGGGACGGGTCCACCATGATCTGCGCGTTCATGGTGTTGAGCGTCTTGACGACCTTCGCCTCGGGGAAGGTCCGCTGGATCCGCTCGCCGAGGCTGTCGGTGTCGACCGGGTCGAGGTGCGGCGGCATGCCCCGGGAGAAGTCGAGCGGGTTGGAGACGTCGATCAGGATCTTGCCGGCCAGCCGGTCGCGACCCGCGGCCTCCAGGGCCCGCAGCGAGTCGACGCCCGCCGTGGCGTTCACCACGACCTCGGCGGACTCCGCGGCGTCGGCGAAGGCCAGCAGCCGCACCTGCGGGTGGTCGGCCAGCCATTCACCGACCGGCGGATTGCCGTGGGCGTCGGCGCCGACGCGGGCCAGCGTGGCCTCGGGGTCACGGGTGCCGACGGCGACCTCGTGCCCCAACGAGGCCAGTTTGCCCGCGAGGGCCCGACCGACGGCACCGGTCCCGAGAACTGCGTAGCGCATGAGAAAGGTCCTTTCGAAGAAGCACGGAGCGACAGAGCGACATCGGTGGAGCGACGTGGAGCGACGTGGAGCGACAACAACTCCGACCACGGAAAGTATCCCGGCGGCGACCTCGCGTACACATACATGGACAACCGGCCCCGTGGACGGACACTGGAGTCGGGACACCACCGCTCCGCTCCGAGGAGGCCGTCATGAGCACCGCCGCCGTCCCCAAGGTCAGCACGCTTCCGGCAGAGCATCGGGAACGGCTGATGGCTTTCGCGGAAGACGTGTACTTCGAGTCCGGCCACCGGCTCTTCGAGGAGCAGGAGCGCGCCGACCGGTTCTGGATCGTGAAGACGGGCGCGGTCACCCTGGACGCCAAAGTGCCCGGCCGCGGCGCTCCGGTGATCGAGACGCTGCGGCACGGCGAACTGGTCGGCCTCTCCTGGCTCTTCCCGCCGCACCTGTGCCAATCCGGCGCGGAGGCGATGACCCCGGTCCGGGCCCACGAGTTCGACGCGGCGGCCGTACGGTCGATGTGCCACACGGACCCGGAGTTCGGCGCGGCGGTGTTCTTCTGGGTCGGCCGGATCCTGGCACACCGGCTCCACGTGACCCGGGTCCGCCTCCTCGACCTCTACGCCCCGCACGGCAGCGGCATCCTCGCCTGACCGGCCTCGTGCGGGCGGCTGCGTCATACTGATCGCCGGAGCACAGGGGGAGGCTTACAGCGCATGAGGCACGGGGCGGACGGCACGGGCGCGGGGCTGCCGGAGCGCATCGGCGGGTACGCCGTCGAACGGGAGTTGGGCGCCGGTGGGATGGGCACCGTCTACCTGGCGCGCTCCCGCGGCGGGCGCGCGGTCGCCGTGAAGGTGGCGCGCCCGGAGCTCGCCGCCGACCCGCACTTCCGGGAGCGCTTCCGCGCCGAGGTCGCGGCGGCCCGCAGCGTCGGCGGCTTCCACACGGCGCCGGTGGTGGACGCGGACCCGGCGGCGCCGGCCCCCTGGCTGGCCACGGCGTACGTACCGGGGCCCACGCTGTCCGCACTGCTCGAGGCCGAGGGGCCGATGGACGAGGCGCGGCTGCGGCAGCTGGGCGCGGCACTCGCCGAGGCGCTCGCGGCGATCCACGGCTGCGGCCTGGTGCACCGCGACCTCAAGCCCGGGAACATCATCATGGCCGCGGACGGCCCGCGGGTCCTCGACTTCGGCATCGCGCGGGCGCTGGAGTCGACCCGCCTGACGGCCACCGGCACGGCCTTCGGCACGCCGGGGTTCCTGGCCCCCGAGCAGGCGCAGGGGCAGGAGGTCGACGGCGCCGCCGACGTGTTCGCCCTGGGCGCGGTGCTGGTCGCGGCGGCGGGCGGCAGCGCGTTCGGCGCGGGGACGCCGATGGGTCTGATGTACCGGTCGGTCCACGAGGCACCCGACCTGACCGCGGTACCGGACGGCCTGCGGCCGGTCGTGGCATCGTGCCTGGCCAAGGATCCGAGCCAACGGCCCACGCCGGACGGCTTGTTGGACCTGTTCGCCCCGGAGACGGCGGCACCCGTTCCCACCCCGTACTCCCCCACGGCGGCGTACCCGCCGGCGGTGACGCCGCCCCCGCCCCCGGCGTATCCGCCCTCGGCGTACGCACCGTCGCCGTTCTCGCCCTCGCCGTTCTCGCCCTCGCCGCATCCGTCCCCGTACTCGGCGTCCCCCTATCCCCCGTCCGACGCGGTCCCGCCGCACATGGCGCCGACCGCGGCCGCCCGCGGGGGCGGCTCGCCGGCCGACGCCGAGCTCGCGTTCGTCGCGGTGGCCGCGACGCGGTCCCTCCTGATCGACGCCGGGGGCGTCATGCTCGGCCTGGAGACCGGGGACGTGCAGTTCGCCTGGGCGGAGATCCACTCTGTCGGGTTCGCGCCCGAGGGTCCCAAGCACCTCCGGGTCACCGTCCACCTCCACAACGGCGCCGCCCCTCAGATCCTGCTCGCCGCCCGCCGGCGGGCCCAGCTCCGGGAGTGGCTGGAGGACCTGCCGCTGATCCTGGAGTGCTTCGCGTAGGCCGGGCCGGGAACCTCGAAGATCCTTCGCACGTTGGGGGTGCGACCTGATCGTTCGTCGGATGCTTGTTGTGTGACACGACGGCGGCGGCGCCGCCGTCGGGGGAAGTGAGCAAAGCCATGGCCATGGTGGGGCTGTTCTGGATCGCCGAGGGCGACGTGTACGTGGGCGCGAAGCCGTCCGGAATGGCTCCCGGGGTGCGCCTGACCCCCGAGGGCGTGCTGGGCCTCGGCGACGGGCAGTCCAGCCTCCATCTGTGGGAGGACGTGCGGGCCCTGACGGTGGCGGACGTCCCCGTGAAGACGCTGATGCGACAGGTGGGCGCGGCCAAGGACATGGCCATCGGCACCTTGCTGGAACTGGCCCTGCCGTCGGGCATCGGCCCGGGCGTCGACGCCCCCGCCCTGATGACGGTCTCCGTGGAAACCCCCGAAGGAACCCACGAACTGAGCACCTACGTCGCCGCCGCCGTCGGCTACTCCCAGACGGAGGTCGACCTGTCCCGCACCCTCCTCACCCGTCTCACGGCGGGCGCCGCCACCCTGAACACGACCCTGGCCGCGATGTCGGACTGGGGCCGCGCCTGGGAAGGCGGCTCCCCCCGCCGCGCGGATCGCGAGGAACTCCTGCGGAAGTGGCTCGACTGACCCCGGTCCGCCGCTGAGCGGCCGGACGCGCCTGCCGCGCGCGGTGTACGCGTCGCGGCGCGTTCCACGGCGCGGACTCACCGGGACGGCGGCCCTCGGGAGGGGCGTGCGGGGGTACACATCCCCACCGGGGTCGCAGCAGTCGTCGCCTTCCCGCGGCGTCCACGGCGCCCGCCGAGACACCGGAAGGAAGCCGTCATGAAGGCACTGCAGTACCGGACCGTGGGCGCCGAACCCGAGGTCGTCGACGTTCCCGATCCCGAGCCCGGTCCCGGGCAGCTGCTTCTCAAGGTCACTGCCGCGGGCGTCTGTCATTCGGACATCGCCGTCATGAGCTGGCCGGCCGAACAGCTGCCGTTTCCGCTTCCGCTGACCCTCGGTCACGAGGGAGTGGGCACCGTCGCCGCCCTCGGTCCCGGCGCCACCGGGTTCGAGGTCGGCGACGCCGTCGCCGTGTACGGCCCCTGGGGCTGCGGCAGCTGCCACATGTGCGCGCAGGGCAAGGAGAACTACTGCCTCCGGGCTGCGGAGTTGGGGATCAGGCCGCCCGGTCTCGGCGCGCCCGGCGCCATCGCCGAGTACCTGCTCGTGGACAACCCCCGGCACCTCGTGCCGCTCGGCGTTCTCGACCCCGTCCGGGCCGCGCCGCTGACGGACGCCGGCCTCACCCCGTACCACGCCATCAAGATCTCCCTGCCGAAGCTCCTCCCGGGCAGCACCGCCGTCGTCATCGGCACGGGCGGACTCGGGCACGTCGCCATCCAGCTGCTGCGCGCGATGACCGCCGCGCGGGTCGTCGCCCTGGACCTCACGGAGGAGAAGCTCGCCCTCGCCCGGGCCGTGGGCGCGCACGAGACCGTCCTCTCCGGGGCCTCGGCCGCCGCGTCGGTGCGGGAGCTGACGAACGGCCGGGGTGCCGAGGTCGTCCTCGACTTCGTGGGTGCCCCGCCCACCACGACGGCCGCCGGCGCGATGGCCGCGGTCGAGGGCGACGTCACCATCGTCGGCCTCGGCGGCGGCACCCTGCCCGTGGGCTTCGGGGCCCTGCCCTACGAGGCCTCGGTCACGTCCCCCTATTGGGGGACCCGGGCCGAACTGATCGAGGTCCTGGACCTCGCCCGGGCCGGCAGCGTCGACGTCCACGTCGAGACGTACACGATGGACGAGGCACCGAGGGCGTACCAGCGCCTCCACGACGGCCTGGTGAACGGCCGGGCCGTCATCCTCCCGAACGGCTGACCGTCGGGAGCCGGGGGCGCCGCCCGCCGGGGACCGCCCGCACCCACGCGATGGCACGTCACCGCAGGTCAACCCTTGTCCGTAACCCCTCGTGCGACATCCCGCGGATATTCCCGCGGATCCATCGGAAAGCCGATGCCGGACATCGACTTCCCCATTGGTCACGCCTCCGAGACGGGTCTAGGTTCGATGACGTCGCCGCCGCCGCACCGACGATCCGCACCGAGAACGCCACCGGGAGCGGCGCGGCCCTTGTCCCCACTCTCCTCTCCCCGGCCCCGGGCCGGCCCGCATCCTCGGAGTGACCACCCATGTCGAAGATCCTTTTCGTGCTGACCGGCGCCGACCACTGGACCCTGGCCGACGGCACGAAGCACCCGACCGGCTTCTGGGCCGAAGAGGCCGTCGCCCCGTACGAGGCGTTCACCGCGGCCGGCCACGAGATCGTCGTCGCCACGCCGCGCGGCGTGGTCCCCACCGTCGACAAGGGCAGCCTGGCGCCCGAGTTCAACGGCGGCCAGGAGGGCGCCGACCGGATCGCCGCGGCCCTCGACTCCTTCACCCAGCTCAAGAGCCCGATCCGGCTGGAGGACGTCCGGCTCGACGAGTACGACGCCGTCTTCTACCCCGGCGGCCACGGCCCCATGGAGGACCTCGCCGTCGACGCCACCTCCGGCAAGCTGCTCGTCGACGCGCTCGACTCGGGCAAGCCGGTCGCCGTCGTCTGCCACGGCCCGGCCGCGCTCCTCGCCGCGACGCACGCGGACGGCACCAACGCCTTCGCCGGCTACAAGGTCGCGGCCTTCACCGACGCCGAGGAGACCCAGGGCGGGCTCGCCGACCGGGCGAAGTGGCTCCTGGAGTCCCGGCTGGTCGAGGCCGGCGTGGACGTGCAGGTCGGTGAGCCGTGGGTGCCGAAGGTCGTCGTCGACCGCAACGTGGTCACCGGTCAGAACCCCGCCTCGTCCGCCCCGCTCGCGGCCGAGGTCCTCAAGAAGCTGGCCTGACGCCGGCGGGGCGGCGGGGCGCTCACGCGCCCGCCGAGTTCCCCGCCTCCCCGGCCTCGCGGGCGATCCGCTCGAACTGGGCCCCCATGGCCTCGGACAGCGCCTTGGCCGCCGAGAGCGGGCGGACCATGACGGTGAAGTCGTCGATCCGTCCCTCCTCGTCGAAGTGGAGGAAGTCGCACCCCTGGATCCGACGACCGTCGACGGTGGCCGTGAACACGAAGGCGTGGTCACGGCCGTCCGGGTTCGCGATCTCGCGGACGTACGCGAAGTCCTCGAAGACACGCAGCACTCCGCGCAGGATCGCGGCGGTGATCGCCTTGCCGGCGTACGGCTTGAAGGCGACGGGGCTGGTGAAGACGACGTCCTCGGCGAGCAGCGCCTCGATGGCGGCGACGTCGCGGCGCTCGACCGCGGCGCGGAAGGGGTGCGTGTGCATGGACGGACGCCTCGCTTCATCTCGTACCCAACAAATTGAATAGGTGCACCGGAGACTACGCCCGCCCCGACCGCGCCGCCAGACCCGCAGGCGGGCCGGCGCGGCAGCCATCGGCAAGCAGATAGTGTTCCGACATGTCCCATAAGGATCCCGATGGCACGCCCCCGGTGGGGCCTTCCGGCGCGGTGCCCGTTTCGGACCTGAACCTGCTGCGCACGTTCCTGGCGGTGTACCGCTCCGGCTCGTTCACCGCCGCCGCCGGAGTCCTCGGCCTCTCACAGCCCACGGTCACCGCCCAGATCCGCTCCCTGGAGCGCCAGACGGGCCGCGAGCTGTTCGCCCGCCAGCCGCGCGGCGTCGCCCCGACGGCCGTCGCCCACGACCTCGCGGCCCGGATCGCCTCACCTCTCGACGCGCTCGCCGCCACGACGGGACACCAGGCCGCGCCCGACGAGCACGCCACCCCGGTCCACCTGGCCGGCCCCGCCGAACTGCTCTGCACCCGCGTGCTGCCCGCCCTCGCACCGCTGACGGCCGACGGCGTGCGGCTGCGGGTCTCCCTGGGCCTGACCGACCCGCTCCTCGACGAACTGCGCGCCGGCCGCCACGACCTGGTCGTCGCCACGTTCCGCCCGCGCGGCCGAGCCCTGACGGCGGTACCGCTGATGGACGAGGAGTTCGTCCTGGTAGCCGCCCCCGACTGGGCCGACCGCCTCAAGGACAGGCTCGCCGCGGACGTCCCGGCGGCCCTGCAGGCGGTCCCCCTGATCACGTACGCCGAGGACCTCCCCATCGCCCGCCGCTACTGGCGCCACGTCTTCGGCACCCGCCTGTCCTGCCCCGCCGCCGTCACGGTCCCGGACCTCCGCGGCGTCCTCGCGGCGGTCGCCGCGGGCGCCGGCTTCACTGTCCTCCCCCGCTACCTCTGCGAACCGGAACTCGCCTCGGGCACCCTGGTCCCCCTGCACACCCCGGAGGACCCACCCATCAACACCGCCTACCTGACCCAACGCCCCGGCCGCCCGAACAACCCCGACGTCACCCGAGTCCGCGACACCCTGCTCACCGCGGGCCGCTCGTGGTGACGCCCCGAGGCGAGGGTTGATCCGGTAGCGCTTCGCCAGGGCCGCAGATCCATCGGGCCCGACGAACGGTCAGCCGCCGTGGAGCCCCCACTCGTCGAGGCCTTCGTCAGGCCCCCGCCGCCGCGGAGGCCATCAAGGCTGCGGCTGCGCGATCCAGACCCGCCACTGATCCGCCAGGACGAGATCGGCCAGACGCCGGTAGCCGCCGCTGCCCGGGTGGGCGCCGTCGCCGGCCAGGGCCTCCTCGGTCCAGACGGGGTCCGCGGCCAGGCGGTGGGTCGTGGGGATGAACGGGATGCGGTGCGACTGGCACAGCACGCTCATGGCGTCGGCGAGCTTCGCGGTGCGCGCCAGGTGTTCGGGGCCTGCGTCGACGACCGGTGGAGGGCCGACCACCAGGGGTGCGACGGCCCTGCGCCGGCTCTCGTCCAGGATCGTGGCCAGGTTCCCCAGGGACCGGGCCGGATCGACGCGCACCGCGCCGTTCTCCTCGATCGTGTCGTTGCTGCCGAAGGAGACGACGAGCCGGTTGTCGGCACCGGGCAGTGTCCTCGGCAGCATCTCCTGCCGGCAACGACGCACGACGTCCTCGGAAGTGTTGCGCCTGACACCGAGGTTGAAGGCCGTGAGGTCCCCGCCGGTGGCCTCCAGCACCCTGCCGACCCATCCCCGGTACTCGGGGTCGCCGATCCCCTGCACGAAGGAGTCGCCGATGAAGCAGATACGTATGTCCTGGATCATCCGGCAGACCCTAACGGCCGCCCGGGCAACGGCTCGTCATCGGTCAAAGAGTGGACAAGTGGACCACGCAGGGGATCGCCGCCGACGAGACCTGGCAGCTGACGCCCCATCAGCACCACTGGCGCCTCACCGCCGGCCGCCTCGCCCAGGGCGATCACCGAGAGCGGCCGCGGCCGTCGTGGGCTCGTCGGGTTCCACCGCTCCGGACGGCCGTCGGCGACCCGCGCGGTCAATGTAGATTTACACACTCCAGCACGTCACGACCGGAAGGACGACGACATGGGTGTGAGCCTGTCCAAGGGCGGCAACGTCTCGCTGAGCAAGGAGGCGCCGGGGCTGACCGCGGTCCTCGTGGGCCTGGGCTGGGACGTCCGTACGACCACGGGCGCGGACTACGACCTCGACGCGAGCGCCCTGCTGCTCAACGACACGGGCAAGGTCGTCTCCGACCAGCACTTCATCTTCTACAACAACCTGACCAGCCCTGACGGTTCGGTCGAGCACACCGGCGACAACCTCACCGGTGAGGGCGAGGGCGACGACGAGTCCATCAAGGTCAACCTCGCGTCCGTGCCGGCCGACATCACGAAGATCGTGTTCCCGGTCTCCATCCACGACGCCGCCAACCGCGGCCAGAGCTTCGGTCAGGTCCGCAACGCGTTCATCCGCGTCGTCAACCAGGCCGGCGGCGCCGAACTCGCCCGCTACGACCTCTCCGAGGACGCGGCCACCGAGACCGCGATGATCTTCGGCGAGCTGTACCGCCACGGCACCGAGTGGAAGTTCCGGGCCGTCGGCCAGGGCTACGCCTCCGGTCTCGCCGGAATCGCCTCGGACTTCGGCGTCAACGTCTGAGCCACACAGCTGTGTGCGAGACGGCCGCCCCTTTCCCGGCGTGAGGGTGTGCGTCCGGGAAGGGCGGCCGGACGCAGTGCGAGCAGGAGAGCGACGATGACGACCGACCCGGTCGGCCACGGGCCACAGGCCCTCCCGGCGGAGCAGCCCACGCGGGAGCAGCCCGCGCAGGAGCGGACCCCGCAGATCCAGTCCCCGCATCCCCCGGCGGCCGCGACGATTCGGGTGTTCATCGCCCTCGCCCCGCCCGACGAGGCGAAGGACGAGCTGGCGCGCGCCCTCGGCCCCGCGTACGCGGCGTACCCGCGCATGCGCTGGAACCGCATCGAGGACTGGCACATCACCCTGGCGTTCCTCGGTGAACTCCCGGTCACGACCGTGCCGTCGCTCCAGCCCCCGCTCGCGGCTCTCGCGGCGGCGCGCCCGCCGCTGGAGCTGGCATTGCGCGGCAGCGGGCACTTCGACGAACGGGTGCTGTGGAGCGGTGTCGAGGGGGACCTGGACGGGCTGTACCAGCTCGCCACGGAGGTGCGCGCCGCGGTCGCGGAGTGCGGGATCCCGTTCGAGGGCAGGCCGCTGCGGCCGCACCTCACCCTGGCCCGCGCCCGCCGCGACGACACCTCGTGCATCGTGGCGGCGGCAGAGGGTCTCTCGGGGTTCACCGGCCGGCCGTGGCGGGCGGCGCGGCTGCACCTGGTCGGCAGCAACTTCGGTCGCGGCCCGGGGCCGATCCGCTACCGCGACATCGTGTCCTGGGACTTCGAGGGCCGCTGAACGGCGGTCCCCCGTCACCACACCCCCCGTCACCGCCCCTCCGTCACCGCCCGCCCTCCGCCTCCCCCGCCGTCCCGGCCACTTGCCGGGTCGGCACGGTGTGGGCGGTGGCAGCAGCCGCCGCCGCGTAATGGGCGGGCGTGGGCGGGCCCGAGGGGCGGATCCGGCCGACCAGGAGGGCCAGGGCGACGCCGAACGCGCAGAACAGTGCGAGCCCGATGGAGGCCCGGGAGAACCCGCTCGCGAGGGCGTCCGTCACCTCGGCCCCGCCGGTGTGGTGGCGGGTGTACACCGAGTCGAAAAGCGCTGCCGTCACGGCGGTGAGAACCGCCGCTCCGACGTAGCGGCCCATGTTCGAGATCCCGGAGGCCGCGCCGACCTGGTCCCCCGCGACGCTCGCGGTGGCGATGGAGGACGAGGGGCCGTTGGCCAGTCCCAGCCCGACGGCGAGGACGATCAGCGGGACGACGAACGTGGCGTAGCCCCAGGAGGCGTCCACGAAGGCGAACACGATGAAGGCCGCTGTCGCGATCCCGAAACCTCCGGCGATCACCGCCCGCGCGCCCAGCTTGTCGACGAACGGCGTGATCAGGGGCGCGGTGACGACGATGCCGGCCGCCGCGGGCAGGGTGGCGACGCCCGCCTCGAGCGGACTCATTCCCAGGCCCTGGGGGTTCTGGAAGTACAGACTGCTGATGTACATGATCGCGTTGATGCAGCCGGCCACCACGAGAATGGCGACGGTCGAGCCGACGAGGTACTTGTTGCGCAGCAGTGCCAGGTCGATCAACGGCGTGCGCACCCGCTTCTCCACCACCACGAAGCCGACCACCGCCACCGCCGAGATCACGAAGCACACCAGGGTCGGGGCGCTGAGCCAGCCCCAGTCGGAGCCCTCGGTGACCGCGAAGACGAACGGGACGAGCACGGCGGCGACGAGCGCGGTCCCCAGGAGGTCGACGGAGCGCGGACGCGACGGGTCGCGTGATTCCGCCACGGTGCGCAGGGTCAGCGGCACACAGGCGGCGGCGATGCCCGCGTCGATCCAGAACAGCCCCTGCCAGCCGGTGATGTCGACGAGTACACCGCCGAGCAGCGGCCCGGCGGCGGCGCCGGCCGCCGAGGCGGCTCCCCACAGCGACACCGAACGCATCTGCGCCTCGCCGGAGATGCCCGCCGACAGCAGGCTGAGCCCGCAGGCCAGGATGGTCGAGCCGGCCGCACCCTGGATCGCGCGACCGGCGATCACGAGCCCGGCCCCCTGGGCCAGCGCGATCACCACGCACGACGCCACGAACAGCAGCAGGCCGCCGATGAAGATGCGGCGTCGCCCGAAGATGTCGCCGAGGGCGCCCGACGTGACGATGACGGCGGCGCCGACCAGCGAGTATCCGGTGACGGCCCACTGCAGGGTGGCCAGGGAGGCGCCGGTGTCCTCGCTGATGGCCGGCAGCAGAATGCTGACCGCGGAGGTGTTCGCGTTCACCACGAACGCGGAGACGCAGGTGGCCGCCAGTACCCCGCCCGCCGCTCGCGCGGGGGCCGCCGCGGCCTCGGCGCCGGTGGTCACCGCGCGGTCCCGCGTCGGTACGAGCCGTGCACCATGTCAGTCCTCCCGACTGCGACCGTCCGATCGGGCAGCCGGCCCCCTGGTGATCACCGGGACTCCATGGTCGGCGGAGTCGCCGCGCCCCGTCCCGCCGGACAGGTCCGTACGGGTGACCCGGGCAGGCATGACTCGTCGGTCGCCACGGCCTCGCGGGAGCTCAGCGGGCGGGAGTCTCCCGTACCGGGTGCTTGCTGAGGATCGAGACCCGGTTGAAGGCGTTGATGGTGATGGCCACCCAGATCACGGCCGAGATCTCGTCGTCGCCGAGCACCTCGCGGGCCGCCTCGTACGCCCGCTCCTGGGCGAGGGCCTCGGCGGGGTGCGTGGTGGCTTCGGCGAGGGCGAGGGCCGCGCGCTCGCGGGCGGTGAAGAGCTCGGTGTCCCGCCAGGCGGCCAGCACGCCCAGGCGCCGCGTGGTCTCGCCGGCGCGCAGCGCGGCGCGGGTGTGCACGTCGAGGCAGAACGCGCAGCCGTTGAGCTGGGAGACGCGCAGGTTCACCAACTCGATCAGGATCCGGTCGAGTCCGGCCTCGGCGGCCGTCGCGCGGACGGCGTCCGAGGTCTCCACGAGCGCGCGGTACGCGGCGGGGCTCTGCTTGTCGAGGTAGACCCGGCCGTTCGTCCTGCGGGCTGCCGTGACCTGCACGGTCTCGCTCACCTTGTGCTCCTCCGACTGTTGTCCTGGCTTGTGTTGTCGTGGCTTGCCATCGGGACTATGATCATCCATGATAGTTGAAATCGCAACTACATGGTGAAGAAGGGCCGGAGATGGATCATACGGAGATCGAGATCCTCACCGCCCGGGACGTCCCGCTGGGCGGACCGCGCGCGATGACCGTACGGCGCACCCTGCCGCAGCGGGCCCGTACGCTGATCGGCGCCTGGTGCTTCGCCGACCACTACGGCCCCGACCGGGTCTCGGAGTCCGGCGGCATGGACGTGGCCCCGCACCCGCACACCGGACTACAGACGGTCAGCTGGCTCTTCAGCGGTGAGATCGAGCACCGCGACAGCCTCGGCACGCACGCCTTCGTCCGGCCCGGCGAGATCAACCTCATGACCGGCGGGCACGGCATCAGCCACACCGAGGTCTCCACGCCCGGCACCACCGTGCTGCACGGCGTCCAGCTCTGGGTGGCGCTGCCCGACGAGCACCGCCACGCCCCGCGCGACTTCCAGCACCACGCCCCGAAGTCCTTCCGCGTCGACGGCGCCGAGATCCGGGTGTTCCTGGGCACGCTGGTCGGCGCGACCTCCCCCGTCCGGACCTTCACCCCGCTCCTCGGCGCCGAGATCCTGATCGACGCCGGAGCCACCGTCACCCTCGACGTCGACCCGGACTTCGAGCACGGCCTCCTCGTCGACGAGGGCGACGTCCGCCTCGACGGCACCGTGCTGCAGCCCGCCGAGCTGGGCTACACCGCCCCCGGCCGCGCCGCCCTCACCCTCACCAACGCCTCCGACCGTCCGGCCCGGACGGTCCTCCTGGGCGGCCCGCCCTTCGGAGAGGAGATCGTCATGTGGTGGAACTTCATCGGCCGCAGCCACCAGGACGTCGTCGAGGCACGGGAGGAATGGGAGCGGGCCTCCGACCGCTTCGGCCACGTCGACGGCTATCCCGGCGAGCGGCTGCCCGCCCCGGCCCTTCCGAACGCCGTCATCGCACCCCGCAAGAACCCCGCCCACCACTGACCCCCGTACCGAAAGGTCCGTCATCATGAGCGAGCAGGCCACCACCGCCCCCGTCGTCCGTCGCGTCGACGCCCGCCACCGCTACGAGATCCTCGTCGACGACAACCGCGCCGGCCTGACCGCCTACCGCGACCGCGACGACCGCCGGGTCTTCTTCCACACCGAGATCGACGACGCCTACGCGGGCCAGGGGCTCGCCTCGATCCTCGTCGAGCAGGCGCTGACCGACGTCCGCGCCGCCGGGATGCGAATCGTGCCCGTGTGCCCGTACGTGGCCAAGTTCCTGAAGAAGCACGACGAGTTCGCCGACATCACCGACCCGGTGACCCCCGAGGTGCTGTCCTGGCTCGACGCCCAGCTGGGGCGCTAGGGGCGCCGGCCGAGGCCCCCGGCAGCGGCCGCCGGGGCTCCGGCGGCCGCCTCCCGGCGGGCGGCGCGTACAGTGGGGGCCGGCGCGGCGTGATCACGAGGAGTATGTGTGACCGCGGTCAGCTTTGAGCACGCCACCGTCCCCGCCGACGCGGGCGAGGTGACGCTCCTGATAGCCCGCCGGGTGGAGCCCGGCCACGAAGCCGCCTTCGAGGTATGGGCGAAGGGCATCCTCGACACGGCGGCCACCTTCCCCGGCCACCTCGGATACGGGCTCTTCCGCTCCTCCGGCGGCGACGCCCCCTGGTTCCTCGTCCACCGCTTCCGGGACGCGGAGGCCTGCCGGATCTGGCAGGAGTCGCCCGAGCGGGCCGCCTGGTTCGCCGACTGCCAGGGACACCACCACACCGAGATCGCCCGCCGCAAGCTCACCGGCATGGAGACCTGGTTCGCCAAGCCGGGCTCGACCCGCCCCGCGCCGCCCCGCTGGAAGATGGCGATCAGCGCGACCCTGGCGATCTACCCGATCTCCGTGCTCGGCAGCCTCTTCCTCGTCCCCCACCTGACCGCGCTGCCGCTCCTGCTCAGCAGCGCGGTCGTCGCCGGTGTCTTCAACGTGCTCATGACGTACGTGGCGATGCCCGCCGTGAGCAGACTCCTGCGCGACTGGCTCACGCCGTGACACCCGGCGAGTGCCGGCGTCGCCGGCACTCGCCCGGGGGTCGGCACTCGCCGGGGGGCCGGAGCGGGACTACGGGGCGTCGAGCTGCGCCTTGCTGTGGGCGTAGAGCACGCGCTCGCACACGAGGTACAGGCACTTCGCCGACTGCCCGTCCTCGAGGGCATCGGCGTTCACCGCCGGGCCGTAGTGCTCGGACACCGACCACAGGCGCTGCGCGCCGCGCTCCCAGTAGAGGTCCTCGGCACCCGTGGCGGTCTTGATCGCGGAGCCGTTGGACACCAGCGCACCGCTGCTCCACCTGTACCGCAGCAGGTTGCCCGGATCGTTGTGACCGTTGCTCTGGTTGACGTACAGCTTGTCGCCCATCGCCAGCGCACCCTGGGCGCCACCGTCCGTCATCGGCAGGAAGTTGGCCCAGCCTTCGGCCGCCACCTCGCCGGAACGGTTCTCCAGCGACTTGACCGGGTACGAGGCGATCCGGCCGGGCGACATGAAGCCGCTCTCCGGACGGCAGTACTCACCCATCAGCAGCCGGTCCGGGGTCGTGCTGCGGTCGAGCGAGAGGTAGGACGCCTTCGGGGCGCCGGCGTCGACGCACTTGAACTCACCCAGGGGGTTGTCCTGCGGGGCCTTGAACTTCCAGGCCGCCACCTGCGGCATCACGTAGCGGTAGCCGAAGCTGTACCAGACGTTGTTCTGGCGGCCGACCTTGGTCTTGTCGTCGATGTCGGACGTGGTCTGCACCCCGTCGGTGTCCGCGCCCATCGCGTCACCGCCCTTGCCGTCCCCGTTGGGGTCCAGATCCATGATCTTCTCCATGTCGAAGATCCGGATGCCGTTCCGGGTGTCGGCGACGTAGAGGTAATGGCCGTACCAGACCATGCCGCCCGCGTGCAGGCCGTTCTGCATGTTCTTCGGGTCCGGCGCCGTGGAGCCCTCGGCGGAGTGCACGCCGTCGAAGGAGATGTGCTGGGAGTTGTTCACGTACGCCCAACCCAGCAGCACATGACGGTACTTCACCGTGCCGTCGGCGCGACGCTGCACGAAGGAGATCCGCACGCCCTTCTGGTTGCAGGCGTCGTTCGCCTCCAACTCGTCGGGGTTGCAGTCGCCGACCTCGTTGTCGTTGCTGTCGCGGCCCGGGTCCCAGTTGTCGTAGGACGCGTAGAGCTGGATGTTCGTGTCGTTGCCGACGCCGTACTGCTCACTGTCCGCGGCGTCCGAGACGCCGGTCATGGCCTGCGGGATCCACTCGCGCGAGGTCGAATCGTCGATCTCCAGGCACCACTTGAGGGCCGGAGGGGGCGCCGAACCGAACGGGTCGCGCGCGCACGACGAGGTGTTGATGTCGCGGTTGGCCTCGGAAAGGAGCTTCGACACGCCCGACTTGGGCAGGACGCCGTCGAGGCGGGCGACGCGATCGGCGGTCGTCCCGTTCATCGCGCCGGCCTGCAGAGTGAAGCCCGAGGGGTCGGCCGCCCCACCGGGGTCGGCCGCCGACGCCATGAGGCGCGGGGCATCGGGCACCCCGTCACCCACCGTCGCCCGCGGGTCCTGGCGCCACGATCCGGGCAGCGGCGAAGGAGGCGGAGGAGTCTTTGCGGCGTGAGCCGGAGCGCTCAGGCAGGTCAGCGCCAGCGTGGCCGCGGTGGCGACCGTCAGCCACACCCGGTGTATTCGGAAAGGGGACGTGCGCGAGGGCACGCGTGGGGACATGCCTGAGGACATGCGTGGGGACATGCGAATTGCCTCCGTTGTTGCTGCTGTTGCCGCTGATGCGGCGACAGCTGGATCGAACGAAGGCTTTCAGGACGCATGTACGGAAGCAAGTCTGACCGACAGTCAACTCCCTTCAGTTGAACGGGATGTGACACATTGCCCCGGAGTCCCTGATTCCGGGGCAACGTCCCAGGTCATGGGGTTATGGATGGCAGCCGGGAACCCGTGGCCCGGGACAGGGAACCGGTCCCGGCGGCGGCGTGCGGGCCGGGGGACTCAACCGAGGGCGCGGTCGAGGTTGAAGGCGGCGCTGATCAGCGAGAGGTGCGTGAACGCCTGCGGGAAGTTGCCGAGTTGCTCTCCGGTCCGGCCGATCTCCTCGGCATAGAGACCGAGGTGGTTGGCGTAGGTCAGCATCTTCTCGAAGGCCAGCCGGGCCTCCTCCAGGCGTCCGGCGCGGGTGAGCGCCTCGACGTACCAGAAGGAGCAGATCGAGAACGTGCCCTCGGAACCCCGCAGGCCGTCCGGGCTGGCCTCCGGGTCGTAGCGGTAGACAAGGGAGTCGGAGACCAGATCCGTGGTGAGCGCGTCGAGCGTCGCGAGCCACTTGGGGTCGGTGGGCGAGATGAACTTGGCCATCGGCATCATCAGCACGGCGGCGTCGAGCACGTCCTCGTCCAGCGCCTGGACGAACGCGCCGCGCTCGGCCGACCAGCCCTCGCGCATGATCTGCCGGTAGATCGCGTCCCGGCTCTGCCGCCAGCGCGGAAGGTCGGCCGGCAGACCGCGCCGGTTGGCCATCCGGATGCCCCGTTCGATCGCCACCCAGCACATCAGGCGCGAGTAGACGTAGTCCCTCCGGCCGCCCCGGGTCTCCCAGATGCCCTCGTCGGGCTGGTCCCAGTGGTCGCAGAGCCAGTCCACCACCGCGCCGACCTCGTCCCAGTGCCCACTGCTGATGGGCTGCCCCCACTTGTCGTACAGGTAGACGGAATCGATCAGCGCTCCGTAGATGTCCAGCTGGAGCTGCTTGGTGGCGGCGTTCCCCACCCGCACGGGAGCGGACCCCAGGTGCCCCTCGAGGTGAAGCAGCTCGGACTCGGGCAGGTCCCTGCGGCCGTCGATGCCGTACATGATCTGCAGCGGACCGGTGGGGCCGGGGCCCTGCATGATGCCCCGGTCGGAGAGGAAACCCATGAAGGCCTCGGCCTCGGAGGTGAAGCCCAGCCGGAGCATGGCGTAGACGCAGAAGGCGGCGTCGCGGACCCACACGTACCGGTAGTCCCAGTTGCGCTCGCCACCGACCTGCTCGGGCAGGCTGGTCGTCGGCGCGGCCACGATCGCGCCGGTCGGCGCGTAGGTGAGCAGCTTCAGCGCCAGCGCGGAGCGGTGCACCATCTCCCGCCAGCGGCCGCGGTAGCGCGATTGACCGAGCCAGTGGCTCCAGAACTTGACCGTGGCCTGGAACTGCTCCTCCGCCTCGGAGCGCGGGCAGGCCCGAGGGTGGACGTCGTCGGTGATCCGGTCGAGGGCGAACACCACGGACTCGCCCTCGAGGAGCTTGAATCGCGACCACACGTCGGTGCCGTCGCATTCGAGCGGCGCGGTGGCGGTCAGCGCCAGAGAGAGCGACGAGGACTCGAAGACGGCCTCTTGGGCCTGCGCGCGTACCGTGTGCGGCTCGGCGCCGTAGCCGAAGCGGGGGGCTATCCGCGCGCGGAACGGAAGGTTTCCGCGGACGCAGATGACACGCCGGATCAGCCGGTGCCGGGCCGCCTCGCGCGACTCGTGGACGATCGGCAGGAAGTCCTGGATCTCCGCCACGCCGTCCGCGGCGTAGAACCGGGTGATCAGCACGTTGGTGTCGGGGAAGTAGAACTGGCGCGTCCGGGCCGGCACGTCGGCGGCCAGCTCCCACGATCCGCCCCGGTCGGCGTCGAGGATGGACGCGAACACGCTCGGTGAGTCGAAGCGCGGACAGCAGTACCAGTCGATCGTGCCGTCGGTCCCCACGAGCGCGGCGGTGCGGAGATCACCGATCAGGCCGTGCTCGGAGATCGGCACGTAGCGTGAGCCGTCCGCCCGGACGGATCCGTTCCCGAATTCCATGCCGAGCCTCCCTACCGCTGCGGGCAGGTACGAGGATCGAGAAGACCCTGTCTTTCATGGTAGATCGTCCCGGGCCCTCGTCGTCAGGCGACGGCCGCGCCGCCGATCATCTCCTGGACCCCGCCCAGGAGCGCCGGATCCTGCCGCAGGATCCGCTCGTGGAGCGCGCGCAGGGCCGGCCCCGGATCCGCGCCCATCGTCTCCGCGATCCGTCGCCGGGCCTCCTCGTACGCGAGGAGGGCGTCGGAGGAGCGCCCGTTCCGGTACAGCGCCAGCATCAGCAGCGCAACCGGCCGCTCCCGCAGCGGATGCGCCGCCACCAGCCGTACGAGCTCATGGACGCACTCCTCGTACCGGCCCAGCGCGATCCCGCCCTCCAGGCGCGCCTCCAGGACGAGCATCCGCTTCTCCGCCCACCGGCGCCGCTCGGCCTCCAGATACGGCCCGGCCAGACCCTCCGCGTACTCGCCGCGCCACAGCGCCTCGGCCGCACCGGCCAGTTCTCCGGCGCGGCCGAGATCACCCAGGTCGCGTGCCGCGACGGCGGCCCGCACCAACTCCCGCCGGTCGTGCAGGTCGTCGATCCGGGCTCCGCACAGGCGGTACCCGCTCCCCGTCCACACCAGTTCGGTGACGGTGCCGGCGCCCGCGCCGTCATCGCGCAGGGCGCGGCGCAGCCCGGAGACGTACTTCTGGACGAGGTTTCGCACGTGTGCGGGCGGCTCGGCGCCCCAGACGGCGTCGACGAGACCCCCGAACGACATGGACTTCCCGTCGAGATGCAGGAGCACGGCGAGGACGGTCCGCTGCATCGGCGGCCCGAGCGGGAGTTCCTCCTGCCCGCGCAAGGCCCGCAAGGGACCGAGGAGTTCGAAGCGGATCGTGTGGGCGGCCATGCGCCGAGCCTAACCCCCGCCCCGGCCCGGGCCCCGAGTGGAGCCTTCCAGCGGATCTTCCAGCGGCGTTCCAGCGGGCGTTCCAGCGGCTGGTCAGCGCGCCGTCCGAGCCTGGTCCCATGCAGCAAGAACCGCCTACGATTCCCGGCCCCCTGGCCCGCCTCGGCGCCCTCGCCGTGCGCCGCAGCCGTGCCGTGCTCCTCACCGCCCTGCTCCTCTTCCTCGGTCTGGGCGCCTACGGCGCCGGCGCCCAGGCCGATCTCGACCTCGCCCGCTGGGACGCCCCCGGTACCGAGTCCGTCGAGGCAGCCCGAATGCTGCGCGAGGACTTCAGGACCGGCAACCCCAACCTGGCCCTCCTCGTCACCGCCCGGCGCGGCGACGTCGACGCCCCGGCCGCCGACCGGGCCGCACGCGCCCTCGTCGCCGAGGTCGCCGCCCTGCCCCACGTCACCGACACCCACGCGTACTGGGACGACCGAAGCCCCGCGCTGCGGTCCGAGGACGGCCGCCGTGGCCTGATCCTCGCCCGCCTCGAAGGCACCGCCACCGCGACCCGCGCCCAACTCGCCGCACTCTCCCCGCTCCTGACCCGCACCACACCCGAACTCACCGTCCGGGTCGGCGGACAGGAGGAGATCTCCCGCCAGGTCGGCGAGCAGGCCCGCACCGACTTCCTCACCGCCGAGGCACTCGTCCTGCCCGCCGTCGTCCTGCTGCTGATCCTCGTCTACCGTCGTACCGCGGCCGCGCTGATCACGGTCGGCACCGGGCTGCTCGCCGTCGTCGGCACGCTCGCCGGACTGCGCCTCCTGGCGCAGTTCACCCAGGTCTCCACGTTCGCCGCCAACATCGCGCTCGTGCTGGGGATAGGTCTGGGCATCGACTACAGCCTCTTCGTCATCACCCGCTACCGCGAGGAACGCATCGCCGGCCACGCCCAGCCCGAGGCCGTCGTCCGGGCGACCGCGGCGGCCGGGCGGACCGTGATCTTCAGCGGCGTCACCGTCGCCGTGTCGCTCTCCGCGCTGCTCGTCTTCCCGTTCTTCTTCCTCAGCTCCTTCGCCTACGCGGGCATCCTCGTCGTCCTGACGGCGGTCGGCGGCGCCGTCCTCGTCCTGCCCGCCGCTCTCGCCCGGTGGGGCCACCGCATGGAACGCGCCACCCCACCCGCGGCGAGCGGACTGTGGCACCGGATCGTTCTGCGTGCCCTGCGTCGCCCCGCGCTGAGCGGCGCCGCGGTCCTCGGCGTCCTGCTGCTCGCCGCCTCACCCGTGCTCGGCCTGCGGTTCGGGCTGCCCGACGAGCGCACGCTGCCGGCCGGTGCTTCGTCCCGTACGGTCTCCGAGACCGTCCACCGGGAGTTCGCCGCCGAACCGACCGACACCGTCCAGGTCGTCGTCCCCGCGCCGGTGGACCGGCGCGCGGTCGCCGCGTACGCCGCCGAACTCGCTCGCGTTCCGGGGGTCTTCCGCGTCGAGCCGCCCGAGTACGGGAAGAGTGGCGCGGCCCTGCTCGCCGTCGTCCCCACGCAGGAGGCGATGTACGGAGACGTCCCGGCGTTCGTCGAACGCATCCGCACCACGGACGGTCCGCCGGGGAGCCCGGACGTGCTGGTCGGTGGCTACCCCGCCGAGACCACCGACTTCCGCACCACCCTCCTCGACCGGCTGCCGCTCGTGGTCATCCTGATTCTGGCCTCGACCTTCGTCATCCTGTTCCTTCTCACCGGCAGCGTGCTGCTGCCCGCCAAGGCGACGGTGCTGAACCTGCTCAGCCTGTCCGTGATGTTCGGATGCCTGGTGTACGTCTTCCAGGACGGCCACTTCGCCACAGTGCTCGGGTTCACGCCCACGGGCTCCATCGAACCGAGCATTCCCGTGCTGATGTTCTGCGTCGTCTACGGCCTGTCCATGGACTACGAGGTGTTCCTGCTGGCCCGGATCAAGGAGGAGTACGAGCGCACCGGCGACACCGAGCGGGCCGTCGTGACCGGCATCCGTCGCAGCGCCCCGCTGATCACGGCCGCCGCCGGCATCCTCGCCCTGAGCTTCGCCGCGTACGCGACCGGCGGCGTCGTCTTCCTCAAGGAACTCGGCGTCGGCACCGCGCTCGCGGTCCTGGTCGACGCCACGCTCATCCGCGTCGTCCTCCTGCCGGTGACCATGCGGCTCGCGGGCCGCGCCAACTGGTGGGCACCGGGGCCGCTGCGCCGCGCCCACCGCCGCTTCGGCCTGAGCGAGACGCCACGGGGCGCGCCGGCGTGACCCGCGGCGTTCACATGCTCGACATGCCACGTCCGGCCGCAGGTTTGAGCGGCGCTCTATTCATAACGGGTCTAGCCCAAAGGGGCCGGCGGTGTCGTCACCTCGGTGTCGTCACCGTCGGCCCCGCACACCGGAAGGACCTCCATGGATCGCAGATCCCTCCTCACCTCCGCTGCCGCCGGCGCGGTGACCTCGGTCACCGTCGTTCGGACGCCGGCGGTCGCCGCTCCCGCGGCCGGGCCGGCGGCCGGACGGCCCGTCACCGCGTTCAACGTCATCAGCGACATCCAGGGCGACCTCGGCGACCTCGGAGTGGCGCTGAAGGACATGGCCGTCACCAATCCGCGCAGCGCCGGGATCGCCATCGCGGGTGACATCACCCCGCGCGGCTACGACGCCGAGTACGCCGCGGTCAAGGCGGAGTTCGGGAGGCACAGCCACCCGGAGACGGTCGCGTGGGCCATCGGCAACCACGAGTTCTACGTACCCAAGTGGAGCAGCCCCACCACGCTGTCCCAGGCGACCTGGCCCAACGGCACCACCGAGGACTCGCTCTTCCGCAGCTTCTACAACTTCGCGGGACGCAACAAGGTCTACGCCGAGCACTCGTTCGGCGGCATCCCGGTGCTGAGCATCGGCACCGAGAAGTACATGCACTACCACGACCCCACGCTGTGGGACGAAGTCTGGCTCAGCGACGAGCAGTTCGCCTGGCTGGAGGACCGCCTGGCGCACTGGGCACGGCTGCGCAGGCCCGTCATGGTGATCACCCACCACCCGCTGCCCAACACCGTCTCCGGCACCCGCAACAAGCTGTACATGCGGGACTACCTGCAGGCGGAACGACTCTTGGGCATACTCGGACGCCACCGCGACGTGTTCCTGTTCAGCGGGCACACGCACTGGGACCTCGGCCTGTCCGACTGGTACGCGCGCAGAGTCGTCCCGGGCACCGCCAATCTCGACGGCTTCTCCGTGATCAACACGGGCGCGGTCCAGACCGGTTACACCGACAACGGCCAGGGTGGAGAGGCCTCGGTCCCGGGCACGTTCAACCAGGGCCTGCAGGTCGAGGTGTTCCGTCACAGCGTCGTGATCAAGGCGCGCGACTTCGCGGCCGGGACGTGGCTGAAGCAGATCACGGTCCCGCTGTCGACCACCATGTGACCCGCCACCGCCCACGGTAGGCAGCCGTCGCGGGTCACCCCGGTCAGGCGACGGGACGGGAGACGAAGGCGCGTTCCAGCAGGGCGTGCAGGCGGTCCCGGTCCTCGGCGCTGAGACTGTCGAGGCCCTCCTGCGTGACGTGCATCTTCGCGCGGATAGCGTCGGTGACACGCTCGCCCTCGGCCGTGAGGACCAGGTTCTTGACCCGTCGGTCGGACGCACTGGCCTCGCGGCGCACGAGGCCGCGCTTCTCCAGCCGGTCGATGATCCCAGTCACGTTGGAGGCGTCGCAGGCCAGGTTCTGGGCCAGGGCGCGCATGGCGGCCGGTCCCCGGCGCAGCACGGTCAGGGCCCTGCCCTGGCTCGCCGTGAGGTTCTCACTCGCCGCCGCGACCGTGAAGTCGCCGTAGTAGGCGCCGAGCGACATCGAGAGCACCTCCATGAGCTGGGCCGTGCCGACGTGGGGTGCTTCTGCCATGCGAGCCACTGTACCCGGAGAAACTTGACTATCTCAAATATCTACCTCTACCGTCCTGTCACTGCTTGACGTTCTCAAGCATCAAGGTTGTCAAGTAGCTACGAGGAGCGTTCCCGTGACCGTCACCGCGTCCCCCGCCTCCCGCGCGGCCGAGATCCTGTCCCGGCCCGTCGCGCTGAACGGCCTGACCGTCCCGAACCGCATCGTGATGGCGCCGATGACGCGCATGTTCTCCCCCGGCGGCGTTCCCGGCGAGGACGTGCGGTCCTACTACGCCCGCCGCGCGGCCGCCGGCGTCGGCCTGATCGTCACCGAGGGGACCTACGTCGGCCACGAGTCCGCCGGGCAGAGCGATCGTGTGCCGCGGTTCCACGGCGAGGAGCAGCTGGCGGGGTGGGCGAAGGTCGCCGAGGCCGTGCACGCGGAGGGCGGCACGATCGTCCCGCAGCTGTGGCACATCGGCATGGTGCGCAACCAGGGCGACGCACCCTACGCCGACGCCCCCGCGGTCGGCCCCTCCGGCATCCGCGTCGACGGCACCGAGGGTGCCGGCAAGGCGATGACCCAGCGCGACCTGGACGACGTCATCGGCGCCTTCGCCGAGGCCGCCGCGGCCGCCGAGCGCATCGGCTTCGACGGCGTCGAGCTGCACGGTGCCCACGGCTACCTCCTCGACCAGTTCCTCTGGACGCGGACGAACCGCCGCACGGATGCCTACGGCGGCGACTCCGTGGCCCGCACGCGGTTCGCGGCCGAGATCGTGGCCGCGGTCCGCGCAGCCGTCTCGCCCGACTTCCCGGTGATCTTCCGCTACTCCCAGTGGAAGCAGGAGGCCTACGACGCGAGGCTCGCCGAGACCCCGCAGGAGCTGGAGGCGATCCTGACGCCGCTCGCCGCAGCGGGCGTCGACGCCTTCCACGCCTCCACCCGCCGCTACTGGCTCCCGGAGTTCGAGGGTTCGGACCTGAACCTGGCCGGCTGGACCAAGAAGCTCACCGGCAGGCCCACCATCACGGTGGGCTCGGTCGGCCTCGACGGCGACTTCATCCACGCCTTCGCGGGCAAGGGCGCCGAGCTCGGCAGCCTCGACAACCTCCTCGACCGCCTGGAACGCGACGAGTTCGACCTGGTCGCCGTCGGCCGCGCCCTGCTCCAGGACCCGGAGTGGGCGTCCAAGGTCCTCGCGGGGCGGACCGACGAGCTGAAGCCGTACGACGCCGCGGCCATGCGGACGCTGAGCTAGGACACCTGGACGTGGGCGTCGCATCGGGCGCCGCCCACGTCGGCGCAGGCGCCGTCAGCCGCGCGACAGGAGCGCCGGGGCCAGCTCTCGCCACTGCGGCACCGGGAGCACCGCCGGATCGGCGGTCAGAACCTGCAGGCAGACGTGGTCGGCGCCGGCGTCGAGATGACGCCGGACGCGTTCGCGCACCGCGTCGACGTCGCCGTAGGCCGTGATGGCGTCGACCAGTCGCCTGCTCGGGCCGCCGATGATGTCGTCGTCGCCGAAGCCGAGGCGACGCACGTTCACCTCCTGGTGGGGTGCCGAGGAGACGTACCCCGCGACGTGCGCCGTGGCCAGTTCACGGGCCCGCGCGCGGTCGGTGTCCAGGACCACGGCCTGCTCGACGCCGAGGAAGGCGTCCGGGCCCATGATCTCGCGGGCCCGGGCAGTGTGTTCGGCGGACACGAAGTACGAGTGGGCGCCCCAGGTGCGTTCGCCGGCGAGCCGCAGCATCTTCGGACCCAGTGCGGCCAGTACCCGGCGCGGCGTCGGGTCGGGCACGGGGCCGTGGGCCGGGACCGCGTCCATCGCGTCCAGGTATCCGCCCATGGTGGTCACCGCCCTGCCCCGGGCCGGCATCGGGTAGCCGTCGAGATGGTGGACCGTGTCGTCCACCCGGTGTCCGCCCAGTCCCAGCAGATAGCGGCCGGGGAACGCCTCCCCGAGGGTTCGCTCCGCGGTCGCCATGGCGATCGGGTCCCGGAAGGCGATGTTGGCGATCCCCGAGGCGACCACGATGCGCCGGGTCGCCGACAGCAGCAGCCAGCCCTGCCCCACGGTGTCGCGTCCGAACGCCTCCCCGTACCAGATGGCTCCGTAGCCCAACTCCTCGACCTCCGCCGCGGCTTCGCGGACCCGCCCGGCACTCTGCCCTTCGAAGGCGAAGGTCCAGATCCCGACCCGGCCCAGCTCACCCCGTGCGTCACGCGTCATCACATGCCCCCTGGACGAACGTACCGGAGAACCTCTCCGGTATCACTCCGGTACGATACGGAGAAGCTCTCCGCTTGGCTACCCCGGCCCGCCGCGACGCGAGCGGTGGGAGAGGAGGACACGATGACGCCCGCACACAGCCGGCCCGGGCCCGAGGCGCCGCGCCGCTCGGACGCACGCCGCAACCGCGAGCGCCTGGTCGACGCCGCCCGCGCGGTCTTCACCGAGTCCGGCCCCGAGGCGTCGCTGAACGAGATCGCCCAGCGCGCGGGCGTCGGGCCCGGCACCCTCTACCGGAACTTCCCCAACCGCCAGACCCTGCTGGCGGCGGTGCTCAGGGACCGGATCGACACGCTCTGCGGGCATGCCGAGCGGCTGCTGACCGCCGACTCCCCCGACCGGGCACTCGCCGAGTGGCTCCGGGCCTTCCTGGAGCACGCCCGGGTCAACCAAGGCCTGGGCGGTTCGCTCCTGCTCGACGAACCGGAGACGCTGGGTCTGGACTGCCACCGGCGGATCGAGGACGCGGCCGCCGCCCTCCTCGTCCGGGCTCAGCGCTCGGGAACGGCCCGGGGCGATCTGGCCCCCGATGACCTCGTGCAACTGGTGGTGGGAATCGCGCTGGCCACGGTGCGCGTCGAGGACGCCGCCCAGCCCGGCCGACTGCTCGAACTGGCCCTGGACGCGGTGCACGCGGCGCCTCGTCCCGCCTGAACATCGGACGGGACGGCGGCGGATCTAGGACCCGCGGATGCGGCGCCAGAAGCCGCGGCGCTCCTCCTGGGGCGGGACGCTCCCGGGGGGACGGACCTCCAGCGACCAGTCGCCCGCACCTTGGACGACCGCCACGAGCAGCGGCCCCTCCGGGAGCTCTCGCGCGTCCCTCGGGCTCCGGCCGGACTCGTACGCCAGCGTGACCGGGTACCTGGTGGGGGCACCGGGGCGACGGGGCTCGTACCCCTCTACACGCACGGACCCGGTTGTCTCCGTCGGACTCAAACGGGAGACCAACTCGCCGGCGGGACCCGTGTGGAGCAGCACCTCGGAGCCCCGGCCGGTGGCCGCCTCGCCGAGCACGCGCACCGTGCTCACGGGCCGGATCACGATCGTCCACTCGTCGCTGTCGTCGCAGCTGACGCGGAAGCGCAGCGGGTACAGGCTGTCGCACCACATCGCCCGCCGCTCGAACCGGTGGGACGTGCTCCAGTCCCCGAGGTCGACGGCCTCCCTGCCGTTCCAGTCGATGGAGTCCAGGTCGAAGTGGCCCTTGCCCGTCCTGGCGAAGTCGACCAGGACGTAACCCGGCGGCGGGGTCGTGTCCATGGCGAACTTGGCGCTGCCCCGCCCGCTGTACACGATGTCGTCGAACTCCCCACCGAGGATCCCGGCGGCGGCGACCGCCTCGGGCGACGGGGTCGGCGAGGGAACCACCGAAATCGCTCCGGGCCGCCGGGACGGAGCCTCGGGCGAGCTCTGGGTCGAGCGCCGGGACGGGGCCTCGGACCGGGCCTCGGACTGGGCCTCGGACTGGGCCTGGGCGGAGGCATGCGGTGCATGCGGGCCCCGGCCGTGCGCCTGAGCCTCGCCCTCCGTCGGTCCCGAGCCGCCGCCGTGCCCCTGGCCCAGGGCCGAACCCGAGCCCTGCCCCCACTCCGTATCAGCAGCCGGCCCAGAGGACTTGCCCACGGCCCCGCGTGGAAGCTCCACCGGCCCCGGCGCGGCCGGGCCCGCAACCTTGCCCACGGCCCCGTGCGGAAGCTCCACCGGCCCCGGCCCGCCCGGGGCCGGAGTCGGCACCGAGATGCCGAAGTCCTCCGCCAGCGCCACGAGCCCCGCGTCATAGCCCTCGCCCATCGCGCGGAACTTCCAGCCACCGTCGCGCCGGTAGTACTCGCCGAGAACGAGCGCCGACTCGGTGGTCGCGTCGTCGATCTCGTACAGGGCGAGTTGCTCTCCGGTCACGGCGCTCAGCGTCCGCACCGACAGGCCGGGCACCTGTCCGAGCGTGCCGTTCCGGCCGACGGCAACGATCACGATGCGCCGGACGTCCGATCCGACACGCTCGGTGTCGAGGTCCAGCCGATCGACGGAGCGGTCGTCCACTGCGCCGGCCCGTTCGAGGACGATGTGTTGGACGGCCTTGCCGGCGGCGTCCAGGAGCAGCGCGAAGACCGCCACCTCCGGCACCCCCTCGCCGGCCGCCTGCCGGCCGACCTCGATCCGCCACTCCTGCCCGGGGACCGGCAGGTTCTCCCCCTTGATCATCTGCGTCACCGCGTCATGCTGGCACGCCGCTCCCAGTCCGGTCCACGCCCCGGTGCGGCAATACGGAAACGCCCAGGTCGTCCCGCACCTGCTTGAGATCGTCCGGATCCCACCGGTGGTTCACCGGTGCGCGCACGCTCCCCTGCGTCGATAATTGCGCCGTGACGCGCCTTCGCACACCTGCTCTGACCTGCGAAGACTCAGCTCAGCGGCTTGCCTGCCAGTCTCACCAGGAGGTACCCATGAGGATGCTGATCAACGTCCCCGAGACCGTCGTCGCCGATGCCCTGCGGGGGATGGCCGCCGCTCATCCCGAACTGGCCGTCGACGTGGAGAACCAGGTGGTGATGCGGCGGGACGCGCCCGTGGAGGGAAAGGTCGCGCTGGTGTCGGGAGGCGGGTCCGGGCACGAGCCGCTGCACGGCGGGTTCGTGGGGCCGGGGATGCTCGCCGCCGCGTGCCCCGGGGCGATTTTTACGTCGCCCGTGCCTGACCAGATGGTGCGGGCAGCCGCCGCGGTGGACAGCGGGTCCGGGGTGTTGTTCGTCGTCAAGAACTACACCGGTGACGTGTTGAACTTCGAGATGGCCGCCGAACTCGCCGAGGACGAGGGCGTCCAGGTCGCCAAGGTGCTCGTGGACGACGACGTCGCGGTGACGGACAGCCTGTACACGGCGGGCCGGCGTGGCACGGGCGCGACGCTGTTCGTGGAGAAGATCGCCGGAGCCGCCGCCGAGGAGGGGCAGCCGCTGGAGCGGGTCGAGGCGATCGCGCGTCAGGTGAACGCGAGTTCGCGCAGCTTCGGCGTGGCGCTGAGCGCCTGCACGACCCCCGCGAAAGGCAGTCCCACCTTCGATCTGCCGCCGGGCGAGCTCGAGTTGGGGATCGGCATCCACGGCGAGCCGGGGCGCGAGCGGCGCGCCATGATGACCTCCCGGGAGATCGCCGACGTCGCCGTCGACGCCGTCCTGGAGGACCTGCGACCGGACGGCCCCGTCCTCGTACTCGTCAACGGCATGGGTGCCACCCCGCTCCTCGAGCTGTACGGGTTCAACGCCGAGGTCCAGCGGGTGCTCGCCGAACGCGGGGTTCCGGTCGCCCGGACGCTCGTCGGCAGCTACGTGACCTCGCTGGACATGGCAGGCTGCTCGGTGACCCTGTGCCGGCTGGACGAGGAACTGCTGCGGCTGTGGGACGCACCGGTGGAGACGCCCGCCCTGCGCTGGGGCCGGTGAGGAGGGGAGTGCCCGACGTGACCTCGTACGATGCCGAACTCGACGCCCTGTTCTTCCGACGCTGGCTCACCGCCGCCGCTGACGCCGTGGACCGCGAGGCCGGCCGGCTCACCGAGCTGGACTCCGCGATCGGCGACGCCGACCACGGCGTGAATCTGCAGCGCGGCTTCGCCGCCGTCACGGCCGTGCTGGAGAAGGAGGAACCGGCCACCCCGGGCGCAGTCCTCGTACTGGCCGGGCGGCAGCTGATCTCCACGGTGGGCGGCGCCTCCGGTCCGCTGTACGGGACGCTGCTGCGGCGTACCGGGAAGGAACTCGGCGACGAGCCGGCGGTGGGCCGGCAGCGGCTCGCCGAAGCGCTGGGTGCCGGGGTGGCGGCGGTCGCGCAGCTCGGCGGGGCGAAGGCCGGGGACAAGACGATGCTCGACGCGCTGCTGCCCGCCGTCGCGGCGCTGGCCGAGTCCTTCGGGGCGGCCCGGGACGCCGCCGGGCAGGGCGCCCTGGACACCGTGCCGCTGCAGGCGCGCAAGGGCCGCGCCAGCTATCTCGGCGAGCGCAGCATCGGGCACCAGGACCCGGGGGCGACGTCCTCGGCCCTGCTGATCGGCGCCCTGGCGGAGGTGGCCGCGTGACGGGCGATCACTCCGCGAACCGGGTCGGGATCGTGCTCGTCTCGCACAGCGCCGCCGTCGCCGACTCCGTGGCCGAACTGGCCCGGGGACTCGCCGGCGGCGGCCCGTACGCAGCGCTCGCCGCCGCCGGCGGTACTCCCGACGGCGGCCTCGGCACCAGCTCCGAGCTGATCGCGGAGGCGGCGCGGGCGGTGGACGAGGGCGCCGGGGTGGCGCTCCTCGTCGACCTCGGCAGCGCTGTACTGACGGTGAAGGCAATGCTCGCGGAGGGTGACGAACTGCCCCCGGACGCACGGCTCGTGGACGCCCCGTTCGTCGAGGGGGCCGTCGCCGCGCTCGTCACGGCGAGCGCCGGCGGGGACCTGGACGCGGTGACCGCGGCGGCGTCGGAGGCGTACGGCTACCGCAAGGAGTGACCCGCGTACGGGAGCGGGCGGACGACGTGGGGCACCGGCCGGACGACACCGCCGAAACCCGGCCATGTTGTGATGCGCCTGGTCAACGCACTAATGTCGCAGGGCCTTGGTGTACGGGAAACCGGTGAAGTACCGGTGCGGCCCTCGCCACTGTGATCGGGAGGTCCGGCTCCATCCCTCGCGGGAAGCCACTGGACCGCTGCGGAGAACCGCTGCGGTGTGGGAAGGCGGAGTCCGGGCGGCATGACCGTCAGCCAGGAGACCGGCCAAGGTGCGTTGTCCATCCACGAGGTGCTGGAGAGGGTCTCCCAACCATGCATATAGCCGAGGGGTACCTGCCCCCCTTGCACGCGGCGGCGTGGGGTGCGGCGTCCGCCCCCTTCGTCGTCCACGGCGTCCGTGCCCTGACCCGTGAGGTCAAGGCGCATCCCGAGTCGACCCTGCTGCTGGGTGCCTCCGGCGCCTTCACGTTCGTCCTGTCCGCACTCAAGCTGCCGTCCGTCACGGGAAGTTGTTCGCACCCCACCGGCACCGGGCTCGGCGCGATCCTGTTCCGGCCGCCGATCATGGCGGTGCTCGGCACGATCACGCTGCTGTTCCAGGCCCTGCTGCTCGCCCACGGCGGGCTGACCACACTGGGCGCGAACGTCTTCTCGATGGCGATCGCCGGGCCGTGGGCGGGGTACGGGGTCTACCGGCTGCTGCGGCGCTTCGACGTGCCTCTGATGGTGACCGTGTTCTTCGGCGCGTTCTTCGCCGACCTGACGACGTACTGCGTCACCAGCGTCCAGCTCGCGCTGGCGTTCCCCGACCAGGGCACCGGATTCCTCGGAGCGCTCGCGAAGTTCGGGTCCATCTTCGCCGTCACGCAGATCCCGCTCGCCGTCAGCGAGGGGCTGCTGACCGTGCTGGTCATGCGGCTCCTGATCCAGTCCAGCAAGGGTGAACTGACTCGGCTCGGCGTCCTGCTGCGGGGCGGAACCGACGGCGGGAAGGCGACGACGAAGGAGGCCGTGGTCCGGTGATGAGTCGTAACGCGAAGATCAACACGTTGCTGCTGCTCACGGTGGCGGCGCTCGCCGTCCTGCCGCTGGTGCTGGGCCTCGGCGACCACAAGGAGCAGCCGTTCGCGGGGTCGGACGGGGAGGCCGAGGCGGCGATCACCGAGCTGGAACCGGACTACGAGCCCTGGTTCAGCCCGCTGTACGAGCCTCCGTCGGGCGAGGTCGAGTCCGCGCTGTTCTCACTGCAGGCGGCGATGGGCGCAGGGGTGCTCGCGTACTACTTCGGCCTGCGGAAGGGGCGGAAGCAGGGGGAGGCGAGGGCGCTGGCCGCTTCGGCGACGCGGGACGGGGCCGCGGGTTCGGGTGCGGACGGGGACGCGGGTGTGGATGGGGACGCGGGCGGGGGCGTGGACGACGACGCGCGCGCGAACGCGGCCACGGACGTACCCGCCGCCGGGGCTTCGGGGACGTCCGCGGAGGGGCCGTCGCGGCGGCCGTCCGCCGACGGGCTGTCGCGGCCCGCTGCCGACACCGCCTCCCGGCCGTCCGCCGACGGGCCGTCGGCTCCCCCCGCCGACGGGGCCTCGACGCCGTCCACCCGCCGGCCCTCGGCGCCGTCCACCGGCGACGCGTAGCCGCCGCCCGTGCTGCCGATCGACGCGGCCGCGCACAGCAGTCGCTGGCGCCGCCGCCATCCTCTCGACAAGGCCGTGCTCGGCTTCGGTCTCACGCTCTGCGCCGTGTGCCTGCCGCCGTGGCCCGGCGCGCTGCTGGTCGCCGCCACGACGCTGACCGTGCTGCTCGGCCCTGCCGGGGTGCCGCCCCGTCAGCTGTGGCGGGCGTTCCGGATCCCGCTGGGGTTCTGCGTGACGGGCGCGGTGCCGCTGCTGTTCCAGGTGGGCGGGCCGGGCTCGTTCGTGGCCCTGGCCCCGGACGGCCCGGTGCACGCGGGCGAGTTGCTGCTGCGTACCTCGGCGGCCTCGCTGGGCGTGCTGCTGTTCGCGTTCACCACACCGGTCTCGGACGTGCTGCCCCGGCTGGTCGGGGCGGGCGTGCCCGCGCCGGTCGTGGACGTGGCCCTCGTGATGTACCGGATCAGCTTCCTGCTCCTGGACGCGGTCTCCCGGATCCGGCAGGCGCAGGCGGCCCGGCTCGGCCTGACCACCCGGGCCGCGACCTGGCGTTCGCTGGCCGGCCTCGGCGCGACCGCGTTCGTACGCGCCTTCGACCGGGCTCAGCGGCTGCAGACCGGTCTCGCCGGGCGCGGCTACGACGGCACGCTGCGGGTCCTGGTGCCGCAAGCCGCGGTCTCGCGCCGGTTCCTCGCGGCGACGGCGGCCCTGCTGACCGGACTGGTCGCCCTCACTCTCGTACTGGAAAGGTCCCTCCCGTGACACCCGCAGCCAACCCCTCAGCGCCCCCTCCGCCCCCGGTCGTCGAGCTCGTGCGGGCGGGGTTCGCGTACGAGGACGGTCCGCCGGTCTTCGACGGGATCGACTTCGCCGTGCCGGACGGGCGTGCGATGGCGCTCCTGGGCCGCAACGGAAGCGGAAAGACGACCCTGATGCGCCTGCTGAGCGGCGGCCTGCAGGTCGCCCGCGGCGCGCTGCGGCTGGCCGGCGAGGACGTGTCGTACGACCGCAAGGGGCTGACCCGGCTGCGCACGACGGTGCAGTTGGTGGTGCAGGACCCGGACGACCAGCTGTTCGCCGCGTCGGTCGGTCAGGACGTGTCGTTCGGGCCGTTGAACCTGGGCCTGCCGGAGGACGAGGTACGGCTGCGGGTCCGCGAAGCGTTGGAGGCGCTGGACATCACGGCGCTGGAGGACCGGCCGACGCACCTGCTCTCGTACGGGCAGCGCAAGCGGGCGGCGATCGCCGGCGCGGTGGCGATGCGTCCGCGTGTGCTGATCATGGACGAGCCGACGGCGGGACTCGACCCGCACGGGCAGGAACGACTCCTCGAGATCCTGGGCCGGCTACGGGATGGGGGCACGACGGTGGTGATGGCGACGCACGACGTGGACCTGGCGCTGCGCTGGGCGGACGACGCCGCGGTGCTCTCCCCCGCCGGCCTGCGCACGGGCCCGGTCGAGGAGCTGCTCGCCGACGACGCCCTGCTGGCCGCGGCGCGCCTGCGCCGCCCCTGGGGCATGGCCGTGACCCGCCTGCTGCGAGAGCGCGACCTGCTCCCGGACGGCGTACCCGGCCCGCGCACGGCGGAGGAGCTGGACGCGTGGGCGGCGCGGGAGTCCCCCACCGCCTGAAGCAGCGGAAGCTGCCACGGCCTCCTCAGTCGTCGGCCGCGACCAGCACCGTCACCCGCCCCGCCTTCCGATCGACGGCCACGAACTCGTGGAACTCCCCGTGCACCCCGCCCCAGTCGTGGAAGTCCTCCTCGCCGAGCCCACTGAGCCGGTAGACGCGGTCCGCCGCGACCCACCGGTCGATCGCCTCCCTCCGCAGCTCCGCCGCCAGTCCGGCGGGGACGGTCTCGTACTGGTTCGCCCACTCCCACAGCGACCGCGCGGCCTCGTCCGCGCCCACGTGCTCGTACGCCTCGGGCGTGACGCGACTCAGCCAGTACGGCCCATGCCGCGTCCCGTCCGACGTGACTCCCCCGCCCGCGTAGTCGTCCCGGAACTGCTCGTGCCCGATGAGCGCGGCCAGCAGGGCTCGGTCTGCCAGCGCCGCCGCAGGCATCCGCAGCCGCTTGACGTCGACCCACCGATACCCATGCGCGGAAGCGCTTGCGAAGGGGTGGTCCCGGAAGTTGATGAAGGCGCTGCCTTCGTGGGTGAGTACGTCCCGCATGACCCCAGATCCGTTCCGTCAGACGCCGGAGGCCAAGCGGCTCGCCGCCCGGTCCCACGGCTGTGGTTCGGCCACATCGTCCCTGTCGAAGGCGTCCTCCTCGAACCAACCTGCTCCCGCGAGCCAGGTCTCCAGCCACGCGGCCAGACCGGCGGAGTCGAGAAACCAACACTCGTCCCACGACCCGCCGCTGTACGGATTCGGCTCGAAGAGCAGGACCTGGCCGTCCTCACTGAGGCAGTCGACGCCGGCATACATGGCACAGCCCCAGGTCAGAATCGGCAGAACGCCTTCGGGCCACTCCGGGTGCTCCGCTCCGACGGACGCCTCACGTCGCGCGAGGTATTCGCCGACGACACTCGAACCCGGGCCGAGCAACGGCAACAGCCGGTAGTCGGGGCCGAAACCACCATCAGCGACCTCGCGGTAGAGGCGGGCCAGCAGCGGATGCAGCGCAAAGCCCAGTCGCCCCTCGGCCTCCGCTATCTGCCCGTCGCCGACGGGCGCGGGAAGCTGCTCGTTCTCCGATACGGCCCGGGCGGCAACGCGTTGCACGAGGTCATCAACGGTGGTCATGACCGTGATGCTGACAGAGCCCACTGACAAGTCGACCAACAGTGCTGCGCAGGCCAGGCGTCACGCCGCACGGCAGGCGTCGCATGTGTGGCTGTCGATCGCTGCCGCCAGGCCCCGGGTCGCCGCTCGTACCGCCGGGTCCCTGTCGCTGGTCAGCAGGTCCACGGCGCCGCCGCCGCTGAGCACGGATCGGTGAGCTGCGTGTTGCACGTCGATGTGTTGACTGCCGTGTTCGAGGATCGCCTGCAGCAGTGCGATCACTTCGGGTCGGGTGGCCACGGATTCGGTCACGGCGAGATCCCACAGGAAGGGCACCGCGGCAACCGTCGCGTCGAAGACGGCCAGGTCACCGAGCCACAGCCCGAGATCACACAACGCATCGGCACTCGTCGTGGCGTCGCCCCAGGCCACCCGCGACAGTCGGCCCGGAACGTCTTCTGCGGATCCGTAGGCATGAGTCAGCTCGTGCCACCGAACGCGGCTCATGCCCTTGAGAATCGTCCCCACCAAGCCCACTACTGGATACCCATGCCCCACCGGTATGCGCGCCACGCGGCCCTCAGAGTTTCGAGCTCCGTGCGGGGGAAATGCCCACCCCACTTGCTGCGATAGGCACTCTCGCCGTACTCCGTGACTACCCCGTCGAAGCAACGGACCACTGCTCTGGCAACGACGTCGACGCTCTGCCGGGTGGACCAGATCTCACTTCCAGCGCTGTCGTCGTCACTGCTGTGGGCCAACTCCAGCAGTCGAATCGACACGTTGGCGTCTTCACGGTGGAAGATCCACCGGAACGCGGTGGGCTCGGCCTCGAGCCTCGTCATGGGTCCCCGACGTCGATCGGTGGATCGCTTGCACCCGTCTGAGTCTGGGGGATCGCGAGTCTGCCGACCACCGACTTCTGCGAAGCGGGCCGGCGCTCAACCGCCCGGCTTCACGGCCGAGGGCGGCGCGCTGACAGAACGGACGCGCCAGTCCCCTGAAGGGTGACGTCCCGCAGGTCCCGCAGTCAGGCGCCGGGGCGGCGTCTAGCGTCGGTCCCATGGGCAACGCCAACCACGCCACGCTCTGGGGCTCACCATGACCCGTACCCGTATCTCCCTGGCCGCGCTCGGGGTCCTGTTCGTTCTCGGCGGCGGTGCCGGTGGCTACTACTGGTACGCCGGGCTCGACGCGGCCTCCGGTGTCAGCGGGGTGTGTGTGCCCGAGGACGCCACCGATCGGGACAAGGCCGGTAACGTCGCCACGGTCGCGGTCGTGACCGTCGACGCGCACGTCGCCAACGGCGGCGGCGTGCGGTTGTCGCGGGTCACTGTGCATGACGTGCTCAAGGGGGATCCGGGCGCGACGTTGGTGATCGGGCGGTCAGTGCCCGTGCCAGGAAGCCACGACGACGCGTTCGTCCCGCTCGCGCCCGGGCATCGGTACGTCGTCGGGCTGAAGGAGGCCACGGAGTACCGCGACGGCTGGGTCTGGTTCGCGACGTCCGCCGACAATGACCTGACCGCCGCGCGTGCGCGCTGGGCCGATGCCGTCGCGCATCAGAACCCGCCCCGTCCCGACCGCCGCTGCGACGACCGGCGTGTGGCCCCGTAGCCTCTTCGGCTACGTGGCCGATCTTCGGTCATGCGGGCGCTGCTAGATTCGGCCGCCATGCGATCACGTGAGTACGACCTCGACTTCCGCGACCGGGCCAGTCGCACGCGCGCCTGGGGCATCGGGCTGTTGTCCTTGGCCGCGCTCCTGTGGGCATGGGGATTCCTGCTGCTCCTGACCCCGTACGAGGTGGACCGGAAGCCCGACGACCGGCACCCCGAGGAGTGCGAATCGCGGTTGTTCACGGACCTCGGCACGGCCAACGAGGGTGTGTACCGACACGACTGGTGCGAGAACGAACGCGACTGGCCCGAGGCACTGGCCGTGCTCGGGCTCTCCCTGCCCCCGACCGCCGCCGGGGTCACGCTCTTCACGATCGGTACGGTGAGCCGCCGCATGAGCGCCCACTCCGAGGCCATGCGGGAACTCGACAAGCTCGCCGCCACGCCGGAGGCGTCGCCGGAGGCTTAGCGCCTTCCGACCGATCATGGTCGTGGGCGGTTCGGCATGATCGCTGGGTGAGCATCATCAGCAGCTCTGGTTCGTCAGACCGGGCCGCTACGCGCATTCGAGTCGCTCTCCTTCGGCAACTTCGATCCCGAAGAGGCTGTGATCGAGTGGGAGTGCCTGATCGCCGGCGTCGGCTTCGACGACCTCGTCGAAGCCGACGGGCCTCGTCTCGTCGCCGGCCAGTATGGCGACGGGTGCGTCATCAGCGCCCGACGCCAGGGCCTGAATGTCTACTGTCGGGTCGCGTAGGCGATCACTTTCGGAGCCAGTAACAACGGACGCCGCGGTGGCGGTCGCCGAGGCAGACGTAGCCGCGCTTGGCGCAGCGCGTGACAACGGCTCGGGTGCTTGAGCGGTTGATCGCCCGTTCGACGGTGTTGCGCTACTTGTAGCGGTTCTCGGCATCCGCCAGATCACCATGCCCCCCGTGTCGTCATGGGCGAGCCTTGACGTAGGTCTGCGGCAGGAGCGCCTGCGGCCTCACCACCAGTCGTGGGACGCTCCGAACCCCCAGAGCAGCAGCAGCGTCATCAGCCCGATGAAGACCGCCAGGACGGCCGGGATGACCAGCGCGCGCCAGGCCCCCGGGCCGGCGATCGTCGCCAGCTTCTCGGGGGCCGCCGGGTCGTACGACACCCGTACCGGCGCCCCCTCCTCGAAGCCGAAGGCGCTTGGTGAGGGGTCGGTGAAGCGGATCTCGCGGCCGTCCGGGGTGCGGAAGGCGTAGACGTACTCGGTGGCGTACGAGTTGTCCATGCCGGACCGTTCCTGGACCCGGCGCTCCGCGCACCACCCATCCGCCCGAGCCCAGAGGCGTACGAGCCGCAGGACCCGGGTGAAGCGCAGCGCCGACCGCACGGCGAAGAAGCCGGCGAAGAGTCCGAAGAGCAGCAGGAACGTCGGTGTGCCACCCGGCAGGATCTGCATCGTCGTCGCCCCCCAGCCGCTCTGGTACTCGTTTGTGTGTGCTCGGTCCCGCTGCTTGACACGCAGCGCCGTTGTCCCTGGTTCCGTCACGAGAGCGGCCGCGGCACGGGGCCGGGCACAGTACCTGGGGCGAGGTTCAGCCGGACACCCCAACAGAACACTGTCTTTGCGGCTGGTGACAGAGCTGTCGACCGGGAGTCGTTCTCATCACTGTTCGGGCCTGTCGAGGCGTTCCGTGGGACCTGCGAAGGAGAGGAAGAGCGTCCGCGTGGTGAGCAGCCAGGTGTCGTCCACCTTGCGGAACGTGTCTTCGTAGTGCCCCACCTGAACCGGGGGTCGTGGTGGTACGAGTCCCTCGCTGTAGCCGTCGACACGGTATGTGGTGAAGTAGGTGGTGGCGGAGGCGGTTTCCGCAGAGGTCACGGTGACCAGGATGTTGGTGCATATACGGCGTGACAGTCGGTCTGCGGGCCGGTTGCCGAAGTAGATGCGCAGGGCGTCGTGACCCGCGATGCGGCGGTCGCCGGCGGGCCATTCCCAGGTGCCGTCCTGCGTGAAGAGGTCCGCCACCGAGCTAGGGTCCCCGAGGTCGAGCCGGTGGACGAACTCGACGACCAGCCGCTCACAGGCCCGCTCTGCGAGCAGGCGCTCCATGGGGGCAAGAGTTTCAGTATTCATGATCAATCTGTATCAGGTCGCTCCTGGCTGAGTCAGTCACACCCGAGCTGGGCCCCCGGTTCCGGGCTCCGAGCCGCTGCACCAGATGATCGACCTGACAGGTCCAGGTCGGACCCGGTCGGAGGAGCACCCAGGACCGCCACCCCTTGGTTACCGAGTAGTACATGTCACGCCGCGATTCTTCTGCAACTAGTTGCAGAACCACGTCGCGGTCCCTTAGAACTGGGGGGACGATCCCGCGCGAGGAGGCGCCCAGCATGACCGCGACCCCGGCCCAGGCTCCGGCCCAGAGCTCCAACCCGTACCCGCAGCTCCTGAGCCCGCTCGACCTCGGGTTCACGACGCTGCCCAACCGGGTGCTCATGGGCTCCATGCACGTCGGTCTCGAGGAGACCGAGAACGGCTTCGAGCGGATGGCCGCCTTCTACGCGGAGCGGGCCCGCGGCGGCGTCGGCCTCATCGTGACCGGCGGCATCGCCCCCAACGACGCCGGCCGGCCCTGGGACGGCGGCGCCAAGCTCACCACCGACGAGGAGGTGGCCGAGCACCGGCTGATCACCGACGCGGTGCACGCGGAGGGCGGCCGGATCGCGATGCAGATCCTGCACTTCGGCCGGTACGCGTACCACGAGAACCTGGTCGCGCCCAGCGCGCTCAAGGCCCCCATCAGCCCCTTCGTGCCGAACGAGCTCAGCGACGCCGAGGTCGAGCAGACCGTCGAGGACTACGCCCGCTGCGCCGAGCTGGCCAGGGCCGCCGGGTACGACGGCGTCGAGGTGATGGGCTCCGAGGGCTACCTGATCAACGAGTTCATCGCCTCCGCCACCAACCAGCGCACCGACCGCTGGGGCGGCTCGTACGAGAACCGGGTCCGCTTCCCGCTGGAGATCGTCCGCCGGATCCGCGAGCGGGTCGGCGAGGACTTCATCGTCATCTACCGGCTGTCCATGCTGGACCTGGTCCCCGGCGGCTCGACCCTCGACGAGGTCGTCACGCTCGCCAAGGAGATCGAGGCGGCCGGCGCAACGATCATCAACACCGGCATCGGCTGGCACGAGGCCCGCATCCCGACCATCGCGACCTCCGTGCCGCGCGGCGCGTACACCTGGGTCACGAAGAAGCTGATGGGCGCGGTCTCCGTGCCGCTGGTCACCAGCAACCGGATCAACACGCCCGAGGTCGCGGAGCAGATCCTCGCCGAGGGCCGCGCCGACATCGTCTCCATGGCCCGCCCCTTCCTCGCCGACCCCGACTTCGTCGCCAAGGCCGCCGCGGACCGCGCCGACACCATCAACACCTGCATCGGCTGCAACCAGGCCTGCCTGGACCACACCTTCAGCCTCAAGATCACCTCCTGCCTGGTGAACCCGCGCGCCTGCCACGAGACGGAGCTGGTCCTCTCCCCCACCCGGCTGGTCAAGCGGATCGCCGTCGTCGGCGCCGGCCCGGCGGGCCTCGCCTGCGCCGTCTCCGCGGCGGACCGCGGCCACGCGGTCACCCTGTTCGACCGGGGCGGTGAGATCGGCGGCCAGCTGAACGTCGCCAAGCAGGTGCCCGGCAAGGAGGAGTTCAACGAGACGCTGCGCTACTTCCGGGTCCAGTTGGAGGCCAAGGGCGTCGAGGTCCGGCTGAACACCGACGCCACGACCGAGCTCCTCGCCGGCTACGACGAGGTCGTCGTCGCCACCGGCGTCACCCCGCGCACCCCGGAGATCGAGGGCGTCGACCACCCCAGCGTCGTCGGCTACCTGGACGTGCTCCGCGACGGCGCGCACGTCGGCGAGCGGGTCGCCATCCTCGGCGCCGGCGGCATCGGCTTCGACGTGGCCGAGTTCCTGACCGACGGCGGCGAGGGCGCGAGCCAGGACCCGGAGACGTACTTCCGCCAGTGGGGCGTCGACACCTCGTACGAGGAGCGCGGCGGGCTGCGCACCCCCGAGCGGCCGAAGCCGCCGCGCCAGGTGCACCTGCTCCAGCGCAAGACCTCCAAGGTCGGCGCGGGCCTCGGTAAGACCACCGGCTGGATCCACCGCACCGAGCTCAAGCACCGCGGCGTGACGATGGTCGCCGGCGCCACGTACGAGCGGATCGACGACGAGGGCCTGCACGTCACGATCGACGGCACCACGAGCGTGCTGCCCGTCGACACGGTCGTGCTCTGCACCGGCCAGGAGCCGCGCCGCGACCTGTACGAGGAGCTGGTCGCCGCCGGCCGGAAGGCGCACCTCATCGGCGGCGCGGACGTCGCCGCTGAGCTGGACGCGAAGCGGGCCATCGACCAGGGCACCCGCCTGGCGGCGACTCTGTGACCCGTGCCGTGGGCGCACCCGCCGGCCGAACCTAGGATGCGTGCATGTCCCTCCCGCACGCCATCCTCACGGCGCTGCTCGAGAAGCCGTCCTCGGGTCTCGAACTGACGCGCCGCTTCGACAAGTCGATCGGCTACTTCTGGTCGGCCACGCACCAGCAGATCTATCGCGAGCTGGGCCGGCTGGAACAGGCGGGACACATCCGCGCACTGCCGTCCGAGACGCCGACCCGCGGGCAGAAGAAGGAGTACGAGGTTCTGCCCGCGGGTCGCGCGGAGCTGGCGGGGTGGGTGGACCGCACCGAGGACCCGAAGCCGCTGCGCTCCGCACTGCTGCTGCGGTTGCGGGCGGCCGCGGTGGTCGGCGGGGTGGGCCTGCGGGACGAGCTGGAGCGCCATCTCGGTCTGCACCAGGCGCAGTTGGACGAGTACCTGGAGATCGAGCAGCGCGACTTCCCGCCGGAGCGCCGGGACACCGAGCCGGACCGGCTGCGCCACCTGGTGCTGCGCGGCGGGATCGACCTGGAGCGCTTCTGGGTGGAGTGGCTGACGCACGCGCTGAGCGAGCTGGCGGGCTAGCCGGGGAGGGCGGCGGACGGTCAGGTACGCGACCGGAACCTTCGCAGCGCGTAGCCGCCGGCGGCCAGGGCGGAGGCCACGGCGAGGCCGAGTCCTAGGCCGGTTTCGAGGGACGTGGGCTCGTAGGCTCCACCGACGCCGCCCTGGGCTCCACGCGTGGGCATCACCGTGGGGGTGAGCGGTACGGCGGTGGGGGTGACCGGCAAGGGCGCGGGGGTCACGGGGATCGGCGTGGGGGTCACGGGGGCGGCGGTGGGCTCCAGCGGCGCCAGGGTGGCCGTGCTCCTCCGGGGGAGCGACTCGCACGCGACTCCGTCGTCCTGGCCCCGGTCCTCGTCGAGGCGGTCCGGGTCGCCGCGATCACGGTCGAACTGGGCCTGCGCGTCCTCCTGATAGGCGAAGTTGCTGCAGTCGAGGTCCTGCGCCTGGGCGACACCTGCCCCTGGAACGAGGGACGCGCAGGCCAGGAGTATCGCGGCCCCCGCAGTGCGGCGGTTCATCATGCCTCCCGGCACTTGGTACGGCTGTCGCTTCGACGCTACGAGCAGCGCGGGCGCTCGGCACGGAGCGGTAGGCCGAACGGGAACGGCCCGGACGGCGGCCGTGCCACCCAGGCCGACCGTGGATACTGGTCGGTCACAGACCGACCAGGGGAAACCGAGACGAAAGGGCGGGCATGACCGACCAGTTGGGGAACGGACGTCGGACGCGCCATGCGGTGGTGATCGGGGGCAGTCTCGCCGGGCTGCTGGCGGCGCGGGTGCTCGCCGAGCACGCGGAGCGGGTGACGGTGGTCGAGCGGGACCGGTTCCCGGAGGGGCCCGAGGCCCGCCCGGGCGTCCCGCAGGGCAAGCACCTCCATGTCCTGCTGGAGGGCGGGCAGCAGGCGCTCGAGTCGCTGCTGCCGGGCTTCCTCGACGAGTTGACCGAGCTGGGCGCGCCGAAGGTGGGCATGCCACAGGATCTGGTGCAGTGGGCCAATGGCTGCTGGATCAGGCGCACTCCGGCGACGACGCACCTCTTCACCGGCTCGCGTCCACAGCTGGAGTGGCTGGTGCGCCGCCGGGTGCTCGCCGATCCGCGGATCGAGAGCGTCGAGGGCACCGAGGCGGTCGGGCTGGCCGGCGACTCCTCGCGGGTCCGTGGCGTGCTGCTGCGCGAGCGCGGCGCCGGGTCGGACAAGGAGACTCGCACGCTGGAGGCCGACCTGGTCGTGGACGCCTCGGGGCGCGGCTCGAAGGCCCCCGACTGGCTGGCCGGGATCGGTGCGGAGGCCCCGCACGAGGAGATCCTCGACACCGGGCTCGCGTACGCCACGCGGGTCTACCGGTCGGAGGAGGAGCCGGAGCGCACGGATGCGCTCGGGTACTACGTGGTCCCCAACCCCGAGCAGGTGTACGGCGGTGTCGTGCTGCCCATCGGCGAGGGCCGCCACCTGGTGACGCTGTCCGGCCTCCGCGCCGACGCGCCGCCGACCGACGAGGCCGGGTTCGAGGAGTACGCGAAGCGGCTCCCGCACCCGATCGTTTCGGAGTGGCTCGCCCGCGCCGAGCCCGATTCGCCGGTCTTCGGGTTCCGCAAGACCGCCAACGTCCGCCGCCGGTACGACCGTCCTGGCCGCCGCCCCGCCGGTTTCCTCGCCACCGGTGACGCGCTGGCCACCTTCAACCCGATCTACGGACAGGGCATGGCCGTCGCGGCGCTGAGCGCGGTCGCGCTGCGCGATGCGCTCGGCGACCGCAAGCGGACCCCGTCGACCCGCCGGGTGCAGCGCGCCCTGTTCGACGCCTCGAAGTTCGCCTGGGACATCTCCAACGGCGCCGACAAGAAGATGCCGGGCGTCACGGGGAACGTCCTCGGCGACCGGCCGGCGGACAAGCCCGCCTCCTGGTACCTCGGCCGGGTCCAGGAGCGCTACATGGGCGACCCGGTCGTCGGCGGCGCGTTCCGCAAGGTGCTGACCCTGAGCGCGCCGGTCACGGCCCTGTTCGCGCCGGAGGTCTTCCGGGCCGTGCTCGGCCCGGTGCTCCCGGGGCACCGCGAGCCGTCGATGTGGCGCGAGGCCCCGGAGGAGTAACCCCTCCGGGCCGCGCTGTTCACACCCCCGGCGCCGCCGCGATCACGCCCGCCGCGATCGCGGCGGTGAGCGCCGCGTAGTCGTCGGCGTTCTGGGCCGTGTAGCGCATGGCGAACTCGGCGACGGCGCGGTCGAAGACGTCGGACGTGCCCAGGTATCCGGCGATCGCGATGCGGTCGCCGGACCGGGCGTGCGCGCGGGCCAGGGTGCGGCCGCACAGCGCCGCGTAGTCGCGCAGCATGGACGCCGACATGGTCTCGACCTCCGCCGATCCCTTCATGTCGCGCAGCTGCCGCCAGTAGAAGTGCCGTCGCTCTGGTCCGGTCATCCAGCCGAGGAAGATGTCGCCCGCCGCCTGCATGAGGCGTTGCCCGGCGACCACGCGGTGGCCCTGGTGCTGGTACGCGCTCGGCTGGAGGTACTCCTCCAGGACGGACTTTCCGGCCTCCTTGATCTGCAGCATCAGCGGATCGCCGACGTCCCGGCCTTCCAGGAGCAGGACGAAGCAGCGGGTGCCGACGCTGCCGACGCCGACGACCTTGCGGGCGGCGTCCACGTACCGGTAGCGGTCCAGGAGCAGCCGCCGCTCCTCCGCCAGGGAGCTGCGGTAGTCGCTGAAGATCTTGCCGAGCGTCGTCCGGTCGAGTTCGCCGACCCGTACGAGCAGCGGCGGGTCCTCGACGATCCGCCTGCCTCCCTCCGGCGTCTCCTCGGTCAGCTTGCGCAGCGCCTGGAGGCTCGTACGGCGGCGGGCGTGCGCCAGTCCGGCCGCCACCCGGGCGCGCCGGCTGCCGCGGACCGCGTCGATCAGGTCCTGCGCCTCGACCTTCTCGTACCAGACGGCGAGTTCGCCGAGCTCGGCCAGGCTCCGCATCGCCTCGCGGTACGCGGTGGCGGAGACCAGGGCCGCGCGGTGGGCCTTGGCCTTGGTGCCGCCGTTCTGCAGCGCGGCGACGGCGACGCTCGCGGCGAGCCGCTTGACGTCCCATTCGAAGGGGCCGGGCAGCGTCTCGTCGAAGTCGTTGACGTCGAAGAGGAGCGCCCGTTCGGGTGACGCGAAGACGCCGAAGTTCAGCAGGTGGGCATCGCCGCAGAGCTGGACAGTGAGTCCCGTGTGGCGCTGGGCCGAGAGGTCGGCGGCCATGACCGAGGCCGCGCCGCGCAGGAAGGCGAACGGCGAGACGGCCATCCGGCCGTAGCGGAGCGGCAGGAGGTCGGGCAGTCGGTCCACGGCCTCCCGCTCCAGGACCGACAGGGGGTCCGGGCGGAGGGAAGCGGGTATCCATCGGCCGTGCGCGGCACGGGGGACCCTCTTGCGGACCGCCTTGCCCCGCGCGGCCCGCTCGGACGGAGTCGTCATCCGGCCTCACCCGCCTCTCGCGCCGTGCCCGGCGCCACCGTCCTGCCGGCATGCGCTGCCGACAGGTACTGCCGAGCCGTCTCACACAGTTAAGAGCCGGGGGCGCGGGCCCGCATCCCGAGGGGACGGGTCGCAGCGGGCTGCCCCTTTCGGCCAAGCTCCCGGGATCGACTTCCCTATTGGTTTAGACCAATGATAGAACGTGATCACCCATACGGTCTGTGCAGTCACGCTGCGCGAAGAGAGAGGCTCGACATGACCGATCCCGCATCCGACGGGTCCGCGGCGACGCCGCTCTACCTCCGGGTCGCCGCCGCTCTGCGGAACGACCTCGCGCTGGGTCGACTCGCGCCCGGTGTCCGGCTGCCGCCGGAGCGCGAACTCGCCCGGCGCCACGGAGTCAACCGCCAGACCGTCCGCAGCGCCCTCCAACTGCTGCGCGAGGAAGGGCGGGTGGCGACCGACCGACGCGGCACCTTCGCCGTGCCCGACGAACTCACCGACCGGCGGCCCGTGTTGCGCGCCTCCCGGCAGGCGTTTCCCGGTGGTGCGGAGACCACCGGGGCGGTCGTACGGGCCGCGCTCTCGTGGGAGCCGCCACCGGCCGCGCTCGCCGCACCGCTCGCGCTCATGCCGGGCGAACCGACCCTCGTCCACCGGCAGGTCGTCCTGACGGCCGACGGCTCGACCGTGCAGCGGGCCGAGTCGCGGTTCTCGCGCCACGCGCTGGTCCGGATCCCGCAGCTCGCCCACTACCGGCGAGTCGCCCGGCACCGGCGGGTCGCGAACGACCGGCAGCAGCCGGACCTGCGGCTGCTCTACCACTGGATGCACCTGGCAGGGCTGCGGGTGACCCACCGCGAGTCCGTCGGCGTCACCCGGCAGAGCCCCCGCGGCGACGGCTCGGCCGCCGGACCGGCCCGGCTGGTCGTCCACCGGGTGGTGAACGACCAGCACGGTCAGCCACTGGAGATCACGGACATCGACTTCCTCGGCCAAGGGACGTCGCTGACCTACGAGTTCGGCAGCTGACAGCACTGCCATGACCCGGGCGGAACGCCGGAGCCGGCCGCCACCGGCACGGCGCGCAGCACAGGATCCGCGCGCCCGCGGGCGGACCGCCGCGATCCACCTAGACGATGCCCTCCGCGATCTCGGCCTCCTCACGGGCGGTCCCGTACGAGGACGGCGTCCCGTACGACCGGCGGGCCACGTACCACCACACGGTGGCCAGGAGCAGGACCACCGCGAGCGCGATGACCGCGTAGTTCATCGAGTCGACCGTCACCGGAGACCGCTGCGGCAGGCAGAACAGCACCGTCACGCAGGCCACCCAAACCACCGCGATCCAGCCGATCGGCCGACTCCACCGGCCCAGGCTCCACGGGCCAGGCACGAACCGCTTGCCCGCCCGCAGCCTCAGGTAGACCGGGATGGCGTACGAGGGCATGATCCCGATGACGCTGACGGCCGCCACCGCGCCGTACGCGGTGGCCGAGTGCAGCGATGGCAGGGCGAGGACGGCGGCCACCACGACGCACAGCCACACCGCCGGGACAGGCGTCTGCGACCGGCTGCTGACCTTCCGCCAGAGCGTCGAACCGGGCAGGGCGTTGTCGCGGCTGAACGCGAACACCATCCGGCTCGCCGCGGCCACCTCCGCGTTGCCGCAGAAGAGCTGGGCCACGATCACGACGAGCAGCAGCACGGCCGCCCCGTCCGCACCCAACGCGTCGAGGAAGATCTGCGCGGGCGGGACACCGGTCGCCGTGCCCGTCGTGCCCGCGTAGTCCTGAATGGCGAAGGTGAGCCCGGCGAGCAGCAGGAACCCGGCGATCCAGGAGGCCCAGACGGCCCGAACGATGCCCTTCGCCGCGCTGACCGAGGCGTTCGACGTCTCCTCGGAGAAGTGGGCGGAGGCGTCGTACCCGGAGAGGGTGTACTGGGCGAGCAGCAGGCCGACGGCGGCGACGTAGAACGGGTTGGCCCAGCCGGTCTCGTCGACGAACTCGGTGAAGACGAAGCCCGGCGACCGGTGACGGTCCGGAACGATCGCCAGCGCTCCGACGACGGCCGCCACTCCGGCCAGGTGCCACCACACGCTGATCGAGTTGAGCACGCCGACGAGGCGGACCCCGAAGAGGTTCAGCAGCGCGTGCAGCAACAGGATGCCCAGGAAGATCAGGAAGGTGGTCACGGGTGTCGGCGTGATGTTCCACTGGAGCTTCAGGAAAGCCCCGGTGAAGAGTGCGGCACCGTAGTCGACGCCGGCGATCGCGCCGAGCAGGCCGAGCAGGTTCAGCCAGCCGGTGTACCAGCCCCAGCGGCGCCCGCCCAGCCGGTCGGCCATGTGGGAGAGCGCGCCGGACGTGGGGTACGCGCTCGTCAGCTCGGCCAGGGCCAGCGCCACGCACAACACGAACACGCCGACGCCTGTCCAGCCCCACATCATCACCGCCGGACCGCCCGAGCCCATGCCGAAGCCGTACAGGGTCATGCAACCGGACAGGACCGAGATGGCGGAGAAGCTGATGGCGAAGTTGCCGAAGCCGCCCATGCGGTGTGCGAGCACCGGCCGGTAGCCGAGTTCCCGCAGCCGTGACTCCTCGTCCTGGGGCGGCTGCTCCGCTTCACGCGGTGAAGCGACGCGGGTGGTGCGGGACATGCCGGTGCCTCCGGGTGGGTGAGCGGGACGGGGAGAGGGCGGGGGAAGGACGGGGACGGGCTGAGGGGCGGGGGCTGATGGACGGGAACGGGCTGAGGGGCGGGCGCTGAAGGAAGGGGGCTGAAGGAAGGGGGCTGAAGGAAGGGGGCTGAAGGAAGGGGATGGACTGATGCGATGTCAGGGGCCGAGGCAGCGGGCGCGGGCGGCGCGGAAGACCTCCTCGGCGAGCGCGGCGTCGCCGGGGTCCTCGGTCCGGTGGGCCCAGGGCAGCGTCGTGCAGTACGGGCCGAGCGCGGTGAACACGCGGGCCGCGTCGTCGAAGCGGATCGCGCCCCACAGGGCGTGCGCCAGGTGGTTGAGATCGAGCAGGGACGCCTCGTCGGTGTCGCAGAACAGGAACCAGGAGTCGAGGGCGCGGCACGCGTCCCGGATCGAGTCCTCGGCCACCCAGTACAGGTCGAGTGCCTGCTCGTGGCCGCGCTCACGCCGGTAGCGCTCCACCCGCGCGTAGAGCGGCAGGGCGTGCAGAGCCGAGCCGACCGGGGCCGCGTCGGCCGCCCAATGGGCGTAGGCGAGCGCCTCGGAGGCCGGTCCCTCGCCGCTGCGCGCGTAGAGGTACTGGAGCATCCGGTGGTGGGCCTCGCGGTTGTGCGGGTCGCGCCGGGCGGCCTCGGCCAGCAGGCCCCAGGGACCGGGCGGGAGCATCGGGGCCGGGGGCTGCTGCCGGTTCTCCCCGTGTCCGTCGCCGTCGAGCGCGGCGAGGGCGAGCAGGCAGATCCAGGGAACGGGGTCGGCAGGGACGGTGGCGGCCGCGGTGAGGCAGCCGGCCCTGGCGTCCTGGCGGAGATCCTCGGCGCGGGGGTGGCCGGAGCGGTGGGCGCGTAATGCCCGCTCCACGGCGACCCGGGTGTGCATGACGAGCGCGGCGACGCTCTCCGGCTCCTCGGACCGCCAGACCCGTACGACGTCCGAACCCGCGGCGACGGCGGCCAGCACCTGGGTGCGCCGCGTCCACGCGCACCAGCCGGACGTGCCGTCGAGTAATCGGGCCATCGACACCCAGCGGCCGGAGCGCAGGTCCTGGACCGCCACGCGCAGGGCGTTGTCGTGGCCCGCCGGGTGGTACACCGGCCGGAAGCCGTGGCCGCGGGTCATACGGCGGGGCGTGGGTGCGGTAACGGGCTCGGGATCATGGTTCCTCGGGACGCGGGAAGGGGACGGTCTCCCCCGGGCCGCCCTGCCGTCGATCGGCGATCACTATAGGCGTCGCTGGAGGATTCGCATCCAGTCGATCCGTGCGCCGCAACTATTCGGCCAGCAACGTTTTTTGACCTGAAGTCAGCAGTGAAAGCGGGGTTTCGTGAACCCTGGGGAACGCTTGACTCCACCCGCCGACTGGTCCAGGCTTCCACCCTGCGATCAAGGATCCGAGGACGGAGCGGCGCGGTGGGCGGAGTGGCGCGATGACCCCTGCGGTGCTCGCCGTCGACCAGGGCACGTCGGGGACGAAGGCCCTCGTGGTCTGCCCGGAGCGGGGCGTCCTCGGCACGGGTTCCGCGGCGGTTCGCCCCCGGTACCTGCCGGGCGGACGGGTCGAGGCCGACCCGCGTGAACTTCACGAGTCCGTCGTCGCGGCGGGACGCGCGGCGCTTGCCGACGCCGGTGCCGCGGCCGGCTCCGTGGCCGCCGTCGGGCTGGCCAACCAGGGCGAGACGGTGCTCGCCTGGGACCCGGCCACCGGCGAGCCGCTGACCGACGCGCTCGTGTGGCAGGACCGCAGGGCCGAGCCGCTGTGCGCCGAACTCGCCGAGTACAGCGAGGAGTTGCTCAAGCTGACCGGGCTGCCGCTCGACCCGTACTTCGCCGCACCGAAGATGGCCTGGATCCGTCGCCACCTGACCCGCGAGGGTGTGGTCACGACCACCGATGCCTGGCTGGTGCACCGGCTCACCGGCGCGTTCGTCACCGATGCCTCGACCGCCGGACGCACCCAACTCCTCGACCTCGACTCGCTCTCGTGGTCCGACGCCGCGCTGGACGTGTTCGGTCTGCTCGGCGAGCGGCTGCCCCTGATCGTCGACGCGGACGCCCCGGTCGGCACGACGACCGCGTTCGGCCCGCCGTTGCCGCTCACCGGGCTGCTCGTCGACCAGCAGGCCGCGCTGCTGGCCCAGCGCGTCACCGAGCCCGGAACCGCGAAGTGCACGTACGGCACGGGGGCGTTCCTGCTCGCGCAGACCGGCCCGCTCCCCCGCCGCAGCACCTCCGGGCTGGTCAGCTGTGTCGCCTGGCGGCTCGGTGGGCGGACCAGCTACTGCCTGGACGGCCAGGTGTACACGGCGGCGTCCGCGGTGCGCTGGCTGACCGACCTGGGTGTGCTGCCGGGCGGCGCCGCGGACCTGGACGTCGTGGGCGAATCGGTGCCGGACTCCGGGGGCGTCACCTTCGTTCCGGCGCTGGCCGGACTCGCCGCGCCGTGGTGGCGCGGCGATCTGCGCGGCTCGCTCACCGGTCTCGGCCTGGACACCGGACCGGGACATCTGGTCCGGGCCCTGTGCGAGGGACTCGCCGCCCAGGTCGCCGAACTGGCCGACGCGGCGGCCGGGGACCTCGGCCGACCGCTGGAGGTGCTCCGGGCCGACGGCGGTCTGACCCGTTCGGCGTTGCTGATGCAGACCCAGGCCGATCTCCTCCAACTCCCCGTCGAAGTCTCGGCGTTGCCCGACGTGACGGCGCTCGGCGTGGCAGCGGCTGCCCAGATGGGGCTCGACCCCGGGCTCAGGACGGCCGACGCCGTCCCGCGGATCGGCCCTTCGGCGGTGTACGAGCCGCGCATCACGGCCGCGGAGGCGGCGGAGCGCCGCGGCCGGTTCCGCACGGCGGTGGAGAAGCTGCTGGACAGGGCGCCGGTGGCTGGGGCGCCGGTCGGCGGGGCGCCCGTGGCTGGGGCGCCCGTGGCTGGGGCGTCGCTGGATGGGGCGCCGCCCGACGGGGCTCGGCCCGACCGGGCTCGACTCGACGGGGCGGGCGCTGCGGGATGACGGTGACGCGATCCGGGCCGTTGCCGGGCGCGGGGGACGACTCGGCGCCAGCGGTGTACGACGTGGCGGTCGTCGGCGCCGGGGTGGTCGGCTGCGCGATCGCGCGCGAGCTTGCCCGCCACCGCCTGCGCGTCGCGATCGTCGAGGCGTCCGGCGATGTCGGCGACGGCACCTCGAAGGCCAACACCGCGATCCTGCACACCGGTTTCGACGCGGTGCCCGGTTCGCTGGAGTCCCGGCTCGTACGGGACGGACAGGCCCGGCTGCTCGCGTACGCGGCCGAGACGGGCATTCCCGTCGAGCCGGTCGGCGCGCTCCTGATCGCATGGGACGAGGAGCAGCTCGCCGCGCTGCCCCGGCTCGCCGAGAAGGCCGCACGCAACGGCTGTCACGACACCCGGCCGGTCGGCCCCACCGAGCTGCGCAGGCTCGAACCCCGCCTCGGCGCCGGCGCCCTGGGGGCGCTCTCCGTGCCGGGCGAGGCGATCGTCTGTCCGTGGACGACGACGCTCGCGTACGCCACCCAGGCCGTGCTCTCCGGCGTGGACCTGCACCTCGACTGCCGGGTGGAGAAGGTCCGCCAGGGCGACCCGCACCGCCTGGTGACCCCGCGCGGAGTGCTGCGCGCCCGGCACCTCGTGAACGCGGCCGGGCTGCACGCGGACACGTTCGACGCGCTGCTCGGTCACCACGACTTCACGGTGACCCCGCGGCGCGGCCAGCTGATCGTGTACGACAAGTTCGCGCGCGGCCTGGTCCGGCACATCCTGCTCCCGGTGCCCGGCCGGCTCGGCAAGGGTGTGCTGGTGTCCCCGACGGTGTACGGCAACGTCCTCCTCGGCCCGACCGCCGAGGACCTGGACGACCGGACCGCCACCGGATCGACCGCGGAGGGGCTCGCCGCACTGCGCGCGCAGGGCCGGCGGATCCTCCCGGCTCTGGTCGAGGAGGAGGTCACGGCCGTCTACGCGGGCCTGCGGGCGGCCACGGAGCACGACGACTACCGGATCACCGCGCACCCCCGGCAGCGGTACGTGACGGTGGGCGGGATCCGCTCCACCGGCCTGACCGCGTCGATGGCGATCGCCGCCCACGTGGTCGGCCTGCTGGCCGACGGCGGCCTGGAGCTGGGACCTGAACGCCCCCTCGCCCCGGTGCGCATGCCGAACCTCGGCGAGGCGTTCACCCGCCCGTACGAGGACGCCGCGCTGATCGCCCGGGACCCGGAGTACGGGCGGCTGGTCTGCCACTGCGAGCGCGTCTCGCGCGGCGAGATCAGGGACGCGCTGGACTCCGTCGTCCCGCCCGCCACGCTCGACGGCCTGCGGCGGCGCACCCGCGCCCGGGGCGGCCGCTGCCAGGGCGTCGCCTGCGGGGCGGCGGTGCGGGCGCAGTTCGAGGAGGCACGGCGGTGAACGCAGTGGACGCGAGCGGCGCGCGGGAGGCAGGGGACGCGGGGGCGGGGGACGCGGGGGCGGGTGGTAGCCGGCGCCGCCGTACGGTCGAGGTCCTGATCGTCGGCGCCGGTCCGGCCGGCCTGACCGCCGCGGCCACGCTCGCGGCGGCGGGCGCCGGCCGCGTCGAGGTCCTGGAACGTGACCCGGCGCCGGGCGGGGTGCCTCGCCACTGCGCCCACGGCGGATTCGGGGCCGCGCTGCTCCCGTGGCGCCCGCTCGACGGCCCGGAGTACGCCCGCAACCTGGCGGACGCGGCGGTACGCGCGGGCGCGTCGATCCGGACGGGGGTGACGGCCACGGGCTGGCCGGCCGAGGGACCCGGACCGGCTGCGTGGGAGCCGGGGCGACCCGAGGAGCGGGTCGCCTCCCCAGCCGAGTCCCTCACGCTCGACGTCACAGGGCCCGGCGGCCTTGAGAGGATCACCGCCCGCGCCGTGCTGCTGGCCACCGGCGCGCGCGAGCGGCCGCGGAGCGCCCGGCTCGTGCCGGGGGCGCGGGCGGCGGGGGTGCTGACGGCGGGTGAGCTGCAGCAGTCGGTGAACCTGTACAGGATGCGGGGCGACGCGATCGGGCGGCGCGCGGTGGTGGTCGGGGCCGGGCCGGTGGCCCCGCACGCCGCGCGCACGCTGCGGGACGCGGGCCTGGAGGTCGTGGCTCGGGTGACGGAGGGGCAGCCCCCGTCCACGTACCGGCGGGGCCTGACGACCGACCGGGTCCCGGTGCCGCTGCTCGCGTGGACGACCGTGACCGGGCTCGTCGGGCAGGGCCGGATCACGGGGGTGACGGTGCGTCACCGGGGCGGGCGTACGGGCACGCTCGCCTGCGACACGGTGGTCTTCACGGACGACTGGATCCCGCACCACGAGCTGGCCCGGGCCGGCGGGGTGGCGCTCGACCCGGCGACTCGGGGGCCCGTGGCGGACGGTGCCTTCCGCACGTCCGTGCCCGGAGTGTTCGCCGCGGGCAACGTGCTGCGGGGCATCGAGTCCGCGGCGGTGGCGGCCCGCGAGGGCCGGGACGCGGCGTACGCGGTGCTCCGGCATCTGGCCGGCGCGCCCTGGCCGTCCCGCACCGTACCGCTGGTCGTCGAGCCGCCGCTGCTGTGGGTGAGCCCGAACCGGATCGACGCGCCGCTCGCGCGGCGGCCGTTCCTGCTGCGGCCCGCCGAGCCGCTCGGGCTGCCGGTGCTGGTGGCGGTGCAGGACGGGCGGCTGCTCCTGCGCACCCGTCGGCTCACCGCCCTGGACCCTTCGCGCTCGGTCCGCATCGCGCCGCACTGGGCGCACGCGGTGGACCCGGAGGGCGGACCGGTGGTGCTGCGCACCCGCTGAGGCGGCGTCGGACACGGTGCCAGTGGTCCGGTCCTGTGGCACCTCACCGACGCTGTTGACCACCCCTTCATCAACCCACCATGCTCATGACACCCAGCACACCCAGCACGGCGAGTACCTTTCCCACCCCGTCCCCTCTCTCCGCACGGAGGTGTCATGGTCCGGCGTACGGTCAGATTCCTGCTCGGCCTGGTCCTGGTGGTGACCGCGGCCTTCGCGGGCACGGTCGCCACATCCGGTACGGCGCACGCCGACGAGTGCTACACCTGGGGCCGCACCCTGTCCTCGGGCATGTCAGGCTCGGACGTCACCCAGCTGCAGATCCGGGTCGCGGGCTACCCGGGCTACGGAGCGGTCCTCTCGCTCGACGGCGACTACGGCCCCGCCACGAAGGCGGCCGTCACACGCTTCCAGCAGGCGTACGGACTCGCGGCCGACGGCGTCGCCGGCCCGGCGACCTTCGCCAAGCTGTACGCCCTCCAGGACGCGGACTGCACCCCGGTCCACTTCACGTACGCCGAGCTGAACAAGTGCAACGGCGACTGGTCGGGCGGCGCGGTGAGCGCGGCGACGGCCAAGTCGAACGCGCTGCGGGCGATGTGGAAGCTGGAGGCGATGCGGCACGCGCTCGGCGACGTGCCGATCTCGGTGAGCAGCGGCTTCCGCTCGTACGCCTGCAACTCGGCGGTCGGCGGAGCGTCGGACAGTCGGCACCTGTACGGCGACGGCGTCGACCTGACGGGCTCGCCGTCCCTGTGCACACTCGCCAAGCAGGCCCGCAACCACGGCTTCAACGGGATCCTGGGCCCGGGCTATCCGGGACACGGCGACCACGCCCACGTCGACCACCGCGCGAGCCGCTACTGGTCGGCGAGCAGTTGCGGCATCTGAGGTGCGCGGAGGCCCGCGCTCGCCCACACTTGACGGCATGCCGGACAAGCGAAGCGCGGGTCTCCTCCTCTTCCGCACCGCCGCGGGCGGTGGCATCGAGGTACTGATCGGACACATGGGCGGGCCGTTCTGGGCCGGCCGCGAGCAGTCCGCGTGGTCCATCCCGAAGGGCGAGTACGGCCCCGAGGAGACCCCGGAGGCCGCCGCGGCCCGCGAGTTCGAGGAGGAGCTCGGACTGCCCGCCCCGGACGGCGACCGTGTCCCGCTGGGCGAGGCCCGGCAGAGCTCCGGCAAGACCGTGACGATCTGGGCCGTCGAGGCCGACCTCGATCTGGACCGCGTGGTTCCGGGCACCTTCACGATGGAGTGGCCGCGCGGGTCGGGCACGCTGCGGGAGTTCCCGGAGATCGACCGCGTGGGCTGGTTCACCCCGCCGGACGCGCTCCCGCTGCTGGTGACGGGCCAGCGGGTCTTCCTCGAACGTCTGGCCGTGCACCTGGCCGCGCGGGGCGGCAGGGCCTGACTGTCAGACCCGTGCGAGAGGGTGGAGATCTCCGACCCGTCGAGAGGGAGCCCGACATGACCGGCATCACCGCACGCGAACGCGCCGCGGCCCAGGCGTACATCCGACTCCTCGAAACCACCCAGGCCGTCTTCAGCGACCCCGCGCTCACCCCCCTCGCCGGTGTCATCCTCACCCCCTCCATGACCGACGCCGACACGGCCCTCCGCGCCGCCGGCCTCACCGGCAACGAGGCCCGCCTCCTCGACCTGGTCACCTCCCTCCGCAGCACACCGGTGGCGCGCACGCCTTAGGGGCGGGTACCGACCGGAGGGGCCCGGAACCGGGCCGCGCGAACCGGAACCCGGGCCGGAAGCGACCGGCCGTTCGGCCGGAGGGCGTATGTACCAACCATGCTTCCTGACTTCATACTTGCGGCGTGTCGTTCGTACGGGGGAGGCACCACATGGCGCAGCTGATACGAACCCAGGACGGCCGCGACCTCGCGGTGGAGACCTTCGGAGATCCGCGCGGGCGCCCCGTCTTCCTGCTCCACGGCACCCCGGGGAGCCGGCTCGGCCCGGCCCCCCGCACCGCCGTGCTCTACCGGCTCGGGGTCCGGCTGATCACCTTCGACAGACCCGGCTACGGGGACTCGCACCGGCTGCCGGGCCGCCGGGTCGCGGCCGCCGCGGCCGATGTGGAGGCGGTGGCGGACTCGCTGGGCATCGACGAGTTCGCGGTCGTGGGCCGCTCCGGCGGCGCGCCGCACGCGCTCGCCTGCGCCGCCCTGCTTCCGGACCGGACGGTCCGGACCGCGGCCCTGGTCGGCCTGGCGCCGCGCAACGCCCCGGGTCTCGACTGGTTCGAGGGCATGACGGAGTCCAACGTGCGGGAGTACATCAACGCCGCCGCCGGGCACCGTCAGCTGACGGCCGCCCTGGAGTACCGCTCCCTGGCCATCCGCGCGGACCCCGCGGCCTCGGTGGCCGACATGCACCAGGACCTGCCCGCCGCCGACCGGCAGATCGTCGCGGACGCGGGGATCCGGTCCATGCTCGTGCGGAACTTCGCCGAGGGGCTCAGCAGTTCCGCCGACGGCTGGATCGACGACGTGATGGCGTTCAGCAGCGACTGGGAGTTCCGGCCGGAGGACATCGACGGCCCGGTACTGCTCTGGCACGGCGAGAAGGACATCTTCGCGCCCGTGCAGCACACCCGCTGGCTCGCCGAGCGGATCCCGCGCGCCGAGCTCGTCATCGAGCGCGGCGCGGCGCACTTCGGCGCGCTGCGGGTGCTGACGCGGGTCCTCGGCTGGACGATCTGGTGAGGCGGTGGTGGCCGGCCGGACCTCCGGCCGGCCACCACCGCCCCGCTCCGCGCGCCGTCAGACGGGCTGCGGCTCCAGGTCGCGGTTGACCCGCCGCCAGGCCCTGGCCCCCTCGGCGATCGGATGGTCGGCGCCGAACTGCTTCACGGCGGGCTCCAGGGCCTTGGCACGCTGCCGCTGGGCCTCGTCCTCACGGCCGGCCGCACGCAGCGTGATCGCCAGGTTGGAGCGGCAGACCAGCGCGTCCGGGTGGGTCGGCCCGTACCGCTCGACGAGGGCCTCCAGCGTGCTGCGCTCCCACTGTTCGGCCATGTCCGTCCGGCCCAGGTCCCCGTACACGTTGGCCAGGTTGACCGCCGCGCTGAGCGCGTACGGGTGCCGCGGGCCGAGCTTCTCCTCCATCGCGGTCCGCACGGCCTCGCCCTCCTGGAGCGCCTCCTCGGTCGCTCCGACGCCGCGCAGATAGATCACGATGTTGTTCCGGCAGGCCAGGGTGAAGGGGTGCGCGTCTCCCACGGCCTCCCGGTATCCGTCGAGGACCTGCCGGGCGAGTTCGAGGGCCGCGCGCTTCTCCCCCACCGCCGAGAAGTCGGCGGCCAGGTTGAGCCCGCAGGCCAGCGCGTCGGGCACGCGCGTCCCGTACCGCTCCCGGTAGCGGCCGTACGTCAGTTCCGACAGCCGCTTGGCCTCGTGCGGGCTGCCGGCTTTGCGGAGCGAGACGGCGAGGCTCTTGTTGGTCCGCAGCACCTCCGGCACGTCCGCGGTGAGAACCTCCTCGAAGGCCGTGGTCACCTTGCGCAGCAGCGCCACCGAGGCCCCGAAGTCGCCGGTCTCCCGGAGGTCCCTGGCGAGGTGGCCCTGCGTCGTCAGGGTGTACGGGTGGTCGGGTCCGAGCACTTCGGAGCGACGGTCCACGGTGTCCTCGTCCAGCCGCCTTGCCTCCTCGCTGTCGCCGTTGAGGCGCAGGTCGATGGCGAGGTTGTTGGCGGCCTTCAGGGTGCTCGGGTGGTCCGCGCCGAAGATCGCCCGGAATCCCTCGAGGATCTCCCGGTCGAGTTCCAGGGCCTCGGCGAAGCGGCCGAGTCCGCGCAGGTCGGCGGCGAGGCTGCCGGAGGTGGTCAGCGAGTTCGGGTGCCCGGGCGACAGAATGCGCCGCTGGCTGGCCCGGGTGTCCTGGTCCATCTCGTACGCGTCCTGGTACCTGCCCTGCGAGCGCAACGCGTTGGCGAGTTCGAACCGCAGGTTCAGCGTCGTCCGGTCGTCCTCGCCGAGCTTCCTGGTCCAGGTCTCGTTGAGCTGCGTCCCGAGTACCCGGGCGGTCTCCAGCTCGCCGCGCTTGAGCAGATAGCGGACGCGTTCCACGAGCAGCCGGCGGCCGTTCTCCTCGTCGCAGTCGACGATGCCCGAGGGGCCGAGGTGCGGCCAGATCAGTTCGTACCCCGCCCAGTGCTTGGGGTTGCTGATCTTGATGTCGGAGTCGCTGCCCTCGGTGGGGCTGACGTCCGCCAGGATGTTGTGGACCTCGTGCATCGTCCGCTCCTGGTCCGCGGGCGAGAGGCCCGAGCGGACCGCGGCCTGGACGAGCCGGTGCACCTGGATGCTGTTGTCCGCCGGGTCGACCTTGGCAAGGGCGAACCGGTTCAGGGCCTGGATGACCTTCCCGAGCATGTAGCCGTCGCGCAGGTCGGGGTCGTAGGGCAGCAGGTACCCCAGCATCGCGGTGCTGCCGATCAGCTTCATCGAGATGGGCTCCGCCGAGAAGAACGCGCAGAGTTCGAGCAGCCGGACCGCCGCCTTCGACTCGGCGCGCAGCCGGTCGATGGAGATGTTCCAGGTGGCACCGATCCGTTCGGCGTAGTCCTCGGCCCGGCCGAGCGAGAGCACCTTCGTCGTCTGGGCCTTGAGCTGCTCGACGTACGCGTCGACCGGCGTCGCCGTCTCGGCGAGCCAGGCGGCCGCGACCTCCACGGCGAGCGGCAGGTCGCCGACGGCTTCGGCAACCCGGTCGGCGTCCCGGGCGGGCAGCTTGTTGACCCGGCGGCACAGGTGCTCGACGCTCTCGGCGCGGGTGAAGACGTCGACCTCGATGGTCTCGACGCGGCTGGAGACCGGCCTGTTCCGGCAGGTGACGAGGATGTGTCCGTACAGCCCGTCGGCGACCGGCCGGGTCTCGTCGGGCAGCAGGTCCAGGGCCTGGTCGAGGTCCTCGACGTTGTCGAAGATCAGCAGCCAGCGGGTACAGGGCACCCCGCGCCGCAGCGCCTGCAGCGCGGCCGTCGCCGCCTCGGTCACGTTGCCGTCGGCGGCGAGGCCCAGCTCGGCGGCGAGTTCGGCCAGCGAGGAGACGATCCGGTCGGGCTGCTCGGCCTCGACCCACCACACCAGCTCGTAGTCGGCGCGGAAGCGGTGCGCGTACTCGCGGGCCACCTGCGTCTTGCCCACGCCGCCCAGGCCGTACAGCACCTGGGGCAGCCGACGGCCCGCGCGGGTGCCGCGCAGCTGGTCGCGGAGCCGTTCGAGGATCGAGGTGCGGCCGGTGAACCAGGCGTGCCGGGGCCGTACGTTCCAGATCCGGGGGGCGCTGCCGGGGAACCGCGGGCCGCCGGGGGCGACCGGCGTCGTGCCGACCGCCTCCTCCCTGTCCAGGGCGGTCAGCAGGGTCGACGCGGCCTCGTCGGCGTCGAGCCGGACGAGGTCGACGACGCCGCGACTGCTGAGCGGCAGGCCGAGCCGGACGTCTCCGACGCGTACCGGGACGAGCTGCCGGCGGCCGCCCGACGGGTCCTGCCCGATGACCGACTCCCACAGGGCCCGGGCGCGCTGCGAGCTGAGGTAGGCCTGCGACACGACCGAGACGACCCGGTACCCGCCGCTGGCGGCGAAGTCGGCCTCGACGCCGGAGACCTGTGTGGAGCGGGCGTCGAGTGCGGCGACCTGGAACCCGGCCCGGTTGAGCAGCGAGGTGAGCCAGTCCGCCCACATCTGGTCCTCGGCGACGTGGGACAGCACGATGTTCGCGGGCGGCGCGGGCCGCCGGCGGGTGTAGGCGGTGACGTAGGTGAGGCGCTCGGCCTCGTCGATCGGCGGCATGGTGCTGACGGCGCCGCGGGTGAGCACCGACGTCAGGCGCTCGCATGCGGTGAGCAGCGAGCTGGAGACGTTCGGCGCGTCGCCGAAGGTCGCGAGGATCTCCTCGTACGCGTAGAACGGCCGGTACGGGACCTCGACCGTCCCCCAGTACTGGGAGAGCTGGTCGACGCTCATGCCGTTGGGCAGTCCGGCAAAGCTCTTGCGCGCGAGGGCCCGCCCGGCGTCCGCCTTCTCCTTCTCGCCGTCGTCGATCCGCATCGGCACGGGCAGGATCCGGATGTTCCGGTCGCCGTACCGCTCTTCGATGTCGCGCGCGACGGACGAGGCGCCCTCGATGCTCTGGTCGCTGAGGGTGAAGCAGACGACCAGGACCTGCGGCATCTGGACGGTGCAGATGTCGGCGATGTCGCTCAGTCCGGTGCGGCTGTCGATCAGGGTGAAGTCGTAGTGCCGGCGCATGTCGGCGCGCATGGCGTCGAAGAACTGGCCGCCCTTGAACCGCTCGTAGAAGTCGTCCCAGTCCATCTTGCCGACGGTGGCCTGGTAGTCGCGGTTGCGCCGCCCGGCGGACAGGAAGTCGAGACTGCCGCCCTTGGGGAAGGGCCAGTTGAGCGAGGTGGCGTGCGGCCGGACCCGGGCGTAATCGCGGTGCCAGTCGGTCGTGCGGTCGGCCGGCCTGCGGACCTCGGTCTGGTACTCGGTGATGAGGTTGATCAGCCCCGGGGTGGCCTCCAGGGCGGCCAGATCGAGAAAGGGGTGGAAGAACCGGTGCAGGCCCGGAGCCTCCAGGTCCCAGTCGACCGCGAGCACCCGGTACCCGTTCGAGGCGAGGATCCACGCGGTGTTGGCGAGGGCCATGGTCCGGCCGGTCCCGCCCTTGTACGAGTAGAAGGTGACGACGGTTCCTTCACGATTCTCGGTCATACGACGAGCCCTCCCCCTTCTCCGACTTGCTCGGTACCTCGTCCGTGCGCTGATCGGGGAGCTCGGGGACGTCCGCCCCGTAGCCGATGCCCGACGGCAGCACCCGTGGCAGCGGGGTGCTGGGGCCTTCCGGTGGGAAGGTGCGGGCGTGCGCCTTGTAGTGCCGTTCGGCGGCCTTCACCGCGCGCGGCAGTTCCTGGTTGAAGGCCTCCAGGCTGAGCAGTCCGCCGCCGGGCGAACGGTGTCCGGCGGTCTCCACCTCGCGCGGCGCCAGGACCTCGTCGGCGATGTGGCGGAGCGTGTTCTCCCGCGAGGCCGAGTCGGGGTCCGAGCGGTTCCACGGAACCATGACGCTGATCCACGGCCGGTCCTCGGAGGAAAGCCGCTCGACCAGCTCCCGGCCGTGCTCGGTGGCGAGCGCCCAGCGGTCCAGGAGCAGAAGGCCGGGGGCACGGGGCGGTCCGGGGGCGAGCATCCGTCCCGCGTCGGCCTCGAACTCCCCTACGTTCACTCGGTAGTCCAGGTTCCGCACCAGCTCGGCGGCGTGCTCCACGAGGGGGCGGGACGCGTCGGGCTGGTAGGGGTTCCACTCGCGCGGGTGGGTGCCGTAGCAGGCGGATCTGCGGTCCTGTGGAAGGGCGGTGCTGGAGCAGGCGAGTACCGACACGTCCATCTCCCTGGCGGGGCCGGGCGGTCCGAAGGCACTGGGCACGGACAGGTAGTCCCGGTGGGGGTCCCCCTCGGGAAGGCTCGTCTCCTCAGCGACCCGCACGATGCGTTTGGCCAGCAGGTAGACGGCGCGTTCGTACTGTTCGCGCAGGTACTTCAGCTTGATCAATCCGTAGAAGCCCTCGTCCGCGTAGTCGTCGCCGAAACTGGCGTGATTGAACTGCAGGCGCTCGGCCGGCTGGGGCAGTTGTCGCAGCGGCACGGGAACCCAGAGCGCGGGGACGATCTCGCTCACGGAGCTTCCGTTGCCTCCGTTGCCCCGTGACTGGTGATTGACCGCCCGCTGGGAGAACGCGAACCATTCCCGGCCGCACTGTTCGCTGAGGAAATATCGGGGCGAGTAGAGCGGAACGAAGACCCTGCAGTAGGCGAGCGCCTCCGAGAGCCGCTCCTGCCAGCCTTCGCCGGGCTGCATCTGCGTATCCATGAAGCCCGCCGGCACTCCGGCGGGCAGCGAGGTCAACTGCAGTACGTGGTCGCAGAGATCACGGTAGAAGCGATCCACCCAGTGGTTGGGGTCGCGGTCCTTCGGATGGTTCTTCGGGGTGTGCGCATAACTCAGAAAGAAGTACGGCGCCGCGCGATCACGACTGGTGCCTCCCACGTTTCCGGACACGAACGACTCCCCCCGTCCATGCAGATGGATGCTCAGTGTAGGAAGGTCAATTCCCCTACGGAACAGCGTGAGCGGACCCACCCGTGAGGAGGGTCAGGAATGCGCAGCCTTCCCGCGCATTCCGCGTACGAAACGCTCACCGAGGGCGGAGAGGCCCGCGGGGGTGGTGAATCCGGACGGGGCGGAGGGGGCACGATCGGCCATGGGGCCGAAAGCCGCTTCCGCGAGCTGAGCGTAGGCGTCCTCGATCGGACCGAGCAGGTGTACGGCGACGGGTGCGGCAAGGGTGCAGGAATCCTGCAGCGCACGGAACTTGACGCGTTGGAATTCGCTGACGAGCAGCAGCGCGAGTGCTTCGGGGCTCTCGGGCAGGGCGATGCCGACGGCGCCGACGGCGTCCCGGGAGGAGAGGCTCGCGGGGTGCCCGTCGCGCCGTTCGAGCGGCGTAATGCTGCGCAGGCCGGCGGCGAGGGCGGGGGCGAACGCCGGCACGCGGGAGTCGATCACGTCCCAGGCGGCGGCGAGGTCCTCGGCCCAGTCCTTGGCTGCGGACGGGGCGAGGCGGTCGGCGACGGTGGAGCCCCAGGCGGTGCGCAGCGGGTCGGTGTCCTCCAGGGCGACCGTCCAGCCGGGCAGTTCGACGAGCCGCACGGGGTGCCACAGCGGGGAGGGGCTGTCGATCCCTTCGCCCCAGCCGATGCGCAGCTCGCGCCCTCCCGCGCGGACGGTGAACTCCTCGTCGTGCGCGGTCACTTCGGCCGTGCCGGTGGTGCAGGTCAGGTGGACGACGCCGAGGCCGGGCAGCCGGAGCAGCCCGCCCCGGGGCGTGCTCCGCAGCGGCACGGTGACAGGATCCGGACGGCGGGCCAGGAGGGACGCGGCGGCGGCGAGTTCGGCGAGCCCCGCGGTGACGATCGAACCGGCACCGCCGCCGAGCAGCAGGGCGGTGCCCCAGGACCGGGTCCAGGGGTGGGCGAGGACGGTGTCGAGCGCGTCCGGGGCCTCCGTGTCGAGTGCGTCGAGCAGCTCCCAGGCGGCTCGGGCCGGCGGATCTGTCTCCACTCCCAGGTCGGTCCGTTGCCGCAGCGCCGCCAACAGATCGGCCATCGCCAGCTGTTGGGCGTGCGCGAGCTCGTCGAGCGTGTCTGCGCTGCCGTGTCCGGCCGCAAGGTCGTCGAAAGCGGCGAGGTCCTCGGCGGTGGCGGAGGGCCAGGCGTCGTCACGGCGGATGCGTTCGGTCTCGCGGTCCTCCACGGCATGCACGAGGGCCTTGAGGTCGGGGCAGAAGACGGAGGGATTGTCGAAGCCGGTGTCCTCGGGGGTGTCCCCCGTCCGGTAGCGGTGGGCGTACAACCCACCGCCGCAGGAGGTCACCACGGGGCACGCCCGGCAGGCGGCGCTGAGGTCGTCGACGGTCTGCCTGCGGGCCGCCATGCCCGGGTGGTCGAGGACTTCGTCGAGGGTGTGGTGGAAGACGTCCATTCCGGTGACGGGAGCCCCGTCGTAGGCCGTCTTGAGGCTGTCCGCCTGCTCGAAGGTCCCGTCGGTCTCGACGACGACCAGGTCCGCGGGGGTGAGACCGAGGGATTCGATCAGGCTGCTCTCGCCCCGCAGGGTGCGCTGGAGCGACTCGAACATCCGAATGCCGACGGGGCGTCCGGCGGCGTCCCAGCGGGCATAGATCGTGTCGAGCCAATCCGCGTACGGGGTGGGCGAGGCGCCCGGGTGGGGCGGGGGCGCATCCCAAGTGGCGTGCGGGAGAAGGAAGTCGATGCGCGGGGGGTCGAGCGCGACGAGCGCGTCGTACACGGCGACCGGGTCGTTCTCGACGTCGACGGTGCACAGGAGCCCGGCGAACAGGTGCCGGTACCGCGGGCGGTTGAGGAGTTCCACTGCCTTGAGGACCTTGGCGTGGCTCGATCGGCCGTCCGCGTAGCGGCGGTGGCGGTCGTTGGCCTGCTTGTCCCCGTCGAGCGATACGCCCACGGTGATGCCGAGTTCGTCGAAGAGGTCGCAGAAGCGCTCGCTGAGCAGGACGCCATTTGTATGAATCTTGAGATCCAGGACGGTCACACCGTCCAGTGCGCGGTGCAGTTCCTCCGCCGCCGCGCGGATTCCGGCGGGGCCCGCCAGGAGCGGCTCGCCGCCGTGGAGCACGACGTGGACCGTGGAGAGCCCGTGGGTGCGCGCATGTTCGGCGATACGTTGCGCCGTCCGGGCGAGAATGGCCCGGGAAGGGGTTCTGGGACGCCCTCGCCAACTGGTGTCCGCGTGTTCGTACACGTAGCAGTGATCACAGGCCAGGTCACAGCGGCTGTGTACCTTGACCACGAACTGGGTCAGTGTGAGCGAGGGGTGGCCCATCGGTGTGCGATGTCGGCTTTCGGTCGGCTCAGAGAGCCGACTGGAAGGCCGCCTCCACCTGCGATGCGCCCTCGGGCGCATCAGCCGGCAGGATCCGGTCGAGAGAAGCACTGGTATGTCCGCCACTCAGTACAGAAACCCGCTGCTTCAGCGGCGTCCGCTCGAAGCCGTTCCGACGGGAGACGGTCCCGGGCCTGGCGGCCGCGGAGACGAGAGTGGTAGCCATGGATTGCCTCTCCTTGATTGCGCATGAAACACATCCCCCCGTCACAGAATACGGCAAGTCGTGTCATTTCGGACACGACACCATTAGTTCGTGACGCGCGGATAACATCCGCGATCATCGAGAAGTTTTTCCATGCGCCGCTGGTTCACCCGATCGTGTGCGCGCCCAGAGTACCGGGCGTCCCCCCTGCTGTGAGGAGTCTATGGATTCCTTTAGGTCACGAACTGGTCCGTGTTCACAGCCCTGTTGTCAGACGCACGGGGAGGATGCGCACGCTGTTGCCGACGAAGCCTGTGTGGCGGGGGAGTTCGGCGTTCGGGGTGGCCGGGGTCAGGGTGGGGAAACGGGTGAAAAGTGCTTCCAGGGCGAGGGTTGCCTCCATTCGGGCGAGAGGGGCGCCCAGGCAGTAGTGGGGGCCGTGGCCCAGGGAGAGGTGTTTGGTGGGGGTGGGGCGGGTGACGTCGAATTGCGCGGCGTCGGGGCCGTGGGCCGCGGGGTCGCGGCCGGCCGCGGAGTAGCCCGCCAGGACCGGGGTGCCCTTGGGGATGAGGGTGCCGTGGAAGGTCAGGTCGCGGGTGGGGTAGCGGAACGGGAAGTAGCTCACCGGGCTGTCCCAGCGCAGGGTCTCCTCCACGACGTCCGACCAGGTCGCGCGGCCTTCGAGGACGTGGGCGAGCTGGGCCGGGTGGGTGCACAGGGCGCGGACCGCGTTGGTGATGAGGTTCAGGGTGGTCTCGTGGCCGGCGATGATCAGCAGGAGGAGAGTGCCGATCAGCTCCGGTCCGCCGAGCCGGTCGCCGTCCTCCTCGCGGGCCGCGATCAGGGCGCTGGTGAGGTCGTCGCCGGGCGACGCCGCCCGTTCCGCGGCTATGGCGGACAGAAGGGCGATCAGGTCGCGGTTGGCGGCGACGGCCTCCTCCGGGCCGATGTCGGTGGCGACCACCTGGCTGGACAGGCGGTGCAGCCGGTCGTGGTGTTCCGCGTCGACGCCGAGCAGTTCGCAGATCACGCCGAGCGGCAGCGGCAGCGCGTAGTGGCGGCGCAGGTCCACGACGCCGCCGTCGGCCGCCGCCGCCGCGGCCTCGAGGCCGTCGAGGAGGCCGGCGATCACCGCTTCGACGCGGGGGCGCAGGTCCTCCACGCGGCGGGCCGTGAACGCCCGGCTGACCAGGGACCGCAGCCGCCGGTGGTCCGCGTCGTCCGCGGTGGTCATGCCCTGGACGGTGGCGAAGGTGCGCAGCGGCCAGCCCTCGGGTATCCGGCCCTCGGCGAGGGCCGTGAAGTGCCGGGCGCCCTTGGCGACGTCCGGGTGTCCGAGGAACTCGCGCAGCGCGTCGTGCCCGAGCACCGCCATGCCCTCGACCTCGCCGGGCAGGACGACCGGGGCCACCGGGCCGTGCGCGAGCAGGCGGGCGTTGTCGGCGTGCGGGCAGCCGCCCGCCGGGTCCATGCGGTGGGGCGGCTGCGGGGCGGCGGCCGAAGCGTTCAACGGGGCTCTCCTGTCGGGTGGCGGGGCTGACAGCCCCTCTTCCCGTGATCCTAGGGTCCGCCCCGCCGGCAACTCCCGTGCTTCGTCAGAGCAGTTCCGCGAGGCCGCGGCGGGTCGCCGCAACCACCACCCGGTCCCCCGGGCTCAGCACGTAGCCCGGGTGCAGCTGCCACACCAGGTGCGGCTGACTCCGGTCGCCGCCCCGCTCGTCGCCGCCGTTCTGGCGTGCGCCGCGGCCGGCGCGTCCGGGCGGAGCCGTCGTCTCCAGGGCGATGACTCGCCAGGTGCCCGGTACGAACGCCTCCGCGACGGTACGGCCCTCCAGCAACGGGTGGCCCGCCACGTCCAGGGCCGCGAAGAGCAGGACCCTGCGTTCCACCGGTATCGCGCCGAGGATCTGACGGCCCATCATGGCCCCGGCGAAGGCCGGCGCGGCGAGGTGGGAGACGCTGCGGCTGCGCGTCAGCGCCTCGGGGTGGGCGGCGCGGAGGGTGCGGTAGACGGCGGTGGCGAAGTCGTCGTCGTAGAGCCGCAGGGCCACCCGCAGGTCCGGCCTGAGGGCGCGGCCGGCCAGCGCGGCCTCCAGGTTGGTGATGTCCACGCTGGTCAGCGCCAGGAGGGCATGGGCCCGGTGGATCCGGGCGGCTTCCAGGACTCCCTCCTCGGTGACGTCGCCGACCACGGTCGGCACCCGAAGCCGGCGGGCCAGCGCGATGCCACGCGCCTCGGTGTCGGACTCCACGCACACCACCGGGATGTCCAGGGCGCGCAGCCGCGCGAGGACTCGGGTGCCGACCTTGCCGAGGCCGAGCAGGACGACGTGGCCTGACAGGGTGCGCGACGGGCGGCGCAGGGAGGTGGCGGAGCGGAAGGTGCCGAGCGCCTCCAGGAGTCCGGCGACGATGATCGGCAGGACGAGCAGCCCGGTGAACCCGGCAAGGATCTGCAGGACTTGACGGCTCGTCTGTTCCTCGAGGGCGGGGTCGCCGATGGCGAAGATGTCGAGCAGGGTCAGGTACGCGGCGTGCAGCGGATGGTCGCCGGTGGTCAGCCAGGTGGCGACGGCGATCCCGGCGACCGCGGCGACCACCCCGGCGAGCGACCAGCGCAGCCGCCTCGAGAAGAACGAGGCGACCGGCAGGAATCCGGCGCTGCCGGTACGGGCGGCTGCGCCGTTGCCGTTCGGGCCCGCGTGGCTGATCGCCTCCAGCGCGACGGTGCCGCGCCCGGTGGCGGCGGCCACCGCCCGGTCGTCGGGCAGGAGTTGGGGACCCAGGTCGCCGCTGCTGTGCGAACCCTCGATGCCGGCGGGGTCGTTGGTGGTCGCCGAGAGCAGGGCCAGGGTGCACAGGCCGGGGTCGGCGATCTGGCCCCGGCCGGGCGGCGGCCGGTCGACGGCGCGCAGGAGCAGCCCGCCCGCCTGGACGACCTTGCTGGTGCCGGCCACGGCGGTGGCCGCGAGGGCGGGGGCGGCGGTGTCCGCGTCGGACAGCACGGTGGTGGCGGCGTCCAGGACGCTCGGGTCCAGGCCGGGCTCGGCGACCGCCGCGGCCTGGTCCAGCAGGTTCTCCAGATGCTGGCCGAGCTTGCGGTTGTAGAGGCGGATCACCAGGCGCAGCCGGGGGCTCAGCCGGCGCGCGGCGAGGGCGTGGCGGATGTTGGTCTCGTCGTCGTCGTGGACGAGTGCGAGCGCCGCGGCCCGGTCGATGCCCGCGCGGAGCAGCGTGTCCTCGTCGATCGCGACGGCCTCGACGATCCGGATCGGCGTCCGGGCCTCCTCGGCGGCCGCCGGCGCACCGGCCGGAGGAGCGCCCGCGGTCCCCGTGTGCGCGGAGGCGGTGCGGGTCACCGCGGCGGTCACCCGGCCGAAGAGGGCCATCGCGCGGCCGGGCCGCGGCGCGTCGGGCTGCTGCGGGGAGGGCGTCGCGCCGGGGACGACGAGGGTGACCTGCTCCCGGTACACCTCGCTGAGCTCGCTCGCCAGGCGGTGGGCGAGGACGTCGTCGCCGCACACGATCATGTGGCCCGAGATCGCGGCCCCGCCCGGTCTCTCCCGTTCGTCGCGTACGGCCGGCCCGCCGGGAGGCGTTCCCAGGGGTGCGCCGAAGGCCCCGCCGGGTACGTCGTGCTGGTCGGAGGGGTCCCGAGGCGGCGGCGGGCCGGGAGCGGCGGCCGGGCCGGTTCCGCCGGGGGCCGGAGAGGCGCCCACAGCGGTCGACGGACCCTCACTCTGTCGGCTCTGGTACGGAAGTGACGACACGTGGGACAGCATGCCTGGTCGCTCCCCGCGTCGTGCGCGGTACCCCGGTACCGGAGGTGTCCACCCGGATAGGCCGGTCGGCGCACTCCGCCCTGCGGCCTCCCGCACCCCTTCCTACGGTGACTGAATGATCGTCACGTCAGCCGTTCGTCATGCTGCCGCCGGTGCCGCGGCGCTCCTGCTCGCGCTGCCCGCTCCGGCGGCCGTCGCCGCGTCCGTCGCCGAACCCACTCCACCGCCGCGCGCGTTCGTCGACCCCGCGGCGCTGTACCGGACCGGGACGCAGGTCCGGCCGCTGCCCGGCGCGCCAGGCGTGCCGGAGGACGTCTCCGCCCTGGCGTGGCTGGTGGCCGACGCCGGTTCGGGCGAGGTGCTCGCGGCGCACGACGCGCACCGCAAGCTGCCGCCCGCGAGCACGTTGAAGACCCTGTTCGCGCTCACCTCGCTGCCCAGTCTCCCCGCGTGGACGGAGCACAAGGTGACGGAGGAGGAACTGAAGGGGGTGGGCGCGGGCAGCAGCCTGGTCGGCGTCCAGGCGGGGTACACGTACAAGGTCTCCGACCTGTGGAACGGGGTCTTCCTCAGCTCGGGCAACGACGCGGTACGGGTGCTCGCCTCGCTCGACGGCGGCTGGGACTCCATGTCCCGCCGGATGCAGGACAAGGCGACCGCCCTGGGCGCGTGGGACACCCGGGTGGTGTCCCCGGACGGCTACGACGCGCCGGGCCAGGTCTCGTCGGCGTTCGACCTGGCGGTCTTCGGCCGGACCGGTCTGCAGAACCCGGAGTTCGCCAAGTACTGCTCCACGCCGTACACGGACTTCCCCTCCGGCAGCTCGTCGTACGCCATCCGCAACACCAACCGGCTGCTCACCGGGGCGGACGGGGTGGCCCGCTACTCGGGGCTGCTCGGCGTGAAGAACGGCTACACCAGCGGTGCGGGCAACACGCTCATCGCGGCCGCGCAGCGCGGCTCGCGGACGCTGGTCGTCACGGTCATGAACCCGCAGTCGGGCGGCGGGCTCGCCGTGTACGAGGAGGCGCGGCAGCTGCTCGACTGGGGCTTCGAGGCCGCCGGGAAGGTACGGCCGGTCGGCTCGCTGCAGCCCGGGCCGGCCCGCACCGAGCGCGAGAACCCGCAGCAGGCGGCGGGCCCGGGCCCGGTGACCGCGAAAGCGGCGCCCCGGGCCGGGAGCGCGTCCCGCCGTGCTCCCGAGACCGCGGCGAAGCACGAGGACTCGGGGGCGAACCCGGGTCTTCCGCTCGCCCTCGTCTGCTCGGCGCTCGCCGCCGCCGCGGGTGTGTGGCTGTGGCGTCGGCGGGGCACGGCGGGCGGCAGCTGAGCGGCGGCCGACCACCCGCCCCGGGCGGGGCGCGCCTCGCTACCCGTCTGCCTCCCCGTCGTGCGGGCCGACGCCCCCCAGGACCGTGATCTCGAACCAGACCGCCTTGCCCGCGCCACGCGGTACCCACCCCCACGCGTCCGCCAGCCGTTCGAGCAGGTAGAGCCCGTGGCCGGAGGGGCGGCCTGCCTTGTGCGGGCCGTGCGGCCTCGGGCGTACCGGGCTGGTGTCGCTCACCTGGACCCACAGCCGGTCACCGACCCGGTCGAGGAGCAACTCGTACGGTGCGCCGCCGTGCGTGTACGCGTTGGTGACCAGCTCCGAGACGAGCAGCAGGACGTCGTCGACGGCGGCGCGCTCCGTGCCGCCGTCCCGACCGAACCACTCGTGCAGCACCGCGGCCGTCCGGTCGCGGCACTCCCCGACCGTCGGGGCCCCGTCGGTGAGCGGGATGCGCCGGCTCGTCTCCATGAGCCTCTCCTGCCCTGCCGCTCTCATATCGCGACGGGTTCCCCGGAGAAACGCTTCAAACCGTATCGAACGGGCATGTTTCGGTCAGGACCCTCGTACGACGGACCCGGTCGTCGGTGGCACCGGCGGATCGGGCCCTCCCCCACCGTCGGAGGTAACCTCGTGCCCGGCAGACCCCCCCCGCCCTCACCCTTCGACCCCGCGGCAGTACGCCGCGAGGCACTCGGCGGCCTTCCGGAGATCGACCGGCCGACGGACGTCAGCACCCAGGATGCTCAGACCCTCTCCACGGCGCTCTTCGTCCGCATGTCGGAGCTGGAGGAAGGCACGCCGGAGCACGCGTACGTGCGCAACACGCTGGTCGAGCTCAATCTCAGCCTGGTGAAGTTCGCGGCCCGCCGGTTCCGGAACCGGGCCGAGCCGGCCGAGGACATCGTCCAGGTCGGCACGGTCGGCCTGATCAAGGCGATCAACCGGTTCGAGCCGGGCCGCGGGATCGAGTTCTCGGCGTTCGCGCTGCCCACGATCGTCGGCGAGATGAAGCGGTTCTTCCGCGACACCAGCTGGTCCGTGCAGGTTCCGCGGCGGCTCCAGGAACTGCGCATCGACCTCGCGAAGGCCGTGGACGTGCTGGAGCAGCGGCTGGGCCGTCGGCCGACCCGCGCGGAACTGGCCGCACACCTCGGGGTGGACGAGGAGCGGATAGCGGAGGGCGAGCAGGCGGCGAACGGCTACGTGGCCCGCTCCCTGGACACGCCGTACGGGGACGAGGAGGACACCTTCAACGGCCTCTTGCGGCACCTGGGCACGGAGGAACGGTCCTTCGAGCTGATCGACGCGCTGGAGTCGCTGGGGCCGCTGATCGCCCAGCTGGACGAGCGGGACCGGTGCATCCTGTCGCTCCGCTTCGGCCAGGAACTCACGCAGGCGGAGATCGGCGCGCGACTCGGCCTCTCGCAGATGCACATCTCGCGACTGCTCGCCCGGATCCTGCACACCCTGCGCGACGGGCTGCTGGACGACACGCCGCCGACGCACGGTACGGTCCCGCCCTCCCCTGATGCCTGAGCTGGGATACGTAGGCGCCGGGGTGCCTAGGCGCCGGGGATGCGGAGGTCCGACGGGGGCCTGATCGCGCCCGGGCCGGCGATCTCCAGCCAGACCACCTTGCCTCCCCCGGTCTCGCGCGTCCGCGAGCCCCAGCGGCCCGCGAGGCGGTCGAGGACCATGACGCCGTGACCGCCGGGGAGCGAGGAGGGGCGCGGGCCGCCGCGCCGGGGGTGTTCGGGGCTGGGGTCGGCGACCTCCACCCGCAGCACGCCGTCGCGGTGCCGCAGGACGATCTCCTCCGGGCCGCCGGCGTGCAGGCAGGCGTTGGTGACCACCTCGGAGACCAGCAGCAGCACGTCGTCGGCCACCTCCCTCGCCTCCTCGTCCCGCGCCGGGGTCCAACCCCAGTCGGCGAGGGCCGCGGCGGTGAAGTCGCGGCAGCGGCCGACCACGCCCTCGGCCCCGCGGAGCTCCAGTCGGCGGACCTCTTCGGCCCCTGTCTCGCCGCGCACGCCCATCGGCGTCACCCCCGTTCCGGCCGCCGGTCCGCCGAGGCGAGGGCGGCGGCAAGGTCGGCGTGGACCTGGAAGACGGTGTGCGCACCGGTGATCTCGAACATCCGGCTCACCGGCGGACGGAGGTCGGCCAGCTCGACGCGCCCGCCGTTCTCCTGAGCCTGGAGCCGGGCGCGCAGCAGCGCGTTGAGGCCGGTGGAGTCGCAGAAGCGCAGTCGGGCGCAGTCGACGACGATGCGCCGTGCGCCCGCCTCGATCTGCTCGGCGAGCGCCACGCGCAGCGGCTCCGCCGTGTCGTGGTCGAGTTCCCCCGACAGGGCGAGCACCACTGCCCCGTCGCCGGATGTCACCTCGACGCCGAACCGCTGCCCGGAATCCCCGTCCATCCCCTGGCTCGCCTCCTTCGTCAGCGCCGGCGCCCGACCGTCCGTGGTGCGCGCCGTCGCACCCGCCGCTCCTCACCCTCGACTATCGCGCCTATGAGCGGCGCGTGCGACCCACCGGCCGGACCGCTTCCGCCCTACGCCTCCGCGCGCGCCGTCGGGGAGACGGCGCCGCCCCGGGCCACGTACCGCTCGGCCGCCTGTACGGCCTCGCGCGCCGTGCGCTCGCCCATCAGGACGCACAGGGTGTACGCGGTGTCCTCGAAGCGGCGGCGGGTGCCCAGATCGCCGGGGCGCGCCAGCACGATCCGTTCCTGCGCCCGGTAGTGACGCAGGAGTCGGTCGATCGTGTTTCGGTCGGGCAGCAGCATCTCTTGTCCTCCTGGCTGGACCCCCGCTGCGCCAATCTTGGGGTCGTTCCGCCACGCCCGCGAGCCGGACGGCCACGTTCCGTGACCCTTTGGCCCCCGAAGGGTCCCTGACGTGCGCAAACACCACGGAAGGCGGCACGGCGCGAAGATGCGGAGCCCCCGGCGGTGACGGAGAGTGTGGGCCATGGACACGGAAGAAGGCGCGCGTCTGCGCGTGGTCGTCGTCGGCGCCACCGGCAACGTCGGGACGAGTGTGGTCCGGGCCCTGGCGGCGGACCCGCGGATCGGTTCGGTGCTGGGACTCGCCCGGCGCCGGCCGGACCTGGACGTACCGAAGACCTCCTGGGAGAGCGTGGACATCGCGAGCGAGGACGCGACGGACCGGCTGGTACGGCACCTCGCCGGAGCCGACGCGGTCGTCCACCTGGCCTGGCGCTTCCAGCCGACCCATGCCCCGGTGACGACCTGGCGCACCAACGTCCTCGGCACGCTGCGGGTGTTCGACGCGGTCGCGGCGGCGGGGGTGCCGGTCCTGGTGCACGCGTCCTCGGTGGGGGCGTACTCGCCCGGGCCGAAGTCGGGACCGGGCGTGACCGAGTCGTGGCCGACGCACGGCTGGCCGGCGGCGGCGTACTGCCGCGAGAAGGCCTACCTCGAACGGGTCCTGGACGGGTACGAGCGCGACCACCCGGAGATCCGGGTGGTGCGGATGCGGCCGGGCTTCCTGTTCAAGGAGGAGGCGGCGAGCGAGCAGCGCAGGATCTTCGCGGGCCGGTTCTTCCCCGGGCCGCTGCTGCGCCCCGAGCTGGTGCCGGTGGTGCCGGACCTCGAGGGGCTGCGCTTCCAGGTGCTGCACACCGACGACGCGGCGCAGGCCTACCGCCTCGCGGTCCTCGCCGACGTGCGCGGGGCGTTCAACCTCGCGGCCGAACCGGTTCTGGACGCCCGGCAGTTGGCCGGGCTGCTGAACGCCCGGGTGGTACGCGTCCCGGGCGGCGCGGTCCGCGGGGCACTGTCGGCGGCCTGGCGGCTGCGGCTGGCGCCGGCGTCGCCGGACCTGCTCGACGCCGTGCTGCGACTGCCGCTGCTGTCGACGGAGCGGGCCCGCACCGAGCTGGGCTGGCAGCCCACGACGAGTTCGCTGGAGGCCATGGCGGCGTTCCTGCGGGGCGTCCGCACGGGGGCCGGTGACACGACGGCGCCGCTGGCCGGTCACCGTATCGGGTGACCGGCCGGCGGCGGTCCCTCAGCGCTTGACCGTCTCCCTGGTGTCCAGGTCGTCGATGTCCTCGTCGAACTCGTCGACCTTGTCGGGGCAGTACACCTGGAGCACGATCCTCTCCAGCTCGACCGCACGGGTGTCGCCGATCACCGGGCGTTGGCCGGGGCCGGTGGCTCCGTTGGAGAGCTGCTGGACGTTCCAAAGAGCCCGCTTCAAGGTGCTGCCCGGGTCCTCGCAGACCGCGCCGCCGTCCGTTCCGAGCAGCTGCTCGACGACGTCGATGTCGGGCGCCGGGTAGCCCGCCGCCACCAGCTCCTTGCTGAGTTCCTGAGCCTTGGCGTAGGTGTCGTTGTTCTGCTTCACGCTCCTGAACTGGATCAGTCCGATCACGACCATCGCGAGCAGGATGACGATCGCTCCGATGTAGACCCAGCGATGCTCCGAGGCGAAGCGGGTGCGGCTCATGACGGGTCTCCCGTCGACTCGGCGGCGGCCGTCCGCCAGCCGGGCTTGCGGAACTTGAGGAACAGCCAGGGGATGAGCAGACCCAGGACGAACAGGCCGCACGCGATGAAGAGCACGTAGGCGATCACGCTGCCGCCGCCGAACTGCGAGGGCGGCACGAAGCCGATGCCCAGCGCCGCGAGCGAGGCCAGCAGGCCGGTCGTGCACACCAGGCCGAGCATGGGCACCCGGTAGCCGCGCGGGTGGTCGGGCTTGTTCTTCCGCAGCCGCATCGCCGCCACGAACATCAGCAGGTAGACGATGAGGTAGACCTGCGTGGTGATCGTCGAGAAGATCCAGTAGACGCTGGAGACGTTCGGGATCAGCGCGTACATGAGGGCAATGACGGAGGTCACGACGCCCTGCGTGACGAGGATGTTCTGCTGGATGCCGTACTTGTTGAGCTTCTGCAGGAACGGCGGCAGGTAGCCCTCCTGGCGGGAGATCTCCAGGAGGCCCTTGGACGGCCCGGCGAGCCAGGTCAGCATGCCGGCCAGCGAGGCGGAGATCAGCATGACGGCGGCGATCGGCGTCATCCACCCGACGTCGAAGTAGGCGAAGAACGCGTCGAACGCCTGCATGACGCCGGCGGTGAGGCTGAGCTGGTCGGCCGGCACGACCCAGCTGATGGCCAGCGCGGGCAGGATGAAGATCAGCAGCACCAGGCCCATGGCCAGGAACATCGACTTCGGGTACTCCTTCGCCGGGTCCTTCAGCGAGGAGACGTGGACCGCGTTCATCTCCATGCCGGAGTACGACAGGAAGTTGTTGACGATCAGCACGAGGCTGGCGAGCCCGGTCCACTGCGGGAGCAGGTGGTCGGCGTTCATCGGGGCCGCGGACGGGTTGCCCTGGGCGAGGAAGACCATACCGAGGACGACGAGGATCGTGCCGGGCACGAGCGTGCCGATGACGAGGCCCCAGCTCGACAGGCCCGCCAGGGCCTTGGTGCCGCGCGAGGAGACCCAGACGCCGGTCCAGTACAGGACCATGATCACGATGGCGGTGTACACGCCGTTGGAGGCCAGGGACGGGTCGATGACGTACGCGATGGTGCTCGCCACGAAGGCGAGCAGGCTCGGGTAGTAGAAGATCGTCATCGCGAACTGGCACCAGACCGCGAGGAAGCCCAGCGGCTTCGAAAGGCCCTCGCTGACCCAGCGGTACACGCCGCCGGACCAGCCCGAGGCGAGTTCCGCCGAGACCAGCGCGGTCGGCAGCAGGAACACGATCGCGGGGACGAGATACAGGAAGACGCAGGCCAGGCCGTAGACGGCCATCGTCGGGGCGGCGCGCAGACTGGCCACCGAGGCGGTGGTCATCAGCGCGAGCGTCACCCACGTGATGGTGGGGATGCCCGGCCGGTCCACCGCCGTCCGGGTCTCCGACCGTGCGGCCCCCGGCGGCGTCGCATCCGCCGGTACGTCCATCGAACTCATCAGACCTCCCTGCCCGTGAACGGATAGGGCCAGCCTTCGGCGCGGACCAGGGGACGGCACGGCGGACTGCTCCGCACGGGTGACGGCACGGACGCGCCCGAACGTACGGGGTGTCGGCGGCGCTAGGCGGCCCCGCGCCCGGCGGGCCGGGGGCGGGTCACGGCCGTACGGAATAATGCGGGCATGCGCATCTCAGCCAGGGCCGACTACGCGGTGCGTGCCGCACTGCAGCTCGCCGCCGCCCAGGACGAGGGCCCGCTGAAGGCCGAGGCCGTGGCCGATGCGCAGGGCATCTCGCACAAGTTCCTCGAGGGCATCCTCGGCGACATGCGCCGGGGCGGGCTGGTGCAGAGCCAGCGCGGCGGCAACGGCGGGTACTGGCTGGCGCGACCGGCCGCGGAGATCTCGGTCGCCGACGTGATCCGCGTGGTGGACGGGCCGCTGGTGTCGGTGCGCGGGGTGCGTCCGCCGGAGCTCGCGTACACCGGTCCCGCCGAGTCCCTGCTGACGCTGTGGATCGCGGTGCGGGCCAATGTGCGCCAGGTGCTCGAAGGGGTCTCGCTGGCGGACGTGGCGGCGGGGAAGCTGCCGCCCGAGGTGTCGGCACTGGCGGACGCGCCGGAGGCGTGGACGAACCCCTGAGCGACGCCGCCCGCGGCTGCCACCCTTGATACGGGTCTCACCCGGCAGGACGGTCCGGTCCACGATGTGGGCGCCCTCTGGAGTCTGTTCGAACTGCCGTGGCAGTATCCCTACTATTCCAGTGGGGAAACTAGGGAACAGGTGAGGTGACGTGACGAGGCCCAGGAAGTCCGCCAAGCGCTCCGCCGCCGGTCGGCCCGACCGGCCCGTGGAGGACGAGATCTGGCACCGCGTCACCCGGGAGCTCACCGACGACCTCGCCGTCGACGCGCTCGCCCGGGACCGGGCCGGCAAGTCCCCGCTCGACGAGCTCGCCCGCCTCCAGGAGGCGGGGCTGCCCGCGCTGCTCACGCCGCCGAGCCCGGACGGGCGGCGCGGTGCGGACTGGCGGGCGGCCTCCGCGGTGATCCGGGAGATCTCCACGGCCGACAGCTCGATCGGCGAACTCCTCGCCCATCACTACGCGTTGGCGTGGAGTGCGCGCTTCTTCGGCACCGAGGACGGGAAGACCGCGACCGAGCCGGTGGAGACGGTGGCGGAGCGGGAGGGCTGGCTGCTGGCGGGCGGCGTGGAGTCGTCTCGTGCGGAGACGGGGACGGAGACGCCCGACCTCGTCCTCACGCCGGAGAGCACCGACGAACCCGGGAGCCCCGAGGGCGGCGGCTTCGTGCTCGAAGGCCGCCGGTACTTCGCCTCCGGCGTCACGGTCGCGGACCGGCTGGTCGTCGGCGCGCGGTGTACCGGGACCGGCGACTTACTGATCGTCCTCGTGGACCCGGCGCACCCGGCCGTGTTCACCGAGCCCGCCACCGACCGGCTGGGCCAGCGCCTGTCCGGTGCGGGAACCGTGACGTTCGACCGGGCGCCCGTCGCCGCGGAGGCGGTCCTCGGACGGGTGCCGCGCGACGAGCACGACGTCACGCCGTACGCCGCCCTCGCCCCGCTCGCCCTGCGGCTCCTCCTCGTGCAGGTCGGGCTCGGCATCGCCGAGGGCGCACTGGCCGAGGCCCGGGACGTCAGCCGGGCCGGCCACGCCGCGCAGCCGCACAGCGTACGGACCGCCGCCGGGCACGCGGTCACGTACGCGCCGCGCGACGACGACCCGTATCTGCTGCTCGCGTACGGCGAGCTGGCCACCGCCGCGCACGCCGCGGCCTCGGTCGCCGGGCGCGCGACGGACGCCCTGGCCCGGGGCCTCGACGCGGGCGGGAGCCTGGGCGTGGAGGAGCGGGCGGACATCGCCGTCCTCGTCGCCGCGGCGGAGGCGGTCACCGACCGCGCGGCCGTCCATGTCACCACCCGCATCCTGGAGCTCGTGGGCTCCGCCGACCGCCCCGAACCCGCGGGCTCCGGGCCCGGCTTCGACCGCTTCTGGCGCAACGCCCGCGCCCTCACCGCCCGCCACTCCCCCACCCACCGGCTGCGCGACATCGGCGACCACTACCTCAACGGCACCCACGCCCGGCTGACGCTCCCCGTGTGATCCCCCGCTCCCGGGCCCATGCTGGGAGCAGGAGCGACAAGGGACGTACGTGGAGGGAAGTCGGATGGGTCTCGAGATCATCGCCGGAGTGGACGGTTCCGCGGAGAGTCTCGCCGCGGCCGACTGGGCCGCCCGCGAGGCGGGACGGCGCGGGCTGCCGCTGCGTCTCGTGCACGCCTGGCTCTGGCAGCCGCTGGACCTGCCGCTCGTACAGGAGGAGGGCGACCAGCAGCGGCTCGCCGAGCACGTCGCCGAGGAGGCCGCGACCGCCGTGGCCGCGGCGCACCCGGACGTCGCGCTCAGCGCCGAGGTGGTCCCCGACACGCCTGTCCCCGGGCTCCTCGGCCTGCAGGAGCGGGCGGCGATGGTCGTCATCGGCTCGCGCGGGCACGGCCCGGTCGCCGGCTTCCTGCTCGGCTCGTACGGACAGCAGATCATCGCCGGCGCGGAGCGCCCGGTCGTCGCGGTGCGACCGGGGCGCGGCGGGGAAGGGGCGGGCGACGACGACTCGGGCGAGGTCGTCGTCGGGCAGCTGGGCGGCGCGGACGACAGCGCCTCGGCGCTGCGCTTCGCGTTCGAGACCGCCGCGGCGCGCGGGGCCGTCCTGCGGGCCGTTCGCGCGTGGAGCCTACCGCCGCTGTACGCGTACAGCCCCGGCTCGATGCGGCTGGCGGACGAGGCGGGTGGCCTGGTGCCGTTCGAGGAGAAGGCGCTGCACGAGGTACTGGCCCCGTGGCGCGAGCGGTACCCGGACGTCCGGGTGGCCGAGCACGTGGAGATCGGCAGCGCGGGCGAGGTCCTCCTGTCGGCCTCCGCCTCCGCCTCTCTCCTGGTCGTCGGCCGCCGCGCCAAGCGGGGCGCGGTGGGCCCCCGCATCGGCTCGGTCGCCCACGCCGCGCTGCATCACGCGAACTGCCCGGTGGCGGTCGTCCCGCACGACTGACCGACGCCCTCCCGGCGCCGTCCCCCGAAACGTCGCTCCGGATGCCGGGGCGGCGGCGCGCGCCGAGACTGGCCGCATGCGACCGCACCGCGATCACGACGACACCCGCCTGCCCTCCGCCGACCTCCCCAGGTCGGTCACCGGCCCCGGGCGCCGCGGGAGGCGCGGGCCGCTGCGGACGACGGCGGTGGTGCTGGCGGGCGCGAGCGGCGCCGCGGCCGTCCTGGCGCTGACCTCCGGGGCGTCCCCCGTCTCCACCGCCGGCCCGCCCGGGACCGCCGCCGCCCCTCTGAGCACGGCCGAGACGTACGCGGAGCAGGTCGTCGAACTCGCCAACGCCGAACGCGAGCGGGCGGGTTGCGGTGCGCTGCGGACCACGGCCCGGCTGACGGCCGCCGCGCAGGCGCACGCCGACGACATGGCCGCGCGCGGCTACTACGAGCATGAGAGCCCGGACGGCCGGGACGGCGGCGACCGTCTCACGGCGGCGGGGTACGACTGGCGGGCCTGGGGCGAGAACATCCACCGGGGCCCGAAGAGCCCGGCGCGGGTGATGCGGGACTGGATGGGCAGCCCGATCCACCGCCGCAACGTCCTCAACTGCACCTACAAACATGTGGGCGTCGGCGTCAACCTCCGTGCGAGCGGCCCCTGGTGGGTCCAGGACTTCGGCGCGCCGCAGAGCTAGGACCCGACACCTCAGGACGGCTTCGCCAGCGTCTGCACCCACACCGTGCCGTCGGGCCCGGGTACGGCGGCGACGCCGGTGTCACGGAAGCGGCAGTCCAGCATGTTGCGGCGGTGGCCGTCGCTGTCCATCCAGTCGCCGACGACCGCGCCGGGGTCCCGGCGGCCCGCGGCCAGGTTCTCGCCGACCAGGCTCCACCGGTAGCCGGCGGCGCCGACCCTGGCGTCGACGTTCCGGCCGTCGGGGCTCGCGTGGTCGAAGTAGCCCTGCGCCACCATGTCCCGGGCGTGCGCGCGGGCCGCCTCGACGAGCCGCGGGTCGGTGCGCAGCGGCCCGCAACCGGCCTCGGCCCGGCGCTGGTTGACGATCCGGGTCAGCCGTTCCACAGCCGAGAGCCGCGGCGCGGTACGGGAGGCCTTCGGCGTGGCGGTGACGCTGGGCCGCGGCGGGGCGGACGGGGACGGGGGCGGCTCCGTGGTCGCGGCGGGCGTGACGGGCGGGGCGGCAGCGGGCCGTACGGGACCGGGCGGAGCATCCCGCTCCGGCCACAGTGCGACGAGCAGTGCCGCGGCGACGACGGCCGCGCCCCCGGCGAGCGCGACCCGCCGCCCGCCCGAACCACCCGCCCGGGGCCCCGGAACACCGCCGGGCCCGGGCGCGGGAACGCCGCCGTGCCCGTCCCTGGGCGCGGGAACACCACCGGGCCCGGAGACGGAAACCTCCCCGAACCCCGCCGCGACCGTCTCGTACGAGCCCGCCCCCGGCAGCCCCGCCCCCGCCCCGAGCAGCGGCGTGATCAGCGCGAGGCCCGCCAGGAGGCCCTCGGCCGGGGCCAGGCCCGACCATGCGCCGGAGCAGCTCCGGCACTCGCGCAGGTGCCGGGCTATGCGTTTGCGCCAGAGCGGCGAGGGCCGGCCGTCCCAGGTCGCGATCGTGTCGGCGAGTGCCGGGCAGCGTGGCTCGGCCGCCAGGGCCCGGACGATCCCGCGGCCGGTCTCCAGCTGTTCCTTCATGCGCCGCACCCGGACGGCCGCGTGCCCCGGGTCGACGGCCAGCGCCTCGGCGAGTTCGGCGCGGTCGAGTTCGCCGGCGGCCTCCAGCCACCACAGGGCGAGCAGCTCGCGGTCGTCGGCGTCGAGCCAGCGGGTCGCCCGGGCCACCTCGCGTCGCTGCCCGGACAGGCCGAGGCGCAGGATGGTGAGGTCGACGAAGTCGCCGGCCGGGTCGGGGGTCTCGGCCACGGTGTCGAGGCCGGTGAGCGGCTGCTGCTGCCGGGTGCGCCACCTGCGGCGTATCTGGTTCATCGCGATGGCGATCAGCCAGGAGCGGAACCGTGCGGGGTCGCGCAGCGCGTCCAGGCCGTCGAGGGCGCGGACCATGGTCTCCTGCACGACGTCGTCGACGTCCGCGTGCCCGTCGAGGGCGCGGCCGACGATGTTGTAGACGAGCGGGAGGTACGCCGCGGCCAGCGCCTCCCGGGCCCGCGGGTCGCCCGTCCGCGCGGCGTTCACCAGCTCCTGGGCGCGACGCTCGTCGCTGTGCATGTCCGTGCTCCCTCGTCCCTGATCCGTGTCCCGTCGTTCGGGAGATCCGCGGAGGACCGTGGGATGACGGTTATGCGCGCGCCGCGACCGGAATTCTTCGTTCAGACGCTACGACGTGGGGACTGTGGGGTGTCGGGCGGGTGCGGCAGATACGGGACGGTGGCACCGCCGCCGGCCCGGACGGCCGCGACGACCGCGTCGTGCAGCTCCCGGCTCTCCTGCTCCGAGGTGCACGGGACGGGGCTGCCCGCCATCGTGAACCAGTCGGAGGCGCCCGTGTACTGCACGGCGACCCGTGCCTCGTCGTCGACGTAGGTGGTGTGCACGGTCAGATCGCCCGTGACCACACCGCCCTCCTCGGTGAGAACCCCGCCGCGTCCGGTGTAGACCCCGGCCGTCGTCCATGATGCCCAGCTCATTCCCCCAGGTTCACACCGTGGTTCGGGATCCGCCACCGGCGGGACGAGGTCGTTCCGGATCGGCGCCGGTGCGGGGCGTACGGGACCGCCCCGGCAGGACGGGACGCCTGCCGGGGCGGTACGCGCGGTGCGGGCGGCTGTCGCCGCCGCGGATCAGCCGAGGCTCGCGACGGCCTCGTTGAAGGTCGCGGACGGGCGCATGATCGCCGCGGCCTTGGTGACGTCGGGCTGGTAGTAGCCGCCGATGTCGGCAGGGGAGCCCTGGACGGCGTTCAGCTCGTCGACGATCTTCTGCTCGTTCGCGGTGAGCGTCTCGGCGAGCGGCGCGAAGGCCTTGGCCAGCTCGGCGTCGTCGGTCTGCTTGGCCAGCTCCTGGGCCCAGTACAGGGCGAGGTAGAAGTGGCTGCCGCGGTTGTCGATGCCGCCGACGCGACGGGTCGGCGACTTGTCCTCGTTGAGGAAGGTCGCGGTGCCGCGGTCGAGGGTGTCGGCCAGGACCTGGGCGCGGGCGTTGCCCGTGGTGGTCGCCAGGTGCTCGAAGGAGGCGGCCAGGGCGAAGAACTCGCCGAGGCTGTCCCAGCGGAGGTAGTTCTCCTTGACGAGCTGCTGGACGTGCTTCGGGGCGGAGCCGCCGGCGCCGGTCTCGAACAGGCCGCCGCCCGCCATCAGCGGGACGACGGAGAGCATCTTGGCGCTGGTGCCCAGCTCCAGGATCGGGAAGAGGTCGGTCAGGTAGTCGCGCAGCACGTTGCCGGTGACCGAGATGGTGTCCTCGCCGCGGCGGATGCGCTCCAGGGAGAACTTGGTGGCCTCGACCGGGGAGAGGATCTTGATCTCGAGACCCTCGGTGTCGTGCTGCGGCAGGTACTGCTCGATCTTGGCGATCAGCTGCGCGTCGTGGGCACGCTCGGCGTCCAGCCAGAAGACGGCCGGGTTGCCGGTGGCGCGGGCGCGGTTGACGGCGAGCTTGACCCAGTCCTGGACCGGGAGGTCCTTGGTCTGGCAGGCGCGGAAGATGTCGCCCTCGGCGACCTCCTGCTCCAGGACGACGTTGCCGGCCTGGTCGACCAGGCGGACGGTGCCGGCGGACGCGATCTCGAAGGTCTTGTCGTGGGAGCCGTACTCCTCGGCCTTCTGGGCCATGAGGCCGACGTTCGGCACCGAGCCCATGGTGGCCGGGTCGAACGCGCCGTGGGCGCGGCAGTCGTCGACGACGACCTGGTAGACGCCGGAGTAGCTGCTGTCCGGGAGGACGGCGAGGGTGTCGGCCTCCTGGCCGTCCGGGCCCCACATGTGGCCGGAGGTGCGGATCATGGCCGGCATGGAGGCGTCGACGATGACGTCGGACGGCACGTGCAGGTTGGTGATGCCCTTGTCGGAGTCGACCATCGCGAGGGCCGGGCCCTCGGTGATCTCGTCGTCGAAGGAGGCCTTGATCTCGTCGCCCTCGGGCAGCGCGGACAGGCCGGCCAGGATGGTGCCGAGGCCGTCGTTCGGGGAGAGCCCGGCGGCGGCCAGCTTGGCGCCGTAGGTCTCGAAGGTCTTCGGGAAGAAGGCGCGGACCACGTGGCCGAAGACGATCGGGTCGGAGACCTTCATCATCGTGGCCTTGAGGTGCACGGAGAAGAGGACGTCCTCGGCCTTGGCGCGGGCGACCTGCTCGCTCAGGAAGGTGCGCAGGGCGGCGACGCGCATGACGGAGGCGTCGACGACCTCACCGGCGAGGACCGGCACGGACTCGCGCAGCACGGTGGTGGTGCCGTCGGCGGCGACGTGCTCGATGCGCAGGGCGCCGGCCTCGGCGATGGTGGTGGACTTCTCGGTGGAGCGGAAGTCGTTCTCGCCCATGGTGGCGACGTTGGTCTTGGACTCGGGGGTCCAGGCGCCCATGCGGTGCGGGTGGGTCTTGGCGTAGTTCTTGACCGAGGCGGGGGCGCGGCGGTCGGAGTTGCCCTCGCGCAGGACCGGGTTGACGGCGCTGCCCTTGACCTTGTCGTAGCGGGCGCGGATGTCGCGCTCCTCGTCGGTCTTCGGGTCGTCCGGGTAGTCCGGAAGCGCGTAGCCCTGGCCCTGGAGCTCGGCGATCGCGGCCTTGAGCTGCGGGATGGAGGCCGAGATGTTCGGCAGCTTGATGATGTTCGCGGCCGGCGTCTTGGCGAGCTCGCCGAGCTCGGCCAGGGCGTCGGCGATCCGCTGCCCCTCGTCCAGGTACTCCGGGAAGCCGGAGATGATGCGCCCGGCCAGGGAGATGTCGCGGGTCTCGACGCCGACGCCGGCCGTGGCGGCGTACGCCTGGACCACGGGGAGGAACGAGTACGTCGCCAGGGCGGGCGCCTCGTCAGTGTGGGTGTAGATGATGGTCGAGTCAGTCACCGGGTGCTCCGCTCCACGTCTGCGTATGCGAGATTGCTCGACATCAAGATATCTCGTGATCGCGGTGCGAGGGAAAGGGCCCTCGGTCACATGGCGCGGAACCGTGCACACGGGTGACCTCGCCGCCCGGACACGCCGGGCCTTCGGACCGCCGAAGGCGCGTGGACGCGGGGATCCGGGGCAGTCGCTCAGGGCGAGGAGGAGGTGGCGGTCATGGGCACGGACTTCTGGGGATACGCCGAGACGTCGGGACACGCTCCCGGAGCGGAGCTGATCGGCTACCGGGTCGAGGCGTCCGACGGACACATCGGGAAGATCGACAAGTATTCCGAGGACGTCGGCCGGTCGTACATCGTCGTGGACACCGGGCCGTGGATCTTCGGCCATCGTGTCCTGCTCCCGGCCGGTCTCGTGGTCATGATCGACCCGGCGGACGAGACCGTGCACCTGGCCGCCACGAAGGCGGAGATCAAGGACGCGCCGCCGTTCGAGAGCGGTCAGCACGAGGACGACCTGCCGTACCTGCAGCTGGTCGAGCGGTACTACGCGAACCGGCACATGTGAGGGGCTGGACGCCATGACCGTGCCCGTGCCGCCGGACCCGGACACCGTCCCGGTCCCGCCGCCGCCCGCCCCGCCGAACCGGCCGGACCCGAACGCCCCGCGGCCGGCGCCGCCGCGCCCGCTGCCGGATCCGGACCCGGTGCCGCACGACCCGCACGCGCCGGATCCGGACGAGGATCCGCCGGTCCATCCGGAGCCCGGCACCGAGCCCGTACCGAAGCCGCCGGACTGATGGCAGGGTGGCCTCGGCGCGCCCGGGTCGGCCGGGTCGAAGGTGACGGAGGGGACGGCGGATGGCCGCGCAGTTCGGGGACTACCAGTACGAGATCTACCTCAACGGGCTCGCCGGGGTGCTGCCCGAGCTGCCGATGACCTTCGCGGGCCTGGAGGCCGGGGCGGAGGCGGCGCTGCCGCCGTCGGTCTGGTCGTACGTGGCCGGGGGCGCGGGCAACGAGCACACTCAGCGCGCCAATGTGAGCGCCTTCGAGCGCTGGGGGCTGGTGCCGCGGATGATGGTGGGCGCCAAGGAGCGCGACCTCGGCGTGGACCTGTTCGGCCTCACGCTGCCGTCGCCGCTGTTCATGGCGCCGGTCGGGGTGCTCGGACTGTGCGCGCAGGACGGGCACGGCGACCTGGCGGCCGCGCAGGCCGCCGCGGGGACCGGCGTGCCGATGGTCGCCTCGACGCTGAGCGTGGACCCGATGGAGCAGGTGGCGGCGGAGTTCGGCGGGACGCCGGGCTTCTTCCAGCTGTACACGCCCACGGACCGCGATCTGGCGGCGAGCCTGGTGGGGCGGGCCGAGGCGGCGGGGTTCAAGGGGATCGTGGTCACCCTGGACACCTGGGTCACCGGCTGGCGGCCTCGGGACCTGGCCGGTTCGAACTTTCCGCAGCTCCGGGGTCACTGCCTGGCGAACTACACGTCGGACCCGGTGTTCCGGGCCCGGCTGAAGGACTCCCCGGAGAGCAGTCCGCAGGCCGCGGTCATGGAGTGGGTGTCCGTCTTCGGCAACCCGCTGACCTGGGACGACCTGCCCTGGCTGCGTTCCCTGACCGATCTGCCGCTGATCCTCAAGGGCATCTGCCACCCCGAGGACGCGCGCCGGGCCCGGGACGGCGGCGTCGACGGCCTGTACTGCTCCACCCACGGCGGCCGGCAGGCCGACGGCGGCCTGGCCGCGCTCGACATGCTGCCGGGCGTGGTGGAGGCCGCCGAGGGGCTTCCGGTGCTGTTCGACTCCGGGGTGCGCTCGGGCGCGGACGTGGTCAAGGCGCTGGCACTCGGCGCGACGGCGGTGGGCGTGGGCCGGCCGTACGTGTACGGCGCGGCCCTCGGCGGCGCCGCCGGGATCGTCCATGTGCTGCGGTCGCTGCTCGCCGAGGCCGACCTGCTCATGGCCGTGGACGGTTATCCCACGCTCGCCGACCTGCGCGCGGAGGGTGCGCTGCGTCACCTCTGAGCCCTACCCCCTTGATCGATCAAATGGGGGACGGGTTAGCATATGAGCGCCGCCTAGCTCGAAAGATAATCCTGTGACTGTCAAAGACGACTCGTTCACCAACTGGAAGCACCGCGAGGAGATCGCGGAGTCGATGATCCCGATCATCGGGAAGCTGCACCGTGAGCAGGACGTCACGGTCCTGCTGCACAGCCGCTCCCTGGTGAACAAGTCGGTGGTCAGCATCCTCAAGACCCACCGATTCGCCCGGCAGATCGCCGGCGAGGAGCTCTCGGTCACCGAGACCCTGCCGTTCCTGCAGGCTCTGACCACGCTGGACCTGGGCCCCTCCCAGATCGACATCGGCATGCTGGCCGCGGAGTACAAGGCCGACGACCAGGGTCTGTCGGTGGAGGCCTTCACCGCGCAGGCCGTGGCCGGCGCCACGGGCGACAACAAGATCGAGCGCCAGGACGGCCGCGACGTCGTCCTGTACGGCTTCGGCCGCATCGGCCGCCTGGTCGCCCGCCTGCTCATCGAGAAGGCCGGCTCCGGCAACGGGCTGCGGCTGCGCGCCATCGTCGTCCGCGGTGGCGGCGACCAGGACCTGGTCAAGCGCGCCTCGCTGCTGCGCCGCGACTCGATCCACGGCCAGTTCCAGGGCACGATCACCGTCGACGAGGCGAACAGCACGATCGTCGCCAACGGCAACGAGATCAAGGTCATCTACGCCAACGACCCGTCCGAGGTCGACTACACGGCGTACGGGATCGACAACGCCATCCTGATCGACAACACGGGCAAGTGGCGTGACCGCGAGGGCCTGTCGAAGCACCTGCGCCCCGGCATCGACAAGGTCGTCCTGACCGCCCCGGGCAAGGGCGACGTCCCGAACATCGTGCACGGCGTCAACCACGACACGATCAAGCCGGACGAGCAGATCCTGTCCTGCGCCTCCTGCACCACCAACGCCATCGTCCCGCCGCTGAAGGCCATGGACGACGAGTACGGTGTGCTGCGCGGCCACGTGGAGACGGTCCACTCGTTCACCAACGACCAGAACCTTCTGGACAACTACCACAAGGCCGACCGCCGCGGCCGCTCCGCGCCGCTCAACATGGTCATCACGGAGACGGGCGCCGCCTCCGCCGTGGCCAAGGCGCTGCCCGAGCTGAAGGCGCCCATCACCGGCAGCTCGATCCGCGTCCCCGTCCCGGACGTCTCGATCGCGATCCTGAGCCTGCGCCTGGGCCGCGAGACCACCCGCGACGAGGTCCTCGAGTACCTCCGCGACGTCTCGCTGCACTCGCCGCTGAAGCGCCAGATCGACTTCACCACGGCCCCCGACGCCGTGTCCATGGACTTCGTCGGCTCGCGCCACTCCTCGATCGTCGACGCCGGCGCGACCAAGGTCGACGGCGACAACGCGATCCTGTACCTGTGGTACGACAACGAGTTCGGCTACTCCTGCCAGGTCATCCGGGTCGTCCAGCACGTCTCCGGCGTCGAGTACCCGACCTTCCCGGCTCCCCAGGTCTGACCCTCCGGGCCGTCGACCCCGACGCCCCGCCCGTCACCCGTCCCGCCCGGACCGGCACCGCCGGTCCGGGCGGGCGCGTTTCGGCACTGGCGCCGCGTGTCTCGAACGCTCGCCTCCGGCGGCCCGGACGCTTGCACCCGCAGATCGTCGCAATCTCCTTTCCGCGCCGCGATCGCGCAGTTCAACCGGCGCGGCACCGTCGTACCGGACGCCCGCAGCACCTTCGCGGCGAATTCGCGGCCAGGCGGAGGGAAGTGTCTCTTTTTGAACGCCGTTCTTCTTTCCGGTTCTACTGTTCAGCACTGAACGACCGAAGCCGTCGCCGTCGATCTTTCCGTCCGGTCGGGAGCGGGCGACGTCCGCCCGGCGGCGCGGTCGGTCCGCCGGGTGCGGCGATCACGCCCCGTACCACTGGCGGTTCACGAACGCCGGGAGGGTCGTTCCGTGCCGCGAGTTCCGCGCCCCTATCCGCATCCACGCCCTTTCGAGTGGCTTCGGAACGGACCGCCCGGGTGCCCTCCAATGACCGGACCTGCCCGACGGAACGGGAATCCGACGCAATACCGGGAGCTGTTCCGTGGCATCCGGAGAAGCCTCGCCCAATTCCCCTCCGTCGAGGCCCTTCGCGGGCAATTCGCTGAAGGAAAGGCAGCAAAGCAACCGCCACGTCACCCCTCCCCGTGACGACCCGGAACCGCCCCCGCGCCACTCCCCCACCACGGACGAACTCCACGTCACAGTGGGCTCGTTGGGTGTCTCCACCCGCCAACGGCCGCACGGCGCCGCCGCGGTGCCACCGAATATGCCCGTCGCATACCCAACCCCCTTGACGTCATTGATGGTTTACGATCAGTCACCGACTTCGGCCGTCCCGCATTGACAGTCCGCTCCCCACTGAGGGTTAATTACCTGACAACTAGGCAGGTCAGGCTGCGGGAGGTCCATAAGAGCGGCGCGGGGGCGGCATCGGCACACCAGGCGAACTCTTTCACGCTGGGGGGAAGAATGAACCGGCTCGACAATTTCTCCGTCCCTGATTTTCACCTGCCGTTCGGCAACGCGAAGCACCCTCAGGCGGCGCGTGCCAACGAGGAGGCCACCGCCTGGGTGGTCCGGCACGGGCTCGTGACCGACGCCCTCGAGCAGTTCTCCGGCATCGGCTGCGGCCACCTGGCCGGCCGGGTCAGCGGCGACGTGCCGTACGAACGGGTCGCCCTGCTGGCCGAGTGGATGGCCTGGTCGTTCGTGCTCGACGACCAGCACGACCACCTCATACGCAACGGCCAGCTGGCGGCCTGGCGCCCCGTCGTGGGCGCCATCACCGCGTACCTGGACACCGGCAGGGCCGAGGAGTCCGGGGACGAGCGCAACCCGTTGGTGAGCGGCTTCGTCGACGTCTGCGGGCGCATCGTCTCCGGGATGTCCGAGGCCTGCGCGGCCCGTTACCGCGCGCACGTCCGGCTGGTGCTGCGCTCGCTGGACCAGGAGGCGGGCAACCGCGGGACCGACGGCCGCCCCACCGTCGAGGACTACGTCCTGATGCGCCGCAACAGCTCCCAGCTCCTGCCGATGATGGACATGGTCGAGGCGGGTCTCGGCATCGACCTGCCGCCGCGGATCATCGAACTCCCGGACTTCCAGGAGGCCGTGGCGAGCACCCTGGACGTCATCTCCTGGGGCAACGACGTGTTCTCGCTGCCGAAGGAGTACGCCTGCGGGGACACCAACAACCTGGTCTCCCTGATCTCCGCCCGGCAGGGGCTCTCGCTGCGCGAGGCCGTGCACGAGGTCGAGAACCGCATCCAGCTCCGGATCGAGGACTATCTGGCCGCGAAGCAGCGCCTGTTCCATGCTCTGGACGCCGGTCGGGGGACGGACCCCGCCCTGCGCGACGCGATCTCCCGGTGCCTGCGCACCTACGAGGACTGGATGATCGGCGCGGACCTGTGGCAGCGTTACGAGTGCACGCGATACAGCGACGAACGGTTCGCGGCCGGGCTGGAGTCCGCGTACACCCGCCCGGATCTGGTCTCGGTGGCATGACGGGGAGTCGGCCCGTGGCACATGTGGAAGAACAGTCCTCGACGGCGGTCCCGGCCGCCCCCGCGCCCGGCCGGCTGCCGCTGCTGGGCCACGCCCTGCAGCTCTGGCGACAGCCGATCGGCTTCCTGGAGTCGCTGCGGGAGCACGGCGACATCGTGCGGCTCGACATCGGCACCTGGCCCGTGTACGTGGCCACCAGCCCCGAGCACGTGCACGCCGTACTCGTCCAGCAGGCCCGGCAGTTCGGCCGCGGCCGGGTCTTCGAGCGGCTGCGTCCGATGTTCGGCAACGGCCTCGTGACGACGGACGGCGAGTTCCACCGCAAGCAGCGCCGGATGATGCAGCCGGCGTTCCACCGTGACCACATCGCCGACTTCACCAAGGCCATGTGCCGCAACGCCGAGGAGATGTCGGCGTCGTGGACGGACGGCCGCGAGGTCTCGGTGGTCACCGACACGCGTCGCTACGCGATGCAGTCGGTCGCCGACATGATGTTCTCCGGGGACCTGAGCCAGGCCGCCGCCGACGAGGTGCACCGCTCCCTGCCCGTCGTGCTGGAGGGCATGCTCCTGCGCGCCGTCATGCCCAAGGCCCTGGACCGGCTGCCCGTCCCGATGAACCGGCGCTTCGACGCCGCCGCCGCGCGGCTGCGACAGGTCATCGACGACGTGATCGCGCAGTACCGGCTCGAGGACTCGGACGGCCGGGACGCCCTGCATCTGATCCTCTCCTCCAGGGACCCCGAGACGGGCGCGGCGATGAGTCCCGAGCAGGTGCGCGACGAGGTCATCTCCATCATGTTCGCGGGGACGGAGACCTCCGCGACCACCCTCGCCTGGATCTTCCACGAGCTCGGCCGGCACCCCGAGGCCCAGGAGCGGGTGCAGGACGAGGTCGACCGGGTGGTCGGGGAGCGGCCGGTACGCCCCGAGGACCTCGCGGAGCTCACGTACACGCGCAACGTGTTCCAGGAGGCGCTGCGGCTGCACTCCCCGCTGTTGTTCACCCGGCGCGCGCTGGCCCCGCTGGTCCTCGGCGGGGTCAGGATCCCGGAGGGCGCGGAGGTCGGCTACAGCCCGTACGCCCTGCACCGGGACCCCGCGCTGTACGGCGACCCGACGGTGTTCGACCCGGACCGCTGGGAGAAGGAGGGCGGGGAGGCGACGCGCTCCCACCGGTACATCCCGTTCGGTGCCGGTCAGCACAAGTGCATCGGCGACTCCTTCGCCGTGGCGGAGATCCTGGCGGCGGTGGCGAGCGTGGCACGCCGCTGGCGGCTGACTCCCGCGCCGGGGGTCGAGGTCCGCGAACTCCCGGCCGGCATCCCTCAGCCCAGTTCGCTGCCGATGATCCCCGTGGCGCGCCGCTGACCGGGCCGAAACGCGCCGGACCAGCGGCGAAGCGCGCACGGTACACCATCTCACCTGTGTACAGGGCGGGTTGAAAGAATACGGAGCGAAACCGCGCCGACACGCCCCGGAGGTCATACACTCGGCCGCACACGCAGGAGGGGCGGGAATGTCATCTGTCACGGAACCCAGGGGCGAGACCACACACCCGCTGCTCGAACGGGAGTCCGAGGTACTCGACATCCACCGCGCCGTGGACGAGCTGCGCGGCAGCTCCGACCTCGGCCCGGCGGCCCGACGCGGCGGCGTGCTCACGTTCGCCGGCTCCGCGGGCATGGGCAAGACGACGCTGCTGTACGAGGCCCGGCGGTACGCGGCCGAGCGCGGCTGCACGGTGCTGTTCGCGCGCGGCGGTGAGCAGGAGCGGCAGGTCCCGTTCCATGTGATGCGCCAGCTCATGCAGCCCACGTTCGCGGCGATGAGCGAGGAGGAGCGGCAGACCGCGCTCGGCAACTGGTACCCGATCGTCGCTCCGGCGCTCGGTCTCACCGCCTCCCCGCAGGGGCCGTCGGCGCCCGACCCGCAGGGTGTGCGCGACGGACTGGACTGGGTGGTCACCCAGTTGACGGTGCGCAGCGCGCCGGTCGTCCTCGTGCTCGACGACGCCCACTGGGCGGACGCGGAGTCGCTGGCCTGGCTCACCTCGTTCGCGGGGCGGGCCGAGGAGCTGGGCATGGTCATCATGGTGGCCTGCCGTCAGGAGGAGATCCCCACGGACGCGGCCGCCCTGCGGTCGCTGATGGGGCGGCGCGGGGCGCGTCCGCACGAACTGTCCCCGCTCACCACCGGCGCGGTGGCGCGCATCGTGCGCGAGACGCTCGGGTCCGGCGCCGACGACGTGTTCTGCCGCGAGTGCTGGGCCATCAGCGGCGGCAACCCCTTCGAGGTCGTCGAGCTGGCGATGAAGGGCCGGGAGCGCGGACTGCAGCCGCACCAGGACAGCATCGGGCAGCTGCGCGACCTGGCCTCCGCGGTCAAGGGCAACGGACTCGTCGAGCGGCTCGAACAACTCGGGCCGTCCACCGTGCGGTTCGCCTGGGCCGCAGCGGTGCTCGGCACCGCCGTACCGACCAACATCGTCGGCGGGGTCGCGGCGCTGGGCGAGGCCCAGGTCGCCGACTCCATCGAACTGCTCCGAGGCGCCCGCATCCTGACGGTGCTCACCAACATGCGCCGCCAGGAGGTCGTCGAGTTCTTCCACCCGCTCGTCGCCACCGCCGTGTACCGGTCGATCCCGCCGGGCGTGCGCGTCGCGATGCACGGCATGGCGGCGCAGGCCCTCATCAACGACGGGTACGGCGCCTCGTCCGCGGCGCGGCATTTACTGGAGATGCACCCCGAGGGCGACCCGTGGGTCGTGCAGCAGCTGCGCCAGGCCGCTCGTGACAGCTTCTCGGCGGGCGCGCCGGACGCCGCACGGCGCTATCTGACGCGGGCGCTGCGCGAGCCCCCGGACGCGGAGGACCGCGCCGAGGTGCTGTTCGAGCTCGGCTCGGCGAACCTCCTGCACGACCCGCTGACGACGATCAACCAGCTCCAGGCGGCCCTGGAGGAGCCGGACATCGAGTCGAACCTCCGCGAGGCGATCACGTACCGGCTGGCGCAGGCCATGGCCCACTCGGGCCGGCTGGAGTCGGCCTCCGAGCTGCTCTCCGAGGAGGCCCGGCGGGCCACCAGTGCGCGCACGCGGCTGCGCATGCAGGCGGAGCAGTTCAAGTGGAACTCGGTGCGTGCCGACGAGGAGAACTCGCCCGCCAGGTCGCGGCTGCTCGCCCAGTTCGCCAAGCGGCTCACCGGCCGGGGTCTGGCCGAGCGGCACATCCTCGGCCTGCGGGCGTGGGACTCGACGCTGCGCTGCGAACCGGCCGCCACCGCGCTCGAATACGCGGACCAGGCGCTCGAGGGCGGTATGAGCTGGACCGACCAGGACTTCGGCTTCGAGGTCCCGGCCGTCGTCGCCATCGCGCTCATGTACTGCGACCAGCCCGGTCGGGCGGAGGAGCTGTTCAACAAGGGCATCGTCGACTTCGAGCTGAAGGGCTGGCGCGGCGCCCACCTGTCGTTCCTGTACACGCTGCTCGGGTACGTGCGCTACCGGCGCGGACGCCTCGTCGAGGCCGAGGACTTCGTGCGCAACGGGCTGGAGATCGCCGAACGGATCGGTCACGACATCCCGGCCCAGTGGTACGCGGTCGGCACGCTGATCGAGACGCTCATCGCCCGGGGCAACATCGAGGAGGCCGAGGAGGTGGCGCGCCGGTACGGTCTGGCGAACGGGTTCCCGCGCGCCATCGTGTACCCCGACCCGCAGGCCGTGTACGGCAAGCTGCTGCTGGCCCAGCGCCGGTTCGGCGAGGCGCGGAAGCAGCTCACCGCGGCGGGCCGGCGGCTCGACCTGCGCGGGATCCGGAACCCGTCCTGGAGCCCGTGGCAGCTGGACCTGGCGCTCGCGGAGGCGGCCGACGCACCGAAGCAGGCCGCGGCGACGGCCGCCGAGGCGGTGGCGCGGGCCCGCGCGTTCGGGGTGCCCAGCATCATCGGCCACGCGCTGCGCGTCGAGGCCGCGACGGCGGACCCGACCCGGGCGGCCTCGCTCCTCCACGAGGCGGTCGTTCATCTGGAACAGTCGCCCGCGGCGTACGAACTGGCCCACGCGCTCGTCGAGCACGGCACGGCCCTGTACGCGATCGGCGACCAGCACCAGGCGGCGCAGCAGTTGTACCGGGGCATGGAGGCCGCCACGGTCTGCGGCGCCGATGCGCTGGCCTCCCGTACCCGCACACTGCTCGCCGCCGCGGGTCTGCGCCCCCGTCGCCTGCACACCTCGGAGCAGGACTCCCTCACGGTGTCGGAGACCGAGGCCGCGAGGCTCGCGGCAGAGGGTCTCACGACCGCGGCGATCGCCAAGGAGATGCGGAGCGACGCCCAGACGGTGTCGGAGCTCCTCTCCGCGGTCTTCACCAAGCTCGGCACGGACCGCAACGGCCTCCGCCGGGCCCTGGAGAGCTGACGCCCGCCCGGGCCGCCGACCCGCTGTCCTAGAGCACCGGGTCGGCGACTTGCGTGGTGAAGACCATCTGCAGTCTGCGGGCGTCCGCGCGTCGGTCGGAGCCGTAGTCGTGGTGCGTGGCCAGGTGGGCGAAACCGTGGGACGCCATGAGCGCGATGTACTCGGGTTCCGTGTACATGTCCATCTCGCTGTGGTCGGGGACCGAGTCACCGCCCACGTGGTAGACCAGCTCACGCACCCGGGTCCGGCCCCGGTAGTACTCGTCGATCTCCGTCCTGATCAGGACGTCGCCGACGAGGAGTTCGTCGGAGTGGTGGGTGCGCAGCCCGACGTCCGGCAGTTCGGGGAAGTGCTTGGTGTCGACGACGAACAGGCCGCCGGGGCGCAGCGCGCCGCGCAGGGAGTCGAGCATGGCGCGGTAGGGGAGTTCGCCGAAGGTGGACCACATGCAGATCGCCGCGTCGAAGCCCGTCCCGGCGTCGATGGCCGATACGTCCTGAAGCGAGAACGTCACAGCCGGGCCGGCCTTGCCGCGGGCGACCTCGAGCAGCTCCGGCGAGTAGTCGATGCCCGTGACCTCGTAGCCGCGTGCTGCCAGCGCGAGGCTGTGCCGGCCGGTGCCGCAGGCCAGGTCCAGGACCGAACCGACCTCGTGGTCGCGGAAGACGCGGTCGAGGAAGGAGACCTCGCCTTCGGTGTCCACTCCCCCGGCCTCGGCGATCGCGTCGAAGTGCACTCCGAAGCGGCTGTAGAGCGTCTGCACGGTGGTCGGCTTCACGGCCGGACCACCTCCTCGCCGTCGCGGGCGGCGGCCTCGTCGGCGTCCGCCGGGGTCTTGTCCGGTTCGCGTACGCCGAGGCCGATGCACAGCGCGGCCCCGACGCCCAGTGCCGCGCACATGGACCAGACGGCGGCGTCGTGGAACTCGAAGAGGGCCGCCCCGATCGCGGGGCCGACGGCGTAGCCGATGGACTGGCTGGTGGCCATCAGCCCGATGTAGCGGCCGCGCAGCTCCGGCGGGGCGATCAGGGCAGGGTACGCGCTGACCGGCGGCGCGCTCACGATCTCGCCGAGCGTCCACACCAGGGTGCCCACGACCAGGATCCACAGCCCGGCGGGCAGCCCGAACAGGGCGACGCCCACGCAGAGCACCAGGCTGCCCAGGGCCATGGTGAGGCGCATCGGCAGCACCTGGAGGACCCGGGTGAGCGGGAGTTCGCCGAGGATCACGACCAGCGCGTTGAGCGCCACGAGGCTGGTGAACACGTAGTCGGAGTGGCCGCGGGCCGCCACCTCCAGGGGGAGCACCGTCTGGTACTGGATCTCGACGACGGCCACCAGGAACGTGCCCGCCACCACGAGCACGTACCGGCGGTCGCGGAGCGCGGGCAGGTAACCGCCCTTCGACGCGGCGGCGGAGCCGTCGCTCTTGCCGCGCGGCATGACGGGCAGGCGCCACAGCACCGCGGCGGCCACCAGGAGCGCGGCGGCGGCGTTCACGAAGAAGACCAGCGTGTACGAGACCTGGGCGAGCGAGGCGCCGAGCAGCGGCCCGAGGGTGGCACCCGTGTTCAGGCCGAGCCGCATCGCCGCCGAGGCCATGACCAGCCGGTCGGCCGGGGTGAGTTCGGCGAGCATCGCGGTGGCCGCGGGCCGGTACAGCTGTCCGGTGGCGCCCGCGCAGGCGATCACCACGAGGAGCAGCCACATGGACTCGCCGGCGAGCAGCGGGACGGCCGCGACCAGCAGGCCGTACACGGTCATCGAGCCGGCGATGGAGGCGCGCGCCCCGACCCGGTCGGTGATCGCGCCGCCGGCGAGGACGCCGGGGATGGCGCCCAGGCCGAAGGCGGTCAGCGCCATCCCGGCGCGGGCCGCCGGGTAGTCGGCCTCGCGGGTCAGGAACAGCACGAGGAAGATCGGGACGAAGCTGCCCATGCGGTTGATCGCGATGCCGACGAGCAGCACGACCACCTCGCCGGGCAGCTCCCGGAGGGTCCTGAGGACCCCTGCCGGCTTGGTTTCCGCCACTGTCTGTCTTCTCCTTCTGCCGTTCGTTCGTGCGCCGGTCCCGCCGGTCGCGCCTGGTTCCGCCGGTTCCGTCGGTCCCGCGGGTCCCGCGGGTCCCGCCTCAGCCGAAGCGGGGGTGCAGCCGGCTCTCCGCGTCCCGTATCCGCTGCCGGAGCGCCGCGCGCTCGTCGGCCCCCACCACGAGGTAGCCGGGCCGTTCGTGGCTGTAGCGCCATACCGGCACGCTGTCGCCGTCGGCGACCTCCACGTAGGCCTCGACGACGCCGTCCGAGGCCCGGCATTCCTCCACGCCCGTCACCCCGGCGACGCGCACGTCCTGCCAGGGCAGGAAGTGCACGGCGGCGTGCCGGTACGCGGCGGGCTCCGGCGGCGTGGGGGCGGCGCCCGGGATTACGGAGCGGACGGCCAGTTCGTACTGGTCGGCGCCGCTGACCAGGCGCGTGAGCAGCGGGATCCGGTCGCCGCCGGCGCGGGTGTGGGTCTCGATGACGAACGCCCGGCCGTCGGAGACCATGACCTCGGTGTGCGAGGCGCCGAGGGTGATCTCCAGCGCGTCCAGGCAGCGCCGGACGCATTCCGTGATCGCCTGCTCGGTCTCGGGCGGCAGGAGGGCCGGCACCTCGTGGCCGGTCTCGACGAAGTGCGGCTGTCCCGTGGTCGCCTTGGCGGTGATGCCGAGGATGCGGTGGTCGCCGTCGAAGGACACCGCCTCGACGCTGAACTCGTCGCCCCTGAGGAACTGTTCCCACAGCGCCCCGGTCAGCTCCTCCGCCCGGTCCCGGTACTCCCCCGGGGTCTCGACGTACGCGATGCCCTGGCTCCCCGTGCCCTCCGCGGGCTTCACGATCAGCGGGAAGTCCTTGTCGCCGGGCGTGTCCGTGCCGACGACGCCGAACGCCGGGCCGGGCACGGTGTCCGCGAGGACGCGCCGCATCAGCAGCTTGTTGCGGGCCCGAACGACGGCGCGCACCGGTACGGAGGGCAGGCCGAGGGCTTCCGAGAGCATGGCGGCGGGCAGCGAGCCCATCTCGGTGAACGACAGGACGGCTCGGACGGAGTCCGGCAGCGGCACCCGGAGCACGCTCAACGGGTCGCTCTTGAACGGCACATGGACGACGCCGACCGCGCCCGGCACCGACGCCGGGGGCTCGTCGACCGGGTCGACGAGCCAGAGGAAGGGGATGCCCAGGCGCGCCAGGGTCTCGTAGCCCTCGGCGGGCCTGGAGCCGATCAGGACGGCGATGCCGTCGGCCGGCGCCCCCTCGGGCAGCGTCGGAGCGATTGCGGCGGTCATGCTGTTCTCCTCGTTTCCCGGCTGTCGCCGGACTCTCATACCGGGCGCTCGGACAGCGCCACGTCCACCCCGACCAGGACCAGTGCGGTTCCGGTGATCGCGTCCATCGCACGCCGTACGGCCGGGTGCGCGAGCCGCTCGCGGAGCCTGCGTACGCCGAGGACGAGCAGGCCGAACCAGACGAGCCCCTCCAGGTCGTGCACGAGCGTGAGCACGATGCCGGTCAGGAGCTGCGGCGCGCCGTCGGGGATGAACTGCGGCAGCATCGCCATGTAGAAGACGCCGAACTTCGGGTTGAGCAGGTTGGTCGCGGTGCCGCGCCACCACAGGCGGACCAGGGAGTCGCCGCCCGCCGCCGGGTCCGCCTCGGGCATCGGGTCCGCCTCGGGCGGTGGCTCTGCCGGGGCGGGCGCCCCGGCGCCGTCCGGGCCGCGGCCCGGACGGCTGCGCCACAGCATGCCGAGCCCCAGCCACAGCAGATAGCCGGCCCCGGCGATCCGCAGCACCAGGTACGCCGCGTCGGAGGCGGCGAGCACGGCGGTGGCGCCCACGGACGCGGCCACGCCCCAGCACAGGGCACCGGTGTTGATGCCCAGGGCGGTCGCCATGGCGCCGCGCGGACCGACGGCCACGGCGGTCCGGAGCACCAGGGCGGTGTCCAGACCGGGCGTGATCGTCAGCAGCCCGGCGACCAGGGCGAACGACGCGAGCTCCGCGAACATCCCTACAGTCCCTCGCCCGTCGCCCGCAGCAGGGCCTCCAGCTCCTCCGGCGTGCTCGCCCCCGTCATCTCCCGGATCACGGCGACGGCCAGGTCGGCGACGCAGCGCTCGGTGAAGACGGTGGTCAGCGGCAGGTCGAGGCCGAACTCCTCGTTCACCGCGGCGATCATGCGGGCGGCGAGGAGCGAATGGCCGCCGAGTTCGAAGAAGTTGTCCCGCGCGCCGATCCCGGTGCGGCCCAGGACGGTGCTCCAGATCTCCGCCAGGGCGATCTCCAGTTCTCCGGAGGGCGCCACGTAGGCGGCGCTGAGCGTGGTCTGCCGCGCGGTGCCCGGGGCGGGCAGCGCGGCGGTGTCCACCTTGCCGTTGACGGTGCGGGGCCACTCCGGGACCAGGACCAGCTCGGCCGGCCGCATGTACTCGGGCAGCCGGGCCGCCAGCCGCTCGCGCAGCCGGGCGTGGACCTCGTCGACCGGGCCTGCGGTGACGGCGTAGCCGACGAGCGAGGGGTCGCCGCTCTCGGGCTTGTGCAGGACCGCGAGCGCGTCCTCCACGGCGGGGTCCTCGCGCAGCACGGCGGAGATCTCGCCGAGTTCGATGCGGAAGCCGCGGAGCTTGACCTGACCGTCCGCGCGGCCGAGGAACTCGATCGCGCCGTCCGGCCGGAACCGGCCGCGGTCGCCGGTGCGGTACATCCGCGCGTGCAACGGGTCGCCGGCGGCGAACGGGTTGGGCACGAACGCGGCCGCCGTCAGGTCGTCCCGGCCCAGGTAGCCGCGGGCGAGGCCCACGCCGGAGATGTGGATCTCGCCCACGACGCCGGGCGGCACGGGCCGGTCCTGGGCGTCGAGGACGTACAGCCGGGCGCCGGGCAGCGCGGGCCCGAGGTGCGGGCGTTCGCCGCGCACCTCGCCGACCGCGGCGTTCACGGTCGCCTCGGTGGGGCCGTACACGTTGTAGAACGCCGGGCCGCTCTCCGCGAGCCGGGGCCACAGGGACTCGGGTATCGCCTCGCCGCCGACCAGCACCAGTTCGGGCCGGTAGCCGGTGGAGTCCAGCAGGCCGCGCTGCACGAGCAGGGCCAGGAAGGACGGCGTGACGTCGAGGACCTGGAGCCGGTGCCGCTCGGCGAACTCCAGGAACAGGCCCGGGTCCTGGCGGGAGGCGTCGTCGTACAGGTACAGCGTGCACCCGTACAGGAGGGTGAGGATGCGCTCCACGGAGCCGTCGAAGGCGAGCGAGGCGGTGAAGCCGGCCCGCAGGCCCGCGCCCTCGGGATCGTGCCGGCGGTAGATCCGCTCGCGGTGCGCGCGGGCGAGGTAGACGGCCGAACGGTGCTCGATCTGGACGCCCTTGGGGCGTCCGGTGGTTCCCGAGGTGTAGATGACGTAGGCGAGGTCGCTCACCCCGCGCTCCACCTCCTCCGGCCCGGCGGCCGGAGCCGCGCCGTCCAGGAGGTCGGCGACGGTGATCACCGGCACCGGCAGTTCGCCGGCCGGCCGCTCGGGCAGATCGGTGACCAGGAGCGCGCTGCCGCTGTCGCCGAGGATGAAGCCGATCCGATCCGCGGGCGTCGCCGGGTCGAGCGGGACGTACGCCATCCCGGCGCGCCACACGCCGAGCACCACGGCGACCATCTCGGCGCTGCGCTCCACCAGCAGGCCGACCCGGGCGCCCGGGCCCAGGCCCTGGCGTCGCAGCCCGTCCGCCACGACCGCGGCGCGCGCGTCGAGTTCGGCGTAGGTGAATCCGTGGCCGGCGGCGTGGACGGCGAGGCGGTCCGGGGTGCGGGCGGCCTGCCGGGCGAACAGCTCGTAGACGTGTCCGGCCTCGTACGGGGTCTCCTCAGGCGCGTGCCCGAAGCCGGCGAGCACGTCACCCGTGCCTGCCACGGTCAGCAGGGCCAGCTCGGCGACCGGACGATCCGGGTCGGCGGTCAGCCCGTCGAGCAGGACGCCGAGGGACGCGCCCAGGGACTCGGCGGTGGCCCGGCCGGCCGCGGAGTCGTGGCGCAGGGTCAGCCGGAGGGACCCTGGGCCGCGCAGCACCTCCAGGCCGAAGGCCAGGGGCTGGGCGGCGTCCAGGTCGGCAAGGGCCTCGACGGCGGCGTCGGAGCCCAGGGCCAGGTCGGTGAAGAGGACCGGGCGGCGCGGCTCGCGGGCGTCGCAGTCGGCCGTGCCGCGGGGCACGTCGTCCCAGCTGAAGTGGTCGGTCAGGGCGAGGAGTCCGGCGCGCTGCACGGCCAGCCGCTCCACGAGCTCGCGGCCGGTCTCCTCCTCGCCGAGCCCGGCGGCGAGCGGCAGGTGCCAGGAGAGCAGGCCCGCGGTGGTCGCCAGGTCGGGGTAACGGCGGCGGTGGTCCACGTGGACGCCGCACTGGAAGTCGCGGTCGGCGTTGTGGCGCCACAGGACGACGAGCCAGGCCGCCAGGACGACGGTGCCTGCGTCGGTGTCGAGCTTCGCCGCGAGGTCGGCGATCCGCGCGCGCAGAGCGTCGTCGACGGCGAGTTCGACGCGGCCGCCGTCCTCGTCCGCTTCGGCCGCGGGGCCGTCGGTGTACGCGTCCTGGCCGAGCCGCGGGGACTTCAGGCCGGGTGCGAGCGCGAGGGAGGTCGCGGAACCCTCGGGCTCCTGGGTGCGCATCTGCTGCTGCCAGGCCGCGTACTGGCCGATCTGCACGGGCTCGGCGGGCTCGGCGCCTTCGAGCAGGTCCAGCAGTTCGGCACCGAGGGCGGCGAGGCCCGCGGCGTCGACGGTGCGGGCGGAGAGCGACAGGGCCAGCTCGGCCGGGGCTCCGTCGCCGCCGGGCCGGTGCTCGACCCGCAGCGGCAGTCCGGGCAGCGTGGCGGTCGCGCCGCCCGCCGGACCGTCCGGCTCCTGCCACTGCAGGGCGGCCGGGGCGTGGACGGCGTTCACGACGCCGTACCCGGCGGGGGCGGGGACCACGCGGCTGCGCAGCGCGTCGTGCCGGGCTACCAGGCGCCCGACGGAGGCTCGGACGTGCGCGGTGTCCCGGGCGGCGTCGAGCCGCAGGACGAACCGGGCCGCGGCGTCCCGGTCGGGGGACTCGGCCTGCTGCAGGGCGGCGATGTGGTGCGCGATCTCTTCGGTGCTCAACGTGCGTCCCTCACTGGTGCGCGGCGTCGGGGCCGGCGGCGAACGCGCCGTGGTCGGCCGGGTCGGACATGGAGACGAGGACCTTGCGGTCCCCGGTGAAGGGCTCGCGGCCGTGGCAGACCCGCAGGTTGTCGACGAGCATGATGTCGTTGCGGCGCCACGGGAAGCGCACGGTGTGCGCCGCGTAGGCGGCGCGGATGTCGTCCAGGTACGCGTCGGGGATGACACCGCCGTCGCCGAAGTACGCGTGCCGCGGCAGGTCCTCCTCTGGGAGCGCCTCCAGGAGCGCGGCGCGGATGGCGGGCTCCAGGTTGCTCACGTGGAAGAGGTGGACCTGGTTGAACCAGACGCGGCGGTCCGCGCCGCGCAGGTGCAGGGTGGCGGGCAGCACCTCCCGGGTCATCAGCCGGTCGCCGTCCTTCCACTCGCAGGCCAGCCGGTGGTCCGCGCAGTACGCCTCCACCTCGGCGCGGTCCTCGGTCTGGAAGGCCTCCTGCCAGGTCAGTTCGAGACCGGCGCCGAAGTTCCGCGCGTACGTGATGCCGCGCCGGACGAACTCCTCGCGCACGGCCGGGTCGATCGCGTCGAAGACGGCGGCGTTGTCGGCGATCGGGGTGGCCCCGCCGGTCTCGGCGACGGTCACCGAGTGGAACATGATGCGCTGCGGCCAGGCGTACTGGAAGGCGTTCTCGCTGTGCAGCGCGATGGAGTGGGTGGCGGGGTACTCGGTGGAGGTGTAGATCCCCTTCTTCTCCAGGGTGCGCCGGGTGGAGCGCTGGGTGTACTCCAGGGAGCCGCTGCCCACGGCGGCGGCGAACGACTGGAATCCGGTGTCGGGGTCCACCGCGAACCCGCGGAAGAGGAGCGCTCCGTGCTCGGCCAGGAGGCTGTCCACGCGGGCCCGGTTGTCGGCGGCCCACTGGCCGGCCGGGAGCCGGGGCACGGCGGCCTCGATGACCAGCGGCGGCGCGCCGGCGTCGGCGAGCGGGTGGACGCGCACCGGCTCGGCCGGCTGGGTGCCGGTCATGGCCCCGGGGCCGAAGCTGCGGAAGTCGGGTGTGCTGCTCATCTGCCATCCTTGCTGGGCGATCGGGTGGGGGTCGGCGCGTCGTCGGCGAGCAACGGACGCAGGAGCGCGGCCAGTCGCTCCGCTCCGGGGCCGCGGAGCATGCCCTCGTGGTCTCCCTCGACGCGCGTGACGCGCAGGGGTCCGTCGACGAAGGGCGCCCAGAGCGCGGGGACGTCGTCCACGTACGCGTTGTCCTCGGCGGCGGCGTAGAGGACCGGGCCCCGGTACGGGTCGCCGGTCTCCATGGGGTGCTCGGCGCAGAGTGCGAGGTTGCTCCGCAGGGCGCGCAGGTGCCGCGTCAGCAGGCGGGCGTCGGCGTCGCCGGTGGACGGCGCGTGGCCGCCGGAGCCGGCGAGCTTCCGCAGGGCCAGTCCGACCTGCTGCTCGTCGGTGAGGCCGGCCAGTTCGGCGTCGGTGAAGTCGGCCCTGCCGCCGAAGAGGCTGCGCAGCACCAGCGCGGGGCTGACGCGGATCTCGCCGAGGATCCGGGGCAGGTACGTGTCCACCAGCACCAGGGCGACCTCGTGGCCGCGTGCCTGGAGCCTGCGGGCGGTCTCCCAGGCGATGACGCCGCCGAGGGAGTGCCCGAGGAGCCGGTACGGCCCGGTGGGCTGCGCCTGGAGGATCGCGGCGCCGTAGTGGTCGGCCATCTCGGCGAGGCTGCCGAACGGCTGCTCCCCCGGGCCGTGGCCGGGGCAGCGGATGCCGACGAACGGCTGGTCCGCCCCGAGCGCGGCCGAGAGGGGCTGGTAGCAGAGCACGTCTCCCGCGCCGGGGTGGACTGCGAAGAGCGGGGGCCGGTCCGCCCCGCCTGCGGCGTCGCGCACCCGGACCAGGACGGATGTGCCGCCGGTGTCGCGGGGCCGCGTGTCGAGGCGCGCGGCCAGGGCCGCGGGGGTCTGATGGGCGAACAGTTCGGCCAGCGGCAGGTCGACGCCGAGGGCGGACCGGATCCTGCCGACGAGGCGGGCGGCGAGCATCGAATGGCCGCCCAGGTCGAAGAAGTTGGCGTCCGGCGACACCGGGCCGACGGCCAGGACCTCCGCGAAGAGGGCCGTCAGGAGGCGTTCGCCGGCCGTGCGCGGTTCCCTGTCCGGGGCGCCTCCGGTGGCCTCCTCCGGAGCCGGCAGGCGCCGGTGGTCGATCTTGCCATTGGAGGTCAGCGGCATCGCGTCCACGAAGACGTAGCGTGCGGGCAGCATGTAGACCGGGAGCCGCTCCTCGAGGACCTTGCGCAGGGGTGCGGCCTCGCGCGGCGCGCCGGGCGCGGGCACGATCCAGGCGACGAGATGCCGGGTCTCGCTCGTCTCGCCGACGGCGAGGACGACCCGTTCGGCCACCTCCGGGCAGGCCGACAGGGCCGTCTCGATCTCGCCCAGCTCCATCCGGTAGCCGCGGATCTTGACCTGGTGGTCCAGCCGGCCCGCGTACTCCAGGCCCCCGTCCGGCAGTAGCCGGGCGAGGTCTCCGGAGCGGTAGATCCGGCTGTCCGGTCCCGCCCCGGAGTCCAGGGTGTCGGGCACGAAGCGCTGTGCCGTCAGCTCGGGCTTGTGGAGGTAGCCGCGGGCCACGCCGAGTCCGCCGACCCAGAGTTCGCCGGTGGCGCCGGGCGGCAGCAGCCGGCCGGCCGGGTCGACGACCCAGATCTTCAGGTCGGGCAGCGGGCGGCCGATGACGCTGCGGCCCGCCTCGATGTCGGCCTCGGTCACCTCGTGGTACGTCACGTGGACCGTGGTCTCGGTGATGCCGTACATGTTCACGAGCCGCGGGGCGTCCGGGCCGTGGCGCTCCACCCAGGGGCGCAGGGCCGCGAAGTCCAGCGCCTCACCGCCGAACACGACGTGGCGCAGCGCCAGTTCGACGGGTGCCGGGCGGGTGGCCTCCTCCCGGACGATCTGGGTGAAGGCGGAGGGGGTCTGGTTGAGGAAGGTCACCCGCTCGGCGACCAGCAGGCCGAGGAAGGCCGCAGGGTCGCGGGCCACCATGGACGGCACGACGACGAGCCGCCCGCCGTGCAGCAGAGCGCCCCAGATCTCCCAGACGGAGAAGTCGAAGGCGTACGAGTGGAAGAGCGTCCAGACGTCGTCGGGGCCGAAGCCGAACCACTCCTCGGTGGAGCCGAAGAGCCGGACGACGTTCCCGTGCGTCACCTCCACGCCCTTGGGCGTGCCGGTGGTGCCGGAGGTGTAGATGATGTACGCGGTGTCGTCGGCGGAGACGTCCGGCAGGACGGCCGCCGGGCCGGTCCCCTCGAGTTCGGCGACGGTGCGCACCGGGGCCGTGGCGGTGGCGAACCGGTCGCGGAGGGCGTCCTCGGTGAGGATCAGGGCCGGTGCGGCGTCCTCGGTGATCAGCGCCATGCGGGCGTCGGGGAACAGCGGGTCCAGCGGCACGTAGGCGGCGCCGGAGCGCAGGACGGCCAGCAGGGCGACGACGAGGTCGATGCCGCGCTCCATGCAGATCGCGACCCTTCGGGGGCCACCGGCCGCGTCGAGCGCGGGGCAGAGCGCGCCGGCGAGGGCGTCCACCCGGGCGGAGAGCGCGCCGTACTTCAGCGACTCGCCCTGGTGGGTGACGGCCACGGCGTCCGGCCGGCGGGCGGCCTGCGCCGCGATAAGTCCGGACAGCGAGGCGGTGGGCACGCTGGTCACGGCGTCGCCGTTGACGCCGGTGAGCCACAGCTCGCGCTCGTCGGGCAGGACGAGTTCGAGCCGCTCCCAGGCGTCCGCGCCGCGCAGGCACAGCTGCTCCATCAGGAACCCGAGGCGTTCGGCCGGTCGGTGCACGACGTGGCCGGCCGGTTCGTCCGGTGCGGCGACGCCCGGTTCCAGGCGGAGCCCGCCGCCGATCAGCGGCCTGGCCGTCAGCAGCGGGGCATCGGGCAGGCCGGCGACGGCGGTCCGTACACCAGGGGCGGCGGCGGGTCCGGCGACGTACCGGAGCAGCGGCGGGGCGACCGGGACGGCGCCGGAGGCGATGCCGTCGAGCGTCGCGGTCACTTCGCCGGTGTACGGGGCGGGTTCGCCGGTGCAGAGGGCGTTCAGGTAGTGCAGGCCGGTTCGCAGCAGTACGTCGGCGTCCGTGCCGCAGGCGGCTGCCCGCTCCTGCACGGCGCGCCACAGCTCCGGGGAGAGCACGGCCGGGTCGGCCGCCGGGGCGGGCGTTGCTCCGTGACCGCTGAACTCCGCGTATCGGTCCATGAGTTCGCGCCCGAGGCCGTCCGCGGCCTGCTCGTCCCAGACGGCTGTGCCACCGGTGAGCAGCGCGTGGACGGCGCCGTCCACCGAGCGGCCGAGGTCGATCCGGAGGGCGTACGCGCCTTCCTCGGACCCCGTTCCGGCGCAGGCCGCTTCGGCGACCAGACGGGCCGGGTCCGAGGCGTGCGCGCGCAGTTCGGCGAACGCGGGGGCGTCGGGCTCGGCTCGCTCCGCCTCGGTCCACGTGCAGAGCACCGTCTCGTTCAGACAGCCGATCCGGTGGGCCCGGGTGCGCAGTTCGGGGCGGGCGGCGGCCACCGCGTGCACGGATCGCCGCCAGGCGGCGGGGTCCCACGGGCCGTTGAGCTCGACGAGCAGGGCGCGGGAGCCCGCGGCGTCCGGCACGACGGCCAGGTCGGCGGGCGGCTCCGGGTGGCCGAGCGCCCGGGTGAGGGCGGCGCGGGACACCGGGGGCAGGGTGTCGAGGGGGCTGTCGGGCGTGGTCACGGCCTCGTGCAGCAGGGTGAGATAGCGCGCGGCGAGCCGCTCGACGGTCTCGTGGTCGAACAGGTCGGTGCTGTACTCGACGCTGCCCCAGAGCCCGTCCCCGTCGCCGTCCTCGCCGAACTCGAAGGACAGCTCGAACTTGCTGGTCCCGATCGGCACCTCGCGCCTGCGCAGGGGCAGCGAACCGGGCTCCGTGGCGGCCTGCTTGGGGGTGTTCTGCATGGCGAAGAGCACCTGGAACACCGGCGGCCGGCTGAGGGTGCGCGGCACCTGGAGCGCCTCGGTCAGAAGGTCGAAGGGCACGTCCTGATGCGCGTACGCGTGGAGTGCCTCGTCGCGAACCTGGTCGACCAGTTCGCCGAGGCGCATGCCGGGCTCGATCCGGGCGGCCAACGGCAGCACGTTGACGAAGAAGCCGATGAGGGGCGCGACGGCCGGGTCCTCGCGTCCGGCCACCGGCATGCCGACGACGACCCGGCGTCGGCCGGACTGCCGGGCCAGCACGTACTGGAGCAGACCGGCCATGATCATGGCCAGGCTCGCGCCGCGGCGGCTCGCGTACCGCTGGAGGGCGTCGCGCAGTTCGCGCGGAACGGACATCTCGACGACGCCGCCGTTCCCCGACAGCCGCTCGGGGCGCGGCCGGTCGAGCGGCAGCTCCAGCGGCTCGGGCAGCGGGGCGAGCCGGTCGCGCCAGGCGTCGGCCCGGCGGCGCAGGGCGGCGCTGCGGCCGGCCTCCCGCCGGCTCGCCGCGTGGTCGGCGTAACGGCACGGGAGGGCGGGCAGGTCCGGCTCGCGGCCGGCGGTGAACGCCACGTAGGCGGTGCCCAGTTCACGTTCCAGGACGGCCATCGACCAGCCGTCGGAGACGCTGTGGTGCATCGAGGTCAGGAGGATGTGCCGGCTCGCGCCGAGCCGCAGCAGCAGGACGCGGAAGAGCGGCCCGCGGCCGAGGTCGAACGGCTCGCGGGCGGCATCGGCCAGGGCCGTGCGGGCGGCCTCCTCGCGCGACTCCGGCGCCACACCGGTCAGGTCGCGCAGCGGGAGGTCGAGGCGTGCCGGGGCGGTGACGGCCACGTGCGCCTCGCCGTCGCGCACGGTGAAGTGCGAGCGCAGCGGCTCGTGCCGGTGCTGCAGGTGCTCCAGCGAGCAGCGCAGCGCCTCGGTGTCGAGGGCGCCGTCGATCTCGTACGCGACCGGCATGTTGTACGTGAGCGAGCCCGGGTCCATCTGGTCGAGCAGCCACAGCCGTCGTTGGGCGTACGACGCCGGGTGCGGGCCGTCCTGGGCCGCCCCGGCGGCGGGCGCCGGGCGCGTGGGCTCCGCCGGTCCGGTGCCGGCCGCGCGGCGCTGCGCGGCGAGCGCCTTCAGCCGGTCGATGGAGACGCCGCCCGCGACGCGGCTGAGCCGCGCGGCGGCCCGGGGGTCCGTCGGGTTGATCTCGCTCATGAAAGACCTGCACCTGCCGCGGTCAGTACGTCGGTGTCGCTCGTGGCCGGCCCGATGGCGTGCCAGCGTTCGAGCATGAACAGGGTCCACAGCGCGTAGCTGTGCTCCGGGCGGAACTCGGTCACGAAGCGCCGCAGCGCGTCGGGCCGGAAGTAGCCGCGGGTCAGGGACGCGTCCGAGAGCAGGGTGGTCTCGATGAGCGGGCGCAGGTGTCGGCCCAGCCACTCCTCCAGCGGCACCGCGAGCTCCTGCTTGCGGCGGCCGACGATCCCGGCGGGCAGGTAGCGCCGCGCCACGTGCTTGAGGATCGCCTTCTCGTCGCCGCCGACCAGCTTCAGCGAGGGGCTGAGCGAGGTCACGTACTCGACGAGGCGGTGGTCCAGGAACGGGCTGCGCGGCTCCACGGAGTGGGCCATCGCCATCCGGTCGATCTTCACCAACTGGGCGTCGGGCAGCCAGAAGCCGCAGTCCAGCTGCATGACCCGGTCGAGTTCGTGGGCGTTCGCGTCGGTGTCCGCGAACCGGGCGCGCAGCGGGTTCGCCGCGCCGCCGGCAGCCGCCACGCGGTCGCGGAACTCCGGGGTGTAGAGCTGCCCCTTGAGCCCGTCGCGCAGGCCGTCGACGAGGACGGCACGGTAGCGGTCGGCGATGTCGCCGGCGCCGCCGGCTAGCAGGTCGGCGTCGACGCGGTGGGCGTCGGCCGGGGCGACGGCGGGCAGTCCGGCGAAGACCCGGTAGCGGCCGTAGCCGCAGAAGATCTCGTCCGAGCCGTCGCCGGTGAGGGTGACGGTGACGTGCTCCCGGGCGAGCTTGTACATGTAGTACGCGGCGATCGCCGAGGGGAAGGCGTACGGCTCGCCGGTGTGCCGGATGATCCGGTCGACGGCGTCGAGCGCGTCCTGGACGCCGATGCGGTAGTTGTGGTGCTCGGTGCCGCAGTGTTCGGCGACGGTCCTGGCGTGCGCGGACTCGTCGAAGGCCTGCTGCTCGAAGCCGACGGAGAAGGTGTGCAGCGGGGTGCGGGTCTCCCGGGCGGCGAGGGCGACGACCAGGCTGGAGTCGAGGCCGCCGCTGAGCATCGCGCCGAGCGGGACCTCTGCGCCCAGCCGGTCCGCGACCGCGGTGCGCAGCAGCGTGTCGACGCGGTCCGCGGCCTCCTCCCACGGGGGCGTCTCGGCCGGGGTGAAGTCGTAGCGCCAGTAGCGCCGTTCCTCGGCGGGCCGGCCGTCCTCGAAGGACAGCACGGTCGCCGGGGGGACCTTGCGGACGTGCCGGTACACGGTGTGCGGGGCGGGGACGACCCGGTGGCTCAGGTACAGGTCGACCGCGACCGGGTCGACCTCGGTGTCGAGGTCCGGGCAGGCGGTCAGGGCCGGCAGCTCGGAGGCGAAGACCACGCTGCCGTCCGGCCGCCGGCTGTGGAACAGCGGCTTCTTGCCCGCCCGGTCCGTGATCAGCAGCAGGCGGCGGACGCGCGTGTCGTACAGCGCGATGGCGAACATGCCGTGCAGCTCGCCGACGAAGTCGGGGCCCAGGGCCTCGTAGAGCGCGGGGATGACATGGGCGTCGCTCGCGCCGCCCACGGGGTGCCCCAGCCGCTCCAGGCGACGGCGCAGCTCGGCGTGGTTGTAGATCTCGCCGTTGAACACGCAGACGACCGAGCGGTCGGCGTTGAACACCGGCTGTCCGTCGTCGTGGATGCCCACGACGCGGAGCCGGCACATGCCGAGCGCGGCGCCGTCGCCGGTGTGCAGGCCGGTCTCGTCCGGGCCGCGGTGGGCCATCCGGGCGCAGGCGTCGGCGACGAAGGAGGTGCCCCCGACCGCGCCGGGGCCCGTGATGCCGGCGATTCCGCACATGGTCAGGCCCCCTGGACGTGATAGAGCCGCTTGGCGCGGGTGGGCGTCAGCTCCTCGGGCCGTACGGCGCGGACGCCGACCGGCGGGACGAGGCCGGACGCGACCATCTGGGCGACGTCCGGGGCGGCCGTCATCAGGCGGTCGCGCAGGGCGTCGGCGCGCTCGGCGGGCAGCTCGGGCAGGGCCAGCCGGATCTCCAGCAGGCCGTCGTCGACGACCTCGAACGGGACGCCGGGGAACTCCTCGGTCACGGCGGCGCACAGGTCGTGGCTGCTGATCCGCTCGCCGTGCTTGGTCTCGCCCTGGGCGCGCCCGTCGATCCGGTCGAAGGCGAACACCTCGCGGCCCCGCCAGGTGATCGTGCGCAGACCGCTGATCTCGTCGTTGGTGGCGAAGCGCAGGGCCGGGAAGTAGCGCCGGGTGAAGGAGGTGAGCAGCAGCAGTCCGGAGCGTCCGGCGTCCGGGTCCGCGGGCTGTTCGGCCCCCTCGGGGGTCAGGACCTCGGGGTGGATGTGGTCGTGGAAGTGGTAGAGCCCGGTCTCGGCGCAGAAGTATCCGATGGCGCCGATCTCGATGCTGCCGAAGACGTCCAGGACGTCCTCGAAGCCGATGCCGAGGCGCTCCGCGACGCGGCGGCGCCAGGGCGCGGGGGCCACGTCGCCGACGACCATGACCTTGCGGGGCCGGATGTCGAGTTCCTGGTCGGCCCGGAGCAGGCTGTCGAGGATCATCGGCATGGTGAACAGCACATCGGGCTGGGCCTCGTTGAGCGCCTTGACGTGCTCCTCGACGGGCGCGGTGAAGTCGATGTCGCGTGCGTCGAACCCGAGGGAGAGGAAGATCCGGCGGGCCAGCGCCGCCGCGTGCCCGGTGCCGAGGTCGGCGACCGCCACGGCTCCGGGTACGCACGGGGCGAGGAAGTCGGCGAAGAGCGTGGCCCGTTGGGCGGCGTACGCGTCGTCGTCGCCGGGGCCGTACAGGATCCGCTTGCGGCGGCCGGTGGCGGTGCCCGAGGTCAGGTAGCCGTCGGCGTCCGGGAACTGCTCGTGCGGTTCCGTGTAGTAGTGCTCGGTGAGCAACTCGGCGTTGATGACGGGGAGTTCGTGCAGTGGGCTGTCGTCCGAGAGGCCGCGGTCCGCGAGGAGCTTGGCGTACCAGGGGAAGTTGGCGGCGTGCATGCGGACCAGGCCGGCGACGCGCCGCGCCCGGTCGCCGGTCGGGGCGCCGGCGGTTGCGTTCGTCATATCTTCTGGTTCTCCTGCTCCCAGCGCTCGGTCTCGCCGAAGAAGCCGGGGATCTCGACGGCCTCCTCGCTGCGGAGCGCCTCCTGGTACACGTGCATGCCGACGGCGAGGTCGAGCACCCCGAGTCCGAACGGGGAGAAGATCCGCGGCTTGTCCGCGGTGAGCGTCACGTCGCCCCGGAGGAGCTCGGCGAGGGTGCCGTCGATGAAGTCGCGGTGGCCGTACTTCTGTTCGGCCAGGTGCGGGGAGGTGTTGGCGGTGAGGCAGTGGTCGATGTCGTCGACGAGGTTGTGGGACTCCGCGACGAGCTCGGGGCCGAGGTCGCGCAGGGAGATGTTCAGGACGTTCTGCCCGGCGGCGAAGGCGTCCGGGGCGGTCACGTACGGCTCGGCGGCGGTGGTCGCGAAGACGACGAGCTCGGCACCCTCGACGCAGGCCTCCAGGGACGGCGCGAGCGTGGCCTCGGCGCCCAGCGTGCCGATGTACCCGGTCAGCCGCTCGCCGTACTCGGCGATCCGGTCGAAGACCCGGTACTCGCCGACCTCCCAGCCGGCCGCGAACAGGAAGTCGACGATGTTCCGGGAGATCACCCCGGCACCGATCACGGCGACCCGGCCGGCGCTCGCGCCGCCCTGCAGGGCCGTGGCGGCGACGGCCGCCGAGGCGGCCGTGCGGGCGGCGCTGATCTGCGAGGCCTCCAGGCAGGCGAAGGGGTAGCCGGTCGCCATGTCGTTGAGCAGCAGCGCGGCCGACGCGCGCGGCACGTTGCGGGCGACGTTGTCGGGGAAGCTGCTGATCCACTTGATCCCCGCGACCTCCTGCTCGCCACCGAGGTAGGCGGGCAGCGCGATGATGCGCGCGTTCGGCCGCTGCGGGAAGCGCAGGAAGTAGCTGTTGGGGTTGATGGTCTCGCCGTCGTGGTGCCGCAGATAGGTGCGGCGTACCTGCTCGATGATGTCCGCGCGGGACGCGGAGACGATGCGGCGGGCTGCCGCACCGCTGATGACATGGAATGGGAACATCAGTGACCCGTCTCCCCGGAAATTGCCATGAATGCCTCGGTGAGGTCCGCATCGGACCCGAACGTCGAGGCCACCCAACTGTCGTTGTAAATCGTCTGTACGTAGCGGTCGCCGAGGTCCGGCGAAATCGCCACGATCCGGGACCCCTCAGGAATGTCCGGAGCCATCCGGGAGAGTGCGGACATCACGGATCCCGTCGATCCACCGACCATCAGTCCGCGCCTTCTGGCGAGTTCCCGGCAGGTTCTGACCGCTTCTTCCTCGGCGACCATCACGATCTCGTCCACCGCGTCGGGCCGGCATATCTCCGGAACCCTGCTGGTGCCGAGCCCCGGAATGTAACGGGGTCCGGGGGAATGCCCGAAAGTGACCGATCCCTGCGAGTCGACCGCGATGATCCTGGTCTGCGGGGAATGGCGGCGGAAATGCGTGGCGCAACCCATCATGGTCCCGGTCGTTCCGGCCCCGACGAAGAGGTAGTCCACCCGCCCGATCTCCCGGAGAATGGCGGAGGCGGTGCGCACCGCGTGCGTGCGCACATTCGCCGGATTCGCGTACTGGTTCAGCCAGACGAGACCGGGATCGCGCTGCAGCCGCTGCCGGATGTAGTCGATGCGGGTACCGAGGTATCCGCCGTTGGCGTCCCGCCGGTCCACCTCGACGACATCGACCCCGAGCGCCCGCATGAGGCGCACGCTGTGCCGTGAGGCGTTGGGGTCGGTGACGCAGGTGAAGGAGAGTCCCTTGCCCACGGACACCAGGGCCAGTGCCACGCCCAGGCTTCCGGAGGACGACTCGATGATGCGTCCGCCGGCGGTGAGGAGCCCGGATCGTTCGGCGTCCTCCACCATCCCGACGGCGGTCTTCAGCTTGATGGATCCGGCCGGGTTGAGGCCTTCCAGTTTGAGGAACACCTCGCCGCCGGGGACCATCCCGTCCAGCCGTAGAAAGATGTCATCGGTGACAATGTCGTACACATGGTCCAGAATCACGGCCCGCCCCCGGGTAGCATCATCGAAACAAGCGAGGCGCTGTCGCCTTCTCCCTTCCGCGTCGGTGACAGGCACAGCGGAAGCCGCGCACGGCCGTCCCGTCGTGAACAGGGGACTGAGCAGGCGCGGACGTCGGGCCTCCGGTTCAGATCGCTGCAGGCGGCAGCAGGTGAACCCACTCCTCGACGGCCGAGATCACGATAGGTCGCCGAGTGCGGCACTCGGTCATCGCGGCCGGAAGTTTCCGTGCGACGGTATGCGGATCCCGGAATGAATCCGCGTCACGGAACAGTGCCCGGCCGGTCATTGCCCGGCCTCAGCCCGTGCGCCATGCTCCAGCCGCAGCAGCGAAACTCCGGATGAACGCGCTGTGGACGTGGAGAGGTAGTGAGACAATGACTGGACCGGTCAGGCCGTCCCTTACCGGGTCATCGCGCGCGATGACGAAGGCGCGGAAACCGGTCACGCCCGGTCCGGCCGGCGGAGTTCTGGTCACCCGCGTCGGAATGCGCCTTCCGCAGGTCCTTCCTTTCAGCCGCTGGGAACAGGCCGGGCGCAGACTCGCCGGCATCGCCGATTCGACGGCCTGGTGCCTGGGCGACTGGCTGATCTACGGCCAGAGCATGTACGCGGACCGCTATCAGCGGGCGGTCGAGGCGGCCGGTCTCGACTACCAGACCCTGCGCAACTACGCGTGGGTGGCGCGGCGTTTCGACCTGGACCGGCGGCGCGAGGAGCTGAGCTTCCAGCACCACGCCGAGGTCGCCGCGCTGCCCCCCGAGACGCAGGACCGCTGGCTCGACCATGCGCAGAGCCGGGCGTGGTCCCGCAATCAGCTGCGGACCGCGGTACGGGCCGAGCGGCAGGCGGCACTGGGGGCGGGGAACGACGTCGCGGAGACGGTGCTGCTCCCCCGGGTGAGCGTCGAGGTGTCGCTGGTGGCCCGCTGGCGGGAGGCGGCGGAGGAGGCGGGGTGCAGCCTCAACGACTGGATCGTCGGCACCCTGGACCGCTGCGCGGTGCAACTCCTGGCGGAACGGCCGGACGAACGGCAGACTGTCGCCTAGGGGGTGTCTTCCGGATCATGCCGGATCAGGGAGCGGCGTCCGGTGCGTGCGATCGCAAGGCGGAGGAGGGAGCCAACGCGGAGCGTTGGCGACTGACGACAACGCGGCGAGCGTGCGCGCCAGGCGTCGCGAGCCCGGCATGATCCGGAAGACACCCCCTGGACCGCCCGGCTCCGACCAGCCGGGACAGCCCCGCGGCCCGCCCGGCCGCGCCCCGCCGTACACGTCCCTTGTCGTCCCCACCGACCTGGAGATCTGCGCACGTATGAAGGTGGTGAGCCGCGCCCTGCGCGTGCTGCACGAGCTGGCACAGAAGGAATGCGGCGCCACGCTCAGCGAGTTGGCGCACGAGGCGGAGATTCCGGTCAGCAGCATGCACCGGATCCTCCAGGCACTCCAGGCGGAGGGCCTGGTGAGCCGGTCGCAGCGGAATCACCGTTATTTCCTCGGCCCGGCGGCCCAGCCGCTCGCGAACGAGGCCACCCGCCGCCCGCTGTCCCCACCTCCGCCGGAGGCCACCGAACTGGCCCGGGCGAGCGGTGAACGGGTGCTGCTCTCGGAGCTGTTCGACGACCGGGTGATCTGCACGGCGGTCGCGGTGCCGGAACGGCACGAGGACCTGAACCTGTTCGCGCAGGCCGGCCAGCCGATGCCGCTGCACGCCTCGGCGTCGGCCCGGATCCTGCTGGCGTTCCGGCCGACCGCCGAGGTGCGGGGCTGGCTGCAGCACCGGCCGCTGACCCGGTTCACCGCGACCACCCCGCGGACGGTGGACGAGGTCGTGGAACGGCTGGAGCGGACCCGGACGCTCGGGTACGACGAGTCCCCCGGCGAACTCCAGCCGGGGATCTGGGCCGTGGGCGTCCCGCTGCGCACGTCGACCGGCCGGGTCTGCGCGGGCCTGACGATCGCGGCGCGGGCCGAGCACGCGGCCACGCCCGAGCGGCGGACGGAGCTGCTGGAGCTGGTCCGTGGCAGTGCCCGGGAGATCTCCGCCGGACTGGGCTACGACGGGTAGGCGCCCTGGCGGCCCGTCACGGACGGACCGGGCCGCGGCGTCCGGGACGCCTTCGGCGGCTGCTCCGCCTCGCGGGCCGTGACCGTGCCGGACCGCGGCGGCGGGCCGCCGTAGCCGAGCTCGACGGCGACGGCGTGGGCCGTGAGGATCGCCTCGGCCTTGATGCGGTTCGCCCTGCGGCGCGGGAGCCGGGACCGCTGGGTCAGCACGGCCAGGCCGGCGATCACCCGCCCGGCGCCGTTGCGCACCGGCGCCGCGATCTCCCAGGACTCCGGGCCCCACTCCTCGTGGGCGATCTCGAAGCCCCGGCGGCGCACCACCGCCAGCTGCTGGACCAGGTCCTGGACGCTGTCGAAGGCCACCGTGCGGTCCGGTCCCGGGTCCTGGTCCGCGAGCAGCCGCCCCACCTCGACGTCCTCCAGGTCGAGCAGCAGCGCCCGGGCCGCGGCGGCGGTACGGAAGGGCACGACGCCCTGCGGTCCCGCGTACGGTCCGGACCAGTGCTCCGGGCCGCTGCCGAAGACCACGACGGCCCTGCGGGCTCGCATCTCGACGAGTACGGTCCGTTCGCCGAACCGTTCCGCCAGCTCGGTCACGGCACGGACGGCCCCGGTGGACGCCAGGACCGCCGGACGCAGGGCGCCGAGCCCCACGTCCAGTGCGGCGGGCCCCAGATAACAGCGCGCCCCGCCCATCTGCCGGGTGACGAACCCCTGGTGCTGGAGTTCACCCAGCAGCCGGTGCAAAGTGGTCGGCGGCAACTGCACCCGCTCGCCCAGCTGGCGCGGCGTCAGCCCCTCCGGAGAAGCCGCGAGGGCTTTGATGACGAGATGCGCGCGCGCCATGATCTGCATGTACTCCCCCAACATCGGCGAGGGCACGCCGGTCACGCGTACCCACCCCTTCGCCGTGCCGCTGGTGTGCGGATGGGCGGAGCTTACAACCCAAGGATCGGCGCGCTGTCCCCGGATCGGAGCCCTGCGGGTGAAACTCCTCTGCCTGCCCCACGCGGGCGGCTCGGCCGCCGTCTACGCACGCTGGACCCGCCTGTTCGGGCCGGGGGTCCGGGTCGTGCCGGTCGAGTACCCGGGCCATGGCCGGCGGCTGCGGGAGCCCCTGCACATCTCCGCCGCCACCCTGGTCGACCGGCTCGTCGAGGAACTCCGGCCGCTGCTGCGGGAGGGGCCGTTCGCGGTGTTCGGCCACAGCATGGGCGGTCTGCTCGCCTTCCGGTTCACGCACGAGCTGGTACGCCGCGGACTGCCGCTGCCCGCCCGGTTGTTCCTGTCCGCGGCGCGCCCGCCGGGTCACCCGGCCACGGCCGCGCTGCACACGCTCGACGACGCCGGACTGGTCGCCGCGCTCGCGGAGCTGGGCGGCGCGCCGCCCGAGGTGCTCGCCGATCCGGAGTTCGTTCGCACGCTGCTGCCGGTGGTCCGGGCGGACCTGCTGCTCGCCGAGACGTGGGCGTTCCGTCCGCCGGCTCCGCTCGACGTGCCCGTGTCGGTGCTGAGCGGGCTCGCGGACCCGCTGGCGCCGCCGGGGGTCACGGCGGGCTGGCGTCCCCACTTCGCCGGGGCGTTCGCGCGCCGGGCGTATCCGGGCGGTCACTTCTTCCCGTTCGACGCGGCGAGCGGAGTGCCGGCCGACCTCCGGCAGGCCCTCGGTGGGGCGGCTCAGGGGACGTTCAGCACAGGCCGAACGGGGGCTTGAGGAAGTCCGGCCGGCTCCCGTCGGCCTCCTGCGGGTGGTGCGACGCGGCGAGGGGGGTGAACACGTCGCGCGGGACGGGGCAGTCCCAGGGCAGGCCGAGCACCTCGCCGGCGGCCAGCCGGCCGATCTCGTCCGATCCCCGGGCGCCGTGGCCGTTGCCGCCGATGGCGACGGTGAGGGTCTCGTCCTCGTCGGGGTGTCCGATGTACGGGTACTTGGACGGGGTCTTCTCGATGATGCAGGCGGCGGAGCGCACCGACTCGGCCTTCAGACCGGGGACGAGCAGGTCCGCCATGGTCGTCAGGAACGCCTCCTGGGCGGGGGTGATCTGCTGGTCGCGGTACCAGGCGACCATGGCGTCGACCGAGCAGAGCTCCTGGACGATGGGCTGCATGCCCGGCCCGATCCGCATGTACCAGCGGCCGTCCGGGTAGCGGATGGGCGGCAGCAGGTAGAGCGACATGTTGTCGTCGCCGGTGTCCTCGGGGTCGACGGTCACCACGGTCGGCAGCCGGCGCAGGCTGTCGAGCCGGTCGGGGGCCACCTCGAAGAGCAGGTTGGGCTCGGTGAACGCGCGCAGGGCCAGCTGCGTCCCGCCGGGCAGGACGCCGTTGTGGTTCGAGAAGGCACCGGTGGCGATCAGGACGCGCTCGGCGACGATCTCCCTGGTCCCGTCGTCACCCTCGGCGCGCAGCCGCCACAGCCCGGCGGCGGCGTCCTTGCGGATCGAGGTGACCGCGGCTCGCAGCAGCCCCGCTCCGGAGCGCCGGGCCAGCTCCAGCTGGGCGCTGACCAGGCGGCGCGGGTTGAGATAGCCGGCCTGCTCCCGCTCCAGGAGCCCCTCCACGCCGCCCACCATGGGCAGGCGGCCCAGGTCCGGGAACTCGGCGCACAGTTCGTCCTCGGTGCGGCGCTCCACCGCGATGCCCTCGGCGGCGCACTGCCGCAGGATCCCGTCCGTCCGGTGGCCGATCGACCGGGCCATCAGGACGAGGGAGCCGCATTCGTGGAAGAAGTCGACGCCGGACTCGGTCTCGATCTCCCGGAACCGCTCCTGGGAGCGGGAGTCGAGGGTTCCCCAGACCTCGTCCCAGCCGAGGCGCCGGGTGATCCGCGCCTCGTCGAAGTGGGCGCCGAAGGCGTGGCGGCTCGCGCTCGCGCCGTCCTCGGGCTCCGCCGGGCCGATCACGAGGACGCGGGCGCCGGACCTGCTCAGATGCCTCGCGGCAGCGGAGCCGAACATTCCGGCACCGACGACCGCGACCTCGACGATCTCCGACATGACCCTCCGAGCTATTGGGAGCCGGCCGGCCGGAGCAACTGACTCCGCGTCACCGACGTTGCTGGACAAGGGAGTTGCACATCTCCCGAAAGATGAAGGGGCACGCTAGCAGCCGAGCCGCGAACCGCCTCGGCCCGAGCGTACGACCGGTGCCGCGGTTGTCCCGCCGGCGGGACGAACGGCGGGCGAAGTCCTGGTCAGCGGCCTGCCGGGGCATGCCCGGCCACCTCGTCGGCACTCCCGCGCGGATCGGCGTCGCCCCTACACTCGGCGCCATGGTGCGCGACGACGACAAGCCGAAGGAAGCATGTGGAGTCTTTGGGCTGTGGGCCCCGGGAAGTCCGGTGTCCCACACGATCTATCTCGGACTCTTCGCGCTTCAGCACAGAGGGCAGGAGTCCGCGGGCATAGCCGTCAGCGACGGCTCGAAGATCTGGGTCGACAAGGGCATGGGCCTGGTCCCGACGATCTTCGACGACCACCGGCTGCAGGCGCTGCAGGGACGCGCCGGCATCGGACACACCCGCTACGCCACGACCGGCTCCAGCAGCTGGGCCAACGCCCAGCCCGTGTACGGCAACGCCGCGGAGCTGCACTTCGCGCTCGCGCACAACGGCAACCTCGTCAACACCGAGGACCTGGCGCGTGAACTCGGCCTCGGTGCCGATGAGTTCGGCAGCGACAGCGATGTGGCCGCGGCTCTGCTGGCCCGCGAGCTGGAGGGCGACCGGACCGCCGACGAGCACGCCCTGGTGTCCGCCTTCGCCCGTGTCCTGCCGCGCCTGAGCGGCGCGTTCTCCCTGGTCCTGCTCGCCGACGACTGCCTCGTCGGGGTCCGCGACCCGCGCGGTTTCCGCCCGCTCTTCCTCGGCAGGCTGGACGGCGGCTGGGTGCTGGCCTCCGAGACGCCCGCGCTCGACGTGGTCGGTGCCGAGGTGGTGCGCGAGGTCGAGCCGGGCGAGATGGTCGTCATCGACGCCGACGGCGTGCGCTCCCTGCGGCCGTCCTGGCCCGAGACGCCCGAACCGCGGCTGTGTTCCTTCGAGTACGTGTACTTCGCCCGCCCGGACGGATACCTGCGCGGCCAGAACGTGCACCGGGCGCGGCAGCGGATGGGCGAGGAGCTGGCCCGGCAGGCGCCGGCCGACGCCGACGTCGTCGTGCCGATTCCGGAGTCGAGCATTCCGGGCGCGCAGGGCTACGCCCACGAGTCCGGCATCCCGTACGTGGACGGGTTCATCAAGAACCGCTACATCGGCCGCACCTTCATCGCGCCCACGCAAGAACTGCGCCGCAACGCGGTGCGGATCAAGCTCAACCCGATCCGGGACAACGTCGCCGGCAAGCGCGTCGTCGTCATCGAGGACTCCATCGTCCGCGCCACCACACTGCGCGAGACGATGCGCATGCTGCGTCAGGCGGACGTCGCCGAGATCCACCTGCGGGTCCTCTCCCCGCCGTACCGCTGGCCGTGCTTCTACGGGATGGCCACCACCGACCGCTCGCAGCTGATCGCGGCGGAGCTGGAGGTGGACCAGATCCGGGAGTACCTCGGCGCGGACTCGCTCGCCTATCTGGAGAGCGACGCGATGCTCCGGGCGATCGACCCGCAGAATCCTTCCGGCCTGTGCACCGCGTGCCTGACCGGCGACTACCCGACGCCCGTGCCGTCCGTGCCGTCCTGACGGCGGACCCGCCCGACGGGGCGGACGCACCACCTCGCGGAACCGATCACCAGGAAAGGCGCCTCCAGCATGGCCGACCCCACCGTCCGCCCCCCGGCGAGCGGAGCCCAGTCCTTCGTCGTCGTGAAACCCGATGCCGAGGCGGCGGGGCTGACCGGCGCCGTCTCCGACTACTGGCGCGCCTTCGGGTACCGCGTCGAGGACCACGGCACCCGGACGCTGACCCGGCAGGACGTGTTCCGGCTGGGCACCCTGTCCTCCCGCCGGGCCGCTCCGGTGAAGCACGAGTTCAACGCCCAGTACCTCACCTCCGGTCCGGTGCGGACGCTGATGATCGAGGGGCCCGACGCGATCCGGGCGGGGGTCTCGCTGAAGACCACCTTCCGGCAGAACATCGACGCCTCCGAGCTGTTCAGCCTCATGCACACACCGGCCGACGACGAGGAGTACACGCGCCAGATCGCGGTGCTCCGCGACGAACCGGCCGGCCCGGAGGAGGAGCACCGGGAGCTGACCGAGGACGAGGTCGCGTCCCGCTGCCTGCTCGACCGGGAGACCCTGAGCGCGTTGGTCGCCGAGGAGCTGCGCGTGCTGCCCGCCCGGCGGGCGGCGGGCGAGGCCGGGGTGGTCCCGGCGGAGCTGGACGCGGCCCCGTTCGACCAGTACTTCGGCATCGTGATCTGGGACGACACGAAGCACTCGGTGGACGACTTCGCGGCGATCGTGCGCGAGGAGCTGCCGGAGCTGCGGGCCGACTGGGCGGCGCGGGCAGCGCTGCGGATCAAGGCCCTGCTGCCCGCTCCGGTGGCGGTGCGCAGGGCGGCCGACGCCGGACGGACCTGGCAGGAGCTGACCAACCGGCACGAGCTGCGGGCCTCGCTGGTCCGGGTGTCCGAGGAGGAGACGGCCGCGCTGCGCGCCGTGCGCGTGGAGGGAAGCGGCCGATGACCGAGCACGAGACGCAGACGACGTTCGTCATGCTCAAGCCCGACGCCGTCGAGCGCGGCATCGAGGCCGAGGTCCTGGAGATGTTCGCCCGCTTCGGCCTCCGCCCGGAGGGCCGCGTGGAGCGTCGGCTCACGGTGTCCGACGTGGCGGCGCTCGACCACGAGGACGGACGCCACCGCAATCCGGTGCAGTTCGCGGTGAACTGCGACTACCTGACCCGCAGCCCGGTCGTCGGCTGGCGGATGACGGGTCCCGGCGCACTCGGTGTCGCGCTGACCGTCAAGGCCCTGGTCCGCCAGCGTTACGGCGACAGCGACCTGGCGAACCTCATGCACGCGGCCGAGGACGCCTGGGAGGCCGACTCCCAGATCAAGATGTTCGCGCAGGGTCCCGCCCCCGTCTCCGCCCCGTACGCGGACACCGACCCGGCCGTGCACCGGATGGCCGCCGAGGTCCTGGCGTCGCCCGACGTCCCGCCCGTGGCGGGCGGCGTCACCGGCGACGAGGGCTTCGGGGTGATTCTGCACGACGACGGCTGCCAGTACCTGGACGACGTCATCAAGGGCCTGCAGGGCGGGCTTCCGGGCCTCCCCTTCGAGCGCGCCGCCGCGATGGCGATCGCCGTCAAGGTCCGTCGCGACCTGGAGGTGTTCACCGGCACCGCCGCCGAGGCGGCCACGGCGCTGCTCGACCTGGACGGCCAGGGCCTGCCGGTGCTGCTGCGCGAACCACGCGGCGGCGCGGCCGCGGCGGCCTCTCAGACGGCGCGCGGCACCGTGCCGTAGACCTCCCCCGACGACCGGCGCAGACCCGCGTCGGCGAAGTCCCGCACCCGCCCGGCGAAGCCCTGCCGCTCCGCCGGGCTCATGCCGTTCAGGTAGTCCTCGAGCGTCGCCAGCGCCACCAGGCCGGCGAACGGCAGCGCCCGGTCGTAGTCCGCGCGGCACTCCTGGGCCGGGTACACCAACTCGCAGTGCTCGGTGAGCGTCGTGCGGTAGATCCCGAGCAGGTCGTCCTGCCACGCCCGCCGCGCCTCCGGGGCGAGCGACGAGAGCAGGAACAGCGCCACGTCGGTCAGCGGGTTCCCCCACATCGCGAACTGCCAGTCGATCAGCAGGGCCCGCTGCCGCTCCGGCGCCGCGCCCGCAGGGGTGAACAGCACGTTCGCGGCCCAGCAGTCGCCGTGGCACAGGGACACGATCGCGCCGGTGGTGTGCGAGCCGCCGAGCGTCCGCGCCACGTCCAGCTCCCGGAGCGCCCGCAGTGTCCCGGCGGACGGCCCGTCCGGCGCGAAGTCGGCCGCAAGCCGGGGCAGTTCGTCGAGGCCCATTCGCACCGCCGCGACGAGCGCGTCCGACCGGGCCGAGTAGAGCCACGGGTACGGGGGTGCGAGCGGATCGGCACCGCGCCGCGCCGACGCGGCGTGGAACAGCGCCAGGCACCGTACGGCGGCGGCCGCGGCGCTCCGGCCGAGCCCGGTGGCCATGGTGCGGGCGAAGCCGGCCGGCGGGCCGACGTCCTCCAGGGCGAGCGCGCCGAGGCCGTCCGGGCCCAGCGCCGACCAGTGGCAGTCCGGCGACACCTTCGGGGCGGCCGGTCCGCGCGCCGCCAGATACCGGTAGAGCTCCACCTCGCGCCGGCCGATGTCGGTGAGCAGGTTCCCCCACTCACTGCGGTCGTCGGGCGGCCCCTTCAGGACGAACGACCTTTCCCCGCAACGGACTTGGTGGACGCTGCCCATCATGCCGTCCGAGTGGGAGATCGACCGGACGTCGATCGTCTCGTGCCCGGTGAGCCGCCACCCAAGGTGGCGGCGGATCCACGCGTGGTCCACCTCCGCCGCGGCGGGGACAAGGCTCCCGTCCTCCGGTCGCACGCGCTCAGCCCTCCGTCCCGCGCGGCCGTCCCGAGGCCCGTGGCAGCAGGCCCTCGGCGGCGAAGCGCTCCAGGTAGCGGGGCAGCAGCTCGCGCAGCGACGGGCAGGACGCGGTCACGGCCGGCGCCCCGGCACGGGCCCGCCGTACGTCGAGCCGGGCGCGGCGGAAGACCGGATCGGTGGACTCGGTGAACAGAGGCAGCAGCGGGTAGAGCGGGTTGTCGTCCTCGTACCGCACCTCGCCCAGCAGGGCCTCCCAGCGGTGCAGCGGCACGACGTCCAGCGGGAAGCCCGCGCCGCGGAGCACGCCGACGAACGCGTCGTAGGGCAGCGGGTCGGGGTGCGTCAGGTGGTACGTCCCCCCGGCGGGCTCCGACCGGGAGAGTTCCACGATCATCCGGGAGACGTAGTCCGCGGGGGCCGCGTCGACGGTCGCGTCCATCTCGGGGCAGACACCCATCCGGACGATGCCCCGGATGAAGCGGTTGAGGAAGTCCCCGGGCTGTCCGCAGCCGCCGGCGACCGCTCCGGTGATGGCGCCGGGACGGTAGACGGAGGCGGGCAGTCCGGCGGCGCGCGCCTGCTCGACCAGCTTCTCGGCCACCCACTTCGTCTCCGCGTACCCGCCGCCGAACTGGCTGTCCCCGTGGGTCAGCGGCTCGTCCTCGTAGATCGTCGCCTGCCGCAGGTAGCCGTAGGCGTCGAAGACGGCATCGGTCGACACGTAGTGGAACGGCTTGGCCAGGCCGGTCGCCGCGAGACGCAGGAGTTCACGGGTCGCCTCCACGTTGACGGGCCGCAAACGGTCGTAGGGCAGCAGGGAGTTGACCTGGGCACCGTTGTGGTGGACGGCGTCGATGCGTTCGGCGAGCGCCCGCCGGGCGGCGTCGTCGAGTCCGAGCCCGGGGGCGGCGAGATCGCCCGGGACGCCGACCACGCGGGCGCGCTCGGCCTCGTCCACGCCGCCGAGTTCCGCGAGCCGCTCCAGCACCCGCTGCCTGGCGTGCTGTGCGTCGTCCGCCCGGACCAGACAGTGCACCCGCGCCGAGGTGTGCCGCAGCAGGTCCAGGGCGAGGTACCCGCCGAGGAAGCCGGTGGCGCCGGTGAGGAGCACGTCGCGCGGCGGGCCGGTCACGGTGTCGCGCGGGACCGTGAAGTCGGCCCCGAGCCGGACGTCGTCCACCAGGCGGCTCGCGGTCCGGGACGCTCCTGCGACGGGGACCGGGGCGGGCGCGGCCGGGGCGGGCGCGGCCGGGGCGGGCGGGGGCGGGAAGAAGCCGCCGGCGCGCAGTTCGGTGAGGCAGTCCTTCGCCGTCTCGGCGATCAGCCGCACGTCGTCCGGGGCGTGGGCGGTGGAGAGGAAGCAGACCCGGGTCTCCAGGACGTAGATCCCCTTGAGCGCCAGCAGATGGAAGAACAGGTCGATCGCCAGCGGGAAACGCTGGAGGCTGTACTCCCCCTCGCCGATGAAGCGGAACATCGAGGAGAAGTGCACGATCCGCAGCGGGAAGCCCTCACGCCGGCAGAAGGCGTTGAAGTCCTCCGCGAGTCGGGTCACGTTCTCGGCGAGGGCGGACTGGAGCTCGGGGCCCTCCTCCCGCACCCGGGTCAGCACCGCGTGGGCGGCGGCCATCGTCAGCGGGTTCTTGTTGAACGTCCCGCCGAAGAACGTGGTCGGCGTCGTGGGCCGCGAGTCGTCACCGAAGTTCCACTGGCCGCCGTCCACGGTGTCCATGAACGCGGCCCGGCCGGCCACCGCCCCGATCGGCATGCCGCCGCCGAGGATCTTCCCGTACGTCACGAGGTCGGCCGAGACCCCGGACCACGCCTGGGCGCCGCCGGGGTGGACCCGGAAGCCGGTGATCACCTCGTCGAAGATCAGCGCGGTGCCCGCCCCTGCGGTGATCTCCCGCAACTCCCGCAGGAAGTCGACGGGCCGGAGGTCGGGACGGCGGCTCTGCACGGGTTCGACGAGCACGGCCGCGAGGTCGCCGGCCAGCTCCCGGATCGTGGCGAGGCTCTCCGCCGTGCCGTACTCGAGGACGACGACGTCGTCCATCGGGCCGACGCCGATGCCGCGTGCCATCGGCAGGGAGTTGCGGGTTCCGGCGGGCAGGGCCAGCGTCTGGTCGGACCAGCCGTGGTACGAGCCCTCGAACATCACGAAGCGGGTGCGGCCCGTCGCGGCGCGCGCGAAGCGGAGCGCGGCCATCACGGCCTCGGTGCCGGAGTTGCAGAACGCCGCCCGGGACATGCCGGTGACCTCGCACAGCAGCCGGGCGACCTGCCCGGCCTGCCGGGCCTGCGGGCCGATGTGGAACCCGTCCTCGAGCTGGCCGCGCAGCGCGTCGGTGACGAAGTCGGGCCGGTGGCCGAAGAGATGGACGCCGTAGCCCATCGAGATGTCGAGGTAGTCGTTCCCGTCGATGTCCCGGAACCGGGACCCCGACGAGCGCTCGACCACGATCGGGTACGCGATCTCCTTGCACAGCGGCTGGAAGGGAGGCATCCGGCAGTTGGTCAGGAACGGCCGCTCGCGCTCCGCCTCGGCCTTGGACCCGGGGGTCCGCGCCGCGTAGCGCTCGACGAGGTCGACGAGAAAACGCTCTTGACGGGGCGTCAGAGTCTCCGAGGCCGGCGGGCGGGCGACGACGCCCGCGCCGCCGCCGAGCGCGCTGGGCCCGGACCGGAAGGCGGGGGTGGTCGGCTCCTCCGGGGCCGGGGGAGCGGCGGGCCGGTGTGTGACCGGTTCGGGCGCGGCGGCCGGCGTCTGCGTCGACCGGCCGGCCACGAGGACCGCCAGGTCGTGCAGCGTCGTCGCCTCCTCGAAGAGCTGCTGGAAGGCGAGCACCACCTGGAACCGCTCCCGGACGAACTGGCTGACGCGCATGAACGTCAGGGAGTCCGCGCCCAGTTCGTCGAAGCGGTCGGTGTCGGACAGGTCCTGGGTCCGCATCCCGAGGAGCTGCGCCACGTGCGCGCGCAGGGCGTCGCCCACGTCGGTGAGGTGCGTGGTGTCGTGCGGCAACGGCGTCGGCGGCGCCGGTTCGGGAACGGCCTGGGCAGGGGGCTGCGCGGGCAGGACCGGGAGGGACGACACCGGTGGGGCCTCGCTTTCGACGATCCGGACACGGACGCGCTTGAACGGGTAGGAGGGGAGCGGGACGCGGCGCGGAACACCCGGCCCGTGGGCGGCCGCCCAGTCGACGTCCTGGCCCGCGCACCACGCGGCGGCCAGGGCGGCCGGGCCCCCGGCGCCCGTCGGCGCGGCCGGGACCGCCGTACCGGCGGCGGGCGCCTCGCCGCGGAAGACGTCCGGTCCCTGGGCCCCGCCGCGCAGGAACTCCGCGAGGCGATCGCGCAGCGCGTCCAGGTCCGGCGCCACGACGGCGAGCCGGATCCGGTGCCGCTTCCGTCCGGTCTGGAGGGTGTAGGCGACCTCGGCCGGATCCGTGGGGGCTCCCGGTTCCGCGAGGGCCTCGGTGAACTGCCGTACGGACGCCGCGAGATCGGCCTCGTCGCGGGCGGAGAAGGGGAAGACGTCGCGGGCGTCGCCGCCGGCCGGGCGCGTCCCCGGGACCGGCCCCGGGGCGGCCTCGACCAGGACATGGGCGTTGGTCCCGCTGGCCCCGAAGGAGCTCACGCCGGCGATCCGCGGGGCGCCCGCGGGCCACGGCGTGGCCGCGTGCTCGACCGCGAGCGGCAGGCCGTCCCAGTCCACGGCGGTGCTGAGCCGGTCGCAGTGGATCTGCGGCGGGACGACTCCGTGCCGCAGCGCGAGCACCACCTTGATGACCCCGGCGAGCCCCGCGGCCTCCTCCAGGTGGCCGATGTTGGCCTTGACCGAGCCGATCCGCAGCGGCTCCGTGCGCTTGCCGAGGGCCTCGGCGAGCGCGTGGAGCTCGATCGGGTCGCCGAGCGGGGTGCCGGTGCCGTGCGCCTCGACGTACGTCACGTCCTCCGCCTCCAGGCGGGCGTCCGCCAGCGCCCGGGTGAGCAGGCGCGCCTGCGCGCCGCCGTTCGGCACGGTCAGACCGGCGCTGGGGCCGTCGTGGTTGACCGCGGTACCGCGGATCACCGCCAGGACGGGGTCGCCGTCGGCGACCGCCCGGTCGAGGCGCTTCAGCAGGACCACCGCGCCGCCCTCGCCGCGGCCGAAACCGTCCGCGTCGGCGGAGAACGCCTTGGAGCGGCCGTCGGGCGCCAGCACCCGCAGTCTGCACAGTTGCACGGTCTCCTCGGGGGCGAGATGCAGTTTCGCCGCCCCGACCACGGCCGTGCCGCACTCGCCCTGGCGGATCGCCCGCACCGCCGAGTGCAGGGCCACGAGCGAGGACGAGCACGCGGTCGCGACGACCATGCTGGGCCCGTGCAGCCCGAGCTTGTAGGACAGCCGGCCGGCCGCGAAGCTCAGCGTGGTGCCCGTGGAGATGTAGGGCTCGTGACCGAGCCGCGGCGCCGCCTGCCGGAAGTGGTCGTTGGTGAACTCGTCGCAGCCGAGGTACACGGCCGTGTCCCCGCCGCGCAGCGTGTCCGGGTCGATGCCGGCGGACTCGATCGCGCTCCAGGTCTCCTCCAGGAGCAGCCGGTGCCGCGGGTCCATGCAGGCCGCCTCGCGGGGTGAGATCCCGAAGAACGCGGCGTCGAAGCGGTCCACGTCGTCGAGCAGGGCCGCGCGGCGGACGTAGGTCCGGCCCGGCGCGTCCGGGTCCTCGTCGTACAGCCGGTCGCTGTCCCAGCGCTCCCCCGGGATGTCGCGCACCGCGTCCCGGCCCTCGGCGAGGAGCCGCCAGAACTCCTCGGGCGAGTTCGCGTCGGGGAACCGGCACGCCATGCCGATGATCGCGACGGCCTCGTCGGCGGGCAGGTACCGGTCGGGCCGGTGCCGGTCGGGCCGGCCCTCGGCGTCGGTCCCTCGTACGTCCAGGGGTGCGGCGCCCTCGTCCACGTGCTCGTCGCGGGGCTCGTCGGCCTCCGCCGCGATCTCCGCGCCGAAGTGCCGCTCCTCCAGGTGCCGTACGAGCGCGTCGAGGCATGGGTGGTCGAAGGCGAGCGTGGCGGGCAGCGGTGTGCCGAGCACGCCGTGCAGCCGGCCGCGCAGCTCCAGGGCTCCCAGGGAGTCCATGCCCAGCTCGGTGAAGCCCCGGACCGGGTCGACCGGCCCCTCGGCGTCGCCGGTCAGCACCTCGGCCACCGTCGCCGTGACGGTGGCCCGCAGCAGTCGGCGCGCCGCTTCCGGCGGCGTCCGGAGCAGCCGCGCCGCGAACGGGGCGTCGGGCGTGGGGCCCTGGGACCGGCCGTCCTCTCCCGCCGTGCGACGGCGGGCCGTCGCCCGGTCGGTCCGTACGGCGGAGAGGGCGTCGCTGTCCAGGTCGGCGACGGTGGCATGGGCCGGGCCGCCGCGTGTCAGAGCGGCGAGCGCGGCGAGCGCCGCGTCCGGCGGGAGCGGCGTCTCGCCGGCGTCGCGCAGCCGCTCCTGGTGCTCCTCGGCGAGCCGGGCCGACATGCCGGAGCCGGCCCAGCTCCCCCAGCTGACGGCGAGCGCCGGCAGCCCGAGCCGCGCGCGGTGCCGTGCGAGGGCGTCCAGGAAGCCGTTGGCGTACGCGTAACTGCCCTGCCCGGCATAGCCGATGCGGGTGGCGAGCGAGGAGAACAGGACGAAGAAGTCCAGCGGCCGGTCCTGGGTGTGGCGGTGCAGGTTCCAGGCTCCGGCCGCCTTCGGCCGGAGCACCGCGGCGCAGCGCTCGGTGGTCTGGCGCAGCAGGATGCCGTCGTCGAGGGTGCCTGCGCAGTGGACGACACCGCGGAGATCAGGGCCGCAGTCGTCGACGACCCGGCGCATCGCCTCCTCGTCGGCGACGTCGGCACGCACGCGGTCCACGCGGGTGCCGGTCGCCACGAGCTCGGCCCAGAGCGGGTCGTCGACCGGGGGTCGGCCCGTCCTGCCGACCAGGACGACCCGGCGGGGCCGCCCGCGGGCGATGTCCAGGGCGACGCGTAGGCCGAGGGCGCCGGTGCCGCCGGTGATCAGGTAGACGCCGTCGGGGCGGACCGGCAGACCACCGCCGTCGCCGGGCCCGCCGGCCGACGGGGCGCCGTTCCACGGCCGCAGCCGGGGCCGGTGCACGTGCCCGTCGTGGACGGCGAGTTCCTCCTCGCCGCCGGGCGCTCCGTGGACCAACAGCCGTACGAAGGCCGCGAGATCGGCCGCTCCGGGTTCGGCGCTCACCGCCACGGACACACAGTCGAGTTCGGGGTGCTCCCGGCCGATCGTCCGTGCGAGCGCGGGGAGTCCGGACAGCGCCAGCTCACCTTCCGAGGCGGGCGTGCCGAGCGCGCTCTCGCGCGTCACGAACCACAGCTGCCGGACCACCGGCACCTCGGCGACGCTCGCCAGGAGCTCCCGCGCCTCCGCCAGGACGCGTTCCGCAGCGCGCGAGGGGTCCTCGCCGAAGGACGGCTCGGGTACGAAGACGACCCGCAGCTCCCCCGGACCGCCGGGACCGCCCGGCGGGACCGCCTCGACGCGCGCCTCATGACCGTGCCCGCGCAGCTTCTCGGCGAGGCGGCCGGCGAGTCCGTCGGCCGCGCCGACCAGTACGAAGCGGCGTACGAGGGTCGAGCCCTCCGCCACCGACTCCAGCCGGTCCCAGGCCAGTTCGAAGGCCGGTGCGGGCGTGGCGCCGGCAGGGGGCGGTTCGGGCGAGCCGGCCGGTCGGGTCCCGACCCAGTGGCGCTCGCGCTGGAAGGCGTACGCGGGCAGCGGCACCCGCCGGCGCGGGAACGGTGCCTCGAAGCCCACCCAGTCGACCGGCACGCCGGCCAGGTGGAGTGCGCGGAACGCCCCGAGGACGGCCTCCGGGTCGCGCGGCGTCAGGCTGGGCAGCCAGAGCAGCTCCGGGTCGGTCAGGCAGGCCCGTCCGAGCCCGACGAGTGTGGGCTTCGGGCCCAGTTCGACGAAGGCGCGCACCCCGAGGCGGTACGCCGCCCGCACCGCGGGGGCGAACAGGACGGGAGCGGTGACCTGGCGGACCCAGTAGTCGGCCGTCTCCATCTCGCCCGGCCCGACCGGCTCGCCGGTGACGGTCGACACCAGGTCCGTCTTCGGTGCGTCGTACCGGATGCCTTCGGCCACCGCCCGGAAGGCGTCGAGCATCGGCCGCATCAGCGGGGAGTGGAAGGCGTGCGAGGTGTTGAGGGCGACGGTGTCGACGCCCGCCGCGCGCAGCTCCCGGCAGAGGGAGTCGAGCACGTCGGCGTTCCCCGAGAGCACCGTGAGGTCGGGCGCGTTGACGGCGGCGACCGAGACGGTGTCGCCGTGGTCCACCAGGTGCGGCGTCACCCGCTCGACGGCCGCGTGGACCTGGGCCATCGCCCCTTCGCGCGGCAGGCCGCCCATCAGCCGGGCGCGGGCGGTGACCAGCCTCAGCGCGTCCTCCGGGCCGAACACGCCCGCCAGGCAGGCCGCCACGTACTCGCCGAGGCTGTGGCCCAGGAGCACGTCGGGTCGTACGCCCCAGGACTCCCAGAGGCGGCCGAGCGCGTACCCGACGGTGAAGAGCGCGGGCTGCGCGTCGGAGGTGTCGGCGAGGAGGCCGTCGGGGTCGGCGCCGTCCACCAGCGGGACGACGGACCGACCGGTGAGCGTCCGCAGGATGGCGTCGCACTCGTCGACGGCGGCCCGGAACACCGGCTGGGTGCGGTACAGGCGGCCGCCCATCCCCGCGTACTGCGCGCCCTGCCCGGTGAACAGGAACCCGATCTGCGGCTGCCGGCCCTCGTCGGCCCGGGACACGAGCGTGCCGAGGTCCGGGGCGGCCAGCATCCCGGCGAGCTGGGCGCGGGCGCTGTCGGCGCCGGCGGCCAGGACGGCGACCCGCCGGTCGAAGTGCCGCCGGCCCGTCGCGGCGGTGTGGCACATGTCGGCGAACTCCCGGTCGTCGCGCCCCGACAACCAGTCCAGGTGGCGGCGTACGCCGTCGCGCAGCGCCTGCGTCGAGCGCGCCGAGAGCGGCAGCAGATGCGCGCCGCGCTCGTGCACCGACGGCTCCGGTGCCGCGACGGCGGGCGGCTCCTCCAGGACGACGTGGCAGTTCGTGCCGCCCATGCCGAACGAGCTCACGCCGGCCAGGCGCGGGACGCCGTCGGGTGACGACCACGCGCGGAGTTCGGAGTTGACGCGGAACGGGCTCTCCGCCAGCCCGGCCAGCGGGTTGGCCTCGGTGAAGTTCAGGCTCGGGGGCAGCATCCGGTGCTGCAGGCTGAGCGCCGTCTTGATGAGGCCCACCACGCCGGCCGCCTCGTCCAGGTGCCCGATGTTGGTCTTGACCGAGCCGATGGCGCAGTACGCGCCGTCGCGCCGGGAGCTGCGGCGGAACGCCTCGGTCAGCCCGGCGATCTCGATCGGGTCACCGAGCCGGGTGCCGGTGCCGTGGGCCTCCACGTACGAGATCTCGTCGGCGCGCACGCCCGCGTCGCGGTGGGCCTCGGCGATGACGTCGGCCTGGGCGGCGACGCTCGGTCCGGTGTAGTCGACCTTGCCCGCGCCGTCGTTGTTGACGGCCGATCCCCTGACGACGGCGTGGATGTGATCGCCGTCGGCGAGCGCCGCGGACAGCCGCTTCAGCACCACGACGCCCAGCCCGTTCCCGAAGACCGTGCCGGCCGCGCGGGCGTCGAAGGCCCGGCAGTGCCCGTCGGGCGAGAGCATCATGCCGTCGCGCCACAGATAGCCGGTGTTCTGCGGAGTGATGACGGACACGCCGCCCGCCAGGGCCGTGTCGCAGTCACCGGCCCGGATGGCCCGGCAGGCCAGGTGCACGGCGACCAGCGAGGTCGAGCAGGTCGACTGCACATTGACGCCCGGGCCGCGCAGATCGAGCTTGTACGAGACGCGGGTGGCCAGATGGTCGCTCGCGTTGCCCTGTTCGATGCGCAGCTCGGTGGGCTCGTCGAAGTGGCGGTGGCTCAGGAAGGTACGCGAGCCGAGCTTCGCCGGGAGCACGTTGTTGACCAGGTACGTGCTGAGGGCGGCGCCCGCGTAGACGCCGGTCCTGCCCTGCCGGGGGTCGATGCCGGCGTTCTCGACGGCCTCCCAGGCGCATTCGAGGAACAGGCGCTGCTGGGGGTCGATCACCGCCGCCTCGGCGGGGCTGTAGCCGAAGAAGGCGGCGTCGAAGCGGTCCGCGTCCGCGACGGCGGCGACCGCCGGGACGAAGCGCGGATCGCCCGTTCCGTCCTGCTCCAGCCTGAACAGCTCGGTGTCCGGCAGGGTCCGGACGGATTCGACGCCGTCCCGGAGGTTGGCCCAGAACTCGGTGAGGTCGCGGGCGCCGGGGACGCGGCAGGCCATGCCGATGACGGCGACGGCGTCGTCGTTCGCGGGCCCAGGCACGGTCGCGGGCCCGGGCCCGGGCTCAGGTGCGGGCGCGGGCGTCCGGACGGACGTCGGCGCTTCCTCGGGCCGGGGCTCCGACCCCTCCAGGAAGCGGGCCAGCGCGTCGACGGTGGGGTGGCGGAACAGCGCCACGGCGGGCAGCTCCCTGCCGAGGGCGCTCTCGATCCGCTGGTGCGCCTGCACGAGCAGGACGGAGTCGCCGCCCAGTTCGAAGAAGTTCCTGCCCCGGTCGACGTCCGGGAGTTCGAGGAGCTCGGCCCAGATCCGCGCCACGGACTCCCGCAGGCCGGACAGGCGGTCCGAGCCTCCGCCCCGCGCCTGCCGGACGTCCGCCCGGCCGTCCGGCAGCGCGCGGACGTCCACCTTGCCGCTCGGGGTGAGCGGCAGGGCGTCGAGCGCGAGGACGGCCGTGGGCACCATGTGGTCGGGGAGCCGGTCCGTCAGGCTCGCCCGGATGCGGTCGGGCATCGTGCCGTCCGCGTCGCCGTCCCGCAGCACGACGTACGCGATCAGCCGGGTGCGCCCCTGGGCGCCCGCCTTGGCAGCGACGACGCACTCGGCGACGGCGGGGTGCTCCGCGAGGACGGCCTCGACCTCGCTCGGTTCGACCCGGAAGCCGCGGATCTTCACCTGGTTGTCGGCCCGGCCCAGGCACTCGATCGTGCCGTCCGGGCGGTACCGGCCTAGGTCGCCCATCCGGTAGAGCCGCCTGCCCTGGACGCCGAACGGGCTGGGGGTGAACCGTTCCGCGGTCAGTTCCGGCCGGCGGTGGTAACCGCGGGCGAGGCTGTCGCCCTCCGCGTAGATCTCCCCGGTCGCGCCGACCGGGAGCGGCCGGAGCGCCTCGTCGAGGATGTAGAGGTTCATGTTGTGCACGGTCGCGCGGCCGACGGGGACGACGTCCGGCCAGTCACCGGGGTCGCCGGCGAGGGTGTGGGTGGCGACGTCGATGCACTCGGTCGACCCGTAGTGGTTGTGGATCACGCAGCCGCTCCGGCGGGCGAACTCGCGGATCTCCGGGGTGATCCGCAACACCTCGCCGCCGACGATCAGTTCGCGGAGGTCGGTCGGCGCCGGAGCGGTGCGGGCGGCCTGCGCGATCTGCTGCAGGGTCACGAACGGCATGTACCACTTCTCGACGCGCCGGCCGCGGACGAAGTCGAGCAGCGCCATCGGGTTGCGCCGGGTGTCCTCGTCGACCTGGACCAGCGTCGCGCCCGTGCAGAGCCCCGCGAGGATCTCGTGGAAGGCGACGTCGAAGCTGATGGGCGAGTAGAGGAGCGTACGGGTGCCGGGCTCGGCGAGCCACGCCTCGCGGTGCCAGGCGACGAGGTTGGCGAGGGCGGCGTGGTCCACCAGGACGCCCTTGGGCCGGCCCGTCGAGCCGGAGGTGTAGATGCAGTACGCGAGCGCCTCGGCCGAAACCTCCGCCACCGGAAGAGGCCCGTCCTCGGACTCCGCCGCGTCCGTGGAGTACTTCGTCGCCGCCACGTCCGGCTCCGTGTCCGGCCGTACGAGGGTCAGCCCGGCGAACAGCTCGGCGAGCACCGGGTCGCGGTCCGACACCGCGTCGTCCGTGATCAGGACGCGTACCCCGGCGTCCTCGATCATGAAGGCCAGGCGCTCCGGCGGGTAGGCCGCGTCGAGCGGGACGACGACGCAGCCGGCCTTCAGGACGGCGAGCACCGCGACGACCTGTTCGGCGGACCGGTCGAGGCAGAGGCCGACCATGTCCCCCGGCGCGGCGCCCGCCCCGCTCAGCCGCGCGGCGAGGCGGTCCGCGCTCCGGTCGAGTTCCGCGTAGCGGAGCCGGGTCTCGCCGCACTCGACGGCGACGGCGTCGGGGGTGCGTGCGACCTGCTCCTCGACCAGGCGGTGGACGGCGACCCGGCGGTACGGCGTACGGGTCGTGTTCCACCACTGTGCTTCGAGCGCGTCCTGCTCCTCGTCGGCGGCCAGGCTCAGCAGCGTGGCCACGGTGTCGCCGGGCCGGGCGAGGGCGGTGGCGAGCAGGCGGTCGAGCTGGTGCGCCGCCCGCGCGACCGTCTCCGGTTCGTGGAGTGCGGCGTGCGCGGCCCAGTCGAGCGCGATGCCCCCGTCGAGGCGCCGGGCGGTGACGCGCAGGTCGTGGTGGACGTACGCGGCCGGGACCTCGTACTCCGCCACGGCGAGCCCGTCGGGCCGGGGCAGACTGCCGACCGGGGGCAGTTCCAGCTCGGAGTCGAACAGGACCCGGAAGAGCGGGGTGCCGTCGGCGGCGGTCTCCGCGTCCCGTGCGTACGCCGCCTCGTCCGTCCGCCGGACCACCGCCTCGAAGGAGTCGTCCTCGCCGATCGGCAGCCGCAGCACGGCGACGCCGCCGCGGGGACCGAGCAGCGGGCGCGCGGCGTCGGACCCACGGGTCCGAACCGTCCGGCCGAAGGTCGCCTCGGCCGTGGTGCCGTAGCGGCGGAGCAGGACGGCGAAGGCCGCGGTCAGCACGGTGGAGAGCGGGCAGCCGAGCCGCTCGGCGAGCAGCTCGGCCCGGGCGGCCCTGGCCGCGGTCAGCACCTGGCGGTGGGACGTGGCGCGGCCGGTGCTCTCGGGGGGTCGCGGGCGGAACACGGGCAGCACGCTCGGCTCCGGTTCTCCGCCGGCCCGGTCGGCCGGGAGCTCCGTACGACGGTCCGCCGCGGCCCGGTCCGGGGCGTGCCGTCCGGCCGCGTACTCCCGGTACGGGCGGGGCGTGCCGCCGCCCGGCTCCCCGTCCAGGGCGGGCCGGGGCTCCAGGATCTCCCGGAGGACGTGCAGCAGCGTCTCGGCGTCCGCCACCGCGGTGTGCATGGAGAGCACCAGCACACGGCGGTCGCCGGAGAGGCGGACGAGGAGCACCCGCCACAACGGGCCGGTGCCGAGGTCGAAGGGCCGGGCGGTGAACGCCTCGACGAGCTCCCGTACGTGGGGCGCGTGGGGGTCATCGGTCCCCGTCGCGTCCTCGAAGGAGAGGTCGGGTTCGGGCGCGGGAAGCACCTGCTGCACCGGCCGCCCTGCGTCGGCCCGCAGGACGGTGCGGAGGATCTCGTGCCGGGCCGTCGCCCGGTGCAGGGCCTGCCGCAGTCCGGTCTCCGCGAGGGGTCCGGTGAGCAGCAGCGCCCGATGCACGTGGAGCGCGGCGCTGCCGGGTTCCAGGCGGTCGAGGACGAACACCCGCTGTTGTTCGGGAGATGCGGCGTACTGCTCGTGATCGGGCATGGCGGGGCGGCGCGCTTTCGTTTCGACGGCTCGGGGGACGGCGGCGGGTGTGGTGCCGGCCGGACGTACGCGGGGGACGGCCGCGTACGTCCGGCGTCGGTCGCTCTCGGGGGTCAGTCCCGCACGGCGGGCGGCGCGGAGGTGGTGCCCGCGACCGGGTCGACGACCGGCGGGACGCCGCGGCTGAGCTGCCGGTTGCCCCATTCGGCGCGGCCGGTCACGTCCTCGCCGAACCAGTCGGGGACGATGAAGTCGCGGGCCTGCTCGACGTCGTCGAACTCGATCTCGACGACCCTGAGTCCCGCGAGGACGCCGGTGTAGACGTCCACCGAGGCGGTGGTGCCCGCCGCGTCGAGGGCGACGGTCCAGCGCTCTTTGTCGAGCCGGTCGGGGGCGAGCTCCCAGAGCTGGTCGAAGACCGTCTGCGGAACCGGGAACTCGACCTCCTGGCGGACGTTCACCGACGGGCCGCCGTCGGACCGGGGGGCCTTGACCGTCATGAGGAACGCGTCGTCCTTGGCCCGGAGCCGGACCTCGATGTTCGACTCGGCGTCGGTCAGGTAGGCCTGCCGGATCACCACGCGGGTGCTGCCCTCCGGGATGCTCCAGCCCTCCCGTACCAGGAACTTGCGCTCGATCTCCAGGGGTACCACGGGAACTCCATTCCTCGGGACGGGCCGGGACGGGTCGCCGGCGCGCCGCTATGCGGCGGCGGGGGTCGCCTCCCGGTCCAGGGGGTCGTTGAGCCGGCGCAGCGGGGTGAGCCAGACCAGGCCCATCCACAGCACGAGGCAGCCGCCGGCCAGCACGATGGTCCGGCCCTGGCCGAACCACTGGGCGCTGAAGCCGCCGACGAGCGAGCCCAGCGGCAGCGAGCCGTGGGACAGCAGGCGGTACCCGGCGGTGACGCGGCCGAGCTTCTCCGGCGGGCACATCTGCTGACGTGCACTCATGGAGTGCACGTTGTAGATGCCGAGGCCCGCCGAGTACAGGCCGATGCCCGCGGCGCAGACCGCGCCGCGCGTCAGCCCCGCGACGAACACCGCGCTCGCCGCGACCAGGACCATGCCGACGCCCACGAGCACGTTGCCGGCGGTCATCGCGCCGACGCGGGTGAGCACCGTGCCCAGACGATCGGAGACCGCCGCGCCGCCGACGCCGCCGACGGCGCCGACCGCGTACAGCAGGCCGATCTGGAGCGGCGAGAAGTCCAGGGTGTCGACGGCGTAGAGCACGAAGATCGTCAGGTACGCCTGGATGAACAGGTTGGCCACGCCGCCCGAGAGCCCGAGCATGAGCAGCGGCTTGGACCGGAGCAGGAACCGGAATCCGTCGACGACCATCGCCCGCCACTTCTCCCGGACGGGCGGACGCTCGGCGGCGCGGGGCTTCAGCGAGGCGATGAGGCCGCCGGAGACCAGGAAGCCGACCGCGTCCATCAGGATCGCGTAGGGCGCGGTGAGCGTCTGCACGAGAAGTCCGGCGAGGCCGGGGCCGGCGACGTCGGTGACCGAGTAGCTGGCGTTGACGGCGGCGTTGCCCGCGACGATCTGCTGCTGCGGGACGATCTGCGGCAGCATCGAGTGGTGGGCGACGTCGCCGAGCGCGGCGAGGCAGCCCGTCAGCGCGCTGAGCACGTACAGCGGCCCCAGGCTGAGCAGGTCCAGCGCGGCGAGCAGCGGGACGCCGAGCAGCAGTACGCCGCGCACGAGGTCGCAGAGGGCGTTGACCAGCCGGGGCGAGTACCGGTCGCTGACGACGCCGGCGATCGGCGTCATGAACAGGGTCGGCACGAGGTGGGCGGCGGTGAGCAGCCCGAGCTGCGCGGCGTCGGCGTCGAGCAACGTGACGGCGGTCAGCGGCAGGGCGAGGACCGTGACGTGGGCGCCGGCGCCCGCGACCGTGACCGCCGCCCAGAAGCGGCGGAAGTCACGGTTGCGGAACACCTCGCGCCGCGCGGCGGACGAGTTCACGAGTCGTCGGCGTCCGCGCGGGACGGGACGATCAGTTCCCGTGCGACGAGGCTGTCGTAGTAGGCGAGGACGTCGTCCTCGCCTACGTCCAGGCCCTGCTCGGACATGATCTTCCGGGCCGTCGTCGCGGCGTCGGCCCGGGGCCGGCCGTGGGCGACGCCCCACAGCAGGACGCCCTCGCGGCTCAGCTCCACGCCGGCGCCGACCTGCTGGGTGACGACGAAGCCGTCCGAGAAGGGGAGCAGCGTGTAGCGGGGGTTGCGGCGGGTGTGCGCCGGCCGGGGGCCGGTGACCGGGGCGTACCGGTAGCCTGTGGCGGCCATGGCCAGGAGGTCCTGCGCGAGCCAGATGTTGCGGGCGACGGCGTCCGCCGGGTCCGGCAGACCGAGGTCCCGGATCACCGCGGACAGCTCCGCGTCCTGCGGGCCGCCGTCACCGAAGGTGCGCGCCCATTTCGCCCAGAGCCACTTGGTGTTGACGTACAGGTCGCCGGCGGCGCAAAGATAGGCCTCCGCGGCGAAGTAGACCATTTCCCGCGACTGGTACTCGGCGGACTGCAGATCGCCGTTGAGCACGGCGCCGGAGACGTCCTCCGCGGCATTCTGCGCGTCCTGCGCATGACGGGATATGAGGAGTTTCCGGAACTCACTGCCGGCGGCCGTCAGTTTCCTGTGCAGGCGGTCGAGTTCGCCGTCGTCCACGACGATCTCGCTGAGCAGGAACCGGGTGACCCGGTCGAGCCTGGAACGGCTCGCGAATCCGATCTGCTCGGCGTCGGAGGAGGTCGCCGTGAAGGAGGTGAAGCGGTCGATCAGGGATTCCAGATCGCGCAGCTTCAGATATTCGACGTCGACCCGCTGCCCCTCGAAGAACAGTTGCTCCTCGGTGTCGCCCTCGCCCTCGTCGAGCACGACGAACAGGTCGATGTCGGAGCACGGCGAGCCCAGTCCGGCCAAGGGCGCGCCACCCGTGTAGATGCGACGGAACCCCTGCTCGGCGGCCATGTGACGGGCCATCCGGGTGCCCCGGCCACGGATCGCGTCCAGCTTCTCGGCGAACTGCTCGGCACTCAGCGGCGCGTCGAGGCGCCCCGCCGCGGCGAAGGTGTGCTCGGCGTCGTTGGTTCCTGTCGCGGTCATTCCAGCCTTCCTTGTACGACGACGCAGTGAGGGCTGCGGATTCGACCGCAGCCCTCTCCCTGATTTCTACGAATCAGGGGCGATGCAGGTGAGTCACTCGTTGATGTCGAGGACCACGTCGGAGGGAAGCTTACCCATGTCAATTCACCCCTTTTCAGTGCGAGTTCGGAGATCCGAACGGGACACGACCGGAATCGAGGGGCTGCTCCGGTGGATGCGGTGAGCCATCCGCCGGAGCGCCGTCCTCGTTTCGCCGGAACCATATGTCGGCGGTTACCCGGACCGAAAGACTCCGCCGCCCCGTCCGGCAGGACGGAACGATCTTCACGGGCGGGGTCGACGGAACAGGCCGGCAGTGTCGAACTTGGCGGTGAGCGCCCGCAGGTGAGCGGGGGTCATCCGCTTGCGCGCCGTCTCCTCCGCGGACTCCTGGTCGGCCCCGTAGTGCCACAGCCGCTCCCCGGTCGCGGGGTCCACCAGGAAGGACCGGTCCTTGGCGGCGGGGCCGCGGACGACGAGGGAGACGGTGTCGGGTTCCGCGACGAGCGCGTGCAGCATCCGGTGGTGCAGGGCGTACACGGTGCCCGCGCGTTCCTGCCGCACGTGCAGCGCCCGGGGCGCCTCCAACGGCGTCACGTCGTCGGCCTCCCCGTACAGGGTGTGCCGGAACGCTCCCTGGAGAACGACGCTCGCGAAGGACCAGCGGTGGTTGTGGGGCAGGTCGTAGCAGCCCGACCAGAAGGCGTGCAGCCGCACCCGTACGCCCGACTCCTCGTCGGCGTACAGCACGACCTTGTCCAGCTGCTGACCGAGCCCGGCGGTGGCCTCCGCGTCGGGGTGCTCGCACAGTGCCAGGAGGTCCGGCCGGTCCGGGAGCTCGTCGAGCGCCCGGCGGACGAAGCCGCGGTCCTCGTCGAGGCGCTCCAGCACCTTGCGGTTGGCCGCCTCCACGGCGTCCATGTCCTCCCAGTCGAGCGAGCGCAACGGCTCGACGAGTGCTGCCAGATCCTGCACGGATGGTTCCCCTTCGTGGCTGCCGAGGCGCGGCGAGGTGTCCCGCCGGCGGGACATCCTCATCCGGGACCGGGCGGTATCGGGCATCCCGGCGGCGGTGTCACGGCCGGTGGCGCGGGAGGCCTGCTGCGCGGGGTTCCTGGAGCAGACGGGGACGTAAGCGCATGATTCACCCTCTGCACCCCTTGCGTCGGCGGCGCGCTGCCCCCTCACGCGTTGCGGCGGCCGTCGGCCCGGGTGAGGATCGAACCGTGGGTGATGGGGACCGCAGGGATCCCACCACGGAGGTGCTGACCCCCGGCGGGGATCCCGTGCTCGCCGCGCGCTTCACCGTGCCCGTGATCCCGGAGACCTTCGTCCGCAGGCCCCGCCTCGTCGCACAGCTGACGGCCGGCCCGCGGACCCCGCTGACCCTGGTCGAGGGACCGGCCGGCGCGGGCAAGACCTGCCTGGTCGCCGACTGGATCACCGGCCCGGACGCGCCGGGACCCGTGGCCTGGCTGACCGTGGAACCCGAGGACAACGAACCGGGCGTCTTCTGGACCTATGTGCTGGAGGCCGTACGGCGCCACGGCATCCCGCTGCCCGACACCCTCACCGGCCCGTCCCGGGCGGGCGCCGTCGACCACTCGCTGCTCACCCGTCTGGCGGCCTGGCTGAGCGGCCGCGAGACGCCGGTGACCCTCGTCCTGGACGACTTCGACCGGGTGGCCGACTCGGCGGAGGTGGCGGACGAGCTGCAGTTCGTGCTGCGCCACGCGGACGGCGGCCTCCGCCTGGTCGTCATCAGCCGGACGCGGCCGCTGCTGCCGCTGCACCGCTACCGGGCCGCCGGCGAGTTCATCGAGGTCGACGCCGACAACCTGGCCTTCCGTACCGAGGAGGCGGCGGCCCTCGTCGCGGCACACGGACTGGCACTGTCCGAGGACGGGGTACGGGCGTTGACGGAGCGTACCGGCGGCTGGGCGGCCGGACTGCGGCTGAGCGCCCTGGAGGCGCAGCGGGCCGACGATCCCGAGTACTTCCTGGGCGACTTCGACGCCGGCCGGAGCACGCTCGCGGACTTCCTCCTCGCGGAGGTGCTCCACGAACGGCCCGCCGAGGCACAGGACCTGCTGCTGCGCACCAGCATCCTGGAGCGGACCCACCCCGGCCTGGCCGACGCGCTCACCGGACGCGACGACGCGGAGCCGGTCCTCGCGGAGCTGCTGCGCGCGAACGCGTTCCTCGAACCCCTCGGACACTCCTGGTACCGGCTGAATCCGCTCTTCGCAGAGGTCCTGCGGGTCCACCTGCGCGAACGCAGTCCCGGCCTGGAGCCGGAGCTGCACCGCACGGCCTCCGCGTGGCTGAGCGCGGCCGGGCTGCTCGACGAGGCCCTCTCCCACGCGGCCGAGGCGGGCGACTGGGAGCTGGCCGCCGCCGAGCTGGTCGACGGGCCGGCGATCGGCCGGCTGCTCGACGGGCCGGACGCCGGGCGGCTGGACGGGCTCTTCGCCGGCATGCCGCCCGACACGCCAGGACCTGCCGCGGACCTGGTGCGCGCGGCCCGCGAACTGACCCGGCACGACGTCGAGCTGGGCTTCGCGTACCTGCGCCGGGCGGAGGAGAGCCTGCCGGACGCCGGGGCCGTCGGCGACGGGCGCGACGGGCCTGTCGGTGCCGGTCGTGACGCCGCGGCCGTACGGCTGAGCAGCGCGCTGCTGCGAGCGCTCGGCGCCAGGGTGACGGGCTCCGCGGACATGGCCGAGGCGGCCGTCGAGACCGCGGCGGAGGCCGAGCGCACCCTCCACGACGACCGGCTGGAACCGTTCCGGGAGCTGCGGGCCGGCCTGCTCACCGATGTCGGCGCGGCCCAGCTGTGGGAGGGCCGCTTCGAGGCCGCCCACGCGACGCTGTCCGCCGTGGTGGAGACCGTCGAGACGACGGCCCTGGACGGGGCGCCCTCGGACATTGCGAGCTTGCACGCGGGGTCCTCGGACATGGCCGAGGGCGACGGGCCGTCGACGGCCCGGTTCCGGTACGAGGCCCTCGGGCGGATCGCGCTGATCGAGTTCCTGCACGGCCGGCCCGGACGTGCCGAGTCCCACGCCCGGGCGGCGCTCGCCGAGACGGAACGAGCGGGTCTGCCGGAGCTCGCGGGCAGCGGGGCCGCCGAACTCGTCCTGGCCGCCGTCGCCATGGACCGCCACGACCTGCCGGCCGCGCACGACCACCTCGACCGAGGCGCGGCCCCCTCCGCGCGGTCGGACGCACCGCGCGATCCCGTCGTCGCCGCCCTGCTGGCCCTGTTGCGGTCCCGCCTGCTGCACGCGGAGGGCGATCCCCGGGCGGCGCTGCGCGTCCTGGACGAGCTGGCGGAGCGGACGACGGCCCCGGTGGACCGCTCCCCTTGGGTGAGCGACCTCGTCACGACGGCCACGGCCGCGGCGCACCTGGCGGAGGACGATCCGAAGGCCGCGGTCGAGGTCTTCGAGAAACGGCCGCCGCACGGCGCGGAGTGCCGGGTCGCCGAGGCCCGGGCGCGCCTGGCGGCCGGTCAGGGCGAGGCGGCCCTGGGCATCCTCGACGGACTCTCCGAGGGCCGGGGCGAGGGGCCGGCCGTGGTGGCGCGGGTCCTGCTCGCCCGGGCGCAGACCGTCCACGTCCTCGGTGACACCGTCACCGCGGAGAACCTGGTGCTGCGGGCCCTGGCCGCCGCGCGACCGCATCACCTCCGGCGGCCCTTCCTGGAGGCGGGGCCATGGCTGTGGCGGCTGCTGGCCCGGCGCCCCGCGCTCGCGCGCGGGCACGACTGGCTGCTCCCGGTCCTGCCGCGGAACGGCGCCGTCCCGGACCTGCCGCAGGAGGATCCGCCCGAACCGCTGACCACGCCCCTCAGCGAGCGGGAACAGGACGCCCTGGAGCGTCTGGCGCAATTCATGACGACCCTGGAGATCGCCGCGGACCTGCACCTGTCGGTCAACACGGTGAAGACGCACCTGAAGACGCTGTACCGCAAGCTGGGCGTCACCCGGCGCGGCGAGGCGGTCCGCCGCGCCCGCGAACTCGGCCTCCTCTGAGGCCCGTCCGCCCCGCGGCGACCGCCTCTCCACCCCTTGTCAGGCGTCGATTCGGATGCCGGGTCAGATGCCGAGGAGCCGCGCCTTGGCGACACTGAACTCCGTGTCCGTCAGCACGCCCTCGCCGTGCAGTTCCCCGAGCCGGGTGAGCTCGTCGAGCAACGAGGCACCGCCGGAGGCCGCCGCGGCAGGCGTGGGCGACTGCGCGGCGGCCGGCTGCGGCGCCTCCTCGTGGTGCTGGTTCTGTGCGGTCCGGCGGCCCGCCGTGTACGCGGCTCCGCCGACGAGCGCGCCCCGCAGCAGGGGACGGCGGCGACGTCCCAGCGGCATGGTCCTCATCCTCTCCTCCGCGGCACACGCCTCCGTGTACCGGCCCCGGTCCTCAGGCCGCCCGCCGGGCGGCGTCCGTCGCGGCGAGTTCCGCCTCGACCTCGGCGATCTGCTCGTACGGGATCCGGACCGTCGCCAGGAGCCGCCCGTCGTGGCGGCGGGCCTCCTCGGCCACCTCGCGCGCCCACACGTTCTCCACCAGCAGCGCGAGGACGGTGGAGTCACGGTCCATCACACCGGCGATCTCCTCGACGTCGTCGAGGCCGACCAGACCCAGCGTCCGGCGTGCCGCGATCTCGGCGGCCACGTCGCCCAGGCCCGCGATGTCGGCCAGCTCCACCCGCTCGACCGACCCGTCCGCGCTCTTGATCACCACGAGCGCGTCGAGGATGCGGACCGCCTCGCGGCGTTCCACACGCTCCAGCGCGGCCAGGAACGAGTCGGGCGGTTGGCCGGCCGGGAACGCCAGGACGACGAGGTCGACGGGTCCGAGTGCGGTCATGCCAGGACCTTCGCCTTCGCCTGCTCGTACTCGGCGTCGGTGATGTCGCCGTGGTCGTGCAGGCCGGCCAGCTTGACCAGCTCGTCCGTCCTGGTCGGCGTGGCCGCGGCGGGGGTGTCCGCCGAGGCTTCCCTGACGTAGTCACGGAACGCGTCTTCCTGCTCCTTCATCTGGCGCATGTCGCGCTGACCCATCGAGCGCCCGCGGGCGATCAGGTAGACGAAGACGCCCAGGAAGGGCAGCACACAGACGAAGACGGTCCAGCCGGCCTTGCCCCAGCCGCCGAGGTCGTCGTCACGGAAGATGTCCATGATCACGCGGAACAGCAGGACGAACCACATGATCCACAGGAAGAACCACAGCATGGTCCAGAACGTGTTGAGGAGGGGGTAGTCCACGGTTGCCTCCGCTTGTCTTCCGCCGTGCGGACGGCCGTTGGGCCGCCGCGCGGGCGGCGCCGGTCAGGACGTGAGCACCTTGCTCTTGGCCTGCTCGTACTCGTTGTCCGAGATGGCCCCCTGGTCGTGCAGGGCCGCCAGCTTCCCCAGTTCGTCGGCCTTCGTCGCCTTGGGCGCCGGGCCGGTGGCCGCGGCCTTCTGGACGTACGACCGGAACGCCTGCTCCTGGACCTGGGCCCGGCGCAGTTCACGCTCGCCCATGCCCTTGCCGCGGGCGATCAGGTAGACGAAGACGCCCAGGAAGGGCAGCACACAGACGAGGACCGTCCAGCCGGCCTTGCCCCAGCCGCCCAGGTCGTCGTCACGGAAGATGTCCCCGATCACGCGGAACAGCAGCATGAACCACATGATCCACAGGAAGAACCACAGCATGGTCAGGAACGCTTCGAGCAGGGGGTAGTCCATTGCGGCCTCCGCAATGCCGGCGGCCACGCCCGATGCGTGGCCGGTGAGGGCCTGACGCCTCTCACGGTGCGCCGGGCCGCCCCGCCCCGCATCACCCGCCACGGGTGAGCCCCGCGCCGGCGGGCCGGGCGGGGCTCATCGGGCGTGGGCGGCGCTAGGCGGTGCCGCCGGCCCCCTGGTCCGCGGCCGTCCGCTCGGCGGCCAGCGTGGCCCGGCCGCCCGCCGCGAGCAGCGCCAGCACGGCCAGGACGGCGAGCAGGATCAGCACCAGCAGCAGGATCGTGAGCACGGTGGGGTGGTTCCAGAGCGCGAAGAGGAGCGCCACGAGGAGCAGTGCGCCGACGGCGATCCAGCGGCGGTGGTGCTCCGCCCAGACGCCCACCCGTCCGGTGTGGACCTGGTGTCCGTACGCCCAGCCGGCGATCGTGTCGGCGGTGCGGTCGGAGGTGCCGCGGACGGCGGTCGGCAACCGTCCGGGACCCACCAGGTACGCGCCGAGCGCGATCACCACGCCGAGCACGATCGCCGTGCGCAGACTGACCCGCAGGAATTTCAGCAGGGTGTCGAAGACCGCCGCCGCGGCCGCCTCCGACTGCACCTTGGCGGGCAGGTGGTCCAGGTAGTAGCGGCGCGCGACGACCAGCCCGATGGCCACCACCAGGCAGGCGAACGCGGCGCCGAGCGCGGTGCGGGCGAGGGCCCGCCGCCGCCGGCGGGCCAGCAGCACGCCGCCGGCGCCGAGCAGGACGACGATGACGGGGAACCAGTTGCCGATCACGTCCAGCAGGTGCGCGCCGTCGCGGATCTTCTCGAGCTGGTCGGACTGGAACAGCACCATCTGCTTGTCGACGTCCGGGATCTTCTCCGCCGGGCCCAGACCCGCGTCGACAAGCTGCTGCTTCACCTGCTCCACGACCTCGCCGATGTCCAGCGTGACCGTGCCCCCCTCGACACCCACCGCCCCTCGGCCCTCACCCGTGAGCGCGTGCACGACCGCGTCGTGGGCCCGGCGGTTGGCCTTCTCCCACACCGTCGCGAAGACGTCGCCGTGCACGACCCGCGTGGCGACCTTCTTCACCGCGCCGTCGACGGCGTCGTCGATCTGCGGCCCGAGGCCGCGCAGCGCCGTGGCGGCCCGCGGCGGCAGGCCCTGGGACTGCAGCCAGCCGGAGATGTCCGCGGCCACCTGGTTGCCGTTCACCCGGACGTCGGCGGCCTCCGTGATCCGGTTCACCGCGGCGTCCTGGATGGCCGGATCGGTCGCGAGCGGGGCGACCGTGGAGACGTACCGGTCGGTGTCGAGCGCGATGTCGTGCACCCACACGGTGAGCAGGGCGATCGGCACCAGGATGCAGGTGAGCACGATCAGTACGGCGGATCCCGTCGCGCGGGCGATCCGCCCGGGCGCCGAGCCCTTTCCCTTCTCAGTGGAGGGAGCGGCGGGCGGGGGATCGGGGGCGGACGGCGGCTCGTGCGGGACGCTCATGGAGACTCCAGACTTCCGGACGTGCTCCCCCCATTCACGGGCGCGCGGCGGCGCGCGGCACGCCGAGCGCGCCCGCACGGGGGAAGCACGGCCGGCGTGCGCGCGGGTGCACGGCCCCCTACCGTCGGTCGCGTGGAGGCCCAACCGCTGCACGTCCGGGGCCCCGTGCCCCAGGGGCGGGTGGGCCCTGCGGCCGTGATCCGCTACCGGATCCTCATGGCGCTGCCGGTGGTCGCCGCGGTGGCGCTCGGGCTCGGACTCCCCCGATGGGAGGACGAGATCCCCCGGGTCGGGCTGACCTACGAGACCGGGACGGCGCAGGCCGCGCTCGCCGCGATCGCGGGCGGCATGATCACCCTGTCCGGGTTCGTCATCACCGGCGTCACACTGGTGATCCAGACCGTGCAGAGCATGTCGCCGCGGCTCATCGCGGTGATCCGCCACTTCAACCAGTCGCTGGTCATCGTGGGGCTGCTCATCGGCACCGCCGTGTACGCCCTCGTCGTCCTGGCCCAGATCCAGGCCGACGAGACGCCCCGGGTGTCGGTGACCCTCGCGGTGGCCCTCGTGGTCGCCGACACGGCGGTACTGCTCTGGAGCCTGACGGGGCTGCGGAACGTCGTGACCGGGGGCGGGCTGGCCCAGGTGGTCGGACGCCGGATGGCCGTGGCGCTCGACGTGCTGCTGCCGCCGGACGAGCGGGAGCTGCGCACGGTGGACCTGACGGACCTGCGGCCCGCCGTTCCCGGCGTCCCACTGATCCACACGGGCGGGCCCGGCGTCGTCCGGGGCGTCGCCGAGCGGCGGCTGATCCGCCTCACGGAACGCCACGACGCCCGCGTCGAGCTCGACGTGTGGCCGGGTCAGCACCTCGTTCCCGGCGCCGTCCTCGGCCGGGTCCACGGGCTTGCCGGGCTGCCGGAGGCGTCCCGCGAGCGCATGCTGCGCCGCATCGCCCCGCGCGTGCGCGTGGGACGGTTCCGGACCGTCGACCAGGACCCGGCGTACGGGCTGCGCCTGTTGGTGGACATCGCGACGCGTGCCCTCTCACCGGCCGTCAACGACCCCACGACCGCCGTGGAGTCGCTGGACCAGATCGAGGAGGTGCTCGTCCGGCTGGCCGGGCGCCCGCTCGGCACCACCGTCGTCACCGGCCCGTCCGGCACCCCGCGGCTGCTGCGGCCGGGTCCCGGCTGGACGGAGCTGGTGAGTCTGGCGCTCGACGAGATCCTGGCGTACGGGGCGCGGTCCCTGCAGGTCGTGCGCCGCGTACGCGCGCTCCTCGTCACGGTGACCGAGGCGGCTCCGCCGGGTCGGCGGGCGCCGCTCACCGAGCGGGCCGCCCTGGTGGAACGGCTGGCCGGTGGGTTCCCCGATCCGCTGTTCGTGGCGACGGCGTCGGTGGCGGACGGCCAGGGCATCGGCGGCGCCGGCGGGCGGGCCGAGCCCCGGCCGGACGGCTTCGCCGGCTAGGCGAGGTCGTCGGTGTCCTTCTTCGTCACGCACAGGCCCCAGATGACGAAGGCGTACAGCGCGATGAGGATGAGCGACCAGACCGGATAGTACGGGATGGACAGGAAGTTCGCGATGATCAGCAGCCCCGCGATGCCCACGCCGACGACACGCGCCCACGTGGCCTTCGCGAACAGGCCGAGGCTCACGACCACGGCGATGGCGCCCAGCACCAGCTGGATCCATCCCCAACTGGTCAGGTCGAACTTGAACACGTAGTTGGGGGTGGCCAGGAAGACGTCGTCGTCGGCGATCGCCATGATGCCGCGGAAGAGGTCGAGGATTCCGGCGATGAACAGCATCACCGCTGCGAACACGGTCAGGCCGCCGGCGGCGGCCATCGAGCCGGGCGAACGGGGATGATGGGTCGTGGTGGCCATGGTGGCCTCCGTTCCTCACGAGGCTGCTCCACGCAGTCCTTCGCCTTCGAGCGTCCGCCCGGCGCAACGCCCCCGTCGTCACCCGGAGCGGGTGAGGGGACCGTTTCGGACCGGGTTCAGGGCCCGGATCCGGTGTTCCTCCCCGCCCTCCGGCCGCGTCACTCGAACCGAGCGGGGTCCCCGGCGCCTCGCCGTACGATCTCGGCCTCGCCGCCGGAGAAGTCGACGACCGTCGTCGGCTCCGTGCCGCAGTCCCCCGAGTCGACCACCGCGTCCACCAGGTGGTCGAGCCGTTCCTTGATCTCCCAGCCCTGCGTCAGCGGCTCGCCCTCGTCGGGCAGCAGCAGCGTGCTCGACACCAGGGGCTCGCCCAGCTCGGCCAGCAGCGCGCGGGTCACGGCGTGGTCGGGGATCCTGACGCCGACCGTCTTCTTCTTCGGGTGCATCAGGCGGCGCGGAACCTCCTTGGTCGCGGGCAGGATGAAGGTGTAGCTCCCCGGCGTCGCCGACTTGATGGCGCGGAACACGTCGTTGTCGATGTGCACGAACTGGCCCAGCTGTCCGAAGTTCTCGCACACGAGCGTGAAGTGGTGACGGTCGTCCAGCCGCCGGATCGACCGGATCCGGTCGACACCGTCCTGATTACCCATCCGGCAGCCCAGCGCGAAGCAGGAGTCGGTGGGATACGCGATGAGGGCTCCGGACCGGAGGCTGTCGACCACGGTGCCGATGGTGCGTGACTGGGGGGTCTGCGGGTGCACGTCGAAGTACTTCGCCATCGCTCGACCCTACGGGACGACGGACGGCCGGGGCAGACGTTCGCCGCTCGGGCCACCCGAACGAATGCCGGTCGCCGGCCCGCGCCGCCGCTACTCCGGGGGGACGAGACCGGGGTGAGCCTTGAGAAGTCTCGGCGGCGCCGCCTGGGACCACGAGTCGACGACGATCGCCCGGAGTTCGTCCGCGTCGTCGACGGCGGCCAGGCGCACGCGTACCCAGGCGAACGACGCCTCGTGGTCCGCGATCCAGAACTTGGCGGGCTCGGCGAGGACCAGTTCGTCCCGCTCCAGCTTCGGGCAGCGGACGGCCATCGACGTCTCGTCGTCGGGCAGGGTGAGGAACATCTTCCCGGCGACCCGGAACGTCGGCATGGACCAGGCCACCTTCTCGGTCGTCTCCGGCAGGGAGAGGGCGAGTTCACGGACTTCTTCGGACGAGCTCATGCCCCGACGGTACGACGGGCCGCTGACATCGGGATGCGACACGGACAGCAGGACCGTACCGGCGTAGGCTTCCGCCCAGTACGGACGAAGCGGGGGGCTGCGGAGATGACGGCTGGGACGGAACCGGCGGGGCGATGGGGTTCGGCCCTCGACGCGGTCGTGGTGTACGCGCAGGGTGCGCTCTGCCGGCGGCTGGCCCGGGGCGGTGTGCCGTCGGACGGCCGGGTACGGGTGACGGGACTGCCGCGTTCGCTCGACCCGGGTTCGCTGCGGGCCCGGGTCCTCGGCGACTCGGGGGTACGTGTCACCGAGGCCCGGGTGGAGGTCGAGGCGGAGCCGCTCGACAGCGGCGCGCCGGACGCGCTGCGCGAGGAGGTGGCGCGACTGCAGGACGTCTACGAGGCGGCCGAGGGGCGCCGGAACCGCCAACTGCGTCTGATCGACGAGATCAAGGGCCTGCATCCGGTGCCGCCGGCCCGCAAGCGCGACGACCCGCACCGCCGCACCGCCGTCGACGCGTGGCTGGAACTCGCCGACTTCGTCGACGAGCGGCTGACCGGACTGCACGCGCGGCTCGTCGAGCTGGAGGAGGCGCTGCGCCTCGCCGAGCACGAACTCGAGGTCGCCGCCGACCGGCTCGACCGCGCCTCGACCGACGCTCCGGCGACGCACGTGGAGACGACGTACTGCGCCGTCCTCACCCTCGCCGGCGCCGACGGCGGTGCCGCCGAGGTCGAGCTGGAGCTGGAGTACGGCGTGCCGGGCGCCGTCTGGGTGCCCACCTACCGCCTCACCGCCCGTCAGAACGACGACGCCGGCCGCCTGGTGCTGCGCGCCTCGGTCGCCCAGCGCACCGGCGAGGACTGGACCGGCGTGCGCATCGCCCTGGCCACCGCCGACCTCCGGCGCCGCACGGACCTGCCGAGGCTCCGCTCGGTCCGCATCGGACGCCGCCAGGCGGCCCCGCAGCCGTCGGGCTGGCGCGAGCCACCGGCCGGGCTGGCCGACCTCTTCACCGGGTACGCCTCGGCCGGGCCCCGCCCCACCCCGCCCGGCCTGCGCGCGATCGGCGCGGTCGGCGGCGCGCCCGGAGCGGCCGCCGCGGCCGAGGACGCCGTGGCCGTCGCCGCGCCGCTGCCCCAGCCGCCCCCGCCGCCCGCCGCCGTCCCGGCGCCCGGAGGCGCGTACGGCGGTCCGCCCCAGGGCTTCGCCGGCCCGCCGCCCGGCGGCCCGCCGCCCACTCGGTCGGCGCGTGCGCGTACCGGCCGGCCGGGCTTCGGCGGACGCCCCTCCGCGCCCGGTGCCGCACCCGCACCCGCGGCACCCGCGGCACCCGGTGGCGTACCGGCCCCGGCTCCCGCACCGCCGCCCGTCGGTCCGCCGCAGCCGAGCGGCGCCGAGCTCGACTACGCCGCGCTCGTCCTGAGCGGCCCCGAGGAACACCGCAACCGGAAGGGCCGCTTGTTCCCGGGTGCTCCGTCCGACGCGGTGGCGGCCGAGTACCGGCGCCGCGCGGAGGCGGTGACCTCGGTACCGCTGCCCGGCCACGCGGTCCGGCCCCGCACCTCCGCCGGCTCCTTCGACCACCGTTACGACGCCGCCGCCCGCGCCGACGTGCCGTCGGACGGCACCTGGCACACCGTCACCGTCGGCGAGATCCCGGTGGGTCTGCGCACCGAGTACCTCTGCGTGCCGTCTGTGGAGCAGACCGTGTACGGGACGCTGGTGCTCTCCAACGCCACCGACCAGGCCCTGCTGGCCGGCCCGGTGGAGGTCACCGTCGACGGCGAGTTCCTGCTGACCGCCGCGCTGCCCACGCTCGCCCCCGGCCAGGAGCGCCGGGTGGGGCTCGGGGCGGCCGAGGGCATCCGGGTCACCCGCCGTACGCACCTGAACGAATCGACCGCCGGCCTGCGCAACAACGTCACCGTGCTCGACCACCGTGTCCACGTGGAGCTGGCCAACCGGCTCGGGCGGGCGGTCACCGTCGAGGTCCGCGAACGGGTCCCGGTCTCCTCGGAGTCGGACGTCCGGATCGAGGAACGGGCCGACTGGACCGCGCCCGAGCCCGACAGGGGTCCCGAGCACCACACCCCCGGCACCCGCGTCTGGCGGGTGGAGCTGCCCTCCGGCGGCACCACCGCCCTCGACGGCGCGTACGAGATCCGCATTCCGGCCGGCAAGGCCCTGGTCGGCGGCAACCGCAGGAGCTGACACACCATGTCCACGGCACCGAAGCCGATCGCCCTCCCCGTCACCGCCGTCACCTGCCTGGAGGACCGCGCCCACGTCGAGCGTTCCGTCGTGCTCGACCTGGAGCGCGGGGTCCAGCGGCTGCGTCTCGGCCCCGTCAGCGCGCTGGCCGTCGACCGTACGCTCCACGCCGAGCTGGCCGCCGAACACCCGGCGGCCGTCCTCGACGTACGGATCGTCCGGACGTGGACGCCGCGCGACCCGCGGCCGTCCGCCGAGGACGACTCGGCCGTGCGCCGGCGCGTGACCGCCCTCGAAGAGGAGCAACTGACGCTGGAGCAGCAGCGGGACAGACTGCGCGCCCGCCTCGACGCCCTCGGCCGGCTCGCCGCCGACCTGCTGCGGGACATCGGCGAGGGCACCGGCTCCGGGGAGTCGGAGCGCTCGCGCTGGTCCCGCGAACTGGACCGGGTGGACGGTGAGCGGGACCAGTACGGTGAGCGACTGCGCGCCGTCGAAGCCCGGTTGTCCCTCCTCGCCGTCGAACTCCGGGACGTCCAGAGGGCCATGGACCTCTCCGAGGAGGAACCGGCCGAGCTGGTCGGCCACGTGGAGCTCACGGTGGAGGCGGCGGCCGCCGGGCCGGCCACGCTGCGCCTGAGCCATCTCACCCCGTGCGCGCTGTGGCGGCCCGCCTACCGGGCCGTGCTCGACGGGGGGTCGCTGACGCTGGAGACCGACGCGATGGTCTGGCAGCGCACCGGCGAGGACTGGTCGGACGTACGGCTGACGCTGTCCACGGCCCGGTCGGCGCTGGCCGGCGACCCGCCGCGACTGGACGAGGACCGGCTGACGCTCAAGGACCGCACGGCAGAGGAGCGCCGCACGGTCGAGGTCGAGCTGCGCGAGGAGGAGATCGCGGACCTCGGCCCGACCGCGGTGCTCGGGCTGCCGGGTGTGGACGACGGCGGCGAGGCGCGCGTACTGAGCGTCCCGGCACCGGTCTCGGTGCCCGCGGACGGCCGCGCGCACCGGGTGCCGGTCTCCGCGTTCAGCACGGCCGCGGGCAGCGAGTACGCCTGCTCGCCCGAACTGTCCCCGCTGGTCACCCAGGTGGTGCGGTTCGACAACCGGTCCGGGCACGCGCTGCTCGCCGGGCCCGTGGACCTGGTCCGCGGCAGCGGCTTCGCCGGCCGCGGCACGCTGGACTTCACCACCCCCGGCGCCCCCGTCGAGCTCGCCTTCGGCAGCTGCGACGACCACCGGGTGATCCGGCGCGCCGAGGAGTCCCGCGACACCACCGGCCTCACCCAGCGCACCGTGGTCACCCGCACGGTCCACCTGAACCTGTCCCGCTTCTCCGCCCCCGGGGAACGGGGCGAGCGAATGATCGCCGTCCAGGAGCGCATCCCGGTCTCCGAGGTCTCGGCGGTGGAGGTCCGCCTACGCAAGGAAGCCTGCTCCCCCGCGCCGGACTCCCTCGACACCGAGGGGATCGCCCGCTGGAACGTCCCCCTCGCACCGGGCGGCCGCCGCACGATCACCCTGGTCTACGAACTCTCGGCGAGCTCCAAGGTCGCGGGGCTCTAGCGGCGGCGGCTCACGGCCGGGCGGCGAGGGCCTCGACCTCGAAGAGCACGTCGGGCGCGGCCAGGGCGGCGACGCCGATGAGGGTCTGGGTGGGCGGTGCGGAACCCCAGCGCTCGTGGACGGCGCCGGCGATCGGGCCGAGCTTGGTGACGTCGTGGTTCACGACGTACGTCCTGAGCTGGACGACGTGGCTCAGGTCGAGCCCGTGGGCGGCGAGGGCGACGCCGATGTTGTCGAACGTCCGCTTCACCTGCTCGGCGAAGTCGGCCGAGACGACCGCGCCGTCCGGGCCCGATCCGTACTGACCCGCGATCAGGACCAGTTCCGTGCCCGCGGGCACGGCGGCGGTGTGGCTGTAGCCGAACGGGACCGGGTCGTGCAGAGCGTCCGGGTTGACCAGGGTGTGCGTGTGCGTCATGCGGGTCACCTCTCGTGTGCGATGGATCTGTGTGCTGTGCCGTGCTGAAGCCTCGCAACGATTCACGACACGGTGTGTCATGTATTCGGTTAGCGTTCTTCGATGCGCGCGGATCGGCTGGTCTCCCTGGTACTGCTGCTGCGGCAGCACGGCCGGCTCTCCGCGGCCACGCTGGCCCGCGAGCTGGAGGTGTCCACCCGCACCGTGCTGCGCGACATCGACGCGCTGTCGGCGGCCGGTGTCCCGGTCTACGCGGAGCGCGGCCGGCACGGCGGTTTCGCGCTGCTGCCCGGGTTCCGGACCGAACTCACCGGGCTGAACCACGACGAGGCACTGGCTCTGTTGGTCGCCGGATCGCGGCGCGGCGCGCAGGCGTTCGGGCTCGGCTCGGCGCTCGCCTCGGCGATGCTCAAGGTGGTCGACGCGCTGCCCGACAGCTATCGGGACACCGCGGCCGGCGCGGCTCAGCGCCTGCTCATCGAGCCGGAGACCGACCTCCTCTCGCGTCGCCTGGTCACCGAGGAGGTACCCGACACGATCATGGCCGCGGTCCTGCGCGCGGTGTTCGCCGGACGCAAGCTGCGTCTCCACTACACGGCGGTGGGCCGGACCCCGGAGTGGCGCACGGTGGACCCGATCGGCCTGGTCACCGTGCGCGACCAGGGCTACCTGCTGGCCACGAGGAACGGCGCGGACCGCACGTACCGGCTGTCCCGCGTCCTGGCAGCCGAGGAACTCGACGAACCGGCCGAGCGACCGGACCGCGTCGACCTGGACCGGACCTGGCAGGAACGCGGCAGACGGTTCCGGACCGGCGGCGACCAGGTCACCGTGCGGGTGCGGGTGGACCCGGCGCGGCGGGACGAGCTGGTCGGCACCGCCCTGGCCGTGCTCACCGAGGAGACCGACGCGGACGGCCGGCTGCGGATGGAGGTCACCTTCCAGGACCCGAGGCACGCCGAATGGGCCCTGTGGCAACTGGGCGCGGCCGCGGAGGCCCTGTCCCCGCAGTGGTTGCGGGACTCCCTGCACGCCCGGGCCACCGCGCTCGCCGCGTGCTATGCGCCGGAGGCGCTCATATGACGACCGATCACCCAAGGGCTGATCGAAATTCGATCAATCGACAAGATTGCATTGACTCGATCACCAGGCGCACCTAGCTTCTGGCGGCACAAGACCTCCAGAAGGGTGATGCGTCATGTCCATCGGAGCACCCCCGGGTCACCGGGCGATCGGCCGCGGGCTCGTCGGCGCCGCCCTTGTCCTCACCGCCACCGTCGCGCTGACCGACCTGCCCGCCTCGGCCGCGGCGAGCACCACCTACGTGGACTGCTCACGCCCGGCCGCCGGCGACGGCAGCCAGGCCTCGCCGTTCAACACCATCGGCCAGGCGAACGGGAAGACGTACTCCCCCGGTGACACGCTCGCGTTGGCCTCGGGCACCACGTGCACCGGCTCACTCGCCCCCAAGGGCAGCGGCACCGCCGCCGCCCCCATCACCCTCACCAACTACGGCATCGGCGCCCTGCCCGTGATCGACGGGGCCGGCGCCCCGAGTGCCGTCTCCCTGACCAATCAGGACCATTGGCGGATCAGCAACCTCAAGCTCACCAACCCGGCGTCCTCGCTCGCCCGGCGCACGGGTCTGCGGATCTCGGCCACGGACGGCACGGCGCACCGCGGCTTCGACATCGGCGGCCTCGTCATCGACCGTGTGGCGGGCCAGACGAACAAGAACAGCCCGACCACCGAGGACTTCGTCCAGTCCGCGGGCATCGTCACCGGCGCGAGCGGCACGAACTCGACCCTCAACGACATCCGCGTCCACGACAACCAGATCAGCAACACAGGTGGCGGCGGCATCAAGGTCCGCGTCGGCGCCATGGCGGTCAAGGGCTCCGGGGTCCTCATCGAGCACAACGTCGTCAAGGACGTCGGCGGCGACGGCATCATCGTCAGCTACGCCGACGCGCCCCTGATCCAGTACAACAACGCGTCCGGCGTGGGCAACGGCGTCTACCCGTTCTCCGGTGGCAACTTCGCCGGCATATGGGTACTGGGCGACCACAACCCGACCATCCAGAAGAACGCCGTGTACGGCATCACGCGGATGTCCGTGGCCGACAGCCAGGCCTTCGACTGCGACTGGGGCAACACCGGCACCTGCACGATCCAGTACAACTTCAGCCGCGACAACATCGGCGGCTTCTTCCTCGACTGCGACGGGTGCGGCACCATCGGCGGCGCCCAGCAGATCATCCGGTACAACATCTCGGAGAACGACTGCCGCATGAGCAGTGTCAGCGCAGGCCGGTCCGCACTGCGCATGTACAACAACGTCATCTACTGCACGGACCGGAAGTTCAGCATCACGCTCCCCGAGGAGAGCGTCGTCGAGAACAACATCTGGGTGGGGACCAGCGACTCCCGACTGCCCACGGGCCCCGGGATCCAGTGGTGGTGGAACGTCTTCCAGGGCGTCCCGCGGCCGACCGCCAACGGCATCGTGGGCGACCCGCAGTTCGTGAACCCCGGCACCGGCGGCGAAACGATCCACTCCGTCGACGGGTACAAGCTGCGGTCCACGTCCCCCGGCCTGAACAACGGATCCGTGATCAGCGGCAACGGAGGCCGCGACTACTGGGGGAACCCGGTGTCCGCGACGACCAAGCCGCACCGCGGCGCGTACAACGGGCCGGGTCTGTAAGCGTCACCGTCACGCCGCCTCCCACCCCGGGATCGTCGGCAGCACCTTCTCGGCGACGCGGAGCAGCACCGCGTCGTCCGGCACCCCGCCGTTCGCCCGCCACAGGCTCAGCTCGAAGGAGTCACCGCCGTCCTTCGGGTCCCGGGCCACGGTGAGCGTGCGGACGGGGACGCCGGGACCGCTCGTGGCATCGCTGCCGTCGAGACGGAAGCTGATGCTCAAGGTGTAGTCCGAGGAGAGCACCGCCGGGTGGCCGAGGACGGTCCGCTCCTGTGCGTCCTTCCCCAGGAACGCGACGGACTCGGTCACCGGGAGGCCGTCGTAGCCGGCCGAGAGGGTCACGGTGTACGTCTCGAAGTCGACCCGCCCGGAAGGACGGCCGATGGAGCCGTCGCGGCCGCCGGCACTCTTGGGGGTCTCCGAGGGTGTGCCCAGGAGTTGGGCGAGGTCGGGTCGCTTCAGCAGATCGCACAGTTGCGCCTCGGAGACCCGCGGAGGGTCCGTCCGGGCCGGCTTCCCCTCCGGGCACGCGGCAGCGGGGGTCGGTACGCTCGTCGGCGTTCCGGTCTCCCCCAGGGCCCAGAGCCCGACACAGAGCGCGGGCACCAGGATCAGCGCGGCGACGACCTGCCCCACACACCCGCCGCTCCCTTCGGAAGCGCGTCGCTGCCGTCAGCCATGTCCCCCACCTGCGGTGATCCTCCGATACGTCTCGGGACCCTAACCCGTGATCACCGGCCGGTCGAGTGCGGACCGAGCCCTCGAACCCACGCGGGACGCGTGCGACCATGCATCCCGACATCCGACCACCGGGGAAGCGTGACCGACTTGACCGTCCTGGACGCCGAAACCATCCGCACCGAGCGGCTGACGCTGTTGCCGCTCCGTGTCGAGCAAGCCGAGGAGATGGCCTCCGTCCTCGCCGACCCGGACCTGCACACGTTCATCGGCGGCGAGCCGGCCACCGCGCGGGCGCTGCGCAGCCGCTACGAACGACTGGTCGCCGGCTCGCCCGACCCCGGCGTCACCTGGTGCAACTGGGTCGTCCGGTTCCGTGCGACGGGCGATCTCGCCGGCACGGTCCAGGCCACCGTCACGACCGACGACCGCGGGAGCGCGGCGGAGGTCGCCTGGGTGGTGGGAACCGCCTGGCAGCACCGTGGCGTAGCAACGGAGGCGGCGAGAGGACTGGTCGCCTGGCTCGCGACCCGGAACGTGCACACGATCACCGCCCACATCCACCCGGACCACAAGGCGTCCGCCACCGTGGCGACCAGGGCCGGCCTCGCTCCGACCGACCACTGGCACGACGGAGAGATCAGGTGGCAGCTGACGCCGTCCTGATGGCGCCTCGCCGAGGCTGCTCGACGTCCGGTCCAGGTTCGGGATCCGGGCCCGGTGATGTCACGGATCGCCCAGCGCTCGACCGCTCTCCCCGGTCAGCGGGCGCAGTGCGCCGAGCAGCGAGCCGACGCACATCTCCCGCAACTCCTCGCGGGTGAAGACGGGTTGCTGCAGCCACTCCACGCACAGCACGCGGACGAAGACGAGCCAGCTCATCACGACGGCGCCGACCGCCTCCCTAGGGGCGTCCCCGAGCGTGCCGCCGTCGAGAAGGCGCTCGCACATCACCTCCAGCTCGTCGGCCATCATCGCCTGGATCGTGGCGTCGCCCGCGAGGACCCGGTTGGCGGCCAGCACGGCGTGACGGTTGGCCGTGAAGTAGTCGAAGTGCGCGTCGAGCCCGTCCCGCAGCTGCTGTTCGAGACCGGCCGCCGGATCGAGCCGGACGGTGTCGATGAGCCGGTCGGTCGCCTGCCGATAGACGGCCGTGAAGAGGTCCCGCTTGTTGGGGAAGTAGCGGTACAGGAGCGCGCGGGACACCCCGGCGCGCGCCGCCACGTGATCCATGCGGACCTCGTCGTACGGCTGCTCTGCGAACAACTGCGCCCCGATGCTGAGAAGTTGGCGGCGCCGGTCTTCGGGGGCGAGTCTCTGGCGTGGGCTCGGTGTCACCTCGACAGCTTACTTGACACATGTCTACCAGTGCACTTGGCTGGCGCTTACTGGACACGTGTCCACCAAGGCGCGTGCCATCCACGCCGAAGGGGCGGTGCATCGTGACGAAGGCCGGTTGGCTCAAGGGGCTGGCTCTGCTGATGGGTTACTCATGTGTGGCCATCGGCCTCTTCCACGTCCTGCTCGGCATCGCGTCGGTGCCTGGCGAGGAGTCGGCGGGCGCCACCGTCGACAGTCGGGAGCGGTTCTACAACGCGATCTTCCTCGGCTTCGGGCTGGCCTGGATCTGGGTCGCCCGGCAGTCACCGATCCCCGCAAGGCTGGTGCGCGGGCTCACCGCCGTGTTCCTGCTCGGCGGCGTGGGCCGACTCCTCTCGATGGCGGTGCACGGCATGCCGCACTGGTGGCAGGTCCCGCTGACGGTGCTCGAGATCGGCCTGCCGGCGGTGTACTTCTGGCTCGCGTCGGCCGACGAACGGGCGGCGGCGATCCGCACGGCGGCATCCGAGGCCGGGTGAGAAACGGCGGAGCTCGGCCCCATGGTGGCTGCGCGCACTCCGGCACCCGGAACTATGGTGTCCCACCACATACGCCGGTGACCTGCGTGTTTCTACGGTGTGGCGACACGCAAACGTCCCCGTCACACGCCAGGAAGTGGTGCCGATGTCCTCCCCCGCGACCGCTCCCCCAACTCCCGCCAGCCTCAAGCGCATTGTCGCCGCGAGTCTCATCGGCACGACGATCGAGTGGTACGACTTCTTCTTGTACGGATCGGCCGCCGCGCTGGTCTTCAACAAGCTGTTCTTCCCCGAGTCCGACCCCCTGGTCGGCACGCTGCTGTCGTTCCTGACGTACGCGGTCGGGTTCGCGGCCCGGCCGCTCGGTGCCCTGGTGTTCGGGCACTACGGCGACCGGCTGGGACGGAAGAAGCTGCTGGTGCTCAGCCTGCTGATGATGGGCGGCGCCACGTTCGCGATCGGACTGCTGCCGACCCACGCGGCGATCGGCAGCGCCGCGCCGGTGCTGCTCACCGCGCTGCGTCTGGTGCAGGGCTTCGCCCTCGGCGGCGAGTGGGGCGGGGCCGTACTGCTGGTGTCCGAGCACGGGGACGCCGAGCGGCGCGGATTCTGGGCCTCCTGGCCGCAGACGGGCGCGCCGGCCGGGCAGTTGCTCGCCACCGGTGTGCTGTCCGCGCTGACCGCGCTGCTCTCGGACGCCGCGTTCCTCTCGTGGGGCTGGCGCGTGCCGTTCCTGCTCTCCGGCGTCCTGGTCATGGTCGGTCTGTGGATTCGTCTCTCTGTCGACGAATCGCCGGTCTTCAAGGCCGCGCTCGCCGCCTCGGAGCAGCGCAAGGCCGCCGCCGGGCAGGTCGAGAAGATGCCGCTGGTCGCCGTGCTGCGGAACCACTGGAAGGACGTGCTCATCGCGATGGGCGCGCGCATGGCCGAGAACATCAGCTACTACGTGATCACCGCGTTCATCCTGGTCTACGCGGTCTCCGAGGCCGGCATGTCCAAGCAGAGCGCCCTCAACGCGGTGCTCATCGCCTCCGCCGTCCACTTCGCCGTCATCCCGGCCTGGGGCGCGCTCTCGGACCGGATCGGCCGCCGGCCGGTGTATCTGATCGGCGCGGCGGGCGTCGGCCTCTGGATGTTCCCGTTCTTCTCCCTGATCGACTCCAAGAGCTTCGGCAGCCTGCTGCTGGCCGTCACCGTCGGTCTGATCCTGCACGGGGCGATGTACGCGCCGCAGGCGGCGTTCTTCTCGGAGATGTTCTCCACCCGGGTGCGGTACTCGGGCGCCAGCATCGGCGCGCAGTTCTCCTCCGTCGCCGCCGGGGCTCCGGCGCCGCTCATCGCGACCGCGCTGCTCGCCGACTACGGCACCTCGACGCCGATCGCGCTGTACGTGATCGCCGCCGCGCTGCTCACGATCCTGGCGATCGGCTGCGCCAAGGAGACCCGCCACCGCGACCTGGCCTCCCTGGAGGACGGTGCCGCCGGCGCCGCCGGCAGCGTCCCCGCCGCCGCGCGGGCCGAGCACGCCTGACGACACGCGACCGCCCGAAGGGCGCCGGGCCGACGGCCCGGCGCCCTTCCGCGTGCGGCGCGCGAGGCGCAGCCGTCAGCGCGCCACCGCGGACGACATCGCGTGCAGCCGCAGCGCCAGCTGGATCTCCAGGGCTCGGGCCGGGGACTGCCAGTCCGGGCCGAGCAGGCGGCCGATCCGCTCGATGCGCTGCGCCACGGTGTTCACATGGACGTGCAGGTCGTCCTTGGTTCGGGCCGGACTCATCCCGCTGGCGAAGTACGCCTCCATCGTGCGCAGCAGGTCCGTCCCCCGCTTCTCGTCGTACGCGACGACCTCGCCGATCGTGCGCGCGACGAAGCCCTCGATGTCCCGGGAGTCGGCGAGCAGCAGGCCCAGGAAGCCGAGGTCCTCGGCCGCCGCGCCGTCCCCCGACCGGTTGAGCAGTCTCAGCGCGTCCAGGCAGCGGCGGGCCTCCTCGTACGCGGTGGCCACGTCGCCCGGCCGGGCCGCGGGGGCGTCGACGGGCGCGGAGGCGCCCACGGTGACGGGCTCGCGCAGCGCGCCGCCGAGGTGCCGGGCGGTCTGCCGGGCGAGCTCGGCAGCGGTGTCCCCGGGGCCGAGCGGCAGCAGCAGGACCGTGCCGCCGTCGCGCGCCGACGCGAGGCCGTGCCGGGTGGCGGCGAGATGCGAGGCGGCCGACCACAGCCGCTGGCGGTCGGCGCTCTCGCGCACGCCGCCGGCCGGTTCGGCACCCGCCCCGCCCTCGCCGCCCGCTCCGGCGCGGTCGATCCGCGCGGCGAGCACCACATGGGGCGAGTCCACGTCGGTACGGAGCCGGGCTGCCCGCTCCCTCAGGAGTCTGCGGTCGCGGTCCGGGGCGTCGAGCAGGTCGTCCAGCAGCTCGCCGCGGACCCGCTGTTCGGCCTCGCCGGCCGAGCGGCGGGCGAGCAGCAGCAGGGAGGTCACGAGGGCGGCCCGCTCCAGGGTGCGCTGGTCCACCGGGTCCAGCTCCGGCTGCCCGCGCAGCACCAGCGCGCCGAACACCTCGCCGCCCGCCGACACCGCGGCGATCCACTTGTCGCCGTCCCGCACGGCGTGCCCGCCGGCGAGGTGCGCCGGGCCGGGCGGCTCCTCGGTGAACTCGACCGTGCCGCCGAGGGCCTCGGAGACCGCGTCGGCCACGTCGTGCACCCCGCCGCCGTGCAGCACCAGTTCGGTGAGCCGGTCGTGGACCTCCGAGGCCCGCTCGATGACGGCGCTGTGCTCGCGGATGATGTCGTTGGCCCGCTCCAGTTCGGCGAGGGCCGAGCGGGTCTCGGCGAGCAGGTTGGCGGTGTCGATGGCGACGGCGGCGTGCGCGGCGAAGGAGCCGAGCAGGGCGACCTGGCCGTGTTCGAAGACCCTGGCCCGCCGGTCCGCTGCGAACAGGACGCCGATGACCTGGCTGCCGAGGGTGAGGGGCACGCCGAGGATCGCGACGAGGCCCTCGTCCCGTACCGCGGTGTCGATGGTGCGGGTGTGCCGGAAGCGGTCGTCGTCGAAGTAGTCGTCGGTGACGTAGGGGCGGGCGGTCTGGGCGACGAGTCCGCCGAGCCCCTCGCCCATGCCGAGCCGCACCTGCTGGAAGCGGGCCGAGACGGAGCCCTCGGTGACCCGCATGTACGTGTCCCCGGCCACCGGGTCGTTGAGGCTGAGGTAGGCGACCTCGGTGCCGAGGAGCGAGCGGGCGCGCTGCACGATGGCGCGCAGCACGGCGTCGAGGTCGCGCAGCCCCGCGAGGTCGTGGGCGGTCTCGAAGAGCGCGGACAGCTCGGCCTCGCGGCGGCGCCGGCCCTCCAGCTCGGCCCGGACGCGGAGCGCCAGCTGCTTGGCCTCTTCGAGCTCGGCCAGCGCCTCGGGGCCCGCGCCGCTCGCACGGGCGAGCAGCACGGGCCTGTCGTACGCCTCCGTCGCGGCTCCGCGGGCGAGGAGCTCCAGGTAGGAGGCCTGTTCGTGGGACATGGACACAGGGATACCTGCCGTACGGGTGGTCGCACCAGCCCTGTGGAGAACGCGGAAGGCCGTCAGTGGGCCGTCCAGCCGCCGTCCATGGTGAGCGAGGCGCCGGTGATGAAGGACGACGGGGGCGAGCACAGGTAGAGCACGGCCTCGGCGACGTCCTCGGGCTCGATGAGGCGCTTGAGCGCCGAGTCCTTGAGCAGGACGTCGGTGACGACCCGCTCGGGCGGGATGCCGTGGGCGGCGGCCTGGTCCGCGATCTGCCGCTCCACGAGCGGAGTGCGGACATAGCCGGGGTTCACACAGTTCGAGGTGACGCCATGGGACGCGCCCTCCAGAGCGGCGGTCTTCGAGAGCCCTTCGAGCCCATGTTTCGCGGCCACATAGGCGGACTTGTAGGCAGAGGCGCGCAGCCCATGCACCGAGGAGATGTTGACGATCCGGCCCCAGCCCTGCCCGTACATGTGCGGCAGCGCGCCCCTGATCAGGCGGAACGGCGCTTCGAGCATCACGGTGAGCACGGTGTGGAAGACGTCGGGCGGAAACTCCTCGATGGGGCGCACCAGTTGCAGCCCCGCGTTGTTGACGAGGATGTCCGTGCCGGCGGCGGCCCGCTCGGCCGCGTCGAGGTCGGTGAGGTCGAGGAGCTGCGGCGCGACGGTGCCGGGCAGTCCCGTGGCCTGTTCGGCCAGCGCCTCGAGCCCGTCGGCCGTCCGGTCCACTGCTCTGACCCGGGCCCCGGCGGCCGCGAGCCGCAGCGCGCAGGCGCGGCCGATGCCGCCGGCCGCACCCGTGACGAGGGCGGTGCGACCGGCGAGGTCGACGGTGACGGAACCGGGCAGGGCCATGGTGGTGACGGCCGGTGCAATGGGGGCGCTCATGTTCGGCACCCTATGAAGCGCCCCACCCCTCACCGATGTGGTCCGAACCCACAGTTCACTGAGGGGGCATGGGGTCGAACCACGTCGGTTCGTCGGCGAGCGCCTGCTCGATCCGGAAGTGCGAGAAGCGCTTCATCTGCGGCAGCGCGTCCACCTCGAACCAGCCGACGTCCGTCGACTCCTCGTCGTTGACCCGCGCCTCGCCGCCGACGGCCCGGCAGCGGAAGGTGACGTCCATGAACTGGCACTGGTCGCCGTTGGGGTAGACGACCGGCTTCCGCAGGGTCTGCACGAGCACCACCCGCTCCGGCTCGCAGCGCACGGCGGTCTCCTCGTACACCTCGCGGACCGCGCAGGCGGCGGGCTGCTCGCCCGGTTCGACGATGCCACCGACGATCGCCCACAGCCCGTTGTCCGCCCGGCGGCCGAGCAGCACCCGGCCCCGGTCGTCGAAGACGACGGCGCTCACGCCGGGCAGGAACAGCAGCTGATGACCGGCGGTGGCACGCAGGTCGCGAATGAAATCGGGAGTACCCATACCCCCGACCCTAGATCCTTGTGGATCTTCGGGTCGGAGGATCGTCCACCGTCAGGCCGCGCGGCCCGCGCGCGCCCTGCGGGCCCGTACCGCGGCCCAGCCCAGGCCGCCGGCCGCGAGGCCGACGAGCAGCAGCTCCGGCAGGATCCCCATCCGGGTGGCCGGGGTCTGCGAGGAGCGCAGCGGCACGTCCTCCACCAGCGCGTCCGGGGTGAACATCGCCGACTTCCGGACGACCTGCCCGTCCGGCGCGATGATCGCGCTGACGCCGCTGGTCACCGGCACGACCACGGAGCGGCTGTGCTCGACCGCCCGCACCCGGGACATCGCGAGCTGCTGGTAGGTCATCTCGCTGTGCCCGAAGGTGGCGTTGTTGCTGGGTACGGCGATGAGCTGGGCGCCGTGCGTGACCGTGTCGCGGACCGCCCAGTCGAAGGCGGCCTCGTAGCAGGTGGCGAGTCCCACGCGGGTGCCGGCCAGGTCGAAGACGCCGATCTTGTTGCCCGGCCCGAAGTCACGGCTGACCCGGTCGACGTTGCTGTTGAAGATCCGTACGACGGACCGCATCGGGATGTACTCGCCGAAGGGCTGCACATGACGCTTGTCGTACGTGGCGACCGGGCCCTTCTTCGGGTCCCACTCGATGAGGGTGTTGCGCAGCTTGCCCGTCTCGGGCGCGAGCACCGCGCCGATCACGGTGGGTGCGCCGATCTTCTCCACGGCCCGGTCGATGACGCCGTACGCGTCGGGGTTGGCGTACGGGTCGATGTCGGAGGAGTTCTCCGGCCAGAGCACGAAGTCCGGCTGCTTGACCTTGTGCCGCGCCACGTCCTCGGCGAGCTGGGCGGTGCGGTTCGCGTGGTTGTCGAGCACCTGGCGGCGCTGGGCGTTGAAGTCCAGACCGAGGCGCGGCACGTTGCCCTGGATGGCGGCGACGGTGGCGGTGCCGTCCTCGGCGCTCGCGTCGACGAGCGGGAGGGCCGCGGCGGCTCCGGCGAACGGGACGAGCACGGCGGCCACGGCGGCGGCGAGCGGACCGCGCGGCAGACTGCCGGTGCGGCGGTGGGCGACGGCCCGGCGGAGCACCTCGTACAGGCCGAAGCCGCACAGGGCCACGGCGAAGCCCAGGACGGGCGTGCCGCCGACGGCGGCCAGCGGCAGGAACAGGCCGTCGGCCTGCCCGAAGGCGATCTTGCCCCAGGGGAAGCCGCCGAACGGGACCCTGGCCCGGGCCGCCTCCCCCGCGATCCAGACCGCCGCGGCCCACAGGGGCCAGCCCGGGAGCTTGGACACCGCCGCGATACCGAGGCACGCGGCGGCCACGAAGACGGCCTCGGCCGCGACCAGGGCGATCCACGGGCCGGGGCCGACGACCGCGCCGGTCCAGATCAGCAGGGGCGCGAGGAACCCGAGGCCGGCGAGGTAGCCGAGGCCGAAGCCGGCCCGCGGCCGACGACCGCGCAGGGTCCAGCCGAGCAGCGCGAAGGCCGGCAGCGCCAGCCACCACAGGGGTCGGGGCGGGAAGCTCAGGTAGAGCAGGACCCCGGACAGCACCGCGGCCGCGGGCCGTGCGAGGCGCCGCGGCAGCCGACGGCCCCGGGCGGGGGGTGTGGCGGGCTCGGACGCGTCGACGGGAGTCATCGTGGTGCTCACCCTGCGGAGTCTACGGTGGGCGGCGGGACGCGGCGGAGGTCGGCCCGGCCTGCTGAGCGCGGGGATACCGCCGCGTTGTCGTGGCGCTGCCGCAGCCGTCCTCGTGCCGGTACCGCAGCCCTCACCTCCCGGCGCGGCGACCTGTTTCCGGAGATGGCGCAACGTTCCTGCACAAACTCTCCCCACATCCCCTCCACTGCCGTTACGGTGACGGCGGCTCCGGCGCGCGGCCCGATCGGCATGCGCGCGGGGCCTGTCACAGTCGGGGGGTCGACGGGGATGACTGCGCGAGTGGCCGAACGGCCCACCGTGCGCGAACGCGGGCGCGCCACCGATGTCGCCGGGGTCCTGGTGCTGGGCTCCTGCGTGCTGTGGGCGCTGGTCTGCGCCTCCGGTCGCGACGCCCGCCCCGAGGGGGTCGTCCTCGCGGTGCTCGCGGTCGGCGCGGGGTACGCCGTGGGCCGGATCGTCGGCACGCTGCTGCCGGTCGCCGCGGCGGCAGCGGCGGCGCTGGGCCTGCTGGGTCTGGTGCTGTTCCCCGGGGACGGGGTGCCGGGCGCGGTGGACGCCGCCGTGCCGATGGGACGTACCGGAGCGTCGGCGGCACTGCTCGCACTGGCCGCCGGGGCGGCCTGCTGCGCCGCGGCGGCGGCCGGACCGGGGCCGCTGCGCACGGCGCTGCGGGCGCTGGCCGTGGCCGCCGTGGGTGCCGCGGCCGTCCTGGGCTCGGCCGTGGGCCTGATCGCCTCGCTCGGCGTGCTGCTCTGCTCGCTGGCCGCCGTACGGATGCGCCGCCGGGTCCTCGGGCTCGCGGGCCTCGCGCTCGCGGCGGGACTGGTGGTCGGCGGGTCGTGGGCGGTCGCGACGGACGCGCTGCCGCAGGGGCCTGCGGACTCCGCGGAGGGGCTGCTGACCGGCCACCGCGTGCTGCTGTGGCGGGACGCGGTCGCGATGGTCCGGCAGGACCCGCTCCTCGGCGTCGGCCCCGACCGCTTCGGGGAGCTCAGCCCGACAGCCCAGCAGACCCTGTACGCGGACGGCAAGCCGCACTCCGCCGCGCTCCAGCAGGCCGCGGAGCAGGGAGTGCCGGGGGTCGTGCTGCTCGGCGCCGCGTACGGCTGGCTGCTGTGGGGCCTCGCGTCCTCGCCGCGCCCGACCTCGGTCGTCCTCACCGCCGGCGCGACGCTCGCCGCGCTCGCGGTCGTGGCCTCGGTCGGCAATGCGCTGAGCTTCACCCCGGTCACCGTCGCGGCCGGCCTCCTGGCCGGGCTGGCCACGGCCCGCGAACCGGCGGCTACGTCCACGGGGCCTGATGACGCGGAGCCGTAGGACCCACGGACCTGAACGGGGGCGCCTACACGCCCGCCGTGGGGGTGGAGCGCCGCAGGTGGCCGCGGATGACCCGCACGGCCACCTCCGCGTCGTCGACCGTGACGGTGAAGCTGCGGCCGTCGCCGAGGGTGAGGACCAGGCCCTCGCCGCGGCGGACCACGACCGCCGTGCCCTTCTCGGGACGCCAGCGGTAACCCCAGCCGCCCCACTGACGCGGGTCGACCTGCGGGGCGAAATCCGCCCCGACGACGTGCGAGAGCGGGATGCGGCGCCGGGGCACGCCCATGTGACCGCAGCGGACCTCCATCGCGCGGGCGTCGACCTTCACCGCGACGTGCACGAACGCGAGGGTGCCGAACATCATCAGCAGTCCGGCCAGCACACAGCCGATCACGGCCATCAGCAGCGGGGCGATCCCCGAGGTCCACGGATTGTCGACCGCCAGCTCGATGCCGAGCGCCATGAAGGCCGCGCCCAGGGCCGCCAGCACCCACTGCACGCGGTTGGTCGCCCGACCGGTCCAGATCTCGGGCACGGGTCCTTCGCCGCGCCGTTCGTCTCGGGGGTGGTCCCTCATGAGAAGCAGCCTACTCACGTTCCGCTCACCCGGCGCTTCGCACAGCCACCACAGCGGGCAGATGGACCTACGGCCTCAGCGGGCGGAGGCGACCGCCCCGAGCAGCCTGCCCTCCGGGTAGGCCAGGGCGGCCTCCGGCAGGTCGGAGACGCGTCCGCTCTGCAGCACGGTCAGACCACCGGTGAAGGCGCGTTCGGGCGCCGGCTCCGCGCCGACGCGGCGCAGCGCCTGTGCGGCTACTGCCCCGGCGGAGCCGTGCAAAACGAGGGGCGGCAGGCCTGCGGGCGTCCGCCCGGCGGGCCGCACCGCGGCTCGGATGAGGTCGGCGACCAGCTCGTAGTGGGTGCAGCCGAGGACGACCGCGCGGACGTCGTCCGGGGTGAGCGCCGCGGCCGCGGCAACGGCCCGTCCGACGGCCGCCGCGTCCGCCGTCTCGACGGCGTCGGCGAGGCCGGGGCAGGGCACCTCGGTGACCTCGACGCCGGCCGCGAACTCGCTGATGAGTCCGCGCTGGTACGGGCTGCCGGTGGTCGCGGGGGTCGCCCAGATCGCGACGGGGCCGCCGCTCGCCGCGGCGGGCTTGATCGCGGGGACGGTGCCGATCACCGGGATACGGGGCTCCAGCGCGGCGCGCACGGTGGGCAGCGCGTGCACGGAGGCGGTGTTGCAGGCGACGATCAGCGCGTCCGGCTCGTGGGCGGCGGCCGCGCGGGCCACCGCGAGCGCGCGCTCGGCGATGTCGTCGGGGGTACGCGGGCCCCAGGGCATGCCGTCGGGGTCGCAGGAGAGCACCAGGTCGGCGTCCGGCCGCAGCCGGCGCACCGCGGCCGCCGCGGCGAGCAGGCCCGTTCCGGAGTCCATGAGGGCGATCTTCACCCGGTCACCCTAACCGACCACCCTTGCACTCCCGGCAATCTGGGGCAGACTGCGGCGAATGAGCCCAGTTGCGTGGATCGCCGTGGTTTCGCTGGCCGCCTGGGGGTGGCTGCTGCTGTGTCAGGGGTTCTTCTGGCGGACCGACCAGCGGCTCCCCGCGCAGGTCGAGCCGGCCGAATGGCCGCGCGTGGCCGTCGTCGTACCGGCGCGTGACGAGGCCGAGGTGCTGCCGGTGAGCCTGCCGTCGCTGCTGACTCAGGACTACCCGGGGCCGGCGGAGATCGTGCTGGTCGACGACGGGAGCACGGACGGCACCGGCAAGCTGGCGCGCGAACTGGCGGACGGTTTCGGCGGTCTGCCGCTGACGGTGATCTCGCCCGGCGAACCGGAACCGGGATGGACGGGCAAGCTGTGGGCGCTGAAGCACGGCATCGCGCGGGCCAGGGCGACGGCGCGGGAGGAGCCCGCGTACCTGTTGCTCACCGACGCGGACATCGCGCACGAGCCGGACAGCCTGCGCCGCCTGGTCGCGGCGGCCGGGGCGAACGGGCTCGACCTGGTGTCGCAGATGGCCCGGCTCCGGGTGGCGAGCGCCTGGGAGCGGCTGATCGTTCCGGCCTTCGTCTATCTCTTCGCCCAGCTCTACCCGTTCCGCCGGATCAACGACCCGCGCGCCCGGGCCGCGGCAGCGGCCGGCGGCTGCGTGCTGCTGCGCACCGAGGCCGCGGTGCGGGCGCGGGTGCCGGACTCGATCCGGCAGGCGGTCATCGACGACGTGTCCCTGGCGCGGGCGGTCAAGCGGTCCGGCGGACGGATCTGGCTCGGGCTCGCGGAGCGGGTGGACAGCGTCCGACCGTATCCGCGCCTCGCCGACCTGTGGCGGATGGTGTCGCGCAGCGCGTACGCCCAGCTGCGGCACAGCCTCCTGCTGCTGATCGGGACGGTCGCGGGGCTCGCGGTCGTCTACCTCGCTCCCCCGGTGACGCTGGCGGTCGGGCTGTGCACCGGCGACGGGGCGGCGGCGTGGACCGGCGCGGCGGCCTGGGTGGTGATGGTGGGGACGTACCTGCCGATGCTCCGCTACTACCGGCAGTCCCTGTGGCTCGCGCCGCTGCTGCCGTTCACGGCCTTCCTCTATCTCCTCATGACGGTCGACTCGGCGGTGCAGCACTACCGCGGGCGCGGCGCGGCCTGGAAGGGGCGTACGTACGCCCGTCCCGAGGCCGCGCCGGACCGCTGACACGCGAAGCGGCGGAGCGCCCGGCAGGCGAACCGATTCACTTGCGGCCCGGAGTCCAGTTCATCCCCCAGCCGTACGCGTGGTCGACGGTGCGCTGCGGGCTGACGCCGCGCGCGGGCACCAGGTAGCGGGCCTCGCGCTGGACGACGAGGTCGCCGCCGTTGTTGGTGAGCAGGGCCAGCGCGCAGACGGTGGAGGGGACGGTGCACTCGTCGAGCGAGAAGTCGATGGGCGCGCCGTGCTGCGGCTGGAGGGTGACCGTGGCGTGCAGGTCGGCGAAGCTGCGCGCGCCCTCGTAGATGGTGACGAAGACGAGGACCCGGCGGAGCTTGTCGCGGTGGTCGAGGTTGATGGTGAGGTTCTCGCCGGACGTGGACGCGCCGGTCCGGTCGTCGCCGTCGAGGTGGATGTACGGGGGGTGGTGCAGCGCGCCGAAGGCGTTGCCGAGCGCCTGGACGACGCCCTTGCGTCCGTCCGTGAGCTCGTACAGGGCGCACAGGTCGAGGTCGAGGTCGGAGTGCTGGGCTACGGCCCGGCCGAGCTTGGCGCCCCAGCCGGAGAACTGGCGGCGCACCTCCCAGTTGAGGTTCACCCGCATCGCGCCCGAGGTGCCGCCCTGCTTGGCGAGGGAGACGACCGGCGCGTCCTTCGTCAGGGTGACTTTCGAGAGGCGCACGGGCTGCGGCGGGGTGGGCGCCGCCGGCGCCGGCCGCGGGGGCGGGGTGTGGGTGAAGGAGGCCGTCGGCATGGACGGCATGGTGGGCTGGGCGGCCATGGACGAGGCGGCGCCGGCAGCGGGCCGCACCGGGGCCGGGGCGGGTGCCGCGGGGCGCTGCGGCTCGTCGACCGCGATGCCGAAGTCCGTGGCGAGGCCCGCGAGGCCCGAGTCGTAACCCTGCCCGACGGCCCGGAACTTCCAGGCGCCCTGGCGCCGGTACAGCTCGCCGAGGATGAAGGCGGTCTCGACCGTGGCGTCGGTGCTGTCGTAACGGGCGAGCTCGGAGCCGGACCCGGCGTCGACCACGCGTACGTACAGTCCCGGCACCCGCCCGAAGGTGCCGCCGTCGGACGAGGCCGCGAGCACGATCCGCTCGATGGCGGGCTCGACGCGGTCCAGGTCGACGGTCAGGGTGTCGGTGACGGCGCCGCCGACGGGCCGCTTCCCGTCGTGCCGGACCGAGCCCGAGGCGTGCGCCGGCTGGTTGTAGAAGACGAAGTCCGCGTCGGAGCGCACCTTGCCCGACACGAGGAGTAGTGCCGAGGCGTCGACGTCCGGGACGCCGGCGGCTGAACGCCAGCCCAATTCGACGCGGACACTCCGCGCCGGCACCGGAACATTGGCACCTTTAAGCATGGACATGATCGCCCCCATCGCGAGTCCGTGTGCACGGAGATTTCGTACGCCAACTTATTCCGAAGGAGCCTTCTCGCGGGGCGGAAGTGGTCGTGAAGACCTGTCGAAGTGCACTCCGGGACCCGCCGGTAACCCCCCTCCAGCTCGGCCTTTACACGATCATTGCCCTGCTTGTCGCCCGTTTTTGTCACGTTCGCTCGCATTGGGGAATCAGTGGTCGCTCGGAACGCGTCAAACAACCCTCTTATCGGGCTCCCCAACCAGCACATCGTGGGCTTAACTTATGTGCCATGACCTCCCCCCGCGCCACCTATGGCGGCGGTTACCACTCCGCCACGTCGTTCCCCGACACCCCGATCTACGACTCCCTGGTCGCGGAGCGGGGCACGCCTCAGATCGCGCCGATCCGAGTGAACCCCGCGTACGACACCGGCAGCAGCTACCTGCCGGCGCTCCCCGCGGCCCTTCCCGCCCTCCCGGCGGCCCCCAGCCCGGCGCCCCCGGCCTACAACAGCGGCGCGTACGGCTACCCGCAGCAGATGCAGCCGGTCGCCCCCGCCCCGCTGCAGCACGCTCCGGCGCCGTACATCCCGCAGCAGCCCGTCGGCCCGCGCGGCTACCCGGGCCCACAGCAGCCGCAGCCGCAGCGGCCGATGGCGACCGGCTACGAGGCCATGCGCCCGGCGGCCCCGCGGCCCGTCCCGGCGCCCGCGCCGTACGACGACCCGTACAACCGCCCGTACCAGGGCGGCGGGTACTGACCGACTCCGGGTACGGAGCGACTGGCAAGATGGTCGGCATGCCGAATCCTGTGCTGCGCTCCGTCCACATCCACCCGGTCAAGGCGATGCGCGGGTTCGCGCCCGCCGAGGCGGAGGTCCAGCCATGGGGACTGGCCGGTGACCGCCGCTGGACCGTGGTGGACGCGTCGGGCAAGGTCGTGACCCAACGCCGTCATCCGCGGATGGCGTTGGCGTCGGCGGAACTCCTGGCGGGCGGGGACATACGCGTGTCCGCGCCCGGCCGGGAGCCGCTGACGGTGGAGGTACCGGAACCGTCGGCCACGATCCGGGTGGAGGTCTTCGAGACCCCGGTCGAGGCGGTCCCGGCGGGCGGCGCGGCGGACGCCTGGTTCAGCGCCTACCTGGACGCCGAGGTCCGGCTGGTGCACATGGACGACCCGGCCCGGCGGCGTCCGGTCGATCCCGCGTACGCGCTGCCGGGCGAGACGGTCTCCTTCGCCGACGGATACCCGCTCCTGGTGACCACGTCCGCGTCCCTGGACGCCCTCAACTCGCTGATCGCGCAGGGCGACCACTCGGACGAGGGCCCGCTCCCGATGAACCGTTTCCGCCCCAACCTCGTCGTCGACGGCACCGCTCCGTGGGCCGAGGACGGCTGGACGCGGCTGGCGATCGGCGAGGTCACCTTCCGCGTGGCCAGGACCTGCGGCCGCTGCGTGGTGACGACGACCGATCAGCTCACCGGCGAGCGGGGCAAGGAGCCGCTGCGCACCCTGGCGCGGCACCGCAACCAGGACAACCGGCTGATCTTCGGTCAGAACCTGGTGCCCGAGCACACCGGCATGGTACGGACCGGCGACGAGGTCAAGATCCTCGACTGAGGATCGCGCCCGCCGACGGGCGGGGAACCCGCCACCGGGACACACTCGTTGCAGGAGCAGTGAGCCGAGGGGGGTGTGGATCGTGCGGGCAGCCACCGGGCTCTGGCGCTGGCGGCACAACCCCCTGCGCCGGACCACGGACCTGGTCGAGGCCTGGGTCGCGTGCGTCGCCGTCCTGCTGCTCGTACTGGCCGCGCCCGCGCTGGGACTGTGGGCCGGCGTGCGGGCCGACGGCTCGCTCCAGCGGGCCGCGCGCACCCAGCAGCTGGAGCGGCACCCGACGACGGCGCGCGTGGTGCGCGAGGCCGACGCCCCCGCCCGGGCCGTGACGAACCCCGACGCGTCCGGCCAACACTCCGTGCGCACCACCGTGGTGGCGCGCTGGACGGCCCCCGACGGCGGCCCCCGGACCGGCGAGGTGTCCACCCTGCGAAGATCGCCCCGGGCCGGGGACACCTTCCCGATCTGGACGGACGGCGGCGGCCGGCCCGTCACGGCCCCGATGCCGCCCGACGCGGCACGGATGCACGCGGTGTTCGCGGGACTCGGCGCGGCCTCCTTCGCCGCCGTCCTGGTCGAGTTCGTCCGGCGGACGGTCGTACGCGGACTGGTACGCCGGCGGTACGCGGTTCTGGACCGCGACTGGGCCCGGAGCGGTCCCGACTGGGGCCGTGCCGGCACGGGAAGCTGAGCCGCGCGGCCACCGGGGCGGACCCGTCAACCCGGCCGCGCCGCGCGCGCTACGGTGGGGCATCGGATCAGCGAGGACGCATGAGGCGGGGGCAGGACACACCCATGGCACAGGGCACGGTCCAGGTGACGCACACCGGCACATCGCGGTGGCGGCGCCGCACGGGTGAGTACGCCTCCCTCGCCGCCGCCCTGGAGGCCGCGGCGGACGGCGACGTCCTCACGGTCGCCCCCGGCACCTACCGGGAGAACCTGGTGATCCGACGGGCCGTCACCCTGCGCGGCCCGGAGGGCCAGACCGGCTCGGTGCGGATCGCGCCGGTGGACGGAGTGCCGCTCACCGTACGCGCGTCCGCGACCGTCCAGGACCTGCACGTCGAGGGTCAGGACGCGGCGGCGCCCGCGCTGCTCGTCGAGGACGGCACCCCGGAGCTGCTCGGGCTGCGGATCGTGACCCGCTCGGCGGCCGGGCTCGAGGTGCGCGGGGCCGCCCGCCCCACCGTGCGCCGCTGCACCGTCGACAATCCGGCCGGCGTCGGGCTCGCGGTGCTCGACGGCGCGGGCGGGGTGTTCGAGGAGTGCGAGATCGTCTCCGCGGGCCAGTCCGGGGTCTCGGTGCGCGGAGCCGCCCATCCGCGGCTCGAACGCTGCCGGATCCACCACGCCTCGGGCGCGGGCATCACCGTGACCGGGGAGGGCAGCGCCCTGGAGGGCATCGGCTGCGAGGTGTACGAGATCAAGGGCACCGGCGTCCAGATCACCGCGCGCGGCACGGCCCACCTCACCGACTCCTCGGTGCACCGCACCTCCGCCGACGGCGTCACGCTCGACACCGACGCGGTGCTGAACCTCGCCGACTGCGACATCCACGACATCCCCGAGAACGCGGTCGACCTGCGCTCGCGCTCGGTGCTCACGCTGACCCGGTCGACCGTCCGCCGCTTCGGCCGCAACGGGCTCTCCGTGTGGGATCCGGGCACCCGGGTGGACGCCAACCAGTGCGAGATCCACGACAGTACGGGCGACTACCCGGCTGTGTGGGTCAGCGACGGCGCGACGGCCGTGCTCGACGCCTGCCGGGTCCACGACGTGCCGGACGCGCTGTTCGTGCTGGACCGCGGCTCGCGGGTCGACGTCGTCGACAGCGACCTGTCGCAGGTGCGCAACACGGCGGTGTCGGTCAGCGACGGAGCCTCGGCGCAGCTCGACGACTGCCGGATCCGGGAGGCCTCCACCGGGGCCTGGTTCCGGGACCACGGCAGCGGCGGCACGCTCGGCGGCTGCACCATCGACGCGGTGCAGACCGGCGTCATCGTCACCAAGGGCGCCGACCCGACGATCGACCGGGTCACGGTGACCTCGCCGGCCGAGGCCGGTTTCTACGTCTCGGCGGAGGGCCGCGGTTCGTTCCTGGGCTGCCGGGTGACCGGCAGCGGCGGGTACGGCTTCCATGTGATGGACGGCTGCCGCACCACGCTGCGCAAGTGCCGTACGGAGCGGTGCGCGCGCGGCGGTTACGAGTTCCCGCAGGACGGGCCGACCGTGGAGGACTGCACCAGTGACGAGAGCGGGGTGCGCAAGGCCCCGGCCGACACCGGAGGCGTGCTGACGGCGACGCAGACGAGCGGGTTGCTCGGCACGGTCCCCGCGCCGCGCTCCCCCGCCGTGGCGGCGCCCGCGCCGATCCCGGCCGCGGAGCCCCCGGCCGAGCCCGTCGGCGCGCGGTCCTCACAGGACGTGCTCGGCGAACTGGACGCGCTCGTGGGCCTGGACAGCGTCAAGCACGAGGTCCGCACGCTCACCAACATGATCGAGGTGGGCCGGCGGCGTCAGGAGGCCGGCCTGAAGGCGGCCTCGGTCCGCCGCCATCTGGTCTTCACCGGCAACCCGGGCACCGGCAAGACGACCGTGGCCCGGCTGTACGGCGAGATCCTCGCCTCGCTCGGCGTCCTGGAGCGCGGCCACCTGGTCGAGGTGTCCCGGGTCGACCTGGTCGGCGAGCACATCGGCTCGACGGCGATCCGCACCCAGGAGGCGTTCGACCGGGCGCGCGGCGGGGTGCTGTTCGTGGACGAGGCGTACGCGCTGTCCCCGGAGGACTCCGGACGGGACTTCGGGCGCGAGGCGATCGACACCCTGGTCAAGCTGATGGAGGACCACCGGGACGCGGTGGTCGTCATCGTGGCCGGGTACACGGCGGAGATGGAGCGGTTCCTGACCGTCAACCCCGGTGTGGCGTCCCGTTTCTCACGGACCATCTCGTTCAGCGACTACGTGCCGGACGAACTGCTGCGGATCGTCGGACAGCAGGCCGACGAGCACGAGTACCGGCTGGCCGAGGGCACGTCCGAGGCGCTGCTGAAGTACTTCACGGAGCTGCCGAAGGGCCCGGCGTTCGGCAACGGCCGGACCGCCCGGCAGACCTTCGAGTCGATGGTGGAACGGCACGCGGGCCGGGTCGCCGCGCTCGCCGAGGCGAGCACGGACGACCTGACCCTGCTCTACCCGGAGGACCTGCCCGAACTGCCGTGACCCTCGGAACTGCCGTGGCCCTCGGCCGGGCCCCGACCTCCTGAACCGCCCTGATCGGCTGGTTCGTCGGAGCGCTGCCGGGGCAGGGCCGGGGGCAACCGGTCGAGCAGGGCGGTCCGTTCGGCGGCGAACGCCGGGTCGGCCTGGTAGTCGGAGTGGCCGAGGACGGGTTCTGGCAGCGGGTGCGCGTGGTCACGGCCGTAGACCAGCGGGTCGAGCAGGGCGTCCCGGTCGACGGCCGGTTTGTCGCCGTCGGCGGGGACCCGGACCGGGCCGCCGATCGGGTCGGTCGCGCGGTACAGGTTGCGCCAGCAGTGCACCTCGCCGTGCAGGGCGCGCAACTGGTGCGGGCCGAAGTAGGCGGGGAACCAACGGCCGTAGAGCCGTTCCAGCGGGGAGCCGTAGGTGAGCAGCGCGACCCGGCGCCGGGTGTGGGCGGGCAGTTGCCAGACCGCGGCGGCGGCCAGCACACTGCCCTGGGAGTGGCCCGAGATCACCAGCCGGCCGCCGGTGGTGCGGGTCCACGAGCTCATCCGCCAGGTCAGGTCGGGCACGGCCCGCTCGGCGTAGCAGGGCGGGGCGAACGGGTGGGCGGCGCGCGGCCAGAAGGTGCCGACGTCCCACAGGATGCCGATGGTGCGGCGGGCGGAGGCGTCCTTGTAGGCGCGCCGGCCCCAGGTGACGAAGAGTATGAAGCCGAAGCCGATCAGCCAGGAGCCGGTGGCCTGGGCCGTGTCGGCGGCTGAGGCGATCACCGGGTGGGCGCCCTCGAAGGCCCGGCCGGGGACGTTCCCGCTGGACCAGGCGCCGGCCACGGCGCCCGCGCCGAGCAGCAGGGTGGCCCCGGAGACGATGCCGACGAGGCCGGGCGCGGCGTCGGTGAGTCCGGCGGCGGCGCGGGTCGAGGCGATGCGCCGGGTGCGGACGGGGTCGGGGGTCTCGACGCCGTAGTCGACGTCGACGGCGGCGGCGTACCGGCGGGCGGCCAGCGTGGTGCGGACGGCGAGGACCGCGCAGGGCACGACGAGGACGAGCAGCAGGACGGGGATGACCGACGCCTGCCAGCTGAGCAGCACCGGCGGGCCGACGATCCGGCCGCCGCCGGCGCCGGGGGTGCCGGGGCCGTCCAGCCAGTCGGCGACGCGCTGGGCGACGCCACCCGTCATGACGCCGCCGAGGGCGCAGGCGAGCATGGCGACGGCGGGGCCGCCGAGGCCGTACATGGCGGTGCGCGGATCCGGGTCGCTGCGGTATAGGGCCAGGGCGACGACGCCGAGGGCGACGACGAGCGCGCCCTGGGAGAGCACGAGGACGCCGAAGGTGGCGTCGCCGGGCAGGGTTCCGGCGGACTGCCAGCCGGGGCGGGACCAGGCGGCGTACACGAGGGCGGCGGCGAGCAGGATCAGCGAGACGGTGGGCAGCGCGGCGACGAGGGTGCGGTCGACGACGTGGTCGACCCGCTTCTCGCTGCGGCCGCGGCGGCACACCACCAAGAGGCAGACGAGACCGGCGGCCGCGAGGGCGGCCTCCAGCGTCCAGGCGAGTGCGGCGAGGGCCGTGCTCCCGGACTCCCGGTCGTGGCGGGCGGCCGCGCCGCACACCGCGGCGGCGACGGTGAGGAAGCCCGCGGCGGTGTGCGCGGCGCGCAGCCGGGCGACGAGCCGGCGGCCGTACCAGAAGCCGGGGCGGCCGAGTGCGGGGCGGGGCCGGGGCTCGCCTTCGGGGTCAGGGGTGCCGGGCGGCGGCGTGGCGACGTCGTCGTACCCGGTGGGCGGGCGCTGCGCCTCGTACGCGCTCCAGGTGCGGTTGGAGAGGTACCAGAGCAGGCCGACGAGGGCGACGGGCACGACGGCGGCGAGGGCGAGGCGGCGGCCGGGCTGCGACCACCAGCCGCCCCGGTCCGCGGCCAGGAAGCCGAGCCAGGAGCGGTCGACGACGCACGCCGTGGAGCCGGCGCACTGCCAGGCCGTCAGGTCGAGGGCGACCTCGCAGGCGGCGGCGGTGAGCAGCACGGTGAGGGTGAGGGCGAGCAGCCGCACCAGGACGCCGTACAGCCGGACGGTGCCGCGCCGGCCCCCGGCCGGCGGGCGCATCCAGTGCGCGAGGTTGGCGACCATGAACGGCAGGAGCAGCAGCCACAGGGCCCGGGTGCCGTTGCCGGAGGTGAGGTTGGACCAGCAGTAGGCCTCCGGGACCGGCTGTTCGGCGTAGCGCTCGGGGTGGTCCTCGGCGTCGAGGTCGGCGCCGCGGCGGTGCATGGCCGCGGTGGCGTCGCCGGTGATCCGGACGGTGCGCGGGTCGTCGAGCATGTCCTGCGGGGTGGCTCCGCCGACGCCGTGGACGAGCAGTTCGAGTGCCGCGCCCCCGCTCTGCGGGGCCGGTGTGGCAGGGGACACTTCGGTGACTCACTCTCTGGATGGGAGGATTCGACGGCAGGAACAGAATCGCGGATCGGCGCGGTCCCGCGCAGGGGTCGGCCGCCATCCGCACCAAATCCCCTCTGGAAGGACCGGCCCCGGCGGTGAGCGACAATCAGAACCTCCTCGCGGAGCAGCGGCGCGCCCTGATTCTCGACGAGGTACGGCGGCGTGGGGGCGTCCGGGTCAACGAACTGACCCGGCGGCTCAACGTTTCCGACATGACCGTGCGCCGGGATCTGGACGCGCTGACCCGGCAGGGTCTGGTGGAGAAGGTGCACGGCGGGGCGGTTCCGGTGGCCGAGCCGAGCACGCACGAGCCCGGGTTCGAGGCCAAGTCGACGCTGGAGCCGGGCGCGAAGGAGGACATCGCGCGGGCGGCCGCGGCGATGGCCGCTCCGGGCAGCGCGATCGCGCTGTCGGGCGGGACGACGACGTACACGCTGGCGCAGCACCTGCTCGAGGTGCCGGACCTGACCGTGGTGACGAACTCGGTGCGCGTCGCGGACGTGTTCCACGCGGCGCAGCCGCCGGGCCCGTCGGGAGCGGCGCGCCCCGGCGCGGCGACGGTGGTGCTGACCGGCGGGGTGCGGACGCCGTCGGACGCGCTGGTCGGGCCGGTCGCGGACCGGGCGATCGCCTCGCTCCACTTCGACGTGCTGTTCCTGGGGGTGCACGGGATCTCGGTGGAGGCGGGCCTGTCGACGCCGAACCTGGCCGAGGCGGAGACGAACCGGCGGCTGATGCGTTCGGCGCGCCGGGTCGTGGTGGTGGCCGACCACACCAAGTGGGGCACGGTGGGCCTGAGTTCGTTCGCGACGCTGGACGAGGTGGACACGCTGGTGACGGACGCGGGCCTGTCGTCGCGGACCCGCGCGGACATGGCGGAGCACGTACCGGGCCTGCTGGTGGCGGGGCCGGACGGACCGGTCGACGAGCCCGGGGCCGGGGTGTGACCCTCTTCCGGATCGAGCGGGCCACCGCGCTGGCGCCCGGCGAGGCGTGGCGCCGGCTGACGGACTGGCCGGCCCACGGGGAACGGGTGCCGTTCACCCGGACCCGGGTCCTCACGCCCGGCGGTACGGGGGTGGGCACGCGGTTCACGGCGCGCACCGGGATCGGGCGGGCGGGCTTCGACGACCCGATGGAGGTGGTCCGCTGGGAGCCGCCGAAGGCGGGGTCGCCGGGCGTGTGCCGCCTCGAGAAGCACGGCCGGACGGTGCTCGGCTGGGCCGTGATCGAGGTGCGCGAGGCACCGGGCGGCGGCAGCCGGGTGGTGTGGACGGAGGACCTGCGGCTGCGCGGACTGCCGCGCGCCGCCGACCCGTTGCTGAACGCGGCGGGACGGATGCTGTTCGGGCGGGCGATGGACGCGCTGCTGAGGGGCTGACGGCAGGGGGTCCCGCGAGGGGGCTCACGGGTGTCGCGCGATTCCCGGCAGGCGGGAATCCTCCCTGGGAATCTGACGGTGTGCCAGCTATGGTGTGCGGACTTTCGGCCCGCCCCTGGAGGTACGGTCCCATGCCCCGCCGACTCAGGCCCGTGGAACTCGACTTCGTCTCGTCCGCCCCCGTACGCCTGGAGTTCACGGCCGACCTGGCCGCTGCGCCGCCGGCCGTCTACACGGCACTGGCCGAGGAGTTGGAGAGCACCCCCGACTGGTTCGCCGCGGTGCTGTCCGCGACGCCGACCGACGGCGGTGCCGGCCGGACCGTACGCCTGCGCGGCGGGATCCGCTTCCAGGAGACGATCATGGCCGCCGAGCCGGGCGCCCGGTACGCCTACCGGATCGACGAGACCAACGCGCCCGGCGTGACGGCCATGCTGGAGGACTGGGTGCTCTCCCCCGCCGGGGCGGGCACCCGCGTACGCTGGACGATGGCCGTGGACGGGCCGGCCGCCTGCCGCCTGGTGATGCGGCTGGCCCGCCCGGGCGTCGGCAAGTCCTTCCGCGACGCGATGCGCGGCCTGGACCGGAAACTCACTCCGGCCAGGACCCCGTCGCCAGGAACCGGTCGATAGCGGCGGCGTACGGGGCGATGTCCAGGCCCTGTCCGGCCAGCCAGTCGTCCGAGTAGTACTTGTCGAGGTAGCGCTCGCCCGGGTCGCAGATCAGCGTCACCACGCTGCCGGTACGGCCCTCGGCGACCATCTCGGCGACGATCTTCAGCGCGCTCCACAGACCCGTGCCGGTCGAGCCGCCCGCCTTCCGGCCGATCGCGCCCTCCAGCGCGCGGACCGCGGCGACGCTCGCCGCGTCGGGTACCTTCATCATCCGGTCGATGGCGCCGGGCACGAAGCTGGGCTCCATGCGCGGCCGGCCGATGCCCTCGATGCGGGAGCCGCAGTCCGCGGTGGCCTCGGGGTCGTTGTGCGTCCAGCCGTCGAAGAAGCAGGAGTTCTCCGGGTCGGCGACGCAGATCCGGGTGTCGTGCTGCATGTAGTGCACGTAGCGGGCGATGGTCGCCGAGGTGCCGCCGGTGCCCGCGGTCGCCACGATCCAGGCCGGCTCGGGGTACCGCTCCAACCGGAGCTGCTGATAGATCGATTCGGCGATGTTGTTGTTGCCGCGCCAGTCGGTGGCCCGCTCGGCGTACGTGAACTGGTCCATGTAGTGCCCGCCGGTGCGTTCGGCGAGGGCGGCGGACTCCTCGTACATGGTGCGCGAGTCGTCGACGAAGTGGCACTGCCCGCCGTGGAATTCGATGAGCCGGCACTTCTCCGGGCTGGTGGTGCGCGGCATCACGGCGACGAACGGGACGCCGATGAGCTTCGCGAAGTACGCCTCGGAGACGGCGGTCGAGCCGCTGGACGCCTCGATGACCGGCTTTCCGGGGCGGATCCAGCCGTTGCACAGGCCGTACAGGAACAGCGAACGGGCCAGCCGGTGCTTGAGGCTGCCGGTGGGGTGCGTGGACTCGTCCTTCAGGTAGAGGTCGATGCCCCACTCGTCGGGGAGCGGGAAGCGCAGCAGGTGCGTGTCGGCGGAGCGGTTGGCGTCCGCCTGCACCTTGCGCACGGCCTCCTTCAGCCAGGCGCGGTACTCGGGGTCGCTGCGGTCCACGTCGATGGTGGCGGGCGCGGTGGCGGTGCCGGTGCGCGCCGGGTCTGCTGTGGTGCTCATGCGCTTCTCCTCGTCCTGTTCCCACTGCCGACGATAACTCCCCCACCTGCGCAAACGTTTGCTTTGGGGATCCATAGGAGTCGCTTGGGCGTGACCCCGGGGTCTGGTGCCGGGCGCGTTCGTTCGGCAGACTGACGGAGAAACCTGTGCGAAGGGGGCGGTGTGGCGATGGCGGAGCCGGAGTACAGCGCCAGGGGCGTACGGATCGCCCGCTGGCCGCGGTCGCTGACCCGGGCCGGCGAGGTCCGGATCGAGGACGGTCGGCTGGCCCTGCTCACCAGTTACGGCAGGGAGATCGACAGCGCGCCCGTCAAGGCCGTACGGGTGGGCCGGCCTTGGTTCGCGGGGCCGGACGACGCGGTCGCGACGGTGAACGGCACCCGGTACCGGCTCACGGCGGAGCCGGACCGCAGGGGCGGATTCCTGGAAGCGCTGAGGCGCGCCACCGACCGTCACTGACCGCCACCGACCGACGCCGCCGCTACCCACCGCCACCGACCGTCACCGACCAGCGGATCGTCGCCGCGAGTTGCGCGGTCGTGACGGTTGCCTCAGGCTGGGAGGCATCACTCAGGGTTCATGAGCGGTGACGCTGTGACCAAGCCGCCGCTTTGTACGAACAGCAGGCAGCTGACTGCTGGATCCGATCCTTCGTCTTCTTCCGGACCTATTTCGGGGAGTCGCAGCCGTGATCAGCGAACCGAGCAGGCACTGCACGGTAGAGGTACAGGCTCTGCCGTCGCGGATCGGTCAGGTCCGCAGAATCGTGTCCGCACATCTGCGGTACTGGCACCTGGACGCACTGATAGACCATGCGGCGCTCGGCGTGACCGAGCTGCTGACCAACGTCCACCGGCACGCACAGCCGGACAAGAAGTGCACCGTCGTGGTAGAGCTGCTGCTGGACCGCCTCACGGTCTCGGTCCACGACCACGACCCGAGGTTCCCTGCGCTCGACGGACCGGACCCCGTCGGCGCGGACGCCGACCCGTACGCCACGTCCGGACGCGGCCTCGCGATCATCGAGGCGGTCAGCGAGAGCTGGGGCGTCCGGCCGCAGGGAACGGGCAAGGTCGTCTGGTTCACCCTCCACGCCCCGGCCCTGGCGGTCACCGCGCCGCCGCGCCCGCACGCCGTGCACGGCGCGACCACCGACGGACCGTTCGCGGCCGCCGCGTTCGTCCCCGACGACGCACCGTTCGGCGAGCCCGCCGAGTCGCGGCGCGCCCACGCGACGGCCAGGTCCGCGGTGGCGGGCTGACGCTCGCCACCGCGGACCCGGCCCGGACGTCGCGCGGTCGTTCCGTCGCGATCGCTCCGTAGCGGTCGTTCCCGCGCGGTCACTCCGTCGCGATCGCCCGCAGCACGTCCAGGCGGGAGGCGCGGCGGGCCGGCCGCCAGGCGGCGAGCGCTCCGGCCGCGAGGCCGACCAGGGCGACGACCGCGAGCGGGAGCGGCGGCAGCGCGAAGGCGAACGGGCTGTCGCCCGCGCCCTCCGACGCCTCCACCAGGACCCACCCGAGGAAGCCGCCGAGGACCAGGCCGCCCACCGTGCCGAACGCGGCGACCAGCACGGACTCCCAGCGGACCATCGCCCGCAGCTGGGCCCGGGTCTGGCCGACGGCGCGCAACAGGCCGAGTTCCCGGGTCCGTTCGTGGACCGCGAGGGTCAGCGTGTTCGCGATGCCGAGCAGCGCGATCACGACGGCCAGCGCGAGGAGCGCGTAGACGAGGGTGAGCATCATGTCGATGCCGCCCGCCGACGCCTCGGCGTACTCGTCCCGGCTCTGCACCTCCGGGTTGCCGTACTGTGCCGCGACCGTCTCGACCGCCGCCCGGCCGTCGTCCGCGGCAACCCCGTCCTTCAGCGTGACGGAGACGAGCGTGTCGGCGTCCTGTGTCCGGTGCGGGGCCCAGGCCTCGCGGGTGACGACGTACGAACCGGCGAGTTCGGACTCCTGGTAGACGGCGCGGACGGTGAAGGTCCGCCGGCTTCCGTCGGTGAAGGCGAGTTCGGTGGTGTCGCCGGGTTCCAGTCCGACCTTGCCGGCCTCCGCGTCGGAGATCGCGATGCCGTTCGCACCGAGGCCGTCCAGGGATCCGCGTACGGTGCCGAGGTCGAAGGAACGGGAGAGCGTGGCCGGGTCGGTGACGGTCAGCGCCCGCCCCTCGCCGTCCACCTCGGCGACGCCCTTGCCCAGCCCGACCGCCGTCTCCACCTCGGGCAGCGCGGCGATCGCCGGGGCGAGCCGGGGGCTCAGCCCGCTGCCGCCGGCGCCGTACGCGGGCGTGGAGACGGCGAGGTCGCCGGCGAAGGAACGGGACACGGTGTCGTCCATGGTGGCCTTCAGGGACGCCCCGAAGACGGTGAACAGGGACACGACGGCGACGCCGATCATCAGCGCGGTCGCCGTGGCGGCGGTGCGGCGGGGGCTGCGCAGCGCGTTGCGGCGCGCCAGGCCGCGGGTGACGCCGCGCAGCGGTCCGCCGAGGACCCGTACCGCGACGGAAGAGGCGACCGGACCGAGGACGACGAACGCGGCGAGCACCAGCACCGCGCCGGTCCCGGCGAGCCAGATCGACGGGGTGACGAGCACGCCGGTCAGCGTGACGGCGAGGGCGACGGCCAGCAGCCCGGCCCCGGTCAGGGCGCGGCGGCGCGAGGCGCCGGAATCGTCCACGGCCGTCTCGCGCAGGGCTGCGAGCGGCGCGGTGCGGCCCGCCTTCACGGCGGGGAGCAGCGCGGAGCCGAGGCAGACCAGGAGTCCGACGGCGAACGGCAGCGCCAGCGACAGACCGCTGACGACGAGGTCACCCTCGGGGAACGGGAAGCCGACGGCCGGGAAGAGCGCCTGCAGACCCGCCGCCACCCCGATGCCGCCGAGGAGTCCGGCGGCGGAGGCGAGCACCGCGACGGCCGCGGCCTCGGCCAGTGTCGTGCCGACGACCTGCCGCCGGACCGCGCCGAGCGCCCGCAGCAGGGCGTTCTCGCGGGTGCGCTGGGCGACGACGATCGCGAAGGTGTTGTGGATCGAGAAGACCGAGACGAGCAGCGCGACGCCGCTGAACACCAGCAGGAAGACGGTGAAGAGGGTCAGGAACTGCCCGGAGATCATGTCGGTGTTCTCCTCGGCGGACTGCTGCCCGGTGATGGCCTCCACGCCCGCGGGGAGTACCGGGGCCAGCGCGTCGACCAGCTCCTGCTGCGAGGTTCCGGGACCGGCCCGGACGAGGATGCTCGCCGCTTCGCCGGGCTTCGGCGTGAGGTGCTTCTCCGCGTCGGCGCGGGTCATGCCGGTGTACGTCACCTGGGCCATGCCGTCCTCGCCGCCGAAGGTGGCCAGGCCGACGACGGTCACCCGGACCGGGTCGGGGGTGCGCAGCGTGGTCGTGTCGCCGATCTTCAGGCCACCGGTCTTCGCGGCGCCCCGGTTGACGACGACCTCGCCGGACTTCTGCGGGGCGCGCCCCTCGGCGAGCCGGTACGGGTTGAGCGCGGTGTCGCCGATCCAGTTGCCGGCCAGGGTCGGCGGGCCCTTGCCTCCGATGGGTTCGCCGTCGGCGGCGACGAGCTGGCCGGCGCCCTGGATCTGGGGTTCGGCGGCGGCCACGCCCGGGGTGTCGCGCAGCGTGCCGGCGAGGGAGGCGTCGACGGGCCGGCGGGTGCCCTGGCCCTCGCCGGCGACGGTGACCACGCTCGTGCTGCGCACGACGGCGTCGGTGCCGGCGGCGGCGCTGCCGAAGAGGGAGTCGAAGCTCGCGCGGAGCGTGTCGCCCATGACGAGGGTGCCGGTGAGGAACGCGACGCCGAGCAGGACGGCGGTGAAGGTGCCGGCGAAGCGCCGCTTGTGGGCGCGCAGCGAGGAGAGGCTGAGCCGGAGGGCGGCGAAGCGCCGGCCTCCGCCGCGGGCGGTGCGGGCGGTACTCATGACCGGCCTCCTCCCCGACCGTCGAAGGCCTTCATGCGGTCCAGGACGCGCTCCGCGGTGGGCGAGGGCATCCGGTCGACGAGCCGCCCGTCGGCGAGGAAGACCACCTCGTCGGCGTGGGCGGCGGCGACCGGGTCGTGAGTCACCATGACGACCGTGCGCCCGGTCCGCCGTACGGTGTCGCCGAGCAGCCGGAGCACCTCCTCGCCGGAGCGGGAGTCGAGGTTGCCGGTCGGCTCGTCGGCGAAGACGACGTCGGGCGTGCCGGCGAAGGCGCGGGCGACGGCGACGCGCTGCTGCTGCCCGCCGGACAGCTGGGCGGGCCGGTGGTGCAGCCGGTCACGCAGGCCGACGGTGTCGATCAGGGTGTCCAGCCGGGCCCGGTCCGGGGCGGTACCGGCGAGGTCGAGGGGCAGCGTGATGTTCTCGGCGACGGTGAGGGTGGGCAGGAGGTTGAACGCCTGGAAGACGAAGCCGACCCGCTCGCGGCGGAGCAGGGTGAGGCGGCGGTCGTCGAGCGTCGACAGGTCGGTGTCGCCGATCAGCGCGGAGCCGGAGGTGAGGGTGTCGAGTCCGGCGGCGCAGTGCATGAGGGTGGACTTGCCGGAGCCGGAGGGCCCCATGATCGCGGTGAACCGGCCGGCCGGGAAGTCGACGCTCACCCCGTCCAGGGCTCTCACCTCGGTGTCGCCGACGCCGTACACCTTCACGGCGTCGACGACCCGGGCGGCGGTGGCGGTACGCAGCGTGGTGGTGGTCATGCCGCACCGCCCTTGGGGCGCGTGACCCGGCCGAACTGCTCCTCCAGGACGGTGAGGCGGCGCCAGTACTCGTCCTCGTCGATCTCCCCGGCCGCGAAGCGGTGCCCGAGGAGGGCGATCGGCGACTGCTCGTCGTACGGGGGACGGCCGTCGTCGTGGCCGGGGCGGCCGAAAGGTCCGCGACGGCCGCGCCACACGGTGCGGCGCAGGACGGTGACGACGGTGACGATCACGGCGGCCCAGACCAGCGGGAAGAGAAGGACCCAGGGGGCGGGACCTGCATGCGCGAGGGTGTTCATCTCGGTCAGCTCCTTGCGGTTCGTTACTGCCGAGAGTCCCCCGCCGAGGGGGTCCGGGGCGTCGTACGGCCAGCGGCTTCGCGCGTACGACGTGGGGAGTAGAGCAGCGGATTCCGCCCTGCTCCGGATTCTGTACCTACTGGTATGTACAATCGGATCATGAGCACTCCCGAGCGACTGATCGAGGCCACCCGCGAGCTGCTCTGGGAGCGCGGCTACGTGGGCACCAGCCCGAAGGCGATCCAGCAGGCCGCGGGGGCCGGCCAGGGCAGCATGTACCACCACTTCACCGGGAAGCCGGACCTGGCGCTGGCCGCGATCCGGCGTACGGCCGAGGAGATGCGGGCCGCCGCCGAGGCCGTCCTCGAGGGCGGGACGTCGGCGTACGCGCGGATCGAGGCGTACCTGCGCCGCGAGCGCGACGTGCTGCGCGGCTGTCCGGTGGGGCGGCTGACGATGGACCCGGACGTGATGGGGAGCCCGGAGCTGCGCGCGCCGGTCCACGAGACGCTCGACCGGTTGCGCGGGCGGCTGGCCGGGATCGTCCAGGAGGGCCTGGACAGGGGCGAGTTGACCGGCCCCCTGGACCCGGCGGCGCTCGCCGCCACGATCGTGGCGACCGTGCAGGGCGGCTACGTACTGGCCCGCTCCTCGGGGTCGCCCGAGGCCTTCGACACCGCGGTCGACGGACTGCTCATGCTGCTGTCGGCCCACAAGGGCCCTTCTTCGTAAGGGAGTTCACCACCGTGCATGCCATGCAGTACGAGATCACCCTGCCCGCCGACTACGACATGGGAATCATCCGCGAGCGGGTGGCGACCCGCGGGCATCTGCTCGACGACTTCGCCGGGCTCGGCCTCAAGGCGTATCTGGTCCGTGAGCGGGCGGACGGCTCGCCCGTCGATCAGTACGCCCCGTTCTACCTCTGGGTCGCACCCGAGGCCATGAACTCCTTCCTCTGGGGCCCCGGTTTCCAGGGGATCGTGAACGACTTCGGCCGCCCGGTCGTCCAGCACTGGACGGGTGTCGGGTACGCGGAGGGGCCTGCGGCCGCGAGCGCGCCGCGGTCGGCGACGCGCCGCCGGAGCCCGATACCGGAGGGCGCACCGCCCGCGGCGGCGGTCGGGGAGGCGCTGGAACGGCTCGAGTCGGCGGTGCGGGCGGACGGGGTGGTGGCGAGCGCGGTCGCCGTCGATCCGCGCCACTGGGAGCTGTTGACCTTCACGCTGTGGGCGGCGGAACCGCCGACGGACGCGGGTGAGCGGTTCCGGGTGCTGCACCTGTCGGCCCCGGAGCGCTCCTCGCTGCCCCGGGGCCGACACTGGTGACGGATCGTCAGCCGACGGGGACGAGCGTCAGGTAGGTGATGCCGAGGATGCCGCGGTAGCCCATCCAGCCGGCGCGCTGGCGGTCGACGCGGGCGCGGGTCTCGTCCGCGAGGGGGTGGTCGGGGTGGGCGGCGAGCCAGACCTCGGTGTCGTACCGGTAGCCGGACTCGAACTCCTCCCACTCCTCGCGGCCCGCCGTCTCGATCCATGCGGGACGGAAGCCGGCCTCGATGGCGAGGTCGACCAGTTCGGGCAGCAGGAAGTGGTCCGCGGCCGTGGCGCCCGGCCACATGCGGGCCAGCTCGTCGTCGGTCGGGGTGCGCTCCCAGAATCCCTCGCCGAGCACGACCCGGCCACCGGGGCGGACGAGGCGGCGCAGTTCGCTCAGGGCGGCCGCGGGGTCGTGCGGCAGGCCGGGGTCGCACAGGGCCTGGCTGGACCCGAGGCAGAGGATCGCGTCGACCGGTCCGCGCGTGGTGCCGAGCGCGGACTCCTCGACGAACTCGACGCGGTTGGCGAGCCCGCGCTCCTTCGCCACGAGCCGGCCGCGGGCCAGGTCCTCGGCGTTGATGTCGATCCCGACACCGGTGGAACCGGGCGCGGCCTCCAGCGTGCGCAGCAGCAACTCGCCCCAGCCGCAGCCGATGTCGAGGACGGTGGCGGGCGAGGCGGCGGCCAGCCGCTCGATCATGCGGGTCGCGCGTGACTCCGAGAGCGGGCCGTGGAAGGTGAGGCTGCCGAGGCGCGGAGGAAGATCATGGTCGGTCATGAACCGGACCGTAGCGGTGCGGCGAAGCCCAGGCCAGCGGTTTACGCTCATGCCTCCTTGCGGCCGAGCGCGCCGAGCGGGTCGTCGAGCACCGGCTGCCAGGCCAGTTCGGCGGCGCCGACGAGGCTGTTGTGGTCCAGGGTGCAGGGCAGGATCGGCACGCCGCCGCTGCGGCCCCACAGACTGCGGTCGGCGACGACGGCGCGCAGGCGCTCCGGGTCGGCGTCGAGCAGTTCGCGGTGCAGGCCGCCGAGGATGATGCGGTCCGGGTTGAGGATGTTGACCAGGCCCGCGAGCCCGAGGCCGAGCCGGTCGATCAGCTCCTCGGTGGCCGCCCGCACACCGGGGTCGTCCGGCCGGGTACGGAGCAGGTCACGGGACTGGGCGAGCAGCGAGACTTCCGGACCGGGGTCGCGGCCGGCCGCGACGAGAAAGGCCAGCGGGTCGGTCTCGACGTCCAGGCAGCCGCGGCTGCCGCAGTAGCAGGGGCGGCCGTCGGGGTTCACGGTGAGGTGCCCGACCTCGAGCGCCAGGCCCGAACTACCGGTGTGCAGGCGGCCGTCCAGGACGAGCGCGCCGCCGACGCCGCGGTGGCCGGTGGCCACGCACAGCAGGTGCTGCGCGCCTCGGCCCGCGCCGTGGCGGTGCTCGGCCAGGGCGGCGAGGTTCACGTCGTTGCCGGTGAACGCGGGGCCCTCGATGCCGGCGGCCCGTACCTGCTCGGCGAAGATCTCGCGGACCGGCGCCCCGGCGGGCCAGGCCAGGTGGAGCGGGTTGAGGGCGGTGCCCTCGGGTTCGGCGACGGCGGACGGCGCGGCGAGCCCGGCGCCGACGCAGCGACGGCCGCTCGCACGGAGCAGCTCCGCGCCGGCCCCGACGACCTCGCCGAGCACCTGCGCCGGGTCCTCGGAGACGGTGACACAGCCGGGCGCGGTCGCGACGATCCGGCCGCCGAGGCCCACGAGGGCGGCGCGGAAGCCGTCCGCGTGCACCTGGGCGGCGAGCACGACCGGTCCGTTGTCGTCGACGGCGAGGCGGTGCGAGGGTCGGCCCTGGGAGCCGGCGGCGGCGCCGGGGTTGGAGTCGACCCGGATGAGCCCGAGGGCCTCCAGTTCGGCGGCCACGGCTCCGGCGGTGGCGCGGGTGACGCCCAGCTCGGCGGTGAGCACGGCGCGGGTCGGGGCGCGTCCGGTGTGCACGAGTTCCAGCGCGGGCCCGAGTGCGCTGCGGCCCCTGTCCAGCCGTGTCCGGGTCGTGGTCGCCTTGCCGTTCATGAAGGCGAGTCTCCCATGATCGGCCGCCTCGGTTCCCGCCCCGGGGGTACGAACCGGGGCACGGGGGTCGTACGGGACCGGTGCGGGGCCCTCCTGGCGAGTGCGGTCAGCCGCCGTGGCCCGGGCAGGAGTCCTCGCCGAGGGCGCTGACGTTCTCGGCCGGCGGGCAGTCGGGGATCCAGCCCATGTCGGCCGGATCCGCACCCGTGCTCTTCTGCAGGAAGTCCGGCCATTCCACCGTGGCCGCCCTGGCGCCGGCGCCCGGATCGTGCTCCTCGCCGGCGACGGCAGGGCCCGCTCCGAGCCCGACCAGGGCCGCGGCGATCACCACGGCGGCCGATACGTGGCCGCGGATCATGCCCCCTCCCCCTTCTCCCGAGGTGCTTCCGGGGGAGTCTCACACCCAGCGCCGCCGAGTGGCGCCTCGCACGTCAGAGGGTGACGAGTTGAATCCGCGGCGGGCTCACCCCTATCCTCCTTTTGTGCCGCTACTAAACAAAGTCGCGACGGCCGTTCCGGGGGGCCTTGGCGGAGACACCGCAGCGCCCTCCCTGTCCCGCCTCCGCTCCGCCCTCACCCTGTTCTTCGCACTCGACGGCTTCCTCTTCGCCGGCTGGGTGGTCCGCATCCCGGCCATCAAGCAGCAGACCGGCGCCTCCTCGGCCGACCTCGGCCTCGCCCTGCTCGGCGTCTCGGCCGGCGCGGTCGTGACCATGACGCTGACGGGCCGGCTCTGCCGGCGGTTCGGCAGCCACCCGGTCACCGTCGTCACCGCGGTCCTCCTCTCGCTCAGCATCGCGCTGCCCGCCCTCACCCGCTCACCGCTCGCCCTGGGCCTGGTCCTGCTGGTCTTCGGAGCCGCGTACGGCGGCATCAACGTGGCGATGAACAGCGCGGCGGTCGACCTCGTCGCGGCGCTGCGACGGCCCGTGATGCCCGGATTCCACGCCGCGTTCAGCCTCGGCGGCATGCTCGGCGCGGGCCTCGGCGGGCTCGTCGCCGGTTCCGTCTCCCCCACCGCGCACCTCCTCGGCCTGACGCTCGCCGGTCTCCTCCTCACCGCGCTGGGCGGGCCGACCCTGCTGCGCCGTCCCTCCCCCGCGCCGCCGGAGTCCGTCGCCGCCCCGGCGACGGGCGGGCGACCCGCCGCCGCACCCGGGGCGCGCGTAACCGTCCTCGTCCTCGGCGTGATCGCGCTGTGCACGGCGTACGGCGAGGGCGCACTCGCCGACTGGGGCGCGCTCCACCTGGAGCAGGACCTGCACGCCCGTCCGGGCGTCGCCGCGGCCGGGTACGCGGTGTTCGCGCTGACCATGACCGCCGGCCGGCTCTCCGGTACGGCGCTGCTCGAACGCCTCGGCCAGACCCGCACGTTGGTGGCGGGTGGCGCGACGGCCGCGGCCGGCATGCTGCTGGGCGCGCTCGCCCCGAGCGTGTGGGCCGCGCTGCTGGGATTCGCGGTCACGGGCCTCGGGCTGGCCAACATCTTCCCGGTCGCGGTGGCGCGCGCCGGCGCGATCGCCGGCCCGTCCGGGGTCGCGACCGCTTCCACGCTCGGCTACGGCGGGATGCTCCTGGGCCCGCCGTCGATCGGCCTCCTGGCCGACCGCTTCTCGCTGCCGGCCGCCCTGACGACGGTCGCCGTCCTCGCGGCGGGCGCGGCGCTGATCGGCTTCGCCACCCGCGACACCGCCACAGGCTGAACGGCCCACGGCATGATGAGTAGTCCTACTCAGGTCCCGGCCCGCCGCCGCGTGCAGAATCGTCGCGGCGGGGGGCGCGGGACGTCCGTTCCCCCGGGCAACTCCACGGCACAGGGAACGGATCGGGACCACCATGCAGCGCCTGGGCACCTTCGTACGGCTCACCTTCGGCAACCCGCTCTCCCTGGCGTACCTCGGGATCGTGGGTCTGCTGGTGCTGCTCGACCGGACGTCGACGGCGGCCCCCCAGAGCGACGCCTCGATCATGCCGGGGCTGCTGGCCCTCGGCCTCGCCGCGCCGACGGGGGCCGTGCTGTTCGTGGCGCGGGGCATGATCGGCCGCGACGTGATCGACGAGGACGTCTTCATCCCGGCCGCGCTGGTCTTCTCGTACGTCTTCCAGGCATTCGTGCTCGGCTTCCTGTACCGCTGGTTCCGCCGCCGCGCGGCCCGCGCGCGGGCCGTACCCGGGCCGGGCGCGGGCTGGCAGAATCCCGCGCATGGAACCGATCATGAGCGTCGCTGAACACATCGCGGCCCTGGACGAGTCGGGCCGCGCGCTCGCCGACGCCGCAGCGGCGGCCGGACTCGACGCGCCGGTGCCGACCTGCCCCGGCTGGCAGGTCCGCGACCTGCTGCGACACACCACGATGGTGCACCGCTGGGCGGCCCGGTTCGTGGCCGAGGGTCACACCTCGTACCGACCCGACGGCGGCGAGCCGCAGTTGGACGGCGAGGAGCGCCTCGCCCACTTCCACGAGGGTCACGCCGCGCTGGTCGAGGCGCTGACGAAGGCGCCCGCGGACCTGGAGTGCTGGACCTTCCTGCCGGCCCCGTCGCCCCTCGCGTTCTGGGCCCGGCGGCAGGCCCACGAGACGGGCGTGCACCGCGCGGACGCCGAGTCCGCGCTGCCGTCCGGGCCGCGCCCGGTGGACGCGACCCTCGCCGTCGACGGCATCGACGAGCTGCTGCGCGCGTTCCACGCCCGCGACCGCAGCCGGGTCCGTACGGAGACGACGCGCGTCCTGCGGGTGCGGACCACGGACACCGGCGACGTGTGGACCGTGCGGCTCTCGCCGGACGCGCCGCGCACGACGCGTACCGACGACGGACCCGCCGACTGCACACTGTCCGGGCCCGCCTGGCAGCTCCGGTTGATGCTGTGGAACCGGCTCCCGGCCGACGCGGTGGACATCGCCGGAGACGCCTCGCTCGCCGCGCTCTGGCGGGAGCGGTCGGGCATCACCTGGTCGTAGCTCCCGGGGTCGTTCCCGCGGCCCCTTCGTCCAACATCCTTTTCAGCACGGCCCGTTGCAGCGGCAGCACCTCGGCGTACCGCTCCCGGCCGGCATCGGTGAGCACTACGCGCACGCCGCGCCGGTCCTCGCCGCACATTCCGCGCGCGACCAGGCCGCTCTTCTCCAGCCGGGCCACCAGACGCGACAGGGCGCTCTGGCTGAGGTGGACCCGCGCCGCCAGTTCCTGGACCCGGAAGGCGGTGCCGCCGTCGGCGGGCGCCGCCTCGGCGAGCACGTCGAGCACCTCGAAGTCGCTGGCGCCGATCCCGTACCCGTGCAGCGCGCGATCCAGCTCGCAGGTGGTCCGGGCATGCAGCGCGAGGACGTCCCGCCACTCCTGCACGAGCGCACGCTCGGACTTCTTCGCTGCCATGGCCGCACGTTAGCAGAGAAGCCGCACTTCGTTGCATCGGAATTAAATGCGCGCGCATTCAATGCATGTGCATGTACTGTGCTGCGCATGACCACTCCGCCCAACTCCCCTGCCACACAGGACCGATGGAGCCCGCGCCTGTGGGGCACCCTGCTCGTGCTCTGCGCCGCGATGTTCCTGGACGCCCTCGACGTCTCCATGGTCGGCGTCGCCCTGCCGTCCATCGCCACCGATCTCGGTCTGTCCACAGCCACCCTGCAGTGGATCGTCAGCGGCTACATCCTCGGCTACGGCGGCCTCCTGCTGCTCGGCGGCCGCGCGGCCGACCTGCTCGGCCGTCGCCGCGTCTTCCTGATCGCGCTCGGCGTCTTCGCGCTCGCGTCCCTGCTCGGCGGCCTGGTCGACTCCGGCCCGCTGCTGATCGCCAGCCGCTTCATCAAGGGCCTGAGCGCCGCGTTCACCGCGCCCGCCGGGCTCTCGATCATCACCACGACCTTCAAGGAGGGCCCGCAGCGCAACCGGGCCCTGTCCATCTACACCACCTGCGCCGCCACCGGCTTCTCCATGGGGCTGGTGCTGTCCGGCCTGCTCACCGAGCTGAGCTGGCGCTGGACGATGCTGCTGCCCGCGCCGATCGCCCTGATCGCGCTCGCCTTCGCCCTGAAGCTGATCCCGCACAGCGCCCGCGAAGAGGGCCGCGGCGGCTACGACCTGCCGGGCGCCGTCACCGGCACGGCCGCGATGCTGCTCCTCGTCTTCACCGTCGTGCAGGCCCCCGAGGCGGGCTGGGGATCCGCCCGAACGCTGCTGTCCTTCCTGGCGACCGCCGCGCTGCTCGCCGCCTTCGTCACCATCGAGCGGCGGAGCGCGAGCCCGCTGGTCCGGCTCGGGGTGCTGCGGTCCGGCTCGCAGGTCCGGGCCCAGCTCGGCGCGGCCGCGTTCTTCGGCTCGTACGTGGCCTTCCAGTTCATCGTGACCCAGTACATGCAGTCGCTGCTCGGCTGGTCGGCGCTGCAGACCGCGCTCGCCTTCCTGCCGGCCGGCCTGCTGGTGGCACTGTCCTCGACGAAGATCGGCGGGATCGTCGACCGGTTCGGCACGCCCCGGGTGATCGCCGTCGGCTTCACGCTCCTCGTCGTCGGGTACGCCCTCTTCCTGCGCGTCTCGCTCACCCCGCAGTACGCGGCGGTGATCCTGCCGTCGATGCTGCTGCTCGGCGCCGCCTGCGCCCTGGTCTTCCCGTCGCTCAACATCCAGGCCACCAACGGCGTGGCGGACGAGGAGCAGGGCATGGTCTCCGGGCTCCTGAACACCTCGGTCCAGGTCGGCGGCGCGCTCTTCCTGGCCGTCGTCACCGCCGTGATCACGGCGGACGGGGCCGGCGGCGGCTCGCCACAGGCGGTCCTGGACAGCTACCGGCCCGGCCTGGCCGTGGTGACCGTGATCGCCCTCGCCGGTCTGCTGATCACGCTGCCGGGGCTGCGCACCCGGCAGCGGCAGGAGTCGCTGGTGGTGGCGAAGTCCGCCGAGGCGCCCGCGGCGGCGGAGACTCCCGTGTCCGCAGAGGAGCCGGTCGGGGCGCGCGACTGACTCGGAGGTACCGGGGAGGAACGGGGGCGGTCGCCGCGTGCGGCCGCCCCCGTTCCCGTACCGCCGGCCCGCCCCTCAGCCCAGCCAGCCCGGCCGGACCAGGCCCGACTCGTAGGCCAGCACGACCAGTTGGGCGCGGTCGCGGGCGCCGAGCTTCACCATCGTCCGGCTCACGTGCGTCTTGGCGGTCAGCGGGCTGACGACCAGCCGACGGGCGATCTCGTCGTTGGACAGCCCGATGCCGACCAACGCCATCACCTCGCGTTCCCGCTCGGTGAGTTCGTCGAGGCCGTGCGGGCCCGCGGGGCCCTTGGAGCGTGCCGCGAACTCCTCGATCAGCCGGCGGGTCACGCCGGGCGACAGCAGTGCGTCGCCGTCGACCACGGCCCGCACCGCCCGCAGCAGTTCCTCGGGCTCGGTGTCCTTCACCAGGAAGCCGGACGCGCCGGCGCGGATCGCCTCGAAGACGTACTCGTCGAGTTCGAAGGTGGTCAGCATGACCACCCTGACCGCGCCGAGTTCCGGGTCGCCGGTGATCGCCCGGGTCGCCGCCAGGCCGTCGAGCCGCGGCATCCGGATGTCCATCAGGACGACGTCCGGGCGTAGTTCGCGGACCAGCGCCACCGCCTCGTCACCGTCCGCGGCCTCCCCCGCCACGTCGATGTCCGGCTGGGCGTCGAGCAACGCCCGGAACCCGGCCCGGACCAGCGACTGGTCGTCGGCGAGCAGTACGCGGATCACGGTGTCTCCTTCTGCCGCAGGGGGAGTCTGGCGCGCACCCGGAACCCGCCGTCGGGCCGGGTGCCCGCGTCGATCGTGCCACCGAGGGCCGTCGCCCGCTCCCGCATTCCGGCAAGGCCGTTGCCGCTGCCGCCCGCGTCGCCGCCGGTGGCCGGACCGTCGTCGTCGATCCGCAGCTCCAGCGCGTCCGGCGCCTGGTCGATCCGGACCCTTGCGGTGCGGGAGCCGGAGTGGCGGACGACGTTGGTGAGCGCCTCCTGGACGATCCGGAAAGCGGCCAGGTCGGTGTTGGGCGGGACGGGTGCGGCGGCGCCGTGCCGGTCCACCTCGACGGTGAGCCCGGCCGCGGCGGCCTGTTCGACGAGTTCCGGCAGCCGGTCGAGGCCGGGCGCGGGGGTGCGCGGCGCGTCGCCTGGGGTGCGCAGCGAGTCCAGCACCTGCCGGACCTCGCCGAGCGCCTCCTTGCTGGCCGCCTTGATGGTGGTGAGCGCGCTGCGCGCCTGCTCCGGGTCGCCGTCGAGGAGCGCGAGGCCCACGCCCGCCTGGACGTTGATGACGGACAGGGAGTGCGCGAGGACGTCGTGGAGCTCGCGGGCGATGCGCAGCCGTTCCTCGTCCGCGCGGCGCCGCTCGGCGGCGGCCCGTTCCGCGCGCTGCTGCGCCCACTGCTCGCGGCGGACCCGGACGAGTTCGGAGGCGGCGAGGATCGCCACGACGAAGCCGGCCACCGGGAGCTCCTGGCCCCAGGGGGCCGGCCCGTCGCCGGCGGGCGGCAGATAGCGGTAGAGCCAGTGGCCGGCGAGGACATGACCGATCCAGAGCAGGCCGAGCGCCCACCAGGCGGCGCGCCGGTGACCGTGCACGATCGCCGCGTAGCAGGCGACGGCGACGCTCACGAAGACCGGCCCGTACGGATAGCCCGCGGCGAGGTATGCGAGCGCCGACGCGGCCACCCCGAACACGACCGGGACCGGGTACCGGTGGCGCAGCAGCAGCATCGCCGGGCCGGCGAGCAGCAGGAGCCGCGCCCACACGTCGAGGGGCTGCCGGTCGAGCTGGTTGCGCGCGGCGAACCCGCTGCCGACGAGGACGAACGCGGCGAGGACGAGGGTGGACCGCCACGGCAGTCCCGTTCCGGGCTCCTCGGCGGCCCAGTGGCGCAGCCACGGGGGGCCGCCGGTGCGGGGTGCGTCCATACCGCCACGCTAGACGCGGCGGGTGGACGGCGGCGTCAGCCGCGCGTGGTGATCACGCGTACTCCCGGTGGAGTACGGGCCCCTGCTCGCCGGCCGACCCGCGCCCGGGCGCTCAGCGGCGGGGCAGCAGGCCCGCCTCGCGGCCCAGGCGGGCGGCGGCGTCGTCGAAGAACCCGTCGCGGTCCTCGACGATGCGGGTGAACTGGCCGAACACCTCGAAGGAGATCAGGCCGAAGAGCTGCGACCAGGCGCCGACCAGGGTGACGGCGAGCGCGGGCGGCAGATCGGGCGCGAAGTCGGCGGCCATCCGCTCGGCCTCGGGGCGCAGCTTCTCGCCGAGCGGGGGCAGCGCGACGCCGTCGGAGACGTAGGCGCCGCGGGCGACGGAGATCAGGACCTGGCCGACCCGGGACGCGGGACCGACGGTGTCCTGAGGCGCGGAGTAGCCGGGTACCGGGGAGCCGTAGATCAGCGCGTACTCGTGGGGGTGGGCGAGGGCCCAGGCGCGGACGGCGCGGCAGACGGCGGCCCAGCGGGCTGGGTGGTCGGCGGCGGGCGCGGCGGCGAGGGCGGATTCGGCGGCGGCGCCGATCGCGTCGTAGGCGTCGACGATGAGGGCGGTGAGGAGGTCGTCGCGGCTGGGGAAGTAGCGGTAGAGCGCGGAGGAGACCATGCCGACCTCGCGGGCGACGGCCCGCAGCGAGAGCTTGGCCGCGCCCTCGGCGGCGAGTTGTCTGCGGGCCTCGTCCTTGATGGTCGCGGTGATTTCGACACGGGCGCGGGCGCGGGCTCCTTGAACGCTGGTCATGAGAGCAGTGTGCCACCTTTCGGAGCACTGCACACAAACGAGAGCGATGCTCTTGCATTGGCGCGTCGATCCGTGCACACTGGACTCGAGCGAGAGCACCGCTCTCGAAGTGAATCACCGATCTCGACGAGGAGCACCCGATGACCGCCACGCCGTACTACCTCCAGGGCAGCCCGATGGCCATCCGCTTCAACAGCATCGTCGGCTGGCTCGCCCGGCACGGCATCAGCCTGATGGGCTCGGCCGAGATGTCGGTGCGCGGTCGCAAGAGCGGCCAGATGCAGCGCATCCCCGTCAACCCGCACACCCACGACGGCGCCCAGTACCTGGTGTCCGCCCGCGGCCACTCGCAGTGGGTGCGCAACATGCGCGTCGCCGGCGGGGGCGAACTGCGGGTCGGCCGCAAGGTCCGCACCTTCACCGCGGTCGAGATCCCGGACGCCGAGAAGCTCCAGGTGCTCCGCACCTACCTGGAGAAGTGGGGCTGGGAGGTCAACCAGTACTTCCAGGGGGTGACCGCGAAGTCCACCGACGAGGAGATCATCGCCGCCGCCTCCGACCACCCCGTCTTCCGCGTCACCATCACCCCGTGACCACTCGCCGGCGCACGAGCGGGCGCGGAAACGGAAGGTGGGCCGGTCCGGGCACACCGCCCGGACCGGCCCACCACCCCGATGTCACGAGGTCAACCGGTCACGACGCCTCGGGAGCGCTCGCCCGGTCCGCGTCGTGCCCGTCGGGCGTGACCGTCCCGGACTCCTCGGCGCCCGTCGTCACGCCACGGGTCCGCCGGTCGTCCGCCGCCATCCGCCGGTCCAGCAGGTCCAGCGCGCGCCGCGCCACCGCGTTCGAGCGGACCAGGCCGGCGAGCGAGGTCGCGCCGCGGGTGATGTCCACGAAGGCGTTCCAGGCCGGCCGCAGGCCGGTGATCGTCGCGTGCAGCAGCCCGGGCCGGCGTTCGAACAGCGCCAGCATCCGCCGCCCCACGGCCATCTCCACGCCGAGGCCCGCCTTGATCGCGAACGCGTAGTTCAGCGCCTGCCGACGAGCGTCCACCGCGTCGTTCGACTCGGCGATCCGCACCGCCCACTCCCCCGCGAGCCGTCCCGAGCGCAGCGCGAACGAGATGCCCTCGCGGGTCCACGGCTCCAGCAGGCCCGCCGCGTCGCCGCAGACCAGCACCCGGCCCCGGGACAGCGGGGAGTCCTCGCTCCGGCAGCGCGTCAGATGGCCGGACGAGATGGCCGGTTCGAAGCCCGCGAGCCCGAGCCGGGCGATGAAGTCCTCCAGGTACCGCTTGGTCGCCGCGCCCTCGCCGCGCGCCGAGATGACGCCGACCGTCAGCGTGTCGCCCTTGGGGAACACCCAGCCGTAACTGCCGGGCATCGGGCCCCAGTCGATGAGCACCCGGCCCTTCCAGTCCTCGGCCACGGACGCCGGCACCGGGATCTCCGCCTCCAGGCCCAGGTCGACCTGGTCGAGCTTCACCCCGACATGTGCCCCTATCCGGCCCGCGCTGCCGTCCGCGCCGACCACCGCGCGCGCCAGGACCGTCTCGCCGTCGGCGAGGACGACCGCGACCGTGCGGCGGTCCGGCACCGCCGGGCCGTGCTGCTCGACCCGCGACACCGCGACGCCCGTACGCAGCTCCGCGCCGGCCTTCTGCGCCTGCTCGACCAGACCGGCGTCGAACTCCGGCCGGTTGATGAGCCCGAAGAGCATCCGGCGGGACCGGCGGGTCCGGGCGAAGCGTCCGTTCATGGAGAACGTGACGGCGTGCACCCGGTCCTGCAGGGGCAGTTCGAAGCCGGGCGGCAGCGCGTCGCGGGACGGACCGATGATGCCGCCGCCGCAGGTCTTGTAGCGGGGCAGCTCCGCCTTCTCCAGGAGCAGCACGCGCCGGCCGGCGACCGCCGCCGCGTACGCGGCCGACGCCCCCGCGGGGCCCGCCCCGACCACGACGACGTCCCACACGCCCCGGGGCTCCCCGGCGAGTTCACCCTCCGGCACCCCCTCGGGCGCGGTCGCCGCCTCCTCGGCGGTACCGGACTTCTCGGCAGCGTCCGGTCCCTCGACGGCGCCGGACTCCGCGGCGCCCGTGGCCGCCGCGTCCGTGCCCGCCCCTGGATCGCCCGCTCGGGTGCCGTCCCCCGCGGCCTGCGCCGCGCCCGCCTCTGCCGCTCCGGCGTCTGCGTTCTCGCTGCTCACGATGTGCTTCTGCTCCTGATCCGACCGGTGGTCCCTGCTCTTCTCGGCATCCTACGGCGCGGCCCCCGAAGACCCGCGCCGTAGGATCGGCCGTATGTTCGCCGTACAACCGACACGGCGGACGTCCTTACAACGTCGCACCCACCAGGAGCGTGCCCATGACCGCCCATCCGATCGCCGAGACCGTCGCCTCCCTGATGCCCCGCGCTCAGTCGGAGCTCGCGGAACTGGTGGCTTTCCAGTCGGTGGCGGACGAGGCCGTGGCCCCGCGCAGCGAGTGCGAGGCCGCCGCGAACTGGGTCGCCGACGCGCTGCGCGCCGAGGACTTCCAGGACGTGGCGCTGCTCGACACGCCCGACGGCTCGCAGTCGGTGTACGGCGTGCTGCCCGGGCCGGCCGGCGCGCCGACCGTCCTGCTGTACGCGCACTACGACGTGCAGCCGCAGCTGGACGAGTCCGCCTGGACCTCCCCCGCGTTCGAGCTGACCGAGCGCGACGGCCGCTGGTACGGGCGTGGCGCGGCCGACTGCAAGGGCGGCTTCATCATGCACCTGCTCGCGCTGCGCGCCCTGAAGGCGAACGGCGGCGTCCCGGTGACGGTGAAGGTCATCGTCGAGGGCTCGGAGGAGCAGGGCACCGGCGGCCTGGAGCGGTACGCCGAGGCGCACCCCGAGCTGCTGACCGCCGACGCCGTCGTCATCGGCGACACGGGCAACTTCCGCCTCGGTCTGCCGACCGTCACCGCCACGCTGCGCGGCATGACGATGATCCGCGTCCGGATCGACACGCTGGAGGGGAACCTCCACTCCGGCCTGTTCGGCGGCGCCGCGCCGGACGCGCTGGCCGCGCTGATCCGCGTCCTGGACACGCTGCGCGCGGAGGACGGCTCGACGGTCATCGACGGTCTGCCTGCCGACACCGTCTGGGAGGGGCTGCAGTACCCGGAGGCCGACTTCCGTGCGGACGCCAAGGTCCTGGACGGCGTGGGTCTGCCGGGCAACGGCTCCGTCGCCGACCGGATCTGGGCCCGGCCGGCCGTCACCGTCATCGGCATCGACTGCCACCCGGTGGCCGGCGCGACGCCCTCGATCCCGTCCACCGCCCGCGCGCAGATCAGCCTGCGGGTGCCGCCCGGCCAGGACGCCGCCGAGGCGACCCAGCTGCTGTACGCGCACATCGAGAAGCGCGTGCCGTGGAACGCCCGGGTGAGCTTCGAGCAGGTCGGCCAGGGCCAGCCGTTCCGCGCGGACGTCACCAGCCCGGCGTACACCTCGATGGCCGAGGCGATGAAGCTCGCGTACCCCGGTGAGGAGATGCAGGCGTCCGGCATGGGCGGCTCCATCCCGCTGTGCAACACCCTCGCCGCGCTCTACCCGGAGGCGGAGATCCTGCTGATCGGCCTGAGCGAGCCGGAGGCGCAGATCCACGCGGTGAACGAGTCGGTGTCGCCGGAGGAGCTGGAGCGGCTCTCGATCGCCGAGGCGCACTTCCTGCAGAACTACGCCCGCTCGAAGCAGGGCTGACCCGCCCGCCGACCCGCGCAGGGCCGGTCCGCCCTGCGCGGAATCGGCCCAGGGCAGAGATCCGTGCGGCGGACGGACGGGCGACCGTACGTTCGCCGCATGGACGTCACCATCGACCTCACCGAGGTCACCCCCCGACTGCACCAGCTGGACTTCTCCATCGGCCAGGCCTACCTGTGGCGCGACGACGACGAGCTGACGCTGATCGACGCCGGCTGGGCGGGCGCCGCCGACGAGGTCGACGCGGTGATCCGCGCCGTCGGCCTCGATCCGGCCCGGCTCCGCCGGATCGTGCTCACCCACGCGCACCGCGACCACGTGGGCTGCGCCCAGGAGTTGGCGGACCGGCACGGCGCCGAGATCCTCGCCCACCGCCTGGACGCGCCGGTGGTGCGGGGCGAGGCGCCGGTCCCCGACCCGGTCCTGCTGGACTGGGAGGTCCCGCTGCACGAGCACGGGCTGACCTCCCCTGTCGCGCCGCCGACCCTGGTGGACCGGGAGCTGGAGCACGGCGACGAGCTGGACTTCGGCGACGGGGCGGTGGTCGTGCACACGCCGGGGCACACGGACGGCTCGATCGCCGTCCATCTGCCCCACCACGGTGTGCTGTTCACCGGGGACACGGTGGCGGCGGTGCAGGGAGTGACGCTGGGCGTGTTCCACGTGGACCGGGAGCGGGCCCGGGAGTCGATGCGCCTGTTGGCGGAGCTCGCCCCGTCGGTGGTGTGCTTCGGCCACGGCGTCCCGCTGACGGAGGACGCCGCGGCCGTCCTGAAACAGGCGGCGGAGGCCGCCTGAGCCGTCAGCCGACCGGGACGCCGGCCTCCAGGTTGAGCACCGTGCCGCGTTCCCGGGCGCGCAGCGCCCAGCGCAGCCGCTGGTAGCGGACCGGCGGGAGCAGTTCGGCGGCCTCCGCCTCGGTGACGAAGCGCCAGCCGCGCAGTTCGGCGCGGGGCAGCCGGAGTTCATCGGCCGCGGAGGCGGGCAGGACTCCGCCGTCGAACAGGAAGCGGAGCCCGCCATATCCGGGCGGCCGGGGCGGCTCCCAGTCGATCACGAGGAGTCCGGGCGCGGTGTACAGCCGTACGCCCAGCTCCTCCGCCACCTCGCGGACGCCGGCGACGGCCGGCGGTTCGCCGGACTCGACGACGCCGCCGGGGAACTCCCAGCCGGGCTTGTAGGTCGGGTCGACGAGCAGCACGCGGTCCTGCTCGTCGAAGAGCAGCACCCCGGACGCCACGGTCTCGCGGGTGGGTTCGGGGGTCTGCACGATCCCGCAGGGGCGGGCAGCGCCCGTGCCGAGAGCCTCGGCCACGGCCTCGGCGGTGGCCGCGGGGGTCAGGTGCGAGTTGTCGACGACGTGCGCGTCCCGGGCGAGCCAGCCGCCGAGCGCCGTCTTGTAGGGCTCGATGTGGTCGTACGCCCATTGCCGGACGCGCTCGTTGCCCTCGGGGTCGTCCGAGTACTCCTCGCGGCCGGCTATGCGTTCCCGCAGGATCGTTTCGTCGGGGGCGAGGAGCACATGCCGTACCTCGATGCGGCGGGCGGCCAGGCCGCCGAAGATCTCGTCCCGGTACTCCTGGCGGAGCAGCGTCATCGGCACCACGAGGACGCCCCCGACCTCGGCGAGCAGCGCGGCGGCGGTGTCCACGACCAGGCGCCGCCAGATCGGCAGGTCCTGGAAGTCGTCGACCTCGGCGAGTCGCTTCGGCGGCAGCTGGTGCCGCAGGGCGAAGCCGGTGAGTTCGGGGTCGTACAAGGTGCTGTGCGGGATCAGATCGAGCAGTTCGCGCGCGACGCCGGTCTTGCCCGCGCTGAACGTTCCGTTGATCCAGACGATCACAGTGCCCCCTCTGCCGTAGCCCCATGTGGGTTGCCTCCACCACCCTGCCACGGCACGGGCCCGGGTGTGAGACGTCGCACGGTCCGAACAACCGGGCCCGCCGGAGCGTGACACTTCGGAGCGGAGCCTCGTTGGATCGGGCGATGACAAGGGGGTGCGGAACATGCGCACGGTGTTGGAGCGGTTCCCGGCAGGAGGTCCGCGCGGCAGCTGGCCGGCGGAGGAGTTCGCGCGGGCGCGCCGGGACGAGGGCCTGCCGGCCGAGGTCGTGATGGACCTGGAATCGGACGCGTTCCTGGTGGTCGTGGTCCGGCCGGCGGGGGACCGTCCCCCGGCGGTGGAACACCCGGACCGGCACGCGACGGCGGCCTGACGGGGCGTCGGCCGGTCGGGGCGTCGGCGGGTCGGGCGTGGAGCCGCCGGGTCGTCAGGCGGCGGGTGCCGCGGGCTCGCGGTCCGGCCCGCCCGCCGCCGCAGCCGCGCCCAGCAGCCCCGCGTCCGTGCCGGCGAGGGCCGGGACGACGGTCAGGTCGCGGACGAAGGACAGCGTGGCGTACTCGCGCAGGCTGCGCCGCAGCGGTGCGAACAGCACCCCGCCGGCTCCCGCCACGCCCCCGCCGACCACCGCGATGTCGAGTTCGACGAGCGCGGCGGTGGCGGCGATCCCGGCGGCGAGGGCCCGCGCGGCCCGTTCGAAGGCGGCCAGGGCGACCGGGTCGCCCGCGTGCGCCGCCGCGGCGACCGCGGCGGCGGAGACGTCGCCGTCGGGGCCGGGCCGCCAGCCGTTGTCCAGGGCGCGGCGGGCGATGTGCGGGCCGCCGGCGATCCGCTCGACGCAGCCGCGGGACCCGCAGGCGCACGGGTCGCCGTCGAGATCGACGCTGACGTGGCCGATGTGACCGGCGTTCCCGGTGGGGCCGGTGTGCAGCTTGCCGTCGAGCACCAGACCGCCGCCGACGCCCGTCGACACGACGAGGCAGAGGGCGTTGTCGTGCCCGCGCGCGGCGCCCCGCCAGTGTTCGGCCGCGGTCATGGCCACGCCGTCCCCGACCAGGGTGACGGGGCGGCCGCCGGAGGCCCGCCGCACCCGCTCGACGAGCGGATAGTCGCGCCAGCCGGGGATGTTGACGGGGCTGACGACGCCGCGCGCAGCGTCCACCGGTCCCGCGCTGCCGATGCCGACCGCCCGGACGCTGGCCCACCGCGGCGCGGCGGCCAGTTCGGCGAGCACCTCCTCGACCGCGCGCATCACCGTCTCGCCGTCCTCCCGCGCCGGGGTGGGCCGCCGGGCCCGTACGAGGATCCCGCCGCGGCGGTCCACGAGCGCACCGGCGATCTTTGTGCCGCCGATGTCGAGGGCGGCGACGAGCTCGGTAGGCATGGGCGAGGTCTCCAGGAGGTGGACAGACGGCTGTCGAGTCCAGTCTCCCCAACGTTGACAACGTTGTCCAGGGCCTATGATCGACTACATCCGCCGAACAGAGGATCAGCGCACCGTGGCCGACTCCGCCCGCCGTCCCACCCACCGCTACGGCAACCGGCCCACCATGAAGGACGTGGCCGCGCGGGCCGGGGTCGGGCTCAAGACGGTCTCCCGGGTGGTCAACCGCGAGCCGGGGGTCACCCCCGACACCGAGCGCCGGGTCCAGGACGCCATCGACTCGCTGGGCTTCCGGCGCAACGACAGCGCGCGGATCCTCCGCAAGGGCCGCACGGCGTCGGTCGGCCTGGTCCTGGAGGACCTCTCCGACCCGTTCTACGGCCCGCTGAGCCGCGCCGTCGAGGAGGTCGCCCGGACCCACGGCGCGCTGCTCATCAACGGCTCCAGCGCCGAGGACCCGGACCGCGAGCAGGAGTTGGCCCTCGCCCTCTGCGCCCGCCGGGTGGACGGCCTGATCGTGATCCCGGCCGGCACCGACCACCGCTATCTGGAGCCGGAGATCCGGGCCGGCGTGGCCACGGTCTTCGTGGACCGGCCGGCGGGCCGGATCGAGGCGGACACGGTGCTCACGGACAACTTCGGCGGCGCGCACGAGGGCGTCGCCCACCTGATCGCGCACGGCCACCGCCGCATCGGCTTCGTCGGCGACCGGCCGCGCATCCACACCGCGGCCGAGCGGCTGCGCGGCTACCGCGCGGCGATGGAGGACGCGGGCCTGCCGGTGGACGAAGCCTGGGTCTCGCTCGGCCCGACGGACCCGGACCTGGTCCGCGCCGCGGTCACCGCGATGCTGACCGGACCGGAGCCGGTGACCGCGCTGTTCGCCGGCAACAACCGCGTGACCGTCACCGCCGTCCGCGTCCTCGCCGGTCACGCGACTCCCGTCGCCCTGGTCGGCTTCGACGACATCGAACTCGCCGATCTCCTCGGCATCACCGTCGTGGCCCAGGACGCCGCCGCCCTGGGCCGCACCGCGGCGGAACGCCTGTTCCGCCGTCTCGACGGGACCGAGGAACCCCCGGCCCGCGTCGAGCTGACGCCGACTCTGATCCCGCGCGGTTCGGGCGAGATCCCGCCGCCGGCGGCCGACTAGCAGACGGGCAGGCCCGGGACCGGCTGGTCGTTCTCGCCGCCCTTGATGTACACGACGCTGAAATAGACGTTGGTGTTGCCGCTGTCGTCGTCGGTCCGGGCCCACCAGGTGTTCGTCCACTGGCCGTAGGTCTCGCGACGGCCGAGCTCGACCTGGCAGTAGAAGTAGTTGGTTCCGGCGTTGAGGATGCCCATCTCGCCGCCGTCGTGGCGATAGGTCTTCTCGGTGCGCCAGACGGAGCAGTCGTACTTGCCGCCGCCCCGGGAGGTGCAGGAGGGGGCGGGCGGCGGGGTGGCGCCGCCACCACCGGACGTGGTCGTGTCTCCGCCACCCGTGGAACCGCCGCCGTTCGTGCCGCCGCCGGACGTGCCGCCGCCGGACGTGCTGCCCCCCGCCGTGGTGCCGCCGTCGGACGAGCCGCCGCCACCGCCGGGCACGGGGGCCCTGGACGTCTTCGACGGCTTGCCGGACGGTGACGCGCCCTTGCCGTCGCCCGACTTCGACGGCCGGCCGGAAGGAGCGGCGCTCCCCGTCGGCTCCGCCGCGCCGGGGTCGAGCGCCTGGCCGGGGCTCGCCCCGGGAGCGGCCGACGAGCCCTCGCCGCCGGCGAGTTGCTCCTGTCCGCCGGCGTCGCGCTGGACCAGGGTGTACGTGACTCCGCCGCCCACCAGCAGCACGGCGGCGACCGCCGCGGCGACGGGCACCGCGGAGCGCCTGCCGCGCCGCTGGCCCGGAACCGCCGCCGGGACCGCCGCCGGGACCGCCGCCGGAGCCGTGTGCGGCCCGGCAGCCGGGAATCCTCCGGCCGCCGGGGTGTACGCCGAGGGCGCCGGAGGAACCGCGGGACCGAACCCGGCGGGCGGCTGATGCGCCGTGTCGAACGCGGTCGGCACGTGCGCGAGCCCCGGCGCGGGCGTCGACGTGGGCCCGGGTGTGGGCGTGGGCGCAGGCGCCGGCGCGAAGCCGCCCGCCTCCTCGCGGCCCTCCGCCACCGCGGCCAACATCCCCGCCGCGGTACGGGCGTCGGGGCGCTGCTCGGGGTCCTTGTGCATCAGCAGTTGGAGCACCGGGCCGAGCACGCCGGCCCTGCGCGGCTCGGGCAGCGGCTCCACGACGATGGCGGTGAGCGTCGACCAGGTCGACGTACGGCGGAACGGCGAGGAGCCCTCCACCGCCGCGTACAGCGTCGCGCCGAGCGCCCAGACGTCGGACGCGGGTCCCGGCTGCCGGCCCTGGGCGCGCTCGGGCGCCAGGTAGTCCAGGGAGCCGACGATCTCGCCGCTGCGGGTGAGGTGGGTGGTGGAGCCGTCACCGGGGTCGTCCATCGCGGCGATGCCGAAGTCGGTGAGGACCACCCGGCCCCCGCGGTCCAGCAGGATGTTGCCGGGCTTCACGTCGCGGTGCAGCACGCCGGCCTCGTGCGCGGCGGCGAGCGCCTCCAGGACGGCGGCGCCGATCTTCGCGGCCTCGCGCGGTTCCAGGGAACCGCGTTCGGTCAGCACGTCGGCCATCGAGGGGCCGTCGACCAGCTCCATGACGATGATCGGCCGGCCCTCGTGCTCGGCCACGTCGTGGACGGCGACGACGCCGGGGTGCCGCACCCGTGCGGCCGCCCTCGCCTCGCGCTGCATGCGCAGGTGCAGGTCGGCCAGTTCCTGCCCCGACGAGTCGTTGTAGGTCCGCAGTTCCTTGACCGCCACCTCGCGGCCGAGGACCTCGTCGACGGCCCGCCAGACGACGCCCATGCCGCCGCGGCCCAATTGCCGGACGACCCGGTAGCGGCCCGCGAGCCGCTGGTTCTCCCCCGAAGACACCGATGCCCCGTTCTCTGTCGCGTGCGCCGAACGCGTACGTCGCGTGCGCTGAACGCGTACAGAGTACGGGCCCTCACCCCCTGCGCCCGCCCGTCCACTCCGCCCGCTTGTGCCCTCCGGGCACCACGCGCTCAACTACCCTGCCTCGTAGTAGTCAACGCGCCGCCCCTTCCTGCCAGGAGAAGAGTGAACGCCGACCGCAGTCTCGCCGCGCTCCAGCTCGACGCCGACCCCTTCACCTCCCCGCTGACCTACCCGGGCGCCCTGCCGGACGAGTCCGGCCTCCTCGCGCACGACCGCTTCCTGCGGTTGATACCGGCGGCGGGACGACGGCTGGGCCAGTGGCTGGTGGAAGCACCCGGGGACGGACTGCCGGGCGATGCCGACACGCACGACATCGCGCTCTCCCTCAACTACGTGCTGCTGCGCTACAACGAGGCCGCCGCGGACTTCCGGTACCCGGTCCTAGCCGTGGGTTCCAACGCCTCCCCCGCACAGATGCGGCGGAAGTTCCAGCGGCGCGGGGTGCGCCCGGTGATCCCCATGACCACGGCCACCGTGCGCGGCCTCCGCGCGGGTGTGTCGGCACACATCAGCAGGTCGGGCTACGTCGCGGCGGCGCCCGTGGCGGCCCCGGGGGCCGAGACGCGGATGACCGTCTGCTGGCTGACGAAGGCTCAGCTCGCCGTACTGGACGAGACGGAGCCCAACTACCGGCGCACCCCGCTCTCCCCCACCCGCTTCCCGGTCACGCTGCCCTCGGGCGAGGTGCTGGGCGGCTGCGAGGCGTACGTCGCGGTCCACGGCCTCCTCGCGTTCGACGGAACACCGCTGACGCTCTCGCCCCAGCCCGAGCTGCTGTCCTCCCTGCTGGCCCGGTCGCCCGCCCTGGTCGAGGCGTTCGGCCCGACCCCGGAGACCTGGGTCGCCCGGGCCCGGGCCGAGGAGGAGCTCCGGACGCGCGGGCGGAGCCTGTTCGCGACGGAGGGCTGGGTCCTGTCCCAGCCGGACATGGTCGCCCCCGCGGAGGCGACCTCGCAGGTGTACAAGCCGCTGCGGCCCCGGGCGCTCCCCGGCGTCGACGCGACGCTCGCCTCGTGGAGCGTCACCGGCACCCCCGACGATCTGGAGCGGCACGGCCAGGCGAACGTGCGCGTGGACCCCACCACACGGGCCGCGCTCGGGGATCCCGAGCTGATCGTCGTCCGGGCGGCGCACGGCTCCTGCCGTACGTCGGGGATCGGCGCGGTGGCCCGGGTGACCGAGGCCGAGGGCACGCTGTCCGCCTCGACGGTCGAGGTGGACCAGATCGTGCGGAACGCCCTCGGCGTGGAGATCGGCGAGAGCGTCACGCTCGCCCCGGCGCGGCTGAGCCGGCGCCGGTGGACGGACCGTGGGGTGGGCGAGCCGAACTACGTGACCTGCCGGGTGCAGAGTGCCGACCTGACGACGGTGGAGCGCGAGGTCTGTCTGCTGGACGAGCTGACGCTGGAGCTGCTGGGCATCCAGAGCGGTGACGAGGTCGTGATCGAGGGGGTCCCGGCCGCCGGTGAGACGGAGGTCCCGCACCTGCGGGTGAAGGCCTTCCGCACCAGCGATCCCATTCAGGAGCGCCGGGAGACCCTGCACGGCGGCGATCTCGGCGGGCGGTTCCCCAGCTCACGCGACGCGCTGGGGGTCTTCCCCGACCTGCCCTGGGCGTTCCTGGACAGCGCCTCGCGGTCCTACCTGGGGCTCGGGGGCGTCAAGCTCGCGACGGTCCGGATCCGTTCCAGCCGCTCGTACCAGCTCAAGAAGGAGCTGCGCGAGCTGCTGTTCCTGCTCGGCATCGCGTTCATCGGCGTGGTGACCATCATCGAGGGCGCGCTGTTCCAGTTGGGCAGCCTGGCGGTGCTCCTGGTGGTCGTGACCTCGGTGGTGACCGCCCGGATGCGCGGGCGGCTGTCCCGGGTCATCCGTGTGAAGCACACGGGTGCCGCGATCACCGCACCACCCGCCGGTTCCGGTCGGGTGGTACGGCAGCGCGACGGCCGGTGACGGCCTGCCGGACTACTGGGCCGTCGCGGTGAGGTCGCCGCGGCGCGGGGCCGCGAAGCGGTCCAGGTCGGCGCGGGTCATGCCGGTGAGGGAGTCGACCTCGGCGGTGTCGAGGGCGCCGCAGTCGATGCCGCGCAGCAGGTAGGAGCTGAGCGCCTTGGCGGTGGCGGGCTCGTCCATGACGTCGCCGCCGGCGTGGTTGGCGTAGGCGGAGAGGCGCTTGGCGGCGGCCTCGAAGCCCTCGCGGTAGAACGCGAAGACGGCGGCGTACCGGGTGGGGATGTGGCCCGGGTGCATGTCCCAGCCCTGGTAGTAGGCGCGGGCCAGGGCGCGGCGGGTGAGCCCGTAGTGCAGCTTCCACGCCTCGTGGACGTGCGCGGTGGAGCCGACCGGGAGGACGTTGGTGGAGCCGTCGGAGACGCGTACGCCGGTGCCCGCGGCGGCGACCTGCATGATCGCCTTGGCGTGGTCGGCGGCCGGGTGGTCGCTGGCCTGGTAGGCGGCGGAGACGCCGAGGCAGGCACTGTAGTCGAAGGTGCCGTAGTGCAGGCCGGTGGCGCGGCCCTCGGCGGCGCCGATCATGCGGGCGACGGCGGCGGTGCCGTCGGTGGCGAGGATGGACTGGCTGGTCTCGATCTGGATCTCGAAGCCGAGCCGGCCGGCGTCCAGGCCGTGGGCCTTCTCGAAGGCCTCCAGGAGGCGGACGAACGCGGAGACCTGCTCCGGGTAGGTGACCTTGGGCAGGGTGAGGACGAGCCCGTCGGGCAGGCCGCCGTGCTCCATGAGTCCGGTGAGGAAGATGTCGGTGGTGCGGATGCCGCGGTCGCGTACGGCGGCCTCCATGCACTTCATCCGGATGCCCATGTAGGGGGCGGCCGTGCCGTTCGCGTACGCCTCCGAGATCAGGCGGGCGGCGCGGGCGGCGTCGGCGTCCTCGTCCTGCCCCGCGTACCCGTCCTCGAAGTCGACCCGGAGGTCCTCGATCGGCTCGCGCTCCAGCTTGGCGCGAACGCGGCCGTAGACGTCCTCGGCGAGGTCGTCGGAGAGGCCGAGGACACCGGCGAAGGTGCCGGCGTCGGGGGCGTGCTCGTCGAGCGCGGCGAGCGCCTGGTCGCCCCAGGAGCGGATGGTGTCGGCGGCGAAGACGTTGCCGGGCACGTACACGGTGTGGACGGGCTGACGAGTACCGGGGTCGCCCGGGTAGCGCCGGTCGAGCTCGGCGTCCACCGCTGCGAGGGAGGCGCTGATGCCCTCGCTGACCGCGCCGGCGAGGCTCGTCGACACCTTCTCCTGCTGACCCATCCCACATCCTCCTGTTTTCCGCTTCACGGAATCAACAATCCGTATAGCGAAGTTAGTAGTCCGCCGGGACCTGAGTCAATGGTTGTCCGAAACGGCCGGGGGCCGCACGGCGATGTTCGCCGCGCGGCCCCCGGACCGTACAGATGTGCAGGTCAAGCCCGCGGATCAGCCCTTGCGGGTCTTGATCTCCTCGGTGAGCTGCGGGACGACGTCGAAGAGGTCGCCCACGATGCCGTAGTCGACGAGGTCGAAGATCGGCGCCTCGGCGTCCTTGTTGATCGCGACGATCGTCTTCGAGGTCTGCATACCCGCGCGGTGCTGGATCGCACCCGAGATGCCGGACGCGATGTACAGCTGCGGCGAGACGGACTTGCCGGTCTGGCCGACCTGGTTGGAGTGCGGGTACCAGCCGGCGTCCACCGCGGCACGCGAGGCGCCGACGGCCGCGCCGAGCGAGTCGGCGAGGGCCTCGATGATCGCGAAGTTCTCGGCACCGTTGACACCACGGCCACCGGAGACCACGATCGCGGCCTCGGTCAGCTCCGGGCGGCCGGTCGACTCGCGCGGGGTGCGCGCGGTGACCTTGGTGCCGGTGGCCAGCTCACCGAAGGAGACCGCGAGGGCCTCGACGGCGCCGGCGGCCGGGGCGGCCTCGACCGGGGCCGAGTTCGGCTTGACCGTGATGACCGGGGTGCCCTTGGAGACACGGGACTTGGTGGTGAAGGACGCGGCGAACGCGGACTGCGTCGCGACCGGGCCCTCGTCACCGGCCTCCAGGTCCACGGCGTCGGTGATGATGCCGGAGCCGATGCGGACCGCGAGACGGGCCGCGATCTCCTTGCCCTCGGCGGAGGACGGGACGAGCACGGCGGCCGGGGAGACGGCCTCGTAAGCGGCCTGGAGCGCGTCGACCTTCGGGACGACGAGGTAGTCGCCGAACTCCGGGGCGTCGGCGGTCAGGACGCGGGTCGCGCCGTGCTCACCGAGGGTGGCGGCGGTGGCCTCGGCGCCGGCGCCGAGCGCGACCGCGACGGGCTCGCCCAGGCGGCGGGCCAGCGTCAGCAGCTCCAGGGTGGGCTTGCGGACGGCTCCGTCGACGTGGTCGACGTAGACGAGAATCTCAGCCATGGGACTTCAATCTCCTGCGAACGAAAAGGGGGCGGGTGAGATGGCTCGCGCGAGCCTTAGATGAACTTCTGGCTCGCGAGGTACTCGGCCAGCTGCTTGCCGCCCTCGCCCTCGTCCTTGACGATCGTGCCCGCGGTGCGCGCGGGACGCTCGGCGGCGGAGTCGACCGCGGTCCAGGCGCCCTCGAGGCCGACCTCGTCGGCGTCGATGTCGAGGTCGTCCAGCTCCAGGGACTCCACCGGCTTCTTCTTGGCGGCCATGATGCCCTTGAAGGACGGGTAGCGGGCCTCGCCCGACTGGTCCGTCACCGACACGACGGCCGGCAGGGACGCCTCGAGCTGCTCCGACGCGGTGTCGCCGTCGCGGCGGCCCTTGACGACGCCGTCCTCGACGGAGACCTCGGAGAGCAGCGTGACCTGCGGAACGCCCAGGCGCTCGGCCAGGATCGCCGGCAGGACACCCATGGTGCCGTCGGTGGACGCCATACCGGCGATGACGACGTCGTAGCCGACCTTCTCGATCGCCTTCGCGAGCACCAGCGAGGTGCCCATGACGTCGGAGCCGTGCAGGTCGTCGTCCTCGACGTGGACGGCCTTGTCGGCGCCCATGGACAGCGCCTTGCGCAGCGCGTCCTTCGCGTCCTCGGGGCCGACGGTGAGCACGGTGACCTCGGCGTCGTCCGCCTCTTCGGCGATCTGCAGCGCCTGCTCGACCGCGTACTCGTCGAGCTCCGACAGCAGGCCGTCGACGTCGTCCCGGTCGACGGTCAGGTCATCGGCGAAGTGCCGATCGCCGGTGGCGTCGGGCACGTACTTCACACAGACAACGATCCTCAAGCTCACGCCGGCTCTCCTACTGCATCGTCATAACTGAGCTGCCTTGTCAATGGGCAGCATAGGCGCCTGAAGGGCGGGTTTTCCGGTTGGGGCGTCCGATGCCCCGAGCGGAATATTACTCGTCAGTACACCCAGTTCGTTACCGCTGAGCAAGCGCTCAGGCATGTGACCTTGCCAACGCCGCGGCGCCGGAACTCTCAGTCGCGCAGCGCGTTGAAGCGACCCTGGTGGTACAGCAGCGGACGACCCTCGCCGCGCGGGTCGCCCTCGACGACCTCGGCGATGACGATCCGGTGGTCGCCGGCCGGGACCTTGGCCACGACCCGGGCCACCAGCCAGGCCAGGACGCCGTCGAGCAGGGGCACGCCCTCGGGGCCGGTGCGCCAGCTCGTGGCGCCGCCGAACCGGTCGGCGCCGCTGCGGGCGAAGGTGGCGGCGAGCTCGCTCTGGTGCTCGCCGAGTATGTGCACGCCGATGTGCTCGGCTTCGGACAGCACGGGCCAGCTCGACGAGCCGGTGCCCACACCGAAGGAGATCAACGCGGGTTCCGCGGACACGGAGTTGAGCGAGGTGGCGGTGAAGCCGACGGGGCGGTCCCCGTGGGCGGTGATGACCGCGACACCGGCGGCGTGCTGCCGGAAGACGGAGCGGAGGAGGTCGGGGGTGGCCTGCCGAGGGGTACGGAGCTCGGGCGTAACCGTCATGGAATTGTCCTTCTGCGAGGTGTGTACGGGGCGCGGGTTACCGGACGCCCAGACAGCGCGCGCTCGCGTTGCGGGCCAGATCCACGTGGGCCCGCCCGTAGAGAAGGAGTTCTTGGGACACGTCGTCAGACTGACGATGGTTGGCATGCGCAGTCAAGCTCGTACCGGGATGTGGGAGACATGTCACGGCGTCAGACGGCTCGGCCCAGGGCTGCGATGACGTCCGCCCTCCGCGGCTGGCCGGAGGCCCTGCGGACGATCCGCCCGGCACGGTCCAGGACGAGAACCGTGGGGGTGCGGACGATGCCGAGCGCGCGGACCAGGTCCAGGCGCTCCTCCGCGTCGATCTCGACGTGGCCCACGCCGTCGACCATCGCGGCCACCTCGGCAAGCGTGCGCCGGGTCGCCCGGCAGGGCTGGCAGAACGCGGTCGAGAACTGGACCAGGGTGGCCCGCTCCCCCAGCTCCGTGCCCAGCCGGTCGGCCCCGAGGATCACCCTCGGCTCGTCCTCCATCGGTGTCACCGCTCGTCCCGCTCCCGCTCCGTCACCGCTCCCGCACTCCCCCGGTGCAGCGTCCCAATATCCCGATCGATTCCCGCCATCGCCACCGGGCGTGACGAGAATCTCCCCGTACGAAGCCGTCAGGACTGGTCACGGGGGCCCACATGGGGCACGATCTGCCCAAAGCCGAAAACCTACGGCTGCGTAACTTCCGCCGGGAGAACCCTCCCCGGGCATCAACAGAAGGGGTTCCTCCCAGATGGCAGAGCTCGTCTATCGGCCGGTCATCGGCGCCGCACTCACGATGTTCAAGGCGCTCGACCTGAAGATCGACACCCAGGGTTCGGAGAACATCCCGCGTACCGGCGGCGCGGTGCTGGTCAGCAACCACATCAGCTATCTGGACTTCATCTTCACCGGCCTGGCCGCGCTGCCGCAGAAGCGCCTGGTGCGCTTCATGGCGAAGGACTCGGTGTTCAAGCACAAGATCTCCGGTCCGCTGATGCGCGGCATGAAGCACATCCCGGTGGACCGCTCCCAGGGCGAGCACGCCTACCAGCATGCGCTGGAGTCGCTGAAGGCCGGCGAGATCGTGGGCGTGTTCCCCGAGGCGACGATCTCCCAGTCCTTCACGCTCAAGAGCTTCAAGTCGGGCGCGGCGCGCCTGGCGCAGGAGGCCGGCGTGCCGCTGATCCCGATGGCGCTGTGGGGCACCCAGCGGGTGTGGACCAAGGGCAAGCCGCGCAACTTCAAGCGCAGCCACATCCCCGTGACCATCCGCGTCGGCGAGCCCATGGAGGCCCCCGCGGACCAGTACGCGGGCGCGATCACCCGGCGGCTGCGCGAGCGCGTCCAGGAGCTGCTGGAGGCGGCGCAGCGCGCCTACCCCGTGCGCCCCAAGGACGCGGGCGACACCTGGTGGATCCCGGCGCACCTCGGCGGCACCGCGCCGACGCCCGCAGAGGTCAAGGAGCGCGGCTGACGGACCGCCCCGGGGTCGCTGCGACCTCGGGGCGAAACGTCCCTCCGAACGCGGGAATGCGGCCCACCGGATCGAATCCGGTGGGCCGCATACGCGTGCGGTCCGCGGGTCTCAGCCCCGCGCCATCTCTTCCTTCAGCGCCTGGAGGAACGCGTCCACGTCGTCCTCGCGGGTGTCGAACGAGCACATCCAGCGGACGTCGCCGGCCGCCTCGTCCCAGAAGTAGAAGCGGAAGCGCTCCTGGAGCCGCCGGGTGACCTCCTGCGGCAACCGCGCGAAGACCGCGTTGGCCTGCACCGGGTAGAGGATCTCCACCCCGTCGACCTCGCGCACACCGGCCGCGAGCCGCTGCGCCATGGCGTTGGAGTGCCGGGCGTTGCGCAGCCACAGGTCCTTGGCGAGCAGCGCCTCCAGCTGCACCGACACGAACCGCATCTTGGACGCGAGCTGCATGGACATCTTGCGCAGGTGCTTCATGTGGCTGACCGCGTCCGGGTTGAGGACCACGATCGCCTCGCCGAACAGCATGCCGTTCTTGGTGCCGCCGTACGAGATGACGTCGACGCCGACCGCGTTGGTGAACGCCCGCATGGGCACGTTCAGCGACGCGGCCGCGTTGGCTATCCGGGCTCCGTCGAGGTGCACCTTCATGCCCTTGGAGTGGGCGTGCTCGACGATCGCGCGGATCTCCTCCACCGTGTAGACGGTGCCCAGTTCGGTGTTCTGGGTGATCGAGACGACCTGCGGCATCGCCCGGTGCTCGTCCTCCCAGCCCCAGGCCTGCCGGTCGATCAGCTCGGGGGTGAGCTTGCCGGCCGGGGTGGGCACGGTGAGCAGCTTGAGGCCGCCCATCCGCTCCGGGGCACCACCCTCGTCCACGTTGATGTGCGCGGTCTCGGCGCAGATCACCGCGCCCCAGCGGTCCGTCAGCGCCTGCAGGGCGGTGACGTTCGCACCCGTGCCGTTGAAGACCGGGAAGGCCTCGGCGGTCGGGCCGAAGTGGCTGTGCATGATCCGCTGGAGGTGATCGGTGTACTGGTCCTCGCCGTAGGCGACCTGGTGGCCGCCGTTGGCGAGGGCGAGGGCCGCGAGGACCTCGGGGTGCGCGCCGGCGTAGTTGTCGCTGGCGAAGCCCCGGACCGACGGGTCGTGGTGACGACGCGCGTCGGTCTTCGGGGAGGCGCCGCCGGTCACGGCTTGGGGGTCAGCCACAGACGCTGTCCATTCACTTCCGGGGCGGGCTTGTCCCAGAGTCCGGCGACCGCGTCGGCCAGTTCCTTGACATCGGTGAAGCCCGCGAACTTCGCGTTGGGGCGCTCGGCGCGCATCGCGTCGTGCACCAGTGCCTTGATCACCAGGATGACAGCGGCGGCGTGCGGCTCCTCGTCACCCCCCGCCTTGCGGAACGAGTCCGCCATGGCGAGCGTCCACGCCTCGGCGGCGGCCTTGCCGGCGTTGTACGCGGCGTTGGTGGCCACCGGCTTGTGCGCGCCGGACTGGCTGACCAGGACGTACCGGCCGCGGTCGCTGCGCAGCAGCCCGTCGTGGAAGGCGAGGGAGGTGTGCTGGACGGTGCGGATCAGCAGCCGCTCCAGGAAGTCCCAGTCCTTCAGCTCGGTCTCGGTGAAGGAGGGCGCGCCGCGCCAGCCGCCGACGAGGTGGACCAGACCGTCGATACGGCCGAAGTCCTTCTCGGCCTTGGCGGCCCACTCCTTGGTGGCGTCCAGGTCGAGCAGGTCGACGGTGTCGCCCGTGACCGTGGCGCCGCCGTGCGCGTACCGGGCGGCGTCGACCGCCTCGGCGAGCCGCGCCGGGTCGGCGTCGGACGCGACGACCGTGGCGCCGGCCTCGGCCAGCCGCAGCAGGGTGGCCCGGCCCGCGGGCCCGGCCGCTCCCGCGACCGCGATGACCGCGCCGTCGAGCGATCCGCCGTTTCCGTTGCCGTTCGTCATGGGCGACGCCTCCTCCGTGTCCTCCGTGCGAGAGCTCACGCGGCAGCCTGCTCGGACCCCGCCGCGCTCGTGGCCGTGATCCCCTTCGTGGCGGCGATCACACCCTTGAGCTTCTTGGAAAGGGCCTCATAGAACATGCTGAGCGGAAACTCGTCCGGAAGCACGTCGTCGACGAGCTTGCGCGGCTGCTGGGTCAGGTCGAGGGCCTCGGGGCCCTTCGCCCACTTCGAGCCCGGGTGCGGGGCGAGGTAGGTGGAGACCAGGTCGTACGCGGCGAACCAGTGGACCAGCTTCGGGCGGTCGATGCCGTCGCGGTACAGCTTCTCGATCTCGGCGCAGAGCTGGTTGGTGACCTCGGGGGCACGCTGCCAGTCGATCTTCAGCGTGTTGTCGGTCCAGCGCACCACGTCGTGCTTGTGCAGGTACGCGAAGAGCAGCTGGCCGCCGAGGCCGTCGTAGTTGCGGTTGCGGTCGCCGGAGACGGGGAAGCGGAACATCCGGTCGAAGAGCACCGCGTACTGCACGTCGCGCCCGTGCGAGTTGCCCTCGGCCTCGAGCTTCACGGCCTCCTTGAAGGCGGTGAGGTCGCAGCGCAGCTCCTCCAGGCCGTACATCCAGAACGGCTGGCGCTGCTTGATCATGAAGGGGTCGAACGGCAGGTCGCCGTGGCTGTGGGTGCGGTCGTGGACCATGTCCCAGAGCACGAAGGCCTGCTCGCAGCGCTTCTGGTCGGCGACCATCGCCTCGATGTCCGCGGGGAGCTGCAGGCCGAGGATGCGGACCGCTTCATCGGTGACGGCGCGGAAGCGCGCGGCCTCGCGGTCGCAGAAGATGCCGCCCCAGGTGAAGCGCTCGGGAGCCTCGCGGACCGCGACGGTCTCGGGGAAGAGGACGGCCGAGTTGGTGTCGTAGCCGGCCGTGAAGTCCTCGAAGGTGATGCCGCAGAAGCCGGGGTTGTCGTACCGGGTGGCCTCCAGCTCGGAGAGCCACTCGGGCCACACCATGCGCAGCACGACGGCCTCGAAGTTGCGGTCCAGGTTGCCGTTCTGCGTGTACATCGGGAACAGCACGAGGCGCTGCAGGCCGTCCGCGCGGTCGGCGGCGGGGTGGAACGCCAGCAGCGAGTCCAGGAAGTCCGGCACGCCGAAGCCCTGCTCGGCCCACTTGCGCAGGTCGACGACGAGCGCACGGTGGTACGCGATGTCGTGCGGGACCAGCGGGGAGAGGGCCTCGACCGAGGCGACGACCCGGTCGAGGGTCTTCTCGACGAGGGAGCGGGACGGCGCGCCCTCGGCGTCGAAGTCGATGGATCCGTCCTTGGACTGCCAGGGGCGGATCTCCTCCACGGCGTTCTTGAGCTCTGACCAGGCAGGGTGGTCCACCACTCGCTCGCCGGTGCCTATGCCCCCACCGATCGCATCCTGCTCAAGAATTTCCGTCATGCCTCTTCCTCCACAGGAGAACCTCGTGTCAAAACACCGTAAGCGTTCGAGGTTCTTCACCACAAGGGGAGACGGAAGAAATTATCCTGCCGACCCCCCATGGTCACCGTGATTTTTCCTGTCCGGCAGCGTCGCGGCCATCGCATCCGCCGCTCCCCGCAAGGCCTGCCGGGCTTCGTCCAGGTACTCGGACATCGCCAGGAAGCCGTGGAACATCGCCGGCCGGCAGTCCTCGGTGACCGGCGTCCCGGCCGCCCGCAGCGCGGCGGCGAAGGCCCGGCCCTCGTCGTGCAGCGGATCGCAGCCGGCCGTGATCACGTGCGCGGGCGGCAGCCCGGTGAGGTCGGCGCGCAGCGGAGAGGCCAGCGGATCGGCCGGGTCGCCGTCCGGGCCGAGGTACTGGTCCCGGAACCAGCGCATGGCGGCGGTGGTGAGGTAGTAGCCGGATCCGTTGGTCCGGTACGACTCCGGCTGCCCGGCCAGGTCGGTCGCCGGATAGATGAGCACCTGGCCGGCGAGGGCAGGACCGCCCCGGTCCCGGGCGAGCAGCGCCGTCGCGGCGGCCAGGTTGCCGCCCGCGCTGTCCCCGGCGACCACCAGCGCGGCCGGTTCGCCGCCCAGCTCCCCGACGTGCTCCGCGGCCCAGCACACGGCCGCGTAGGCGTCCTCGACGGGCGCGGGGAACCGGGCCTCGGGCGCGAGCCGGTAGTCGACCGAGACGACGACGGCGCCGGACTCCCGGCACAGCGAGCGGCAGGTCCGGTCGTGGGTGTCGATCCCGCAGAGCACCCAGCCGCCGCCGTGCAGGAAGACCACGGTCGGGCGAGGCCCGGCGTCCGCGCCGGCCTCGGGCCGGTAGATCCGCACCGGTATCGGCGGCGCGCCCGCCGGGCCGGGGATCGTCCGGTCCGTCACCTCGCCGACGGCAGGCGGCTCGGCGGGATGGGCCGGCGCGGCGGCGAGGATCCGGCGGGCCTCGACGGGGTCGGTGACCGCGCCGCCGACGTCGGGGAAGACGGCGGTCAGCAGGTCGACGAAGGGCCGGGCGGCCGGGTCGAGCCGGTCGGGCTCCGGGGTGCGTACGCGGGTGTCGTCAGTCACGACTTCCCTCCCTGAAGTGCGGAATGACCTTCGCGCCCCACTGGCGCAGGGTCTCCAGACAGACCTCCTGCGGCACGGTCCCCATCTGGATCAGGCACATGATCTCGTCGGCCCCCGCGTCGCGGAGCCGCTCCACGTACGCGATGGCGTCCTCCGCGCTGCCGTACGCGTGGTCCGCGTTGAAGGTGGCCGTGGACGTCGGCCGCACCGGGATGCGCTGCTCGTTCAGCCGGGCGACGACCTGCTCGGCCGCCTGCCGCATCGCGGCCGCCTCGTCGGCCCCGGCCACGACCGCCTCGTCCGGGACACCCGCGCCCCCGTACCAGTGGCCGATGGACTGCGCGAAGAACCGCTGGCCGCGGATGCCGACCCGGCGGGCCTCCTCGGCGTCGTCGAGGACGATCGTCGGGCAGAGCACGGAGAAGTGGTCGTTGACGACGGTGGAGACGAACCGGTCGCCGGTCCGGGCCGCTCGGGCCGCGTCGTACGCCGCGCGCATCTCCTTGATCGACTCCGGGCCCGCGAAGCCCATCACCAGGGCGCCGATGCCCAGTTCGGCGGCCTGGGTCAGGGTCTCGGTCCGGCTGCAGGCGAGGAAGAGCGGCGGGTGCGGAGTCTGCGCGGGCCGGGGCAGGATCGGATGCGGATCGATCCTGATCAGCTCGCCGTGGTACTCCAGCTCCTCCTCCTGCCAGGCCTTCCCGATGATCCGCAGGGCCTCCTCGACCTCCTGCGTGGTGCGGTCGCGGTCCACCCCGCACAGCGAGGTCTCCTGCGCGGTGCCGCCGCGGCCCGCCCCCAGGTCGAGCCGGCCGCCGGAGAGCAGATCGAGCATCGCGGCGCGCTCGGCCACCCGGGCCGGGTGGTTGAAGTTGAACGGCATGCAGACCACGCCGTGCCCGACGCGGATGCGCCGGGTCTTCGCCGCCACCCAGGTCAGGAAGATCTCAGGGGCGGACATGTGCGCGTACCACTTGAGCGAGTGGTGCTCGACCGCCCAGATCCGGTCGAAGCCCATCTCCTCGGCGAGCACCGCCTGCTCCACGCAGTCGCGGATGACCTGGTGCTCGCGCTCCACCGTCGGGTCGGCCAGCTGCGCCTCGAAGATCACGGAGAACTTCATGGCCCCTCCAGGGGGTTGTGTCCGTGCGCCGTCTCTCTTTCAATTCGCTATATGACTAGTCGTCAGTTCCCGCGAAGACAAGAGCCGCGCCAGGAGAAGCCGGCCGAACTCCCGCCGACCGCCTGGGCGGTGCTCGGACTGCTCTCCTTCCCCGGCGAACGCACCGGGTACGACCTGAAGAAGTGGGCCGACGCCTCGCTGCGGTTCTTCTACTGGTCGCCCGCGATCAGCCAGATCTACGCCGAGCTGCGCCGGCTCGAGACGCTCGGGTACGCGACCTCCCGGCGCTCCGGCCCCGAGGAGGCCCGGGCCAAGCGGCGGTACGCGATCACCGAGGCCGGCCGCACCGCACTGGCGGACTGGGCGGCCGAGGGCGACGCCGGTCCGGTCGTGCTGAAGCACCCCCTGGTCCTGCGGATCTGGCTCGGCCACCTCGCCGCCCCGGACCGACTGCGCGCCCGGGTCGAGGAGCACCTCGCGCACACCCGCGTCGCACTGAAGGAGGTACGGGACGCGCTCGCCCGCACCGAGGGCGTGACCGACTGGAACCACCCGCGGACCGCACTGCGCTGGAGCGAGCGGCAGCACCTGGCCGAGCTGGAGCTGGCCGAGGCGCTCCTCGCGGACCTCGACCGGATGGCGCAGGAACGTCAAGGCGCGGCGGACGCGCCCACGGGCGGGTGAGCCGAACGGGCCCGAGAGGGCGCATAGCCCCTGGAAGGAACGCCTCCGAAGCCCTGTGCACGACCGATTGCATCGTCGGCGGCGGCCGTTAGGCTGCGCCCGAGCCGCCACGGCGCCCGGCGGGACCCGGACGCGCGGACCTCGACGGCCCGGCCATCGACGGAAGCGAGAAGATCTTGAGTTTCCTCACCATCGGTCATCGCGGAGTCATGGGTGTCGAACCCGAGAACACCCTGCGCTCCTTCGTCCACGCCGAACACGCGGGCATGGACGTCATCGAGCTGGACCTCCACCTGAGCAAGGACGGCGCGCTCGTCGTCATGCACGACGCGGAGGTCGACCGGACGACGGACGGCAGCGGGCGCATCGCCGAGCTGACCCTCGCCGAGCTGCGCGGGCTCGACGCGGGCCAGGGCGAACGGATCCCGGTCTTCGAAGAGGTCCTGGACGCGGTGCGGGCGCCGCTCCAGGCGGAGATCAAGGACGAGGCGGCGGCCCGGGCGCTGGCGGACGTGATGCACCGGCGCGACCTGGTCGGCCGGGTCGAGGTCTCGTCCTTCCACGACGGGGCGATCGCCGAGATCTCCCGGCTGGTGCCCGGGGCCCGGACGGCACTGATCGCCAGTCGCTGGGAATCGGACGTCGTGGACCGGGCGAAGGCCGTCGGCGCGGAGAGCCTCGCGCTGAACATCCGGCGGCTGAACCTGGAGACGGTCGAGCACGCGCACGGCGAGGGCCTGCGGGTCATCGGCTGGGTGGTCAACACGCAGGACCACCTGCGGCTCGTCCGGGCGCTGGAACTGGACGGCGCGACGACCGACTACCCGGAGATCCGCCGCACCGGCCGCTTCACCGCCTGACACGCGTCCGCGCCGCGTGCACGGCCTGACGCACGTCCGCGCCGGGTCCGACGGCCTGACGCACGGCGGCGTCAGGCCAGGACCTTCACCAGCAGCTCGAACTGCAGGTCCGCGCGCTGCGGCAGGCCGAAGCGCTCGTCGCCGTACGGGAAGGGCGTCATCCGTCCCGTACGGCGGTAGCCGCGGCGCTCGTAGTAGGCGATCAGCTCGTCGCGCACCGAGATCACGGTCATGTGCATCTCGCGCACGCCCCAGGTCTCGCGCGCCTGCCGCTCGGCCTCGGCGAGGATCTGCTTGCCCAGGCCGCCGCCCTGCACGCCCGGACGCACCGCGAACATGCCGAAGTACGCCGCCTCGTCGCGGTGCTCCAGCTGGCAGCAGCCGATCAGCTCGCCGTCGCGCTCCACGAGGAGCAGCCGCGAGCCCGGGGCGGCGATGACCTCCCGTACACCCTCGGGGTCGGTGCGCTGCCCCTGCAGGATGTCCGCCTCGGTGGTCCACCCGGTGCGGCTGGAGTCGCCGCGGTAGGCGGACTCGACGAGCGGGACGACGACGGGCACGTCCGCCTCGACGGCGTCCCGGTAGCTGAGCTGTCCGGACTCCTGGGGCAGTGCGGTGTCCATGCGGGTCGGCTCCCCTCGCGGCGGCGGTGATCTCTCCCGAGCGTAGCGCCCGCCCGGCGCGCTCCCCCCGTACACCCCTGCGCTCGCGTAACGGCCCGGGCGCGCGGGCATCGACGGAGGAGTGGCGGCGAGGGGGAGGTGGCCCGTGCACGGACCGGCGACGGCCGGATGGCTGCTGGTGACGCTGTGCGCGGCGTCCGGCGCGTACTGCCTGCTGCGGATGCGCCGCGGCGCGGGCGAGGAGCGCCGGGCCGCCGGGGGCGAGGCCCTGATGGGGTTCGGGATGGCGGCGATGGCCGTGCCCGCCGCGGTGTTCGTGCCGCCGTCGTGGAGCTGGGCGGTGTACGCGGCCGTGTTCGGCGGCGCGGCGCTGCGCGCGCTGTGGTCCGCGCGGCGCGGCGGGCACCATCTGCACCACACGGTGGGCTCGGTGGCGATGGTCTACATGGCGCTGGCGATGACGCTTCCGGCACAGGGAGCGCACGGGGCGCACGGCGCGGGAGCGGCGGGGCTGCCCGTGCTGACAGGGGCCCTGCTCCTCTACTACACGGTCTACGTGCTGCGGTCGGGCGCACGGCTGGTGCCGGCAGGGGTGACGGCCGGCGGCGCGTCGCCCGGGTGGGCGGCGCGGCCGGAGCTGGCGGCGGCCTGCCGACTGTCGATGGGGCTGGCCATGCTCGCCATGCTCGTCACGATGTGACGGGCACGGCGAGGCGACGGGCGAGGGGAGGTGACGGGGTGACGGCCCGGTGCGCGTCGGCCGCGTCAAACCGTGGCGTGCGTCACTTGGCGCGCTCGGCCATACCCCCGAGTAGCAGGGACTCATAGGGTGGCGGCATGGTGGTCTCCCTCACGCTGCTCGTGCTCGGCGTCGTGACCGCTGCCGTCGCCCCGCGGCTGCTGGCACAGGCGGTCTGGGTGGAGCGCGAACCGGTCGTGGCGCTGTGGGTGTGGCAGTGTGTGGTGGCCGCGGTGCTGCTGAGCTTCGGACTTTCGATGACGCTCAGCGCGGCGGTGGCCTGGCAGGCCGTCAGGGGACAGCTCTTCGCGTCCGCGCCCAACGGCGTGATCGAGGCGTACGAACTCGGGGGGCACCAGCCCTGGTCGGGGCCCCTCGCGGTGTTGCTGGCCTGCGGCGGGCTGTGGACCGTCACGATGCTCGCCCGGGAGGTCCGACGAGCCCGGGCACGACGCCGGACGCGCCGGCGCGAACTGCTCGTCCGCGCCCCGATGTTGCCGGGTGAGGAGCCGGGCGCCGGGCCGCTGGTGGTCCTGGAGGGCGAGCGGCCGGACGCCTGGTGGCTGCCGGGCGCCACACCCCAGCTGGTCATCACGACGGCCGCCCTACAGCGACTGAAGGGACGTCAGCTCGACGCGGTCCTGGCGCACGAGGAGGGGCACGCGCGGGCCCGGCACGACTGGCTGTTGCACTGCTCTGCGGCGCTGGCCGGCGGGTTCCCGGGGATCCCGGTCTTCGCCGCGTTCCGTGGCGAGATGCACCGGCTGGTCGAACTGGCCGCCGACGACGTGGCGTCGCGCCGCTACGGCCGGCTGACCACCGCGCTCGCGCTGGTGGAACTCAACGAGGACCGGGGCGTGTTCGGCCCCGCCTCGTCGCCGGAGGCGGACGTTCCGCAGCGGGTGAACCGGCTGCTGGCCGCCTCGCCCCGGCTCGCGCCGTTCCAGCGGCTGCGCCTGACGGCCACCGCGGCCCTCGTCCCCGTGATCCCGCTGCTGGTCGCCCTGATCCCGGGCCTCGCCGCCCTGCGCTGACGCCGGACCACCCGCGCCGACGGACCATCTGCCCGCCGCGCCGGCGGACCACCCGCCCACCGCGCGCCGGACGCGACCCGCCGTTCCGGCGAAGCGGAGGACGCGATTCGGTTCCGTCCGGAAGGATCGGCTCATGCGCTCCTCCGCCGTGGCCTCGGGTCTGCTCGCCGTCCTCCTGTTGGTGCTCGTGGCCACCCGCTGGGGTCCGCTCATCGCGGCGGACCACGACGTGGCGGAGGCGCTGCACCGCAGCGCGGTCGCCGAGCCGGGCTTCACGGAGCTGAACCGGATCCTCAGCGACTGGATCTGGGACCCGTGGACGATGCGCGCGCTGATCGTGGTGACCGTGGTGGTGCTCTGGCTGCGCCGCGAGCGGCGGCTCGCGGTGTGGACGGCGTTGGCGAGCGTGCTGACCGCGGTGACCCAGCGGGTGGTGAAGGCGCTGGTCGACCGGCCCCGGCCGAGCTGGCCCGATCCGGTGGACAGCGCACAGTACGAGGCCTTTCCCTCCGGCCACGCGATGACGGCGACCGTGACCTGGGGCCTGCTGCTCTGGGTACTGGCGCTGCACTGGCAGGAGCGGTGGCGCGGCTGGAGCGTGCTCGTCGTGGCGGCGCTGGTGTCCGTCGTGGGCGTCGGCTGGACCCGGGTGTACCTGGGGGTGCACTGGACGTCGGACGTCGTCGAGGGCTGGCTGCTCGGCGCCTGCCTGGTGTGCGTGACGGTGCTCACCTATCGCTCACGCCTGTGGCGGCGGATCGACGAAGAGACCGGAGGAGAATAGGACAAAGCCGTCTGTCCTGGACGATCCCCCGCGTCGCCCAGAACAGACGGCAGAGCCCTGCCGACCAGGCGCGGCGGCGTGGCGGCAGGACACGCTGAGTATATTGGCTGGAAGCCAGTCAACGCAGGAGTCCAGCATGTCCCCGCGGAGCCCATCGGTCAATGAAGAGCTTCGGCGGCGGTCCCGCGAGCGCATTCTGCAGGCCGCCGTCGACCTCGTCGGCGAGCACGGATACGAGGCGACGACGCTCGGAGACATAGCCGACCGGGCCGGCACCGCCCGTGGCCTCGTCTCCTACTACTTCCCGGGCAAGCGACAGCTGCTCCAGTCCGCGGTGCACCGGCTGATGCACCTGACGCTGGAGGAGGCGCTGGAGCGGGAGCCGCGCACCGAGGACGGCCGGGAGCGGCTGGCGCGGGCGATCGACGCGATCCTCGGTCTCGCGCGGGACCGTCCGCTGCTGATGCGGACGCACATGGCCGGCATCCTGCAGGCCGAGGGGTTCGTGCAGTGCCCGGAGCAGCAGCGGCTGGCCTTCCTGCTGCGGGACACGATGGTCCGTTTCGGCTCCCCCGACGTGGACACCGAATATCCGCTGCTGCGCGCGCTGCTGATGGGCACGGTGGTCGCGATGCTGCTGCCCGGCGCGCCGATGCCGCTCCCCCGGCTGCGGGCGGAACTGTTCCAGCGGTACGGGCTCGACTGGGACATGGGCATGCCGCCGGACGGAGGTCCGCCCGACGGCATGCCGTCACGACCGCTGGATCAGTCCTCGAAGTCCTCGAAGTAGTCCGGCTGGGTCTGGACGTTCAGCTCGTCCATCCGGATCTTCTTCGCGGGGTCGGTACGACGGTCGCTGAGCTTCAGCACGTCGAAGCCCTTGGCGATGTCGTTCGAGTAGATGTGGCCGTTGTAGTAGTACGCCGACCACGAACCGCCCGTGCGGATCACGTCCGTGGTGAGCGGGCCGCGCTCGAAGTACGCGATCTCACGCGGCTGCGAGGAGTCGGTGAAGTCCCAGACGGACACGCCGCCCTGGTACCAGGCCTGGACCATCAGGTCCTTGCCCTTGACCGGGATGAGCGAGCCGTTGTGGGCGACACAGTTCTCGGTGTCGGCCTGGTGGCGCGGGATCTTGAAGTAGCTGCGGAACACCAGCTTGCGCTGGTCGCCCTTGCCGACGATGTCGTAGATGCCGTCGGCACCGCGGTTCGGACCGACCGCCGCGTTGCAGGTGGCGCCGGAGCCGCCGCCGAGCTCGTCGGTGAAGACGACCTTGTCGGCCTTCTGGTTGAAGGTCGCCGAGTGCCAGAACGCGAAGTTCACGTTGTCCTGGACCTGGTCGATGACCCTCGGGTGCTCCGGGTCCGCGATGTCGAAGAGGATGCCGTCGCCCATGCAGGCGCCGGCGGCCAGGTTCTTCGACGGCAGGACCGTGATGTCGTGGCAGCCGGTGGTCTTGGAGACGCCCGGGTTGGTGGGACCGCCGGGATTGCCGCCGCCGTCCGGGCCGTCACCGGGGAAGAGCACCGGGAAGTTCACGATCGCGGCCTGCTGCGGGGCCTTGCGCGGGACCTTGATCACCGAGATGCCGTCGTGCGGCGGCTGGCAGTCGGGGAAGGCCACGTTCGGGGAGTACGAGGAGACGTACACGTACACGTTCTTGCCCTTGGGCACGAGCGTGTGGGTGTGCGAACCGCAGGCGGTCTCGACCGCGGCCACGTACTTCGGGTTGGCGATGTCGCTGATGTCGAAGATCTTCATGCCCTCCCACGAGGACTTCTCCGTGGCCGGCTGCGTGGTGCTGGCACAGGAGTTGTCGCTGCGGGAGGAGTCGGTGGACAGGAAGAGAAGGTTGCCGGAGACGGAGATGTCGTTCTGCGAGCCCGGGCAGAGGACCTGGGCGACGGTCTTCGGCGCCTTCGGGTCGCTGATGTCGAAGATCCGGAAGCCGTCGTAGTTGCCCGCGAACGCGTACTTGCCCTGGAACGCCAGGTCCGAGTTGGTGCCCGGCAGGGCGTCCTTGGGGATGTTGGTGAGGTGGGTGATGTTGTCGCTGTGGACGATCTCGTCCACGCCGGGTATCTCGCCGCTCTGGACGGCGGATCGCGCCTCGGCAGCCTGCTCCGAGGTGACGGCGCCCTGGGTGACGGCGTCGCCGGGGTCGGGCGTGGCGACCGCGGGTCCGGCCGTCAGCAGGGTGGCCAGCAGTCCGGCGGCCGCAGCCGCGACCGCCAGAGGTCTGCGTCGTGTGCGCGTGGTACGCAACGAGGTCACGCGTCCTCCCTTGTATCCGTTCAGAGTTGAACGGTTCATGGACCCCGGCAGTATCTTCCTTTCCATGCACATCTCAACAGATGGCAACACAGACGTAATGAAGGTTTTCTGCTGACGCTCCTGACGCATGTGTGACAACGTCCCCTCCGTCCTCGCCCACCCCGATCGCCCCTGGAGGCCGTCTTGTTGAAGCGTCCCGTCCGCACCGCCGCCGTCGCGTCCGCGGGCGTCCTCGCCGTACTCCTGCTCGGGGCCTGCGAGTCGGGGTCGTCCGGGGACGAACCGCAGGCCAGGGCGGCCACCGGGCCGAAGGTGATCGCGCCCGGCAAGCCGGGCGAGGCGGCCCGGACGATGTCCCCGGAGGAGGCCTCGCGCGCCCTGCCGGACGACAAGCCCAACGCGGCGGACCGCAGCTACGCGCAGATGATGATCGTCCACCACCGGCAGGCGCTGACGATGACCGCACTGGTCCCCCAGCGGACCGGATCGGAGCAGGTGAAGAAGCTGGCGGCGCGGATCACGGCGGCTCAGCAGCCGGAGATCGCCGCGATGGAAGGCTGGCTGAAAACGAACGGTGGCCCGGCGAAGCAGAGCGGCCACGACCACGGCACGATGCCCGGCATGGCGACCGACGCCCAGTTGGCCCAACTGAAGGCGGCGAAGGGGAAGGCCTTCGACGACCTCTTCCTGAAGCTGATGATCACCCACCACGACGGGGCCCTGACGATGGCCGCCCAGGTGCTGTCCGAGGGGAACAACGTCCTGGTGGAGGAGATGGCGAACGACGTGATCGCGCAGCAGACGGCCGAGATCAACCGGATGCGCTCGATGTAGCGACCGCCGTGGCGGCTGCGCCGGCGGGCGCCACGTGGTGCGGGACGACTCCCCGCCGGGGGATTCCGGTGCGATGCTGGAAGCCCCGGCGGGAAGGAGACGTCCCGTGCTTCGCGTCGCAGTCGTCGGCTCGGGTCCGAGCGGGGTCTACACCGCCCAGGCGCTGGTCCAGCAGGACCTCGTGCCCGGTGTGCGGGTGGACGTGCTGGACCGGCTGCCGTGCCCGTACGGCCTCGTGCGCTACGGCGTCGCCCCCGACCACGAGAAGATCAAGTCGCTCCAGGGCAACCTGCGCACCGTCCTGGAGGACGAGCGCGTCGGGTTCCTGGGCAACGTCGAGGCCGGGACGCGCGGGCTGACGCCGGCCCGGCTGCTCGAGCTGTACCACGCCGTCGTGTACTGCGTGGGCGCCGCGCGCGACCGGCACCTGGGCGTGCCCGGCGAGGAGCTGGTGGGGAGCAGGTCGGCGACCGAGTTCGTCTCCTGGTACAGCGCGCACCCGGACGCGGCGGGCAACGGCTTCGCCCTCGGTGCCCGCTCGGCCGTGGTGATCGGGGTGGGGAACGTGGCGGTGGACGTGACCCGGATCCTGGCCCGCGGCCCGGAGGAGCTGCGGCCGACGGACGTGCCCCAGGGCGCGCTGGCGGCGCTGGAACGAAGCGGGGTGCGCGAGGTGCACATGGTGGGGCGGCGCGGGCCCGGGCAGGCCAGGTTCACCACCAAGGAGCTGCGCGAACTGGGCGCGCTGCCCGGGGTCTCGGTCTCGGTGGACCCCGCCGAGCTGGCGCTCGACCCGTCGTTCGCCGACCCGTCCGGGCTCCCGGCGGTGAACCGGCGGAACCTGGAGGTCGTACGGGGCTGGGCGGCGGGTCCGGCGGACGGAGGGGCCGCCGCGCGGAACATCCGGCTGCGGTTCTTCCTGCGCCCGGTGGAGCTGCTCGGCGAGGCCGGCCGGGTGGCCGGGGTGCGGTTCGAGCGCACGGAGCCGGACGGCTCCGGCGGCGTACGGGGCACCGGCAGGTACGAGGAGATCGAGGCCCAACTGGTGCTGCGGGCGGTCGGCTACCGGGGCGTACCGCTGGCCGGGCTGCCGTTCGACGAGGCACGCGGCACGGTGCCGAACCTCGCCGGACGGGTGCTGCGGGACGGGGCGCCGTCGCCCGGCGAGTACGTGGCCGGGTGGATCAAGCGCGGCCCGACCGGGGTGATCGGCACGAACCGGCCCTGCGCGAAGGAGACCGTGGCCTCCCTGCTGGAGGACGCGCCGGAGCTGGCACGCCGGGCGGTCGTGGCCGATCCGGTCGCCGCGCTGCGGGAGCTCGGGCACGAGCCGGTCGCCTGGCCGGGCTGGCTGGCGATCGAGCGGGCCGAGGCGCAGCTGGGACGCTCGCTCGGCCGGCCCACCGTCAAGATCCCGGACTGGGACGGGCTGCGGGAGGCGGCGCGGGGCGTCAGCCCGTCGTAGCGCCCAGGCGGGTCTGCTGGGCGGTGGCCGCGTACAGGAGGCGGTCGAGAAGGCCGGGGAACAGGGCATCGAGGTCGGCGCGGCGCAGGCCGTTCATCTTCGCGGTGCCCTGGTAGTCCTGCTGGATCACGCCGCTCTCGCGGAGTACCCGGAAGTGGTGCGTGGTCGTCGACTTGGTGACCGGCAGGTCGAAGTAGGAGCAGCTCAACGCGTTCTCCGCGTCGGCGAGTTCGCGCACGATCTGCAGCCGGACGGGGTCCGAGAGCGCGTGCAGCACCGCCTCCAGGCGGATCTCTTCCCGCGCCGGGTGGTCGAGGGCGCGGGGGGTGGTGGCGGTCACGGCGTCTCCAGTTCGTCGGCGGTCGCCTCCATCGTACGAGAACCATCGTAGTTTGACAGCTGCCGTACTACGACGTCTATCGTATGAGTCGTCTTCCCCGGTCCCTCGAAATGGAGTCCGCCCATGAGTGCTGCCCTGTTCGCGCCGTTCACGCTCCGCTCCGTGACGATCCCGAACCGTGTCTGGATGTCGCCGATGGACCAGTACTCGGCCGAGCCCACCGGACCGAACGCGGGTGTCGCGACCGACTGGCACTTCGCCCACTACGCCGCCCGGGCCACCGGCGGGACCGGCCTGATCATGATCGAGGCGAACGCCGTCGCCCCCGAGGGCCGGATCAGCCCCTACGACCTAGGCATCTGGAACGACACCCAGGTCGCGGCGCTGCGCCGGATCTCCGGGTTCCTCAAGGAGCACGGCACGGTGCCCGGCATCCAGATCGGGCACTCCGGCCGCAAGGGCGCGACCCGCCGGCCCTGGCGGGGCCGGGGACCGGTCGAAGCGCACGAGCACAGCTGGCAGCCGGTCGCGCCCAGCCCGGTGCCGTTCGACGAGAGTCACCAGGTACCGGCCGAGCTCGGCGTGGAGCAGATCCAGGAGATCGTCGGCCTCTTCGCCGCCGCCGCCCGGCGGGCGCTGGACGCCGGGTTCCAGGTCCTGGAGGTGCACGGCGCCCACGGCTATCTGATCGGCGAGTTCCTCTCCCCGCACTCCAACCGGCGCACCGACGCCTACGGCGGCTCCTTCGAGAACCGGACCCGCCTCGCCCTGGAGGTCGTCGACGCGGTGCGCGCCGTGTGGCCCGAGGAGCTGCCGCTGTTCTTCCGGATCTCCGCCACCGACTGGCTCGGCGAGGACGGCTGGACGCCGGACGACACCATCCGGTTCGCCGCGCTGCTGCGCGAGCACGGGGTCGACCTGCTGGACGTGTCCTCCGGCGGCAACGGCGGACCGGCGAAGATCCCCACCGAGCCCGGGTACCAGGTGCCGTTCGCGGCCCGGGTGCGGGCCGAGACCGGGCTGCCGACGGCGGCCGTGGGCCTGATCACCGACCCGCGGCAGGCGGAGAAGATCCTCGCGAACGGCGAGGCGGACGCCGTGCTGCTCGGCCGCGAGCTGCTGCGGGACGCCTCCTGGGCCCGCCGGGCGGCCCGCGAACTGGGCGGCGAGGTGGCGGCGCCGGACCAGTACCGCTGGGCGATCTGAGCCCGTAACACGCCTCGGACCTGCGGGGACGGCCGGTCGGGACGCCGTTGTCGGTGGCACGGTGCAGACTTGCCCGTATCCACGACAACGGCGTCGTTCCGGAGGTGTCGGCCATGTCCGACGTACTGCTCACCGTAGGCACCCGCAAGGGTCTGTTCATCGGCCGCCGACGCGGCGGCCGATGGGAGTTCCAGGACCCGCACTTCAACGCGCAGGCCGTGTACTCGGTCGCCATCGACACCCGGCGCGAGGTACCCCGCGTCCTCGTCGGCGGGGACAGCGCGCACTGGGGTCCGTCCGTCTTCCACTCGGACGACCTGGGCGCGAGCTGGACCGAACCGAAGCAGCCGGCCGTGAAGTTCCCCCAGGACACCGGGGCTTCGCTGGAGCGGGTCTGGCAGCTCCAGCCGGCGGGGCGCGACGAGCCCGACGTCGTGTACGCGGGGACGGAACCGGCCGCGCTCTTCAAGTCGGTCGACGGCGGCGAGTCGTTCGAACTGATCCGGCCGTTGTGGGAGCACCCCACCCGCACCAAGTGGGTCCCGGGCGGCGGCGGTGAGGCGGTGCACACCGTGATCACCGACCCGCGGGACGCGGAGTCGGTGACGGTCGCGGTGTCGACGGCGGGCGTGTTCCGCTCCCGGGACGGCGGCGCGAGCTGGAACCCGTCCAACAAGGGAGTCTCGGCGGTGTTCCTGCCCGACCCGAACCCGGAGTTCGGCCAGTGCGTGCACAAGATCGCGCGGGACGCGGTGGATCCGGACCGGCTCTATCTTCAGAACCACTGGGGCGTCTACCGCAGCGACGACGCGGGCGCGACCTGGACGGACATCGGCGCCGGGCTGCCGTCCACCTTCGGATTCGCCGTCGCCGCGCATCCGCATCTGGCGGACACGGCGTACGTGTTCCCGATCAACGCGGACGCGGACCGCGTCCCGGCGGGCCGGCGCTGCCGCGTCTACCGGACGAGCGACGCGGGCACGAGCTGGGAGCCGCTGTCCGCCGGGCTGCCGCAGGACGACCACTACGGCACGGTGCTGCGCGACGCGCTGCGCACGGACGACGCGAACCCGGCGGGGATCTACTTCGGCAACCGCAACGGCGAGGTGTACGCCAGCGCGGACGACGGCGAGAGCTGGCAGCTCCTCGCCGAGCACCTGCCCGACGTGCTCTGCGTCAGAGCGGCGGTGCTCGGCTGAGGGGCGGCCGGTCGGACGCCCAGGGCAGGCGCATCTCTACGGCAGGCGCCAGTCGATGGGCTCGGCGCCCTGCCCCACCAGGAGTTCGTTGGCGCGGCTGAACGGGCGCGAGCCGAAGAAGCCGCGGTCCGCGGACATCGGGGAGGGGTGGGCCGATTCGATCGCCGGCAGGTCGCCGAGGAACGGCCGCAGGTTGCGGGCGTCCCGGCCCCAGAGGATCGAGACCAGGGGCTTGCCGCGGGCGGCCAGGGCACGGATGGCCTGCTCGGTGACCTCCTCCCAGCCCTTGCCGCGGTGACTGTTGGCCTTGCGCGGTTCGGTGGTCAGCGACCTGTTCAGGAGCAGCACGCCCTGGCGGGTCCAGGGCGTGAGGTCGCCGTTCGACGGGCGGGGCAGCCCCAGGTCGGAGTTCAGCTCCTGGTAGATGTTCTCCAGGCTGGGAGGCAGCCGGCGCACGTCGGGCGCGACCGCAAAGCTCAGGCCGATCGGCATCCCCGGCGTGTGGTACGGGTCCTGACCCACTATCAGCACGCGTACATCGGCGAAGGGCTGCTGGAAGGCCCGCAGGATGTGCTCCCCCGCGGGCAGGTACTTCCGCCCCGCCGCGATCTCCGCGCGCAGGAACTCGCCCATCGCCGCGATGCGCCCCTCGACGGGACGCAATGCCTCAGCCCAACCGGGCTCCACCAGTTCGTTCAACGGTCTCGCTGCCACGGTGCGTGACTCTACCGGCCTGCACCGACAACGCAGATCGGCCCGGGGATAGGGTGCCCGGCGTGGACAGTGCCGTGAACGAGTGGGTCGTCGGGGTCGATTCGGGGGGCTCGGGGCTGCGCATCGCCTGCGCCGAAGCGGCCGGAGGGCGCGTGGCGGCGACGGAGTCGACGCGCGAGCCGGTGCGCACCGGGCCCGGCGGGATGGACGCCGGTCATCTCCTCGCGCAGGTACTGCCGCCGGTGGAGGCGTTCCTGGCCCGGTCCGGCGGCCGGGTGACCGCCGTGGCGGTCGGCGCCGCCGGGATGGCGACGCTCGGGGACGAACTGCGGGCCGAACTGCCCCGCGCCCTGGCGCGGGCGCTCGGGGTGCGCCGGCTCGCGCTGGCCGCCGACGCGGTCACCGCGTACGCGGGTGCCCTCGGGCAGCGGCCCGGCGCGGTCGTGGCCGGCGGTACGGGCCTGATCGCGCTCGGCACCGATCTGTCCGGCTGGCGCCGCGCCGACGGCTGGGGCCATCTGCTCGGCGACTGCGGCAGCGGCGCCTGGATCGGCCGGGTCGGTCTGGAGGCGGCGATGCGCGCGTACGACGGACGCCGCCACGGCTCGGCCGCCCTGCTCGCCCGCGCCGAGGAGCGGTTCGGCCCGGCGGCCGGGCTGCCGGGCGCGCTGTACCCGCGCACGGACCGGCCCGCCGTGCTGGCCTCCTTCGCACCCGAGGTCGCACGGTGCGCCACGGAGGGGGACCGCGTGGCATCACGCCTGCTGCGGCACGCGGCGGCGCACATCGCCGAGGCCGCGGCCGCGGCGTGCCCCGCCGCCGGCGACGAGCGGGCAGGGGAGGTCGAAGTCGCGCTGACCGGTGGACTGTTCAGACTCGGCGAGCCGCTGCTCGTACCGCTGGAGGAAGAACTGACCGCACAACTCCCGCACGCCCGGCGGGTGGCCGCGGCCGGGGACCCGCTGTCCGGAGCGGTCACGCTCGCCGGCGCCCTCGCGACCGGAACGCTCCGGCTGCCGGAGGACCCGCACCTGCTGTACGTACCCGATCATTGACCCCGTAAGGAGCAGGTCGGACAAACGCGGGCATCCGACGCCGAGTCGCACCTCAGCGAACAGCCGGACGGGCAAAGCCAGTAGCATGCGGCGCCATGAGCTCCCCCACTGGGCCCGCTTCCGGCCTGCCTGTACGAATGCCGCGACCCCGCCAGCCCGGGCGGCACCGCCGACCCGAACCCGTGGCGGCGCCCGAGGGCGCTCCGACGCTGGTTCTGGCGGTCCCCGGCACGCCCTCCCCGGCCATACGCTCCCTCGCCGAAGAGGTCGTCAGCATCGCCCGTTCCGAGCTGCCCGGCCTGGAGGCCGTGATCGGCTACCTGGACGGTGACGACGCCGAGTACCCCACCCTCGGGTCCGTGCTCGCGCAGGTCTCCGCGCTGCGCACCGAGCGGTACGAGATCGCCCTGGCCGCGGGCCGCGAGGTCAGCGCTCCCGAGGGCCCGGCCGCGGTCGTGGTCCCGCTGCTCGCCGGCCCGGACAGCGCGCGGATGCGCCAGATCCGCCAGGCCGTGACGGCCAGCGGCTCGGGCGCCGAGCTGACCGACGTGCTCGGCCCGCACCCGCTGCTCGCCGAGGCGCTGCACGTCCGGCTCTCCGAGGCGGGTCTGTCGCGCGCCGACCGCGCCCGGCTGTTCACGGTCGCCACCGCCGCCGACGGCATCATCCTGGCGACGGTCGGCGGCGAGGAGGCCGTGCAGGCCGCCGGCATCACCGGCATGCTGCTGGCCGCGCGCCTGGCCGTCCCGGTGATCGCCGCCGCCCTGGACCAGGAGGGCTCGATCGCCTCTGTCGCGGATCAGCTGCGCGGCGCGGGCTCCGCCCAGCTGGCGCTGGCCCCGTACCTGGTCGGCCCGGAGCTGGCCGAGGGCCTGCTCGACGAGGCGGCGAAGGAAGCGGGCTGCGCGGCCTCCGAGCCGCTCGGCGCGTACCCGGCCATCGGCAAGCTGGTCCTGTCGCAGTACGCGGCGACCCTGGGCATCAGCCCGCAGCAGCAGGGCGCCCCGACCCACTGACGGGGGCACGGAGGCAGCCGCAGAGGCAGTAAGGGCCCGTACCGGACGTCCGGTACGGGCCCTTCTCCGTCGGGCGGGGCGGGTCGTCAGGCGAAGACCACACAGGACGCGGCGGGGGCGGGGAGCGAACCCGCCCGGACCGGGATGCCCGTCTCCCGGTCCACGTCGAACCAGGTCACGTCGCCGGAGCGCTCGTTCGCCGCGTACAGCCGGCCCGACGCGGGTTCCAGGGTGAGGTCGCGCGGCCAGTGCCCGCCGCACGGCACCGTGGCGACCGGTTCGGCCTTGTCGCCGGACGGGGTGAGCGCGAGGACGGCGATGCTGTCGTCGCCGCGCACCGCGGCGAACGCGAAGCGGCCGTCGGCCGCCACGACGATCGTGGACGGGTAGCTCGGCTCCCGCGCGCCCTCGGGCCCCTCGGGCAGCACCGAGGTCTCCCCCAGCGGCTCCACGACGCCTCCGACGGCGTCCCAGCGGCACACGGTGACGGTGGGCTCCAGCTCGTTCAGCACGTACAGGTGCGTGCCGGCCGGGTGGAAGGCGAGGTGCCGGGGCCCGGTGCCGGGCCGCAGCGCGGTCTCCCGGTGCGTGCGCAGCACGCCCGTGGCCGGGTCGAGGGCGCACACCCGCACCGAGTCGGTGCCGAGGTCCACGCTCAGGATCCAGCGCCCGCCAGGGGCGGGCAGCACCTGGTGGGCGTGCGGTCCGGACTGCCGGTCCGCGACGGGGCCGGAGCCCTCGTGCCGGAGCACGTCGGAGGAGGGGAGCAGGGTGCCGTCCGGGCCGAGCGGAAGGGCGCTGACGCCGCCGGAGGTGTAGTTGGCCGTCAGGACGTGACCGGCGGCGACGCACAGGTGGGTGGGGCCGGAGCCGCGTACCGGCGCCGGCGGGCCGAGCGGCTCCGGTACGGGTCCCGTGACATCGAACGCGGCCACGGCCCCGTCGTCGGTCTCGGAGACCGCGTACAGGACGGGGCGGCCGTCGCCGGCCCGTCCGAGCGTGAGGAACGACGGGTCCGCGACCGCGTCGGTCGCCCCCGTCTCCGTCAGCGCCCCGGTCTCCGGGTCGACGGAGGCGGCGGTGACGCCCCGCCCCCCGGCCGAGGTGAACGATCCGATGAATGCCCGTACTGCGCCCTGCTCGGCCACAGCCTCTCCCCTCCGCGCGCTCGGTCTGCGCGCCGACGGTAGCAGCCGGTCTAGACCAACGTCAGGCAGCCGGGACGAGCGGGTCGCGCGGCGAGGAGCCGAGCGGGGTCGCCAGCTCGGCGAGGGCCTTCTCCAGGCCGTGCAAGTGCACGAGGGCCGGCTCGCCCCGCTCCTGGTGCGGGGTGTCGCGGTACGCCTCCGCCGTCACCCGGCAGCAGCCCAGCTCGTCGGCGGTGAGCGCCTCCACGGCGGCCTCGACGCGCCAGCAGGCGGCGGCGAGACGCGCGTCGTGCGCCGCGTCCGGGTCGGCGGCGACAGTCACCAGGCCGCGCACCTCGCGGGCGGCGGCGTCGAGCAGCTCGATGACGTGGCGGGCCCGGGCCTTGCGGGCGCGGAACGGGTTCAGGGGGTGCAGCAGCGGCGCGAGCGCCATCCGCACCCGGCCGAGCAGCAGCTCCAGCTCGGCGGCGTGCGGCGCCGGGTCGCCCGCGGGGTCGCCGGCGAGCCGGGCGATCGCCTCGGCGGTCGCCGCGTGCATGCTGTGCAGGGCCCGCTGGATCCAGGCGTGGTTCGTGGCGTGCGTGGTGATCGGCAGGACCAGGGCGACCGCGAGGCCGGCGCAGGCCGCGCCGACGCCCGTCTCGGCGAACCGCAGCACGAGCAGGCCGGTGTCCAGCACGCCGAGCAGCCCGTACAGCGAGCTGGCCATGACCGTGACCGCCAGCATCATCCAGGAGTACGAGACGGCCGCGGTGTAGAAGATCCCGAAGACGCAGAGGGCGACCAGGACCGCGGTCGGCGCGGGCGCTCCGTGCAGCGGCAGGGCGATCAGCAGACCGAGGACGATGCCGACGACGGTGCCGAGCACCCGGCGGAAGCCGCGGACCAGGGTCTCGCCGCGCGAGGTGGTGTTGACGAAGATCCACCAGACGGTGCCGACGGCCCAGTACCAGCGCTCGTCCGAGAGCACCTGGCCGACGACCAGCGCCACGGCACAGGCCGCGGCGGCCTGGACGGCCTGCCGGGTGGTGGCCCGGGCGAGCCCGGCGCCGGGCAGCGCGGGCGGGGGTGCGGCGGGCGGATTGCGGCGCTCGATCGGCCAGAGCACGAAGCGGGTGGTCCCGGCCGCGACGAGGGCCAGGAGCACGGCGGCGTACAGCTCAGGCAGCTGGGCGGGGACCGCGTGCAGGAACTGGGTGCTGAAGAAGTCCATGAACGCGAAGATCCCGAGGGCATGGCCGCGGGGGCCCCAGCGCCTGGCGTAGACGCCGACCAGGACGACCAGGACGAAGGCCGTGTCGCGCAGCAGCGGGAGGCCGTGCAGGGTCGTGGCCAGGGCGAGGACGGGGAAGCCCGCGACGGGCAGCAGCGCGGTGGTGATCTTCTGGTCGCGGACGGTCGCGTCGGTGACCGTGAAGAGCGCGAGGAGCGCGGCCAGGCCGCCGACGATCGATGCGACCAGCGACAGTCCGCAGGCCTGGGCGGCGGCGACGGCGAGGCCGACGCCGATCACGGCGCGCAGTGCGGTGCGCAGTCTCAGGAGTCCCGGGTCAGGAGCCACGAACATCTTCTTCACGGCGGTGCGCCGCCCCCCTCGCAGTGGTGCGCGCCGGCCCTCGGCGGCCCGGGGTGGGGGGCCGCTCGGCGGACACGACGAAAGCACCGCGGTCCCGGGCGGCGTCGTTGCCGTCCGGCGCTGCGGCGCCAGGAAGTACTTGGATGCTTGGCAGGGTACCGGCGGGGGTACAGGTGGCTCAACAGAGCTGAGGACGAGTGGGCCAATGGCACAGTCCCGGCGTGATCCGTGGGGCCAGGAGTGGACCAATGGTGGACGTTCGGACATGCCGGGCGTCTCCTCCCCCGCGCGGCATGCGGGCAGTGTGACCCATGGAGGCCACACTTATCCTCGACAGTGAGCGGCGCCCGCGCGGAGGGCCGCCGAACCCCGGGGTCTGAACGGCAGGTGGGCCATGATCATCAGCCACGTCATCGACGACGGCGTCCTGCATGTCAAGATCCTTCGGGACCTCGACATCACGAACCGGGCCGCGGCCGCCCTGCAGATCGAGGCGCTCGTCTCCGCGCACCGCCCGGCCTCCGTCACCGTCGAACTCCCCGCCGGCCCGCCCTCCCCCGCCACGCTCAGCGCCCTCGCGCGCGCCCAGCGCATGTGCCAGAGCATGTCCGTCCCGCTCACCGCGACCTCTCCGGGCTCCTCCGAGGCGTATCTGGAAGGCATCGGCGCCGGAAACCCGGGGTCCCGGCGGCTGCACTTCGGGGCCCGCCAGGACCACTGACGCGCCGCCCGGCGTGCGCGTGCCGTCGCGCCGGGGCGGGGTGATGCTGGTGGCATGGCTGTGATGCCGGCGGCACGGCCGGTGCCGTGCAGGCACCCGGCGCGCCGCACCCGTCGAGGGCGTCCCGGGTGACCCTCCCGGCCGCCTACCGCGACGCGGCCCGCCGGGCGACGCGGGTCACCGCCGCCGCGGCCGGCGGCTTCTACCTGTTCCTGTACGGCGTCGGCTCGGCGACCAGCGCCACGTACGCGCTGTTCGGCGCCGTCGCCCTCGGCGGGCTCGCCCGCGTCCCCGGCACCGGACGGCAGCGGGCCGCCCAGATCCTCCGGCTGACGCCGTGGTGCTGGGTGCTGGTGACGCTCGGCACGTTCCTGGCCGTGCGCACCTGGAGCGCGGTGGTGGGGATGCTGGTCATCGGGTTCGCCCTGGCCTTCCTCGGGGCGGCCGGGCCCCGGGCCGCCGGTGCGGCACCCGGGCTCCAACTCCTGTACATCCTGCCGAGCTTCCCGCCCTACGCACCGGGCTCGCTCGACGAGCGGCTGGCCGGGACCACGGTGGGACTGGGGCTGCTGGTCCTTGCCGAGGCGTTCCTGTTCCGCGACCCCGCCGTGCTCCCCTACCGCGCCCGGGTGGCCGCGGCCGCCCGGCTCGCCGGACGGTGCGCAGGGGCGTTGACGGCGCCGCAGTACGCGCTGAGCGAGGCGGAGCTACGGGAGGCACACGCCGCGTCCGAGAGGCTGCGACCGTCCCACGTACCGGAGGCGGACCGACCGGCGGGGCCGGGCGTCCGGGACCGGGCCCTCGCCCAGGCGGGGCTGGCCGCCCGGGCACTGCTGAGCCGGCTGGCGCTGCTCGGACCGGCGCCGTCGGGCACGGACACCGACCGCACCGGCCCGGAGGTGCTCAGGGCGGTGGGACGGGCGGCGGAAGGCACCGCGGAGCGGCTGGCGGGCGCGGCGCCGGTGGCCGGGGACGGATCCGACCCGCATGCCGAGCTGGGCCGGGCCCGGTCCGCGCTGGCGGCCGGAGCGGCGGAGCCGGCCACGGCCGCGCCGGAGGTGCTGCGCCGGCGCGCGGCGGTGCTGGAGATCGCGGACGCGACGCTCGCCCTGTCGATGGCCGCGTCCCTCGCCGTACGCGGGCGCGGTGCCGGGGCCGTCGCCTCGCCGGGCCGCTTCTGGTACGCGGGCAAGCGCGCCCCGGAGCTGTGGTGGCACCGGCTGGCGGGCAACGCGGGGCAGCGGTCGGTGTACTTCCAGAACGCGGTGCGCATCAGTCTGGCGCTGGCGGCTGCCCGCCTGGTCGCGGGCGTGGACACGCTGCCGCACGGGTTCTGGGCGCTGCTCGCGACCCTGACGCTGACCCGCACGACCGTGGCCGAGACGCGGGTGACCGTCCGGCGGGCACTGACCGGAACACTCCTCGGCGCGCTGGCGGCGGCCGGCCTGCTGATCGCGGTGGGCACGGACACGGCGGTGCTCGCGGCCACGCTGCCCCTGATGATGCTGTTCGCGTTCACGGTGGGCCCGGTGAAGGGCGTGGGGTGGGCGCAGGGCCTGTTCACGGTCCTGATCACGATGGTCTTCGCGCAACTCGCGCACTCGACCTGGGAACTCGCCGAGTTCCGCCTCCTGGAGGTGCTGACCGGGAGCGCGATCGGCGCGGTCTTCGGGCTGCTGGCGTGGCCGCGCGGCGCGCACGACGAGATGCGCCGGTCGGGCGCGGCGCTGCTGCGCGGTGCGGCGGAGATCGTGGTGGCCACGGCCGCGGCGGTGGTGGCCGGCGGGACCCGGGAGCAACGGCTCACGGCGCCGGGGCACCGGTCGCTCCAGCACGAGCTGATCCTGGCGGAGTCGGCCTTCGCCCAGTTCCAGAGCGAGCCGAAGGGCCTGACGGGCGGGGGCGGGGTGCTGTACGTGGCGCCGGGAGGCGGGGACGGGGCGGACGGGCCGGAAGGGCACGACGGACAGCGCACGGCGGTAGCGGCGAGGCCGGACGGGCAGGGCGCGGCTGACAGGCAGGGCGGGCCGGACAGGCAGGGCGGGCCGGACAGGCAAGGCGGGCCGGACAGGCAAGGCGGGCCGGACGGGCGGGGCTCGCCGGACAGGCGGGGCTCGCCGGACAGGCGGGGCTCGCCGGACAGGCGGGGCTCGCCGGACAGGCGGGGCTCGCCGGACGGGCAGGAGCGCCGGGAGCCGGACTGGCAGGCCACGCTGATGATGGGCCATCACACCCTGTGGGGCTCGGACCGCCTGCTGGTGTCTCCCCCGCCGCCGGCCGGGCCGGCCGGGCCCGTGTCCGTCCCGCCGCTGGACCGGGAGGCCGCCGCGGAGGTGCTGCGGCTGGGCGACCGGGTGGCGGGCCGGATGCTGTTGGTGTCGGCGGCGCTCGACCCGGGCGGGGACACTCCCGAGGCGCCCGTGCCCCTGCGCGATCCGGCCGTGGCCGGCTTCGAGGCGCAGCCCGCGGGCGCACCGCCGCATTACTACGTGGCCGTGTCCTGGCTGGACTCCCTGGTCACCGACCTGGAACGGATCACGGGAACGGGCCGCGGCGGGGGCGGGGGTGCGGGTGTCGCATAGGCTGCGCGTCCATGGAAACCGGTACCGCCCTCTGGTCTTTCGCCCTCGTCGTCGGTCTGCTCACCATCACCCCCGGGCTCGACACGGCGCTCGTGCTGCGTACGTCGGCGGTCGGACACCGCCGCCGCGCCTGGGGCGTCGTCCTCGGCATCCAGGCGGGCACCTTCGCCTGGGGCGCGCTCACCTCGCTCGGCGTGACCGCCCTGCTCACCGCCTCCCACGTGGCGTACGAGGTGCTGCGTTGGGCAGGCGCGGCGTACCTGGTGTTGATGGGCGTCCGGATGCTCGCCGACACGCTGCGCCGGCGCGTCCCGGCCGTCGCGGACGACGACGAGGCCGCCCTCGGTGCGGACTCGCTGCCCGCCGGGTTCCGCCAGGGCGCCCTGACGAACCTGCTCAACCCGAAGGTCGGCGCGTTCTACGTGGCGGTCCTGCCGCAGTTCATCCCGCCGGGCGCCGGCCAGTTCACGACGGGTGTCCTGCTCACCTCGGTGCACGTCGCGCTGGGGCTCAGCTGGTCCACGGCCCTGATCGCCTGCGCCCGCGCGCTGCGCACCTGGCTCCGCCGCCCCGGGGCCCGTCGTCTCATGGACCGTGCCACCGGGACGGTCATCGCCGGCTTCGGGATCCGTCTCGCACTCTCCGACTGAGCGGATCACCACTGAACCCCCGGCCGCGACACCGCGTCTCCCCTGATGACCGCGGTGATCCCGACGGCCCCCCGGCCCGCCCCGAAAGGAACCGACCATGAGCGAGAAGGCTCGCAAGCTGTTCGACGCGATCGACCTCGATCACGACGGCACGCTCACCCGGATCGAGGTGATCACGGCGCTGCGGTCGAAGGGACCGACCCTCGCCGCGCAGGGCGACCTGCCCTTCTGGGGGCTCGGTGACGTGGACGCCGCCTCGGCGCTGTTCGACGCTGCGAACCAGGACGGCGACGACGTGCTCACGTTCGAGGAGTTCACCAAGGAGATCGACCGGCGCTTCGGCTGGTGACCCGCTGCCCGCCCGGGGTCAGGCGGGCAGCGGCGGGCGCGGTCGACTCCCTCGCAGCACTGCGGAAGATGTTCGGGATGTGAGGGGTGTGCGGGGGTGGTCCGGTCCGGCGGCTCGGGTTCTGCGCGTCCACTGGGCCATTGGTACGGTCGAAGGACCGGACATCTGGCCATGAGGAGGCCGACGGACCATGGCCGTCGACACGCTCGACACCCGCATCCTGCGGCTGCTGATCGAGCAGCCGCGCACCAGCGTGCGCGAGTACGCCCGGATCCTCGGCGTCGCCCGGGGCACCCTGCAGGCCCGGATCGACCGGATGGAGCGCGACGGGGTGATCACCGGCACCGGTCCGGTTCTCTCCCCGGCGGCGCTCGGGCACCCGGTGCTCGCTTTCGTGCACATCGAGGTGACACAGGGTCATCTCGACGAGGTCGGGGACGCGCTCGCGGCCGTACCCGAGATCGTCGAGGCGTTCTCGATCACCGGCGGCGGGGACCTGCTGACCCGGGTGGTGGCCCGGGACAACGGTCATCTGGAGGACGTGATCCAGCGGCTGATCAACATGCCCGGGGTGGTCAGGACCCGGACGGAGATGGCCCTGCGCGAACGCGTCCCGCACCGGCTGCTCCCCCTGGTGGAGTCGGTGGGCCGGGCGGCGCCGTAGGCCGCGTCAGGCGATCGGGACCTCGGACCGGGGCCGGCGCCGTGACTCGGGCCGGGGCCGGGGCTCGTGCCGGGGCTCGGGCCGGGGCCGGAAGGACCCCCCGTACGCGGGCAGATCGATCCGTTCGCCGTAGCGGGCGAGTTGGTCCCACGGCCGGTTGAGGCCGGCGGAGCCGTACGTCCGTACCCGCGTCACCGCGTCCAGGTCGAGGACGTCGACCAGGACCTCCTCGCCGGAGCCGGCCTGCTGGCGGACCAGCCCCTCGGGGTCGACGACCGCGCTCGCCCCGACCCCCGCCGGGGCGGCGGCGTTGAGGTTCACCACGTAGACCTGGTTGGTCCAGGCGTTGGCGCGGGCGCAGACCAGTTCCATCTCGCGGTCGCGGGTGGTGGTGAGGGTGGGCTGCAGGATCACCTCCGCGCCCAGCCAGGCGAGTTGCCGGGCGGTCTCGGGGAACGACCCGTCGTAGCAGATCGCGAGCCCCGCGCGCCCGATACCGGGCAGGTCGAAGACGGTGAACTCGGTTCCGGGCGCGGTCGCCTCGTACGGCTGCCACGGAAAGACCTTGCGGTACGCGGCGACCAGCTCGCCCTCCGGGGAGACCGCGATCGCGGTGTTGTACACGAGACCGTCACCGGCGCGCTCGTACAGGCTGCCCGGGACTAGCCAGAGCCCCGTCTCCCGGGCGAGGGCGCAGATCCGGTCGGTCAGCGGGCCGGGGACGGTGACCGCCGCCTCGGCCATCCAGTCGGGGCGGGCTTCGAGGAGCGGGGCCTCGGCGGCGAGCATCAGCTCCGGGGCCAGGACGAGCTGCACGTGCGGGAAGGCGGCACGGACGGCGCGCACCTGGTCGGCGTACCGCTTCCAGGTGGCGTCGAGGTCATGGGGCACGGGAGTGGTCTGCACGGCCGCGACGGCGAGGGTGCGCATGGGGTCAGTCCTCCTGGACGGTCAGGTCGGCGACGGCCGTGCGGCCCTCGCGGAAGAATCGGGGGAAGCGGGCGCGGGCCACGGCCGTGGCGAGGGCGCCGACGAGGAGCGAGCCGACGCCGAGCAGGAACACGCCGCCGACGCCGCCGATCGCGGTGGACCCGTAGGCCGGGTCGAGCATGTCGTGGGCGCTGCGCGCGAAGGCGGCGAGCATCGCCAGCGCGCCGAGCAGCGGAAGCACGCCCTTGAGGAACAGGTCCCGCGTCGAGGCGCCCAGTTCGTGGCGGAAGTGCCAGACGCAGGCGAGCCCGGTGATGCCGTAGTAGAAGGCGATGAGCAGGCCGATGGAGAGGATCGCGTCGCCCAGGAAGTCCTCGGAGACCGCGGTGAGCAGGGTGAGCAGGGCCGCGGCGACGGCGCCGAAGAACACGGTGCCGAAGGCGGGGGTGCGGAAGCGGGGGTGGACGCGGCCGAAGGCCGGGGGCAGCGCGCCGTGCGCGGACATCGACAGGGTGGCGCGCGAGCTGCTGACGAGGCAGGTGAGCAGGGCGGCGACGGCGGAGACGCAGACGGCGAGCTGGACGACCTTGGCCAGTGTGTCGCCGAGCAGGCCCGGGGCGAGCGCGGCGAGGACGTCCGCGGCGGTCTCCTCGTCGCCGAGCCCGTCGGGGCCGCTGCCCGCGTACGAGATCGCGGCGAAGGCGGTGAACAGGTAGGTCCCGAGGAGGACGAGGGTGGAGATCACGGCCGCCTGCCCGGGGATGCGGGCGCTGTCGGTGGTCTCCTCGTTGACGGTGATGAGAGCGTCCCAGCCCCAGTAGATGAAGAGGCAGAGCAGCACGGCCTCGGCGAAGGGGCCGAATCCGTCGAAGCCGAAGGGATTCAGCCAGGCCACGGAGGGAGTGACGGCCCCGTCACGGGCGAAGGCGGCGACGCCGAAGGCGATCAGGGCGAGCAGCTGCAGGCCGAGGAGAACGTACTGGACCTCCGCGGCGAGGTGGATGCCCCGGCGCGCGACGCCGGTCACGACGACGAGCAGCAGCACGGCGGTGACGGTGACGGCGAGGGGGCTGCCGGCGAGGGAGTCCGGCGCCACCAGGTCGAGCAGATAGGCCGCGCCGACCTGGGCGAGCGAGGCCATGGCGAGGACGGTGGCGAACTGCACCGCCCAGCCACCGGAGAGCCACCCGACGTGCGGGCCGAAGGCGCGGGTGTTCCAGACGAAGGTGGTGCCGCAGTCCGGCATCCGCCGGTTGAGCTCGCGGAACGCGAACGCGGTCAGCAGGATCGGCACGAAGCCGACGAGCAGCGCGGCGGGGGCGAACCGGCCGCCGACGAGCGTCACGAAACCGAGGGTGACGGCGATGCTGTAGGCCGGCGCGACGGAGGACAGGCCGAGCACGACGGACGCGAGCAGGCCGACGGAGTCGTTGCGCAGACCCTTTCGGTGCGGGGTGCCGGTGTCGGGTGAGTCGGGTGGGTCCACGGGAACAGTCTGCGGGGTCAAGACGCCTCCAGGGGCGGGCGCGGATGAGGGGCGCGTTTCGCTAAACGGAGATTTAAGGAAACCGTCGGATCCCAGTCAATAGCTGGAGAGGTATCGTTGCGTTCTCATTCAGCGACACACTGTCGAGAGGATCCGTCCCGTGGCACGCCGCAAGGACCAGGAATCCCGCCGCGCCCAACTGGGCGAGGCCGCCCAGCGCGCCCTCCTCAACCGCGGACTCGCGGGCCTGCGCCTGCGCGACGTGGCCGAGGAGGCGGGCGTCACGCCGGCGGCGGTCCTGTACTACTACGAGGACCTCGACGCCCTCATGAACGAGACCTTCCAGCAGGCGATCGAGCGCTTCTGCCGACTGCGGGAGGAGGCCGTCGAGGCCGTCACCGACCCCGCCGAGCGCCTCCGCGTCTGCATCGAGTCGGGCGTCGCGACCGGACCGGACGACGCACTGCCCCGGCTCCTGTTCGAGTACTGGCCGCGCAGCCTGCGGGACCCCAAGGCGGCGGCGTTCGACGGGATCTTCACGGAGCGTCAGATCGCGGTCTACTACGCGATCCTGCTCCTGGGCCAGTCCCAGGGCGTGTTCACCCTCACGGACCCGCCCCGCCTCCTGGCGACGAGCTTCGTCGCCCTGGAGGACGGCTACCAGATGGAGATCCTCTCGGGCCGCCGCACCCGCCCGGAGGTCCTGACAGCCCTCAACTCCTTCGCGGCAGCGGTCACGGGGTACCGGCCGGCGGGGGCGTAGCCGGACGGGGACAGGGCTCGGAGGCGGACGGGATCGAAGGCTGACGGGCAGCCGAAACGTGCGTGCGGGGCGCGTGGAGCGGACCGTACGATCCCGGGGTGATCACGCCCTCGCACACTCCCCCGACCGGCACCACCACCCCTCCCCCCGGCGTTCCTGCGAGTGCCGAGGAGGCGCTCGCGTGGGCCGGGGGCGGCGGGGAGGCGGTGTCGGAGTGGCGGGAGTGGCCCGCGGAGGTGCTCGTGCCGTCCGTGAGGGTGGCGTGCCTGGGGGCGGAGATCCGGCACGATCCCGGGGCGCTTCGGGGTGAGGAGCGCGACGAAGCGCTGTACCAGGCCGTCCGGGGGACGCCGATCGGCTCTGTGCCGCGGGCGCGGGTGCGGGACCTCGTGGGGGAGCTGACCGGCGCCGCGGACGCCGTGCTGCAGGGCGAGGCACTGCGGCTGGCCCGGGAGGGGCTGCACGCGGGGGTGCTCGCGCCCCGGTTCGTACGCGCCGTCCTGACCGGGCTGCTGGGCTCCGGTACGCCCGCCGTGGTGAACGGTGCGCTGGACGAACTCGCCGAGCCCTGGGCGGCGTTGGAGCCGCTGCCGGTGGGCGCGCTCAGCGGGCTGCTCGCCCGTGCGACGGCGCCCGTCACCGCCGACGCCGTGCTGGCGACCGCGGCCTGTCACGGGCACGGCGAGCTGCTGCGGCGGGCCGCCGAGGACCGGGAACTCGCGCCCCGGGTGCGCCGGCGGGCGCTGGAACTGCTCGGGGAGACGGCGGAACGGACCGACGTCCCCGCCGTCCTCGCGCTCGCCGCCGAGGATCCGCTCCTGCTCGGCGGGCCTGCGGTCGCCTGCCTGCGCGCGATGCACCGACGCGGGCACTTCGTCACCGACCCGGACGTCCCGGCCGTGCTCGCCCTGGCCCTGGCCGACCACACGATCCCGGCCCGCACGGTGGCGACGATCCTGTACACCAGCCGCCACGAACTCCTGCGCGCGCTGCTGGACGCGGCCCCGGCCGCCCCCGACTGGCCCCGCCGCCTCGACCTGCTGACAGCCCTGGCCGCCCAGGGCGTCGACGAACTCCCGATCGCCTCGGAGATCGCCCGCGTCCTGCCGCTGGCCGAGACCCCGACGCCCTTCCTGCACGCCCTCCGCACCCTGCGCGCCCCCGAGACGGAGCCGGCGGTACTCGCCGCCCTCCCCCGGTGCCCGGCCGCGGCCCTGGACGCCCTCGAGGCCGTGGGCGGAGACCGGACCGTACGCTCCCTGGCCCGGGGCCTCGGCATCGACGGCCTGGACGGAGACGAGCCGTCCGCGGCGGCGGGCGATCCGCTGGACCCGGACGTTGTGGGTATCCCGTGGAGCGAGCGCGGTGGACCGCAAGGCGGACCGTCGTGGGGCCGGTGCCCGACGTCGGGGGCCGACACGGGCGAACGGCCCGGCGTCGCGCCCGGCGCAGGAGACAGCCAGGACGGCCGGGCGGCGTCGGGCCGACTCCGATCCGCCGCAGCCGGCGAAGCCGGGACGGCGCGCAGCGCGCCTGACGCAGGGCGCGGCGCGGGCGGCGATCCGGCGCGGGGCCGGACGACCGACGGAGCCGGCGAGGCCGAACCTGCTGGCATCGCCCCCGGCGAACGGCACCGCGCGGAATCCCGTCCTGCGCCGGGACGGGCCCTTGTCGCCGAGGCCGGTGGCGCCGGACCGGGTGGCATCGTGCCCGCGTTGCGGGCCGTGCGTCGGCAGGCGCTTGAGGTGCTCTGGCTGCTCACCACCGACCCGGAGCTGCGGCACCGGATCCTCGTGCGCCTGGATCCGGTCGGGTTGCCCGCGCGCGTGGCCGCCGACCTCGGGGGCCCCGACGAGGGCGAACTTGCCGTACTGGCTTCGCACTTGGATCCCGATCGGCCCGCCGACGCGCTGTGCCGGCTGGCCGCGCACGGCGGCGCTGCGACCCTGCCGGTGCTCGCCGACCTGCTGCTGCGGCTCACCGGCGACCTCGCCGCGTACGGGGAACCCGAGGGCTCCGGCGCCACAACCGGTGCCGTGCCGCCGGAGGCCGCGGACGCACTGGACGACCTCGGACGACGGCTGCCCGCGCGTCACTCCGAGCCCGCCGTCCCACCGGAGGTGGTGGACGCGCTGGCCGGTCTCGGGCGGCGGCTCCACGCGCGCGGCCGGATCCGGCCCGCGTGTCTGCTCGACGCCACGGACGAACAGTCCGCGGGTCACGCGCTCGTCGCGGACCTCGCGCTCGACCTGTTGGACCGGCCCGGGTTGTCCGCCGGCGAGCAGGCGGTCCTGCTCAAGCTCGTGCGGGACCTGCCTCACGCGCCGCACGCCCGCGTGCGGTCCCGGGTGCACCGGCTGCTGCGCCACCCCGACCGGCACGTCCGCAAGCACGTCGTCGCCCTGCTCGCGCGGGACACGGCCGGGGACGGCGTCGAAGCCCTGTCCGCCGGCCTGCTCACGCTGACCGGTCCGACCCGCGACCCCCAGACCGTGCGCCAGACCCTCGCCGCCCTCGGCCGGGCCGAGGCCCGCTGGGCGTCCGACGCGATCGCCGGCTGCCTCGGCCACCCGAACATGAACGTCCGCAAGACGGCCGCCGAGGCCCTGGCCACCGCCGGCACACCGCGGGCCGTACCGCCCCTGCTCCACCGGCTCGGCCGCGACGACAACCCGGGCCTGCGCGCCCTCGTCGTCCGGGCGCTGCGGTCCCTGCTGGGCGAGGCGTACGCGGCGACCGTCACCGCCGCGGCGGAGGGCGAGGGTGATGCCCGGATCCGCGACCGGCTGCGGGTAGCCCTGGACACCACCCCCACCCCCCGGGACGCCGACGTCGAGCAGCTCGCGGAACACGGCTGGGACCAGGAGATCGCCCTGCGCGTCGCCGAGCGCCTGGTGGAGCGCGGCCCGGCGATCGTGAACGACCGAGAGCCGCATCTGCGCCCGTACCTCGTCGATTGGCTCGCCCTCGCCGGCACGTCGGCGGACGCGCGCCGCACCGTACTGAGCCTGCTGCCGGACATCTGCCCAGGCCCGTGGGAGCGGCATGAACTCGCCGGGTTCGCCCGTGCCGTCCCGGTGTTCCTCGACGCCCTCGGCGAGGAGGACGGTGAGGGCCGGGACCGACTCATCGGGCTCCTCGAAGCCGCCGCGCCCCTGCTGCGGCCGGCGGTGGCGGCCGATGTCGTCACCGCCGTACGCGCCCTGCCGCCGCGCCCGGCAGGGCGGCGGTCCACGCTGCCCCTGCTGCGCCGCTGCGGCGCGGTCGTCGTGCGCACGGACCTCGACCGCGAACTGGCCTGCGCCGGACTCGCCGAGAACCCCGACGCGGCCCGCACCCGGCTCCTGCGCGAGGAGTTCGGCCTCGGGGAGTCGCAGCCGTACGAGGAAGCCGGCTGGCACGCCGAACTCACCACCGCGGCAAGGAGCATGGAGTCTCTTGCCGCGTTCCGCAGCAGGACGGCGCGGCTCGCACAAGCCGTACCCCGCTCGCGGGCGCAGCTCGCCGCGCTCGTCGATGCTCAGGCGGACGTGTCGCCCGCCGTGCGGGGCGCTCTGGTGGACTGGATGACGGAGCTTCAGCCCCTGGGCGAACCCGCGTGGACACTCGGGGAGCAGGCCAGGACCGCGGCGAGCGCGTCGCGGGCGGCGCAGGACGGCGACCTGGACCAGCCGAGGTCGGCGGCCCAGCGGGAGCGCCTCTACGAGATGTTGGCCTCGGCCACCCCCGACCGCCGCGACACTGCCGCCCGCACCCTCCTGACCTGGCCCGAACCGGCCCCACGCGCGGCGGTACTGGACGCGTACCTGCGCGGCCGGGTCGAGGTCCCCTCCCGAGACCTCCACCGCGCCCTGACCGAGGCCGCCCCCGGACTCATGAGGGAGGCCCCACCCGCCGACGGGCCGCGGGCCGAGCGGCTCGCTCGGATCGCCGTCTCGCTGGGCGCCCGGGACGCCGAGGAGTTGCTGCCGCTGCTGCTGCGGCTGTGGGAGCACGGGCCCGCCGACACGCGGCCCGACTTCGCACAGGCGCTGCGGAACGTGCCCTCCGACTCGCTGGCCGCTCGTCTGGAGGGGCGGATCGCCGCGGGGACCCTGGGGCTGCTGCCGCTGCTCGCCGGGCGGCCGTTGCTGCGGACGCCCACGCTCGCCCTGCTGGACGAGCAGTACCCGGACGCCCGGCTCGTCCTCGTCGACGGGCCGTTGCGCGGGCCGGGCGCGCCGGACGAGGACGCCGACGCGCTGCGCGCCCTGCGCGAGCGGACCCGCTCAGCGCCCCCGCAGCCACCCTCCCGGGAGGAGCTGTACCGGCTGGCGCGCTCCGGCGATCCGGAGCGGATCCGGCGCGCGCTCACCCGACTGTCCGAGGACGCCGACGGCGCACCGCACCCGGAACTCGCCGACCTGCTACGGGGGTTGCTGACCCATCCCAGCACCGGTGTCCGGCTGCACGCGCACCGCACCTCACGCGCCCTGCTCGACCGGGACACGCATCTCCGGCTCACCGAGGTGCTGCTCGACGACCCGCAGCCGGACGTCGTCCGCAGCGCGGTCCGCGTGCTCGCGCAGGCGCGGTGGCAACCGGCGACCCCGGCGCTCACGTCACTGCTGGACCACGCGCACCCGACCGTCCGGCGGGCGGCGGAGGACGGCCTCGTCCTCGTGGGCCCCGCCGCCGTTCCCGCGCTGCGCCGCGCCGTCTCGCGGGCCCGCCCCGACCGGCGGGCCCGTTACGCGGACGTCCTGGCCCGCGTCACCACCGCGGCGGAGGACACGTAGCCGTCACGGGTGGGCGCGCCCCGCCACGTCCGCCGCCGCGACGCCGTCGGTGCGCAGCAGCCGCAGGAACGCCTTGAGGCCGGTGATGATCTCCTCGTTGTCGCCGAGCCTGTCGACCGTCGCCTCGAACTCCCGCGCCAGCGTGGTGATCCGGTGGTCCGTGGCGTCGGTACGCGCGTACATCGAGGCACTCAACGCGTCGACGTTCCGGCGGAGTTCGGCGAGCGCCCGGTACTGCTCCTCCGCTTTGCCCTCCAGCACCGCCGCGCCGGCCAGCAGTTGCGCGACCTGGGCCCGTACCTCCACGACGTCGTCGCGCGGGTACGTCACGTCCTTGAGCAGCGAACCGAGCCGGCGCCGCAGCTGACCGAAGTACGCACCGGCCGGCCGGAAGAGCGTGCTCAGCAGGAAGAACCCGGCGAACCAGTACCCCGTCGCGTTCCCGGTCGCCCGGGTCACGGCGACCACCAGGCCGGCCGTCGCGACGTGCCCGCCGATCGCCGCCCGCAGCATCGTCCGCGCGATCCGCGCCGCCTCGGCGTCCCGCGCCTCCGGGACGTCGAGGCCCTTCTCCCGGCTGACCGCGATCTCGGACAGCACCGTGTGCGCACGGAAGTACAGGTTCCACGGCACGGTCAGCAGCACGAGCAGCCACAACAGGGCGACGACTCCGGCCCCGACGCCGAGCACGACGTCCACCGGCACGCCCACCACGTACGCCCCGACGAGTACGGCCCCGGTCCCCGCGACCGCGAGCACCACCCCGAGTACCTTGCCCATGTACGCTCCCCCTCACCTCGGTCCCAGGGTGCTCCCGGAGGCGGCGCACGACATGAGTACGGGTACTCAACCCCGTCCGTGGATACGGGCGTTGGCCGCCTCCCGGACATCGGGCCGCTCCATCGGGTCGTCGGCGAGCGCCGCGACCCGCTCCCGCACGGACGGCAGGTCCGGCGCCGACGCGATGCCGAGCAGCCGGGCCTCCTCCTCGCAGTCCCAGAGCGATTCGACGTACGCGGGCTCGATCCCCGCCGGGTCGATCGCCGCGAGCGCCTTCAGGTAGGCGGGCCGCTCGTACGAGTGCGGGGTGAGCGCCCAGTACCGCCGGAGCAGCGGGGCGGCCTCGGCCGCCGCGGGCCCGAAGCGGGCGAGGCCGTCGGCGATCACCTTCGGCCCGCACCAGTTCGTCCGCTGCCAATCGGCCTCCAGCTCCGCCACCAGGACAGGCACGTCCTGGGAATCGCCGTGTTCCGTGAGGACGGCGACACCCGTCCAGGACAGCCACGCCCGCTCGTCCCGCGCCCACTCCCGCGCGGCCGGCACGGCGAGCGCGCCGAGCCGCCGGACGGCCCGTGGCAGCAGGGGCAGCGGGCGCTCCCCGTCGGCCGAGCCGAGCGTCGGCACGAGCGGCAGCAGGGCGGGCTCGGCCGGGCGGTCGGACAGCAGGCGGAGCGCGTCGGTCCTGGCGCGCTCGGGCGCGTCGGGATCGGCGAGCCGCGCGAGCAGCAGATCGCTGCGCAGGTCCAGCGGATACGCGTGGCCGCCGGACCGGGGCCCCGGCACCCGCACGGGAATACGGTCCCGCCAACGCACCCACGGCTCCGACCGCCACAGATCCGGCCGCTCCCCGTCGAGCCGGGCACGGGCGACGTCGGCGAGGTCGTCCCACCACACGACCGGCCAGGCGGCGGCCATCTCCTCCAGCACGTCCGTCCAGTGCTCGCCGTGCCGCACGTACTCCCGCAGCGCGTCGCGGGCCTCGGCCGACCCGCCGAGGGCGAGCGGGCAGAGCATGCCGGCAGCGCGTTCGACCGCGTCCTGGTCGCCGGCGAGCAGCGCGGTCACCGGGTCGAGGGGGAGCTCCAGGTCGCGTATCAGCCGGGCCGAGAACAGCTCCCGGTCGTCGACGAAGTCCCACCGCCAGTCCGCGGCCAGGACATCCCGTACGACCGGGGCGGCCGCCGCCGGATCCGCGAGGGCTTCCCGGGCGCCGCGGCCCCGCCCTCTCTGCAGCAGCCCGGCAAGGGTGCGGGCCGGTGCGTAGAAACTGTCTTCGATGGTGAACCGCCCTGTTCAGTAGTGGCGTGGCGACATGACCTGGTGCTCCGCGTCCGGCGGTGCGGCGAAGAAGCAACGGGGCATGCCGGGACCGGGCGTGACGTGTACCGCGACGGGGGCCGGTGGGTCGCTCGGGAGCTCGACGGTGACCGCGACGGGCCGGTCGTGCGGGGTCGTGGCGTACCCCGTCTCCTTGCCGTCGACGAGGACCTCCACGATGGACGTATGGCCCGTCTGGACGGTGACGCTGATCGAGTGCCCCGCATGATCGATGTGGAAGTGATGACGTCGTCTCATGAGCTCCTCCGGCCGCACGGCACCGCCGACGCCCCCTCTACAGCGTAGGAGGAGGGGGCCCGACCCGCAGCCGAGTTTCGCTACCCTCGCGATCATGGACGCGTGCGAGGGGTGCGGCGGGACGGTGGCCCCGGACGGCCGCTGCTGGGAGTGCGGCAGGGCGCAGGCGGGGTTCCGGGCGCGGGTGGAGATCACGCCGGTCGGCGGCGCGGCGGGGGTGAGCGACCGCGGCCTGGTGCGCGAGGTCAACGCGGACGCCATGGCGGTGAGGACGAGCGGGCCGTGGACGGTCGGCGTGGCCTGCGACGGCGTGTCGATGACGCCGCGCTCGGACCGGGCGGCCCTGCTCGCGGCGGAGGTCGGCGCGTCCGCGACGGCCGCCGGGCTGAGCGACGGGGCGCTGCCGGAGGTCGCGCTGTCCGAGGGGGCTCGCGCCGCCGGCCGGGCGGTGGCCCGGCTCGTACCGCCGGGGGCCGCGCCGGGCGAGACCCCGCCGGCCTGCACGTACGTCGCGGCCGTCGTCGGCCCGGAGGGCTTCTGGTGTGCGGGCATCGGCGACAGCCGGGCGTACTGGATCCCCGACGAGGGTCCGGGGACCCTCCTGACGGAGGACGACACGGGCGCGGACGAGGCGCTCACGGCGTGGCTCGGGGCGGGCAGCGGACATGCGGACGGGGGCGCGGGCAGCGGCAGCGCCGAGGGCGCCGGCGCGGACGCCCCGCTGCCCCGGATCCGGAGCCTGCGGACCGCCGTCCCGGGCCGCCTCCTGCTGTGCACGGACGGACTCTGGCGGCACCTCCCGGACCTCGCCGCGCTGCGCGCCCGGCTCCGCCCCGGCGGCGGCGAACCCCTCGCGGACGCACGCGCGCTGGTGGCACATGCCCTCGGTCTCGGCGGCGCCGACAACATCACGGCCGTGGTCCTCTCCGTACCGGCCGCGGAGCCCGCCGCGGACCTGCCGCGGACCCTCGCGTGACGGCGGCCCCGGTATGTCGGTAAGCCGATAGGGCGACCCTGCGGTATGCAGGTCGTATGGACTCCTCGCGGCAGCACGACACGCCGCTCGTCGCGCGGCATCGTGCCCGGCCGTGGCTGCTGGCGGTCTCGTTCGCGCTCATCGCCGCGGTCACGGTGGTGGACGTCCTGTCACCGCCCGAGGTCCATCTGGGGCCGTTCCTCGTCGCGGCGCCCGCGCTGACCGCGTCCTTCGCGGGGGCCCGGACGACGGCGCTGGTCGGCGCGGTCGCCGTGGCCGCGCAGGTGGGTGTGGCCGTGGCCCGGACGAGCCTGACCGACCTGAACCACACGTACCAGATCATCGCCCTGGTCCTGATCTCCGCGATGGTCACGTTCTTCGCCCACCTCCGCGAGCAGCACGAGAGCAAGGTGAGCCGGCTGCGGTCCATCGCGCAGGCCGCGCAGGGCGCGGTGCTGCGGCCGCTCCCGCGCCGCGCCGGACCGCTGACGATCGCCTCCGTCTATCTGGCGGCCGAGGAGGAGGCGAACATGGGCGGCGACCTGTACGCGGCGGCGCGTACGGCGTCGGGGACCCGGCTGCTGATCGGGGACGCGCGGGGCAAGGGACTGGACGCGATCAGCGAGGCGTCCCTGGTGATGGGCGCGTTCCGGGTCTCGGCGGGGCGGGCGGCCCGGCTGCCCGAGCTGGTGGCGAGCCTGGAGGCGGGCGTCGGCTCGGCTCAGGACTCCGGCGGGACGGACGAGCCGGACGCCGCGGCGTCCACCGCGCGCGAGGAGGCGTTCGTGACCGCGCTCGTCCTGGACGTACCGGACGACGAACCGGTCGTGCACGTGGCGAACTGCGGACACCCGCCCCCGCTGGTGCTGCGCGACGGGCACGTCGTCGTGCTCGACAGCGCCGCCCCGAGCCCGCCGCTCGGCCTGACGGCGCTCCTGTCGCCCGAGATCCTGGTCGAGACCTTCCCCTTCCGGGTCGGCGACGTGCTGCTGCTCTACACGGACGGGGTGATCGAGGCCCGCGACCGCTCGCGGGCGTTCTACCCGCTCCAGGAGCGGGTCGCGGCCTGGGCCGGGGAGGAGCCGCAGACGCTGCTGCGGCAGCTCTCGGGGGACCTGCGCGGCTACGTCGGCGGGCACCTCGGGGACGACGCCGCCCTCGTCGCGATCGAGCGCCGGGCGCCCGGGACGGGCGGGCCCGAGGCGGACCGTGGGCAGATCATGGCCGGGCCGTGACCGGGCCGTAGAGTCGTGCGCCATGACCGTCGCTCGTTCCGTCGCCCTGTTCGTCGTCGCCGCCCTGTTCGAGATCGGCGGCGCCTGGCTCGTCTGGCAGGGCGTGCGCGAGCACCGGGGGTGGGCCTGGGTCGGCGCCGGAGTCGTCGCGCTCGGTCTGTACGGGGTCGTCGCCACCCTGCAGGACGACGCGAACTTCGGCCGCGTCCTCGCCGCGTACGGCGGGGTGTTCGTCGCCGGCTCGCTCGCCTGGGGCATGCTCGCCGACGGCTACCGCCCGGACCGGTACGACGTCGTCGGCGCGCTGATCTGCCTCGCCGGCATGGCCGTCATCATGTACGCGCCCCGAAGCGGCTGACGGCGCCGCCGGGTCAGTACGTGATCCGTTCCCAGCCCCTCCGTGCCGGGCGCTCCGCCGGCTGTCGCGGGTCGAGGCTGCGGTAGACCACGTACGGCCGGAAGAGGTACTGGACGGGCGCGCTGAACACGGCCGGAAGTACCGGCCGGTGCGCAGCAGCAGGGCGCCCGGCTCGCTCGTCGACTCCTGCACCTCGCGCCTCCCGCCGGCCGCGGCCACGGGGCACCGCTCCCCGTCCATGGACCACCGCTCCCCATGAGAACCGGCGCCGCACGGGCCCGCGCGGCGAGAGCCGCCACCCGGCGGCGCTTCACCCGAACGGCCACCGGATGCGGGCGGCGCGCCGGGCGGGACGGTGCGATGGGGCCATGAACGAGCGCGTCACGTCCTGGTGGTCGGGGCTCCCACCGGCGGCCGGGTCGGCGGTCATGGCGACCGGCATCCTGTCGGTCGGCCTCCACACGAGCGGCCACGAGGTGCTGTCCGTGGTGGCGCTCTGCCTCGCCGGAGCGCTGTGGGTGCTGCTGGCCGTCCACTTCGCGGCGCTGGCGGTGCGGGACCGGGGGCAGTGGGAGGCGCGGGCGGACACGCCGTCGGCGTTGACCGCGGTGGCCGCCACGACCGTGCTCGGCGCCCGGCTGGCCCTCCTCGGATGGACGGTGGTGGCGACCGTCCTGCTGGTGCTCGCCGCCGCGGTCTGGCCCCTGCTGCTCGTGGCGGTGCTGCGGCATCTCGGGCGGCGCGTGCCGGGCGCCGCGTTCCTCGTCTGCGTCGCCACGCAGGGGCTCGTGGTGCTCGCCGCGGTGCTCGCGCCGCACATCGGCGACTGGCTCGCCCGGGCGGGCCTGGTGCTGTTCGCGCTCGGCCTGTTGCTCTACGCCGACGCGCTGAACCGCTTCGACTTCCGCCAGGTCCTCACCGGCGCGGGCGACCACTGGATCTCGGGCGGGGCGATGGCGTTCTCGGCGCTCGCCGCCGCCGAGCTGCTCGACTCGGGCGTGTGGGTGGGCGACCAGCGAGCCGTCCTGCGGACGACCACCTTGGTGCTGCTCGGCATCGGTCTCGCGTCGTACGTCGTCCTCATGGCGGCGGAGGCGGTGCGCCCACGCCTCGGCTACGACGTCCGCCGCTGGGCGACGGTCTTCCCGCTCGGCATGACGGCGGCGGCCACCCTGTCGGCGGCGGACTCGGCGGACGTCGCCTGGCTCGACACACTGGGCCGGGTCCTGCTGTGGATCGCCGTCGCCGCCTGGCTGCTCACCGCGTACGGCCTGGCCCGGTCGGTCCGGGCCGGGCGGGAGCGCGGAAACCCGGGTGCACCGGCCGTACCCGAGCTGTGATCATGCCGGAATGGTTGTCCACGCTCTCGAACCCCTGGTCGTCCGTCACACCCTCCGACTCCCCGCCCCGGCCGGACCGGCCGGGCAGGGCGAGGCCGTGGCGCGGCAGTTCGACGCCGTGCTGATGTCCGTCGGCTTCAAGCTCTCGGCAGACCTCATGAAGCACCTGGGCGGGCTGTCCCCGGACGCCGTGCGCGAGACCGCCGAGCGGACCCTGGAGACCGTGCGCCGGATGGTCGGCGACCACGTACAGCACAACGTCTACTTCCTCGACTTCCCCGCCAACGTGCCCGACACCGTCGCGTTCTGGGCGAGCTGCGTCGCCGAGGCCCTCGCCGACGACGCGACGCGCGAGAGCACGCTCGCCCAGCTGTCGAGCGGGGTGCTGAACCTGCTCACGCTCCCCTCGTACGGCACCTACCGCCACACGTACGAGGAGATGCTCGCCGCCCACGACGAGCTGATCCCGGCGGCCGGCGACCGCCAGATCGTGCTGCACCTCGGCGGTGACGCGGAGACCGAGGTCACCGCGCTGTACCTGGCGCTCGCCGGCAGCTCCACGCCACTGGGCGAGGAGGCGCTGGCGGACCTCGCCGTGCTCGCGGAGGCGTGCGTGGCCGGCCCGCAGCCCGAGGAGATCCCGGTCCGGGAGAACCGCGCCGTCGTCAACCGTGCCCGGCTGGGCGTCGGGGCCGGCCTGCTCCTCGACACCGTCACCGACGTGCTGCGGCTCGCCTGCGCGCTCGCGGAGGGCGACGTGACCCTGCGGGAGCCGACGCGGTTCCGCGGGATGTCGCGTCCGGTGCGCCGGGCACTGCTGGCGGGTCTGGACTCCGTCGTCGCCGCGTCGCCGGCCAAGCTGGCCGACGTCGCCGCGCACCGCGAGGCGTGGAAGCGGCTCGGCGAGCGGCTGCACCCGCACGAGTACCCGCGGTGGCCGCATGCGGCGGAGGTGTTCGCCGTCGCCCGCGGCGAGAAGACCGTGCGGTCCTTCGACAGCCGGGTGGAGGAGCTGCTCGACCGCGGTGACGTCGCCGGGGCGACCGAGCTGCTGAAGTCCGCGCCGGGCAGGCTGTTCCGGTCCCTGGACCGGCTGCTGCGCGCGGCCTGGGAGGAGACCCCGGAGCGGCAGCGCGACGTGCGGGACGCCGTGGTGGCGGCGGCCGTCGAGGTGGCGCCGCAGGTGGCCGGGCGGGTCGTGCTGTCCGTGCGGGAGCATCTGCACAACCGGCGTCCCGAAGCCTCCGCGGCGCCGCGGATCCACGTGAACCGCGGCGGACGCGCCTGGGCGCAGCCCGACACGCGTGCGGACCTGCCGGCGACGCACCGCGAGCGGCTGATCGAGGCGCTGGACGCGGAGACGCGCCGTCGACTCCCCGCCCCCGGGCGGCTGTTGGTCGACCCCGACATCCTCGACGTGGCGCTGCCGCTCAGCGGCAAGGCGACCTCGGCCGGGCTCGGCGTGCTGCCCCGCGGCTCGGTGACCCCGGTCGACGGCGAGCTGCTGCGCTTCTTCGTGTACTGGAAGCAGACCGCGCGCACGACGGACTACGACCTGTCGGCGTTGATGCTGAACACCGACTACTCGATGCTCTCCTGGCTGTCCTGGACGGCGCTGACCCAGGTGGAGGGCGTGCACTCCGGCGACATCACCGACGCGCCCGACGGCGCCTCGGAGTTCATCAACCTCAGGCTGGGCGCGGCCCGCGGCCCGTACATCGTGCCGCAGGTCGACATCTACTCGGGCGAGGGCTTCGAGGAGACCGCCGAGTCCTTCTTCGGCTTCATGCTGCGCGACGGCGACCAGCAGGGCCGGCCGTTCGAGCCGCGTACGGTGCGCATGAAGTCGGAGCTGCGCGGGACGGGCCGGGTCGCGCTGCCGCTGGTGTTCGCGCGGGACGAGGACGGCCGGTGGACCGCCAAGTGGCTGCACTTCTACCTGAAGGGCAGCCCGGCGACCAATCAGGTCGAGACCAACCGGGTCTCCGTCTCGATGCTGGTGCGGGCCGCCGTCGAGCGCGACCACCTGACCGTTCGTCACCTCGTCCACCTGATGGCCGAGTCGGCGGACGACGTGACCCTGTGGGACGGAGTGAGGCTGCCGGACGGCCCGGTCACCTTCATCGGTCTGCAGCGCCCCGACGGGCTCCCCGACGGGTCCCGCGTCCTCACGCCGGAAAATCTGCGCGACGTGATTCCCGCCTGACTGCTACGGTTCATCGTGGCGAGGCCATGAACAGGCTTCCTTCTCACCACTCCTTGAATCTAGTTCGTTCGCTTTCCTCGCCCTCGACCTCCGGACGGCCGGTCCCGCGCACTGCGGGGCCGGCCGTTCGTCGTCACAGGCCGAGCGGCGGCAGTTCGCGCGCCGGGTCCGCGGGGTCGTCGCGGAGGGACTCCCGCAGGGCGGCGCGCAGGGACCGCTTGGTGACCAGCTTCGCCCTCGGATCGTCCGCCAGGACCTCGTACCGCTCGCCGTAGCCCTCGGGCAGCGCGGGCAGGCGCAGGGCCGCGAGCGCGGCGTCGACGGGGGCGCGGTCCGTGCCCGGGTCGCGGAGGGCGGCGGCGACCTGCCGCTCGTCCGCCTTCCGGAAGGCGGACACGAGCGCGGCGGCGGTGCCGGCGGCCTCCTCCTGGGTGGGGATCCCGTCGGGGCCCTGCCAGTAGTGGGTCGCCACGACGGTGCGGTCGCGCACCAGGCTCAGCCCGTACCGGTCGGCGAACCTCGACACGACGAGCACCGGCCAGGGCTCGCCGGTGGTGAACGACCGGGCGAGCCGGACGAGGTCGCCCTCGCCGAGGAGCGCGCGGCGCAGGCCGGGACGCCTGCCGCGCTTCCCGGTCCGCGGTTCCTGCGAGGGGGCCGTCTCGACGACGGTGACGGATGTTCGGCCCTTGAGGGGCGCCATGCGGTAGGTGACGCCGGTGAGCAGCACGGCCTCGGTGACCTGGGCGACCGTTGTTGGTACGAGGGCGAGTTCGCGGCGAGCGCCGCCCGCGTCCGCGGCGGCCTCGTCCGGCCGGGGTGGGCCGACGGTACCGCCGAAGAACGGCGTCTCCTGGGCCACTTGGGCGCGGACGCCCGAGCGGAACTCCGTGAACACGGACAGGCCGCCCAGGTACGACCACGGGTACGGGGTGACGTGCCGCCCGACGGCCCGGAAGGCGTCGAGGATCTCCACGGCGGGTCGGCCGTCGCGGATCAGTGCCCAGACGAGATGGTTGCGGACCACCGCCAGCTCGGGATCGCCGGCCGGGCGGGACTCGGAGAGTGCGCGGGCAGCCGCCACCGCGGCATCGACGCGACGCTGGGAGAGGGGGCCGTACTTGGTCGCCGCGTCGCCGTCGAGCCGTTCGTCCAGGGCGAGTTCGGACAGCGCGACGACGGGCAGCCCGCGCAGCGGATGGCCCGGCGGGCTCGCGGCCGCCGCGCGCTCGGCGTGGGCGAACATCTCCTCGTGCGAGCCGTACCACTTGGCGGCGAGGAACTGCACGGCGCGGGCGTGGGCGGCCCAGTTGTGCGGGTCGAGCGCCAGGGCGCCGGCGAGGTGGTCCTGGAAGTCCTCCAGGGGCGCGGCCGAGCCGGTGTCGTGGGCGAGCACGGTCACCCACGGGGTCGGGTCGCCCTCGTTGAGCGCGACCGCCTCGTCCAGGACCGGTACGGCGTCGGTGAGCAGTGCGCGGAAGCCCTCGAACTGCTCCGCGGACACCTCGGAGGCCCGCGCGCCGGTCCGTACGGCCCAGGCCTGGGCAACGGCCGCCTCGGCGCGGACGATCGCGACGTCACGGTCGCCGGGCCTCCGCTCGGACCACGCCTCGATCCGTCCGGGGCCGTCGAGCAGCACCTCGGCGAGCGCCCGGGCGGCCCGGGTCCGCAGCCCCCAGTCGGCGGCCTCACGGGTCGCCGCGAGCAGCTCCTCCGCCGGCCCGAACCGCCCCTCCCGAACGGCCTCGCAGGCCGCGCGCACGCGCGGGTCGGGCGCGTCGAACTCCAGCTCGTCGTCTGCCGGCAGCCCGGCCCCGGTCGCTCCGATGTGCCTCAAAAGCCGCGGGATCCCCAGCAGACCGGGCAGACGTCCCATGGGGGCTCCTCGCAAGGCGGTACGACGATACGGCCCCCAGGGTACGAGGCGCGCCCCCGGGGGCGCGCTACGCGTCGACCGTGTAGCCCTCCGCCTGGACTGTGAACAGGTGCTCGTACACGCCGCCCGCCGCCATCAGTTCGTCGTGGGTGCCGCGTTCGGTGATGCGGCCGCCGTCGAGGACGACGATCGTGTCGGCCTCGCGGACCGCGCCGAGTCGGTGGGAGACCAGCAGGCTGGTGCGTCCCTCGCGGTGCCTGCGCAGGCCCGCGTGCACCTCGTGCTCCGCCTGGGCGTCCAGGCCCGCGCTCGGCTCGTCCAGGATCAGCAGGTCCCGGCCCTGCCGCAGCAGCGCCCTGGCCAGGGCCAGCCGCTGCCACTGGCCGCCGGAGAGCACCGTTCCCGCCGTCGGATCGTCGCCGTCCGCGAAGAAGATCCGGCTGAGCAGGGTGTCGTACCCCTGCGGCAGCGCGCTCACCATGTCGTGGGCGCCCGCGAGTTCGGCGGCCTCCCGGATCCGGTCCGGCTCGCCGAGGACGTCGAGGTCGCCGACGCCGATGTTCTCGCGCGCGGTGAGGTCGTAGTTCATGAAGTCCTGGAACAGCACGCCCATGCGCCGGCGCAGCTCGTCCGGGGCGATGTCGCGCAGGTCCGTGCCGTCCCAGTGCACCGAGCCGCGCACCGGGTCGTAGAACCGGCAGAGCAGCTTGATCAGGGTGCTCTTGCCCGCCCCGTTGAGTCCGACGACGGCGAGCGACTGCCCGAAGGGGATGAAGAGGTCGACGCCCTTCAGCACCCACGGGTGGTCGTCGTGGTACCGGAACCACACGTCGCGCAGCTCGATGCCGCGGCGCAGGGCCGGCAGGTCGTGCGCGCCGCCCGAGGCGAGGTCGTCGGGCAGCTCGGTGACGTCGGCGTGGTACGAGAAGAGCAGCAGCGCCTCGTGCGCCTGCGCGAGGCCGGTGACGAGGCCGACGAGCGCCGCCTGGACACCGGCGACCGCGGCCACGAACGCGGTCACGTCGCCCGCGGTGAGGCGCCCGGCGAGCGCGGCGTCCACCGCGTACACCAGGCCGCCGCCGGCGACCGCCGCGGACAGCGCGGCGAGGGTGCCCTGCACGGCGGCTTCCTTGCGGTCCAGGCGGCGTTCGGCGGCCTGGATGCCGGTGAGCTCGTCGAGCATGCGGCCCTTGAGGAAGCCGCCGAGGCCGAACAGCCGGACCTCCTTGGCCGCCTGTTCCTCCGTCAGCAGCGCCGAGTAGAAGAGCTCCCGGCGCATCGCGGACGACGTGGCGGCCAGCATCCCGACGCGCCGCCGGGACAGGGCGAGCCGGGCGATCAGCACCGGCACGGCCGCGAGCAACACCACCACCGCCATCACCGGGCTGAGCACGAACAGGGTGGCGAGCAGGCTCAGCAGCGCGACGACGTTGCGGCCGATCTCCGCCGTGCCGCCGGTCACCGGCGACAGCGAGCCCCCGGACGCCTGGGTCGCCATCCGCAGCCGGTCCAGGTGGTGCGGGTCCTCGAACCGCGACAGGCCGAGGAAGCCGTTCACCGCCGTGTGCAGCCGGTCCCGCAGCAACCGGTCCATCCGGCGGCCCAGTTCGCCGCGCAGGTACTCGCCGGCGTGCGGCAGCAGCGCGCCGAACAGGCCGACCGCGCCGAGCCCCGCCGCGTAGGCAAGGGCGTGCCCGCCCCGGCCCTGGGTGAGGTCGTCCACCAGGAGTTTCGTCAGCCAGGCCGTGGCCGGCGGGACGAGCCCGGCTGCCACCGCGACGGGCAGGTGCCCGGCCCAGACCCACGGCGCCGCCGCCCAGCAGGCGCCCCAGACGGTCCGCAGATGCCGTACGGCGCAGACGCGCGCGGCCCGGCCGGGGCCCGCTTCCGGGCCGTCGTCCGGACCCACGGCCCGGCCTGCCGTCACAGCGCGGGGGTCGCGGCGGGCAGGTCCGCCACGGCAATGCCGGCGCGGACGATCACGCCGTCCCCGTCGACCCGGAGGAAGGTCGGGAACGCCTTGACGTCGACGGCCCTCATCAGCCCGTCGGCCTCCTCGCCGGTGACGACGACCGGCACGCCGCCCAGCAGGCCGGTCAGTTCGTCGGCCGGGGCGCCGACGACGATCGCCGAGGCGTCGCCCACCCCCGCGGCGGCCACGAACTCCGGCGCCTGCTCGTGGCAGGCCTCGCAGCCGACCGAGAAGAAGCCGACCGTGCGGGGCTCCCCACCGGTGTGCGCGGCGAGTTCGGGGATACGACGGCCGACGAGCTCGTTCGGGTCGTAGGCGTCCATCGGGCCCCGGGACCGCGCCAGTTGCTCGAACCGGGTCTCGTGCTCGCGCAGCCGGCGCAGCACCGCGAGGACGAGGACGAGTTGGAAGACGCAGAGCGCGGCGACGAGCACCAGCGCGACGACGAGGAAGGCCATCTCATACTCCAGTCAGCGGGGTTCGGCTCGGATCAAGGGCTCGGCGAGTGGACGAGCGGGGCATCAGCGAAGCAGCGGCACGAGAGCCAGCAGGTCGTCCATGCGGACGACCATCAGCGCACCGACCGCCGCCGTGCCGCCCGCGAGCGCGAGCCCGCCGGGGTGCAGGGCGCCCGGCGCGGACGCTGCCATGGCGACGAGGCCCAGCACGGCGACCACGGCGAGCAGCGCGTTGCGGATCACGTGCGGCAGGCCGAGCGGGGCGCTGGTGGCCCCGAAACAGCGGCACGGCACCTGCCGCCCGCCGCGCCGGGCGGCCAGGATTCCGGCGACGAACGCCCCGAGCAGGGCGATCGCCAGGACGAGGCCCGCGCCCGCCGTCGCGGGGACGGCCAGGAGCACGGCGGTGAGCGCCTCCGCACCGACCGTCGCCACGGCCACGGCGGTGGTCAGGCGGCGCGGGAACAGCCGCAGGGCGGCGAGGGAGGCGGCGAAGCCGGTGAAGGACGCGCGCCGCCAGGACTTCCCGGCGGCCGCGGCGACGAAGACGAGAACCAGCAGGAGACGGGCCGCGAGCCCGGCGTAGTACACCCTTCAGCTCCTCGGCGTTCGGTGCCCGGGACTCCGGGGCCCCCACGGCCCCGGAGGGCACCGGCCCGCCCGCGCACGACGCGGGGCGGACCGGTGGTCCGGCTCATCGGCAGCGGGGCCGCCGACGCGGTCGGTGCCCGCTCAGCACTCGCCCGAGCGGTAGCAGGAACCACAGGTGCTGTAGCCGCCGACGACGTGGCACAGCTTGCGGTAGTAGTACGGACCGCTGCAGTAGCAGAACTGGTAGAAGCTGGTGTCCGCCTGCGCGGTGGCGCTCGGCGCGAGACGCTCCAGCACGCGGTCCCCGAGCTTCCTGACGATTCGGTTCACGTCGGCCCCTTCCGTTTCCCTGGGAGGTGGATCAGTGCGGCTCAGGACCCTACGAGCGCCGCGTACAGCGAGCCGTACAGCCATGGGTACAGCGCGGATACAGCGCGCGGATCATGGCCCGGCGAGGGTCGGGAAGGGCGGCCCGGGTGGGTCCGAAGGGGGCCCGGGGAGGGGATTGACACCTGGGGCGGGAGAGACGCAGGATTCCTGATCACTTCGAAGATCCCTGAGGAAGATCCCTGAGGAGGCTTCAGTTGCGCGGGGGACGGTTAGGCGCAGGAGTGGGCGTGCTGGTCGTGGCCGCGGCGGTTGCCGCCGCCGTGCGGATCCGCACGTCCGTGGTGGTGGTGTCGGTACGGGGGAACAGCATGGCGCCCGCCATCCGGGACGGTGAGCGGGTCGTCGTACGGCGCAGGCCGCTCGCCCGGATCCGCCGCGGGGACGTCGTGGTGCTCAGGCCGCCGGAGACGTCCGAGCGGGACGGCGGCTACGGCACCGACCGGCACGGCGCCGGATGGAACGTCAAGCGGGTCACCGCGCTGCCGGGCGAGCCCGTTCCGGCCGGGACCGCGGGCGCCGGGCCGCGCGACACCGTGCCGCCCGGTTCTCTCGTCGTACGGGGCGACAACCCCGACAGCATCGACTCCCGCCACCGGGGCTTCTTCCCCGGCGACCAGCTCCTCGGGACCGTGGTGCGCCGGCTCGGCGCGCCCCGGGCGCCCGGCGCATGAGCGGCGACGGCGGCACGGACGACGGCGACGGCACTGCGGACGGCGACTGTACGAGAGCTCGGAGCGTCGCGTTCCGTACGCTCGGGCCGCTCGAACTCCGCGTGGCCGGCGACCCGGTCCTGATCGGCGCCGACAAGCAGCGCGTGCTGCTGGCGATGCTGCTCGCGCACGGCGGGCGGGCGGTGCCGGTGGCAGCGCTGGTCCGGGAGATCTGGGGCGACGAGCCGCCGCGATCGGCCGTGGCCAACCTGCGCACGTACGTCATGCAGTTGCGCGGACACCTGCGCACCGCCCGGGCGCGGCTGACCAGTTCGCGCTCCGGGTACGTGCTGCGGACCGACGACTCCGAGTTCGACCTCCCCTGCTTCCGCGGCAAGGTCGCGGCGGCGCGCCGTGCCGTCGCCGCGCGGCGGCTGCCCGAGGCCGCCGAGCTGTACGCCGACGCCCTCGACCTGTGGCGCGGCGGCCCGCTGGAGGACGTCACCCAGGGGGTGGCGCTGCGCGAGTTCAGCCAGCACCTCACCGAGTCGTACCTCAGCGCCGTGGAGGAGCAGGTCGAGGTGGAGACGGCGCTGGGCCGCGAGGGCAGCGTCGTGCAGCGGCTGCGGCACGTCGTCGCGCTCCATCCGCTGAACGAGCGGTTGCGCGGACGCCTCATGGTCGCCCTGTACGGCAACGGCGACGTGGCGGGCGCCCTCGACTCGTTCAACGACGCCCGTGCGGCGCTGCGCGACGAGCTGGGCATGGACCCGGGCGAGGACCTGTGCCGAATCCACCGGGCGGTCCTGCGCCGCGACCCGTCTCTCGGCCGCGGTCCCGCGGTCGCGGGGCAGGGGGCGGTCCGCGGTGCGGCGTCGGGTGCCGCAGGGCCCGCCGGCGGAACCGGGCCGGCGCCCGCCGGACCGGACGACGGACCGCTCGCGTCCGCGTCGCCCGGGCCCAGGGCCGCGCCCGGAACCGCGTCCGGAACCGCGGCCGAGGATGCCGCCGCCACGCGGGGCGAACCCGGCGCCGTCCTCGGGCCCGTGGCGTACCCCTACGCGGTGCCCCGTCAGCTTCCGCCGGAGAGCACCGTGTTCGTGGGGCGGCAGCGGGAGCTCGGGATGGCCCGGGCGGCGACGGGCGGGGCGCCGGCGCCGACGGTGGGCGCGCCCACCGTGGTGTTCCACGGGCCGGGCGGCTTCGGCAAGTCGGCCCTGGCACTGCGTCACGCGCACGACCTGGCCCCGCTCTACCCGGACGGCCAGCTCTACGCCGACCTCGCCTCCCCCGCTCCCGACGGGCGCCCGCCCCGCCCGTACGACCTCGTCGCCGGATTCCTGCGGGCCCTGGGCGTGCCGGCCGCGCAGATCCCCGACTCCCCCGCCGAGGCCGTGCTCTGCTACCAGTCGGCCGTCGCGGGCCGCCGGCTCCTCGTCGTGGTGGACAACGCCCGCGACGCCGCGCAGGTCCGTCCGCTGGTCCCGGCCAACAACGCCTGCGCCGTGCTGGCCACCAGCCGCTCCAGCCTGCCGACCCTGCTCGCCACCCGGGTCGGGGTCCGGGCCCTGGACGAGACCGCGTCCGTCCGGCTCCTGGCCCTGACCGGGACGGGCGAGCGGTTCGCCCGCGAGCACGCCGCCGCACTCGAACTGGTTCGGCTGTGCGGCGGTCACCCGCTCGCGTTGCGGATCGCCGGCGCCCGTCTGGTGGGCCGACCCGAGTGGTCACTGGCCGGCTTCGCCGACCGGCTGCGCGACCGGGCGCGCCGCCTCGACGAACTGCAGGCCGAGGGGGTCTCCGTACGCGCCTGCATCGCGGAGAGCTACCAGCAGCTGCTGCGCGCCCCGATGCCCGGCCGGGTCCGCTCGGTGCGGGCCTTCCAGCTGCTCGGCCTCTCGGACCGCGCCGAGTTCGACGTCGCCGACGTGGCCGGGCTGCTCGGGACGGACACGTACCGGGCGGCCCGCGCCCTGGACGGGCTGGTCGAGACGCAGCTGGTGGAGCCGGTCACCGAGTACGTCTTCCGCATGCACGAGCTGATCCGGCTGTACGCGGCCGAGGTCGCCGCGCCCGGCTGCCTGCTGCACGCGGCGCCGTCGGTGCTGTGAGCCCCGGCGCGCCGGGGGCTGCTACGCGGTGCGGACGCCGCCGCGGGCCAGTGCGAAGACCCCGAGGACGATGAGGGCGACGCCGGCCAGCTGGGGCAGCAGCCACCATCCGGCTCGTACGTGCTCCTCGTACAGCACGATGCCCAGGGCGAGGCTGACCGTCGCGTCCCCGAGCGTCAATGCGGGCTGCGAGGCGACCAGCGGCCCGCCCTGCATGGCGTGTTCGAGCAGGAGCAGCGCGGCGATGCCGGTCACGGCGAAGGCGTACGTCTGCCAGCTCGTGAAGAACGCGTCGAGGCCGCCGTCGTCCAGGATGTGCATGGACGCCTTCATCAGCGCGGCGGTGAGCGCGTAGCAGATCGCCGTCGCGGCGCCGAGGCAGCCGGCCCGGGCGCGGCCCGGGGGCCGGCGCAGTCCGGCGGCGGCCAGCGCCACCACGACGGCGCAGCTCACGACGAGCGCCGGGACCCACCGGTCCAGCGCCACGTGGGTGCGGTTCCCGCCGGGCGAGGCGGCGACGAGTGCGAGGCCGAGCCCGGCGACCACCCCTCCCACCGCCGCCCACAGTCCGGCGGGCAGTCGCTCGCGCGCGATCAGGGAGGCGATGAGCAGCGCGAGCGGCAGTTCGAGGACGAACAGCGGCTGGACGAGGGTCAGCGGCCCGGTCGCCAGGGCCGCGGCCTGGCCGACGCCCGCCACGATCACGGCGAGGATGCCGCCCAGCCAGATCGGGCGGCGCATCAGGTCGAGGATCAGCCCGGGCCGGAACGAGTCGGACTGCGGGACCGTGAGCGCGGCGCGACGCTGCAGCACCGTGGCGAGCGCGTTGCTGAACGCGGCGAGGAGGGAGAACACGACCGGCAGCAGAACGCCCATCCCCCGATCCTCGCCCGTGCGGCGGCGGACCGCCCGGCGGCGGCACCGGACCGGGCCGGAGGCCGGCCGCGCATTCGCCCGTCCGGACCCGGTCGGCCGAATGCCGGGCGGAGGTCGGGCGAATGTGGGGCCGTGGAGGTGGCGCGCAGGGCCCGCGGTGGTACGTCGACCCTCATGCAGCCTGGCACACCACCGCAGGTGGTCCCGTTCCTCCGCACGGCCGCCGCCTACGCGTGGCGGGTGCTCGTCGTCGGGGCGCTCGTCTACAGCCTGTTCGCCGTGCTCGGGCGGTTCCACGAGATCGGCGTGGCCGTGTTCCTGGGGCTGGTGGTCACCGCGCTGCTGCGGCCGATCGCGGACCTGGTGGCGCGGTGGCTGCTGCCCCGCCCGCTGGCCGTCGCGCTCACCCTGCTCGGCGGCATCGCGCTGGTCCTCGGTGTGCTGGCGCTGGTCGGCGAGACGGTGGCGGACGAGCGGACGACGCTGGTGCGCGAGTTCCGGGAGGGCATCAGGCGCATCGAGGACTGGCTGGAGCGGCCGCCGTTCCGGCTGAACCCGGGGGCGCTGGGCGATGTCCAGTCGAGGATCGGGCAGTTCCTGTCGAGCCATCGCTCGACCGTGTTCAGCCAGGCGGTGAGCGGGGCGCACCGGCTGGTGGCGGTGCTGACCACGCTGGCCCTGGCGCTGTTCTGCTCGGTGTTCTTCATCCACTCGGGGGACCGCCAGTGGGCGTGGTTCCAGGAGCAGCTGCCCGGGTCGATCCGGGGCCGGGTGCAGATCGGGGGGCGCGCGGCCTGGCGTACGTTCACCGGCTACACGCACGGGATCGTGCTGGTCGCGGCTGTCAACGCGGTGCTGGTGGGCGTGGCGCTCTGGCTCCTCGGCGTGCCGCTCGCGCTGCCGCTCGCGCTGCTCGAGTTCCTGGCCGCGTTCATCCCGCTGATCGGCTCGCCCATCGCGCTCGCGGTCGCGGCGATCGTGGCGCTCGCGTCGAAGGGCCCGCTGGTGGCGGGGATCGTGGTCGCGCTGATCGTGGTCATCGGCCAGATCGAGGGGCATCTGCTGCATCCGCTGGTCATGAGCTGGGCGGTGCGGCTGCACCCGCTGGTGGTGGCGATCACGGTGATCGCGGGCTCGATCGCGGCGGGCTTCGTGGGGGCCGTGGTCGCGGTGCCGCTGGTGTCGGTGGTGTGGGCGGTGCACGTCGCCCTGCGGAAGGACCGCCGGGCGACGGAAGAGGAGGCGGCGGCGCCGGACGGAGGCGCCCCCGCCTGAGCCGGCGGCCGCGTCGCGTCAGGCGTGTGTCCCGGCCGCAACGGGGGCGGGCGCGGCCTCGGACACCGGGGCCGGGACGGCGGTCGTCCGGGCACGGGCGGCACGCGTGCGCCGGTCCAGGAAGGCGGCGAGGAGAGCCGGCAGCAGCGCCGTCTCGGAGAGCAGCGCGCCGACCCGGTTGGGGCGGTGAAGCCGAGTCCCGCGGCGATGACGACGCCGCCGACCCAGGCGGCGAGCGCGTTGCCGAGGTTGAAGGCGCCGATGCTGGCGGCCGAGGCGGGCGTGGGGGCGGCCGCGCACGGGCGAAGAGGCTCGACGGCGGCACGGTCGCGAAACCGAGGGCGCCGATCAGGGTGAGGGGGAGGCTGGACGGCGGCAGCGGAAAGCCGCGCCGGCCGCCTCCCGCCTCACCGAGGAGGGGGTGGCGGCCGGCGCGGCCGGGTGCACCCTGGGCGCGCTGCCGCACAGGCCGGCAGCGGGCCGGTCAGCCCTGCTGGGCGTTGATGTTGACCAGCCAGATGATGCCGAAGCGGTCGGTGCACATACCGAAGACGTCGCCCCACATCTGCTTCTCCAGCGGCACCGAGACCGAGCCGTCGGCGGAGAGCTGCTGCCAGTACGCGCGCAGCTCGGCGTCGTCCTCGCCGCTCACGCTCACCGAGATGTTGTTCCCGGGCCGGTACTCCATGCCCGGCGGGACGTCGGCACACATGAGCGTGAAGCCGCTGTCGGTCTCCAGCATGCCGTGCATGATCTTCTCGGCGAGGTCTCCGGGCGGCGGGCCGTCTTCCCCGCCGAAGTCCGCGTAGGTGTTCAGCGACAGCGTGCCGCCGAAGATGCCCTGGTAGAACTCCAGGGCCTGCCGGGCATCACCGTCGAAGGTGATGTACGGGTTGAGTCGCGAAGCCATCGAAGCCGCCTCTCGTGACATGGCGTCGGACCGTTCGGCCCTGGATCGAGCCTGGAGGAGCCCACGGCCGGCCGCAACGCGGGCGCCGCCGGGCGATTCCCCACGCCGGACCGGCCCGGCCCCAGCGGTGGATCAGCGGCCCAGGACGCCGTTCAGCCACTGGAAGACGGCGGGGGTCACCGGGTCCGTGATGTCGGCGAACTCCCCGTGCCTCTTCAGGTACCTCGCCACGTACGGACAGACGGCCACGATGCGCCGGCCGGAGGCGCGCACGTCGGTCAGTGCCGCCCGGACGAGGATCCCGGCCAGCCCCTGGCCGGAGTGGGCGGCGTCGACCTCGGTGTGGACGAAGACACGCTGCCGGTCGCGGTCGCGATAGGCCGTCAGGCCGACGCGCTCCCCCGCGAGGAGGATCTCGTAGCGGTGGCGGGCGTCGACGTGCCGGACGACGGGGGCGGGGGCCTGCTCGGTCATGACATGCCCTTCGGAGGCGGCGGAAACGCGGCCGCGCGGAACCAGGCGAATGCCGAGCGTATCGAGAAGCACCGCAGCCGCGCTTCGCCCGCACCACCGCGCACTCCACCGCGACGCCACACATGACGCCACTCTCACTCGCTATGGCGCCACTAGTGTGCCATGATGGCACCATCGATGGCGCAGCCGTCCCGTTCGCGGGCCGCGGAGCGCGCCGTTCACCGGGTGGGCCATGACAAAAGGGGCGGATCGATGGAGACAGCGCAGAGCCGGAAGCAGGCAGCTCCCGGCGCCTTCCACGCCTTCGCCCGCTTCGTGCTCTGCGGCGGCGGGGTCGGGATCGCCTCCAGCTTCGCCGTGGCGGCCCTCGGCTCCTGGATTCCCTGGGTCCTGGCCAACGCTCTGGTCAGCGTGGTCTCCACGCTGCTCGCCACCGAGCTGCACGCCCGCTTCACCTTCGGCGCGGGCGGGCGCGCGACCTGGCGGCAGCATGTGCAGTCGGCCGGGTCGGCGGGTGCCGCGTACGTGGTGACCTGCTTGGCGATGTTCGCCCTGCGGCAACTGGCGGCGGAGCCCGGTGCGGTGCTGGAGCAGGTCGTCTACCTGTCCGCCTCCGCGCTCGCCGGGCTCGCGCGGTTCGCGGTGCTGCGCCTCGTCGTCTTCGCCCGCGACCGCTCGCGCGCCGCGGCCACCGCCGGCACCGCGCGCACCTCGCGCGACGCCCGCCCCGTGCGGCACGCGGCCATGGCCGACGCCGCGGCGCCGATCGGCCCGGCGGTGTACTGCCGGGCCGCCTGAGCGTCTCTCAGCGCGCGCCGAAGACCTGGGTCCAGTACGGGCCGCCGGCGTCGTGGACGCCGATGCCGATCTCCTTGAAGGCGCAGTTCAGGATGTTGGCTCGGTGGCCCGGGCTGTTCATCCAGGAGTCCATGACCTGCGCCGGGGTGCGCTGTCCCATCGCGATGTTCTCGCCGTACGTCGACCAGCGGTACCCGGCGGCCGTGATGCGCTCCCCCGGGCCGTCGCCGTCGGGGTTGGTGTGGTCGAAGAAGTCGCGCGCCGCCATGTCGTCGGAGTGGCCCCGCGCGGCCTTGTGCAGCAGGTCGTTCCCGGTCACCGGGCCGCAACCGGCCTTCGAACGCTCGGAGTTGACCAGGGCGATCACCTGCCCGACGGTGGAGCCGGCCCCGGAGTCCATCGGTGCGGTGGTGGGGCGCGGGCGGGGCGGCGGCGACGCGGGCCGGGTGGCGGGCTTCGTCGCCGGCTTGGGCTCGGCCGGGCGGCTCGGGGTGGCGGAGGGCTTCTTGCTCGGGCTCGCGGAGGGGCTGGCGGAGGACGAGGACGGGACGGCGGACGGGAACGAGGCGACGGACAGCGGGGTCCCGGCGGCCTCCGTACCCGCCGCGTCGACGATCTCCCGGCCCTCTTCGGGACCGGAGATCAGGTAGAACGACCCGCCCGCGACCGTCACCACGGCTATGCCCGCGGCGAGGGCGGCACGGCGGCGGTCGCGCTGCCGCCGCTGCTCCCGTCGGCGGCGTGCGCCGCGGCCGTTCCGTCCGCCGGGCGGCATGGCGACGGTGGACGCGGAGGTGTCCGAGGGGAACCCGGCGGGGTCGGCGGAAACCTCGTACGGATCGGACGGCGCGTACGGTTCGCCCGCGCCGAAAGGATCCGCCTCGCCGTACGCGCCCCGCGCTCCGTACGCGTCCCCCGCTCCGTACGCGTCCCCCGCGCCGTACCGATCCGCCGCCGCGTACCCGTACGAGGCGCCCGCGAGCCCCGGTCCCGCGCTCTCCCGGACGCTCGCGAGCAGGGCGACCGCCGGTGGGACCAGCAGCAGTCCGGCGAGCAGTCCCTCCGCCGGGACGAGCCCGCTCCACAGGCCGGCGCAGCGCGCGCAGGCGCGGGCGTGCCGGGCTATTCGCTTGCGCCAGAGCGCGGAGGGGCGGCCGTCCCAGGTGCCGATCTCGGACCGCAGGGCGGGGCAGGGCGGGTTCTGCGACAGGGCCCGTACGACGATCCGGGCGGTGTCCAGCTGTTCCTTCATCCGCTGCACCCGGACCGCGGTGTGCTGGGTGGACAGGTCCAGGGCCACCGCCACCTCGTAACGGCTCAACTCCCCGGCGCACTCCAGCCACCACAGCGACAGCAGGGCGCTGTCGTCGGGCTCCAGCCAGCGGGTCGCCTCGGCGGTCTCGCGGCGCTGGCCGGAGAGGTTGAGCCGGACCACGGTCAGGTCCACGAAGTCCCCGCCGGGCTGGGCCACGTCCCGGGCCTCGTCGAGGACGCCGGTGCGGACGCCGGTCTGCTGGGCGTGCCAGTGGCTGCGGACGGCGTTCATGGCGATGGCCACCAGCCACGACCGGAAGCTGTCCGGCGAGCGGAGCCGGCCGAGGCCGTCGAGCGCGCGCAGCATCGTCTCCTGGACGACGTCGTCGACGTCGTGGTGACCGTTCAACGCCCGTCCGACGATGTTGTAGACCAGGGGCAGGTAGGCGGCGACGAGCTGGTCGCGCGCCCCCGGGTCCCCGGCCTGTGCGGCCCTGACCAGTTCCGTACCGTGCTGAGCTGCCATGCCCTGGTTCCACCCTGCCTGTCGCGCCTGTTGTCGAGCCCTGCGCATGGGAGACCTCGGCGGCGCGGCCCGATAACGGAAAACCGCCGAAGTTCTTCTCAGGACGTGAGATGCCGCCAGAGGAACGTGTGGACCAGGGCGTCGTTGTGGGCGACCTGTTCGTTGTCGGAAGCGCCCGAGTGGCCGCCGCCGGTGTTCTCGTGGAACAGCACCTCGTGGCCGAGTTCGCGCAGCCGGGCGGCGGTCTTGCGGGCGTGGCCGGGGTGCACGCGGTCGTCGCGGGTGGAGGTCATCAGGAGCACCGGCGGGTAGGTCCGGTCCGCGGCGAGGTGGTGGTACGGGGAGAGCAGCCGCAGGTGGGGCAGGTCGGCCTCGTCGCCCGGGTCTCCGTACTCGGCGATCCAGGACGCGCCGGCGAGCAGCTTGTGGAACCGGCACATGTCCAGGAGCGGTACTTCGGAGACGATCGCGCCGAACAGCTCCGGGTACCGGGTGAGCATCGCGCCCATGAGCAGGCCGCCGTTGCTGCCGCCCTCGGCCCCGAGCATCGCGGGGGTGGTGATGCCGCGGGCGACGAGGTCGGCGGCGACGGCCGCGAAGTCCTCGAAGGCGCGCGGCCGTTCCGCGCGGAGCGCGGCCTGGTGCCAGCGGGGGCCGTACTCGCCGCCACCGCGGATGTTGGCGATCACGTACGTGCCGCCGCGCTCCAGCCAGGCGCGGCCGGTGACCCCGCTGTAGAACGGGGTGAGCGAGACCTCGAAGCCGCCGTAGCCGTAGAGCAGCGTGGGGCCGGGGCCGGTGGCGGTGCGGTCGGGGCCGATCACGAAGTACGGCACCCGGGTGCCGTCCGCGGAGGTCGCGAAGTGCTGGCGCACCTCCAGACCTGTCGCGTCGAAGCGGGCCGGGGCCTGCTTGAGGATCTCCGAGTCACCACCGATCTCACCGCGAGAGAGAGTCGAGGGCTGGAGGAATCCGGAGACGTCCAGGAAGTACTCGTCGGAGACGTCGGGGTCGGTGTCGACGATGCCGGCCACGGAGAGCGCCGGGACGTCCGCGAGCGGCTCGCGGGTCCAGCCGCCGGCTCCGCCCGTGGGCGGGGTGAGCACCTCGATGCGGGTGGTCACGTCGCGCATCGTCTCCAGGATCAGGTGGCGGCGGGTCCACGACTGTCCGGCCAGCGCGGTGCGTTCGTCGGGGCTGAACAGCACCTCGGCGGTGCGGTCGCCGGCCAGGAAGGCGTCGAAGCCGAACGCGAGCAGGGCGCCCGCCGGGTGCCCGAGCCACTCCGACTTGAGGGTGACGATCAGGTACTGGCGATGGATGTACGCGTCGGCGTCGTCCGGCACGTCGATGCGGACGAGCTCGCCGCCGTCGGCCACCAGATGCATCTCGGTCCGGAAGAAGTCCGGTGAGCGGCCGACGAACTCGCGCTCGAAGCCGGGCGTGGTGTCGCGGTGGCCCCAGGCGGCCACGTCCCCCGTCTCCGCCTCGAAGACGAGCGCGGCCTCCTCGATCGGGGTGCCGCGCCGCCACCGGCGTACCGTGCGCGGATAGCCCGCGTCGGTGAGCGAGCCGGGCCCGAGGTCCGTGCCGACGAAGACGGTGTCGGCGTCGATCCAGCCGATCCGGGTCTTCGCCTCGGCGACCTCGAAGCCGCCCTCGACGAAGGTCCGGGTGGCGAGGTCGAACTCGCGGACCACGACGGCGTCCCCGCCGTCCCGCGAGAGCAGGAGCAGCGCCCGGTCGTAGGCGGGATGCCGCACCCGCGCCCCGGCCCACACCCACTTCTCGTCCTCGGCCTCGGCGAGCGCGTCGACGTCGAGCAGGACCTCCCATTCGGGGGCGTCCTTGCGGTACTGCTCCAGCGTCGTCCGCCGCCACACGCCGCGCACGTGCTCGGCGTCCTGCCAGAAGTCGTACAGGAACGCCCCGCGCCGCACGGTGTACGGGATCCGGTCGGAGGCGTCCAGCACCTCCCGCAGCCGTCGCTTCAGCTCCGCGAAACCGGGGTCGCCGGCCAGTGCCGCCGCGGTCTCCGCGTTCCGCTCGGCCACCCAGGCGAGGGCGGCCTCGCCCGAGATGTCTTCCAGCCACAGGTACGGGTCGTCATCGATCACACCCCGCATTGTGCAACGCCGCCCCTCAGGCGGGGGACGGCCGGGGGAAGACCTTGGACTGCTTGACGCTGCCGAAGGCGAAGCTGGACTCGATGGAGGCGATCCCGGGGATGGCATGGATCCGGGTGCGGACCAGCCGCTCGTACGCCTCCAGGCTCTCGATCACGATGCGGAGCAGGTAGTCGCTGCTGCCCGCCATCAGATAGCAGTCCTGGATGTGGTCGATGAGCCCCACGTGGTGCTCGAACACGTTGACCGCCTCGGCGGTGTGGCGTTCCAGGCCGATCCGTACGAAGACGGTGATCGGGAGGCCGAAGGCGACCTGGTCGACCATCGCGGTGTACCCGCTGATCAGGCCGGCCTCCTCCAGGCGCCGCACCCGGCGCAGGCACGGGGAGGGGGACAGCCGGACGCGGTCGGCGAGGTCCTGGTTGGACAGCCGTCCGTCCGCCTGCAACTCGTGGATGATCCGGAGATCCACTGAGTCCAACGTTCACTCCTTGGCCGATCTTGGCAGATTCTGCCCCCAAGCTAGGCGTGGAGGGCAGAACTGGCAATCGGCTGCCCCGCCGAAACGCCTACCGTTGCCGAGGACGGTGACGACAGGGGTCGGTGCCGTCGGCATGTACCCGAGCGGGAGGGATCCAGGTGGTCACGACGAACACGGCAGAGGCGGCGCCGCCCGGGGCGCGGGGAGCCTCGCGCGCGCTCGGCGCCGCTGGGCGCGGCGGGCTGTCGCCGCGGACGGCGGGCCTGCTGGCCCTCGGCTTCACCGTGATCATCTGGGCCGGGTTCGCCCTGAGCGCCCGGGCGCTCGGCTCCTCCACCCTGTTGCCGGCCGACGCCGCGCTGTTGCGGTTCGGCGTCCCGCTGGTCGTCCTGGCGCCCGCGCTCTGGCGCCGTCGGCACCTGCTGCGGGCCGTGCGGCCGGGCCCGGCCGCCAAGATCGTCTGCGGCGCGGGGGTGCCGTTCTTCCTCATGGTCATGTACGGCGGCTCGCTGACGTCGGCCGCGTTCGTCGGTGCGATCGTGCCGGGCATGGTCCCGCTGTTCGTCTCCGCGCTCGTGGTGGCGAGCGGGCGCAGCCTGCCGCGCGGCACACAGACGGCCGGTCTCGTGCTGATCGTCACCGGAGTCGTCGCGCTGGTGTGGCGCCACACGACCGCGCTGGACCAGGACGTGCTGCTCGGTTCGGGCGCACTGCTGGTCGCCAGCGGACTGTGGGCGCTCTACACGGTGGGGCTGCGGGAGGTGGAGCTCGACCCCGTCGGGTCCATCGGGCTGCTGTGCCTGCCGTCGTTCGCCGTGGTCGCCCTGCTGGTGCTGACCGGCGTCCTGCCGACCGGGATCGCCCACGCGGCCGGCGGTGACGTCCTGCTGTTCCTCGTCGTACAGGGACTGGGGGTCGGTCTGTGCGCCGGCCTGCTGTACGCCTTCGCCATCCGCAGGCTGGGGCCGGAGCGCAGTGCGGTCGTCGGAAGCCTGAGCCCGGTCGTCGTCGTCCTGCTCGCCGTCCCCCTCCTCAACGAGTCGCCGACCCTTTCCGTCCTGGTCGGCGTTCCCCTGATCACCTCGGGTGTCGTCCTCGCGAACCGGCGCCCCCGACCCAAGGGTCCCGCCGATGCTTGAGCTGCTCCCCACCCCGCCCGCCGACCCGCTGTGGGAGCTGACCGCCGCATACGCGGACGACCCGCGGCCGGAGCGTCTGAACCTCGTGCTCGGGGTGTACCGGGACCACACCGGGACCACCCCCGTCATGGCGGCGGTCCGGGAGGCGGAGGTACGTCTGGCGGAGGGTTCCGCCTCGAAGGAGTACCGGGGGCTGTCCGGCAGTACGGCCTTCAACCGGGCCATGCTGTCGATGGTCCTGGGCCCGGAGGCCGGCCCTGAGCGGGCCGCGGCCGTCCAGACGGTGGCCGGCACCGGGGCACTGCGCCTGCTGGCCGACCTGATGCACCGCACGCACCCCGGCGCGACGGTGTGGATCAGCGACCCCGCGTACGTCAACCACCGCCCCATCCTGGAGGCGGCCGGCCTGCAGGTCCGGACGTACGGCCTGCTGGACTCCGCGGGCCTTCCCGACCCCGCCCGCATGCTCGACGACCTGCGTGCCGCGCGGCGCCACGACGTCGTGCTGCTCCAGGGGTGCTGCCACAACCCGACCGGTGTCGACCCCTCCCCCGAGGCCTGGGACGCACTGGCGGACATGGCCGAGGCCACCGGTTGGGTGCCCCTCGTCGACCTCGCGTACCACGGGCTCGGCGACGGCCTGGAGGCCGACCTGCGGGCCACGCGGATGCTCGCCGCCCGGCTGCCGGAGGTCCTGATCGCGGTCAGCTGCTCCAAGAACTTCGGCCTCTACAACGACCGCACCGGCTGTGCGATCGTCCTCGGCCCGTCCCGTCAGGCCCTGCGGCACGTGGAGACCACACTGCAGAACGCGGCGCGCACCCTGTACTCGATGCCTCCGGAGCACGGCGCGGCCGTCGTCACGACCGTCCTGGAGGACACGTCCCTGCGTACCATGTGGCGTGCCGAACTCGACGTGATGCGCGACCGGATCACGTCGAACCGCTCCGATCTGGCGGCCCATCTCGCCGCGCTGGGCCGCGGTGCCGAGGCGGAGTCCCTCGCCCGTCAGAAGGGGATGTTCTCGATGCTCCCCCTCAGCGCGGACGAAATGCGGGACCTGCGGCGCCGGTTCGCCGTCTACGGCACGTCCGCCGGCCGCATCAACATCGCCGGGATCACGGCCCACCGCATCCCCCACCTGGCCCGCAGCATCAGCGCCGTCCTCACCGGCGCGGACGCCGAGGCGGTCGCCGCGCGGGGCGGCACGCTGCACCGCTAGGCGACGGCACCGGCCGCGGGGTGGGCGAGGGCTTCCGAGCCCTCGCCCACCCCGCGCCCGCATGCGCCTACCGGCGCCCGCCGAACTCCCAGTCGTGCACCTCGACGGCGGCGTACCTGTCAGCCGTCAGGATCGCGCGCGCCGTGTCCGCGTCCGGCGCGCGGACGAGCATCGCCGTGCCCAGCCAGGCGGCCCCGTCGTCCGACAGCAGCGGCCCGTAGGCGATCAACTCACTTGAGTCCGCCGGGACTTCGAGGTCCACCGGCTCCCCCGCGCCGAACCCGAGCACCAGGAACCGGTTGCCGCCGGTCCGACCGCCGGGGAAGTCCCACATCGTGCGCCCCAGCAGGTTGCGCCACCGCCGCACCAGCACGTCCCGGAAGATGCCGGCCTGGTGGTTCGGCTCGTCGAAGGCGAACGCGCGGGCGGCGGCGGGGTCGGGCAGATCGACGATGTGCACGCTGCCGCTGGGCGTCTCGCCGTCCTCGGCGAAGGTCGGCCCGCGCGCGATCAGCTCCTTCTCGAAGCGGTCCATATAGGACCAGTGCTCTTCCAGCAGCTCGCCGCGCAGCGTCGTCGAACCGGGCCGGTCTCGGTGGTAGCAGAGGAACTCCATACCTCACCTTCTCCTCCCACGGGCGCCCGGGTCGAGCCGTTTCCGCACGTAGGGGCGGCGTCGCCGCGCCGGGAAGTTGCCGACCGGAATCCCTTGACGACGCCATTGGAGAAAACTACGTTCTTCCGAACGGAAAACTACTTCCACTTTGTGGAAACCTCTAACACGTGAGGCCCCTTCGATGACCGCTGTGGATGCCCGGCCGCCCGAGACCGCCGACGGAGCCAGCTCCGTCCTGTACACCTACGATCTGGCCCCCACGAAGAAGGAGGGGCGCCGCTGGGGCGCGTACAACGTCTTCACGCTCTGGGCCAACGACGTGCACAGCCTCGGGAACTACGCGTTCGCGATCGGCCTCTTCGCCCTCGGGCTGAACATCTGGGGCATCCTGGCCGCCTTCGCCCTCGCGTCGGTGCTGCTCTTCCTGCTCCTGACGCTGTCCGGGTTCATGGGGCACAAGACGGGCGTCCCCTTCCCCGTCATGAGCCGCATCGCGTTCGGCATCAAGGGTGCGAAGATCCCGGCGGCCGTCCGCGGCATCGTCGCCATCGCCTGGTTCGGCATCCAGACCTACCTGGCCTCGACCGTCCTGAGCGCCCTGCTCATCGCGATGTTCCCGGGGCTTCGCAGCCTGGACGCGAACTCGCTGCTCGGCCAGTCGACCCTCGGCTGGATCACCTTCATGACCCTGTGGGCCCTGCAGCTCGTCATCGTGAGCTACGGGATGCAGATGATCCGGCGGTACATGGCCTTCGCGGCGCCCACCACCCTGATCACCATGTGCGCCCTCGCGATCTGGATGTTCGTCCGTGCGGACGCCGCGATCTCGCTGTCCGTCGACGCGCCGCTCACCGGCGGCGCGATGTGGCTGCAGATCCTGCAGGCCGCCGCGCTGTGGGTGGTCATCTACGGAACGTTCGTGCTCAACTTCTGCGACTTCACCCGGTCCGCGAAGAGCCGCGCCTCGATCGTCCGCGGCAATGTCATCGGCATCCCGCTGAACATGCTGTTCTTCGCGGTCATCGTCGTGGTCCTCAGCGGGGCACAGTTCAAGCTCGACGGGCGGATCATCACCAGCCCCACGGACATCGTCCGGACCATCCCGAACATGCTGCTGCTCGCGACGGCCTCGCTCGCGCTGATCGCCCTGACGGTCGCGGTGAACCTGCTGGCCAACTTCGTGGCGCCGATCTACGCCCTGATCGACCTCTTCCCGCGCCGGCTCGACTTCCGCCGGGCGGGCGTGGTGAGCGCGGTCCTCGGCCTGGCGATCCTGCCCTGGAACCTCTACAACAGCCCGATCGTCGTGAACTACTTCCTCGGTGGGCTCGGCGCCCTGCTCGGCCCCCTGTTCGGCGTGATCATGGCGGACTACTGGCTGCTGCGGAAGGCCCGGATCAACGTGCCCGACCTGTACACGGAGAACCCGCAGGGCGAGTACCACTACCGCGGCGGCTTCAACCCCCGGGCCGTCGCGGCCTTCGTGCCCAGCGCCGCGGTCGCCGTCGTCGTCGCCCTACTGCCCTTCTTCCAGTCCGTGGCCGGATTCTCCTGGTTCGTGGGCGCCATCCTCGGCGCCGCGCTGTACGCGCTGATCGCGGACCGCGGCGCGCAGATCCGGGACGTGGACGGCGAGGCCATCGCCGTCGCCGCCGAATGACCCACCGAGCCGAAGGCGGAACCATGCGCATTCTCGTCGCCAACGTCAACACCACTGAGTCGATCACCGAATCCATCGGCCGGCAGGCGGCGGCCGCGGCCTCCCCCGGCACCGAGATCGTCCCGCTGACCCCCGCCTTCGGGGCGGAGTCCGTCGAGGGCAACTACGAGAGCTACCTCGCCGCCATCGCCGTGATGGAGACCGTCCGCGCCTACCCCGAGCCGTTCGACGCGGTGATCCAGGCCGGGTACGGCGAGCACGGCCGGGAGGGCCTGCAGGAACTCCTCGACGTGCCGGTCGTCGACATCACCGAGGCGGCGGCGACCACCGCCCAGTTCCTCGGCCGCAGTTACTCCGTCGTCACCAGCCTCGACCGGACGGTCCCGCTGATCGAGGAGCGGCTGCACACCGCCGGCCTGAGCGCGCGGTGCGCCTCCGTGCGCGCCAGCGGGCTCGCCGTGCTCGACCTGGAGCGCGACGAGAAGGCGGCCGTCGAGGCCATCGTCGAGCAGGCCGCCCGCGCGGTGGAGGACGACCGGGCAGAGGTCATCTGCCTGGGCTGCGGAGGCATGTCCGGCCTCACCGAGCGCGTCGTCGAGCGCACCGGGGTGCCCGTCGTCGACGGCGTGAGCGCCGCCGTGACCATCGCCGAGTCGCTCGTCCGTCTCGGCCTGTCCACCTCGAAGGTGCGCACGTACGCGCCGCCGCGGCCCAAGCGGATCGTCAACTGGCCTCCGCAGGCCCGCTGATACGCGTCACCGACGAGGACAAGTGCAACCGCAGAAGAGGAGGGCTCCGTTGCCCGACGTACAGCTCGTATTGCGTTCGACCCGTGTCATCACTCCCGAGGGCACCCGCGCGGCATCGATCGCCGTCTCCGGCGGGACGATCGCGGCGGTACTGCCGTACGACGCCGAGGTCCCGGCCGGCGCCCGGCTGGAGGACTTCGGCGACGACGTCGTGCTCCCCGGGCTCGTCGACACCCATGTACACGTGAACGACCCCGGCCGCACCGAGTGGGAGGGCTTCTGGACGGCGACCCGTGCCGCGGCGGCCGGTGGCATCACCACCCTGCTCGACATGCCGCTGAACTCACTGCCGCCGACCACCACGGTCGAGCACCTGCGGGTCAAGCAGGACGTCGCCCGGACCAAGGCGCACATCGACGTCGGCTTCTGGGGCGGCGCCCTCCCGGACAACGTCAAGGACCTGCGGCCGCTGTTCGACGCCGGGGTCTTCGGCTTCAAGTGCTTCCTGTCGCCGTCCGGCGTGGACGAGTTCCCGGAGCTGAACCAGGACCAGCTGGCGACTTCGCTCGCCGAGATCGCCGGGTTCGGCGGACTGATGATCGTGCACGCCGAGGACCCGCACCACCTGGCGGCGGCCCCGCAGAAGTCGGGCGCGAAGTACGCGGACTTCCTGGCGTCCCGGCCCCGTGACGCCGAGAACACGGCGGTCCAGAACCTGATCGACCAGGCCCGCCGGCTCAACGCCCGCGTCCACGTCCTGCACCTGTCGTCCTCCGACGCGCTGCCGCTCATCGCCGCCGCCAAGGCCGAGGGCGTCAAGATCACCGTCGAGTCCTGCCCGCACTTCCTCACCCTCACGGCCGGGGAAGTCCCGGACGGCGCGACCGAGTTCAAGTGCTGCCCGCCGATCCGCGAGGCGTCCAACCAGGACGCGCTGTGGGAGGGCCTGGCGGACGGGACGATCGACTGCATCGTCTCCGACCACTCGCCGTCCACGGCCGATCTGAAGACCGGCGACTTCGCGTCGGCCTGGGGCGGCATCTCGTCCCTCCAGCTCGGCCTGCCGGCGATCTGGACCGAGGCCCGCCGCCGCGGCCACGGCCTGGACGACGTGGTCCGCTGGATGTCCGCCGCCCCCGCCCGGCTCGCGGGTCTGGCGCGCAAGGGCGCGATCGAGGCGGGCCGGGACGCGGACTTCGCGGTCCTCGCGCCCGACGAGACCTTCACCGTCGACCCGGCCGGGCTCCAGCACCGCAACCGGGTCACCGCCTACGCGGGCAGGACGTTGTACGGCGTGGTCAAGTCCACCTGGCTGCGCGGCGAGCGCATCCACGACGGCGGGGAACTGGCCGAGCCCAGCGGGCTGCTCCTCGGCCGGAACGACTGAGACGCCGGCCGGCGCACACCCACCGGCGCCTTGGAACCGCCTCCGGGCCCTCGATCCGTTCGAGGGCCGGGAGGCGGGGCTGTTCGACCGTCAGGCACCGGCAGCGGGTGCGACGGTGACGACGGCCGCGACGCCGTCGACGTGGAAGGTGTCCGCCCCGTCCTCGGGGAACAGGACGGCGTCGAACCGGTCGAGGGTGACACCGGACTCCGCCGCGGTCGCCGTGCCCGCCAGGACGATCACGAGCGTCTCGGAACCGGCCCTCGGCGTGACGTCGAACGCCTCGCGCGTGAGCCGCAGTCGAGCCGTCGCGGCGGAGCGGCGGGTCATGACGTTGAAGTCGACGAGCGGGCCGCCCAGGAGCCGGCAGTCCGTGACCGCGTCGCCCGGGAAGGCGAAGGGCTCGTACGGGGCGTCGACGGTGTGCGGGACCCCGTCGACGGTCAGCTCCATCCCCGGCCCGTCGACGACCGTGATGATCCGGTCCACGCCGGGGAAGGAGGAGAAGGGGCCGCCCGCCGCGACGTCGGCGAGGCTCACGCGCCAGGCGAAGTCCTCCATGCCGGCTTCGGCGGGGCCGGCCACGACCTCCCGGGTCACGCCGCCGCCGTTGCGCCAGCGCGTCGCGGGCCGGTCGTGCGCCCTGAGCAGTCGTCCTGCGGTCGTGCCGTCGGTCATGCCGTGAGCTCCTTCAGTGCGGTCTCGGTGAAGACCCGGTAGCCGGTTTCCGGCCGGTAGCCGTGGATCTCCCGCGTGTCGAGGGCGTCCATGTAGCGCAGCGCCGCCTCGTTGATCAGCTGACCGGGGACGAGGACGGGGAAACCCGGAGGGTACGGGGTGACGAAGCCCGCCGAGACGATCTCCTCGCCCTCCGCGACGCGTTCGGCCACCTCCTCGGCCGTCAGATAGGTGCAGGTGCTGTCGTCGTACGCCAGGAAGAACGCTTTGCGCAGGTCACCCTCCGGGGTGCGACCGCCCGGGCGGAACGCCTCGTGGAACGCGCTGAAGTCCGGCAGCGCCGCGGACCCGCGGCACAGTTCGGCGCTGCGCCGGTCGTACGCGGCGCGTTCCCGCGGGGTCATCTCGCGCAGCCGCTCCTCCAGGTCCTCGACGATGTTGACGAGGACCTCGACGAGGTACGCGACGGCGCTGCGGGTCGTGCCGATGGTGGTCATGAACAGCAGGGTGTTGCCGGTCGTCTTGTTGACCTGGACGCCGTACCGGTCCATGAGGTGTTCGTGCTTGAAGGTGTCGCCGTCGATCCCGGTGAGCCCGATGTGCAGCGTCGCGCGGGTGGGATCGAGGACGAACTCGTCCTCCTCCCAGGCGTCCGCCATCCGCGCGAGGCCGGTCCGCAGGGGCTGGTCGACGCCGGAGGAGCGGTACCGGGCGGGGACCAGTTCGGGGGTGGTGAGGAAGCGCAGGTACTTGCTCAGGAGGGGGTGCCGGTCGACGGCGTCGCGCAGCACGCCCGCCTGTTCGAGCTGCTTCTGCACCAGTTCGAAGCCCTCCAGGGCGGCCTGCCGGCGGCCGAGGTCGAGCGAGGCGAGGATCTGGTAGTTCGGCGAGGTCGACGTGTGCGTCATGTACGCCTCGCGGAACGTCTCGGCGGCCTTGTGCCGGAAGTCCTGGTCGAAGACGTGGATCATGGAGCCCTGCCGCAGCGCGGTGAGTGTCTTGTGCGTCGACTGGGTGGCGTAGACGCGCACCCGCACGCTGGCCGGGTCCGGCATGAGCCGATGGTGCAGCAGGGCCTCGTCGTCCGGGTCGTCGCCCAGCCGCTCCCGGTGCTCGGCGTACCGCTCGGCGTACTCGGGGCTGCGGTAACGGTCGGTGAGCCGGCGGGCCGCGGCCATCGCGGTCCGGCGCCGGTACACGGGGTGGAAGCGCGCGAAGGCGAACCATGCCTCGTCCCAGAGGAACGCCAGGTCCGGCTTGAGTGCCAGGCACTCCTCCATCACACGGGACGGGTTGTAGACGATCCCGTCGAAGGTGCAGTTGGTGAGGAGGAGGAGCTTGACCCGGTGCAGCAGACCCTCCGCACGCAGCATCAGCAGCTTGCGCTTGATCTCCTCGAGCGGCACGGCGCCGTACATGCCGTACTGGTCCAGCGGGTACGCGTCGAGGTAGACCACCTGCGCGCCGGCGAGCAGCAGCCCGTAGTGGTGCGACTTGTGGCAGTTGCGGTCCACGAGCACGATGTCGCCGGGGCGGACCAGTGCCTGCACGACGACCTTGTTGGCGGTGGAGGTGCCGTTGGTGACGAAGTACGTCTGCCGGGAGCCGAAGGTCTCGGCGGCGCGTTCCTGCGCCTCCCGCAGCGGACCGGTGGGATCGAGCAGCGAGTCCAGGCCGCCGGTGGTCGCCGAGGTCTCCGCGAGGAAGACGTTCAGTCCGTAGAAGCGGACCATCTCGGGGATCCAGCGGGAGTTGACCACGGAGGTGGCGCGGGAGACGGGCAGGGCGTGGAAGACGCCGGTGGGCCGGCGGCTGTGGGCGCGCAGCGCGGTGAAGAAGGGGGCGCTGTAGCGCTCGCCGATGCCGTGCAGGATCGACAGGTGGAGTTCCAGGAGTCCTTCCTGGGCGTGGAAGACACGGGCGAACCGCCGGCCGAGGGTGCCCGCGGTGCGCTCCACCGACGCCTCGGTCACCAGGTAGAGGTCCAGCTCCGGCCGCAGGTCGTGCAGCCTCTCGCCGAGCAGCCGGGCGCGCTCCTCGCCCTGTTCTCCCTGCGTCGCCGTCGTGATGCCCTCGGCGGCGGTGCCTTCGAAGAATCGGCGCATGACCGTCGTGTCGTGCTGCGACCGGTGGGCGAAGCGGTGGCGGACGACGACCGCCTGGACGCTGGAGTTCACCAGGGCCGCGATGACGGCGTCCTCGTGGCTGGGCGCCATGACGAGCTCGTAAACGAACTCGTCGTCCTCGCGGCGCAGTTGCTTCAGCTCCCGCCGCATGTCCGCCGCCTCGGCCTCGTCGAGCTCGCCGACGACGAGGACCTCGAAGTACGGCTTGGCTTCGGGGGGCGGGGCGCCGTGGTAAGTGTCGGTCCCCAGGGCCCGGTTCATGTCGTCCGCGCGCCGCGCGAGCCGGGTGAGGTCGCCGGTCCGGTGGAGCCGGCGCAGTTCGGTGAGACCGGTCCGGCCGGGCGAGGCCCAGCAGTTCTCGATCGGCGTCAACAGCCGGAACAGCTCCTCCAGCTGTTCGGCGGTCTCCTCGGGGACGGGCCGGGAGGACGGGTGGGCGGCCAGGTGGTGCGTGAGGTCCGCCAGCCGGCTCCATGCGTCGGCGCGCAACTGCCGAACGCTGTTGTACACACTGTCGGTCAGCGGTTCGGCGGGCCGGGGCGCCGCCTCTGCGGCCTTGTCACCCATGTGATTCGACTTCCTTCGCGGGTGTCGGTGCGGGAGATGCATGTCCATGAAGCATCAGGTCGGGGCGGGTCCACCACATCGGCCGGTGCCATTGCGTCTCGGATTCCAGACGGCTCCGGACGGTCCGGGCCCCGGTCCGTCCACGGGCGTACGCTCGCGGCATGTCCACCGTCCCCGCCGCCGCTCAGGTGCTCGCCATCCTCCGGTACCTCGCCGCGCAGGCCGGCCCGGTGCCGGCCGCGGCCATCAGCCGTGACGTCGGGCTGCCCCGCTCGACGACGTACCACCTGCTCGACACGCTCGCCGGCGAAGGCTTCGTGGTGCACCTGCCCGAGGAACGCCGCTACGGGCTCGGGGTGAGCGCCTTCGAGCTGGGTTCCGGTTACAGCCGGCAGGCGCCGTTCCAGCGCCTCGCCCGGGTGCCGCTGGCGCGGCTCGTCGACCGCACGGGGCACAACGCGCATCTGGCGGTGCTGCACGGCCGCGAGGTCATCTACGTCATCGAGGAGCGGGCGCCGGGGCGCGCCCCGCTGGTCACCGAGGTCGGTGTCCGGCTGCCGGCGCATCTGACGGCGAGCGGCCGCGCGGTGCTGGCCGGCCTGCCGCAGGCCCAGGTCCGGGCGCTGTTCCCGGACGCGTCGGCCTTCGTCCTGCGCAACGAGTCCGGTCCCCGGTCGCTGTCGGCGCTGCGGAACCTGCTCGTGGACGTGCGGCGCCGCGGGTACGCGACGGAGGAGGGCGAGGTGACCGAGGGCTTCTCGTCGGTGGCGGCCGCGGTGCTCGACCACAGCGCGCATCCGATCGCGGGGGTGGCGGTCACCTTCCCCGCCGAGGGTGTCGACACGGCGCGGCGCGAGGAGATCGCCGCCGAGGTGGCGCGGACGGCCGCGGAGTTGAGCCGGCGCGTCGGCGGGGCGGGCTGACCGGCGCCCTCGGGTGAGGACGCCGGGGCGGTGCCTGCACAGGTGAGGGTGTGCCGGCACCGCGTCCAGGGGTGTCGTCCGGATCCTGGGGAGCCCGTCGGGTCAGACGAGGCGGCCGGCCGCGGATTCGGCGGCGGCCAGGGCACGACCGGAGGCCACGTACTGCACGGCCTCCTCGATCTCCGGGGCGAGCCAGCGGTCGGTGCCGGGGCCCTCGACCGTCTCGCGCAGCCCGTCGCGGACGGCGGCGGTGGCCGGCGCGGGCGTCAGCGGAGCACGCAGGTCCAGGGCCCGGGCGGCGGTGTAGAGCTCGACGGCGATCACGCGGGTGAGGCCGTCGACGGCGCGGCGCAGCTTGCGGGCGGCGGACCAGCCCATCGAGACGTGGTCCTCCTGCATGGCGCTGGAGGGGATGGAGTCGACGGAGGCCGGGGCGGCCAGGCGCTTGAGCTCCGAGACGATCGCGGCCTGGGTGTACTGGGCGATCATGTGGCCGGAGTCGACGCCCGGGTCGTCGGCGAGGAACGCGTTCAGGCCGTGGTTGCGGGACACGTCCAGGAAGCGGTCGGTGCGGCGCTCGGCGATCGAGGCGAGGTCGGCGACGCTGATCGCCAGGAAGTCCAGGACGGCGGCGACGGGCGCGCCGTGGAAGTTGCCGTTGGACTCCACCCGGCCGTCGAGCGTCACGACGGGGTTGTCCACGGCGCTGGCCAGCTCGCGGGAGGCGACCAGCTCGGCGTGCGCGAGCGTGTCGCGGACGGTGCCGTGCACCTGCGGCGTGCAGCGCAGCGAGTACGCGTCCTGGACACGGGTGCACTCGGGGTTGCGGTGGCTGGCGACGATGCCGGAGCCGGCGAGCAGGGCGCGCAGGTTGGCGGCGCTGTCGGCCTGGCCGGGGTGGGGGCGCAGGGCCTGGAGGTCGGCGGCGAAGACGGCGTCGGTGCCGAGCTGGCCCTCGACGCTCATCGCGGCGCTGATGTCGGCGGTGCGCAGCAGCATCCGCAGGTCGTGGGCGGCGAGCAGCAGCATGCCGAGCATGCCGTCGGTGCCGTTGATGAGGGCGAGGCCCTCCTTCTCCTGCAGCACGACCGGGGTGAGGCCGGCGGCGGCGAGCGCCTCGGCGGCGGGGAGCAGCTCGCCCTGGGCGTTGCGTACCGTGCCCTCGCCCATGATCGCGAGCGCGCAGTGCGCCAGCGGGGCCAGGTCGCCGGAGCAGCCGAGGGAGCCGTATTCGTGCACGACGGGGGTGATGCCGGCGTTGAGCAGGCCCGCGTAGGCCTCGGCGGTCTCCGCGCGGACGCCGGTGCGTCCGGTGGCCAGGGTGGAGAGCCGCAGCAGCATCAGGGCCCGGACCACTTCGCGCTCCACCTCGGGGCCGCTGCCCGCGGCGTGCGAGCGGACCAGGCTGCGCTGCAGCTGGGCGCGGAGCGCGGTGGGGATGTGGCGGGTGGCCAGCGCGCCGAATCCGGTGGAGACGCCGTAGTGCGGCTTGACGTCCTCGGCCAGGGACTCGATGACCTCGCGGCTGCGGGTGATCTCCTTCAGGGCCTCGGGGGCGAGGGCGACGGGCGCGTCGTGGCGGGCGACGGCGACGACATCTTCGGCGGACAGGGCGTGGACGTTCACAACAACAGTCATGACTCCATGAAGTCCCATGACGGGGTCCTGTCGCGAGGACCCGGAGGGTCTTGCTGTCCGGGATCCCAGACATTCACAGGTCGCGAGGCTCTGCGATGTCTGGGATCTCAGACGGTCTCTGTCCGGCGCGAGTGGTGCCCGGTCAGCTCCGCGCCACGGGCACGGCTTCCGCCCCCGCGGGCTCCGCCTCGGCGCGCTCCGCCTGCCCGGCGGGCCCCGCGACCGGCGTGCGCGGACGGCCCCACAGGACGTACACGCCCGAGAGCAGTGCCAGCCAGCCGGCGCCGACGATCAGGGCGATCCGGGTGTCGCCGGAGAAGGCCAGCAGGACGAGCACGGCGACCATGAACGCGATGGCCACGATCTGGCCGTAGGGCCAGAACGGCGCCGGGTACTTCAGCGCGGCCGCCTCCCGCGGCGACATCCTGCGCCGGGCCGCGAACTGTGACAGCAGGATCATCATCCAGACCCAGACGGTGGCGAAGGTGGCGATCGAGGAGATGACGAGGAAGATGCTCTCCGGCATCAGGTAGTTGAGCACCACGCCGAGCAGCAGCGCGCCCATCATGATGCTGACCGTGGTCAAGGGCACGCCGTTGCGGGAGAGCTTGCGCATGGCGGCCGGGGCCTGGCCGCGCTCCGCCATGCCGTACATGATCCGGCCGGCGGCGAAGATGTCGCTGTTGATCGCGGACAGGGCCGCCACGATGACGACGACGTTCAGGACGGTGGCCGCGGAGCCGACGCCGAGGGAGGCGAAGATCTCGACGAACGGGCTGCCGGTGCCGTCGATGTTCTGCCAGGGGTTGAGCGACATGATCACCGCGAGGGCCACCACGTAGAAGAGCACGATGCGCAGCGGGATCCAGTTGACCGCGCTGGGGATCGTCTTCTCCGGGTCCTGGGCCTCACCCGCGGTGACGCCGATGATCTCGGTGCCGCCGAAGGCGAACATGACCACGGCGAACGACAGGACGAAGCCTTCCGCGCCGTGCGGGAAGAAGCCGCCGTTGCTCCAGAGGTTCGACACCCCGACCGGCCCGCCGTCGCCGTGCAGGCCGAGGACCAGGATCGCGATGCCGGCCCCGATCATCGCCACGATGGCGACGACCTTCGCGAGCGAGAGCCAGAACTCCATCTCGCCGAAGACCTTCACGCTGAACAGGTTCATCACGCCGACGACGAGGACGACCGCGAGGACCCAGATCCAGCGGGGTACGTCGGGGAACCAGAAGCCCATGTAGACGCCGAACGCCGTGACGTCGGCGAGACAGACGATGACCATCTCGAACGCGTACGTCCAGCCGGTCGCGAAGCCGGCCAGCGGGCCGAGGTACTTGGTGGCGTACTCGCCGAACGATCCGGCGCAGGGGTCGCGCACGGCCATCTCGCCGAGTGAGCGCAGCACCAGGAAGACGGCGGCTCCGCCGATCAGATAGGCCAGCAGGACCGCGGGTCCGGCGGTCTGGATGGAGGCGGAGGAGCCGTAGAAGAGTCCGGTGCCGATGGCTGAGCCGAGCGCGATGAAACGTATGTGCCGGGACTTCAGTCCGCGGCTCAGCGTCGCCGTTTTCGCGGTCATCGAAATGCCCTCCTTAGGGCGGAAACGCCCTGGACGGGTGAGGGGCTGCTCGCCGTCGGCCCTCTCGGCCGGGAACACGCCCGCAGCATGGAAGGCACCTTGTATATTCCTGTATATACAGGCCGTCAAGAGGTGGACCGATGGGTGAACACGAAACGAGTTCCAGCAGCACCTCGCCCGCCGTCGGGCGCGCGCTGGACATCCTGCTGCACCTCGCCGGCCGTCCCGGGCTCGTACGGGCGGGGGCCATCGCCCGCGATCTGGGCATCCCGCGATCGTCCGCGTACCACATCCTCTCGGTACTCGTGGAGCGCGGATTCGTGACCTACGTGCCCAAGGAGCAGGCGTACGGCCTGGGTGTCTCGTCCTTCGAGATCGGCTCCGCCTATCTGCGCCACGAGCCGCTGGAGCGCATCGCCCGCCCCATCCTGCGCACCCTGTCGAACCGGCTCGGCCAGACCGTGCACCTCGGCATCCTGTACGGCGCCGAGACGGTCTACCTGCTCAAGGAGCGCCCCACCACCGGCCGGTCGGGCGACGTCGACACCCCGCTGGTCACCGACATCGGCGTCCGGCTGCCGGCTCACCTGACGGCCAGCGGCCGTGCCCTCATGGCCCACTGCGCCCAGGCACAGGTGCGGGCGCTCTTCCCCCGGCCCGGGAGCCTGATCACCCGTACGGGCAAGGGGCCGCGTTCGCTGCCGGAGCTGCTGGACCAACTGTCCCGGGAGCGGGAGCGCGGCTGGTCGGAGGAGGTCGAGCTGGTCTCCGACGGGCTCCGGTCGATCGGCGTGGCGGCCTTCGACCACAACGAGCGGCCCGTCGCGGCGGTCAGCAGCACCTGGCACCGGCACTACTGCCGGCACGGCGCGGACGTCGTGCGGGACGTGCTGACGCAGGGGGCGGCGCGGCTGACGGCCGCGGTGTCGGGCCGCTCCCCCTCGGAGGCGGCGGCAGGCTGAGACCCGACCGACGGTCAGTGCGTGTCGAAGGTGCCCTCGAGCCGGTACCGGGATCCGGGGTGCAGCAGCCGCGCGATGCTCACCAGCGCCTCCTGCGACCAGGTGCGGCGGTGGATCAGCAGGCACGGCTCCGACGGCGCGATGCCGAGGATCTCCGACTCCTCCGCGGAGGGGAGCACCGCCTCCACGATGTGCTCGCCCCGGCCGAGCGGAGCCGCCTCGGAGAGGTACGTGAACGGGGTACGCGTGGTGAAGTCCTGCTCCAGGTACCCGGGGGCGAACCGAGGGTTGACGTACCGGTCCTCCAGCTGGACGGCCACACCGTCCTCGAAGTGCACCACCCGCGAGCGGAAGACGGGACGCCCCGGCTCGGTGCCGAACTGGCCGCCGATCTCCGGAGCCACGACCTCCTCGCCCAGGAACACCACCTCGGCCCGGTACCCGTGGCCCCGGCCGCGGACCTCGTCGGCGATGTTGTGCACCCCGGCCAGGGCGGAGCTGCCCTTGCGCGGGGCGACGAAGGTGCCCACTCCCATGACCCGGCGCAGCAGTCCCTGGGCGCTCAGCTCGCGCAGCGCCCGGTTGATCGTCATCCGGGACAGGCCGAGCGAATCGACGAACTGGCTCTCCGACGGCAGGGCGTCGCCCTCGCGCCAGCGACCGCTGGTGATCTGCTCGGTCACCAGGTCCTTCACCCGCTGGTACGCGGGGGCCGAACCACTCGCCCGCTCCGCGTACAGACGCGCGAGGTCCGCACCCTCCACGCCCACACCGCTCACCATCCCGCTCGCCGTCGCTCCCCCGGACCGGCACGCCGGCTCCATGATTCTAGGCGAGTCGGTTTCTCGGATCCGAGAAACCCTGCCGATCTCGCTGGTTCCCGCCGCCGGGCTTGCCTGTCATGGGAGGCGAAGCACGTCGCTCCCCCGCCTGGAGGCATCATGACCAGCGTTTCGCCCGATGCGCACAGCATCCGCGCTCCCCGCGGCACCGAACTGAACTGCCTCGGATGGCAGCAGGAAGGCGCCCTGCGCATGCTGATGAACAACCTCGACGCCGAGGTCGCCGAACACCCGGAGGACCTGGTCGTCTACGGCGGCACCGGCAAGGCCGCCCGCAACTGGGGCGCCTACGACGCGATCGTGCGCACCCTGAAGACGCTGCGGAACGACGAGACGCTGCTCGTGCAGTCCGGCAAGCCGGTCGGTGTCATGCGCACCCACGAGTGGGCGCCGCGGGTCCTGCTCGCCAACTCGAACCTGGTCGGCGACTGGGCGAACTGGGAGCAGTTCCGGTCCCTGGAGGCGCAGGGCCTGACCATGTACGGCCAGATGACGGCCGGCTCGTGGATCTACATCGGCAGCCAGGGCATCCTCCAGGGCACGTACGAGACGTTCGGCGCGGTCGCCCGCAAGAAGTTCGGCGGCACCCTGGCCGGCACCATCACCCTCACCGCCGGTCTCGGTGGCATGGGCGGCGCCCAGCCGCTGGCCGTCACCATGAACGACGGCGTCGCCATCTGCGTCGACGTGGACAAGACCCGGATCGGGCGCCGTATCGACCACCGCTACCTCGATGTGGCCGCGATGGACCTCGACCACGCCCTGAGCCTCGCCATCGAGGCCAAGGAGGCCGGCCGGCCCCTGTCGATCGGCCTGGAGGGCAACGCGGCGGAGGTGTTCCCGCGCCTGCTGCAGATGGGGGCGCCGATCGACATCGTCACCGACCAGACCTCGGCGCACGACCCGCTGGCGTACCTGCCCGTCGGGGTGAGCATGGAGGAGTGGCGCGAGCTGGCCGCCAAGGACCCGGGCCAGTTCACCGAGCGGGCCCGCTGGTCCATGGCCCGGCACGTCGAGGCCATGGTCGGCTTCATGGACGCCGGCGCCGAGGTCTTCGACTACGGCAACTCGATCCGCGACGAGGCCCGCAAGGCCGGTTACGAGCGGGCCTTCGACTTCCCCGGGTTCGTCCCGGCGCACATCCGCCCGCTGTTCGAGGAGGGCCTCGGCCCGTTCCGCTGGGCCGCGCTGTCCGGCGACCCCAAGGACATCGAGGCCACCGACCGCGCGATCATGGAGCTGTTCCCGGAGAACGAGCACCTGCACCGCTGGCTCAAGATGGCCGGTGAGCGCGTCGCGTTCGAGGGCCTGCCGGCCCGCATCTGCTGGCTCGGGTACGGCGAACGGCACCGGGCCGGCCTGAAGTTCAACGAGATGGTCGCCTCCGGCGAGCTGTCCGCGCCCCTCGCGATCGGCCGTGACCACCTGGACTCCGGCTCCGTCGCCTCCCCGTACCGCGAGACCGAGTCGATGCTGGACGGCTCCGACGCCATCGCCGACTGGCCGCTGCTCAACGCCCTGGTGAACACCTCCTCCGGTGCCTCCTGGGTCTCGATCCACCACGGCGGCGGCGTCGGCATGGGCCGGTCCGTCCACGCCGGTCAGGTGTGCATCGCCGACGGCACCGAGCTGGCCGCCGAGAAGCTCTCCCGCGTCCTGACGAACGACCCCGGCATGGGTGTCATCCGCCACGTGGACGCGGGCTACGAGTACGCCGCCGAGGTGGCCCGGGAGCGCGGGGTGCGCGTCCCGATGGCCGAGTACGAGGCGGAGTGAAGGAAGTACCGGGCCCCCGGGGCTAACTCCGGGGGAACACCGGCGGGAACAGCTCGTCGACCGGGCGCCCGCGGTGGTCGCGTTCGGGGTAGGCCGCGCGCATCAGGGCGAACAGCTCCTGGCCGGCCCGCCTGAGCGCGGCGAGATCGAAGCCGGGGATCTCCCCGTCGCGCATGACCACCCGGCCGGCGACCATCGTCAGGACGGCGTCGCGGGCGGTGCCGTTGAGCACGAGGGTGCGCAGCGGGTCCTCGGTGACGCCCATGCGGAAGTCGTCCAGGGCGAACGCCGCCAGGTCGGCGGCGGCACCCGGGGCCAGCCGCCCGAGGTCCGGCCTGTGCAGCGCGGTCGCCCCGCCGGTCCACAACGCCTCGAAGTAGCCCGCGAGGTGCCCCTGACCGAGGTCGCCGGCCTGGAGCTTGGCGATCTGGGTGCCCACGTCGATGCCCCGCACCAGGTCGGGCGGGAAGGAGTCCGTGCCCAGGCACAGGTTCACGCCCTGGGCGCGGTAGCCGCCGAAGGTGTGCAGGTTGTGGGCGTAGCGGGCGTTGGTCAGCGGGCAGTGCACGACCGAGACGCCGGCGTCGGCGAGCACGGCGACGTCGCCGGTGTCGGTCCCGAGCACGTCGGGGTGTACGTCGAGCACGACCGCGTGCGGGACGATGAGCCGGTCGGACAGCAGTCCTGAGTCGGCGATCAGCTGCAACGGGGTGCGCCCGTAGGTGCGCTGGACGTACGCGCGCTCCGTGTTGCCCTGCAGGGCGTGCAGGCGCACGAGGGCGCCGCGCTCGTCCGCGGCCCGCGCGACGTCGCGCAGGAGGCCGGGGGTGAGGGTCTCGATCCGGCACGGCAGCAGTACCCCGGTGAGCAGGGGGTCGGCGAGCTTCTCGGTGTGGTCCAGGAACCGCAGCGCGTCGGCCAGTCCGCGCCGGCCCGCCTCCTCGTCGAACATCACGGTGCGTCCGCCGTCGGCGCCGATCACGTTGACCCCGGACCGGAACGACGGCCCGAGGAAGCCGCGCAGCCCGAGGCGCGAGGACACCTCGGCCGTCGCCACGAAGTCCTCGTACGTCTCCGCCCAGTCGCTGTGCACCTCCGAGGCGATCGGCATGTAGCTGGTGATGCCGTGCAGGGCGAGCTGGGCCAGTGCGTACTCGCGGACCGTGCGCCGCTGCGCCGCGTCGAACACCGCGCGGGGCCGGTCGAAGTACTCGGCCGACCAGACGAAGCCGTCGGCGAGATCCGGGGACGCCCAGGAGTCGAGGATCAGGTGGTCGATGTCGGTGAGCGCGTCCAGGTCGATGAGACCGGGGGTGAGCACCGCGTCGCCGAGGTCGATGCGCTCGTCGACCGGGCGCCGGTCGAGGTCGGTCCGCGCGCCGACCTCGGCGACCGTGTCGCCGTCGATCAGCACGGCGCCGTCCGGGATCTCCACGTGCGAGCGTCCGTCGTGTCCGATCACCCAGGAGGCGGTCACCAAGGTCTTCATCGACACCCTCTCATTTTTGGTACACCAAATTGATCATCAATCATCATGGGCTCGGCGTCCAGGCCGGCACGCACCCCACGAGGCATTCGGGCCACTCACCCGGGCAACCATTCTCGGATGCGAGATCCCGGAGTTCCAGGACCTATTGGCTGCTCAGGGCCGTCACACCAGGGCTCGGGCCGGATTGCGATCCACCCTAGTGGAAACCCTGAGGCTTGGTATACCGTTCCGGCCACCCGCACCCCCGAGCACCGAAGGACCGACGTGCCGGATCCTTATGAGTCGCCGAATCCCGTGCGCCCGGCAGGCGCGTCCGAGTCCTCCGACGGGACGGTGGCCACCCTTTCCTCAGCTCACTCCCCGACCGCCCCGGCCGAGCCCCGGGCGGCGACGGCGGAGGTCGCCACCGCCCGGTCGCTGCTCGCCACGGCGTGGCTCCGCATCCGGCGCAGCCGGATCGCCGTCGCCGCGCTGGTCGTGGTCGCACTGATGGTGCTGTTCGCCGTCCTGGCCCCGGTCCTGGTCGCCGTCGAGGGCTCGGACCCGTTCACCTCGCGAACCGGACCGGAGTTCCTGGACGACTACGCCACGCCAGGGCTTCCCCTGTCGTACTACCGCTATCCGTCCGCCGAGCACTGGCTCGGCCTCGAACCGGGGCTCGGCCGCGACATCTTCGCCCGGATGGCCTACGGAGCGCGGATCTCGCTGACGATCGCGCTGCTGTCCACCCTGGTGTCGGTGGTCCTCGGGACCGTGCTCGGCGCCGCCGCCGGATACTTCGGCGGCAGGACCGACATGGTGATCAGCCGGGTGATGGACCTGTTCCTGGCCTTCCCGCACCTGCTGCTGGTCCTGTCGCTGACCCCGATCATGCAGTCCCGACTGCGCGGCACCGCGCTCGACTCGGGCAGTCTGGTGCCGATCGCCTCGCTGGTGATCATCCTCGGGTTCTTCGGCTGGGCCTATCTGGCCCGGGTCGTACGCGGCCAGGTGCTCTCCATCCGGCAGCAGGAGTTCGTCGAGGCGGCCCAGGCGTACGGGGCGTCCCACCGGAGCATCATCCTCCGGCAGATCATCCCGAACGTCATGGGCGTCGTCCTGGTCTACGCGACCATGATGATCCCCACCAACATCACCGCAGAGGCGGCCCTGTCGTTCCTCGGCGTCGGTGTCAAAGACCCGACACCGTCCTGGGGCCAGATGCTCAACGCGGCCCAGTCGGGCAACTGGTACCTCTCCGACCCGTGGTTCCTGGCCGTCCCGGCCGGCGCACTGGTGATCACCGTGCTGGCCTTCAATCTGCTCGGCGACGCGGTCCGGGACGCCCTGGACCCCAAGTCGTCCCGCGGCTGATCCCACCCTCCCGTCTTCTCCTCCTCCTTTCTCAACCCGCCCCGTCCCGCAAGGAGTCGCAGTGGAACGAAGCACCATGGCAGCGCTCGCCCTCACGGTGAGCGCCGGGCTGGCCCTGACCGCCTGTGGCGGCGCCAAGCCCGCCCCGCACTCCGGCTCCACGTCCCATGCCTACGAGCCAGTCGTCATCGGGAAGGGCCACACCGCCAAGGGCGGAAACATCAACGTCCTGATGTCCTCGGACTTCCAGACGCTGGACCCCGGCAACAGCAACTACGTGCAGACCGCCAACGTCGGCCAGCTGTACTACCGCACGCTCACCATGGCCAAGGAGACCGCCGGCCGGCCGCCGACCGTCGTGCCGGACCTGGCGACCGACCTCGGCCGGCCCTCCGCCGACGGCCTCACCTGGACCTACACCCTCAAGAAGGGGCTGAAGTTCGAGGACGGCACGCCGATCACCAGCAAGGACATCAAGTACGGAGTCGAACGCACCTACGCCCGCGACGTCTTCACCCAGGCGCCGCAGGAACTGAACTCCGCGCTGGCCGACGACGCCTACAAGGGCCCGTACAGCGGCGGCGACTTCAAGGGCATCGACACCCCGGACGACCTCACCGTCGTCTTCCACCTCAAGCAGCCGTTCGCCGAGTTCCCGGCCCTGGTCTCCCGGTCCAACACGGCGCCGGTTCCGCGGGCCCGGGACACCCGGCTCGACTACACCAACCACCCGGTCTCGACGGGCCCGTACAAGATCGCCTCGTACGAGCGCGGCCGCTCGATGAAGCTGGTCCGCAACCCCCAGTGGGACCCGGCCACCGACCCCAACCGGTCCGCCCTGCCGGACACCTTCACCTTCACCCTCTCCACCGCCCAGGCCACCATCAGCCAGCAGCTGCTGGCCGACTCGGACCCCACGGCGATCACCCTGGACAGCAACGGCGGCCTGCAGGCGTCCGACGCGGCCGAGCTCAACGACCCGAAGACCAAGGCGCGCACCGCGGCCGGTCTGCTGGGCTGCACCGACGTGCTGAACCTCAACACCGAGACCATCAAGGACCCCCAGGTCCGCAAGGCGATCGCGCTGTCCGTCGACCGGGCCGCCGTCCAGGTCCAGTACGGCGGCACACGGTTCGGCCAGCTCACCCAGTCGTACATCAACTCCGCCCAGCGCGGATACGTCGAGCAGCACACCGACCTCGACCCGGCCGGCAAGCCGAAGCGGGACGAGGCCAAGAAGCTCCTGAAGGGCAAGCAGGTGCCCGCGAAGCTGGTGTACGGCTACGCCGACACCAACGCCCGGTACAAGAACGTCGGCACCGTGCTGCAGCAGAACCTGAAGGAACTCGGCATCGACCTGCAGCTGCGCCCGATCCCGGCCGCCAACTACTACACCGTGCTCGCCGGTGACCAGATGCCCGACATCGCCCGCAGCGGCTGGTGCGGCGGCGCGGACAGCGGCTCGGTGCGCACCACGATCGACCCGAACCTGGGCCCGAGCCTGGACGGCAGGACCTACGGCTTCTCCAACATCCCGCGCTACCACGACCCGAAGGTCTCCGGCGAGATGTACAAGCTGCGCGGTACCAACGGGACCAGCGAGGAGCTGGGCAAGAAGTGGGCGACGCTGTTCGACCGGGCCATGCAGGACTACCCGCTGATTCCGCTGGTGCGCAACTACACCAGCAGCGTGGTCGGCTCCAAGGTCCGTAACGCGCAGGTCGGTTACTTCTTCGGCGCCATCGACCTGTCGATCGTGGGCGTCCAGCGCTGATGACCGGCTTCCTCCTGCGACGGTCCGTCGCGATGCTCGTTCTCCTGTTCGTCATCAGCTTCGTGACGTTCAGTCTGTTCCAGCTCGGTCCGGCGGACCCGGCCGCGGCGGCCTGCGGCCAGGAGTGCACTCCGCAGCGCATCGCCGAGGCCCGGGTCGCGCTCGGCATGGACAAGCCGTTCCTCTCCCAGTACCTCACCTACATGTCGGGTCTCCTCGAAGGCCGGACGGTCGGCGCCCCGGGCGCCGAGAGCGTGTGCTCGTGGCCGTGCCTCGGCAAGTCGTTCCAGACCAACGAGGACGTCACCACGATCATCGCGCGGGCCCTGCCCTACACCCTGTCCGTGGCCGGCGGCGCGATCGTGCTGTGGACCGTCGCCGGCGTCGGTCTGGGTCTGCTCGCGGCGCTGCGGAAGGGGCGGCCGACCGACAAGCTCATCGTCGGCGCCGCCTCGGTCGGGGTGTCCCTGCCGATCCCGGTGACCGGTCTGTTGCTGCTGCTCGTCTTCGTCAGCACCTTCGGGCTCCTGCCGTTCACCACCAACGAGATCGCCTCGCCGTTCGGCGCGGCGGGCCCGGGCGGCTGGTTCCTCAACTACCTGCTGCCTTGGGTGGCGCTGGCCGTTCTGTTCAGCGCGCAGTACATCCGCGTCACCAGGAGCAACATGCTGGAGACCCTCGGCGAGGACTTCATGCGCACCGCCCGCTCGAAGGGCCTGTCGCGGCGGAGCATCGTGTTCCGGCACGGTGTCCGGGCCGGCATCACGCCGGTGGTCACCATGCTCGGCCTCGACATCGGTGGCCTGCTCGGCGGCGCGGTGCTCACCGAGCAGATCTTCTCGGTTCCCGGCGTCGGATTCACCGCGGTGCACGCCGCGCAGGCCGGCGACCTGCCGGTCACCATGGCCGTCACCATGACGGCCGCGTTCTTCATCATCGTCGCCAACGTCCTGGTCGACATCGCCTACGCGGTGATCGACCCGCGAGTGAGGGTTGCCTGATGCTCATACCCGAACCCTCGCCCCTGCTGGACGTCCGCGATCTGAGGGTCGGTTTCCCGACCGACGACGGCGTGGTCCACGCGGTCAACGGGATGGACCTGACCCTGGGCCGCGGGGAGACCGTCGGGATCGTCGGGGAGTCCGGCTCCGGCAAGACCGTCACCAGCCAGGCCCTGATGGGACTGTTCAAGGACACCTCGGCCACCGTCACCGGGCAGATCCTGCTGGACGGTGAGGACCTCAACCCGCTCGGCGAAGCGCGGATGCGGACCTATCGCGGCAAGAAGATCGCGATGATCTTCCAGGACCCACTGTCGGCGATGCACCCCTTCTACCCCGTCGGAGTGCAGATCGCCGAGGCGTACCGGGTGCACAACGACGTCTCCAGGAAGGCCGCGGCAGCGGTCGCCGTCGACATGCTCGGCCGGGTCGGCATCCCCGACCCCGAACGCCGGTACTCCGCGTACCCGCACGAGTTCTCCGGCGGCATGCGGCAGCGCGCGATGATCGCCATGGCGCTGGTCTGCGAACCCGAGCTGCTGATCGCGGACGAGCCCACCACGGCGCTGGACGTCACCGTGCAGGCCCAGATCCTCGACCTGCTCGGCGAGCTCCAGGCCGAGACCGGTGCGTCGGTGATCATGGTGACCCACGACCTCGGCGTGGTCGCCGAGGTGTGCCACCGGGTCGTGGTGATGTACGGCGGCGTCTGCGTGGAGCAGGCCACCGTCACGGACCTGTTCGCGGACCCCCGACACCCTTACACCCAGGGGCTGTTGGCGTCGATGCCGTCACTGGCCGGGCGGTCCGAGCGGCTCACGCCGATCCCGGGCTTCCCGCCGTCGCTGCTGACACTGCCCCGGGGCTGTCTGTTCGCGGACCGCTGCCCCCAGGCGGAGCTCGTACCCGACGACGCCTGCGGCACGCTGCGGCCGGTCCTGTCCGGCCCCGCCGGGCACCCGTCGCGGTGCCATCTGCCGACCCCGCGACCGACCGGAGAGGTGGTCCGATGACGCCGCTGCTTCAGGTGACCGACCTGGCGAAGCACTTCCCGATCCGCTCCGGCGCCTTCAGGTCGGGCGGCGGCGCGATCAAGGCGGTGGACGGCGTCGGCTTCTCGGTCGACGCCGGGCAGACCCTCGGTCTTGTGGGAGAGTCCGGCTGCGGCAAGTCCACGACCGGGCGGCTGCTCATGCGGCTGATGGACCCCACGTCGGGGAGCATCCGGCTGGACGGCCGGGAGATCGCCGGCCTGCGCGGGTCGGAGCTTCAGGAGTACCGGCGCCGCGTGCAGATGGTGTTCCAGAACCCGTCGTCCTCGCTCAACCCGCGCCAGTCCGTGGGCGGTGCCATCGCCGCGCCGCTGCTGGCCCAGCGGATCGCGCCGCCCGGAGGCGTCAAGGCCAGGGTGCGGGACCTGATGGACCGGGTGGGGCTGCGCCCCGACCACTACAACCGGTTCCCGCACGAGTTCTCCGGCGGGCAGAAGCAGCGGGTCGGCATCGCCCGGGCGCTCGCCCTGGACCCGCGGCTGATCATCTGCGACGAGCCGGTGTCCGCGCTGGACGTCTCGGTGCAGGCGCAGGTGATCAACCTGCTCGAGGACATCCAGCGGGACACCGGTGTCGCGTATCTGTTCATCGCCCACGACCTCTCCGTGGTCCGGCACTTCGCCGACCGCATCGCGGTGATGTACCTGGGAAAGATCATGGAACAGGGAACGACCGAGGAGGTCTTCGGCTCCCCCGCCCATCCGTACACCCGGGCGCTGCTCTCCGCCGTCCCGCAGCCGGACCCCGCCGCGGACCGGAGCGCCCGGATCCGGCTGGCCGGCGATCTGCCCAGCCCGGCCGACCCGCCCCGCGGCTGTGTGTTCCGGTCCCGCTGCCCCGCGCGTCCGCGGCTCGACGCGGAACGGCAACAGCAGTGCACGGACCGGGTGCCGGCCGGCGACATCGCCTGCCATCACACCGACGCCGCCGCCGAGGCCCTGGCGCCGGCCCGCTCGTAGAAAGGTGACAACCGTGTTGATCCGTGACGTCCGCCCCTGGGGCGGCGCGCGCAGTGACGTCGAGGTGTCCGACGGCCGGATCGCCGCGATCCGGCCGCACGACCCGGCCGCCGCGCCGGTAGGCGAGGTGGTCGAAGGGCGGGGCCGGCTGCTGCTGCCGTCGTTCAGCGACGTGCACGTGCACCTGGACTCGACCCGGATCGGGCTGCCGTTCCGGCCGCACACCGGCGGCCCCGGCGTCTGGACGATGATGCTCAACGACCGGGAGAACTGGCGCACGGCCGAGGTCCCGCTCCCGGAGCGGGTGGCCGGCACGCTGGAGCGGATGATCGCCCGCGGCACCACCCGGGTGCGGACGTACGCCCAGGTGGACGTGGACTGCAAGCTCGAGAAGTTCGACGCCGTGGTGGCCGCGAAGGAGCGGTTCGCAGCACTGGCGGACGTCCAGATCATGACGTTCCCGCAGGCCGGCATCCTCCGCGAGAAGGGCACCGCCGACCTGCTCGAGGCCTCGCTGAAGGCGGGCGCGGAGGTGATGGGCGGCATCGATCCCTGTTCGCTCGACCAGGACCCCAAGGGGCATCTGGACGTCGTGTTCGGGCTGGCCGAGAAGTACCAGGTCGAGGTCGACATCCACCTGCACGAGCCGGGGCACCTCGGGGTGTTCTCCACCGACCTGGTGCTCGAACGCACCCGGGCCCTGGGGATGCAGGGCAAGGTCACCATGTCCCACGCGTACGAGCTGGGCTCGATCTCCGAGTCGGTGAGCCGCCGGATCATCGACGACTTCGCCGAGCTGGACATCGCGATGGCCACCGTGGCGCCGCCGGACCGCGGCCAGCTGTCGCCGGCGGCGCTGACGGAGGCGGGCGTCCGGCTGGGCCTGGGCGAGGACGGCCAGCGGGACTACTGGAGCCCGTACGGCAACTGCGACATGCTCGACCGGACCTGGCAGCTGGCCTTCACGAACAACTTCCGCCGGGACGATCTGATCGAGATGTCGCTGGCCGTCGCCACCATCGGCGGCGCCGCGATCATGGACCACGACGTCGCCCGGCTCGCCGGCGTCGCCGACCGGCCCGGTGTGGCCGTCGGCGACCGCGCCGACCTGCTCCTGGTCGACGGCGAGACGCCGACCGCCGCGGTGATGGACCGCGGCACCGACCGCACCGTCCTGCACGACGGCGTGGTCGTCGCCGACCGGCTGGCCGTGGTGCGCGGCTAAATCCGCGCCCCGCGCACGACCGCCCGGCGTCCTGGTGACGCCGGGCGGTCGTGCGCGTACGCGGGGCGCGGCGGGCCCGAGCGGACTACCCGCGGTGGTCGGCGATCGCGCGCCGGCTGGTCTCCAGGTGCTGGACGACCAGTTTCTCGACGGCCGCGACGTCCCGGTCCGCGATGGCCCGGTACAGCGCCTCGTGGTCCTGCGCCATGGTCAGATGGTCGTCGTGCTGCCCCAGCAGCCAACGCATCCGGCTGCGCCAGGTGTTCTCGAGCTCGCTCAGCAGCTCGTTGGCGGCCATCGACGTGACCGTCTCGTGGAAGTCCGCCGCCGCGCGCCGGGCGCGCACGGCGTCGCCCGCCCGGGCGGCCGCCAGCTCCTCGTCCAGGGTCGCGCGCAGCCGCTCCAGGTCGGCGCGCTGACGCCGCTGCGCGGCGAGGCGGAAGGTCAGCACCTCCAGGGCGGCGCGGACCTCGGTGAGGTCCGCGATGTCCGTGGACGTGAACTCCCGGACGACCGCCCAGGTCCGCGGCCTCGGCGTCACGAGTCCCTCGGCCACGAGCACCCGCAGCGCGTCGCGCACGGGTACCCGGCTCACGCCCAGCTGCGCCGCGAGATCACGCTCGACGAGCTTGCTCCCGGGTTCGCGCACGCCGTCGAGAATCTCGTCGCGGAGCTGCCGCGTGACGCGCTCCGACTCCGGCTCGAACTCCCCTGCCCCTGCCATGCCCTCAGTCTCCCATGGTCAGGCGCGCCCGCCGGCCATCAACGTGCCAGGTTCGGGCCCCGCAGAAGCGGTCGCGGCAGTCGTACGGGTGCTCAGGGGGCCGGGGGCGGGCCGGTGATCCAGCCGAGTTCGTAGGCGTGCCAGCCCAGTTGGATCCGGGTGGTGCCGCCCGCCAGGTCCATCATTCCCTTCACCCGCCGCTTCACGGTGCGCAGGCCGAGCCGCAGCTGCTTGGCGATGCTCGCGTCGGTCATGCCGACCAGGAGCAGGGCGAGGATCCTGAGGTCCGTCTCGTCGGGCCCCGCGGGCTCGTGCTCGATCAACTCCCCGCCGCTGCCGAGCCGCAGCGGCAGCGCCTTCCGCCAGACCCGCTCGAACAGGCCCATCAGCAGCTCGAGCAGTCCGCTCGCGTGGATCACCAGCGCGGCGGGTTCGGAGCCGTGACCGCCGAGCGGGACCAGCGCCAGGGTGCGGTCGGCGACCACCAGCTTGGTCGGGACCTGCTCGACCAGCCGGACCTCCTGCCGGCGGCCGAGTCCCACGGCCAGTTCGGAGAGCTGGCCCGGCAGCGCCAGGGCATCGCGTTCCAGGACGACACGGTAGGAGACGCCGCGGGCCACGGCCGCGTCCTCGACCGGGTTCTCCATCGGGGTGACGGCGACCGGTGTGCCGGTGACCAGGACGCACAGCTCGTCCACCGCGCCCATCTGCAACTGGAGGAAGCGGTGCGAGACCGCGCTCGCTCCCGTCACCACCTCCACCAGGTCGTGCACGGCGGGCTCCGCCGTCTCCGTGCGGTAGGTGTCCGCGAGCAGCCTGGCCGTCCGTTCGGCGTCGTCCAGGACCTGCCGCTGCCGGGTGAGCAGCGCGCCCAGGGCGACCCCGGGCGGGGCCGGTACCCAGTGCCCCGCACGGGGCCGTGCGGCGAGGCCCTGCTCCTCGAGGCGGCGCAGCGCAGCCGTGACGGTCGTCTCGCTGAGCGCGAGCCGGCGCGCGAGATCGGCCTCGTCGGCGCCGCCCAGCCGGACGAGGCCGCGGTACGCCGCCTCCTGTGTGTCGTCGAGTCCAATGGCTCCGAGCACGGGGACCCCCTTTCCGGAGGGTTTCCTTCCACCACCCCCGTGGCGGAAAACAGCCGCGGCACCTTCCCGCCCGCGGCTGCTGTTCCGCGCCACCGGTCTCCTTTGCCAAGGTGTCGCCACCCCACCAGAAATCACCGAGGGAGAACGATGCGCCCGATATCGCGTACGGCCCTGGGGGCGGCGACCGCCGCCGTCCTGGCCGTCACCGCGCTGACGCCGTCCGTGGCCGCCTCACCAGGGCCCGGCGCGTCCGGCGACAGACCGCTCGTCGGCACGCAGGCGGCCGCACCGGGCACGGGCCGGCCCGTGACGGTCACTCTGGTCACCGGCGACCGCGTCCTGGTGACCACGGACCGCTCCGGGCGCGCCGCCGCCACGGCGCTGCCGCGCGAGGACGGCACCGTCCCGCTGCTCGAGACCCGGCAGACCGGCCGGGACCTGTACGTGTACCCCGAAGGCGCCGCCGGGCCGCTCGCCGCGGGCCGGGTCGACGAGGAACTCTTCAACGTGACCGGCCTGATCCGGCAGGGCTACGACGACTCCCGCACCACGGCCCTGCCGCTGATCGCCGTCTACGACTCCTCCGTCGACGTCGCCCGCGCCGTCCCGGCCTCGCCGCGCGGCGCCGCCCGCGGCCAGGTGCTGAAGGCGGCCCACGGCGTGGCGCTGAAGGCCGACAAGAAGAACGCCGCCGCCTTCTGGGCCGACATCACCTCGGCCCGCTCGCGCTCCGGCGCCGACGTCCGGAAGGTCTGGCTGGACCGCAAGGTCGAGGCCACCCTGGAGCGTTCGACGAAGCAGGTGCGCGCCCCCGAGGCCTGGGCCGCCGGCTACGACGGCAAGGGCACCAAGGTCGCCGTCCTCGACACCGGCGCCGACGCCGAACACCCGGACCTGAAGGGCCGGATCACCGCTTCCCACAACTTCACCGACTCCTCCGACGCCACGGACCGACAGGGCCACGGCACCCACACGATCTCCACCGTGGGCGGCTCGGGCGCGGCGAGCGACGGGAAGAAGAAGGGTGTCGCACCGGGCGCCGAGCTGCTCAACGGCAAGGTCCTCAACGACGGCGGCTCCGGAGCCACGTCCTGGATCATCGCGGGCATGGAGTGGGCCGTCGCCCAGGGCGCCGACGTCGTCTCGATGAGCCTCGGCAACCCGGCTCCGACCGACTGCACCGACCCGATGAGCGCCGCCACGGAGCAACTCGCCCGGTCCACGGACACGTTGTTCGTGGTCGCCGCCGGGAACACCGGCCCGGGGCTCAACAGCGTCTCCTCGCCCGGCTGCGCCCCGAGCGTCCTCACCGTCGGCGCCGTCGACCGCGACGACTCCACCGCCCCGTTCTCCAGCCGCGGCCCGGCCCGCGTCTCGCACACCCTCAAGCCCGAGATCGCCGCACCCGGCGTAGCCATCTCCGCCGCCGCGGCGGGCGGCCGCGGGGTGTACGCGTACCGGTCGATGTCCGGTACGTCGATGGCAACCCCGCACGTCGCGGGCGCGGCCGCCGTCGTCAAGCAGCGGCACCCCAACTGGACGCCCCGGCAGATCAAGGCTGCCCTCGTCTCCTCGGCGAAGGCCGCCGTCCCCGGCGACGCCCGCGAGACCGGCGGCGGCCGGCTCGACGTCAAGGCGGCCGTCGACGCGACGGTGCTCGGCGCCCCGGCCGTCCAGGGCGGCTCCTTCGCCTGGCCGCAGGCCGCCGACGACCGCACCACGGTCGCCGTCCCGTACACCAACACCGGCGACCGGCCGGTGAAGCTGGACCTCGCGGTCCGGCGCGTCACCGGTAACGACGGCACGGAGATCGACTCGCCGGTCGCGCGCCTCGGCGCGAGCAGCGTCACCGTCCCCGCCGGAGCCACCGTCGAGGTCCCGCTCGCGCTGAATCCCGCCGCACGGCTGGAGCCCGGCCAGTACGGCGATGTCACCGGCCGCGTCCTCGCCACCGCCGACGGCGTCAGCGTCTCCACGCCGTTCTCCCTCTACGTGGAGCCGCGCACCGTCACCCTGCGGGTGAGGACGATCGACCGGCTCGGCCGGCCGGCGTCCGGCGCCTCCTCGCTGGACGTCGTCAGCACCGACACCGCCACCGGCGAGCGCCGCACCAACGCGGGCGCGACGGAGCAGACGTACCGGCTGCGCGCCGGAAGCTACTTCCTGTCCAGCTACGTCGTCACCCCGGACGCCGGCGAGAACGCCAAGCTGGCCGACTCGATCACGTACCTCGGGCGCCCGCAGATCGAGCTGACGAAGGACACCACCGTCGTCCTCGACGCCCGCAAGGCCCACAAGCTGTCGGTCCGCACCGACCGACCCACCGAGGTCCGCAGCGGGACGCTGACGTTCGCACGCTCCTGGGACGCCACCTGGACGCACGCCGGAACCCTCTCCGGCGGGCGCGCCGTCCGCGGCTACTACGCCTCCGTCGAGGGCGAGGCGCGCGACGGTGGCTTCGAGTTCGCCAGCTACTGGCGTGCCGCGGCGCCGCTGATCTCCGAGTTCGCCGTCGTCGGGGGCGAGAGCCTGCACCCCGTCACCGCCACGACCACCTCGGCCAACCTTGACGGGACGGGCGAGACGCCGATCGTCGACGCCAAGTCCGGCACGGCCGAGGAACTCGCGGCCGCCGGTGTCCGGGGCAAGATCGCCCTGGTCCGGATCGCCGACGGCCAGACGGCCGTCACCTCGCAGGCCCGCGACGCCAAGGCCGCCGGCGCCAAGGCCGTCCTCGCCTACCACTCCGACCCCGGCCGCTGGCTCCCGGCGATCAACACCACCAACACGGACCTCCCGGTCCTCGCCGTCGAGTCCGCCGAAGGCCAAGCCCTGCTGGACCGGCTGGCGGCCGGGCCGGTCACCATTCGCTGGAAGGCCACCGCGAAGAGCCCGTACGTCTACACCCTCGCGTTCCCCCACCGCGGTGAGATCGACGAGGAGCGGACGTACCGGGTCGACGACGACCGCCTCGGCCGGAGCCGGTCGACGTTCCGTTCGATGGGCGTCGCCGCCGACTACGTCGACTTCGCGCTCGCGGGCCGGCCCGACGGCCGGCAGGTGTTGGTGCCCTTCGAGAGCGTCGCGGTGCCCGGCGCCCGGACCGAGTTCTACACCCCCGGCGACACCACCTGGCAGCGCTACCTCTCCAGCAGCTTCCCCTGGGGCGAGTTCATGGTCGCCGCGCCGCGCACGTACCAGCAGGGAGAGCAGCGCGACGACCGCTGGTACGACGGCGTGATCTCCCCGCGCGCGCCGATCGACGCCGCTGGGAAGCCGATGCTCGCCGCCGAACGCCAGGGCGATCTGATCGGCTTCGCCGCCGCGATGTGGGGCGACGGCACCCACCACGCCGAGCAGGGCTCCTTCGGGGACATCGGCAACCTCCGCCTGCGGCACAACGGGCAGCAGATCGGCAGCTCCATGTACCCCTACGGCGTCTTCGACGTCCCGGCGCAGGAAGGCACGTACGAACTCGAACAGTTCATAGAGAAGTTCGGTGCGCCGGCCAAGGTCTGGCAGCGGTCGACCTCGGTCGACACCGTCTGGCGGTTCCGCTCCGCGCGTGACGAGAACGTCTACTCGCAGGCCGTCCCGCTCCTCTTCCCCCGCTACGGGCTGCCCGAGGACGGCGCCAAGACCCTCGCGGCCGAGGCCGGTCAGAAGATCACCCTGACCGCGACCGGCCACGGCGGCTACACCCCCGCCGCCCTCGTCTCCGCCACCCTCTCGTACTCGTACGACGGCGGCGCGACCTGGGCCGAGGCCCCGGTCGCGCAGCAGAACGGCACGTGGACCGCGACCGTGGACCACGCGGCCGCCGCCGGCAAGCAGGTCACCCTGCGGGCCGAACTGACGGACGCGAACGGCAACTCCGTCCGCCAGACGGTCACCCGCGCCTACGACGTGCGCTGACCGCGAAGGCCCCGCGGGGCGTCACCCCTTTCGGGTGGACGCCGCGCGGGGCCCCGTGCCGTGCGCGATCCGGTGCGGACTACTTGCCGGTTCCGGCGAGGTGCGCCGCCCACGGGTAGTAGACGTAGTCGAACGCCGCGGGCGCCCCGGTGATCCTGCTGCCGAGCCACACGTCGTTCGTCAGCTGGATGCCGGAGAGCATCGGTGTCATCTCGTCGTGCAGCTTCTTCTCCATCTGCACGACCAGTTGGGCGCGGGCCTTGTCGTCCTTCTCACCGACGGCCTTCGCGTAGAGGTCGTCGACGCCCTTGTAGCCGGACTGGTTGAAGGAGCCGCCGGACACCGCGGTGATGCCCAGCCAGTCGAGCGGGTTCGGGATGTTCGGCCAGAACTGCGTGTACAGCAGGTCGGTGTCGCCGCGCGTAGCCGGGTCGTAGAGGTAGTTCGAATAGCCTGTCGCGGGGACGACGTTGAGCTTGAACTTCAGGCCCATCCTGTCGGCCGCGTCCTTGATGCCGACGCCGAGCTGCTGCGTCTCCGCCTGCTGCGGCACCACGAGGCTGATCTGCTTCGCCTTCACATCGGCCGGAACGCCGGCGAGCAGCTTCTTCGCCGCGTCGATCTTCGGGGTGCCGTCGGTCTTGACCGAGTCGGCGTACTTCGTCAGCTCGTCCTTCGCGAAGCCGTAGACGGCCGGGACGGTCTGGAGCGAGGCGGGGGAGCCCTCACCGCCGTAGACCTGCTGTCCGATGCCCTTCCAGTCGATGGCCATCTGGAGCGCCTTGCGCACGTCGGCGTTGCCCATGGCGCCCTTGTCGTTCGCGACCACGAGCGTGACGGCCAGCGGCGCGGGGCCCGAGTAGAGCTTGCCGGCCGACGACGCCCGCAGCTGGGACAGGCCGGCCGTCGGCGGGCCGTACGTGCCGTCGATCTGGCCCGAGAGCAGGCCGGAGGTGATCGCGGAGTCGTCGGTCAGGAAGGTGAAGTCGATGTGCTTCACCTTCAGCGGCAGCTCCTTGTTCCAGTAGCCGTCGTAGCGGCTCGCGCTGATCGACTGCCCCTGCGTCCACTTGGCGAACTTGTAGGGACCGGTGCACATGACGCCGACGCCCGGCGTGCCGACCTTGTCGCCGTGCCGCTCGTAGAACTTCTTCTGGACGACGACACCGGCGTAGCTCGCCAGCTCGTCGTTGAAGAGGTAGTCGGGCGCCTTGAGCTTGACGGTCACCTCGGCTGTGCCGGTCTTCGTGATCGAGGCGACGTTCCGGTACAGATAGCCGTAGAAGCTCGTCTTGTCCGTCAGGTTGTGGTTCATGCTCCACGCGACGTCGTCGGCGGTCATCGGCGAGCCGTCCCAGAAGGTGACGTCGTCGCGGAGCTTGTAGACCCAGGTCTTCGGATCGGGGTTCGTGTACGAGGTCGCCAGATTGGGCTTGATCTTGAAGTCGGGCGTCTGGGCGAACAGGGTCTCGCACATGTTCGAGTTGATCATGTTCGGCGTGTAGTCGGCCGCGTGGAACGGGTCGACGGTCTGCGGCTCGCCCTGGAAGACGTTCCAGGTGATCTTGTCGACCGTGCCCGAGCCGGCCGGCGTGAGGGTCGTCAGTGCGTCGGAGGAGCCGGACGCGCCGGTGCCGGACGTGCCTGCGGAGCAGCCGGCCAGCGCCAGGGCGGCCGCGACGACGGCTGCGAGCGCCTTCGTCCGTCCGCGGGGGCGGGGAGAGTACATTGCGGAACTCCTGTTCACTGTCTGGCGGTGAGGGCTTCGGGGTCCCACCCGCCGCGGGGGACGCTGTCGCGCAACAGGCGGGTGTAGGGGTGCTGGGGGTTGTCGAGCACGTCGGCGGTGGGCCCTTGCTCGACGACGGCGCCGTGGCGCATGACGATCGTGTCGTCGGTGACCTGACGGATGACGCCGAGATCGTGGCTGATGAAGAGGTAGCTCACGCCGCGTCGCTGCCGGATGTCCGACAGCAGGTTGAGGATCTGCGCCTGGATCGAGACGTCCAGCGCGGACACGGCCTCGTCGAGGATGAGGACGTCCGGATCGGCGGCGAGAGCGCGGGCGATGGCGACGCGCTGGCGCTGCCCGCCGGAGAGGGACCTCGGCAGGGCCGCGAGCTGCCGGTCGTCGAGCCCGACGAGCTCGGCGAGTTCGCTCACCCGCTTCCGGGTCTCGTCCCGGCCGAGCCGGGAGTGCACGCCGACGACCTCCGCGAGGCAGTCACCGATGCGCTGCCGCCGGTCGAGCGAGGTGTACGGGTCCTGGAAGACGATCTGGATGTCCCGGCCCCGCTCGCGGCGGCTCCGAGCGGAACGCGCCGGCTGGGTGCGGTCCTCGCCCCGGAAGAGGATGCGGCCCCCGGAGGGACGCTCCAGGCCGATGATCATCCGCGCCGTCGTCGTCTTGCCGGAGCCGGATTCACCGACGATGCCGAGGGCACCGCCCGGGGCCAGGGCGAAGCTCACGTCGGCGACCGCGGTCGCCTCGGTGCGCCCCCGGCCGAACGTCTTGGTCAGGTGCTCGACCACGAGCAGCGGTTCGGTCATCGCGTGACCTCCTCGTTCGAAAGGGAGTCGGCGTTCTCGCTCTCCATCCGGCCGCGCAGGGCGGGCATCCGGACGCACCGGGTCTCCGAGGGACCGATCCGCAGCAGAGGCGGTACGCCCGCCCCGCACCGCTCCTGCGCGAAGTGGCAGCGGGGCGCGAACGCGCAGCCGTCCGGGGCCTCGTAGGCGGTCGTCGGGTGACCGGTGATGACGGGCAGCCGGTCGACGCGTCGGTCGATCTCGGGCCGTGCCTGCACCAGTGCGGCGGTGTACGGGTGGAGCGGGTCCTCGTGCAGCCGGGTCGACGCCTGGCGCTCCATGACCTGGCCGGCGTACAGCACGATCGTCTCGTCGCACACGGCGCCGGCGAGCTCCAGGTCGTGGGTGATGAAGAGCATCGCCATGCCGTACTCGCGGCGCATGCGCCCGAGGATCGCCATCACCTCGGCCTGGGTGGTGACGTCGAGCGCGGTCGTCGGCTCGTCGGCGAGGATGAGCCGTGGCCGCGCGGCGACCGCGGCGGCGATCATCACGCGTTGCAGCAGGCCGCCGGAGAGCTCGTGCGGGTACTGCCGCAGCCGGCGCTCCGGGTCCCCGATCCCGACCTCGGCGAGCAGCTCCTCGGCGCGCCCCAGCGCCGCGGGCTTGCGCATCCGGTCGTTGGTACGCAGCGCCTCGGTGAGGAAGTCACCGATGGTGCGTACGGGGTTGGTGTGGGCCCGGGCGTCCTGGAAGATCATCGCGACGTCGTTGGCCCGGTAGGACCGCAGGGCGTCGGCGCGCAGGCCGAAGACCTCGGCGCCGTCGAAGCGGACGCTGCCCCGGACGTCCGCGCCGTCGGGCAGCAGGCGTGCGACGGTGCGCACCGTCATCGACTTGCCCGAACCGGACTCGCCGACCAGGCCGATGGTGCTTCCGGCGTCGAGCGAGAACGAGACGTCGCGCAGCACGGTGCGGGACTCGCCCGCGACGGGCAGCCGGACGGTCAGGCCGTCGACTTCGAGCAGTGCGTTCACGAGCGTGCCTCCCAGCGTTCCGTGAGCCGGTCGCCGAGCGTGTTCACGGCACCGACGGTGACGACGATGAGCGCGCTGGCGAACAGCGCCTCCTGCGGGTGCTGTTGCAGCACACCGGCCATGCCGGTGCCGACCATCGCGCCCCAGTCCGACGTCGGCGGCTGCATGCCGAGGCCGATGAACGAGAGGCCGGCGAGGTCCATCAGGGCGAAGCCGAAGGCGAGGGTGGCGTTGGCGACGATCAGCCCGCCGACGTTGGGCAGGATGTGCCGCAGTGTGATCCGCAGGCCGTGGACGCCCTGGACGCTCAGTGCCGCGATGTACGGGAGCGAGCGCTCGCGCAGCGCCGCGCTCCGGACGATCCGCGCGATGTAGGGGACGTAGGCGATGGACAGCGCCACGACGGCGGCCTCCAGGCCGGATCCGAAGAGGGCGGTCGCCAGGATCGCGAGCAGCAGACCGGGGAAGGCGAACACGGCGTCGACGACGCGCACCACCATCTGGTCGAACCAGCCGCCGAACCACACGGCCGCGAGCGCGAGGAGCGACCCGAGGAGCGTCGAGATCGCCACGACGAGGAACGGTCCGATCAGCGCGGTCCGCGAGCCGTGGATGAGGCGGGAGAGCAGGTCCCGCCCGTTCGCGTCGGTCCCCAGCAGGTGCTCGCCGCCCGAACCCCGGTACGCGCCGGAGAGGTCGACGGCGTTGGGATCGTGCGGGGCGAGGAGGGGTGCGAGGACGGCGAAGCAGACGACGAGTCCGAAGACGGCGAGCGCCACCCGGCCGGAGAGGCCGACGGCACCGGTGAGACCGGTCGTGCGCCGGAGGACCTTACGGGCTCCGAGGCGGCGCACCTCTGCTGTCGTGCTCATGAGTCCTTCTTCCCGATCGACACGCGTGGGTCGAGCAGTGTGTAGGCGATGTCGATGAGGGTGTTCAGCACGATGAAGGCGGCGACGTACAGCAGGCAGATCGCCTGGACGACGGGGAAGTCCTTCTGCTGCACCGAACTCACGAGGAACTGGCCGAGCCCGCCGAGCTGGAAGACCTGCTCGACGACGACGCTGCCGGCGATGAGGCCCGCGATCGTGAGACCCGCGACGGTGAGCACCGGCATCGCGGCGTTGCGGATGACGTGTCTGCGGACGACGGCCCCGCGGGGCAGTCCGCGGCTGATCGCCGTCTGCACGTGGTCGGCCGACAGCTCCTGCCGGATCGCGGTCTGGGCGAGCCGTGCGACGAACGCGACGGAGGCGAGCGCGAGCGCGAGCGACGGAAGGACCGTGTGGTAGACCCCGTCGAAGCCGGGGCCGCCTGCGCCGAACACCGGGAACCACTCCAGGTCCACGGCGAAGACGATGATCAGTACGACCGCTCCGACGGAGGTCGGTACCGCCATGACGGCCGTCGCGCCGGCCATGGCGGACCGGGACAGCCAACCGGGCTTGAGGCCGGTGAGCGTGCCGATGGCCAGGCCGACCACCAGGACGATCGTCGCGGCCATGACGACGAGCAGCAGGGTCGCGGAGGCCCGGTTGCCCACCAGCGTCGCCACCGGCTGGTTGTAGATGATCGATGTGCCGAAGTCGCCGTGCAGCACGCCGCCCAGCCACCTCAGGTACTGCTGCCAGACGGGGTCGTCGAGGTGGTACTCGGCCTTGATCGAGGCGATCGCCTCGGGGCTCATGGTGCGCCCGTGGGTGAGATAGGTGAGCGGGTTGCCGGGCGCGGCGTAGAGCGCGCCGAAGACGACCAGGCTCGCGATGACCAGGGTCACCGCCAGGCCCATGACGCGCGTGGCGACGAAGCGCAGCAGCGCGCCGGGGGGCCGTCGCTTCGGCTTCGCCCGCTCCGACGGCGCGGGGGTCGGTGTCGTCGTGATCGCCTCGCTCATCGGTCTCCCCCTGGCTGCGCCGGGTGCACCACGCGACCGCCCACGACGGTCCGCAGCACTCGCGTCTCGAGCAGTTCCTCGACCGGCCGGGCGAAGATGTCCCGGTCGAGAACGATGAAGTCGGCGTACAGCCCCTCGGCGAGTCGGCCGTGCAGGTGCTCGGAGCGGCTCGCCCAGGCGGCGTCGCGCGTGGCGTGCACGATGGCGTCCGCCAGCGGCAGGGCGTAGTGCGGGATGTTGGCGGGCAGCGACGGGTCCAGTGCCGAACGCCGGGTCGCCGCGATGAACATGTTGGGCAGCGGCGCGTGCGGCGACGTGGGCGAATCGGTGCCGAGGACGAGGGTGGCACCGGCGTCGGTCATCTCGGGCCACGGGAAACCGCGGTCGGCCCGCTCGTCGCCGAGCACGCGCCGCCAGTTCTCCTGTATGGCGGGATCGGCGTGCACGGGCTGCATGCTCGCCGTGATGCCGAGCGCGGCCAGGCGGTCGATGTCGGCGGCGTCGACGACTTCGAGGTGCTCTATGCGGTGGCGCCGCTCCTTGGGGCCGTTGAGCGCGACGGCCTGCTCGACAGCGCCGATCGCGACCCGGGTCGCCTCGTCGCCGATGGCGTGCATGGCGACCTGGAGGCCGGCCGCGTCCGCGGCGGCGACCACCGGCGCGAGTTCGGCGAGGCTCCAGATCGGGTCGGCCTTGGTGCCGTTGGTGTAGGGCTCGCCGAGCGACGCGGTGCACCCGTCGACGGTTCCGTCGACCATGACCTTGATGCCGGTCACGCGCAGGTACGGGGTCGAGGCGTGGGTGGCGAGTTCGACGGCGCGCGCGACCTGGGCGAGGTTCCCGGTCTCGTCGCCGGTGGGCTGGACGCGCCAGAAGCCGGCGATGCGCGTGGTCAGCGTGCCCGCCGCGTCGGCCCGGCGCATCGCCGCGTAGTCGTCCTCGCCGAGCGCCATGTCGGTCGAACCGACGATCCCGGACTCGGCGTACGCCGTGAGGACGGTCGCGAGGGCCTCGTCGCGGTCGGAGTCGGTGGCGAAGCGGTCGAGCACCGGCCACACGAGCTGGTGCATCGCGGTCTCGTCGACGAGGCCGGTGGCCGCGCCCCGCTCGTCCCGGTGGACCGTTCCGCCCGGCGGCGAGGCCGTGGTGTCGTCGATGCCGGCCTCGGCGAGGGCCGCCGAGTTCAGCCAGATCGAATGGAAGTCGTAGGCCTGCGCGTAGACGGGCCGGTCGGCGACGACGGCGTCGAGCATGCCGCGATCGGGGGTGCCGCCCGGTATGTCGCCGTGCTTCCATCCGGTGGCCGGCACCCGGGGTGCGTCGGGGTTCTGCTCCGCCCACGTCCGGATGCGCCGCTGGATCTCCTCCACCGTGTTGGCGCCCCAGAGATTCACCTGGGCCGCCGCCTCGCCGGTGCCGACCACGTGCGCGTGGCCGTCGACGAATCCGGGGAGGACGGTCGCGCCGTCGAGGTCGTGGATCAGGGCGTCCGGTCCGGCGACGCGTGCCGCGGTGGCCTCGTCGCCGACGTAGGCGAGCCGGTCGCCCACGACAACGAGCGCATCGGCCCAAGGGCGTGGGGCGGAGGTGAAGATCCGTGCGTGGCGATAGAGATGAGCGGGCATGGTCGTGTCCTTGTCCATGGGGTGCATCTGGGTCCTCGGGTTCCTCAGAACCGGTCGAGGCCCTCGCGGGCCGCGGTGTCCGGGTTGCCTGCCCGGTGGTCGAGGGCGAAGCCGGGAAGGTCGAGGGAGGCGGTGAGCAACGTGCTCCACCGCTCGTGGGCCGGCTGGGAGTCGTCGGCCCGCACGCACACGACGGCCGCGGCACCGTCGCCGCCGCAGAAGGCGGCCGCGCGCTCCGGCGCGGTACGGCCTGTCATGGCGCCGCGCACCGCGCGCGCATGGTCGTAGCGCTCGGTGGACGCCGTTTCCGGGGTGCTGATGTCGCCTTCGGCGAGGGCGGGATCGAGGAAGTGGTTCGTGTGGACGACCCAGCCGTCGGCGTCGGGTCGCACCAGGGCGATTCCGGCGGGTGACATCTCGATGGACGCCGCTTCGGCCCGGCCCTCCCGGTAGGTCGCGACGGTCAGCACGGTGGAGGCGCTCAGGGCCGCGGAGGCGGCGATGTCGCGGGCCTCCGCCACCGTCGTCGCCTCCTCGAGGACGCGACGCGCGACGGCGTGGACGGGCACGCCGCCGCCGCCGTTGTCGGAGCGGTGCCTCAGGATGTTGAAGTGCAGGCCGAGGCCGGCGTCGTTCACGCCGATCTTCGCGGCCGTGCCGAACTCGGTGAAGAGCTTCACCCGGCGTCCCGTTCCGGTCACCAGCGACAGCAGGAGCCCGTCCGGCGTGAGCGCGTCGTGCCAGTCCCAGGTCTGGATCGTCTCGGGCGGGCCGCCGGCGGGCGGCGCGTACACGGCGGTGGTGCACTCGCCCTTGCCGGGCGCGGCGGCGAGTACTTCGGTCCGCGCACCGACCGCGGCCATCTGCCAGGGATCGACGCCCGCCGCGGCGGCCATGCCGTCGGACTCCTCGACCAGGCCCGGGTACCAGTCGCGCAGGGCGTCGTGGCTGTGGGCGGCGATGGCGCGGACGGTCGTCTCCGGGATGCCCAGCACCTCGAAATGCGCCAGGTAGCCGGCGGTGATGCCACGCACCCGGTCCGCGTGGCGGGTGCCGATCTCACGGCCCCGGGCATGCGGGTCGGTGGTGGTCGTAAGCAGAGTGTGCAGCTTCATGGTGGTGCCGTAGGACCTTTGCTTGTGAGGCCAGTCACAGTGGGGAACGGGCGACACGCTAGGTAGGTAAAACGTTTAATACAACGGTCTTGTCCTGTTCGTTTTCCGCACCGAGGAGGTCGCCGTGACCCGGTCGAAAGGCGTCACCATTCGCGATGTCGCCGCGCGCGCGGGCGTCTCCGTCGCGGCGGTGTCGATGGCTCTCAACGACACCGGGACGCTGAGCGCGGCCACGCGGCTGCGCGTCCGGGCGGTCGCCGAGGAGATGGACTACCAGGCCGACGCCCTCGCGCGCGGGCTGCGCCGTTCGTCGGTCGGGGCGATCGGACTCGTCATCCGCTCACTGGACGCGCTGGGCGAGTACGCGCCCCGGGGCGTCGACGTCTTCACCCGCTACATCGGCGCGGTCTCGGCGCAGGCGATGGACCGCGGCCTCAGCGTGATGCTCGTACCCGACCCGACCAAGAGGCCGACCCCGCCACTGGCGCTGTCGCTCGACGGCTACATCGTGACGATGCCGCACGTGGACGACTCGGTGGTCGCCCTGCTCGAACGGCGCGGGATCCCGTACGTGACGCTGGGCCGCGATCCCAGCCGCCCGGACTTCGTCGACTGGGCGACGGAGGACGAGAGTTCGAGCTTCCGGCGCATCTACGACCATTTCGCCGCGGCGGGCGCCCGGTCGATCGCGCTGCTGCGCGGCACCGACCCCAACGCCTGGAACATCGACAGCGAGGCGACGTACCGCGCGTGGTGCGCGAGCGCCGGGATCACGCCGCGCGTCTACCTGTCGGCCGAACGCGCCGGCGAGCAGGGCGGCGAGAGCGTCGCGCACGCGATGGTGAACGACGGCGTCCCCGACGCGATCCTCTGCCACACCGGCCGCCAGGCGGCCGGGGTCCTCGCCGGCCTCACGGCCCGCGGCGTCCCCGTCCCCGACCGCACGATGCTCGCCGCGGCCTCGGACTCGGAGCACACCAGGCACAGTCGCCCCGCCATCTCGGCCCTGGAACTCCACGCCACGGAAACGACGTTGGCGCTGCTCGACCTCCTCCAGGCCCGCATCGCGGGCGAACCGAGCAAGGGCCCGGTCCTGACGACGGCCCGTTTCCGAGCCCGCGCCTCCTCCCGCCGCACCGGCCCGCACACCTGACGCCGCCTAAGCGGCGCCGCCCGGCGGCAGCAGGCGCTCGACGAACCAGACGAGGCCGATGAGGCCGACGACGGCGGCCGCGCGCCCGCTGGCCTACGGCGCGATCGACGGAATGTACACCGGAGCCACCGCCCTGCTGTGGCTCGTCGGCGGTTACGTCGCGGACCGGGTCCGCAAGCCGAAAGCGGTGGCGGGCACCGGGTACGCGATGTCGGCGCTGGCCAAGCTCGGCCTGCTGACCGTCGGACGCACGGCCGGCGCGATCGGGCTGGTCGTCGCCGTCGACCGGGCCGGGAAGGGACTGCGGACCGCACCCCGGGACGCGCTCATCACCCTGTCGGCCCCCGCCGCACGCGCTGGGCCGCGCCTTCGGCGTGCACCGGGCGATGGACAGCTTCGGCGCGTTCCTCGGGCCGCTGGTCGCGCCGGCCGTGCTGGCGGTCGCCGGGCAGGCCTTCGACGCCGTACTCGTCACCAGCTTCTGCATCGCCGCGCTCGGCGTGCTCGTTCTCGTGCTGTTCGTCCGGGACCGGCACGACGAACGCCCGCCCGCCAGGCCGGCCTCCCCGCGCGAGGCTCTGACGCTGCTGCGCGTCGCGCCGGTGCGCCGGCTGCTCCTCGCGGCGTGCCTGCTCGGGTTCGCCGTCATCGGCGACGGCTTCGTCCATCTGCTGCTGCAGCGCCAGGAGGAGGTGTCCCTGGGGAGCTTCCCGCTGCTCGCGGTCGGCACCAGCCTGACCTATCTCCTGCCGGCGGTGCCGGTCGGGGCCCTGGCCGACCGGATCGGACGCGTCCCCGTCGTCCTCAGCGGCTACACGGCCCTGCTCCTCGTCTATCTGGCCCTGTCCGGCTCCCTGCAGGGCCGGCCGTTGCTGGTCCTGGTCCTGGCCTGTTCAAGACCCTGGAGACCTTCTCCGTCGTCAAGGACGGCAAGCCCTACCGGTCGGCCGACGTCAACTACTGGGGAGTGACGTTCACCGAGGACGACAACACCTTCTACGCGACCATGTACACCAAGGGTCACCGCTACCTGGTCCGGGGCGACTTCGCCGCGCGCACCGTGCGCACCGTGCGCGACCGGGTCGAATGCCCTTCGCTGTCCCCCGACGGGACCAGGATCGCGTTCAAGGCGCCCATCGACGGCGACTCGACCCGGGGACGGCGGCTCTCCGTGCTCGACGTGGCCACCGGCCGCGTCACCGCCACGGCCGAGACCCGCAGCGTCGACGACCAGGCGGCCTGGCTGGACGACGCCACCCTCGCCTACGCCCAGCAGCACGACGACGGCACCAAGGACCTCTGGTCCGTCCCCGCCGACGGCTCCGGCACTCCACGGCAGTTGCTACGCAACGCCCACTCACCGGCGCCGCTCGGCGGACCCCGGGTGGCGCCCCCGGTCAGCCGCGCGGGGCGGGGGGTGCCATCCAGGTCAGGAGCTCGTCCAGGGCCTGGTAGAAGCCCTCGATCTCGGCGACCTCGTTGTACAGGTACGCCGAGACGCGGAGGACCTCGCCGCCGGCGAGTTCGGTGACCAGCGGCTGGGCGCACATGTGGCCGCTGCGCACCATGTAGCCGTAGGAGTCGCTCAGCAGCCGGGCGACCTCGCCGCCGGGGATCCCCGCGTCCAGGCGCAGGGACGCCAGGGCGATCCGGTCGGTGCGGTCCGGGGGGCCGATCAGGCGCACGCCGGGACGGGCGAGGGCGCCGTCGACCAGGGCCGCGCAGAGGTCCTGGTCGTGCCGGTGGCGTTGCTCCGGGTCGAGCTCCTCGAGGTACCGGATCGCCGCGGCGGCGCCGATGACGGAGGCGACGGCCGGGGTCCCCGCCTCGAACCGGAACGGGATGCGCCGGTCCACACTGCCGTCGAGGTCGACCCAGTCGACCATGCCCCCGCCGACCGACAGGGGACGCAGCGCCGCGAGTTGCTCGCTGCGGCCGAAGAGGCAGCCGACCCCGGTGGGACCCAGCATCTTGTGCAGCGAGAACGCCATGAAGTCGACGTCCAGGTCCCGCACGTTGAGGCGCCCGTGGGGCAGGGACTGCGCGGCGTCGAGCACGATCGTCGCGTCGCAGGCGGCGCGGACCTCGGCCACCAGCTCCCGCACCGGATGGACGACCCCGGTGACGTTGGAGCAGTGCGTGAGCACGACCACCTCGGGCCGGTCGCTCAGGAGCTTCCGGAAGTGTTCACGGTCGAGGCGGCCGTGCGCGTCCACGCCTGCCAGATCGAGCCGCCCGACCCTGCGCCAGGGCAGCAGCTGGGAGTGGTGCGCGTCCAGGCAGCCCACGATGCGCGCGTCCGGTTCCAGATCGAGGCCGGCGGCGACGAGGTTCAGCGCCTCGCTGGTGTTCTTCAGCAGGACGACCTCGTTCGCCGCGGCGCCGATGTGCCGGGCGATCACCGTGCGGGAGGACTCGTAGGCATCGGACGCCTCCTCGGAGAGCCGGTGCTTGCCGCGGTGGATGTTCGCGCCGTTGGACTCGTAGTACTCGCAGACGGCCTGGACGACCGAGCGCGGCTTCAGGGTCGTGGCCGCGTTGTCCAGGTAGGAGATCGCGCGTCCGTCGATCTCCCGGCCCAGCGCGGGGAAATCGTCCCGGCAGGGATCCTTCATGGTCACCACGCGCCTTCCGCGGAGAGGTGGGACACGCACGCCTGGAACTTCCCGCTGCGTTCGGTGGCGATGTAGTCGACCGCCTCGACGCGGACGCGGTTCGGCTCCAGAGCCTCGGTCAGGCGGTCTTCGAGCGCCGACGCGTCGCCGGCCTGTTCCCCGGAGTTGGCGACGTACCGGAAGGTGCAGGCGCCCGTCGGGTCCTGCTCCAGTCGGTAGAGGTCGATCCAGGGTGCGTCGCCGACGACGGCGTCCACCGCTCCCGGCGAGACGAGACGGCCGTCCTGCAGCCGCACGGCCTGCGTGGCCCTGCCCTCGATCCGTACCACCGGCAGCTCGCTGCCGCAGTCGCACGCGTCCCCGAGCGGGGTGAAGTAGTCCCCGGTGGCGTACCGGATGCGTGGCACCAGGGTGTCGTCGATCGTGGTCACGTACAACTCGCCCATGGTGCCGATCTCGACCGGTCTGCCGTCCCGGACGAACTCCAGGTAGAAGTCCCGGTTGTTGATGTGCCGACGTCCCTTGTGGCACTCGAACCCCAGATACCCCAGCTCGGACATGCCGATCATGTCGCCGACCGGCATGTCCGCGCCCATGAACGCGTCGATCTCCCGACGGGCCACACGTGTCATGAGGGTGTAGCCGCTCACCATGTGCAGGGTGCGTGGCGAGGTGATCCGCCGTCCGAGCCGCCGCGCCCATCTGACCAGGAAGGCGAAGTGCGTGGAGTCCACCAGCAGCAGGTCGGGTTGGCAGATCTCCAGCTCGTCGAGGGCCTTGACGATCTGCCATTCGGGGGTCGCCATCAGGTCGTGGGCGACGGACAGCACCACGGTGCCGTCCGGGAGCGTCCGGTCCTCCAGGGTGGACAGTCCGGTCGCGCATTCCACGTCCGAACAGTTCGGCGGCGCGAACCGGCACGCCTTGGGTCTGCTGCCGGGACGCCAGAGATCGTCGAAGCGGCGGTTGACCGCGAGGGCCGTCGCCTGCCGGCGCGCCAGGTCGTAGGAGAGGATGGCGCTGTTGAGACGATCGCCGGACGTCCCGGAGCTCTGGAAGCGCATGACGTGCGGCGAGTTGAGGGTGTATCCCTTGGCGAGCACCCCCGCGGGGAAGTTTCGCCGGTAGTCCGCCTTCGACGTCGGCGGAATCCGCAGGAAGTCGTCCGCGTTCCTGATATCGCCCGGGCGGAGGCCGTTCTCCTCCATGTGCCGACGAAGGAAGGCCGTGTTTTCGAATGCGTAGGCGATCTCCTGACGCGCGTCCTCGAATCCTGCGGGCTCCGTCATGATCCGACCGTCACCACGTCACTCACCGGCTCCGCGTCGGTTCTCCAGCCGTACGCGCTCGTCCAGTTGCTTCGCGAGGTCCGTCCACGTCCCCGCGTAGTACCGGGCCAGGTCCAGCACCAGGGTTCCGCAGTGACTCGGCACGGCCTCCATGAGCTCCTCGCCCGCCCGCGTCACCACCGCGTTCTGCTGCTGCAGCAGCCGGAGCAGCTGTCGTCCGCCCTCCTTGTGCCGGAGCGACGGATCCCTCAGCAGCTTCTCCAGGGCGGCGGCGGGATCCGCCGGGAACGGGTTCTTGCGGTGCTCGACGCGCCGCTCGCCGGTATCGGCCACCGCGGGCTCGTCCGCCGGGGACTCGGCGGCACGGGCGGGCTCCACCACCGGAGCCAGTCCCGACTCGAGCCGCTTGCGGACATCGCTGACGGTCGCGGGAGAGATGCCGGCCAGGCGCGCCACCTCGCGTAACGAGGCCTCCGGGCGCTCGGCTATCAGTTCGGCCGCCCTGAGCCGACCGTCCATGCTGCTCAGCGGGCGCGTCTTGCCGTCCCTGCCGATGCGGGCGGTGAGCTGGGGCAGCACGTCGGCCGCGCGACGGCGGATCGCCGCGACCGCCTTGGCCCCGAGGCCGGCCGCCCGTGCGATCGCCCGGTCCGACATCTGCGGGTGGGAGGTGATGATCCGGCCGGCGGCGGCCCGCCGGTCGGCCAGGGACAGCGGGAGGCCGTGGGAGACGTTCACCTCCACCGCCCGCAGGAACGCTTCTTCCGGCGTTCCGTCGAACAGCTCGACCTCGATCAGCCCCTGGCCGCGCAGTTTCGCGGCCATGAGGCGGTGCATCCCGTCGATCACCCGCATGGTGCGGCGATCCACGAGAATGGGCGGGATCGGCGTGTCGATTTCCGCCAGCCTGGCGATGTGCTCCTCGTCGAGCCCCTGCGAACGGGGAGACTCGCCGGGAAGAAGTAAGTCGATGGACATCAGGGAGACATTCGACTGACGTTCCGGTTGACGCCGCGGAACATCGCCGCCCTCGCCACCGAGGTTCTCCGAGTCCGATCTGTGTGTGCGAACTGACTGAATCAAGGTATTCACCTAATCCGGTTCCGATTCGGAATACGCCGCTCCAGCTCACTTGAAGGGCGATCCGAATACCGTTCGCCGAGCCACCTCTTGCCGTTCCCGACCTCACCCCCGCCGTCCCGACGCGTCGGCTCATGACGCGGCCCGGAACGGGCGGGAGGGCAGCAGAGCACCACGATCTCGGCCCCCCGTAACGCTGCTGTCTGCCGTGTCCATCGTCACTTTTCCGACCCCGCCGTGTCTACCGGACGGATCAACATTCCCCAGAAGAACACTCGTCACAGGAGTCACAGCACTCACAGCAGTTCATGCCGACCGGCCAGTACGCGCCGACATTCGGGCAAAGCCTGAACGCCGGTGGTATACCGACCGGACGGCAAGAGTGTTCAACTGCTGCTGCGCCTCATTTGAGCATCGATCCGCCCCTCAACTCGAGGCGGCGAACCGTCCCACTTTGTCGATGACGTCGGAGCTGTACAGGCGAAGTGATTGCTGCAGCGCGAACTCGGCCATGTATGTCTGGAATTCGCTCTGGGATTCCTCGGCGAGGTTCAGCATCCGCCGGTTGGCGAGGACCGCGGAACCCCGCAGCCGCCGCAGCGCGCCCTCGACCGCCTCGTCCAGCGCCTCGCTCTCGTGCACCTCGTCGAAGACGAGCCGGGCCTCCGGCTCGCCGGCCCTCAGCCGGCGACCGCCGAGGATCATCTGCCGGGCCAGACGCGGGCCGACGGCCCTGCCCAGACGGAAGTTGGACGCCCCGGGGATGATGCCCTCCTTGGCGGCAGGAAGGCTGACGTAGGCGTCCGACGCGGCGAGTACGTAGTCGAACACCAGCAGGATCTGGCAGCCGCCGCCGATCGCGAAGGTGTCCACGGCCGCCACCCACGGCTTCTCCACCGTGGCCGGCAGTCCTCCCGGAGCGTTCTCGGTCAGGACGCCGCGAAGAATCTTGTGAATGTACCCGAGCTCCCGGCGCAGCAGGAAGTCCACGAGTGAGATCCCGCCACCGTGGAGCGTCTTGAGGTTCACCCCGGCGCTGAAGACGCGTCTGCCCCGGTAACGCGGATGCGTCATCTCACCGCCCCGCAACAGGCAGACCTCCACCCCGGGATCGAGGAGCGCGAGGTCGACCGCCGTCTCCATGTCGTCGATCTGCTGGTCGTCCTCCGCGTTCAGGCAGTCGTCGCGGCACATCGTCAGACGCGCCGCTCCGTCGGTCCGCACCAGGCGCACCGAGCCCAGGTCCGCCTCGCCGGTGCGCAGGAACTCCGGCAGCAGGCCGAGGGCCCGCGGGGTGGGACGCAGCATCGCGTCGAGCAGATGCGGGCCGGCCGTCGGCGATCGCAGCACCGCCCGGAAGAAGAGGCCCTGGTCGATCTCGTCCCCTTCCTTGTCCGCCTGCGGCCGCGAGCGCTCCGTCGCCAGCCGTTCGGGGGTCGGCACCAGACCGGGGAAGGCCGTCGCCGCGCCGTCGGCCAGCGCGTCGACCCGCAGATAGCGCGTACGGCCCTCGGTGAGCTCGTCGTACACCGCGTCGGCGTGCACGCCCAGGAACGCGGCGCGCAGGGCCCGGGCCTCGGAGCTCGCGGCCGCGGCGGCGGCCCGCTGGGCGGGCGAGCGCAGCGCCGGCTCGGGCAGGGCCGCGATGACCTCGTCGGAGCGCGCGGCGGCCTCCGCCAGTGCGGCCCGCGCCTGCGCCGGCTCGCCGCAGACCGCCCCGAGCGCGTCCCGTCCCCCACCCCCTGCGGGTTCGGTGAGCTTCACGACCGGGCTCCCGCCGCGGCGGCCCGGCGCAGCGCGCGGTCGCACGCCGCGAGATGCACGCCGAGTGCCTCCTCGAAGCTCGTCGTGGGCGCGTCCAGCAGCAGCTGGCGCCGGATGGCCAGCTCGGCCCCGGCCACGACGCCCGACCGCTCCACCGCGACGGCGACGGCCTTCGCCGGGTCGTCGACCACCTCGTCCACCAGGTTCAGGGCCAGCCCGTCGGCCGCCTCGACGGGCGTGCCGAAGAGCACGGCCCGGCGGATCACCGCGGCGTTCGCACCGTGCTTCGCGAGCCGGAAGAGCGCCATGCCCGGCCAGGTCGCCCCGTCCTCCACCGGTACCGTCAGACGGGCCGAGCGGGTCGCGATGCGGTAGTCCGCGGCGAGGAAGGCGTCCAGGGCCAGTCCCCCGCAGTCGCCCGTGGCGACCGCGATGGTCGCCGCCGGCAGCCGCTCCATGCGGCGGAGCACCTGCTCCCACTTGTTGACCAGCGAGACGGTCAGGCCGCGGGCCCGGGGCTTCTCCGGCGTGCCGGACACCTGGACGATCAGCTTGGCGCGCCCGCCCTGGTCCTCCGCCTGGTCGCAGGCCGCGGCGACGGCCGCGACGATCTCCGCGGAGAGCGCCTGCCGGCCGTCGATGCGCAGCAGAACGTGGTCCGCCGTCTCCTCGATGCCGGCGGGCAGGACCGTCTCCGTTGTCGCGTCGTTCATCTTCGCCTCCGTCACCACTGCACCAGCGCAGCCTCGATGGTGGAACCGGGTCCCATGACCATGAGGACGCCGTAGTCCCCGGACCGGGTCACACGTTCCTGGAGCAGCCGTTCGTAGGAGAACAGGAAGGAGCCGCTCGACAGGTTGCCGTAATCGCGCAGGACACCGATCGTGTGCCGCACGTCGTGCCGGGTCAGGCCCAGGTTGACCCGGACCGCGTCGATGACCTTCTTGCCGCCCGAGTGCACCAGCCAGTGGCTGATGTCGCTGCGGCGCAGTCCCGCGCCGTCCAGCAGGCGGCCGATGATCTGCTCCGCGTTCGCGCCCACCACGTACGGGACCTGGGGGTCCAGGAAGAAGCTGAACTTGCCCTGGGAGTCGTCCCAGTCGAAGCGCATCGCGTCGATCGCGTCGGTGATGAGGTGGCTGGCGAAGGAGAGGATGCGCGGACTGCCGGAATCGGTCGGCGATTCGGGAGCGCTGTGCGCGGTGTCCGGGGTGTCCGTGATCAGGGCGACCGCGGCCGCGCCGTCCCCGAAGAGGCTGTTCACCACGGCGGTGCGCAGGGTCGAGTCGATGACGTACGCGGCCGAGCACGCCTCCACGCAGAGCGCGACCGCGACCTTGCCCGGGTTGGCGACGGACCAGCCGGCCACGGCGTTGAGGGCGTTGAGGCCGGCGTTGCAGCCCATCCCCACCACGTCGACCCGGCTGGTGCGGGGCGAGAGGCCCATCTCGCGGATGAGCAGCGCGCTCAGCCCCGGGGTCAGGAACCCGGTGGTGGTCACACAGCACAGGTAGTCGATGTCCGCCGGATCAAGGCCGGAGTCCGCCAGACAGGCGAGTACGGCCCGGGCGCCCATGTCGAGCGCCATCCGCTTGTGCTTGTCAAGCAGTTCGCCCTGGCTCTCCTCGACCAGGGCGCCGTCGGCGTCCAGTTCGGGGAGGGTGAGGAAGCGCCGGTCGATGGCGCTGTTGAGGAAGACCGAGCGGACCTTGGGGTCCTCGATCGAGAAGTGGTCGAGCAGCTCCTGCTGGGAGTAGGAGTGTTCGCTGTTCGCCGTGCCGACACCGACGATCCGGGCGGAGGCGGTGGTCTTCGTCTGGGGAGCGCGGGCCCCCATGAGGTCGATCCCGGGCGTGATGGTTCCTGCGGTCATCGGAATGTCCACCCCCACATACGGGTCCTGCTGCGGATGAGAAGCTTTGCTGCCAGCACCGCGTGCCCTTCCTTGAGTTGTTGTCGGATCACTGCGTCTGCGCCCTTACGAAGCGCGCCAGCCGGTCGACGCCGTCCACGATCTCCTCGTGGCTCAGGTAGCTGACGGACAGCCGTAGGCTCGACTCGCCCCCGCCCTGCGGATAGAAGTAGGACATCGGCGTCCAGATGACGCCGAACTCCTCCGCGGACCGCTCCAGTGCCGCGTTGTCCGCGCGGAACGGGACGTTCACGGCGAGGAAGAAGCCGCCGGCCGGCTCGTTCCAGCTGATGCCGAGCGGGCCCCGTTCGTCCTCCGGGAAGCGCCGTTCGAGTTCCCGGAGGGTGACCCTCATCGCATCGCCGTAGTACGCGGCGGTGCGGGTGTTGAGCTCCGAGGTCCGGCCGTCGACGGAGAGCAGCATGCCGGCCGTGACGGCCTGGCTCACCGGAGAGGTGTTGACCGTCAGCATGCTCTTGATCCGGGCGAGTTCGTCCGCGAGCAGACCGGTGTTCCCCGCGTCGTCGACGACCGGCTGGTCGGCGACGACGAAGCCCACCCGGGTACCGGGGAAGAGCGTCTTGGAGTACGACCCCAGGTGCACGACCCGGCGCTCGCGGTCCAGGGACTTGAGCGTCGGCAGCTGTTCGCCGGGGCTGACCATCCGGTACGGGCTGTCCTCCAGGATCAGGATGTCGTGCCGCTCGGCCAGGTCCAGCAGTTCCAGGCGGGCGGGCAGCGTCATCGTGGTGCCGGAGGGGTTGGAGTGGTCGGGGATGACGTAGAAAGCGCGGGGCCGCCGGCCCCGGGCCCGCTCCGCCACGATCGCGGCCTCCAGGGCGGCGCAGTCGAAGCCCTTCTCGCCCTCCTCCACGGCGCCCACCTCGACGTCGAGCAGACGCGCGGCGCCGGTGATGCCGACGTAGCAAGGGCTGGACGCGAGCAGCACGTCCTCGGGGCCCGAGATGAGGGCCCGCACCGCGAGGAACATCGCCTCCTGGCAGCCCACGGTCACGACCACCGAGGCCGGCGACACGTCGATCCCCTCGTCCTTGCGCAGCGAGTCCGCGACGAGCTCCCGGATCTGGCCGGCGGTCGGCCCGTACTGGAAGATCGCGGAGCGGATCTGCTCGGGGCCGGCCCCCTGCGCGGACAGGTGGTCCAGGTAGCGGCGCAGGTAGGTGAAGACGTCCTCGGTGTCGAAGAACCCGTCGTAGGGTCGGCCGGGTGCGAACGAGACCGCGTCGGGATAGCGGTGGGTGACCTCGTTGAGGAAGTTCATCGTGTCGAGGACCGGGTCGCTGACGCTGCCGTGCAGCTCGCTCCTGCGGAGCCCGGCCACGCCCGTCCGCTTCAGCGGCGGCTCGGCGGGCCCGCCGGCGGGCTCGGGTCCTCCGACGAGCGGGGGACCCGCCCGGTCGACGGACGGCGTGCCCGTGAAGATCATCGTCTCCGCGAGTTCGTCGACGACGGTGCCGAGGACCTGTTCCACGCCCGCTTCGCCGCCGACCGCCAGGCCGTGCAGCACCGGACGTCCCAGGAGCACCGCGTCGGCGCCCAGCGCGAGCGCCGCCAGCACGTCCGAGCCGCGCCGCACACCGCCGTCGACGAGTACGGGGCAGGCACCCCGGACGGCGTCCGCGATCTCGGGCAGGACGTCGAGCGTCGCGGGCACCGCGTCCAGCTGGCGACCGCCGTGGTTGGACACGACGATGCCGGCGGCCCCGGCCGCGACCGACTGCCGGGCGTCGGCGGGCGTCAGGACGCCCTTGACCAGGACCGGCAGTGAGCTGATCGAGTGGAGCCAGTCGATCACCTCCCAGTCCAGGGTGGCGTCGAACTCGGCCAGCGCGTGGTCCGCGGGCGACGTGAAATCGGCGCCGGTGAGATTGGCGGGCACGATGCCGTCCGGCAGGCGGAAGCCGTTGCGCAGGTCACGCAGCCGCCGGCCGAGCCGGGGCGCGTCCGCCGTCAGGACCAGCGCCTCGAAGCCGGCCCGCTCGGCCCGTTCGACGAGCGCGCTGGTCGTGTCGCGGTCCCGGAAGCAGTAGACCTGCAGCCAGAGCGGCGCCGCGGCGGCCCGCGCGATGTCCTCGAAGGTCCGTCCGGCGAAGGTGCTCACGACGAACGGCAGACCGGCCCGGCCGGCGGCCCCGGCCGTGGCCACCTCGCCGGCCGGGTCCGCCAGGGTGTGGTACGCGAGGGGGGCGACCCCGACGGGCGCCGCCCAGGTACGGCCCAGGATCCGGGTCGTGGTGTCCGGCCGTCCCACCCCGGTGAGCACGCGCGGCCGGAAGCGCACCCGGTCGTACGCCTCCACGTTGGCCGCGAGGGTCCGTTCCTCCCCCGCGCCGCCCGCGAAGAAGTCCCACACGCCCTGGTCCATGCCCGCACGGGCCAGGGTCGCGTAGTCGGCGAGGGTGTACGGACCCGGCGCGCCGCCGTCCGCCGCCGTGCCGCTCACCCCGCGGCCAGCCGGTCGCGCTCGACCGCCTCGTACAGGGCCCGTATGTTGGCGCTGCCGAATCCGCGTGAGCCCCGGCGCTGGATGAGCTCGAAGAACAGGGTGTTGCGCTCGTAGGGCGAGCGGCTGAACAGCTGCAGCAGGTAACCCCATTCGTCACGGTCGGCCAGCACCTGGACGGCCCTCAGCTCGGCGACCTCCACTCGCATGCCGGTGATCCGCTCGGCAAGCCCGTCGTAGTACGCGTCGGGGGTGGCGAGGAACTCGGTGCCGGCCTCGCTCATGCGCCGTACGGCGGGGATGATCTCGTCCACCAGGAAGGCGAGGTGCTGGACACCGGGACCACCGTTCCGGTCGAGGAAGGCGTCGAGCTGCCCGGGTTCCTTCGACGGGTCCGGCGCGACCAGGGTGAAGGTGACCCGCCCCGAGTCGCTGCGGACGACGATCGAGTCCATCGCCTGGTCCCCGACCGCCACGTACTCGGAGGAGTACCGGGACATCCCGAAGGCGGCCTCGTAGAAGTCCGCGTACTCCGTGAGCCGGTGCCCTTCCAGGCAGACTGCGATGTGGTCGAGCAGCCGGACCGGGCCCTCCTGCGCGGGCTCCGGCGCCGGTGCGCTGCGTACCCAGCGGCGGCCCGGCGGCAGCTCGGCCGCCGACGCCGTGGCGTGCGGCAGCAGGGTGTGGGCGACGTCGCCGAAGCCGGAGACGACGGGGTGGCCGTGCCGGCGGCCCAGGGACCGGGCGCCGGCGGCCACCGCCGCGTCGTGCGTCGCCTCGACGTCGTCACAGCTGAACGCGATGTCGGCGATGCCGTCCCCGTGCCGGTCGAGGAAGCGGGTGGTGCCCGGGCCCGACGTGACGATCAGCCGGGTCTCCCCCTGCCGCAGCAGGATGGAACTCCGGTCGGGCTCGACGGAGTCGGCGATGCGGGTGAAGCCCATTCCCGAGACGAAGTAGTCGACGGCCGTCGGCGCGTGCCGGGTGTACAACTCGGCGTACGACAGGTCCTGCACAGTCATGAAGCTGTCTCCTCAAGAGCCGCTGGGTTGCCGGTCGTCTGCTACCAGCGCCATTCCTGCTGGCCGTACAGGTGGCCCGCCTTGATCCCGCGGTCCTTGCACCAGGTCATGAACTCGTCGATCTGCTTGATCTGGTACGTGTCCTCGGTGTAGGTCGTCGCCATGACGTGGCCGAGCCAGGGCTCCTCGCCCATGGCGTAGACGTACGCCTCCTTGGCCCCGAGCTCGACCATGATGTCGGCGGCCTGCGCCGCGTTGGAGCCCGACAGCTTGCGGGAGTGGCTCATCTTCTTGGTGACCGGCTTGGTGAGCAGCGCCTGATAGAGCCAGGTGAGCGGGGCACCGTCGCACTCCATGCCGAGGAAGGCGATGTCCGCGGTGCCGAGGTGGCGCTGGACGTAGCGGTACAGCACCGGGTCGATGCCCGAGGAGTCCGCGCCGATGTAGACCTTCTTGCCTGCGAACTCGGCCCAGTAGGTGGACTTGCCGCGGATGTCGAGGTCGCAGTGCTCGCCGAGGAACGGCGTCGCGGTGATCTTGCCGCCGGGGAACTCCACCTCGTCGAAGTCGTCGACCTCGATGACCGGGAAGCCCTGGTGCTTGAGCATGAGCGCCATGGACGGGTCGGCGAGGTTGCCGCGCGAGGACCGGGGGACGACGATCTGGCCGACCCGGCCCCGGAGCTGGAGCAGGGTCTCCAGGACGATGTGGTCCTGGTGGCCGTGCGTGATCAGCACGAGGTCGATGTAGTCGGGCAGGTCGTCGAGGGTGTAGCGGTCGCCGGCGGTGTTGTCGGCGCTGATGAACGGGTCGGTCACGACGGCGGCCTCGGGCGTCTGGAGGACCAGACAGGCGTGGCCGAAGTAGCGGATGCGGCCGCCCGCGTCGATGTGCCGGTCCTCCGCCAGGCTCGGCCGGTCGCTCAGCATGCCGGACAGCTGCTTCGTCTGCGCGTCGTCGAGTTCGAGGGCCTCACGGAGCTTCGCCAGCGTCGTGGGCTGCACCCGGGCCTTGAACAGCGCTTCGAGTCCGGCGTGGCGGAACGGGATGTCCAGCTCCAGCACATCGGGCGAGGGCAGTCGCGGCGTGCTGAGGATGAACGGCCGCTCGATGCCGGTCTCGAAGGAGAGCTGCACCGACTGGCGCTCCTCCTGGTAGATGTCGCTGTGGTAGGCCAGCGGCTCCATGAAACGGATCTGGGCCTGGTTGTCGGTGTCGTACGCCAGCTCGACCAGGCCGGCGAGCTCCGGGGGCAGCTTCGGGTACAGCGGGGTCAGGTCGAACCCGGTGGCGTTCGCGCGGAGCAGTTCCTGTCCCTCGGCGATCGCCTCGGCGAAGCGGATCATGCCGGCCCGCTCGCGCTTGATGGTGGCCAGCAGGTCGCGTACCTCGTCGGCACGCTCCTCCGCGATGTTGATGAAGTAGCCGCCGCGCAGTTCGGGGTTGCTGCTGGCCGCCACGTGGACCTTCGGGGACTGGAGGTACGACTCCAGGAGCGGTACCTGCAGGAACGCCAGGTTCATCGCGGCCTGGACGGGCGCCAGGGTGTGCGGCCAGACGTAGAACCGGTCCACCAGTGGTTCCACGATGACCTTGGGTCGCAAGAACAGCTCGTCAGACATGGGTGCCCCGCCCTCCGGAGAAATGCTTGAACTCAACAGCGAACATTCGGAAAAGGCCGCGGACGGCGAACGGGCCCGCGCAGGAGGGCGGCCGTCCGTGGCGATGGGTCAACTGCGCTCGGTCTGCGGCTCGTTGCCGGCCGCCACCCACTCCAGTACGGCCATGGCACTGGTCAGCTTCATCTCGGCCTGCTTCCAGGCGATCGAGCGCGGGCCGTCGAGGACCGCGCCGGAGACCTCCTCGCCGCGGTGCGCGGGCAGGTCGTGCATGAACACCGCTTCCGGCCAGCGTCCGAGAAGCCGCTCGTCGATGTGGAACGGGCGGAACCGCTCCCGCCAGTCCGGGTCCGCCTTGACGGTGCCGGTCGTCTGCCAGCGCGTCGTGTAGACGACGTCCACGTCCTTCGGCAGGTCGTCCATGTCGTGGACCTCGCGCACGCTGCCGCCCGACTCGGCCGCCCGCTTCGCCGCCGTGTCCAGCACCTGCGGGTCCAGTCCGTAGCCGGCCGGGGTGGCGAAGGTGACGTGGCAGCGCGGGAGGTGGGAGATGCCGTGGGCGAGGGCCGACGCCGTGTTGTTGCCCTCGCCGAGGTAGAGCACGGAGATGCCGTCGAGCGAACCGAACTGCAGGAGCATCGTCGCCAGGTCGCACACGCCCTGGGTCGGGTGCTCCTCGGCGGCCATGGCGTTGATCACCGGCAGCCGGCCGGCGCCGGCCATCTCCCGCAGTTCCTCCAGCGGTCCGGACGTCCTCGCGACGAGCGCGTCCAGCATGGAACCGAAGATGCGACCGGTGTCCCTGATCGATTCGCCGGTCGCCGTCTGGAGATCGTTGGGCCCGTACGTGACGGGAAACCCGCCGAGCCGGACGACGCCGCTGGTGAACGCGGTCCTGGTCCGCGTCGACGTCTTGGCGAAGAGGACGCCGACCAGTTTGTCGCGCAGCGGCCTGTCGTGCGCCGTGCGGTCGAGGAAGAACTCTCGGGACCTGGCGACCAGGCCCTGCAGTTCCTCCCGGGTCAGTTCGGACAGCGTCAGCAGCCCGCGTGTCTCGGTGGACATCATTCTCCGCTCTCGCCCAGGGCGCGGTAGACGACGGCGCCGCCCGTCCCGGTCGTGGTGATCCCCTGGGCGGTCCGCCAGTCGGCGTGGTAGATGGTCGTCCGGTAGCGGTCCGCCCCGTCGGGGCAGAGACACACGAGCTCGTCGACCTCCGGGTCCTGCCGGAACATCCGCAGCGCGGCGGCCACGGTCGCCCCGGAACTTCCCCCGACGCCGATACCGGCCTCCTCGGACAGCGACAGGCAGGCCGACACCGCCTCGGCGACGTCGACGTACTCCACGGTCGCGGCCGCGGGGTCCAGGAAGCTCGACGGGCAGCTCGCCCCGATCCCGGACAGGAGCCGTCGCCCGGACGTGCGGCCGAGCGCCGCGGAACCGTGCACGTCGACACCGATGAGGCGCCAGTCCGCGCGGCCCGCGTCGACGAACCGCGTCAGGCCGGCGAGCGTGCCGCCCGTGGAGACGGGGACCAGGACCGTCGCCGGACCGGGTACCTGCCGAAGGAGTTCGGGCGCCGTGCTCTCGAAGTGGGCCTTCGGGTTCGCCTCGCTCCGGTACTGATTCGTCCAGACAAGGCCGGGACGGAGCTTCAGCTGTTCCTTGACGAATCTAATACGGTTGAGCAGAAATCCGCCGGCGGCGTCGGGTTCCTCGATCACCCGCACCCCGGCCCCGAGGCCGCGCATCCGGTCGATGAAGAATGAGCTGGTGCGCGGATCGACGACAGCGGTGAACGGGATACCACGTGCGGCGCATTCGGCCGACATGGCGACACCGAGATTTCCCGAGGTCGACTCGATGACGCCGATTTCCTTGTCGATCCGGTCGGCCACATGCTCGATCAAAGAGACGGCGATGCGGTCCTTCAGCGAGCCGAAAGGATTCTTCGATTCCAGCTTGAGTCGCAGCCGCCGCGTCTTCCCGTGCACGTCCAGGGAAACATCCACCAACGGAGTGTTCCCGACGGGTGAGCGCACGGGGTCCGCCGATATCACAGCGTCAGGCGTCGGCCGTTTCCGCGAGCGCGAGTCGACCGACCCCCTTCAGGGTGGCCAGATCGATGTCGGCGATGCAGCGCACCGGGTCACCGTTGAGCGTCAGGGTGCCCTCGACGTGCACGGTACCGGTCCGGGCGTCGAAGTCGGCGCCGCTGAGGTCCGACGCCTCCCGGTCCAGGCGGATGCCCAGGTCGGTGCCGCCTCTGGTCTCCGTGAACTTCACGAAGACGGTGCCGATGTCCGTCAGTCGCGTGTGCAGCTCCTCGAGCGTGGGCTCGGGTCCGCCGACCTCCACGGTCTGCTCCACGCTGAGGCGCTCGGTCAGTTCGTCCATGGTTCATCTCTCCGATCGAAACGGCCGGCTCAGGACGGCTCGGACTCCACGTAGGCGAATGCCAGGTCGTCCGGGATGCTGAATTTCAGAGTGGTCTCGCAGAATTCGCGCCACTCCGGGGTGTCCTCGGTGAAGAGCCGCTTGTCCTTGTCGACGCCGACAGGACTCAGCATGACCGTGAATTCATCGCAGAGGAACACCGTGGTGTCATCGGCGAGTTCACGCTCCTCGGGCTGCGCCCCGGCCGACCAGCCGGGAAAGCCGCGCAATTCACCCAGTGGGTACGATTTGCAGTACTTCCTCACCCGAACCTCCGACGGCTGCACAACGCAATTCGTTTTTGGGCGCCCTCAGCGTACGACAACCGTGCCTGCCCATCCATAAGTCCAAGGACAGAGAAATGGCGGTCCCGTGTCCAACTGGCGCCTTCGCGCAGTTGAACACGGGACCGCCTTACCCGCCCGGGGGTTTAGCGGGTAGCCTGGTGTGTTTATACGTCCCGCATGCGCAGCATCGCGCCGCCGACGGCCAGCGCGCCGGTGGCCCACAGAGCCACCACGCCCAGCCCCTCCCAGGGGCCGATCGGGAGCCGGTCGATGCCGATCGTCGTCTGCACCGAGAGGCCGGCCGTCATGGGGGCGATCTGCTGGAGCAGCCGCTGCCAGTCCGGGTCCGTGATCACCTGGGTGAGGATCGGGAAGAAGAACAGCAGCCCCAGCACGATCCCGATCGCCGTCGCCGAGCTCCGCACGATCAGCGCGACGCCGAGGCTCAGCAGCCCGATCAGGGCGAGGTACAGGACGGATCCCACGGCGGCGCGCAGCGTCACCGAGTCGGCCAGCGACATCGCCTCGTAGCCGTGCGCCTCGGTGAAGCCCCGCCCCGGCTGCACCATCCCGCCGATCAGCAGGGACCCGAAGACGGCGACGGCACCCGCCGCCACGATCACCGCACTGAGCACGGCCGCCTTCGAGAACAGGACGGTCAGCCGGTGCGGTACCGCGGCGACCGTGCTCTGCATCATCCCGGTGCTGTACTCGTTGCCGACCATCAGCACCGCGACGATCGCGACCACGACCTGACCGACCATGACACCGGTGAGGCTGAGCTTCGTGGCGTCCTCACCACAGCCCAGGGAGTCGCACCGGGAGGTCATCGCCACCGCGGCGCCCACCGCCAGGGTGAGGACCACGGCCCCGATCAGCAGCCAGGCGTTGCCGGCGTCCGTCCGGAGCTTCGTCCACTCCGCGCGTCCCGCGAACCTCATGCGTCCCTCCGGCGAATCAGGACCAGGGCGCCCGCGAAGGCGGCCGCAGCGTAGGCGCACAGGACGGCGAGGCCCTCCCACGGCGCCAGCGGGAAGTAGCCGTGCATCGGCGAATAGACCGTGACGACCTGGTCGTAGTGGGTGACGGTCTGCTGGATGGCGAACCCGGCGGCCGGTGTGACCTTCAGGAGCCATTCCGAGGCCGAGGGCGGCAGCACGGACGCGGTGGCGAGCAGGTAGGGCAGCACCATGCCGACGACCACCACCGTGATGGTCACGGCGCTCCGCCGCAGGATCACGCCGACCCCCAGGGCGAAGACACTCGCCGCCGCCAGCAGCAGGCCCGTGCCCACGATGACCCTCAGTTCCGTCGAGGACGGCACCGTCAGGACGGGAAAGCCGTTCGCCAGGGACCGCGCCGCGCCGAAGGGCACCATGAACGCGGCGGCGATCGTGCCGGCGAGGAAGGCGGCGCAGCCCACCACGAGCGCCTTCGACACCAGCACGCTGCCTCGGCTCGGGCTGGCGGCGAACGTGACGCCGATCAGCCCCCGGCGGTACTCGACGGTGATGTAGCCCGCGGCCACGACGACCATCATGATCAGTCCGGCGAACGCGCCGACGAGGAAGTTCGAGAGGATGCGCACACCGCTGGCCGCCGGCCCGCCGACCACCGGCGCGATGTCGCCGGCCCCGGTGATGCGGTAACCCCCGTCGGCCCGGACCGCTTCGCCCTTCATGGACTGGTTGTAACTGCCGCTGGTCCCCGCGCCGTCGCTGACCTGCCGGTCCTCCCACGCGTCACCGCTCCAGCCACCGCTCAGGGTCGGCGCGCCGAACGTGCCGGTGGCGACGGCGGGGTTGAACCCCGTTCCCGTACCGGTGTCCTCCGTGGCCGACGGCGAAGCCACGAACAGCCCGACCTGCGCGGACTCGGAGAGTCCGGAGAGGCGGGCGGAGCCCACCTCCTCCCACGAGCTGCCGTCCGTCGACTGATAGCCCGTCACCGTCTCGCCGGAGCGCTCCAGCCGGAGCCAGCGCGGCGCCTGGGCCGACACCGCACCGGCGAGCCCCGCCTTGTCGTGCGTGTAGTCGTACTGCATCCGCACACCGTGCGCCCCGGTGACCATCATCGCCGCGTACGACGACCCCGGCTCGAGGGAGTCCTTCACGATGATGCCGGCCTTGGCCCACGGCGCGAGGCCGGGCTTGTTCTCCGTCGGCGACGCCGCGACCTGACCGGTCAGCGAGGACACCGACACCGTGATGCTGCCGTCGCCCTTCAGCGGCTGGTGCATGAAGTAGAAGGCGTCGTTGACCGCATGGCCCGAGGGGTCGACCGGCAGCTTCGACGCGCCGGCGCCGTTGCTCTGGGCCGTCGCGAGCAGACCGACCAGGCAGGTGACCAGCAGCGCGCCGACCGTGCTGAGCACCCAGCCGCGCACCGTCCGGAACTTGGTCCATTCCGAGCGCAGCACCCGTCCGAAGCCGCCGCGCGCCGGCCGGCTCCTGGTGGGCGGCGGTGAGAGGGTCGTCGTCATCGGCCGGCCTCCCCGCTGACGACCCCGCGGTACTGCACGGCGTCCCGGGTGAGCTCCATGTAGGCCTCTTCCAGGGACGCGCGGTGCGAGGACACCTCGGAGAACGGCACCGCGTGCGCGCCGAGCACGGACACGACGTGCTCAGCCGACAGCTCGGTGACGCTGATCGTGTCGCTGCCGGTGGAACTCACCGTCGCACCGGCCCGCGCGAGCACGTCCATCGCCTGCTGACGGGCGGACGTGCGCAGGGTGACACGCCCCTCGGACACCGACGCGAGCAGCTCCCGCACGCTCATGTCGGCGACGACCTTGCCGCGCCCGACGACGACCACGTGGTCGGCCGAGTCCTGGAGTTCGCTCATCAGGTGACTGGACACCAGCACGGCACGACCCTGCTCGGCGAGCGACGCCAGGAAGCCTCGCATCCACATGAAGCCCTCGGGGTCCAGACCGTTGAACGGCTCGTCCAGCATGAGCATCGGCGGGTCGCCGAGCAGCGCCGCAGCGATACCCAGCCGCTGCCGCATGCCCAGGGAGAAGCCGCCGGCCTTGCGCCCCGCCACGTCCTGGAGGCCGACCCTGCGGATCACCTCGTCCACCGCGGCGGTGCCGAGCCCCTGAGAGTGCGCCAGCCACAGCAGGTGGTGGCGGGCCGTCCGGCTCGGCTGCACGGCGGCCGCGTCGAGCAGCGCGCCGATGTGCTTCAGCGGCGTGCGCAGAGTCTGGTACGGGCGCCCGCCGACCAGCGCGCTCCCCTTGTCCGGCTTGTCCAGGCCGAGGATGACACGCATCGTCGTCGACTTTCCGGCACCGTTCGGACCGACGAAGCCGGTGATCTGCCCCGGCCTGACGGAGAACGACATGCCGTCCAGTGCCTGAGTGCTGCCGAAACGCTTGTAGACGTCCCTGACCTCGATCACGGCCTGTGACCCATCGATCGTCTTGTCCATGGAAGAAAGGCTAGGGAAACGAGGGGTACGAGTCGTCACGGCAAAGGACGAAGTTCCACGGCGCACACGTGGGGGACGCAGCAGACGGCCCCTCCCTCGTGCGAGGGAGGGGCCGTCTCCTACCTGAGGATGAGCTCCGGGCGCCGCCGCGCGGACCGGGCCGGCGGGCGCCGCGCGTCGGGGCTCAGAGGTCGAACTCCTCGTACTCCGTGTCCTCGCCGCCCTCCACGACCGTACCGCTTCCGACGACCGTGGCGATCGCCGCGACGGTGGGCCGGTCGAAGACCGAGGCGAGCGGCAGATCGACACCGAACACCGCCCTGACGCGCGAGACCACCTGTGTGGCGAGCAGGGAGTGGCCGCCCAGGTCGAAGAAGTTGTCGTCGACCCCGACCCGCTCCACGCCGAGCAGCTCTGCCCACATCTCCGCGAGGACGCGTTCGGTCTCGCTGCGAGGCGCGACATATCCCTGCCCCGTCCCGGCCCGGGTCACTCCGTCCAGTACCCGGAGCGCGGCCCGGTCGACCTTGCCGTTCGGCGTGAGGGGCAGCGCGGCCAGCTCCACGAACACCGAGGGGACCATGAACCCGGGCAGCCGCTCCGCCACGAAGGCCCGCAGCTCGCCGACCGCGGGAATCCCCTCCTCCTGATCCGCCGGCACCACATGCGCCACCAGCCGGCGATCCTCCTCCAGTCCCTCCACCGTCACGACCACCGCCCGCACCGCGGCGTGCGCGGCCAGGACCGACTCGATCTCGCCCAGCTCGACCCGGAACCCGCGGATCTTGATCTGGTCGTCGACCCGGCCCACGAACTCCAACCGGCCGTCCGCCAGCCACCGCACCTGGTCACCCGAGCGGTACATCCGCGAACCGTCGGCCGCGAACGGATCGGCCGTGAACCGCTCCGCGGTCAGGTCCGCACGACCCAGGTAGCCGCGAGCCACACCGGTGCCGGCGATGAACAGCTCGCCGGTCATGCCCACGGGGACGGGGCGCAACTGGTCGTCCAGGACGTAGACCCGGGTGTTGGCCATCGGCGCACCGATCGGGGGAACGCCCTGGCCGTCGGGGTCCAGGAGGGCGATGCTCGCGCAGACCGTCGCCTCCGTCGGACCGTACGCGTTCAACAGCCGGTACTCGCCACGCCAACGCGCAGCCGCCGCCTCCTCCAACCGCTCGCCCGCAGTGACCAGAGTCCGCAGACCGACCAGATCGGCCGGTTCCAGCACGGCCAGGAGCGACGGCGGCAGCGTCGCCACCCGCACATCCTTCTCCCGCACCAGCCCCGCCAGCGCCCGCGGCTCACCACGCTCCTCCGCCGTCGCCACCACCAGCCGGCCACCGGCCGCCAGCGTCACCGCGACCTCGGACACCGCGGCATCGAAACCGAACGGAGCGAACTGCAACACCCCGTCCCCCGCCTCCACACCGAACGACCGCGCCTGCGCCTGCGCCATCGCCAGGTTCACCACACCCCCATGCGGAACCTGCACACCCTTCGGTCGACCCGTCGAACCCGACGTGTAGATCACATACGCCAACTGCTCAGGAGAGCAGACGACTTCCGGAGCCGACACGGGAAGCTCCGCCAGAGCCCCACGCACCATCGGGTCGTTCACCAGCACCGTCCGCAGACGGCCGACCGGCAGCTCGTCGACCAGCTCCTCGGTGCCGACCAGCACCGTCGCCCGACTGTCACGCAGCATGAACCCGAGCCGGTCGGCCGGATACTCCGGATCCAGCGGCAGATACGCGCCGCCCGCCTGCCACACCGCGAGCATCGCCACTACCATCTCGACGCCGCGAGGCAGGCACAGCGCCACCACCGACTCCGCACCCACACCCACCGACCGCAGATAATGTGCCAGCCGATTCGCCCGACCCATCAACTCCGCGTAATCGAGGGATACTTCGCCGCACTCGACCGCGATCGCCTCCGGCGTCCGCACCGCACGCTCCGCGATCAGCTCATGCACCCCACCCACCGACGGCAGCGGCTCGACCGTCGCGTTCCACTCACGCACGACCCGGTCATGCTCGGCCTCCGTCAGCATCGGCAGCTCACCGAGGCTCCGGTCCGAGTCCGCGGTCAGGGTGTCGAGGAGCGCGACGAGATGTCCGGCCATCCGCTCGATCGTGCTGGCGTCGAACAGAGCGGTGCTGTACTCGATCGCGCCGGACAGCGCACCCCCGCCGTCCGTCAGCACCAGTCGCACGTCGAACCGGTTGGTCATGCTGGTGCCGGTGTCCTCCGCGAACGACTCGGGGTCGATGCTGTCGTCGCCGGCGGGAGCGTCGTCGGACCGGCCGTCCTCGGTGAAGTAGTTGAACAGCACCTGGAACAGCGGGCTTCGCGACCGGTCCCGCTCCGTGACCAGCTCGTCCACCAGCTGCTCGAACGGCAGGTCCTGGTGCGCATAGGCGTCCAAGGCCACCTTCCGCACCCGGCCCAGCAGTTCGGCGAACGTGGGGTCACCGGAGAGGTCCGTGCGCAGCACGAGGGTGTTGACGAAGAACCCGATCAGGTCCTCGGTCTCGGCCCGGTTCCGGTTCGCCACGGGGGTGCCCACGACCACGTCGTCCGAGCCCGCGTACCGGCCGAGCAGCACGTTGAACGCGGCCAGCAGGGTCATGAACATCGTCGTGCCGTGCTCGCGGGACAGTGCCCTGAGAGCGGCCATCGTGGGCTCCGGGACCTCGAACCGTGTCGTCGCGCCGGCCGGTGACCACATCGCGGGCCGCGGCCGGTCGGTGGGCAGCTCCAGTGTCGGCGCGCCGGTCAACTGGTCCCTCCAGTAGGCGCGTTGCGCGTCGAGCACCTCGCCGGTCAGCCACTGCCGCTGCCAGACCGCGAAGTCCGCGTACTGGACGGGCAGCGCCGGCAGCGACGGCACGCCGCCCTCGCGCAGCACGTCGTACAGATGCATCAGTTCACGCTGGAAGATGCGCGTCGACCACTCGTCGGACACCACGTGGTGCATCGAGAGCGCCAGGACATGTTCGTCGGCCGCCACCCGGATCAGCATGGCGCGGATCAGCGGGCCGGCGGAGAGGTCGAACGGGGTCGCCTCGTCCGCCGCGACGAGCTTCTCGGCGACGAGGAACGGAGCGCCCTCCGCCGACACGTCGATCAGCGGCAGCGCGAAGGCCGTCGGCGGAACGATGACCTGATGCGGCACGCCGTCCGCGTCCGCGACCAGGCGCGTCCGCAGTACCTCGTGCCGTGCCACGATCGCGGTCAGAGCCCCCTGGAGTGCCGCGATGTCGAGATCGCTGCCCATCCGGACCCGCATCGGCAGGTTGTACTCCAGCGATCCGGGCTCGAGCCGGTCCAGGAACCACAGCCGCTGCTGCGCGAACGAGAGCGGCAGCTTCCGGTCCCGGTCGACGGGGGTCACCGGCCGGAGGTCGGGCCGCTCGGCCGACTCCGCGATCGTCGCGGCCAGGCCACGTACCGTCGGCTGGTCGAAGAGCGCCGACAGCGGGATCTCCGCGCCCAGGACGTTCCGAATCCGGGAGACCACCTGGGTGGCGAGCAGGGAATGCCCGCCCAGCTCGAAGAAGTTGTCCTCGGCGCCGACCCGGTCGATGCCCAGGACACGGGTCCAGATCCCCGCGAGCAGCTCCTCGACGGCACCCACGGTTGCCACGGACGCGTCCGCTTCCGAGCGGCCGATCTCCGGTTCGGGCAGGGCGGCCCGGTCCAACTTGCCATTGGGGGCCAGCGGCAGGTCGGCCAGCTCGACGAAGACCGACGGGACCATGAACTCGGGAACGCTGCGCCGCAGGTGCTCGCGCAGCTCGGCGGTCGCGGGCACCCCCTCGCCGTGGTCGGCCGGCACCAGGTAGGCCACCAGCCGGCGGTCCTCACCGTCGCCCCACGCGGTCACGACCGCGGACCGGACACGGGGATGGCCGGCGAGCGCCTCCTCGATCTCTCCCGGTTCGATGCGGAAACCGCGCACCTTCACCTGCTGGTCGATACGGCTGAGGAACTCGAGCCGCCCGTCGGCACGCCAGCGCACCTGGTCGCCCGACCGGTAGGCGCGGGAGCCGTCACCCGCGAACGGATCGGCCACGAACCGCTCCGCGGTCAGCGCGGGCCGGTCCCCATAGGCGCGGGCGAGGCTCGCGCCGGCGATGTACAGCTCGCCCGCGATGCCCACCGGCACCGGGTTCAGCCGCTCGTCCAGCACCATCAGCCGTACGTTGGTCAGCGGCAGGCCGATCGGAACGAGGCCGCCGGGCGACCATTCCGTCGTACCGTCCGTACGCGGACACACGGTGCTCGCCGCGTCGATGGTGTTCTCGGTCGGGCCGTACAGGTTCGCCACCAGGGCGGTGGAGTTCCTCGCGTAGAAGCGCGTCACATCGGCCGCCGACAGCGCCTCACCACCGCAGAACACCATCCGCAGCGCCGACAGGGACGACGGCCACGTGTGGCCGACGAACAGCTTGAACAGCGAGGGCACGAACTGCACCACCGTGATCCGCCGGGACTCGATGAGCCCCACCAGGTAGTCCAGATCGCCCTGCCGCCCAGGGGCGGCGAGAACGAGCTCGGCTCCGTTCGACAGCGGCCACAGGAGCTCCCACACGGAGGCGTCGAACGTGAGCGGCGTCTTGTGGAGCACCCGGTCCGCCGCGGTCAGCCCGTGATGGTCCTGCATCCACGAGAGTCGGTTCACGACACCGCCGTGGGTGACCTGCACGCCCTTCGGGCGGCCGGTCGAACCCGAGGTGTAGATGACGTACGCGAGCTGCTGCGGGTGGACCGCCACGTCGGGCGACGTGGCCGGCCGCGCCGCGAGGGCCGTGCGGGTGACGGAGTCGTCCAGCCACACGACCGTGTCCAGCGCGCCTCCCGCGGCCACGTCGGCCGCGACGTGGCGGTGGCCGACCAGGACGCCGGCCCCGCTGTCCGCGAGCATGAACTCCAGGCGGTCCGCCGGGTAGCCCGGGTCCAGGGGGACGTACGCCGCCCCGGCCTGCCAGACCGCGAGGACCGCGGCGACCATGTCCGGGCCACGCTCCAGGCACAGGGCCACCGGGCATTCGGCTCCCACGCCGAGGTCGCGCAGATGGTGGGCGAGCCGGTTGGCGCGGGCCAGCAACTCGCCGTAGGTGACGGTCTCCTCGCCCGACACGACGGCAACCGCGTCCGGCGTCGCGAGCGCCCGCCCGGCGATCAGCTCGTGCATCCCGCTCACCAGCGGCAGCGGGGCCGCGTTGTCGGTCCACTCGTTCAGGAGCTGGTCGTGCTCGGCCTCGGTCAGCAGCGGCAGATCGCCGATCCGCCGGTCCGCGTCGTCCCCGGCGACGGCCTCCAGGAGGGTGACCAGGTGCCCGGCCATCCGCGCCACCGTCGTGGCGTCGAACAGTGCGGTGCTGTACTGGATCTCTCCGGCGAGCGAGCCGTCGTCCTCGCCTTCGCCCAGGGTGACCATGAGGTCGAACTTGACGGGCAGCGAGTCCGGTACGAACCCGGCGTCCTCGGACTCCCGGGCCGGCACCGCAGCCGGCTCACTGTCGGCCCCGGTCCCCCGGCGCAGCCCGGTCGATCCGCCGGGCTCCTCGGCGACGTAGCTGAACAGCGTCTGGAACAGCGGGGTACGAGACCGGTCGCGCTCCGTGACAAGGTCGTCCACGAGCTGCTCGAACGGCAGGTCCTGGTGTCCGTAGGCACCCAGAGCGGTCTCGCGTACCCGGCCGAGGAGTTCGGCGAACGTCGGGTCGCCGGACAGGTCCGTGCGCATCACGAGCGTGTTGACGAAGATGCCGATCAGATTCTCTGTCTCGGCCCGGTTCCGGTTCGCGACGGGTGTGCCGACGGCGATGTCGTCGGTGCCGGCGTAGCGGCCCATGAGGACGTCGAACGCCGCGAGGAGCGTCATGAACATCGTCGTGCCCTGCCGGCGGGACAGCGCACGAAGCGCCCGTGCCGTGTCGGCAGGAACGTGGAACCGGCTCACCGCACCGGCGGTGGAACGCACCGCCGGACGCGGCCGGTCGGTCGGCAGATCAAGAGTCGGCAGATCCGCCAACGTGTTACGCCAGTAGTCCAGTTGACCGTCGAGCACGTCACCGGTCAGCCACTGCCGCTGCCAGGCGACGACGTCCGCGTACTGGAACGCCAGCGGCGGCAGCGGATCCGGTTCACCCGCACGGAACGCCTCGTACAGCGCGAGGAGTTCGCGCCGGAGGATGCGATCCGACCACTCGTCGGACACCACGTGGTGCATCACCAGGGCGAGTACGTGCTCGTCGTCGCCGAGCCGGATGAACGTGGCGCGGATCAGGGGGCCGTTCGCCAGGTCGAAGGGCGTCGTGCCGATCTCCGCGACGAGGCGGGCGGCGGCGTCCTGCGGGTCCGCGCTTCCGGAGAGGTCGAGGACCGGGAGGGGCATGGCGGCCGGCGGGTCGATGACCTGGTGCGCCACTCCGTCCGCGCCCGCGACGAGGCGGGTCCGCAGCACCTCGTGCCGGGCGACGACGGCGTCGAGCGCGGCGCGCAGGGCGGTCAGGTCGACGTGTCCGGTCAGGCGCAGGCGGGTCGACATGTTGTACTCGGTCGAACCCGGCTCCAACTGGTCCAGGAACCACAACCGCTGCTGCGCGAACGACAGCGGCAGCGGCTGTGTACGATCCGCCACCTCGACAGCCGGCGCGGCATCCCCTGCCGAGCCTTCGACCGCCGCCGCCAGGGCGCGTACGGTCGGCCGGTCGAAGAGCGCCGACAGCGGCACCTCGGCCCCGAACGCCTCCCGAATGCGGGAGATCACCTGGGTGGCGAGCAGGGAGTGACCGCCCAGGTCGAAGAAGCCGTCCGTGACGCCGACCCGGTCCACCCCGAGGACCTGCGACCAGATCCCCGCCAGCAACTCCTCCGAGACCGTGGCCGGAGGAACGTACAGACCCCCCAGCTCCCCAAGAGAACCGGCCGGTTCGGGAAGGGCCTTGCGGTCGATCTTGCCGTTCGGGGTCAACGGCAACGCCGCCAACTCGACGAACACCGACGGCACCATGTACTCCGGCAGACCCTCCCGCAGCCACTCCCGCAGCACGCCGGCGGCCGGGACGCCGTCCGCCTCGACGGCCGGGACCACGTACGCCACCAGACGGCGCTCCGTGCCCTGCCCGTGGCCGACCACGACCGCCGAACCGACGGCGGGATGCGCGACCAGAGCCGCCTCGATCTCCCCCGGCTCGATCCGGAAACCACGCACCTTCAGCTGCTCGTCGGCCCGACCCAGGAACTCCAGCCGGCCATCCGCCAGCCACCGCACCCGGTCACCCGACCGATACATCCGCGAACCGTCGGCCGCGAACGGGTCGGCCGCGAACCGTTCCGCGGTCAGGTCCGGACGACCCAGGTAGCCACGCGTCACGCCCGCACCGCCGATGAACAACTCACCCGCCACACCGACAGGCACCGGCTCCAGCCGGCCGTCCAGCACATACACCTGCGTGTTGGCGATGGGCGACCCGATCCCCGGCGCCCGGTCCGGCACGACCTGCTCGCAGGTCGACCAGATCGTCGTCTCCGTGGGCCCGTACATGTTCCACACGCCCGAGACGCGCTCCACCAGCGCACGCGCCAAACCGTCCGGCAGCGCCTCACCACCGCACAGCGCCAGCAAGTCCGAAGATCCGGTCCAGCCGTCGGCGATCAGCGTCTGCCAGGTCACCGGCGTCGCCTGCATCACCGACACACCCCACCGCACCAGCTCACCCGCCAACACACCCGGATCACCCGCGACCTCACGCCCGGCCACCACCACACGGCCACCCACGACCAACGGCAGCCAGAGTTCCAGGCCGGCGATGTCGAAGCCCCACGTGGTCACCGCCAGCAACACATCACCCGAGCCCAGCCCCGGACGCACGGCCATCCCGGCGAGGAAGCTCATCAGGCTCCCGTGGCTCACCAGTACACCCTTGGGCCGACCCGTCGAACCCGACGTGTACAGCACATACGCCAACTGATCCGCAGCACACGGAACATCAAGGGCCGTGTACGGAAGGTGACCGAGCGTCGACCGCGTGTCCGCGTCGTCCAGCCAGACCACCGAGTCCACCGAGCCGAGCGGCAACCCACCGGCCACGGAGCGATGACCGACCAGCACACCCGCGCCACTGTCCGCGAGCATGAACTCCAGACGGTCCGACGGGAACTCCGGATCCAGCGGCAGATACGCACCTCCCGCCAGCCACACCGCCAGCCCCGCGACCACCATGTCCGCGCCACGCTCCACACACACCGCCACGACCGACTCGGCACCCACACCCACCGACCGCAGATGACGCGCCAGACGATTCGCCCGACCCATCAGCCCGCCATAGGTCAGAACCTCCTCGCCGGCCACCACAGCCACCTCATCGGGAGCCACCAACGCGCACTCCGCGATCAGGCCGTGCACGCCGCTGACCCCGGACACCTCCACGTCCGTGTCGTTCCAGCCCCGCACCACGACATCCCGCTCAGCCGCGGTCAGCACCGGAAGCTCGTCGATCCCCCGGCCCGCGTCGGCCGCGACGGCCTCCAGCAGCGTGACCAGGTGTCCCGCCATCCGATCCACCGTCGCCGCGTCGAACAGCGCGGTGCTGTACTGGATCTCAGCGGCAAGAACGCCCTCGGCATCCGCCAGCGCCAACGCCAGGTCGTACTTCACCGGGACCGGACCGCTGTGCGGTTCCGCATCGGCTGCCGACCGGCTCGCTGCACCGGCCCCCTCGTGCTCGCCACCCTCCTGCTGCACGTCGCGCGGGTCCGCCGCGACATAGCTGAAGAGCGTCTGGAAGAGCGGGCTGCGCGAGCGATCGCGCTCGACGTCCATGGCGTCCACCAGCTGCTCGAACGGCAGGTCCTGGTGCGCGTACGCGCCGAGGGCGGTGTTCCTCACCCGGCCGAGGAGTTCGACGAACGAGGGATCACCGGACAGGTCCGTGCGCATCACCAGCGTGTTGACGAAGAACCCGATCAGGTCCTCGGTCTCGGCACGGTTCCGGTTCGCCACCGGCGTGCCGATCACCACGTCGTCGGTGCCGGCGTATCGGCCCATGAGGACGTCGAACGCGGCGAGCAGCGTCATGAACATCGTCGTGCCGTGCTCCCGGGACAGAGCGCGGAGCGCCCGTACCGTGTCGGCCGGAATGACGAACCTGCTCACCGCACCGGCGGTGGAGCGCACCGTCGGCCGCGGCCGGTCGGTCGGCAGATCAAGAGTCGGCAGATCCGCCAACGCGTGACGCCAGTAGTCCAGTTGGCCGTCGAACACGTCACCGGTCAACCACTGCCGCTGCCAGGCGACGACATCGGCGTACTGGAACGCCAGCGGCGGCAGCGGATCCGACTGACCCGTACGGAACGCCTCGTACAGGGCCGACAGCTCACGTTGGAGGACCCGGTCCGACCACTCGTCGAAGACGACGTGATGGATGACCAGGGAGAGCACGTGCTCGTCCGGGGCGACCCTTGCGAGCACGGCCCGCAGCAGGGGGCCGTTCCCCAGATCGAACGGCGTCAGCATGTCCTTGGCGAACAGGTCGTCGGCGACCCCGTGCGGATCCACGCTCCCGGACACGTCCACGAGCGGAAGGGGCATGCCGGCCGCAGGGTCGACGACCTGGTACGCCACTCCGTCCGCGCCTGCGACCAGACGGGTGCGCAGCACCTCGTGCCGGGCCACGATCGCGTCCAGCGCCGCGCCCAGGGCCACCAGGTCCACATCCCCGGTCAGGCGCAGGCGGGTCGACATGTTGTACTCCGTCGAACCCGGCTCCAACTGGTCCAGGAACCACAACCGCTGCTGGGCGAACGACAGTGGAAGCGGCCGCGTACGGTCCGCCAACCCGACCGGCGGCGCGACATCCCCCACCGAGCCTTCGACAGCCACCGCCAGGGCGCGTACGGTCGGCCGGTCGAACAGCGCCGACAGCGGCACCTCGACCCCGAACGCCTCCCGCACACGGGAGATCACCTGCGTGGCCAGAAGCGAATGACCGCCGAGTTCGAAGAAGGAGTCGGTGGCACCGACCCGGTCCACCCCGAGCACCTGCGACCAGATCCCTGCCAGCAGCTCCTCCGAGACCGTGGCCGGAGCGACGAAGACGGTGTCCAGTTCGCCCCGCAGCTCGGCCGGCTCGGGCAGGGCCTTGCGGTCGATCTTGCCGTTGGGTGTCAACGGAAGCTCCGCCAACTCGGCGAACACCGACGGCACCATGTACTCCGGCAGACCCTCGCGCAACCACTCCCGCAGCTCACCGGCCGACGGGACACCCTCCGTCTGGACGGCGGGGACCACATAGGCCACAAGGCGGCGTTCCGTGCCCTGCCCGTGGCCGACGACGACCGCGGCACCGACGGCCGGATGCGCGACCAGAGCCGCCTCGATCTCCCCCGGCTCGATCCGGAAACCACGCACCTTCAGCTGCTCGTCGGCGCGGCCCAGGAACTCCAGCCGGCCGTCCGCCAGCCACCGCACCCGGTCACCCGACCGGTACATCCGCGAGCCGTCCGCCGCGAACGGATCCGCGACGAAGCGCTCGGCCGACAACCCCGCGCGCCCCAGATACCCACGCGTCACACCGGCCCCGCCGATGAACAGCTCACCTGCCACACCCACCGGCACCGGCTCCAGCCGGCCGTCCAGCACATACACCTGGGTGTTCGCGACCGGCGACCCGATCCCCAACACCCCGTCCGGCACGACCTGCTCACACGCCGACCAGATCGTCGTCTCCGTGGGCCCGTACATGTTCCAGACCTCGGACACACGACCCGCCAGCGACGCCGCCAGCCCACCCGGCAACGCCTCACCGCCACACAGCGCCACCAGCCCGGGCGACCCGGTCCACCCGTCGGTGACCAGCATCTGCCAGGTCACGGGCGTCGCCTGCATGACCGAGACGCCCTGCCGCACCAGCTCACCCGCCAGCACGCCCGGATCGCCCACCGCCTCGCGCTCCGCCACGACCAGACGGCCACCCACCACCAACGGCAGCCACAACTCCAGCCCCGCGATGTCGAAGCCCCACGTCGTCACCGCCAGCAACACATCTCCCGAGCCCAGCCCCGGACGCACCGCCATACCGGCAAGGAAGTTCACCAGGTTCCCCTGGCCCACCAGCACACCCTTGGGCCGACCGGTGGAACCGGACGTGTACAGCACATACGCCAACTGGCCCGCAGCACACGGCACATCAAGAGGCGCGGGCGAAAGGCGCTCAAGCGTCGACCGCGTGTCCGCGTCGTCGAGCCACACCACCGAGTCCACCGACTCCAGCGGCAACCCACCCGCCACGGACCGATGTCCCACGAACACACCCGCGCCACTGTCGGTCAGCATGAACTCCAGCCGCTCCGACGGGAACTCCGGATCCAGCGGCAGATACGCACCTCCCGCCAGCCACACAGCGAGCCCCGCGACCACCATGTCCGCGCCACGCTCCACACACACCGCCACGACCGACTCGGCACCCACGCCCACCGACCGCAGATGACGCGCCAGACGGTTGGCGCGACCCATGAGCGCGCCGTACGTGACCGACTCCTCGCCGGCCACCACAGCCACCGCATCCGGAGATTCAGCGGCCCGCTCGGCGATCAGCGCCTGGACCCCTCCGACCCCGGACACCTCCACATCCGTGGCGTTCCACCCACGCAGGACCGCGTCCCGCTCACCCGCGGTCAGCACCGGCAGGTCACCCACGCGCCGGCCCTCGTCGGCCGCGAGCGCGTCGAGGAGGGTGGCCAGGTGTCCGGTCATGCGCTCGACCGTCGCCGCGTCGAACTGGGCGCGGTCGTAGGACACCTTGATCTTGACGTCGCGGCCTGCGCCCGCGGTGATGTGGAGCGGGTAGTTGACCTGTTCGCGGCCGTAGTTGAGGTCGGCCTGCAGGCCGTTGGCGGCGGAGGTCTCCCGGCCCTCGGTCAGGGCCTGGTCCGGGTAGTTCTCGAAGACGAAGAGGCTGTTGAACAGGGACTGGCCGGTGGGCAGTTCGCTGCACTCGGCGATGGCGACCAGGGGGACCTGCTCGTACTGACGGGCCCGTACCTGCTCGTCCTGCAGCCCGACGAGCCAGTCCACGACGGGCTGTTCACGGTCGACGCGGATGCGCGTCGGGGTCGTGTTGATGAGGAGGCCGACCATGGAGTCCATGCCCTCGACCTGGCCGCCGCGCCCCGACGACGTGACGCCGAACACGACGTCGTCCGTGCCGGAGTACAGGGCGAGGACCAGCGCCCACGCGCCCTGGACGACGGTGTTCAGTGTCAGCCGGTGACGTCGGGCGAAGTCGGCGAGGCCGCCGGATTCGGCGGTCGTGCGTGCGAGCGCGACATGGGCCTGGGCGCGGCCTCGGTCACCGGTGGCCCGCTCCACGCCGAGCGTGGTGGGTTCGGTGATCCCGGCTAGGCGTTCGTGCCAGTACGCGCGCGCCTGGTCCAGGTCCTGCCCGACGACCCACGCGACGAAGTCCCGGAACGGGGCGCGCGGGGGCAGCTCCGGCCGGCTGCCGGTGCGGAACGCGTCGTACGCCTCCAGCAGCTCGCCCATCACGATGGGCAGGCTCCAGCCGTCGAGGAGCACGTGGTGGTAGCTCCAGACCAGCTGGTGCCGGTCGTCGGCGAGGCTGAGCACGGTGACCCGCATCAGTGTGGGCGCGGAGAAATCGGCGCCCTGGGCCCAGTCGGCGTCGAAATGGTCGCCGATGGCCCGCTGCCGGGCCTCCTCGTCCAGGTGGGAGAGGTCCCGGACGTGCAGGGGCAGCGGTACGGACCGGGAGACGACGGCCAGCGGCTCGGGCACTCCGTCCCAGACGACGGCGGTGCGCAGCACCTCGTGCCGGGAGACCACCAGCTCCCATGCCTGCTTCAGGGCGTCGAAGTCGAGCTCGCCCTCCAGGGAGAGTCCGTTCTGCACCCAGTACATGCCGGGGTCGTCGGAGAGCCGGGTGTGGAAGAGCATGCCCTGCTGGAGGGCGGTGAGCGGGTAGATGTCGTCGATCTCGGTGGTCACGTGGGCCGTGACACGGTCCAGTGCGGCCTGGTCGAGCCGCGCGAGCGGGAAGTCCGAGGGCGTGTGCCCGCCGGTCTCCGGGCGGCAGCAGTACTCGATCAGGTCACCCAGGACCTCGACGTAGCGCTGCGCGAGCCGCGCGATCGTCGCCTCGTCGTGCACCCTCGTGCCGTACGCCCACACCATCTCGAGGCGGCCGTCGGAAACCCGGCAGTTGACGTCGAGAAGATGCGTGCGGTCGCCTTCCGTCGACCAGGCGCGGCCGAGCGACCCCTTGCCCGGCCGGAGCCGGCTGCCTGCGGCACCGCTGGTGGCAGCGGGCGCGGGCGCGCGGTCGCCGGTGCGCGCGGAGTTCTGGCTCAGGTAGTTGAAGGTGACCTCGGCCTGCCCCGCCGGGGTCCAGTCGGTGAGGTGGCGCAGCAGGCCGTAGCCCAGGCCCTTCCGCGGGACGCCGCGCAGGTACTCCTTCGTACGGCGCAGCAGCGCGCCGAGGTCTCCGTCGGCCGCGCCGGTGAGGACGACCGGGTGGACGCTGGTGAACCAGCCGACCGTGCGGGACACGTCGATGTCCGCGCCGACGTCCTCGCGGCCGTGGCCTTCCAGGTCGACGACGACCGACGGGGCTCCGGCCCAGGAGGTGAGGGTCGTGCCGAGCGCGGCGAGGAGCACGTCGTTGATCCGGGTCCGGAAGGCGCTCGGCACCTCGCGCAGGAGGCGTTCGGTCAGGTCCGCGTCGAGGGTGGCCACGACCTCCGCGGCCGAGGTCACGCTGTTGTTCCCCGCGTGGTCGCGCGGCAGCGGCGCGGCCGCGGCTTCGGCGGCGCGCCAGTACGGAGCCTCCGCGGCCAGCTCGGGCGAGTCCGCCAGTTCGGCGAGCCGCTGGGTCCACCGCATGTACGACGTCGTCTTCGCCGGCAGCTCCACTGTCGCGGAGCCCCCTTCGGCCTGCGCGTACGCCGAGATCAGGTCCTCCATCAGCACCGGCCAGGAGACCGCGTCGACCACCAGGTGATGCGCCACCACGAGGACGAGCGGGCCCCGGTCGCCGCGTTCGAAGACGGCGACCCTGAACAGCGGCCCTTCTGCCAGGTCGAGGCCGGCCTGCACCTCTGTGGCACGGGCCTCCAGGTACGCGGCCTCGTCGACGGCGTCCACGTGGGAGACGTCGATCACCGACACCGGGTCGGCCGTCTCGGCGGCCACCAGGCGCCCGGCCCACTCGCCGTCCTCCCGCACGAACCGGGAGCGCAGCACGTCGTGCTGCTCGACGAGCGCCCGCACGGCGACCCGCAGCAGCTCGGGGTCGAGCTGGCCGTCGGCCTCCAGGACCGTGGACTGGTTGAAGTGTGCCGCCTGCGGCAGGGCACGGCCGAGGAACCACCGCTGGATCGGCGAGAGCGGGAAGTCGCCCACCACGACGCCCTGTTCGGCGAGCGCGGTGCTCTCGCCCGCTGCCACCGTGGCGAGGCCGGCCACCGTCTGGTGGTCGAAGAGCTGCGCCGCCGTCACGTGCACGCCGAAGTCACGAGCGCGGGCGACGACGCGGATGCTGATGATGGAGTCGCCGCCGAGGTCGAAGAAGTTGTCCTCGATCCCGACCCGCTCGAGGCCGAGGACCTCGGCCCATGCCTCGGCGAGGATCCGCTCCACCTCGGTGCGGGGCGCGACATACGTGTCCGCCGCTGCGGCGCTCGCCCCGTCGGGGGCGGGCAGGGCGCCGCGGTCGATCTTCCCGCTCCTCGTCAGCGGCATTCCGGCCATCTCGGTGAAGAGCGCCGGCACCATGAACGTGGGCAGGCGTTCGCCGACGAACGCGCGCAGCTCGGCGACGGGCGGGATGCCCTCGGCCATGTCCGCGGGCACGAGGTAGGCGACGAGTTTGCGTTCCGTACCGCTGCCGTAGGCCGTCACGACGGCCGTCCTGACGCCTGGGTGGGCGGCGAGCACGACCTCGATCTCGCCGGGCTCGATGCGGAAACCGCGTACCTTCACCTGGTTGTCCGCGCGGCCCACGAACTCCAGACGCCCGTCCGCGAGCCGGCGCGCCCGGTCGCCCGAGCGGTACATGCGCGAGCCGTCCGCGGCGAACGGGTCGGCGACGAAGCGCTCGGCGCTCAGCGCGCCGCGGCCGCCGTAGCCGCGGGTGACGCCGGCGCCGGCGATGAACAGTTCGCCGGCGACGCCGACCGGAGCGGGGTTGAGCGACGGGTCGAGGATGTGGACCCGCTCGTTGAGGAACGGGGTGCCGATCGGCGGGATGCCGTCGGCGGTGACCTCTCCGCCGGTCGTGGCGATGGTGGTCTCGGTCGGCCCGTACACGTTCAGCAGCCTCAGGCGCCGGCGCCACTGGGCGGTCAGCGCGGGTTCCACGCGCTCGCCGCCCACCAGCACCGTGGCGAGGTCGGGGAGGTCGTCCGGGGACAGCACCCCGAGCAGCGTGGGGGTCATGAAGGCGAGGCGTACGGCGGTCCGCCGCATCATCGAGGTGAGCCGCTCGGGCGGGGTACGGTCCTGCCGCTCGGCGACGACCAGGGTCGCGCCGGTCGGGAGCGCCATCACCACCTCCCACACGGAGGCGTCGAAGCTGAAGGACGCGAATCCGAGGACGTGGTCGCCCGGGCCGGCGTGCAGCAGCGAGCGCATCCCCTCGGCGAGGGTCGTCACTCCGCGGTGCGGCACGTGGACGCCCTTCGGCCGTCCCGTCGAACCGGAGGTGTAGATGATGTACGCCAGCTGGTCGGGCAGGACGCGCACCTGGGGCGAGGTCGCCGGGAACGCGTCGAGTTCCGCCAGGGTCGCCGGGTCGTCCAGGAGCAGCACGGTGTCCACGGTGTCGTCGGCGACGAGGTCGGCGGCCACCGCCTCGTGGGCGACGAGCAGCGACGCACCGGTGTCGCTCATCATGAACCGGCGCCGGTCGAGGGGGTAGGCGGGGTCGAGGGGCAGGTAGGCCGCCCCGGCCTGCCAGACCGCCAGCGAGGCGACCGCCATGTCGGCGGAGCGGTCCAGGCACAGCGCGACGACGGACTCCGGTCCCACGCCGGCGTGGCGCAGACGGTGGGCCAGGCGGTTCGCGCGGGCCATCAGGGCGCCGTAGGTGAGGGACTGCTCGCCCGCCAGGACCGCCACGACGTCGGGGGTGGCGGCCGCCTGCGCGGCGATCAGCTCGTGGAGGCCGCCCGCGAGCGGAAGGGCGACGGCGGTGTCGTTCCACTCGTCGACGAGCAGCCGGCGCTCGGACTCGGGCAGCAGCGTCACCTCGCCCACGTGCTGCCCCGCGTCGGCGGCGAGGGCTTCGAGGAGGGTGATCAGGTGCGCGGCCATACGCTCGACGGTCGCGGCCTCGAACAGCGCGGTGCTGAACTGGAGCTCTCCGGACAGCGCGCCGTCGTCGTCGGCCAGGGTCAGGACCAGGTCGAACTTCACGGGGACGGGCTCGGGGCCGGTAGCGGTGACGGCCGAGAGGTCCGAGGCGTCGCGGTCGTCGAGGCCACCGGGGCCGTCGAGGACGTCCGCGGGCGCCCCGCCGTCGCCCGGCTCGCCGGGAACGTAGCTGAACATGACGTCGGTCAGCGGGTTGCGGGACCGGTCCCGTTCGGCGACGAGCGCGTCGACGAGCCGGTCGAACGGCAGGTCCTGGTGCCGGTACGCGCCGAGGGCCATCTCCCGCACCCGGCCCAGGAGGTCGGCGAAGGACGGGTTGCCGGACAGATCCGTGCGCATGACCAGCGTGTTGACGAAGAACCCGACCAGGTCCTCGGTCTCGGCGAGCGAGCGGTTGGCGACCGGCGTGCCGATCGCCACGTCGTCCGTGTCGCCGTAACGCCCCAGGAGGACGCTGAAGGCGGCGAGGAGCGTCATGAACATCGTCGTGCCGCTCTCGCGGGACAACGCGCGCAGGGCCTCCGCGGTGTCCGGCGCGACGCTGAACCGGGTGACGGCGCCCGCCGTGGACCGCACCTGGGGACGCGCCAGGTCGGTGGGCAGCTCGAGAACCGGAGCCCGATCCAACTGGGCGCGCCAGTAGTCGAGTTGCTCATCGAGCACCTCACCCGTCAGCCACTGCCGCTGCCAGGCGGCGACGTCCGCGTACTGCACGGCGAGCGGCGGCAGCGGGTCGGGCTCACCGGCCCGGAACGCCTCGTACAGCGCGGACAGTTCGCGGCGGACGATCCGGTCCGACCACTCGTCGAAGACGACGTGGTGCATGGCGAGGCTCAGGACGTGGTCGTCCGGGGCCAGGCGCAGCAGCATGGCACGGACGAGGGGCCCGTTCGCCAGGTCGAACGGTGCGAGACCGTCCGCGCCGATCAGCCGGTCGGCGGCGTCCTGCGGGTCGGCGCCGGCGGAGACGTCCACCACCGGCAGCGGCACACCGGCCGCCGGGTCGACGACCTGCCGGGCCACACCGTCCGCGCCGGCCACGAGGCGGGTCCGCAGGACTTCGTGACGGGCCACGAGGGCGTCCAGAGCGGCGCCCAGGGCAGCGGGATCGAGATCGCCCGCGAACCGCAGACGGGTGGACATGTTGTAGTCGACCGAGCCGGGCTCCAGCTGGTCGAGGAACCACAGGCGCTGCTGGGCGAACGACAGCGGCAGCGCCGCGTCCCTCGCGACGACCGTCACCGGGGGTGCCGCGTCACGGGCGGAGCCGTCGACGAACGCGGCCAAGCCCCGTACCGTCGGCCGGTCGAACAGGGCGGCCAGCGGAAGCTCCACCGAGAACATCTCGCGGATCCGGGAGACCACCTGGCCGGCCAGCAGGGAGTGGCCGCCCAGCTCGAAGAAGCCGTCGAGCACCCCCACCCGCTCCACACCGAGCACGCGCGCCCACACCTCGGCGAGCAGTTCCTCGGTGGCCGTCGCAGGGGCGACGTACCGGCCGCCGCTCCCGCTCCGGAAGCCTTCGGGCTCGGGCAGCGCCGCCCGGTCGGTCTTCCCGTTCGGGGTCAGCGGCAGCTCGGCCACCTCCACGAACACCGACGGAATCATGAACTCGGGCAGTCGGGAGCCGGCGAACGCGCGCAGCTCGGCGACGGGCGGCAGGCCGTCGGTCTGGTCGGCCGGGACCAGGTGGGCCACGAGCCGGCGGTCCGTGCCCTCGCCGAACGCGACCACCACCGCGGTCCGGACGGCCGGGTGCGCGGTGAGCGCCGCCTCGATCTCCAGCGGCTCGATCCGGTAGCCGCGCACCTTCAGCTGATCGTCGGCACGGCCCAGGAACTCGAGCTGTCCGTCGGCCGACCACCGCACCCGGTCGCCGGTCCGGTACAGCCGGGAGCCGTCGGCGGCGAACGGGTCGGCCACGAAGCGCTCGGCGGTGAGCGCCCGGCGTCCGCCGTAGCCGCGCGCCAACTGCGGTCCGCCGACGAACAGTTCACCGGCGACACCCACGGGCACGCACCGCAGGGACGGGTCGAGGACGTACACGGTGGCGTTGAGGATCGGGGCGCCGATCGGCGGCGCACCCTGGACGGCCGGGTCGTCGACCTCGGCGATGCTCGCGCAGACCGTGGTCTCGGTCGGCCCGTAGGCGTTGAACAGCCGGTGGCGCTGCCGCCAGGCGGCGGCCAGGCCGGCGTCGAGACGTTCGCCCGCGGTGACCAGCGTGGTCACCCCGTCGAGGTCGCCGGGCGTGAGCACGTCGAGCAGCGACGGCGGTACGGTCGCCACGCTCACCCCGCTGCGGGCGACCAGGGCCGCGAGCCGGGCGGGGTCCGCGCGGTCCGGTGCCTCGGCCACGACCAGGGTCGCGCCCACCGCCAGCGCCATCACGAGCTCCCACACCGAGGCGTCGAAGCTGAACGGCGCGAAGCCGAGCACGATGTCGTCGCGCCCCGTTCCCAGAGCCGCCTGCTGCGCCGTGACGAGGTTCACCAGCCCGCGGTGGGACAGGTGGACGCCCTTCGGCCGGCCCGTGGAGCCGGAGGTGTAGATCACGTACGCGAGCTGGTCCGGGAGAACCGTCACCGCCGGCGGCGCGGCGGGCAGGGCGGCGAGCGCCGTACGCGTGGCCTCGTCGTCCAGCCACACCACGGTGTCGAGACCGCCGGTGGCCGCGAGGTCGGACCCGGCCGACCGGTGGCCCACCAGCACGGTGGCGCCGCTGTCGGCGAGCATGAACTCCAGGCGCTCGGACGGGTACTGCGGGTCCAGCGGAAGGTACGCCGCGCCGGCCTGCCACACCGCGAGGACGGTGACGGCCATGTCGAGCCCGCGCTCCAGGCACACGGCCACCACGGACTCGGCGCCCACGCCCGCGTCCCGCAGATGACGGGCGAGCCGACCGGCCCGCGCAGTCAACTCGGCGTAGCTGAGGGAGTGTTCCCCGGCGACCAGGGCCGTCGCGTCGGGGTCCGCCGCGGTCCGCTCGGCCACCAGCTCGTGGACTCCGGCCACGGCGGGCACGGCCCCGGCGGTGTCGTTCCACTCCCGCACCAGCCGGTCCTGCTCGGCCGCGGTCAGGACGGGCAGCTCACCGAGCCGCTGCCCGGAGTCCGTCGCCATGGCCGTCAGGACCGTCGCCAGGTGGCCGGCCATCCGCTCCATCGTCGCGTCGTCGAAGTGCGCGCGGTCGTAGGACAGGCGCACCACCAGCTCCCGAGCGGAGGAGGCGATCACACCGAGGGGGTAGTTGGACTGGTCGCGCCCGTAGTTGGCACCGGCACGCAGGCCGTCGCCCTCCGCGTACTGACCGCCCTCGCCGCCCTCGACCCTTGCCTGGTCGGGGTAGTTCTCGAAGGCGTACAGCGTGTTGAAGAGAGCCTGCCCCGGGGCGAGCGCACTGCACTCCGTGATCGTGGTCAGCGGCGTCTGCTCGTACTTGCGGGCGCGCACCTGCTGGTCCTGCAGTCCCGCGAGCCAGTCCACCACGGGCCGGTTCCGGTCGATCCGAGCCCGCACGGGCGTGGTGTTGATCAGCAGACCGACCATGGAGTCCATGCCGTCGATCTGTCCGCCACGGCCGGAGGACGTCGTACCGAACACCACGTCGTCGGAGCCGGCGTACAGGCCGAGCACCAGCGACCACGCGCCCTGCACCACGGTGTTGAGCGTGAGGCGGTGGCGGCGGGCGAAGTCGGCGAGACCCGATTCCGCGACCTGCGCCGGCAGCGGCACCTGCCGCTCGTCCCGCCCCTGCTGCCCGGTGGCGTGCTCCACGCCGAGGGTGACGGGCTCGGCGACACCGGCCAGGTAGTCCCGCCAGTACCCGCGCGCCTCGTCCAAGTCCTGACCTGCGACCCACGAGACGAAGTCCCGGAACGGAGCGCGCGCGGCGAGCACCGGCCGCTCCTCACCCGCGCGGCAGGCGCGGTACGCCTCCAGCACCTCGCCCAGGACGATGGGGATGCTCCACCCGTCGAGGAGCAGGTGGTGGTAGCTCCAGAGGAGCTGATGCCGCTCGTCGGCGAGCCGGATCACCGTGATCCGCACGAGCGTGGGTGCGGTGAAGTCGGCGCCCCGCGCCCAGTCGGCTTCCAGGTGCGCGGAGATCGCGTGGCGCCGGTCCTCCTCGTCCAGCCCGGAAAGATCCAGCACCTCCAGCGGCAGCGGCACGGACCGGGAGACGACCGCCAGCGGCTGCGCCACACCCTCCGACACAACCGCGGTGCGCAGCACCTCGTGCCGGGAGAACACCAACTCCCACGCCCGCCTCAGGGCATCGAGATCCAGCTCGCCCTCCAGGAGCAGGCCGTTCTGCGCCCAGTACATGCCGGGGTCGTCGGAGAGCCGGGTGTGGAAGAGCATGCCCTGCTGCAGCGCGGTGAGCGGATAGATGTCCTCGATCTCGGTCGGCAGGCTCTGCGCGACACGGTCGAGCACGGACTGCTCGATCCGCGCCAGCGGGAAGTCCGACGGCGTGTGCCCTCCCGTCTCCGGCCGGCAGCAGAACTCGATCAGATCACCGAGCACCTCGACGTACCGCTCCGCGAGACCCGCGATCGTCGCCTCGTCATGCACCTCGGCGCCGTACGTCCACACCATCTCCAGACGCCCGTCGGCCACCTGGCTGTTGACCTCGATCAGGTACGCGCGCGAGCCGTCTTCGGACTGCGACTCACCGAGGGACCTGCCGGTCGGCCGGAAGCGGACACCGCCGCTGTGGACCCCTTCGGAGGTGTCCTCCGGTCGCCGGCCTGACTGTCCGAGGTAGTTGAAGCCGACCTCGGCACGCCCGTCCGTGGTCCAGTCGGTGAGATGGCGCAGCAGGCCGTAGCCCAGGCCCTTCCTCGGGACGCCGCGCAGGTACTCCTTCGTACGCCGCAGCAGCCCACCGAGGTCACCGTCGGCCGCGCCGGTGAGCACGACCGGGTACACGCTGGTGAACCAGCCGACCGTCCGCGACACGTCGACGTCGGCGCCGACGTCCTCACGGCCGTGGCCTTCGACATCCACCACCACAGAGCCCGTGCCGGTCCACTCGGTGAAGACCGCGCCCAGCACGCTGAGCAGCACGTCGTTGATCTGCGTCCGGTACGCGGCCGGCACCTCGCGCAGCAGCCGCTCGGTCAGCTCGGCGTCCAAGGACTGGCGCAGGTTGCGCACCGCGGCGTTCCGGTTCGGACCGTCGCTGTCGCGGGGCAGCGGAACGACCGCGGCTTCCGCTTCGCGCCAGTGGGGGGCTTCGAGCGCGAGCTCCGGCGAGACCGACAGCTCTGCCAGGCGCCGCGACCAGGCCTTGAACGACGTGGTCTTGGCGGGCAGCTCCACGGTGCCCGCACCCTGCTCGACCTGCTGGTACGCCGCCCCGAGGTCCTCGAGGAGCACGGGCCAGGAGACCGTGTCCACCACCAGGTGGTGGACCACGAGCAGGAGCAGCTGCCCACGTGCGCCGCGGTCGAAGAGCGCCGCCCGCAGGAGGGGCCCGTCGGTCAGGTCGAGACCGGCCTGCACCTCGGTGGCTCGGGCGTCCAGGAAGCGCCATTCGGCGTCGGCGTCGGCGTCCGAGTCCGCGTCGGCGTCGCCGGCCAGGCCGGAGGCGTCAATGGTGGTGACCAGGTCGGCCGGTTCGGCGGCCAGAATCCGCCCGGTCCACCGCCCTTCATCCCGCACGAACCGGGCACGCAGCACGTCGTGCTGCTCGACCAGCGCGCCCATGGCCGAACGCAGGACGTCGGCGTCGATAGGCCCGGTGGCCTCCAGGACGACGGACTGATTGAAGTGGGACGGCCTCGGCATGTCACGGTCGAGGAAGGACCGCTGGATCGGAGTGAGCGGGAACTCGCCGACGACAAGGCCCTGTTCGGCATCCGCCAGGCTCTCGCTCGTGGCGACCGAGGCCAGGGCGGCCACGGTCTGGTGGCTGAACAGCTGCGCCACCGTCACGTGAACACCGAGCTCGCGGCACTTCGCGGCGACGCGGATGCTGATGATGGAGTCGCCGCCGAGCTCGAAGAAGTTGTCCTCGACCCCGACCCGCTCCAGACCCAGAACCTGAGCCCACACCTCCGCCAGAACCCGCTCGACCTCGGAACGCGGCGCAACGAACTCGCCGGCCGAACCCGTCCAGGAACTGTCCGGGTCGGGCAGAGCCGACCGGTCCAGCTTGCCGTTCGGGCTCAGCGGCAGTGCCGCAAGCTCCACGAAACCGGAGGGGATCATGAACGCGGGCAGTCGGCTGCTTGCGAAGGCACGGATCTCGGCGACCGACGGGATGCCGGCCGCCTGATCGGCGGGGACAAGATAGGCCACGAGACGGCGGTCCTCGACGTCGCCGAAGGCGGCGACGACGGAGGTGCGGATATGCGGGTGGCCGGTCAGAACGGCCTCGATCTCCCCCGGCTCGATCCGGAAACCACGCACCTTCACCTGACCGTCAGCACGGCCGACGAAGTCCAGCTGCCCGTCCGGCAGCCAACGGGCACGGTCGCCCGACCGGTACATCCGCGTGCCGTCGGCGGCGAAGGGGTCGGCGACGAACCGCTCGCTCGTCATGCCGGGGCGTCCGCGGTAGCCGCGGGCGACCTGCGGGCCGGCTATGAACACCTCACCCGCCACACCCACGGGTACGGGGTTAAGCCGCTCGTCCAGGACGTACAGACGGGCGTTGGGGACGGGCGCACCAATGGCGGGAGCACCGGTGAGCTGGTCGGGGTCCACGGTGCCGGTGGTCACCATGACCGTCGACTCCGTCGGACCGTACGTGTTCACCAGCCGACGCCCCGCCGACCAGGCACGAGCGACCGGCTCCGTCAGACGCTCCGCACCCAGCAGCAGCGTCCCGACACCCGACACCGCCTCCGGGTCCAGGACCCCCAGCAGAGACGGAACCACACTCGCCGCACCCACACCCTCGGCACGAAGCATGGAGGTGAGGAGAGAGGCTTCGGCGCGCTCCTCCGAGGTCGCCACAACGAGCACACCACCCGACGCGAGCGTCACGGCGACATCGAGGACGGCCGCGTCGAAGCTGAACGAGGCGAACTGCAGCATCCGCTGGCTCGGACCGGCATCCAGGACCGGCGCCAAGGCCGACACCATCCCGACGACACTGCCGTGCGCGACCTGCACACCCTTCGGCCGCCCCGTCGAACCCGACGTATAGATCACATAGGCGAGCTGGTCAGCGGACAGAGCAGTCTCAGGAGCTTCCGACGGGAGCGACGCAAGGGCCTCCCACACGACCGGCTCGTCCAGCCACACGCCCTGCTCGACCGACAGCCCCTCCGCCAGAGCGCGCTCCCCCACCAGTACCTTCACACCCGCATCCGCGAGCATGAACTCCAGCCGATCGGCCGGGTATTCGGGGTCGAGAGGCAGGTAGGCGCCACCCGCCTGCCACACCGCGACCATCGCCACGACCATGTCCACCCCACGCGGCAGACACAGACCCACCACCGACTCCGCACCCACACCCATACCGCGCAGGTGATGAGCCAGTCGATTCGCCCGCGCCATCAACCCGCCGTACGTGACCGACTCCCCGCCGGCCACCACCGCCACCGCATCCGGAGCCACCGCGGCCCGCTCGGCGATCAGCTCATGCACCCCACCCACCGACGGCAACTCCACCGACGACGCGTTCCACCCCTCCACCACCAGTTCACGCTCACCCGCGGCCAACAGAGGCAGCTCACCCACCCGGCAGTCGCCTTCCTCCGCCACCGCCTCCAGCACGGTGATGAGGTGGCCCGCCAGGCGCTCTACTGTCGCCGCGTCGTACTGGGACTTCTCGTACGACATCTTGATCTTGAGTTGCCGCCCCGCTCCCGCAGTCACGCTCAGCGGGTAGCTGGCCTGCTGCCGCACGTGGTTGAGGTCGGTCTCCAGGCCGCTCTCGGAAGAGAGCTCCCGGCCTTCGACCAGGGCCTGATCCGGGTAGTTCTCGAAGACGAAGAGGGTGTTGAACAGCGCCTGACCAGCCGGGAGTTCGCTGCAGTCCGCGATCGTGACCAACGGCGTGTGCTCGAACCTGCGCGCCCGCACCTGCTCGTCCTGCAACCCCGCCAGCCACTCCGCAACCGGCCGCTCACGCTCCACCCGCACCCGCACCGGAGTCGTGTTCAACAACAGACCGACCATCTCGTCCATACCGTCGATCTGACCCCCACGACCCGACGACGTCACACCGAACACCACGTCGTCCGAACCCGCGTACAACGCCAACACCAACGCCCAAGCACCCTGCACCACCGTGTTCAACGTCAACCGATGACGCCGCGCGAACCCCGCCAACCCCTCACCCGCAACCACAGCCGGCAGCCGCAGATGCAACTCCTCCGACCCCTCCTCACCCGTCACCCGCTCCACACCCAGCGACGTCACCTCACCGAACCCGGCCAACCGACCCGACCAGTACTCCCGCGCAGCACCCTCGTCCTGACCCGCCACCCACGCCGCGAACTCCCGGAACGACGCCCGCACACCAAACTCCGGCCGCCCACCCACACGAAACGCGTGATACGCCTCCAACACCTCACCCAGAACAATGGGCACACTCCACCCGTCCAACAACAGATGGTGATAGCTCCACACCAACTGATGCCGACCCTCCGCCAACCGCACCAACGCCAAACGCACCAACGTCGGCGCGCCAAAGTCCGCACCCCGCGCCCAGTCCTCCGCGAGGAACTCCTCGTACGCCTCCTGCCGCCGCTCCTCGTCGAGGTGCGCGAAGTCCACCACGCGTAGAGGCAGGGGCACGGACCGCGACACGACGGCCAGTGGTTCGGTCACTCCCTCCCACACCACCGAGGAACGCAGCACCTCGTGCCGGGAGAACACCAGCTCCCACGCCCGCTTCAGAGCGTCGAGATCCAGCTCGCCCTCCAGGAGGAGACCGTTCTGGACCCAGTACATGCCGGAGTCCTCGGACAGTTGGCCGTGGAAGAGCATGCCCTTCTGCAGAGCGGAGAGCGGGTAGATGCTCTCGATCTCGGTGACGACGCCGGCCGCGATCCGATCCAGCGCAGCCTGGTCGAGCGGTGCGAGCGGGAAGTCGGACGGCGTGTACCCGCCCGTCTCCGGCCGGCAGCAGAACTCGATCAGATCACCGAGCACCTGGACATACCGCTCCGCGAGACCCGCGATCGTCGCCTCGTCATGCACCTCGGCGCCGTACGTCCAGACCATCTCGAGTCGGCCGTCGGCGACCTGGCTGTTGACCTCGATGAGATGGGCGCGCTCGCCCTCGGTCGACTGCGCGGCGCCGAGCGGATCGCCGGACGGCGTGAAGCGCACGCCGCTGACGTCCTGGGTGGTGGCGCCTGCCGTGTCCGGTCGCCGGCCGGACTGTCCGAGGTAGTTGAAGCCGACCTCGGCGTGCCCCTGCGGAGCCCAGTCGGTCAGGTGGCGCAGCAGGCCATAGCCCAAGCCCTTCCGCGGGACACCGCGCAGATACTCCTTCGTACGACGCAGCAACGCACCCAGATCACCGTCGACCAGACCGGTGAGAGCAACCGGGTAGACGCTCGTGAACCAGCCGACCGTCCGCGACACGTCGATGTCCACGCCCACGTCCTCACGGCCGTGACCCTCGACATCCACCACCACAGAGCCCGTGCCGGTCCACTCGGTGAACACCGCACCCAGCACACTCAGCAGCACATCATTGATCTGCGTCCGGAACGCGGCCGGCACCTCACGCAGCAGCCGCTCCGTCAGCCCGGCATCCAGCGCCACGGACACCCGCCGCGCCCCCGACACCGGATTCCCACCCTCGAACGCCCGCGGCAGCGGCACCGCAGCCGCCTCCACGGAACGCCAGAACTCCGTCTCCGCCACGACCTCCGGCGAAGCCGACAGCTCCTCCAGACGCCCCGCCCACGCCACGAACGACGACGTCTTCGCCGCCAGCTCCACCGTCGCGACACCCCGCTCGACCTGCGCATACGCCGAAGCCAGGTCCTCAAGCAACACCGGCCAGGACACCGCGTCCACGACCAGGTGGTGCACCACCACGAGAAGCATCTGGCTGCCGTCGCGGCGCTCGAAGAGCGCCACGCGCAGCAGCGGCCCCTCGGTCAGGTCGAGGCCGGCCTGGATCTCGGTGGCTCGTGCCTCAAGGAACTCCGCCTCCTCATCGGCGGACACCTCCGTCGCATCGACGACCGTGACAAGGTCCGACGTCTCGACGCCCACCACATGCCCGACCCACACCCCGTCACGGCACACGAACCGCGAACGCAGCGCATCATGCTGCTCGACCAGCGCACCCACCGCCGCCCGCAGCACCCCCACATCAACCCGACCGTCGACCCCGAGCACCGTCGACTGATTGAAATGCCCGGCCTGCGGCAACTCCCGACCGAGGAACCACCGCTGAATGGGAGTCAACGAGAACTCCCCCACCACCAGACCCTGCTCCGCAACAACCGCACTCTCACCCGACGCCACCGACGCCAGACCCGCCACCGTCTGATGATCGAACAGCTGAGCCACCGTCACGTGGACACCCAGCTCACGCGCCCGAGCCACCACACGAATACTCACGATCGAATCGCCACCGAGCTCGAAGAAGTTGTCCTCGACCCCGACCCGCTCCACACCCAGAACCTGAGCCCAAACCTCCGCCAGAACCCGCTCCACCTCAGAACGCGGCGCAACAAACTCCCCAGCCGCGCCCGACCACGCACCATCCGGGTCGGGCAGAGCCGCACGATCCAACTTGCCGTTCGCGGTCAGCGGCAGCGCCGCAAGCTCCACGAACGCCGACGGGACCATGAAGGCAGGCAGGGACTTCCGCACGTGGTCCCGCAGGTCGCTGACGGCAGGGATGCCCTCGGCCTGGGACTCGGGGACGACGTACGCCACGAGGCGCTGCTCGTTCCCGGCCCCGAAGGCGATCACCGCGGCGGTGCGTACGGCCTGATGGGCGGCCAGCGCCGAGACGATCTCGCCCGGCTCGATCCGGAACCCACGCACCTTGACCTGGTCGTCCGCCCGGCCCAGGAACTCCAGCTCCCCGCCCGGCAGCGAGCGCACCCGGTCGCCCGAGCGGTACATGCGTGTGCCGTCCCCGGCGAACGGATCGGCGAGGAAACGCTCGGCGCTCAGAGCGGGCCGCTCGCGGTAGCCACGGGCCACACCGATGCCGGCGATGTACAGCTCACCGGCCACACCGACGGGGACGGGGCGCAGCTGGTCGTCGAGCACGTAGACCCGGGTGTTGGCCATCGGCGTGCCGATGGACGGAGCACCCGTGCCCTCGGGGTCGAGGACGGCGATGCTCGCGCAGACCGTGGCCTCCGTCGGACCGTACGCGTTCAGCAACCGGTACTCGCCCCGCCACGCTGCGGCCGTGGCCTCCTCCAGCCGCTCACCGGCCGTCACGAGCGTACGCAGGCCGGCCAGGTCGGCCGGCTCCAGTACGGCCAGGAGCGACGGCGGCAGCGTCGCCACCCGCACGTCCTTCTCCCGCACCAGCGCGGCCAGCGCCCGCGGCTCACCACGCTCCTCCGCCGTCGCCACGACAAGGCGGCCACCGGCCGCGAGCGTCACCGCGACCTCGGACACCGCGGCATCGAAACCGAACGGAGCGAACTGCAGCACCCCGTCGCCCGCCTCCACACCGAACGACCGGGCTTGCGCCATCGCGAGGTTCACCACACCCGCGTGCGGAACCTGCACACCCTTCGGCCGACCCGTCGAACCCGACGTATAGATGACGTACGCCAAGTGATCCGGCGCCGTCGTCACCTCGGGTGCGCTTGCCGGCAGCTCCGCCAAGGCGTCCACGACCGTCGGCGCGTCCAGCCCGATCACGGTCTCCGCCGACAGGCCCTCGGCCGCCGAGCCCGCGCCGACGAGCACCTTGGCGCCGCTGTCGACGAGCATGAACTCAAGTCGCTCGACGGGGTATTCGGGGTCGAGCGGCAGGTAGGCGGCCCCGGCCTGCCACACCGCGAGCGCCGCCACGACCATGTCGATGCCCCGCGGCAGGCAGAGGGCGACGACGGACTCCGCACCGACACCGGCATCGCGCAGATAGTGCGCCAGCCGGTTCGCGCGCGTCAGCAGATCCCCGTACTCCAGGGATGCGTCACCGCACACCACCGCCACCGCATCCGGGCGTTCGGCGGCCCGTGCCGCGATCAGTTCGTGCACACCGGCCACCGCGGGCAGCGACTCGGCCGTGTCGTTGCGCGCGTGCAGCAGCTGGACCCGATCGGCCTCGGTCAGCACCGGCAGGTCGTCGACAGGTCGGCCCGCGTTCTCGGCGACGGCGTCGAGGAGGGTGACGAGGGCGCCAGCCATCCGCTCGATCGTGGAAGCGTCGAACAGCTCGCTGCTGTACTGGAACTCGCCCGAGAGTTCGTCCCCCGAGGCTCCCAGCGTCAGGACGAGGTCGAACCGCACCGGCAGCGCGTCCGCCTCGGTTCCCTCTTCGCCCGCGTCGTGAGCACCGGCGCCGGCCTCGGCGGACTGCCCGTTGTCGTAGTCGAAGAGGACCTGGAAGAGCGGGCTGCGTGAACGGTCGCGCTCGACGGCCAGCTCGTCCACGAGCTGCTCGAACGGCACGTCCTGGTGCGCGTACGCGCCGAGGGCGGTCTCGCGGACCCGGGCGAGGAGTTCGGCGAAGGTCGGGTCCCCGGACAGGTCGGTGCGCATGACCAGCGTGTTCACGAAGAACCCGATGAGGCCCTCGGTCTCGGCCCGGTTCCGGTTCGCGATCGGCGTGCCCACGACCACGTCATCGGTACCCGCATAGCGGCCGAGGAGCACGTTGAAGGCCGCCAGCAAGGTCATCGACATGGTGGCGCCACCCTCGCGGGAGACGGCCCGAAGTCGCTGCGCCGTCTGCGCCGACACCCGGAAACCGACGAATCCACCGTTGGTGGAACGGATCGCGGGGCGGGGGCGGTCGGTGGGCAGCTCCAGGGTCGGCAGGCCGCCGAGCCGGTCGCGCCAGTAGGCGAGTTGGGCATCGAGGACGTCACCGCTCAGCCATTCCCGCTGCCAGACGGCGAAGTCGGCGTACTGCACCTCCAGCGGCGGAAGCGGATCCGGCTCACCCGCACGGAACGCCTCGTACAACGCCATCAGCTCACGCCGCAGAATCCGACCCGACCACTCGTCCGACACCACGTGATGCATCGACAACGCCAGCACATGCTCCTGCGCCGCCACCCTCACCAACGTCGCCCGCAACAACGGACCACACGCCAGATCGAACGGCACCCGCGCATCCGCCGCCACCACCGCCCGCACCGCAACCACCGGATCAGCACCCGCCGGCACCTCCACGACCCGCAGATCGACCGGCGCAGCCTCATCGATCACCTGACGCGCCACACCCTCCGCATCCGCCACCAGACGCGTCCGCAACACCTCGTGCCGCGCGACGACGGCCGTCAACGCGGCGCTCAGCGCCGGCACATCGACGTCGTCCTCCCAGCGCAGGGACGTCGCCAGGTTGTACTCGGACGAACCGGGCTCCAGCTGGTCGAGGAACCACAGCCGCTGCTGGCCGAAGGACAGCGGCAGGGCCTGGTCCCGATCGACGGCCACCACCGGAGGAGCGACGACGGCGGTACCGGCGCCCTCGATCACGGCGGCGAACCGGCGCACGGTCGGCTCGTCGAACAGCGCCGACAGCGGCACCTCGACGCCGAACACCTCGCGGACGCGGGAAATCACCTGTGTGGCCAGGAGTGAATGCCCACCCAGCTCGAAGAAGTTGTCTTCTGCGCCTATCCCGTCGGTGCCCAGAACCTGCGCCCACACCTCGGCCAGGATCTGCTCGACCTCGGTCCGCGGTGCGACGAAGCCCGTCTGGTCCTGAAGCACGCTGTCGGGAGCCGGCAGTGCTGCGTGGTTGAGCTTTCCGTTGGCGGTCAGCGGGAGCTCGCTCAGCTCCACGAACACCGACGGCACCATGTACTCCGGCAACCGGTCGCCCAGGAACCCACGCAGTTCACCGACCGACGGAATCCCGATCTCCGGATCCCCCGGAACCAGATACGCCACCAGACGACGCTCCGCACCCACCCCGTGCGCCGTCACAACCGCAGACGCCACCTGCGCGTGACCCACCAGCGCCGACTCGACCTCACCCGGCTCGATCCGATACCCACGCACCTTGATCTGACCATCCGCACGACCCACGAACTCCAGCCGCCCATCAGCCAGCCACCGGACCCGGTCCCCCGTCCGATACATCCGACCACCATCCACAGCGAACGGATCCGCCACGAACCGCTCACCCGTCAGACCAGCCCGCCCCACATACCCCCGAGCCACCTGCGGACCCGCAACAAACAACTCACCCACCACACCCACCGGAACCGGATTCAAGAACCCGTCCAGCACATACACCCGCGTATTACCCAACGGCCGGCCCAGACCCACCACACCATCCGCCAAACCACCCGCACCCTCGACCAACCCACCAGCGACCACACCGACCGTCGTCTCGGTGGGCCCGTAGTGATTCACCACCGCACAATCACCGGCAGCCGCCACCAGCTCCCGCAGCCACGACGCCGACGCACCCTCGCCACCCAGCACCAGACCCCGCCGCGGCAACAACGACCCCGCCTCACCACCACAACCAGCCACCAACGCCGCCAGATGCGACGGCACCACCTTCACGAACTCGACACCCCACTCACGAACAAACCCCGCCACCGCACGCCCGTCCACCGCCGCATCCGCACCCACCACATGCAGCACACCACCCGACACCAAACACCCGAAGACAACCGTGTTACCCAGGTCCGTCACCACCGGCTGCAACAACCCGAACCGGCCACCCGCACCACCCCAGCCGGCCCGCTCACCGACCGACACCACGTAATTCACCAAGCCACCGTGCGTGACCTGCACACCCTTCGGCCGCCCCGTCGAACCCGACGTATAAACCACATACGCCAACTGCTCAGGCTTCGTGACCACACCAGGAGCATCAGAAGAAAGCCCCGCCACGACCGCCCGCACCATCGGGTCGTCGACGACCACCGTCCGCAGCCGCCCCACCGGCAGCTCGTCCACCAGCTCCTCGGTGCCGACCAGCACCGTCGCCCGACTGTCACGCAACATGAACCCGAGCCGGTCCACCGGATACTCCGGATCCAACGGCAGATACGCCCCACCCGCCTGCCACACCGCAAGAATCGCCACCACCATGTCCACCCCGCGCGGCAGACACAACGCCACCACCGACTCCGCACCCACACCCACCGACCGCAGATAACGCGCCAGACGATTCGCCCGACCCATCAACCCGCCATACGTCAACACCTCCCCACCAGCCACCACAGCCACCGCATCCGCAGCCACCACAGCCCGCTCAGCGATCAGCTCATGCACCCCACCCACCGCCGGCAACTCGACCGCAGGCGCATTCCATCCCTGCACCAGCAGCTCATGCTCGCCGGCCGACAGCACGGGCAGCCCGCCCACCCGCTGATCGGCATCCGCGGCCACCGCCGTCAGCAGCGTGACCAGGTGCCCACCCAGCCGCTCCACCGTCTCCGCGTCGAACAGCGTGGTGCTGTACTCGAACTCCGCGCCCAGGCCCGACCCACCATCACTCAGCACCAGACGCAGATCGAACTTCGCGTCGACCTCGTCACCACCGCTGCCGCTCTCGAAGGCGCCGCCCTCGCCGCGTCCGCCGTCGCCGGCTCCGCCTTCGACGAAGTCGTAGTTGAACAGCGCCTGGAACAGCGGCGTACGCGAGCGATCCCGCTCCGACACCAGCGCTTCCACCACCTGCTCGAACGGCACATCCTGATGCGCGTACGCACCAAGAGCCGTCTCCCGCACCCGCCCCAACACCTCACGGAACGACGGATCACCCGACAGATCCGTACGCATCACCAACGTGTTCACGAAGAACCCGATCAGGCCCTCCGTCTCCGCACGATTCCGGTTCGCCACCGGCGTGCCCACCACCACGTCGTCCGAACCCGCATACCGACCCAGCAGCACCGCGTACGCCGACAGCAGCGTCATGAACATCGACACACCGCACTCGCGCGACAGCGCACGAAGGCCCTCGGCAACGTCGTCAGGAATGTCGATGCCCATGGTCGCGCCGGCGGAGGAACGCACCGGCGGGCGCGGGCGGTCGAGGGGAAGGTCCAGTTCCGGCGCACCGGCGAGTCGGTCGCGCCAGTAGGACAGCTGCCGGTCCAGTACGTCGCCCCGCAGCCACTGTCGCTGCCACACCGCGTAGTCCGCGTACTGCACGTCGAGCGGCGGCAACGGGTCGGCCTCACCCGCGCGGAACGCCTCGTACAGAGCCAAGAGCTCACGGTGGAAGACGGCGTCCGACCACTCGTCGAACACCACGTGGTGCAGCGCGACCACGAGCACGTACTCGTCGTGGGCCGCGCGCAGCAGCGTCGCGCGGATCAGCGGCCCCGCCGACAGGTCGAACGGCACCTGAGCGTCGGCCGCCGCGAGCTCCTGCAGGGCCCGCGCAGGGTCGGTGCTGCCCGAGACGTCGACCACCGGCAGGGGGAACGGCGCCGGCTCGTCGATCACCTGATGCGGCACCCCGTCCGCACCCGTCACCAGACGGGTGCGCAGCACCTCGTGCCGCGCCACAACCCCGCCCAACGCCGCACCCAGCGCGGCCACATCGGGCGCGCCGTCCCATCGCACCCGCATCGAGAGGTTGTACTCGGTCGAGCTGGGGTCCAACTGGCTGAGGAACCAAAGGCGCTGCTGGGCAAAGGACAGCGGTAGCGGCCCGTCGGGACGGGGCTCCCATGCGCGGCGCGATACCTGCTCTCCCTTGAGGCGTCGCTTCAGCAATTCCCGCTTGGCGTCAGAAAGCATCAGTGTCCCCTGCAAATGAGAAAGCTGAATGAGTGCATGACGGTGCGCCGCTCGGCCCGGGCGTTTCCGCCGTGGAGCCCGGCCCATTGGGAACGGGATCGCGAACGATCCGCTCCGCACCAGGTCATGGCTGTGCCTCGGCGTGCGCTACGTGCTCATGTGATTCGGAGATCCCCGCCTCACCATGGCACACCGCTGGATCATTGATCCAGCGGCGCCATGGCGTACGTGGTGTGCGGTCACCGGCCGCTATTCCGGCGCCGTGTTCAACTGCTGCGCGGCGGCGTTTGAACGCCCTACGGCCGCGTGGCGGCGAGTTCGTACAAATCCGTTCCGGCGAGGTTGGGCTGCTGGCTCACCGCGACGGTGAAGCCGTGCCGTTCGAGGAGGCCGGTGAGGGTCCTGAGCCGACCGGCCTCGTCATGGACCTCCGCGACGATGCGGCCGATCAGCGGCCAGTGCTCGTCCTCGACCCCGGCCAGGACCAGGTGCTCCGCGCGCTCCACGTCGATCTTCAGCAGGCTGACCTCGCGCAGTTCGTGGGCCCTGATCAGATCGGAGACGGTCAGCGTCTGCACGTCCATGTCGATTCCCCGGTGCAGATCCTTGACGAACTCCCCGATGTATTCCTCCGGAATTCCGGTGTTGCGCAGAAATACGCGGGTGTTCTCGTCGTCCGCCCGTTGGTCGGCGAACAGCCCCGAGTTTCCTGTCGACCTCGGGTAATAGGTGAATGTCCGCCGGCCGGCTCGGTCGGCCACCGCACTGCGTACGGCGACGGCGCCCGGCAGATGACGCCGCAGATTCGCCTCCAGACAGGCGAACGTGGTCGGCGCGGGTTCCACGGAGACGATCCTGAGATCAGGTGTTGTCCAGCCGAACATCAGCGAGACGATTCCGATGTTCGCTCCGATGTCGAGGACGGTGTCCCCGGGCCGCAGCGCGTCAGCGGCCGACTTGTAGAGCCCCGCGTCCACGGCCTCCGCCCACAGGACTTTGGCCTCCGCCGGACTGACGCAGGTGATCCTGCGCCCGTTGGGGAGTTCGTAGACGCTGGTCCCCTCCGTCGCGGCGGCCGGCGGCTGCGTCCCCCTGGGCCCCGTCATGCGGACGCGCCTCCGTCCTTCCGGCTCCGTGTGATCTCGGCGCTCAGATACGCGCCCACGGCCTCGGCGCTCTCGCCGTAGAAGACGGTCGAGTGCTCGCCCGGCACGTCCACGACCTCAGGACCGCGCGTGACGGGGATCTGCCAAAGCTCGAGGGTCCACTTGTAGGGCTTGGGCCGGTCGTCGCGCGGCATCAGGAGCACCACCCGGCCGTCGTAGTTCCGCATGCCGCGGTGCATGAGCTCGCCGTAGTACGAGTAGGCGCCCTGGTTGATCGCGAGGGCACGCATGATCCTCAGGGCGTGCTTGTCCCCCTCCCGGACACCCTTGGCGATCTCGTCGTCGGGCGTTCCGAGCTTCAGCACCTTCTTCTCGTCGGACCGGGAGAGCTTCGTCCCCGTCGGGCCGTCGAGCGCCTCCTCCAGGGCGGCCAGCAGCTTCCGGTCGGACCGGCCGAACGCCTGGCTCGGAAGGCGCCACGCGAAGGGCTGGCGGGCCGGCGCCATGAGGAAGACTCCGCCGACCTCCTTGCCCATGGCGCTGAGCTGTCGCGCCATCTCCAGCGCGACGTAGGAACTCCCGGACTGCGCGGTCAGCAGGTAGGGGCCTTCCTTCTGCACCCGCAGCATCTCGCCGATGTACGTGGTCGCCATCTCCTCGACGGAGGAGGGCGGGGCGTCCTCGCCGGTCAGGCCTCGTTCCTGCAGTCCGTAGAACCGCTGGCCCTCGGCCAGGTGCCCGGCGACCTCGGCGAACGCGGCGACCTCGCCGGTCAGGGTGTGCACGGCGAATATCGCGGGACTGATCCGGCCTGCGCGGATGGTCACCACCGAGCGGACCTCGGGGTCCTCCGCCTGGATCTGGATCAGTGGCGCGGCGGACGCGACGGTCGGGTGGTCGAAAAGGTCTCCGACGCTGATGTCGTGGCCCGCGCCCCGGATGCGGCCGACGATCTGGGTGACGAGGAGCGAGTTGCCGCCCAGCTCGAAGAAGTTGTCGTGGGCGCCGATCCGCTCGATCCCGAGGACCTCGGACCAGATCTCCGCGAGCAGCTCCTCGGCCTCACCGGAGGGCGCGATGTACTCAGTGCTCGTGGAGCGCACCGTCTTGGGCTCCGGCAGCGCCGCCCTGTCCACCTTTCCGTTGGTGGTGAGCGGCAGCCTCGACATCTCGGTGAAGGACACCGGGACCATGTACTCCGGCAGGCTCCGAAGCAGCAGCTCGCGCAGGTCGGCGGAGTCCGGAATGCCCTCGTGGTGATCGGTGGGAACGAGGTAGGCGGCCAGCTTGCGGTCGGCTACCTCTCCGTACGCGGTCACCACCGCGGTCCGCACCGCGGCGTGCGCGGCGAGTGCCGTCTCGATCTCTCCGGGTTCGACGCGGAACCCGCGGATCTTGACCTGGTCGTCGACCCGGCCCACGAACTCCAGCCGGCCGTCCGACAGCCACCGCACCTGGTCACCCGAGCGATACATCCGCGAACCATCCCCGGCGAACGGATCGGCCATGAACCGCTCCGCCGTCAGATCCGCACGACCCAGGTAACCGCGAGCCACACCCGTCCCCGCGATGAACAGCTCACCCGTCATGCCTACCGGGACCGGGCGCAGCCGGTCGTCGAGGACATAGACCCGGGTGTTGGCCATCGGCGCACCGATCGGCGGAACACCGTCACCCTCGGGGTCGAGGACCGCGACGCTCGCGCAGACCGTCGCCTCGGTCGGACCGTACGCGTTCAGCAGCCGGTACTCGCTCCGCCAACGCGCAGCCGCCGCCTCCTCCAACCGCTCACCGGCCGTCACCAGCGTCCGCAAGCCGGCCAGATCGGCCGGTTCGAGGACGGCCAGGAGCGACGGCGGCAGAATCGCCACCCGCACGTCCTTCTCCCGCACCAGCCCCGCCAGCGCCCGCGGCTCACCACGCTCCTCCGCCGTCGCCACCACCAGGCGGCCACCGGCCGCCAGTGTCACCGCGACCTCGCAGACAGCGGCATCGAAACCGAACGGAGCAAACTGCAGCATCCCGTCCCCCGCCTCCACACCGAACGTGCGGGCCAGCGCCATCGCCAGGTTCACCACACCCGCGTGCGGAACCTGCGCACCCTTCGGCCGACCCGTCGAACCCGACGTGTAGATCACATACGCCAACTGGTCGGCGGTCGTCGTCACCTCAGGTGCGGTGGACGGAAGCTCGTCCAGCGCGGCAAGGACTGCCGGAGCATCGACCAGCACGGTCCGCAGCCGCCCGACCGGCAGCTCGTCGACCAGCTCCTCAGCGCCCACGAGCACCGTCGCCCCACTGTCACGCAGCATGAAACCGAGCCGGTCGGCCGGATACTCCGGATCCAGCGGCAGATACGCCCCACCCGCCTGCCACACCGCGAGAATCGCCACCACCATGTCGATACCGCGGGGCAGACACAGTGCCACCACCGACTCCGCACCCACACCCAACGACCGCAGGTAGTGCGCCAGACGATTCGCCCGACCCATCAACTCCGCGTAATCGACTGATACTTCGCCGCACTCGACCGCCACCGCATCCGGCGTCCGCACCGCACACTCGGCAATCAGCTCATGCACGCCACCCACCGACGGCAGCGGCTCGACCGTCGCGTTCCAGTCACGCACGACCCGGTCGTGCTCGGCCTCTGTCAGTACCGGCAGTTCGCTCACCGGCTTCTCGGCATCCGCGCCGACAGCCCCCAGCAACGTCACGATGTGCCCCGCCATCCGCTCGACCGTCACCGCGTCGAACAACGCGGTGCTGTACTGGATTTCTCCGGTCAGGGCACCGTCGTCCTCCCCCAGTGCCACGACCATGTCGAACTGAACCGGCAGCAGACCCGTGCCGGTTTCGATGCCCATGCCGGCCCCATCCGCCCTCCTCCGGTCGGAGGGCGAGGTTCCGGCGGCCTCGGCCGCGTAGTTGAAGGAGACGCGGGTGAGGGGGCCACGGGTACGGTCCCGTACATCGGCCATGGCGTCCACCACCTGCTCGAACGGCAGGTCCTGGTGCGCGTACGCGCCGAGGGCGGTCTCGCGTACCCGGCCGAGGAGTTCGGCGAAGGAGGGGTCACCGGAGAGGTCCGTGCGCATCACCAAGGTGTTGACAAAGAACCCGATCAGGTCCTCGGTCTCGGCCCGGTTCCGGTTCGCCACCGGCGTGCTCACGACGATGTCGTCGGAGTCGGTGTACCGGCCCATGAGGACGTCGAAGGCGGCGAGCAACGTCATGAACATCGTCGTGCCGTGCTCGCGGGACAACGCCTTCAACGCCTCCGCCGTCCCTGCGGGAGCCTTGAACCGCACCACTGCGCCCTCGGTGGAGCGCACGGCCGGCCGCGGCCGGTCGGTGGGCAGCTCCAGTTCCTGAGCGCCACTCAAATTTTCACGCCAGTAGGCGAGATGGGAGTCGAGCACGTCGCCGGTCAGCCACTGCCGCTGCCAGGCGACGACGTCCGCGTACTGGAATGCCAGCGGCGGCAGCGGATCCGGCCGACCCGCGTGGAACGCCTCGTACAGGGCCGCCAGCTCGCGCTGGAAGACCCGGTCCGACCACTCGTCGAAGACGACGTGATGGATGACCAGGGACAGCACGTGCTCGTCCGGCGCGATCCGTACGAGCACGCCCCGCAGCAGGGGACCCTTGGCCAGATCGAACGGCGTCAGAGCGTCCTTCGTGACCACGTCGTTCGCAGCCCCCTGCGGGTCCGGGCTTCCGGAGAGGTCGAGGACGGGCAGGGGCATCGGGGCCGGCGGGTCGATGACCTGGTACGCCACTCCGTCCGGACCTGCGACCAGGCGGGTGCGCAGCACCTCGTGCCGGGCGACGATCGCGTCCAGCGCGGCACCCAGGGCCACCAGGTCCACATCCCCGTTCAAGCGGAGGCGGGTCGACATGTTGTACTCCGTCGAACCCGGCTCCAACTGGTCCAGGAACCACAACCGCTGCTGCGCGAACGACAGCGGCAGCGGCTGTGTACGATCCGCCGGCCCGACCGGCGGCGCGACGTCCCCGGCCAAGCTTTCGACCGCTGCCGCCAGGGCGCGTACGGTCGGCCGGTCGAAGAGCGCCGACAGCGGGACCTCGGCCCCGAACGCCTCCCGAATGCGGGAGATCACCTGGGTGGCGAGCAGGGAATGCCCGCCCAGATCGAAGAAGCCGTCCGTGACGCCGACCCGGTCCACCCCGAGGACCTGCGACCAGATCCCCGCCAGCAGCTCCTCGGCAGCGGTGACCGGTGCCACAAATCGCGAGTCCGACTCAGGGCTCCATCCGGCCGGTTCGGGAAGGGCCTTGCGGTCGATCTTGCCGTTCGGGGTCAACGGCAACGCCGCCAACTCGACGAACACCGACGGCACCATGTACTCCGGCAGACCCTCCCGCAACCACTCCCGCAGCACGCCGGCGGCCGGGACGCCGTCCGCCTCGACGGCCGGGACCACGTACGCCACCAGACGGCGCTCCGTGCCCTGCCCGTGGCCGACCACGACCGCCGAACCGACGGCGGGATGCGCGACCAGAGCCGCCTCGATCTCCCCCGGCTCGATCCGGAAACCACGCACCTTCAGCTGCTCGTCGGCCCGACCCAGGAACTCCAGCCGGCCATCCGCCAGCCACCGCACCCGGTCACCCGACCGATACATCCGCGAACCGTCGGCCGCGAACGGGTCGGCCGCGAACCGTTCCGCGGTCAGGTCCGGACGACCCAGGTAGCCACGCGTCACGCCCGCACCGCCGATGAACAACTCACCCGCCACACCGACAGGCACCGGCTCCAGCCGGCCGTCCAGGACATACACCTGCGTGTTGGCGATGGGCGACCCGATCCCCGGCGCCCGGTCCGGCACGACCTGCTCGCAGGTCGACCAGATGGTCGTCTCCGTGGGCCCATACATGTTCCACACGCCCGAGACACGCTCCACCAGCGCACGCGCCAAACCGTCCGGCAGCGCCTCACCACCGCACAGCGCCAGCAAGTCCGAAGATCCGGACCAGCCGTCGGCGATCAGCGTCTGCCAGGTCACCGGCGTCGCCTGCATCACCGACACACCCCACCGCACCAGCTCACCCGCCAGCACACCCGGATCACCGGCGACCTCACGCCCAGCCACCACGACACGGCCGCCAACCACCAACGGCAGCCACAGCTCCAGCCCCGCGATGTCGAAGCCCCACGTCGTCACCGCCAGCAACACAACATCCGAGTCCAGACCCGGACGCGCAGCCATACCGACCAGGAAGTTCACCAGGTTGCCCTGGCCCACCAGCACGCCCTTGGGCCTGCCGGTGGATCCGGACGTGTACAGCACATACGCCAACTGGTCTGCGGCACACGGCACATCAAGAGGCGCGGACGACTGGCGCTCAAGCGTCGACCGCGTGTCCGCGTCGTCCAGCCACACCACCGAGTCCACCGACTCCAGCGGCAACCCACCCGCCACGGACCGGTGACCCACCAACACACCGACGCCACTGTCCGCGAGCATGAACTCCAGACGGTCCGACGGGAACTCCGGATCCAGCGGCAGATACGCAGCACCCGCCAGCCACACCGCCAGCCCCGCGACCACCATGTCCGCGCCACGCTCCACACACACCGCCACGACCGACTCCGCGCCCACACCCACCGACCGCAGATGACGCGCCAGACCATTCGCCCGCGCCATCAACCCGCCATACGTGACCGACTCCCCGCCGGCCACCACAGCCACCGCATCCGGAGCCACCACGGCCCGCTCAGCAATCAAGCCGTGCACGCCCCCGGCCCCGGACACCTCCACGTCCGTGTCGTTCCAGCCCCGCACCACGACATCCCGCTCAGCCGCGGTCAGCACCGGAAGCTCGTCGATCCCCCGGCCCGCGTCGGCAGCAACCGCGTTCAGCAGCGTGACCAAGTGCCCCGCCATCCGATCCACCGTCACCGCGTCGAACAGGGCAGTGCTGTACTGGATTCCTGCCTTGAGCGCGCCGTCGCCGGACTCTTCCAACATCAGCCACAGGTCGAAGACCGCGGCCACCTGGCCGGCAGGGCTGCCAAGGCGCTCCTCGGAGTCGGCCGTGCCGCGTACCTCTTCGCTCTCGCCGGCTCCGTAGCTGAAGAACACCTGGAAGAGCGGGGTGCGGGACCGGTCCCGCTCCGTGACGAGCTCGTCCACCAGCTGCTCGAACGGGACGTCCTGATGCGCGTACGCGCCCAGGGCGGTTTCGCGCACACGACCGAGCAGCTCCGTGAACGACGGGTTGCCCGCCAAGTCACCGCGCATGACGAGGGTGTTGACGAAGAAGCCGATCAGGTCCTCGGTCTCGGCCCGGTTCCGGTTCGCCACCGGCGTGCCCACGACCACGTCGTCCGCGTCCGCGTACCGTCCCAGCAGGACGTTGAAGGCCGCCAACAGCGTCATGAACATCGTCGTGCCGTGTGCACGGGACAGCGCGCGCAGCGCCTCCGCCGTCTCCGCCGAGACGGTGAACGGGGCCATCGCCCCCTCGGTGGACCGCACCGGCGGGCGCGGCCGGTCGGTGGGCAGGTCCAGCGCGGGAACGTCGGCCAGGTGTTCCGTCCAGTAGGCCAGCTGTCCTGCCAGGACCTCACCGTCGAGCCACTCACGCTGCCAGGCCGCGAAGTCCGCGTACTGCACGGCGAGCGGCGACAGCGGGCTGGGCTCGCCGGCGCGGAACGCCTCGTACAGCGCCACGAGTTCGCGTCGCAGGATCCCTGCCGACCACTCGTCGGACACCACGTGGTGCATCATCAGCGCCAACAGATGCTGTCCCTCGCCCAGCCGGATCAAGGTGGCCCTGACCAGGCGGCCCTCAGCGAGACGGAACGGTGCCATGGTGTCCTGGAACGCCAGCCGCTCGGCCTCGCGCACCGGCTCCGCGCATCCGGACAGGTCCACCACGGGCAGCGGGAACTCGGCGGGTGGATCGATCACCTGACGAGGCACGCCGTCCGCGTCCGCCACCAAACGGGTGCGCAGCACCTCGTGGCGCGTCACGACTGCGGTGAGCGCCTTGCCTAGGATCGCGACGTCCAGCTCCCCGTCCCAGGGCAGGTACATCGGGAGGTTGTACTCGACCGATCCGGGCTCGAGCTGGTCCAGGAACCACAGGCGCTGTTGCGCGAACGACAGCGGCAGCGCGCCGTCCCTGCTGACGACGGTCCACTCCGGCGCGCCCCCACCGGGCGTGGACGCTGCGAGAACACCCGCCAGACCGGAGACCGTCGGGTGGTCGAACATCGCCGCCACGGGAATCTCGGTGCCGAACACGTCCCGGATGCGAGACACGACCTGGGTCGCGAGGAGCGAGTGCCCGCCCAGTTCGAAGAAGTTGTCCGTGACGCCGACTCGGTCCAGGCCCAGGAGCTGGGCCCAGATACCGGCGAGCAGCTCCTCGATGGCCGTACCCGGCGCCGCCTGGCCGGCCGGGGGACGCGCATCATCCGCGGCAGGCAGGGCGGCACGATCGAGCTTGCCGTTCGGGCTCAGGGGCAGCGCCGCAAGCTCCACGAAACCGGAGGGGATCATGAAGGCAGGGAGCCGGCTGCTCGCGAAGGCACGGATCTCGGCGACCGACGGAATGCCGTCCGTCTGATCGGCCGGGACGAGGTACGCGACCAGACGGCGGTCCTCGACGTCGCCGAAGGCGGCGACGACGGCGGTACGGATCTGCGGGTGACCGGTCAGAACGGCCTCGACCTCACCCGGCTCGATCCGGAAACCACGCACCTTCACCTGACCATCCGCACGCCCCACGAAGTCCAACTGCCCGTCCGACAGCCAACGCGCCCGGTCACCCGACCGATACATCCGCGAACCGTCAGCAGCGAAGGGGTCCGCGACGAACCGCTCACCCGTCATACCCGGACGACCCCGGTAGCCACGCGCGACCTGCGGACCGGCGATGAACACCTCACCGGCCACACCCACGGGTACGGGATTGAGGCGCTCGTCCAGGACGTACAGACGGGCGTTCGGGACCGGGGACCCGATGGCAGGGGCGCCGGTGAGCTGGTCGGGGTCCACGGTGCCGGTGGTCACCATGACCGTCGACTCCGTCGGACCGTACGTGTTCACCAGCCGACGCCCCGCCGACCAGGCACGAGCGACCGGCTCCGTCAGACGCTCCGCACCCAGCAACAGCGTCCCGACACCCGACACCGCCTCCGGGTCCAGGACACCCAGCAGAGACGGGACCACACTCGCCGCACCCACACCCTCGGCACGAAGCATCCATGTGAGCAGGGACGCTTCCGCCCGCTCCTCGGACGTCGCCACGACGAGAACACCGCCCGACGCGAGCGTCACCGCCACATCGAGGACAGCCGCGTCGAAACTGAACGACGCGAACTGCAGCATCCGCACACCCGGACCAGCATCCAGCACCGGCCCCAGCGCCGACACCATCCCGACCACGCTGCCGTGCGCGACCTGCACACCCTTCGGCCGCCCGGTCGAACCCGAGGTGTAGATGACGTACGCCAACTGGTCAGCGGACAGAGCCACCTCAGGGGCTTCCGACGGCAGGGACGCAAGGGTCTCCCGTACCGCAAGGTCGTCCAGCCACACCCCCTGCTCGACCGACAGGTCCTCCACCAGGTCCCGCCGGCCTACAACTACCTGCGCACCCGCGTCCGCGAGCATGAACTCCAGCCGATCCGCGGGGTATTCGGGGTCCAACGGGAGGTACGCGCCACCCGCCTGCCACACACCGAGCATCGCCACGACCATGTCCACCCCACGCGGCAGACACAGACCCACCACCGACTCCGCACCCACACCCATACCGCGCAGGTGATGGGCCAGACGATTCGCCCGCGCCATCAACCCGCCATACGTGACCGACTCCCCGCCGGCCACCACCGCCACCGCATCCGGAGCCACAACCGCCCGCTCAGCGATCAGCTCATGCACCCCACCCACCGACGGCAACTCCACCGACGACGCGTTCCACCCCTCCACCACCAGTTCACGCTCACCCGCGGCCAACAGAGGCAGCTCACCCACCCGGCAGTCAGCCTCCTCAGCCACCGCCTCCAGCAGCGTCACCAAGTGCCCCATCAGGCGTTCCATCGTCGCGGCGTCGAACAGATCCGTGCTGTACTCGATCTGCCCGGCCAACCCACCGTTCTCGCTGTCGCCGAGCCGCAGCGCCAGGTCGAACTGCACCGTGCGATCGGCATGGCGACGCGACTCGCCGGACTCCTCGCGCGGGGGCTCCGGCGCGCCCTCGGTGTCGTAACTGAAGAAGACCTGGAACAGCGGGGTCCGGGAGCGGTCCCGCTCCGTCACCAGCTCGTCCACGAGTTGCTCGAACGGCACGTCCTGATGCGCGTACGCGCCCAGCGCCGTCTCCCGCACGCGTCCCACCAACTCACGGAACGACGGGTCACCCGACAGATCCGTCCGCAGCACCAGGGTGTTGACGAAGAACCCGATCAGGTCCTCCGTCTCGGCGCGGTTCCGGTTCGCGACCGGCGTGCCCACCACCACGTCGTCCGAACCCGCATAACGCCCCAGCAGCACGTCGAAGGCCGCAAGGAGCGTCATGAACATCGTCGCACCGCTCTGGCGCGACAGGCCTCGCAGCGCCTCGGCCACGGCCACCGGCACGGTGAACGCGGTCTGCGCTCCCGCCGAGGACCGCACGGCCGGCCGCGGCCGGTCCGTGGGGAGTTCCAGTGCCGGGGCGTCGCCCAAACGGTCGCGCCAGTAGTCGAGTTGCCCGTCGAGGACCTCGCCGGCCAGCCACTGCCGCTGCCAGACCGCGAAGTCCGCGTACTGCACGGCCAGCGGCGGCAGCGGATCCGTCTCGCCGGCGCGGAACGCCTCGTAGAGAGCGGTCAGTTCGCGCTGGAAGATGCGCTCCGACCATTCGTCGGTGACGACGTGGTGCATGGTGAGTGCCAGGACGTGCTCGTCCGGAGCCAGGCGTATCAGGGCGGCGCGGACGAGTGGTCCGTCGGTCAGGTCGAACGGAGTGGCCGCGTCCGCTGCCACCAGGGCGTGCGCGGCGCCCACCGGGTCCGCCGCATCGGAGACGTCGACGACCGGCAGCGGGAAGGGTGCCGGCGGGTCGATGATCTGCTGCGGCACGCCGTCCGCGTCGGGGGCGAGTCGGGTACGCAGCACTTCGTGCCGTGCGATCACGCCGCTGAGCGCCGCGCCCAGAACGGCCACGTCCAGGTCTCCGGCCCAGGGCATCGGGGTCGGAAGCACGTGACCGAGCGCCCCGGGGTCCAGTCGGTCGAGGAACCACAGGCGCTGCTGGGCGAACGACAGGGGCAGTGGTTCGTCGCGGCCGGCCGGTGTCACCGGCGGCACGGTCACCCCCGTGCCGGACTCGTCGATCGCCTGGGCCAGTCCGCGTACGGTGGGCCGGTCGAACAGCGCCGACAGCGGCACTTCGGTCCCGAAGACCTCGCGGACCCGGGAGATCACCTGCGTGGCGAGCAGCGAGTGGCCGCCGATCCCGAAGAAGTCGTCGTCGGCGCCGATTCCGTCCACCCCGAGGACCTGCTCCCAGATCCCGGCGAGCAGCTCCGCGGTGGCTCCCTCCGGGGCCACGTACACATGCGTCTCCCCGTGGGCCGCGAGGTCAGGCTGCGGGAGCGCGGCGCGGTTGAGCTTGCCGTTCTGGGTCAGGGGCAGCTCGGTGATCTCGACGAACACCGCGGGCGTCATGAATTCCGGCAGGCTCTGGCGCAGGTGGTCGCGGAGCTCGGTCACCGGCGGGATGCCCTCGCCGAGGTCGGCCGGGACCACGTAGGCCACGAGGCGGCGGGACATGCCGTCGCCGAAGGCCGTCACGACCGCCGACCGGACGCCCCCGTGGGTGGCCAGGGTGGCTTCGATCTCGCCCGGCTCGATGCGGACGCCGCGCACCTTGATCTGGTGGTCGGCGCGGCCGAGGAACTCGAGCTGCCCGTCGGCGAGCCAGCGCACCCGGTCGCCGGACCGGTACATGCGGGCTCCGTCACCGGCGAACGGGTCGGCCACGAAACGTTCGGCCGTCAGCGCGGGACGGCCGCCGTAGCCGCGTGCCACGCCGGCGCCGCCGATGAACAGCTCACCGGGGATGCCGACGGGCACCGGCTTGAAGCGGGCGTCGAGGACGTACACCTTCGTGTCGGCGATCGGGAGCCCGATCGGCACGAACGGCACCGGCTCCCACAGCTCGGAGGAGACACAGGTGATGGTCGTCTCGGTCGGTCCGTACGTGTTGTAGATGGGCACGGCCGTGTGCGCGAACCACTGGTCGAGCGCCTGCGGCGAGACCGCTTCGCCGCCCAGGATCAACCAGCGGAAGTCCGGACCGAGCGCGTCGCCGGCCGCGAGGTTGGGAATGATCATCTCCCAGAGTGCGGGGGTGATCTCCACCGAGGTCACGGCCTGCTCCCGGATCTCGCGCAGCACGCGCTCCGGTGCCCACTGCTCCGCTCCGCGCAGGACGAGGCGTCCGCCGCGCAGCAGGGTTGCGAAGAGCTGCTCCTGCGCGGCGTCGAAGGTGAGGGATGCCAGCTGGAGCGTCACATCTGCCGAGGTCAGACCGTACTGACGACCCATCTCCTGCAGCTGCAGGCTCCACGAGTGGTGCTGGACGAGCACGCCCTTGGGCAGGCCGGTCGAGCCGGAGGTGAAGATGACGTACGCGAGGTTCTGCGGCGTCACGTCCACGGGCGGGTCATCGGTGGCACCGGTGGCGATGTCCGGCCACTCGGTGTCGATGAAGAGGCGGGGCACGGACACCGTCGAGAGGCGCTCGTCCAGCGCGGATTCGGTGATGAGCAGGGCCGCACCGGAGGACTCCGTCATGTGCTCGAGCCGCTGCGCGGGCTGGTCCGCGTCGAAGGGCAGGTACGCCGCGCCGGCCTTGAGGACGGCGAGCAGAGCCACGAACGTCCTGAGGCCGCGGGCGAGGCATACGCCGACGACGTCCTCGCGGCCGATGCCCTCCTCGATGAGCCGGTGGGCGAGCTGGTTGGCCTCCCCGTTCAGCGCGCCGTACGTGAGGTGGCGGTCCCCCTCCACCACGGCAACAGCGTCCGGGGTGCGGTGTGCCTGTTCCTGGACGAGCAGATGGACGGGGCGTCCTTCCGCGTGCGTCTCGGTGCCGGTGCCGAGCTGCCGCAGCGTCGCGCGCTCGGTGTCGCCGAGCAGGTCCAGGGCGCCGATGCGGCGGTCCGGATCGAGGACGCTCTGCAGGACGGCGACGAGGTGGCCGACCATGCGCTGGATGGTGGTGGCGTCGAACAGCGCGGTGCTGTACTCGATCTCGCCGGACAGGGCGCCGTCGCCGCTGTCCCGGAAGGTCAGGGACAGGTCCGAGAGGGTGAGGTCGCGCGTCATCGCGGGGCCGGGCACCGCGGTTGCGGTGTCGGTCGCGGACGCGGACTCGGCGTCGGTGTGCGCGTCGGACGCGACGTCGGTGTGTGCCTCGGCCGCGGGGTCCGAGCCGTCGGACTCGGACGCGTCCGCCGCGCCTGCGCCGTCGCGTACATAGTTGAAGTAGACCTGAAACAGGGAGGTCCGGGACCGGTCCCGCTCGGTCACGAGGTCGTCCACCAGCTGCTCGAACGGCAGGTCCTGGTGCGCGTAGGCCCCTAGTGCGGTCTCCCGGACCCGAGCGAGGAGTTCGGCGAACGTCGGGTCGCCGGACAGGTCGGTACGCATCACGAGCGTGTTCACGAAGAAGCCGATCAGGCTCTCGGTCTCGGCCCGGTTCCGGTTGGCGACGGCCGTACCGACCGCGACGTCGTCCGTGTCGCAGTAGCGGCCGAGCAGGACGTCGAACGCGGCGAGCAGCGTCATGAACATCGTCGTGCCGCTCTCGCGGGACAGCCCGCGCAGCGCCTCCGCCGTCTCTGCGGGCACCGTGAACTGCGTGCTCGACCCCACCGACGACCTGACGGGCGGGCGGGTCCGGTCGAGGGGCAGCTCCAGCTCGGCCACACCATCCAACTGTGCTCGCCAGTAGGAGAGTTGGTCTTCGATGACGTCACCGCTGAGCCATTCCCGCTGCCATACCGCGAAGTCGGCGTACTGCAGGGGCAGCGGCGGCAGCGGGTTCGGCTCACCCGCACGGAAGGCCTCGTAGAGCGCCGCCATCTCCTGGTGGATGATCCGCGCCGACCACTCGTCGGAGACGACGTGGGGCATGGCGAGCGACAGGACGTGCTCGCCGATTCCCAACCGGATCAGCGTGCCGCGGAAGAGGGGCCCGGCCGCGAGATCGAACGGCTCCGTGATGCCCTGGGCGACCATCTGCTCGGCGAGGCCGAGCGGGTCGTCGCAGCCGGACACATCAACGACCGCGAGCGGGAAGGCGGCCGGCGGGTCGATCACCTGGTGGGCCACGCCGTCCGCGTCCGCCACCAGCCGGGTGCGCAGCACCTCGTGGCGCGCGACGAGTGCGCCCAGAGCGGCTCCCAGAGCGGCGACGTCCAGAACTCCGTCGAGGAGGACGGGGAGTGCGACGTTGTACTCGGTGGATCCCGGGTCGAGCTGGTCGAGGAACCACAGGCGCTGCTGCGCGAACGACAACGGCAACGGCTGGGTACGGTCGGCCGGCGTCATGGCCGGGGCGACCGTTCCCGATGCCTCCGCGATCGCCGCGGCAAGACCCCGCACCGTCGGGTGGTCGAAGAGCACCGACATCGCGAGCTCGACACCGAGCACCTCACGGATCCGGGAGGTCACCTGCGTCGCGAGGAGCGAATGCCCGCCGAGCTCGAAGAAGCCGTCCGTAGCACCCACCCGGTCGAGACCCAGGACACCTGCCCAGATCCCGGCCACGAGTTCCTCCGTCGCTCCGGAAGGGGCAACGAAGTCGCCGGCCGACGACTGCCGCGCCTCCGGGGCCGGCAGCGCGGAACGATCCAGCTTGCCGTTCGCCGTCAACGGCAACCCAGCCAACTCCACAAACACCGACGGCACCATGAACTCCGGCAACCGGCCGGACATGAACTCCCGCAGCTCCGCGACCGGGGGCATACCCACGGTCGTGTCAGCCGGGACCACGTACGCCGCCAGGCGGCGGTCCTCGACGTCGCCGAAGGCGGCGACGACGGAGGTGCGGATCTGCGGGTGGCCGGTCAGAACGGCCTCGACCTCACCCGGCTCGATCCGGAAACCACGCACCTTCACCTGACCATCCGCACGCCCCACGAAGTCCAGCTGCCCGTCCGGCAGCCAACGGGCACGGTCGCCCGACCGGTACATCCGCGTGCCGTCGGCGGCGAAGGGGTCGGCGACGAACCGCTCGCTCGTCATGCCGGGACGGCCGCGGTAGCCACGCGCGACCTGCGGGCCGGCTATGAACACCTCACCCGCCACACCCACGGGTACGGGGTTCAGCCGGTCGTCCAGGACGTACAGACGGGCGTTCGGGACAGGGGACCCGATGGCAGGGGCGCCGGTGAGCTGGTCGGGGTCCACGGTGCCGGTGGTCACCATGACCGTCGACTCCGTCGGACCGTACGTGTTCACGAGGCGACGGCCGGCCGACCAGGCACGAGCGACCGGCTCGGTCAGACGCTCGGCGCCCAGCAGCAGCGTCCCGACACCCGACACCGCCTCCGGGTCCAGGACGCCCAGCAGGGACGGGACCACACTCGCCGCGCTCACGCCGTCGGCTCGGAGCATCGAGGTGAGGAGGGACGCCTCGGCCCGCTCCTCCGACGTCGCGACGACGAGGACACCGCCCGACGCGAGCGTCACGGCGACATCGAGGACGGCCGCGTCGAAGCTGAACGACGCGAACTGCAGCATCCGCACGCCTGGACCGGCTTCGAGAACCGGCGTCAGCGCCGACACCATCCCGACGACACTGCCGTGCGCGACCTGCACGCCCTTCGGCCGCCCGGTCGAACCCGACGTATAGATCACATACGCCAACTGGTCAGCGACCGTCCGCACCTCAGGGGCCGACGACGGCAACCCTCCCAGCACCTTCAGTACAGCCGGATCGTCCAGCCACACCGTACGAACATCCACCGCATCAACCGGCAGACCATCGGCCGCCGACCGCTCACCCACCAACACCTGCACACCCGCATCCGCGAGCATGAACTCCAGCCGATCGGCCGGGTATTCGGGGTCCAACGGCAGGTAGGCACCACCGGCCTGCCACACCGCGACCATCGCCACGACCATGTCCACCCCACGCGGCAGACACAGACCCACCACCGACTCCGCACCCACACCCATACCGCACAGGTGATGAGCCAGACGATTCGCCCGCGCCATCAACCCGCCATACGTGACCGACTCCCCGCCGGCCACAACAGCCACTACATCCGGAGCCACAACCGCCCGCTCAGCGATCAGCTCATGCACACCACCCACCGACGGCAACTTCACACAACCACCGTCGCCACCAGCCACCAGAAGCTCACGCTCACCCGCAGCCAGCACCGACAGCTCACCCACCCGCTGCCCCGCATCCGCAGCCACCGCCTCCAGCACCGCCACCAGATGCGCACCGAGACGCTCGACCGTCGTCGCGTCGAACTGAGCGCGGTCGTAGGAGATCCGGAGGGCAAGGTCGTGGGCCGAACTGGCGGCTACGCTCAGGGGGTAGTTGGCCTGTTCACGCATGTGGTTGAAAGCGGTGCGCAGGCCGCTCTCCGCAGAGTCCTCCTGACCTGTTTCCAGTTCCTCGACCGGGTAGTTCTCGAAGACGAAGAGGGTGTTGAACAGCGCCTGACCAGCCGGGAGTTCGCTGCAGTCCGCGATCGTGACCAACGGCGTGTGCTCGAACCTGCGCGCCCGCACCTGCTCGTCCTGCAACCCCGCCAGCCACTCCGCAACCGGCCGCTCACGCTCCACCCGCACCCGCACCGGAGTCGTGTTCAACAACAGACCGACCATCTCGTCCATACCGTCGATCTGACCCCCACGACCCGACGACGTCACACCGAACACCACGTCGTCCGAACCCGCGTACAACGCCAACACCAACGCCCAAGCACCCTGCACCACCGTGTTCAACGTCAACCGATGACGCCGCGCGAACCCCGCCAACCCCTCACCCGCAACCACAGCCGGCAGCCGCAGATGCAACTCCTCCGACCCCTCCTCACCCGTCACCCGCTCCACACCCAGCGACGTCACCTCACCGAACCCGGCCAACCGACCCGACCAGTACTCCCGCGCAGCACCCTCGTCCTGACCCGCCACCCACGCCGCGAACTCCCGGAACGACGCCCGCACACCAAACTCCGGCCGCCCACCCACACGAAACGCGTGATACGCCTCCAACACCTCACCCAGAACAATGGGCACACTCCACCCGTCCAACAACAGATGGTGATAGCTCCACACCAACTGATGCCGACCCTCCGCCAACCGCACCAACGCCAAACGCACGAGCGTGGGTGCGGTGAAGTCGGCGCCCCGCGCCCAGTCGGCTTCCAGGTGCGCGGAGATCGCGTGGCGCCGGTCCTCCTCGTCCAGCCCGGAAAGATCCAGCACCTCAAGGGGCAGGGGCACGGACCGGGAGACGACCGCCAGCGGCTGCGCCACACCCTCCGACACAACCGCGGTGCGCAATACCTCGTGCCGGGAGAACACCAGCTCCCACGCCCGCTTCAGAGCGTCGAGATCCAGTTCGCCTTCCAGGAGCAGGCCGTTCTGCGCCCAGTACATGCCCGGGTCGTCGGACAGCCGGGTGTGGAAGAGCATGCCCTGCTGCAGCGCGGTGAGCGGATAGATGTCCTCGATCTCGGTCGGCAGGCTCTGCGCGACACGGTCGAGCACGGACTGCTCGATCCGCGCCAGCGGGAAGTCGGACGGCGTGTACCCGCCCGTCTCCGGCCGGCAGCAGAACTCGATCAGATCACCGAGCACCTCGACGTACCGCTCCGCGAGACCCGCGATCGTCGCCTCGTCATGCACCTCGGCGCCGTACGTCCACACCATCTCGAGTTGGCCGTCGCTGACCTGACTATTGACGTCGATCAGGTACGAGCGTTCATTCTGCGACGACTCCCCTTCGCCGAGGGAGCCGGGCAACGGCCTGAAGAGACCACCCTTCCCCTCCTTCACGCGCCCCGCGTCCGTCTCAGTGTCGTCCGGTCGCCGGCTGGACTGTCCGAGGTAGTTGAAGCCGACCTCGGCGTGCCCCTGCGGAGCCCAGTCGGTCAGGTGGCGCAGCAGGCCATAACCCAAGCCCTTCCGCGGGACACCGCGCAGGTACTCCTTCGTACGACGCAGCAACGCACCCAGATCACCGTCGACCAGACCGGTGAGAGCAACCGGGTAGACGCTCGTGAACCAGCCGACCGTCCGCGACACGTCGATGTCCACGCCCACGTCCTCACGGCCGTGACCCTCGACATCCACCACCACAGAGCCCGTGCCGGTCCACTCGGTGAACACCGCACCCAGCACACTCAGCAGCACATCATTGATCTGCGTCCGGAACGCGGCCGGCACCTCACGCAGCAGCCGCTCCGTCAGCCCGGCATCCAGCGCCACGGACACCCGCCGCGCCCCCGACACCGGATTCCCACCCTCGAACGCCCGCGGCAGCGGCACCGCAGCCGCCTCCACGGAACGCCAGAACTCCGTCTCCGCCACGACCTCCGGCGAAGCCGACAGCTCCTCCAGACGCCCCGCCCACGCCACGAACGACGACGTCTTCGCCGCCAGCTCCACCGTCGCGACACCCCGCTCGACCTGCGCATACGCCGAAGCCAGGTCCTCAAGCAACACCGGCCAGGACACCGTGTCCACGACCAGGTGATGAGCGACGACCAGGACTAACTGACCCCGTTCGCCGAGGTCGAAGAGCGCCACCCTGAAGAGCGGCCCCTCGGTCAGGTCGAGGCCGGCCTGGATCTCGGTGGCTCGTGCCTCAAGGAACTCCGCCTCCTCATCGGCGGACACCTCCGTCGCATCGACGACCGTGACAAGGTCCGACGTCTCGGCGCCCACCACATGCCCGACCCACGCCCCGTCCCGGCACACGAACCGCGAACGCAGCGCATCATGCTGCTCGACCAGCGCACCCACCGCCGCCCGCAGCACCCCCACATCAACCCGACCGTCGACCCCGAGCACCGTCGACTGATTGAAATGCCCGGCCTGCGGCAACTCCCGACCGAGGAACCATCGCTGAATGGGAGTCAACGAGAACTCCCCCACCACCAGACCCTGCTCCGCAACAACCGCACTCTCACCCGACGCCACCGACGCCAGACCCGCCACCGTCTGATGATCGAACAGCTGAGCCACCGTCACGTGGACACCCAGCTCACGCGCCCGAGCCACCACACGAATACTCACGATCGAATCGCCACCGAGCTCGAAGAAGTTGTCCTCGACCCCGACCCGCTCCACACCCAGAACCTGAGCCCAAACCTCCGCCAGAACCCGCTCCACCTCAGAACGCGGCGCAACAAACTCCCCAGCCGAGCCGGACCAGGAACTGTCCGGGTCGGGCAGAGCAGACCGATCGAGCTTGCCGTTCGGGCTCAGGGGCAGTGCCGCGAGCTCCACGAAACCGGAGGGGATCATGAAGGCAGGGAGCCGGCTGCTCGCGAAGGCACGGATCTCGGCGACGGACGGGATCCCGGCCGCCTGGTCGGCGGGCACGAGGTACGCGACCAGACGGCGGTCCTCGACGTCGCCGAAGGCGGCGACGACGGCGGTACGGATCTGCGGGTGACCGGTCAGAACGGCCTCGATCTCCCCCGGCTCGATCCGGAAACCACGCACCTTCACCTGACCGTCGGCACGGCCGACGAAGTCCAGCTGCCCGTCCGGCAGCCAACGCGCCCGGTCACCCGACCGATACATGCGCGTGCCGTCGGCAGCGAAGGGGTCCGCGACGAACCGCTCACCCGTCATGCCCGGGCGACCCCGGTAGCCACGCGCGACCTGCGGACCGGCGATGAACACCTCACCCGCCACACCCACGGGTACGGGATTGAGGCGCTCGTCCAGGACGTACAGACGGGCGTTCGGGACCGGGGACCCGATGGCAGGGGCGCCGGTGAGCTGGTCGGGGTCCACGGTGCCGGTGGTCACCATGACCGTCGACTCCGTCGGACCGTACGTGTTCACCAGCCGACGCCCCGCCGACCAGGCACGCGCGACCGGCTCCGTCAGACGTTCCGCACCCAGCAGCAGCGTCTCGATCCCGGGCACCGCCTCCGGGTCCAGGACACCCAGCAGAGACGGGACCACACTCGCCGCACCCACACCCTCGGCACGAAGCATGGAGGTGAGGAGAGAGGCTTCGGCGCGCTCCTCCGAGGTCGCCACGACGAGAACACCGCCCGACGCGAGCGTCACCGCGACGTCGAGGACGGCCGCGTCGAAGCTGAACGACGCGAACTGCAGCATCCGCACACCCGGACCAGCATCCAGCACCGGCCCCAGCGCCGACACCATCCCGACGACACTGCCATGCGCGACCTGCACACCCTTCGGCCGCCCCGTCGAACCCGACGTATAGATGACGTACGCCAACTGACCTGCAGCTACGGCAGTTTCGGGCGTCTCAGCGGACAGGTCCGCCAGCGTGTCGAGTACGGCCGGGTCGTCCAGCCACACGCCCTGCTCGACCGACAGCCCCTCCACCAAGGACTGCCGGCCCACCACAACATGCGCCCCCGCGTCCGCGAGCATGAACTCCAGCCGATCGGCCGGATACTCCGGATCCAGCGGCAGATACGCCCCACCCGCCTGCCACACCGCGACCATCGCCACGACCATGTCCACCCCACGCGGCAGACACAGACCCACCACCGACTCCGCACCCACACCCACCGACCGCAGATAATGCGCCAGACGATTCGCCCGACCCATCAGCCCGCCGTACGTCAGGGACTGCTCCCCGACCACCACCGCCACCGCATCCGGAGCCACCACGGCCCGTTCCGCGATCAGCTCATGCACCCCACCCGCCGCCGGCAACTCCACCGACGACGCGTTCCACCCCTCCACCACCAGCTCACGCTCACCCGCCGCCAACACCGGCAGCTCACCCACCCGGCACTCAGCCTCCTCAGCCACCGCCTCCAGCAGCGTCACGAGGTGGCCCGCCAGGCGCTCCATCGTCGCCGCGTCGAACAGCGCGGTGCTGTACTCGATCGTCCCCGACAGGGTCCCGTCGGCATCGCTCATCGTCAGTGCCAGGTCGAACTTGACCGGTAGGGCACTCGCCCCCGGGTCGTCCGCCTCGTCGGTCCGGCGCTCGGGGCGCTCGCCCGGCGCGTCCTCGGACTCGCCCTCGGACTCTCCGGCGACGTAACTGAACAGGACCTGGAACAGCGGGGTGCGCGACCGGTCCCGCTCCGTGACGAGCTCGTCCACCAGCTGCTCGAACGGCACGTCCTGATGCGCGTACGCACCCAGCGCCGTCTCCCGCACGCGTCCCACCAACTCACGGAACGACGGGTCACCCGACAGATCCGTCCGCAGCACCAACGTGTTGACGAAGAACCCGATCAGGTCCTCCGTCTCGGCACGGTTCCGGTTCGCCACCGGCGTGCCCACCACCACATCGTCCGAACCCGCATAACGCCCCAGCAGCACATCGAAGGCCGCAAGGAGCGTCATGAACATCGACGCACCACAATCACGCGACAGCTCCCGCAGCGCCTCGGCCGTCGGCGCCGACACACTGAACCGCCGCACCGCACCCGCGGAGGACCGAACCGCCGGACGCGGCCGGTCGATGGGCAGGTCGAGTACCGGCGCATCGGCCAACGCGCCTCGCCAGTAGGAAAGTTGCTTGTCGAGCACATCGCCGGTGAGCCAGCCGCGCTGCCAGGCGGCGAAGTCCGCGTACTGCACGGCGAGTGGCGGCAGCGGGTCCGGCTCGCCGGCCCGGAACGCCTCGTACAGGGCCGCCAACTCACGCTTCAGGATCTGGCCCGACCACTCGTCGGAGACGACGTGGTGCATGGTCAGCGCAAGGAGGTGCTCGTCGGGCCGCACGCGGATCAGCGTGGCGCGGATCAGCGGGCCCTCGGCCAGATCGAACGGTGTGACGGCGTCCGCGAGCATCGCCTCTCGCGCCGAGGCGAGCGGGTCGGCATCGGCGGACACGTCCGTCACCACGAGCGGGAACGGCTGCGGCTCGTCGATCACCTGGTGCGGCACGCCGTCCGGGCCCGCGACCAGCCTGGTGCGCAGCACCTCGTGCCGGGTCACCACCGCGCTCAGCGCCTCACCCAGCGCCGCGACATCCAGTTCGCCGGTCCAGACGATCGCCTGGGGCACGTTGTACTCGGCGGATCCGGGTTCCATCTGGTCCAGGAACCACAGCCGCTGCTGCGCGAACGACAGCGCCAGCGGCTCGTCCCGGTCGACCGCGGCCATGGGCGGCACCGCCACATGGGTGCCGGCCTCGTCGACCACGGCGGCCAGCTCGCGGACCGTCGGATGGTCGAACAACGCGGCGAGCGGTATCTCGGCCGCGAACACGTCCCTGATCCGGGAGACGACCTGGGTGGCGAGCAGCGAGTGGCCGCCCAGCTCGAAGAAGTCGTCGGCTGCGCCGACATCGGCCACGCCCAGCACCGTGGCCCACACGTCGGCCAGCATCTGCTCCGTCGCGCTCGCCGGCGCGACGAAACCCGTCATGCCCTGGCGTACAGCGTCGGGTGCCGGAAGCGCGGCCCGGTCGACCTTGCCGTTCGGCGTGAGGGGCAGCGCGGCCAGCTCCACGAACACCGAGGGGACCATGAACCCGGGCAGCCGCTCCGCCACGAAGGCCCGCAGCTCGCCGACCGCGGGAATCCCCTCCTCCTGATCCGCCGGCACCACATGCGCCACCAGCCGGCGATCCTCCTCCAGTCCCTCCACCGTCACGACCACCGCCCGCACCGCGGCATTTGCGGCCAGGACCGACTCGATCTCGCCCAGCTCGACCCGGAACCCGCGGATCTTGACCTGGCCGTCGACCCGGCCCACGAACTCCAACCGGCCGTCCGCCAGCCACCGCACCTGGTCACCCGAGCGATACATCCGCGAACCATCCACCGCGAACGGATCCGCGACAAAGCGCTCACCCGTCAGTCCGGCCCGGCCCCCGTACCCCCGCGCCACGCCCACACCGGCGATGTACAGCTCGCCCACCACACCGACCGGCACCGGACGCAGCTGACCATCGAGTACGTAGACCCGCGTGTTCTCCATCGGCGCACCGATCGGCGGAACACCGTCGCCCTCGGGGTCGAGGACGGCGATGCTCGCGCAGACCGTCGCCTCCGTCGGACCGTACGCGTTCAACAGCCGGTACTCGCCACGCCAACGCGCAGCCGCCGCCTCCTCCAACCGCTCACCGGCAGTGACCAGAGTCCGCAGACCGACCAGATCGGCCGGTTCGAGGACGGCCAGGAGCGACGGCGGCAGCGTCGCCACCCGCACATCCTTCTCCCGCACCAGCCCCGCCAGCGCCCGCGGCTCACCACGCTCCTCCGCCGTCGCCACGACAAGGCGGCCACCGGCCGCCAGCGTCACCGCGACCTCGGACACCGCGGCATCGAAACCGAACGGAGCGAACTGCAGCACCCCGTCCCCCGCCTCCACACCGAAGGCGCCGGCCTGGGCCATCGCCAGGTTCACCACACCCGCGTGCGGAACCTGCACACCCTTCGGCCGACCCGTCGAACCCGACGTATAGATCACATACGCCAACCGGTCAGGCGACGAGACGACCTCCGGCGCCGACGAAGGAAGCTCCGACAGCGCCCCGCGCACCATCGGGTCGTCCACCAGCACCGTCCGCAGACGGCCGACCGGCAGCTCGTCGACCAGCTCCTCCGTACCGACCAGCACCGTCGCCCGACTGTCACGCAGCATGAACCCGAGCCGGTCGGCCGGATACTCCGGATCCAGCGGCAGATACGCGCCGCCCGCCTGCCACACCGCGAGCATCGCCACCACCATCTCGACGCCGCGAGGCAGGCACAGCGCCACCACCGACTCCGCACCCACACCCACCGACCGCAGATAATGTGCCAGCCGATTCGCCCGACCCACCAACTCCGCGTAATCAATGGCGACTTCGCCACACTCCACTGCCACCGCATCCGGCGACCGCACCGCACGCTCCGCGATCAGCTCATGCACCCCGCCCACCGACGGCAGCGGCACAGCCGTCGCATTCCACTCGTTCACCAGAACGTCGCGCTCACCGGCGCTCGGCACGGACAGCTCGCCCACGTGCTGCGTCGCGTCTTCGACGACCGCGTCCAGCACCGACAACAGGTGGCGCGCCATCCGCTCGACCGTCGCCGCGTCGAACAGGGCAGTGCTGTACTCGATCACACCCGACAGCGCGCCACCGCCGTCCGTCAGCATCAGCCGAAGGTCGTATTTGGCGACGACATCGCCCGCGACACTTCCCAGAGCAAGGCCGCCACCGTCGCCCGCCCCTTCCGCCGCATCGCCCGGGCGGTCGTGCGACGGGTCCCGTGCGTCGCGACCGCCCTGCTGCCCGTCCTCGGTGAAGTAGTTGAACAGCACCTGGAACAGCGGGCTTCGCGACCGGTCCCGCTCCGTGACCAGCTCGTCCACCAGCTGCTCGAAGGGAAGATCCTGGTGCGCGTAGGCGTTGAGCGCCATCTCGCGTACGCGGCCGAGGAGTTCCTCGAACGTCGGGTCGCCGGACAGATCGGTGCGCATGACCAGGGTGTTGATGAAGAAGCCGATCAGCTTCTCCGTCTCGGCACGGTTCCGGTTGGCGACCGGCGTGCCCACGGCCACGTCGTCCGTGCCGCCGTATCGAGCGAGGAGGACGTCGAAGGCCGCAAGCAGCGTCATGAACATCGTCGTGCCGCTGCGTCGGCACAGCTCGCGCAGACCGTCGGCCGTCCGCGACGGCACCGAGAACTGCACCATCGCACCGGCCGGCGACCACACCGCCGGCCGCGGCCGGTCCGTGGGCAGATCAAGGGCCGACGTACCTGTCAACTGGTCCCGCCAGTAGGCCAGTTGACTGTCCAGGACCTCGCCGTCCAGCCACTGCCGCTGCCACACCGCGAAGTCCGCGTACTGCACCTCGAGCGGCGGCAACGGGTTGGGGCGGCCCGTCCGGAACGCTTCGTAGGAGAGCAGGAGTTCGTCGTGAAAGATGCGCTTCGACCACTCGTCGAAGGAGACGTGGTGCATGGACAGCGCCAGGACATGCTCGTCGGGAGCCAGCCGGATCAGCTGCGCCCTGATCAGTGGGCCGCCCGCCAGGTCGAAGGGCAGCGCCGCGTCCGCGGCCATCAGCGCCCATACGGCCGAACCGCGGTCTTCCTCGCCGGACACGTCGGCCACCGGGAGGGGGAGGGGGGTCGGCGGGTCGATCACCTGGTGCGGCACACCGTCGCCGCCGGCCACCAGGCGCGTGCGCAGCACCTCGTGCCGGGCGACGATCGCGTTCAGGGCGGCGCCGAGGGCGGACTGGTCCAGCACCCCGCGGAGCCGGATCGGCAACGGCACGTTGTACTCGACCGATCCGGGGTCGAGCTGGTCGAGGAACCACAGGCGCTGCTGGGCGAAGGACAGCGGAAGTCGCTGGTCGCGGTCGGCGACCGTCATCGGCGGCGCCTGGTCGGCCGTCGAGTCCGCCTCGCGGTCCGCCAGCAGCCCGATGATCTCGTCGCGGCAGGCCTGGAGCCGGGTCCGGAGCTCCTCGGTGAGCACGCCCTTGGGCGCGAAGATCCGCAGCCTGCCGTCGACGACGCTGAAGCGAACACCGCTGTTCTCGAGCTTCTGCAGAAGCTCCGCAGGGGAGATGGACATCAGAAAACCCCGTTCTCGTCGGACTCTGCACCCTGCGCGTAGCTGTCCAGGCTCTGGACGACTTCGTCTTCCGGCATGTGGTCGATCTCGTACCAGATGAGCTCTTCGACCACGGCTGCCAAGCCCCTCACGGTGGGGTGGTCGAAGAGAGCGGACAGAGGAATCTCAAGCTCGAAGGCTTCCCGGATCCGGGAAGCCACCTGGGTGGCGAGCAACGAATGTCCGCCCAGTTCGAAGAAGTTGTCCGTGGCGCCGACCCGATCCACCCCGAGCACCTCGGCCCAGAGCCTGGCCAGCGCTTCCTCCGCGTCACCCGAGGCAGGCACGAACTCCTCGAGTTGCGGCCTCTCCCCGTCCGGCTCGGGGAGTGCCGTACGGTCGAGTTTGCCGTTCGGAGTGAGCGGCAGCGCCGCGAGCTCCACGAACGTCGGCGGGATCATGAAGGCCGGCAGCCACCTCGCTGCGTACGCCCGCATGTCGCCGACCGACGGAATGCCGTCCGTCTGATCGGCCGGCACGAGGTACGCGACCAGACGGCGGTCCTCGACGTCGCCGAAGGCGGCGACGACGGCGGTACGGATCTGCGGGTGACCGGCCAGAACGGCCTCGATCTCACCCGGCTCGATCCGGAAACCACGCACCTTCACCTGACCATCCGCACGGCCGACAAAGTCCAACTGCCCGTCCGGCAGCCAGCGGGCCCGGTCACCGGAGCGATACATGCGCGAACCGTCGGCAGCGAAGGGATCGGCGACGAACCGTTCACCCGTCATGCCGGGGCGGCCGCGGTAGCCGCGCGCGACCTGCGGGCCGGCTATGAAGACCTCGCCGGGGACGCCCACCGGCACGGGCCTCATGGACCCGTCGAGCACGTACAGACGGGCGTTGGCGACCGGGGAACCGATCGCAGGCATGCGCTGGACGTCCGGGGCGACGGCGTCGGCGGTCACCATGACCGTCGACTCCGTCGGACCGTACGTGTTCACCAGCCGACGGCCGGCCGACCAGGTGCGGGCGACCGGCTCGGTCAGACGCTCGGCACCGAGCAGCAGCGTCTCGATCCCGGGCACCGCCTCCGGGTCGAGGACGCCCAGCAGGGACGGCACGACACTCGCCGCACCCACACCCTCCGCGCGGAGCATCGACGTCAGCTGCCCCGCCTCCGCCCGCTCCTCGGACGTCGCGACGACGAGGACGCCGCCCGAGGCGAGCGTCACCGCGACATCGAGGACAGCCGCGTCGAAGCTGAACGAGGCGAACTGCAGCATCCGCTGGCTCGGACCGGCACCGAGGACCGGCGCCAGCGCCGACACCATCGCGACCACGCTGCCGTGCTCGACCTGCACACCCTTCGGCCGGCCGGTCGAGCCGGACGTATAGATCACGTACGCCAGCTGGTCAGCGGACGGAGCCACCCCAGGAGCCTTCGACGGCAGACCGGCCAAGGCGTCGCGTACCGCCGGATCGTCCAGCCACACCCCGTGCCCGACCGACAGCCCCTCCACCACGTCCCGCCGGCCCACCACGACCTCGACACCCGCGTCCGCGAGCATGAACTCCAGCCGATCGGCCGGGTACTCCGGATCCAGCGGCAGGTAGGCGCCACCCGCCTGCCACACGCCGACGATCGCCACGACCATGTCCACCCCACGCGGCAGACACAGACCCACCACCGACTCCGCACCCACACCCACCGACCGCAGATGACGCGCCAGACGATTCGCCCGCGCCATCAACCCGCCGTAGGTGAGCGCTTCCCCACCGGCCACCACGGCCACCGTGTCCGGGGCCTTCGCAGCCCGCTCCGCGATCAGTTCCTGTACCCCACCCACCGCCGGCAACTCCACCGACGACGCGTTCCAGCCCTCCACCACCAGCTCACGCTCACCCGCCGACAGGACCGGCAGCTCACCCACCCGCTGCCGGGCATCCACGGCGACGGCTTCGAGCACGGCAACCAGGTGGCCGGCCATCCGCTCCACGGTCGCGGCGTCGAACAGCGCGGTGCTGTACTCGATCGCTCCCGCCAGGGCACCGTCATGGTCCGCCAGCGTGACGGCCAGGTCGAAGTTGACCGAGGTCGCCGCCAGTCCGTCGACCGACGAGGCATCGGTGTCGGTGTCGGGCCCGGCCTCGGGCGCGGGCCCGGTCGCGTCGGATCGGCCGCCCTGGTCCTCGTCCCGGCCGGGGTGACCGGTGTTCCCCTCGGGCGTGTAGTTGAAGAACACCTGGAAGAGGGGGGTGCGGGAGCGGTCCCGCTCCGTGACGAGCTCGTCCACCAGCTGCTCGAACGGCAGATCCTGGTGGGCGTACGCGGCGAGGGCCATCTTCCGTACGCGGCGGAGGAGTTCGACGAAGGTCGGGTCGCCGGACAGGTCGGTGCGCATGACCAGCGTGTTCACGAAGAACCCGATGAGGTCCTCGGTCTCGGCGCGGTTGCGGTTGGCGACCGGTGTGCCGACCACGACGTCGTCCGACCCCGTGTACCAGCCGAGGAGCACGTCGAACGCGGCCAGCAGCGTCATGGACATCGTCACGCCGTTCTTGCGGGACAGGGCCCGTAAGACGTCCGCGGTCGGCGCGGGTACGGAGAAGTCGACCGCTGCTCCGTCGGTGGACCGGACCGGTGGGCGCATCCTGTCCGTCGGCAGTTCCAGCGCCGGCAGGTCGGCGAGCTGGTCGCGCCAGTACGCCGTGTGGGCGTCCAGTACGTCGCCGTCCAGCCACTGCCGCTGCCATATCGCGAAGTCCGCGTACTGCACGGCCAGCGGCGGCAGCGGGTCCGGCTCGCCGACCCGGAACGCCTCGTACAGAGCGGAGAGCTCCTCGCGGAGGATGCGTACCGACCACTCGTCGAAGGCCACGTGGTGCACGGCCAGGGCCAGGACGTGCTCGTCGGCGGACATCCGGATCAGGGTGGCCCGGACCAGCGGCCCGCGGGCCAGGTCGAACGGTGCCATGACTTCCGCGGTCACGAGTTTCCGTGCGGCCGCAGCGGGGTCGTCATGACCCGAGACGTCCGTCAGTGGCAGGACGAAGGGGGTCGGCTCGTCGATCACCTGGTGCGCGACGCCGCCGGCTCCCGGCACCAGTCTGGTCCGCAGGATCTCGTGCCGCTTCACCACCGCGCCCAGCGCCGCGGTCAGTGCCGCGACGTCCAGGTCGCCGGGCCAGCGCACGAGCAGGGGCACGTTGTACTCCGTGGACCCCGGGTTCAGCTGGTCCAGGAACCACAGGCGCTGCTGTGCGAAGGACAGCGGCAGTTCGCCGTCCCGGCCGGCCGCTGCGATGGGCGGTGCGGTCACCTCCTGGCCCGAGCCGACGACGACGTCGGACAGTTCGCGGACCGTCGGGTGGTCGAAGAGGGCGGAGAGGGGGACCTCGGTGGCGAAAACGGTCCGGATGCGGGACACGACCTGTGTGGCGAGCAGTGAATGTCCGCCGAGTTCGAAGAAGTTGTCGTGGACGCCGACCCGGTCGACACCCAGGACCTGCGCCCACACCCCCGCCAGCAACTCCTCCGTCGCATTCGCCGGCGCGACGAACCCCTCCAACTCCGGCCGCACACCCTCCGGAACCGGCAACGCACCCCGATCCACCTTCCCGTTCGGCGTCAACGGAAGACCCGCCAACTCCACAAACACCGACGGAACCATGAACCCCGGCAGACTCCGCCCCACAAACTCCCGCAACTCACCCACCGACGGAATACCCACACCCCCATCCACCGGCACCACATACGCCACCAAACGACGATCCACACCCACCCCGAACACACCCACCACCACCGCACGCACACCCGGATGAGAAACCAACACCGCCTCAACCTCACCCGGCTCGATCCGGAAACCACGCACCTTCACCTGCTCATCCCCACGCCCCAAAAACTCCAACTCACCCCCCGACAACCACCGCACCCGATCCCCCGACCGATACATCCGCGAACCATCCCCCACAAACGGATCAGCAACAAACCGCTCCGCCGTCAAACCAGGCCGCCCCCCATAACCCCGAGCCACCTGCGGACCCGCAATGAACAACTCACCCACCACACCCACCGGAACCGGCTCCAAACAACCGTCCAACACATACACCCGCGTATTCGGCAACGGCCCACCGATCGACACCGCACCCTCACCACCCACCCCCTCCAACACACCGAACGTCGAATCCACCGACGCCTCCGTCACCCCATACGCCGACAACAACCGCACACCCCCACCCAACACACCCCGAGCCCGCACCACCGAACCCCACCGCCACACATCCGTCGTCACCACCACCAACCGCAAACCCCCCAACCCCAACCCAGACACCGACCCAGACCCAGACCCGCCGGCCTCCACAAACCCCACCAACTCATCCACATACCGCGGCGCACACTCGAACGCCTCCACCCCAGCACCCGCCAACACCCCCACCCACTCACCCACATCCACCTGCAACCCCACCCGCCCCAACACCAACACCCCACCCGAACACAACGCCCTCACCACATCACCCGTGAACACATCAAAACTCGCACTCGCCACCGACAACCACCGCAACCCCACCCCACCAAAATGCGCAACCTCCCAACCCGCGAACAACGCCACCAAAGACCCATGAGAAACCAACGTCCCCTTAGGACGCCCCGTCGAACCCGACGTATAAATCACCCCAGCCAACCGACCAGAAGAACAAACAACATCCGGCGCCGACGAAGAACAACCCGCCACCACCCCACCCACCACCACATCGTCCAACCACACCACCGAACCCACCACACCATCCAAACCAAGACCCCCAGCAACCCCCGCTCCCCCACCAAAACCTCAACCCCACTATCCGCCAACATAAACTCCAACCGCTCCACCGGATACTCCGGATCCAACGGCAAATACGCCCCACCCGCCTGCCACACCGCAAGAACCGCCACCACCAAATCCACCCCACGCGGCAAACACAAACCCACCACCGACTCCACACCCACACCCACCGACACCAAATAATTCGCCAAACGATTCGCCCGACCCACCAACCCCCCATACGTCAAAACCTCATCACCCACCACCACCGCCACCACATCCGGCGACACCACAGCACGCGCAGCAATCAACTCATGCACACCACCCACCGCCGGCAACTCCACACGGCCACCGTCACCGCCGGCCACCAACCGCTCACGCTCACCCACCGACAGAACCGACAACTCACCCACCCGCACACCCGCGTCGCGAGCAACGCCCGCGACGATCGACTCCAGTACGCGGGCCATGTGGCCGGCCATCCGGTCGATCGCGGCGGCGTCGACCTGGGCACGGTCGTAGGAGAACTTGATCTGCAGGGCACGGCCGGAACTCGCGGTCACGCTCAGCGGGTAGTTGGCCTGCTCACGGCCGTAGTTCATCCCGGCGCGCAGCCCGCTCGCCGCCGCGTTGCGCTCTTCCTCCTCCAGGTCCTGGACCGGGAAGTTCTCGAAGGCGAAGAGGCTGTTGAACAGGGGCTTGCCGGCCGGCAGTTCGCTGCACGCGGCGATCGTCACCAGCGGGGTGTGCTCGTACTGCCGAGCTTTCACCTGCTCGTCCTGCAGACGGGTCAGCCAGGTCGTGAGCAGCTCGTCGCGGTCGACGCGGATTCTGACGGGTGTGGTGTTGAGCAGCATCCCGACCATCGACTCCATGCCGTCGAGCTGGCCGTCGCGGCCCGACGAGGTGACGCCGAACATGACGTCGTCGGCGCCGGAGTACAGGGACATGACGATGGCCCAGGCAGCCTGTACGACCGTGTTCGGCGTGAGCCGGTGGCGGCGGGCGAACTCGGTCAGCCCGGTGCCGGCCACCTCGGCGGTCAGTGGCACCAGTGCCTCGCCCGGTCCCTGGTCGCCGGTGGCGTGTTCGATGCCCAGGGAGGTCGCCTCGGTGATGCCGGCGAGCCGCTCGCGCCAGTACCCGCGAGCGGCGTCGAGGTCCTGCCGGGACACCCAGCCCACGAAGTCCCGGAACGGCCGGCGGGCCGGGAGTCGCGGTTCCCTTCCCGCCCGGAACGCCTGATAGGCGTCCATCAGCTCGGCCACCACGATCGGTGCGCTCCAGCCGTCGAGGAGCATGTGGTGGTAGCTCCACACCAGCTGGTGGCGGTCCGGTGCCAGGGCGATCACCGCGATCCGCACCAGGGTCGGCGCGGTGAAGTCGGCGCCGCGCTCCCAGTCTGCGGCGAGGTGGGCGTCGACCGCCTCCTGCCGGGCGGCCTCGTCCAGGTGCGACACGTCGATGAACCGGAGCGGCAGCGGAACCGACCGGGACACCACGGCCAGCGGCGTGGTGACGTCCTCCCGTACGACGGTGGTCCGCAGCACCTCGTGTCGGGAGAACATGAGCTCCCACGCCCGGCGCAGGGCGTCCTGGTCGAGCTCGCCCTCCAGCAGCATGCCGTCCTGCACCCAGTACATGCCGGGCTCGTCGGCCAGCTCGGTGTGGAAGAGCATTCCCTGCTGCAGGGCGGTCAGCGGGTAGATGTTCTCGATCGCCCGACCTCGTCGGCCTGCCGCCGCGTCGAATGCCGTCATCACGCACCTCCGGAATCGGCGATCTCACCGGTGTGGTCGGGTGAGTCGAAGCGCTGTCGAATGAGGTCGAGCAGGTCCTGGTCGACGTCGGCCAGGGGGAAGTCGGACGGCGTGTATCCGCCGGCCTCGGGGCGGCAGCAGTACTCGATGAGGTCCTCGAGGGCCTCGATGTAGCGCTGCGCGAGGCGAAGCACGGTCGCCCGGTCGTGCACCTGATCGCTGTACATCCAGACCAGCTCCAGCCGGCCCAGCGCGATCTGGCTGTTGATCTCGATGAGGTGGGTACGGAGCCCCTGCGCCGACTGCGAGGCGCCGAGCGCCCGGCCGGTCGGTGTGAAGCGTCCGCCGGAGCCGCCGGCGGGGCCGACCGCCTGGGTCGTCTGGCCCAGATAGTTGAAGGCGACTTCCGCACCCGCCCCCGGGGTCCAGTCGGTCATGTGGCGCAGGAGGCCGTAGCCCTGACCCTTGCGCGGGATCTCCCGCAGGTACTCCTTCGTCCGGCGCAGCGCTTCCCCGAGGTTTCCGCCGGACGTACCGCCGAGCACCACCGGGTACACGCTGGTGAACCAGCCGACCGTCCGCGAGATGTCGATGTCGGTTCCGACGTCCTCACGGCCGTGTCCCTCCAGGTCCACGACCACCGACGGCGCCTGGCACCATTCCGTGAGCACGGTGCCCAGCACGCTCAGGAGCACGTCGTTGATCTGTGTCCCGAACGCGCTCGGCACCTCCCGCAGCAGGCGCTCGGTCTGCTCGGCGCCGAGGGTGACCGACAGTTGCCGGGCCGATGCGAGGCTGTTCGCGCCGTCGTGATCGCGGGGCGCCGAGCCGGTCGTGGCCTCCGCGGCCCGCCAGTACGGGGCTTCCGCGGCGAGTGCGGGGGACGCCGCCAGCTCCGTCAGCCGCTGCGTCCAGGCCCTGTACGAGCTCGTCTTCGCCGGCAGCTTCACCGGGAGCCCGCGCTCGATCCGACCGTAGGCGGCCGTCAGGTCCTCGAGGATGACGGCCCAGGACACGGCGTCCACCACCAGGTGGTGAGCCACGACGAACAGCAGCTGGCCACACTCACCGCGGTCGAACACCACGATGCGCAGGAGCGGCCCGTCCGCCAGGTCGAGGCCGGCCTGCACCTCGTTGCCGCGGGCGTCGAGGAACTCCCATTCCTCGTCGTCGTCCAGGCCGGTGCTCCGGATGACCTGGACGCAGTCGGCCTGCTCGGCCGCCGCCACCCGGCCGACCCACGTGTCGCCCTCCCGGACGAACCTCGACCTCAGGGCGTCGTGCTGCTCGAGCAGCGCCGCGGCGGCGGCGCGCATCAGCTCGGGGTCGACCCGCTGGGTGACGTCGAGCAGCATCGACTGGTTGAAGTGGCCCGGCCGGTCCAGGTCCTGTTCGAAGAACCAGCGCTGGATCGGGGACAGCGAGAAGTCGCCTGTCACCAGGCCCTGTTCGGCGTCGGCCGCACTCTGCGCCTCGGCCACCGAGGCGAGGCCCGCCACCGTCTGGTGGTCGAAGAGCTGGGCGACGGTGACATGGATGCCGTGCTCCCGTGCCCGGGCCACGACCTGGATGCTGATGATGGAGTCGCCGCCGAGTTCGAAGAAGTTGTCGTGGACGCCGACCCGGTCGACACCCAGGACCTGCGCCCACACCCCCGCCAGCAACTCCTCCGTCGCATTCGCCGGCGCGACGAACCCCTCCAACTCCGGCCGCACACCCTCCGGAACCGGCAACGCACCCCGATCCACCTTCCCGTTCGGCGTCAACGGAAGACCCGCCAACTCCACAAACACCGACGGAACCATGAACCCCGGCAGACTCCGCCCCACAAACTCCCGCAACTCACCCACCGACGGAATACCCACACCCCCATCCACCGGCACCACATACGCCACCAAACGACGATCCACACCCACCCCGAACACACCCACCACCACCGCACGCACACCCGGATGAGAAACCAACACCGCCTCAACCTCACCCGGCTCGATCCGGAAACCACGCACCTTCACCTGCTCATCCCCACGCCCCAAAAACTCCAACTCACCCCCCGACAACCACCGCACCCGATCCCCCGACCGATACATCCGCGAACCATCCCCCACAAACGGATCAGCAACAAACCGCTCCGCCGTCAAACCAGGCCGCCCCCCATAACCCCGAGCCACCTGCGGACCCGCAATGAACAACTCACCCACCACACCCACCGGAACCGGCTCCAAACAACCGTCCAACACATACACCCGCGTATTCGGCAACGGCCCACCGATCGACACCGCACCCTCACCACCCACCCCCTCCAACACACCGAACGTCGAATCCACCGACGCCTCCGTCACCCCATACGCCGACAACAACCGCACACCCCCACCCAACACACCCCGAGCCCGCACCACCGAACCCCACCGCCACACATCCGTCGTCACCACCACCAACCGCAAACCCCCCAACCCCAACCCAGACACCGACCCAGACCCAGACCCGCCGGCCTCCACAAACCCCACCAACTCATCCACATACCGCGGCGCACACTCGAACGCCTCCACCCCAGCACCCGCCAACACCCCCACCCACTCACCCACATCCACCTGCAACCCCACCCGCCCCAACACCAACACCCCACCCGAACACAACGCCCTCACCACATCACCCGTGAACACATCAAAACTCGCACTCGCCACCGACAACCACCGCAACCCCACCCCACCAAAATGCGCAACCTCCCAACCCGCGAACAACGCCACCAAAGACCCATGAGAAACCAACGTCCCCTTAGGACGCCCCGTCGAACCCGACGTATAAATCACCCCAGCCAACCGACCAGAAGAACAAACAACATCCGGCGCCGACGAAGAACAACCCGCCACCACCCCACCCACCACCACATCGTCCAACCACACCACCGAACCCACCACACCATCCAAACCAAGACCCCCAGCAACCCCCCGCTCCCCCACCAAAACCTCAACCCCACTATCCGCCAACATAAACTCCAACCGCTCCACCGGATACTCCGGATCCAACGGCAAATACGCCCCACCCGCCTGCCACACCGCAAGAACCGCCACCACCAAATCCACCCCACGCGGCAAACACAAACCCACCACCGACTCCACACCCACACCCACCGACACCAAATAATTCGCCAAACGATTCGCCCGACCCACCAACCCCCCATACGTCAAAACCTCATCACCCACCACCACCGCCACCACATCCGGCGACACCACAGCACGCGCAGCAATCAACTCATGCACACCACCCACCGCCGGCAACTCCACACGGCCACCGTCACCGCCGGCCACCAACCGCTCACGCTCACCCACCGACAGAACCGACAACTCACCCACCCGCACACCCGCGTCGCGAGCAACCCCGTCCAGCACCGCGACCAGGTGACGGGCCATCGCCTCGACCGTCGCCCCATCGAACAGTGCCGTGCTGTATTCGAGTTCTCCGGACAGCTCGCCTTCGCCCGTGTCGCCGAACCTCAGGGTCAGGTCGAAGAGCGCGAGCCGGGTCCCGGCGTCCGTCCCCTTGATCCGTATGTCCTGCCTCGGCAGACTCGCACCCGCACCCGCACCCTCGCCCTGGTCGAGCAGGTTCGCGGCGTCGCGCGCCTCCTCGGCCGCGTAGGTGAAGAACACCTGGAACAGCGGGCTGACGGTCCGGTCCCGCTCGGTGACGAGGTCGTCCACCAGCTGCTCGAACGGCAGGTCCTGGTGGGCATATGCGCCCAGGGCCGTGTTCCGTACCCGGCCGACCAGTTCACCGAAGGTCGGGTTGCCGGACAGGTCGGTGCGCATGACGAGCGTGTTGACGAAGAGCCCGATCAGGTCCTCCGTCTCGGCGCGGTTCCGGTTGGCGACCGGCGTGCCGACGACCACGTCCTCCGCGCCCGCGTACCGGCTGAGCAGCACGTCGAAGGCGGCAAGGAGCGTCATGAACATCGTCGCGCCGGACTCGCGGGCCACCGCGCGCAGCGCGTCCGCGGTCTCCGCCGACACGGTGAAGCGCGTCGCCGCGCCCTCGGACGAGCGCACCGGCGGACGGGGACGGTCGGTCGGCAGCTCCACCTGTGGGAGCCGGGCCAGATGACCTCGCCAGTAGTCGAGTTGCTTCTCCAGCTCGTCGCCGGCCAGGCACGTCCGCTGCCAGGCCGCGAAGTCGGCGTACTGCACGGGTAGCGGCGGCAGCGGGTCCGGTCGACCGGATCGGAACGCCTCGTACAGGGCAGCGAGTTCGCGACGCAGGACGCGCCCCGACCACTCGTCGAACACCACGTGCTGCATCGACAGAGCCAGGACGTGCTCGTCGTCCGCCAGCCGGATGAGGACGGCACGGACGAGTGGACCGCCGGCGAGGTCGAACGGCGCCATGGCGTCCATCGCCACGAGCCGCTCCGTCGCCCGCAGCGGGTCGTCGCTGCCGGACACGTCGACCACCGGCAGCGGGAAGGCGGCCGGCGGGTCGATCACCTGATGGGCCACGCCGTCCGCGTCCGCCACCAGCCGGGTACGCAGCACCTCGTGTCGCGCCATGACCGCGTCCAACGCCGCGGCCAGTGCGGCCACGTCCAGATCGCCGTCCAGTCGAATCGGCAGCGGCAGGTTGTACTCGGTGGAACCGGGCTCGAGCTGGTCGAGGAACCACAGGCGCTGCTGCGCGAACGACAACGGCAACGGCTCGTCCCGGCCGACCGCCGTGACGGGCTCAAGCAGCGGACCCCGCACCGAGTCCCCGACGACCGCGGCCAGACCCCGCACCGTCGGGTGGTCGAAAATGGCCGCCACAGGCACGTCGACGCCCAGCACCTCGCGAATCCGGGAGGTCACCTGCGTCGCGAGGAGCGAATGCCCGCCGAGCTCGAAGAAGCCGTCCGTAGCACCCACCCGGTCGAGACCCAGGACACCTGCCCAGATCCCGGCCACGAGTTCCTCCGTCGCTCCGGAAGGAGCGACGAAGTCGCCGGCCGACGACTGCCGCGCCTCCGGGGCCGGCAGCGCGGAACGATCCAGCTTGCCGTTCGCCGTCAACGGCAACCCGGCCAACTCCACAAACACCGACGGCACCATGAACTCCGGCAACCGGCCGGACATGAACTCCCGCAGCTCCGCGACCGGGGGCATACCCACGGTCGTGTCAGCCGGGACCACGTACGCCGCCAGGCGGCGGTCCTCGACGTCGCCGAAGGCGGCGACGACGGAGGTGCGGATCTGCGGGTGGCCGGTCAGAACGGCCTCGACCTCACCCGGCTCGATCCGGAAACCACGCACCTTCACCTGACCATCCGCACGCCCCACGAAGTCCAACTGCCCGTCCGGCAGCCAGCGCGCCCGGTCACCCGACCGATACATCCGCGAACCGTCGGCAGCGAAGGGGTCCGCAACGAACCGCTCGCTCGTCATGCCGGGACGGCCGCGGTAGCCGCGTGCGACCTGTGGGCCGGCTATGAACACCTCACCCGCCACACCCACGGGTACGGGGTTCAGCCGGTCGTCCAGGACGTACAGACGGGCGTTCGGGACAGGGGACCCGATGGCAGGGGCGCCGGTGAGCTGGTCGGGGTCCACGGTGCCGGTGGTCACCATGACCGTCGACTCCGTCGGACCGTACGTGTTCACGAGGCGACGGCCGGCCGACCAGGCACGAGCGACCGGCTCGGTCAGACGCTCGGCGCCCAGCAGCAGCGTCCCGACACCCGACACCGCCTCCGGGTCCAGGACGCCCAGCAGGGACGGGACCACACTCGCCGCGCTCACGCCGTCGGCTCGGAGCATCGAGGTGAGGAGGGACGCCTCGGCCCGCTCCTCGGACGTCGCGACGACCAGAACGCCACCCGACGCGAGCGTCACGGCGACGTCGAGCACGGCCGCGTCGAAGCTGAACGAGGCGAACTGCAGCATCCGCTGGCCCGGACCGGCATCCAGCACCGGCGCCAGCGCCGACACCATCCCGACGACACTGCCGTGCGCGACCTGCACGCCCTTCGGCCGCCCGGTCGAACCCGACGTATAGATCACATACGCCAACTGGTCAGCGACCGTCCGCACCTCAGGGGCCGACGACGGCAACCCTCCCAGCACCTTCAGTACAGCCGGATCGTCCAGCCACACCGTACGAACATCCACCGCATCGACCGGCAGGCCCTCAGCCGCCGACCGCTCACCCACCAACACCTGCACACCCGCATCCGCGAGCATGAACTCCAGCCGATCGGCCGGGTATTCGGGGTCCAACGGCAGGTAGGCACCACCCGCCTGCCACACCGCGACCATCGCCACAACCATGTCCACCCCACGCGGCAGACACAGACCCACCACCGACTCCGCACCCACACCCACCGACCGCAGATGACGCGCCAGACGATTCGCCCGCGCCATCAACCCGCCATACGTAACCGACTCCCCGCCGGCCACCACCGCCACTACATCCGGAGCCACAACCGCCCGCTCAGCGATCAGCTCATGCACCCCACCCACCGACGGCAACTCCACAAAGCCGCCCTCGCCACCAGCCACCAGAAGCTCACGCTCCCCCGCGGCCAGCACCGACAGCTCACCCACCCGCTGCCCCGCATCCGCAGCCACCGCCTCCAGCACCGCCACCAAGTGACCCGCCAGACGCTGCATCGTCTCCGCGTCAAACAGCGCGGTGCTGTACTGAACCTCGCCCGCCAGACCCTCACCGCTGTCGCCGACCCGGACCGCCAGGTCGACGCTCACGAGCATCGGCCGGTCGGCGGAGAGCTCCGCCCCTAGAGCGGCGCCGCCCTCCCACAGGAGGTCGGCGTTCCGGTGGGCGGTGCCGGCCGCCGAATCCGCCGTGTCGTAGTTGAAGAGGACCTGGAAGAGCGGGCTGCGTGAACGGTCGCGCTCGACGGCCAGCTCGTCCACGAGCTGCTCGAACGGCAGGTCCTGGTGCGCGTATCCGCCGAGGGCGGTCTCGCGGACCCGGCCGAGGAGTTCGGCGAAGGTCGGATCGCCAGACAGGTCGGTGCGCATGACGAGCGTGTTGACGAAGAAGCCGATGAGGCCCTCGGTCTCGGCCCGGTTCCGGTTCGCGATCGGCGTGCCCACGACCACGTCGTCCGTGCCCGCGTAGCGGCCAAGGAGCACGTTGAAGGCCGCCAGCGACATCATCGACATGGTCACCCCGTGTGCACGGGAGAGGGCGCGCAGTCGCCTCGCCGTCTGTGCGGGCACGGCGAACTCGACAAGTCCACCGTCCACCGAGCGAACTGCCGGGCGAGGGCGGTCGGTGGGCAGTTCGAGGGTCGGCAGGCCGCCGAGCCGGTCGCGCCAGTAGGCGAGTTGGGCATCGAGGACGTCACCGCTCAGCCATTGCCGCTGCCAGACGGCGAAGTCGGCGTACTGCACCTCCAGCGGCGGAAGCGGATCCGGCTCACCCGCACGGAACGCCTCGTACAACGCCATCAGCTCACGCCGCAGAATCCGACCCGACCACTCGTCCGACACCACGTGATGCATCGACAACGCCAGCACATGCTCCTGCGCCGCCACCCTCACCAACGTCGCCCGCAACAACGGACCACACGCCAGATCGAACGGCACCCGCGCATCCGCCGCCACCACCGCCCGCACCGCAACCACCGGATCAGCACCCGCCGGCACCTCCACGACCCGCAGATCGACCGGCGCAGCCTCATCGATCACCTGACGCGCCACACCCTCCGCATCCGCCACCAGACGCGTCCGCAACACCTCGTGCCGCGCGACGACGGCCGTCAACGCGGCGCTCAGCGCCGGCACGTCCAGGGCGCCCCGCAGGCGGAGGTACAGGGGAGCGATGTACTCGGTGGAGCCCGGGTCGAACTGGTCGAGGAACCACAGGCGCTGCTGCCCGAAGGACAGCGGCAGGGCCTGGTCCCGGTCGATCCGCGTCACCGGCGGCGCGGTGTCACGCGCGGAGCTCTCGACGACCGAGGCCAGGCCGCGCAGCGTCGGCTCGTTGAAGAGCGCCGACAGCGGCACCTTGACGCCGAACACCTCGCGGATGCGGGACACAGCCTGCGTGGCGACCAGCGAGTGTCCACCCAGGTCGAAGAAGTTGTCCTCCACGCCGACGCGCTCCACACCGAGGACCTCGGCCCAGACGTCGGCCAGGAGTTCCTCGGTCGTGGTGACCGGGGACATGAACTCCTCGACGTCGGACTGGTGGACCTGCGGTTCGGGCAGTGCTGCGTGGTTGAGCTTTCCGTTGGCGGTCAGTGGGAGCTCGCTCAGCTCCACGAACACCGACGGCACCATGTACTCCGGCAACCGGTCGCCCAGGAACCCACGCAGTTCACCGACCGACGGAATCCCGATCTCCGGATCCCCCGGAACCAGATACGCCACCAGACGACGCTCCGCACCCACCCCGTGCGCCGTCACAACCGCAGACGCCACCTGCGCGTGACCCACCAGCGCCGACTCGACCTCACCCGGCTCGATCCGATACCCACGCACCTTGATCTGACCATCCGCACGACCCACGAACTCCAGCCGCCCATCAGCCAGCCACCGGACCCGGTCCCCCGTCCGATACATCCGACCACCATCCACAGCGAACGGATCCGCCACGAACCGCTCACCCGTCAGACCAGCCCGCCCCACATACCCCCGAGCCACCTGCGGACCCGCAACAAACAACTCACCCACCACACCCACCGGAACCGGATTCAAGAACCCGTCCAGCACATACACCCGCGTATTACCCAACGGCCGGCCCAGACCCACCACACCATCCGCCAAACCACCCGCACCCTCGACCAACCCACCAGCGACCACACCGACCGTCGTCTCGGTGGGCCCGTAGTGATTCACCACCGCACAATCACCGGCAGCCGCCACCAGCTCCCGCAGCCACGACGCCGACGCACCCTCGCCACCCAGCACCAGACCCCGCCGCGGCAACAACGACCCCGCCTCACCACCACAACCAGCCACCAACGCCGCCAGATGCGACGGCACCACCTTCACGAACTCGACACCCCACTCACGAACAAACCCCGCCACCGCACGCCCGTCCACCGCCGCATCCGCACCCACCACATGCAGCACACCACCCGACACCAAACACCCGAAGACAACCGTGTTACCCAGGTCCGTCACCACCGGCTGCAACAACCCGAACCGGCCACCCGCACCACCCCAGCCGGCCCGCTCACCGACCGACACCACGTAATTCACCAAGCCACCGTGCGTGACCTGCACACCCTTCGGCCGCCCCGTCGAACCCGACGTATAAACCACATACGCCAACTGCTCAGGCTTCGTGACCACACCAGGAGCATCAGAAGAAAGCCCCGCCACGACCGCCCGCACCATCGGGTCGTCGACGACCACCGTCCGCAGCCGCCCCACCGGCAGCTCGTCCACCAGCTCCTCGGTGCCGACCAGCACCGTCGCCCGACTGTCACGCAACATGAACCCGAGCCGGTCCACCGGATACTCCGGATCCAACGGCAGATACGCCCCACCCGCCTGCCACACCGCAAGAATCGCCACCACCATGTCCACCCCGCGCGGCAGACACAACGCCACCACCGACTCCGCACCCACACCCACCGACCGCAGATAACGCGCCAGACGATTCGCCCGACCCATCAACCCGCCATACGTCAACACCTCCCCACCAGCCACCACAGCCACCGCATCCGCAGCCACCACAGCCCGCTCAGCGATCAGCTCATGCACCCCACCCACCGCCGGCAGATCCACAGCCTCAACGCCCGCACCACCCACCAGCAGCTCACGCTCACCCGCCGACAACACGGGCAGCCCGCCCACCCGCTGATCGGCATCCGCGGCCACCGCCGTCAGCAGCGTGACCAGGTGCCCACCCAGCCGCTCCACCGTCTCCGCGTCGAACAACGCCGTGCTGTACTCGAACTCCGCGCCCAGGCCCGACCCGCCATCACTCAACACCAGACGCAGATCGAACTTCGCGACGACCCGTTCCGAGGCACTTCCCGTGCGGTCCACGAACCGGTCCACCGGGCCGGCGGCGTCGTCGCCGCCCTCACTGCCCTCGCTCTCGACGAAGTCGTAGTTGAACAGGGCCTGGAACAGCGGCGTACGCGAGCGATCCCGCTCCGACACCAGCGCTTCCACCACCTGCTCGAACGGCACATCCTGATGCGCATACGCACCAAGAGCCGTCTCCCGCACCCGCCCCAACACCTCACGGAACGACGGATCACCCGACAGATCCGTACGCATCACCAACGTGTTCACGAAGAACCCGATCAGGCCCTCCGTCTCCGCACGATTCCGGTTCGCCACCGGCGTCCCGACTACCACGTCGTCCGAACCCGCGTGCCGGCCCAGCAGCACCGCGTACGCCGACAGCAGCGTCATGAACATGGAGACGCCACACTCTCGCGACAGGGCGCGCAGCGGTTCGACCGTCTCCTGCGGGATGTCGAACCTGGTCACCGCGCCTACCGTCGACCGGACCGGCGGCCGGGGCCGGTCGGTGGGCAGGTCCAGGGTGGCGGCCCCGTCCAACTGCTCGGACCAGTAGCCGAGTTGGCGATCAAGCAGCTCGCCGTCGAGCCACTGCCGCTGCCAGACGGCGAAGTCCGCGTACTGCACGTCGAGCGGCTGCAACGGGTCTGGGGCGCCCGCGAGGAACGCGTCGTACAGAGACGTCAGTTCACGATGGAAGATCCGGTCCGACCACTCGTCGAACACCACGTGGTGGATCGCCAGCGCCAGTACGTGCTGCTGTGCCCCGAGCCGGAAGAGCGTGGCCCGGACCAGGGGGCCCGTGGCCAGGTCGAACGGTACTGCCGCGTCCTCGGCGGCCCGGGCCCGTGCCGCTCCCCGGGGGTCCGCGTCGGTCGAGACGTCGACCACCGGCAGGGGGAACGGCGCCGGCTCGTCGATCACCTGATGCGGCACCCCGTCCGCATTCGCCACCAGGCGGGTGCGCAGCACCTCGTGCCGCGCCACGACCCCGCCCAACGCCGCGCCCAGCGCGGCCACGTCCAGGGGCCCGTTCCATTCCACGGGTGACAGCAGGGCGTACTCCACCGCCCCGGGCGCCAGCTGGTCCAGGAACCACAGGCGCTGCTGCGCGAAGGACAGCGGCAACGGTCGGGTGCGGTCGGCCGGTGTCAGGGGAGGTACGGCGGTGCTGGTGCCCGAGTTCTCCAGGACCGGCGCCAGCTCACGGACTGTGGGCCGGTCGAACAGGGCGGAGAGGGGCACCTCGACGCGGAACGCCTCCCGGATGCGGGAGACCACCTGGGTGGCGAGCAGCGAGTGCCCGCCCACCTCGAAGAAGTTGTCGTCCGCGCCAATCCGGTCGACGCCGAGCACCTCGGACCAGATGCGGGCGAGCAGCTCCGCCGTCGCACCGGCCGGGGCGACGAAGTCGGCGGTGGTGGCGTGTGCCGGCTCCGGCTGCGGCAGGGCCGCCCGGTCCAGCTTTCCGTTCGCGGTCAGGGGCAGGGCCGCGAGCTCGACGAAGGCGGCCGGGACCATGTAGTCCGGCAGCTCGCGGCGCAGGTGGGCGCGGAGCTCGCCCGCGTCCGGGACCCCAGCGGTGTGATCGGCCGGGACCAGGTAGGCCACGAGGCGCCTGTCGGCGCCGTCGCCGGAAGCCGTCACCACAGCGGACAGGACCGCCGGGTGGGCGGCGAGCAGTGCCTCGATCTCCCCGGGTTCGATCCGGAAGCCGCGGATCTTGATCTGCTTGTCGGCCCGGCCCAGGTACTCCAGCGTGCCGTTGGGCAGGAGGCGGGCGCGGTCGCCCGAGCGGTAGAGCCGCGAGCCGTCCGCGGCGAACGGGTCGGCGACGAAGCGCTCGGCCGTGAGGGCCGGCCGCCCGCCGTATCCGCGCGTGACACCGGCGCCGCCGATGTAGAGCTCGCCGGGCACACCGGTCGGTACGGGCATGAGGTGCTCGTCGAGGACGAGGGCACGCCAGCCGGGAAGCGCACGCCCGACCGGCAACTTCGGATCGGCCGCCATGTCGGTGGCGTCGATCCGGTGCTCGGTGACGTGGACGGTCGTCTCCGTGATGCCGTACATGTTGACGAGGGCGGGCGCGTCCAGCCCCCACGCGTCGGCCCACCGCTCCACATGGACGCGCTGCAGCGCGTCGCCGCCGAAGACGACGAACCGCAGGTCTGCGGGTGTGCGCCCCGGCCCGTCGGCCTCGGCCAGCTGGCGGAACAGCTCGGGCGTGGCGCTCAGTACGGTCACGCCCTCGCCGGCCAGGACGTCGCGGAGCAGCCACGGCTGCCGCACCGTCTCCGTCGGTACGACGACACACCGGGCGCCGTGGGTCAGTGCTCCCCAGATCTCCCAGACGGAGAAGTCGAACGCGGAGGAGTGGATCACGCTCCACACGTCGTCGGGGCCGAGGTCGAAGGTCTCCGTACGGTCCACGGCCGCGAAGAGGCCCTGCACGTTCGCGTGCGGGACATGGACGCCCTTGGGGCGGCCGGTCGAGCCGGACGTGTAGATCACGTAGGCGAGCTGTCCTGGCTCGGTGACGGTGGCGGGCGCGCTGGCCGGACGCCGGCGGATCTCGGCGGCTGTCTCGGGGTCGTCGACAACGAGCAGGCGTGCGGCGGCGCTGTCCGCCGGTTCGTCTGCCAGTTCACCTGTCAGCGTCGCGGCGTGCCGCTGCTGCGTCACCACGACCTTCGCGGCGCTGTCGGCCAGCATGAAGGCGAGTCGCTCGGACGGGTGCCCCGGGTCCAGGGAGAGGTAGCCGCCGCCGGCCTGCCACACGGCCAGCATGGCCGTGACCATGTCGACCCCGCGGTCCAGGCACAGTCCGACGACGGTCTCCGGGCCCACCCCGGCATCGCGCAGCCCGTGCGCGAGACGGTTCGCTCCCGCCATCAGCTCCGCATACGTGACCCGCTGCTCGCCGCTGACGAGGGCCACCGCGTCGGGAGCCTCCTCGGCCCGCTGCGCGATCAGCGCGGGTACGCCGCCGGCCACGGGCGGCGGCGTCGCGGAGCCGTCCCACTCAGCGACGAGGCGCTCCTGCTCGGCCGCCGAGAGCAGCGACACCTGCGACAGCGGTCGCGTGTCGTCTGCGGCCACCGTCTCCAGCAGGCCGACCAGGTGCCCGATCATCCGCTCGACCGTGGAGGCGTCGAAGAGCGCGGTGCTGTACTGCATCTCGCCGACCAGGCCACCGGTGGCGGTAGCAACGCCGGCGCCGCTGTCGCTTCCACCGTCGCCGTCGCCGTCGCCGTCGCCCAGTGTCAGGAGCAGGTCGTACTTCGCCGGAAGGCTGTCCGCGAGGAAGTCGGTCGCGAGAGCGTCCGGGCCGAAGAGGTCACCGCGGCCCAGGAGGGCTCCGGGCTGCCGGGACTCGTACGTGAACATGACCTGGAACAGCGGGGTCCGGGACCTGTCCCGCACACCGACCAGATCATCGACGAGCTGCTCGAACGGCAGGTCCTGGTGCGCGAACGCCGCCAGAGAGGTCTCCCGCACCCGGCCGACGAGCTCGGCGAAGGACGGGTCGCCGGACAGGTCGGTGCGCATGACGAGGGTGTTGACGAAGAACCCGATCAGCTCCTCGGTCTCGGCGCGGTTCCGGTTCGCCACCGGCGTGCCCACCACCACGTCCTCGGAGCCCGCATAACGGCTCAGCAGGACGTCGAAGGCGGCAAGGAGGGTCATGAACATCGTCGTGCCGCGCTCGCGCGAGAGGGCGCGCAGCGCGTCCGCCGTACGCGCCGGGACAGTGAAGCGGATCGCGGCGCCCTCGGTGGAGCGTACGAGCGGCCGGGGCCGGTCGGTGGGCAGTTCGAGCGTCGGCGCTCCCGCCAAGTGCTGTGACCAGTAGGCGAGTTGCGTCTCCAGCACATCGCCGGAGAGCCACTGCCGCTGCCAGGCGGCGAAGTCCGCGTACTGCACGGCCAGCGGCTGGAGCGGGTTCGGCTCGCCCTCCCGGAACGCCTCGTACAGTGCAACGAGTTCACGCCGGAAGATCTGGTCCGACCATTCGTCGAAGACCACGTGGTGCACCGACAGCGCCAGCACATGCTCGTCGGGAGCCACCCGGATCAGCATGGCGCGGATCAGGGAATCGGCCGCCAGGTCGAAGGGCAGCACCGCGTCGGCGCCGACCAGCTCGCGGGCGGCGGCCACCGGATCGCGCTCCGCGGACACGTCGACGAGAGCGAGCGGGAAGGTCTCCGCCGGCTCGTCGATCACCTGGTACGGGATGCCGTCCGCGCCCGTGACGAGCCGGGTGCGCAGCACCTCGTGCCGCGCCACGACAGCGCCCAGCGCGCGGGTGAGCGCACCGACATCGGGCTTCTCCCCGCGCAGCCACACCGGGAGGGCGACGTTGTACTCGGCGGCCTCCTGGTCGAGCTGCTCCAGGAACCAGAGGCGTTGCTGCGCAAAGGACAACGGCAGGGGCTGCTCCCGGTTCGCCACGACGACCGGGGGCAGGGCGCTTGCCCGGCCGGCGCTCTCTACCGCGGCAGCCAGATCGCGCACGGTCGGCCGGTCGAAGAGCACGTGCAGCGGGATCTCCGCCCCGATCAGCTCCCGAACGCGAGACCGGACGCGTGTGGCCAGCAGGGAGTGCCCGCCCAGCTCGAAGAAGTTGTCCGTGGCACCGACTCGGTCCAGGCCCAGGAGCTGAGCCCAGATACCGGCAAGCAGTTCCTCGGTGGCCGTGCTCGGCGGCACGAACCGGTCCAGCTCGGGCCGCTCGCCTTCCGGCTCGGGCAGAGCCGCACGATCGAGCTTGCCGTTCGGAGTGAGCGGCAGGGCGTCGAGTGACAGGAAGGCGGACGGGATCATGAAGGCCGGGAGTCGGCTGCTCGCGAAGGCGCGGATGTCGGCGACCGACGGGATGCCCGCCTGATCGGCCGGAACGAGATAGGCGACAAGGCGGCGGTCCTCGACGTCGCCGAAAGCGGCGACGACAGCCGTGCGGATCTGCGGGTGAGCGGTCAGAACGGCCTCGATCTCCCCCGGCTCGATCCGGAAACCACGCACCTTCACCTGACCATCCGCACGCCCGACGAAGTCCAACTGCCCGTCCGGCAGCCAGCGCGCCCGGTCACCCGACCGATACATCCGCGTGCCGTCGGCGGCGAAGGGGTCCGCGACGAACCGCTCGCTCGTCATGCCGGGACGGCCGCGGTAGCCACGCGCGACCTGCGGGCCGGCGATGAACACCTCACCGGCCACACCCACGGGTACGGGGTTAAGCCGCTCGTCCAGGACGTACAGACGGGCGTTGGAAACCGGGGATCCGATGGCGGGAGCACCGGTGAGCTGGTCGGGGTCCACGGTGCCGGTGGTCACCATGACCGTCGACTCCGTCGGACCGTACGTGTTCACCAACCGACGCCCCGCCGACCAGGCACGAGCGACCGGCTCCGTCAGACGCTCCGCACCCAGCAGCAGCGTCCCGACACCCGACACCGCCTCCGGGTCCAGGACACCCAGCAGAGACGGGACCACACTCGCCGCGCTCACGCCGTCGGCGCGGAGCATCGAGGTGAGGAGGGACGCCTCGGCCCGCTCCTCCGACGTCGCGACGACGAGGACACCGCCCGACGCGAGCGTCACGGCGACATCGAGGACGGCCGCGTCGAAGCTGAACGAGGCGAACTGCAGCATCCGCACGCCTGGACCGGCTTCGAGAACCGGTGCCAAGGCCGACACCATCCCGACGACACTGCCGTGCGCGACCTGCACACCCTTCGGCCGCCCCGTCGAACCCGACGTATAGATGACATACGCCAACTGACCTGCAGCGACGTTTGCTTCAGGCGCATCGGACGGCAGGGACGCAAGGTTCTCCCGCACGGCCAGGTCGTCCAGCCACACGCCCTGCTCGACCGACAGCCCCTCCACCAGGTCCCGTCGGCCCACCACGACCTCGACACCCGCGTCCGCGAGCATGAACTCCAGCCGATCGGCCGGATACTCCGGATCCAGCGGCAGATACGCCCCACCCGCCTGCCACACCGCGACCATCGCCACCACCATGTCCACCCCACGCGGCAGACACAGACCCACCACCGACTCCGCACCCACACCCACCGACCGCAGATAATGCGCCAGACGATTCGCCCGACCCATCAGCCCGCCGTACGTCAGAGACTGCTCCCGGACCACCACAGCCACCGCATCCGGAGCCACCACAGCCCGTTCCGCGATCAGCTCATGCACCCCACCCGCCGCCGGCAACTCCACCGACGACGCGTTCCACCCCTCCACCACCAGCTCACGCTCACCCGCCGCCAACACCGGCAGCTCACCCACCCGCTGCCCCGGGTCCAGAACGATGGCGTCCAGCAGGGTGACCAGGTGGCCAGCCAGGCGCTCCATCGTCGCCGCGTCGAACAGCGCAGTGCTGTACTCGATCGTCCCCGACAGGGCGTCGTCGCCGCCCTCGACCCGGACGGACAGATCGAACTTCGACGGCAGGACACCGTCCGGGTTCGTGTACACGCCACCGTCGGCGACGTAGCTGAACAGGACCTGGAACAGCGGGGTGCGCGACCGGTCCCGCTCCGTGACGAGCTCGTCCACCAGCTGCTCGAACGGCACGTCCTGATGCGCGTACGCACCCAGCGCCGTCTCCCGCACGCGTCCCACCAACTCACGGAACGACGGGTCACCCGACAGATCCGTCCGCAGCACCAGGGTGTTGACGAAGAACCCGATCAGGTCCTCCGTCTCGGCGCGGTTCCGGTTCGCGACCGGCGTGCCCACCACCACATCGTCCGAACCCGCATAACGCCCCAGCAGCACATCGAAAGCCGCAAGGAGCGTCATGAACATCGACGCACCACAATCACGCGACAGCTCCCGCAGCGCCTCGGCCGTCGGCGCCGACACACTGAAGCGCCGCACCGCACCGGCAGAGGAACGAACCGCCGGACGCGATCGGTCGGTGGGCAGGTCGAGTACCGGCGCATCGGCCAACTTGGCGCGCCAGTAGGTGAGCTGGCTGTCCAGGACATCACCGGACATCCATGCGCGCTGCCAGACGGAGAAGTCGGCGTACTGCACGGGCAGCGGCGGCAGCGGGTCCGGCTCGCCCGCGTGGAACGCCTCGTAGAGGGTCGACAGTTCGCGCTGGAAGAGGTGATCCGACCACTCGTCGAACACCACGTGGTGAGCAAGCAGCAGGAGGACGTGCCTCTCGTCCGCCACCTTGATCAGGGTGGCTCGGACCAGGGGGCCGGCCGTCAGGTCGAACGGTCGCATCGCCTCGGCACGCAGCAACTCAGCAGCGTGGGTGGCGGGGTCGGCTTCGCCAGACGCATCGACCACCGCGAGCGGGAAGGCGGCCGGCGGGTCGATCACCTGATGCGGTACGCCGTCCGCGTCCGCCACCAGCCGGGTACGCAGCGCCTCGTGCCGCACGACCATCGCGTCCAGCGCCGCGGTCAGTGCGGCCTTGTCCAGCGCGCCGTCCAGCCGGATCGGCATGGGCAGGTTGTACTCGGTGGATCCGGGCTCGAGCTGGTCGAGGAACCACAGGCGCTGCTGCGCGAACGACAACGGCAACGGCTGGGTACGGTCGGCCGGCGTCATGGCTGGGGCGACCGTTCCCGACGCCTCCGCGATCGCCGCGGCAAGACCCCGCACCGTCGGGTGGTCGAACAACACCGACATCGCGAGCTCGACACCGAGCACCTCACGAATGCGAGAGATCACCCGTGTCGCAAGGAGCGAGTGGCCACCCAGCTCGAAGAAGCCATCCGTGACACCCACACGATCGACACCCAGCACGCCGGCCCAGATCCCGGCGAGGAGTTCTTCCGTCGTTCCGGACGGGGCGACGAAACCCTCGCCCGACGTCTGCCCCACCTGCGGAGCCGGCAGCGCCGAGCGGTCCAGCTTGCCGTTCGCCGTCAACGGCAACCCAGCCAACTCCACGAACACCGACGGCACCATGAACTCCGGCAGCCGCCCGCTCAAGAACTCCCGCAGCTCGCCCACCGGGGGCATCCCCGCAGCGACGTCGGCAGGGACCACGTACGCCGCCAGGCGACGGTCCGTGCCGTCGCCGAACGCGGTCACGACGGCCGTACGGACCTCAGGGTGGTCGGCGAGAACCGCCTCGATCTCACCCGGCTCGATCCGGAAACCACGGACCTTCAGCTGATCGTCCACACGGCCCACGAAGTCGAGTCGCCCGTCCGCCAGCCAGCGGACCACATCCCCCGACCGGTACATCCGGGAACCGTCCGCGGCAAAGGGGTCCGCGACAAACCGCTCACCCGTCAGACCCGGCTGACCCCCGTAGCCACGGGCCACACCGGAACCGGCGACGTACAGCTCACCGGCCACACCCACCGGGACGGGACGCAACTGCGCGTCCAGGACATACACCCGGGTGTTGGCCAGCGGCCGGCCGATCGACGGCGCACCCTGCTCCTCGGGATCTGCCTGGCCGGCACAGGCGATCACCGTGATCTCGGTGGGCCCGTATCCGACGAAGAACCTGCGGCCGGGACCCCACTCGCGGACCACTTGCTCGCCCACACGCTCCGAGCCGACAAACAGACTGCGCACACCCGGCAGCCCTGCCTCGTCCAGCACACCCAGCAGCGACGGCGACACACTCGCCGACACCACGCCCTCGGCCCGCACCAGCCTCTCCAGCTCGGCCGGCACACGCCGCTGCTCCGACGAGGCAACCACCAGCGCCCCACCACCAGCCAGCGTCACCGCCACATCCAGAACGGCCGCGTCGAAGCTCTGGGACGCGAACTGCAGCACCCGCGCACCCGGCTCCACACCCAACGCCGACCGCAACGCCAACGCCAGATTCACCACACCACCGTGCGCGACCTGCACACCCTTCGGCCGCCCCGTCGAACCCGACGTATAGATCACATACGCCAACTGGTCAGCGACCGTCCGCACCTCAGGGGCCGACGACGGCAACCCTCCCAGCACCTTCAGTACAGCCGGATCGTCCAGCCACACCGTACGAACATCCACCGCATCAACCGGCAGACCATCGGCCGCCGACCGCTCGCCCACCAACACCTGCACACCCGCATCCGCGAGCATGAACTCCAGCCGATCGGCCGGGTACTCCGGATCCAGCGGCAGGTAGGCGCCACCCGCCTGCCACACGCCGACGATCGCCACGACCATGTCCACCCCACGCGGCAGACACAGACCCACCACCGACTCCGCACCCACACCCACCGACCGCAGATGACGCGCCAGACGATTCGCCCGCGCCATCAACCCGCCATACGTAACCGACTCCCCGCCGGCCACCACCGCCACCGCATCCGGAGCCACAACCGCCCGCTCAGCGATCAGCTCATGCACCCCACCCACCGACGGCAACTCCACAAAGCCGCCCTCGCCACCAGCCACCAGCCGCTCGCACTCACCCGCGGCCAGCACGGACAGCTCACCCACCCGCAGCCCGGCATCCGCAGCCGCACCCGCAGCCACCGCCTCCATCACCGCCACCAAGTGACCCGCCAGACGCTCGACCGTCGTCGCGTCGAACAGCGCCGTGCTGTACCGAACCTCACCCGCCAGGCCACCCTCGCCGCTGTCGCGAACCCGGACCGCCACGTCGAACTGCGCCTCCAGCTCGCCGGAGAGCGCCTGGAGCCCTTCCGCCTCTGGCCCTGCGTAGCCGAAGTAGAGCCGGAACAGCGGGTTGCGTCGCGATCCGGAGCGCTCGGCGGCCAGGGCGGCCAGCGTCTCCTCCGAAAGCAGGTCCTGGCCGCCCGCTTCGCCCCGCCGGATCTGCTCCAGGAGCGCTGCGAACGACGGATCGCCGGACAGGTCCGCGCGGTGGACCGTCACCCCGGGCCGCTGCGCGCCGGCGGCCACCGCGACGTCGTCCGATCCGGTGTACCGCGCGATCAGCACCATGAGCGCCGCGAGGAGCGTCTGGGGAAGCGTTGCGCCGTGGTCGTCGGCCAGTGTGCGCAACCGCTGTGCGGTCGACGCCGGCACTCCGAATCCGATGGCTTCCACGGTTTCCACGCTTTCCGCAGCTGCCGTAATTCCCACGGCTGCCACCTCGGTGAGCCGGTTCGGCGTGTACGGCCGGTCCGTTGGCAACTCCAGTGCCGGCAGATCGGCCGATCGGTCACGCCAGTAGTCCAGTTCACCGTTCATGACGCCCCCCACACGGTTCCGCTAGTGCTTGTCCAGGAATTCGATGATTGCCGCGTTCACCTCGTCAGGACGTTCCAGGTATCCGAAGTGACCGCTCTTGGGAATTTCCACGTAATCGCAGTCGGGGATCGCTTCGGCGACCTCGGCCGCGAGATGGGGCGGGGTGATGAAGTCGTCGCTGAATGCGATGACGCGACAGGGCGCGGACACTTCCCGCAGTGCTTCTCGGCGGTCGGCGTCCGTGTCGATCCAGGACTGCCCGACCGAGCTTTCGCCGCCCGAGAGCCGGAATGTCTCCAGCCACAGCGAGACGGCCTTGTCGTCGTTGAGCGTGGCCGGAGAGAGCATCTGCAGCGCCAACATGGCCGCCTGGTGATCGGCGGGCTGCGTCGCTCCGCTCTGCAGCAGGGCCCGGTCGGCTGCTCCCAGCGCGGCACGAGTGACATCGGAGCGCGATTTGGTGGCGATCAGCACGGCGCACCTGACCAGATGCGGCGCGCGGATCGCCAGTTCCTGCGCGATCATCGCCCCCAGGGAGACACCCACGATGCGGCAGGGCGCCGCATCCAGGGCCTCGATGAGGCCCTGGGTGTCCGCGACCATGTCATCGAGGGTGTACTTCCCCGGGGGGATGTCCGAGGGGGCGATCCCCCGGTTGTCGACCGTGATGGTCTGGTAGCCGGCCGCGTTCAGCGCGGGGGTCTGGTGCAGGGTCCAGACCCGTCCCGAGGCTGAGGACCCCATGATCATGAGGACCCGTTCACCGCGGCCCGACCGTTCGTAGGCAAGCCGAATGCCGTTGGTGAATACGTGCGGCATCTCTCTGCGACCCCTATTCGCCGTCGAGGGCGATGCGGAGGCTCTTGGGCCGCATGTCGGTCCAGGTCTCCTCCAGGTAGGCATCGCAGTCGGCCTTCGAGGCGCACACGCCCGTGTCGGTCCAGCCGCCGGGGACCGCCAGGTCGGCCGGCCAGATCGAGTACTGCTCCTCGTGGTTGATGAGGACCTTGAATCGGGCTTCGGCGTTCTCGAAGTCGAATGTGACGGTGCGCATGGCTGTCTCCTCTTCAGGTGTTTCCGGGAAGGAACAGAAGGGTGGAAGCGTGGAGGGGCGCTGAAGGTCAGCTGACGGGGCCGGCAGTGCTGCCGAGCACCACTTCGCCGTTCTCCGTGGCCTGCCGGGCGAACTGTGTGTGGTAGAGGTCGGCGTAGAGGTCGCCGGCCGCCAGCAGCTGCTCGTGCGTGCCGCTTTCGCGGACCTGTCCGTCGTCGATGACGAGGATCTGGTCGGCCTCGCGGATGGTGGAGAGCCTGTGGGCGATCACCACGGACGTACGGCCCTGGAGCGCGGACTTGAGCGCGCGTTGAATGGCGACCTCGGACTCGGCGTCCAGGTGCGCGGTGGCTTCGTCGAGGACGACCACGGGGGGCGCCTTCAGGAGCAGTCGGGCGAGGGCGATGCGTTGCTTCTCTCCGCCCGACAGGCGGAATCCGCGGTCGCCCACCACGGTGTCCAGGCCGTTGGGGAGCGATTCGACGACTCCCCAGACCTGTGCGGCCCGGCACGCCTCGATGAGCTCCGGCTCGGTGGCGTCGGTGCGGGCGTAGAGCAGGTTGGCCCGGATGGTGTCGTGGAACAGGTGGGCGTCCTGGGTGACCACGCCGATCGTGTCCTGGAGGGACTGCGTGGTGAGGTCGCGGAGGTCGTGGCCGTCGATGCGTACGGTTCCGGAGACGGGATCGTAGAACCGGGGCATCAGGTTCGTGATGGTCGTCTTGCCGGCGCCCGAGCGGCCGACGAGGGCGGTCAGTTTCCCTGCGGGGGCACGGAAGCTGATGCCGTCGAGGACCCAGCCCTCTTCGTCCCGCTCCGGGCCGCCGAGGTCGGTGGACTCCAGGGAGGCCAGCGCGACTTCGTCGGCGGAGGGGTAGCGGAACGAGACGCTGTCGAAGTGCACTTCCGGTGCCGCTCCGGTGGTGCCGGAGGGCAGGTCGACCGCACCGGGTCGTTCCTTGACGAGCGGGTCGAGGTCGAGGATCTCGAAGACCCGGTCGAAGCTGACGAGGGCGGTCATGGCGTTGGCCTGGACGCTGGACAGCTGCTGGATCGGTGTGTAGAGCCGGCCGACGAGCGTGACGAGGGAGACCAGGGTGCCGACGGCGATGACGTCCTTGACGACCAGGGCGCCGCCGAAGCCGAAGAGCAGGGCGAGCGTCACGGAGGCGGTGACCCCCATGATGATGCCGAGCATCTGGGCGGTGACGTTGGTCTTCACGCCGATGTCCCGTACTGCGCGGGCCCGTTCGGAGAAGTAGGCCGTTTCGCGGGCCGGGCTTCCGAACAGCTTGTTGAGCATGGCACCCGCGACGTTGAAGCGCTCGTTCATCAACGAGCCCATCTCCGCGTTGAGTTGCATGCTGCCGCGGGCGAGGTGCTGCATGCGCCGGCCGACGGCCTTACCCGGGATCAGGAAGAGCGGGACGATCAGCAGGGCCACGAGGCTGAGCTGCCAGGAAAGGTAGAACATCGCGCCGAGGATCAGGATCAGGGTCAGTACGGTGTTCACCGTCTCGGCCATCAGCACGGTGATGGCCTGCTGGGCCCCGATGACGTCGGTGTTCAATCGGCTGACGAGGGATCCGGTCTGGGCGCGGGTGAAGAATCCGATCGGCTGCGCCTGAACGTGCCGGAAGACCTGGGTGCGCAGGTCGTAGACGAGCCCTTCGCCGATCTGGGCGGAGAGTTTCGCCTGGAAATACTGTGTCAGGGCGTCGACCAGTGCGAGCGCGAGAAGCGCGCCGGCGACCCAGACGACGATGTCCATCTTGCCCGGCACGATGCCCTTGTCGATGACCATACCGAAGAGCAGCGGACTTGCCGCGGTGACGAGTGCGCTGAGCGCGGAGGCACCTACGAGAAAGGAAAGCCGCAAGCGATAGCGCTTTGCATAGGGGACAATTCTCTGGATGGTTCCGGGGCGAATTCCTTCGTTTCCTTCCGGGCCGTCGCCACGACGGCCCTCCTCCGACGGGTCAGGGAACTCTCCGTCGTCCGGCGCCCGCACCGTCACTCTCACAGCGCTCTTCTCCTCACGGAAATTCTCACACGGTGTTCTACGCGGCACTGCTTCGCTCGGCCGCAAGCATCCATGAGAGCGCCCTGAAGAGGCAATAGTGTCCGGTGGCGGCGCCGGGCGGGGCCCGGGATGTGGTTTTCAACTGCCGCAATGCCGCAGTTGAACGCCCGGAAGAAGACTGCCGCACCGGCGGGCACCGGACGGAGAGACCCGAATAGTGCCGCGCTTATACTCCAGCGACAGCACTGACCACCAGAGCACCAGAGCACCAGAGCACCAGAGGGTTGTCCGAACGAATTCCGACTAGTCGGTGCGGCGCAATCCCGGGACGACGAGGCCCGTTTCGTACGCCGTGATGACGGCCTGGGTGCGGTCCCGCAGGCCGAGTTTGGTCAGTGTGCGGCTGACGTGTGACTTCACCGTCTCCTCCGTGACGTGGAGGCGGGCGGCGATCTCCCCGTTGGACATGCCTTCGGCGACGAGCAGCAGGACCTCGGTCTCCCGGGCCGTGAGCGTCTCGAGGGTCGGCGAGGGCTTGGCGGGGGCCGTCCTGGCGGGCGTCTTCGTGAACTCGCTGATCAGCCGGCGGGTGACCCCCGGGTCGAGCAGGGCCTCGCCGGCGGCGACGACGCGGACGGCGTCGAAGAGCCGCTCGGCGGTGGCGTCCTTGAGCAGGAAGCCGCTGGCTCCGGCGCGCAGCGCGTCGTAGACGTACTCGTCCAGGTCGAACGTCGTCAGGATGAGGACGCGGGGCACCTCCGCGCCGTCGGGCGCGTCGCCGAGGAGCTGCCGGGTGGCCTCTATGCCGTCCATCTCGGGCATGCGGATGTCCATGAGGATGACGTCCGGGGACACTTCGCGGCAGACCCGGACCGCGTCGACGCCGTTGGTGACGGTCTCGACGATGGTGAATTCGGGCTGGGAGTCGAGAAGGGCGGCGAAGCCGGCGCGGACGACCAGGTGGTCGTCCGCGACGACGACGCGGATCGGTGTCGGCGGGTAGGTCATGGGGTCCGTTCTGGCTTGGCGGGGAAACTGGCTTCGACGACGAATCCACCGGCGTCCGCCGGACCTGTACTGATCTGGCCGCCGACGGCGGCGACCCGTTCCCGCATGCCGAGCAGCCCGTAGCCGCCGCCCGGCGCCGCGGGCGGCGTTCCGGGGCCGTTGTCGCGGATGTGGACGTGCAGGGCGTCGTGGGCGTAGTGCAGTTGCACGTCGACGGGCGCGCCCATGGCGTGCTTGCGGGCGTTGGTGAGGGACTCCTGGACAATGCGGTAGGCGGCCAGCTCGATTCCGGGGCCCATGGGGCGCGGGGTGCCGCTGAGGATGAGGCGGATGGTGGCGGTGGTGGCCTTGCGGGCCTCGTCGAGCAGGTCGTCGAGTTGGGTGAGGTCGGGTTGCGGCCTGCGTTCGCCGCCGCTGGGGGGTTCGTCGTCGTCGCGGAGTACGCCGAGCAGGCGGCGCATCTCCGTGAGGGCCGCGCGGGCGGTGTCGCCGATGCTGAGCAGCCGCTCGCTGCCTGCGGCGGGCATGCCGGGGGTGGCCACGCGGGCGGTCTCGGCCTGTACGGCGATCATGGAGACGTGGTGGCCGACGACGTCGTGGAGTTCGCGGACGATGCGGGCGCGCTCCTCGCGGGCGGCGTTCTCCCATTGGCTGCCGGCCATGACTTCGCGTGTGGCGTCGCGTTCCCGGTCGGATTCTCGTGCGCGGCGGGCGAGCCCGGCGAAGGCGGCGATCGGGACCAGTGCGGCGAGGAGGACGGTGCGCACGCGGTAGTCGGGGTCGGTGGGTCCGGTGAGTGCCAGGGCGAGGAACGGTGTGGTGAAGAGCATCGCCGCGAGTGGGTGTCCGCAGCGGCCGAGTCGGTACTGGGCGATCAGCTGGGCGGCGAAGCCGGCGAGTGTCAGCGTGTGGAAGATGGTGAGGGAGCCGAAGCTCGCCGCGGTGACCGTGAGGCCGGCGAGGACGGGTCTCAGGAGGGCCAGCGGCAGGGCGGTGCACAGGCATAAGAGCCCGATGACCATGGCGAGTTGGATGCTGCCGGTGCTGCCGTTCTCGGTCGCGTGCTGGGAGGTGGCGGCGAACATGCGGGGGATCGATCCCCGCTCGGCGACGAGCTCGGCGAGCGATTCGGCGATCGCGAGCCCGCACAGCGTCGCGATGAACACGGCGTTGCGTGGGAGGACCGAGGCTGTCCGCAGCACTCCGGTCCAGCTCTCACGCCAGGCACTCGCACGGTTCACGCCGGTCATTATGGCAGTCTGCCCTGTTCGCGGCCGTCCCTCCACGCGGTGATCAAGTGCTCCCTCGCGCGAGGGACGGGGGCGTCGCTCGCGCGAGGGAGGAGGGTGTGCACGGCTCAGTGACGCGTCTCCTTCAGGGCGTCTCCGAGCCGTTCGAGGCCCGCGGTCAGCTGCTCCGTGCGACCGCCGAAGCCGACGCGGATGTGCTGGGGGCTGTCGAAGCACGATCCGGGGATGACGAGTACGCCGTGCTTCTTGAACAGTGCGTCGCAGAAGGCGTCGACGTCGGGTACGTCGATGAGCCGGGGGAACGCGCTGACGCCGCCGGCCGGCTCGGTGAGCGCCACCAGGTCGGAGTGGGCGGCGGCCCAGTCGAGCAGGAGTGCGCGGTTGGCGTGCGCCTGGTCGAGCCGCGGCCGGATGAACGACGAGGCGTTCTCCAGTACGGCCTGGGCGAGCAGTTCGTTGAGCGGCGACACGTGGAGCGTGGTGTAGTCGCGGATGTGGACGCAGTCCGTCAGGAGCTCGGGGGGCGCGACGCACCAGCCGAAGCGGAGTCCGGGGAGTCCGAACGCCTTTGAGAAGCTGCCGAAGCTGACGGCCCGCTCGTAGAGCGTGGTGACGTCGGGCAGCGGCGGCGTGCCGTAGGTGAGGTCGCGGAAGGCGCCGTCCCACAGGAGCCACGCGCCGGCTTTGCGTGCGAGGGCGACGATGCCGTGCAGCTCGTCCTCGGTGACGGTGGTGCCGGTGGGGTTCTGCGGGAAGTTGACGATGATCGCCTTGGTCCGCTCGGTGACCAGGCCGGCAAGCTCGTCCAGGGAGGGCTGCCAGCCTTGCTCCGGGTCGAGACGCCAGTCCTTGATGGTGCAGCCGATGGCGGTCGCGTACTCGACGAGCAGGTGGTATCCGGGCCGGACGACGACGACCTCGTCGCCGGCCTGGAGCAGGGCGGACATCACGAGGGCGAGTGCTTCGCCGGAGCCGCTCGTCGTCATGACGCGGTCCGGGTCGACGTCTCCGGTGTGCCGGGCGACGGCGGCCCGTACGGCGGGGGCGCCGAGGGAGTAGCCGTCGTCGAAGACCAGCCGGTCGAGGTCTTCGTGGCGCAGCGCGGTGAGCTCGCGGAGTTCCGCCATGGAGTACGAGTGGACGCCGCTGGAGCTGATGTCGATGTCGGCGGTGAAGTAGGACTCGCGAAGCCAGTCCTCCAGCGGTGCGGGCCGGAGTCTCATGGGCTGACCTCGCTCTTCGGGTCGTGCGTCGGGTCGGGTGTCATCGGCTCAGGCTCCCGCTCGGATCGCCCTGGCGTCGCGGGCGGCGCGTGATTTGCGCAGGTCGCCGGTGACGTTGATGCGCTTGAGCCAGCGGTCCGTGCCGTCGTGGCGTGCGGTGAACGGCTTGCGGCCGTGGACGACGCGGAAGTTGTCGAGGAAGCAGAAGTCGCCGCTTTCGAGGACGAGGTCGAACATGGCCTCGTCCATGGCCTTGCACAGCGCCTCGAGGGCGAAGGCCGCCTTGTCGTCGTCCTCGGGTACGTCCATGAAGTACGGGTCGGCGCGGACGTAGGGCCGGTCCGGGTCGCCGAAGAGCACGGCCAGCGGCTCGGGGTTGGTCTGCATCTTCTCGATGTCCTCGAACGTGTCCGCGTCGGCGGCGGAGTTGTTCTTGCTGAAGTGGGACTCGTCGGGGCGGATGGTGAACCGCTTCTCGAAGAGGACGTCCCGGACGTCGTCGGGCAGGCGCAGGTCGTCGGCGTATCCGACGGTGGTGGCCGCCTGGTAGGGGTTCCTGAGGCAGGCGAACGAGAGGAAGTCGCCCCTGAGCGGGTGGAAGGCGTCCTCGGTGTGCCAGGTGAGGAGTTCCTTGCTGCTGGAGCCGAGCTGTTCGTACTCGTGTCCCTGGATCGGGACGATGTCGTGGATCAGTCGTCCGTCCTGCTGGGTCGCCCAGCAGAAGGGGTCGCCGATCAGGGAGCTGTACATCATGAGGAGGAGTTCCTCACGGTGGCTGGGCGACGGTTCCGCCTGTCCGCGCCAGTGCGCGGGGGTGCGTCCGAGGCGCTTCTCGTCCACCTGGTAGCCGGATATGCACAGCACTCCGGAGAGCTGTTCCAGCCGGAACGCGTTGAGGTGGTGCCTGATCCGGCGGGGCAGTTCGTGGGCGAGGAGGGTGGCGCGGTGTAACGCGTCCTCGGAATCGAGGGTCGCGAACTCTGCTTCGACGGCGTCGAGGATTTCGTCGACGGCGTTGATTTCCGCCGCGTCGAGGGTCAGTCGTTCCATGCTGGAATTACCTCTCCGTGCTTTTCGGGGATGATTGCTTCGGATACGCCATCGAGAAAGTTCTCTCCGGCCCGTTGAGAAGGTGCTGGCCGAGCGGTGCCCGTGGGGCTCCGCTGGTCGCGATCCTTCGACATCGACATCCGCACATGTGACTGCTGCTGTGTGCTCTGCGCTGCCGCAGCGAACGCTGGTTCGCACTCCTCACCGGGCGATGGGCGCGTCTGCGCAGGTGCATCGCCGGTCAAAGCAGGAGTTGGCTGTGTCACGTCACGGCGGCTCCCGCGAGGGGAGACGGCGTCGTGCCGAGGTGTGCTGTGTGGAGCTTGCCGGCGACCGCCACGTCGTGCAGTGACATCCCGAACGGGTTGATCACGACGCGGTCGGTGTCGGACGTGCGGGGCGAGGCGGTGCCGCTGATGATGTCGCAGAGTTCGGCGGCGACCGCCACGGTGTGGGGGCGGTCCTCGTCGTCGGCGCGGGCGCGCGGCGGCGGCAGTACGTCGCCGGCGCGGTGCATCCTGCCGAGCAGCCGGGTGGTGTCGGCCGCGACGAGACTCCAGTCGTCCACGATGACCTTGTCGGCGGTCGTGAACACGTCGGGGAGCAGGTCGTCCAGGGAAACGTTGACGACCACGGCCCCTTCCGCGATCCATTCCGCGGGGATGTATCCGGTGGTCGTCGTCGTGGCCGGGATGACCAGTTCCGCTTCGCGTACGGCCTGCTCGGCCGTGGCGGTGACGTCGAAGGCGACGTCGGGGTGGGCGGCCCGGAGGCGTTCGGCGAGGAGCGCCGCCCGCTCGGGGACCCGGTCGTGGAGCCGGACGGTCCGCAGAGAAGGCCATCGGCGCAGCGCGAGAGCGAGATGGGCGTCGGCGAGCGCTCCGGTGCCCACGACGGCGACGGAGCGGGTGGGGCGGGCCCAGCTGAGCTCGGCCGCGAGGATGCTCACGGCCGCGGTGCGGGTGGCCGACACGCGGGCCGCGGGCATGATGCAGACCGGCCGGGCGGTGGTGAGGTCGAAGAGGAGGACGACGCCTTCGGCGCGGGCCAGGCCGCGGTCCGGGTTGCCCAGACTCGCGTTGATGATCTTCGTGCCGGCGAATCGTCTGCCGTCGATCTCGACGAGGCCGGGCATGTTGAGGCTGCGGCAGGACTCACCCTGGTCGTTGGTCCATCGCAGGCAGCTCTCCTCCGGGAGCACCGTGCGCTGTTCCGCGTGTGCCAGGAAGACCTCGCGTACGGCGGCTACGACATCGACGGTCTCGATGAGTTCGTCCACATCAGCATCGGTGAGCTGAATCACGGCCCCTCCTGCACATTGCTCGCGTCACACGGACAGGCACCGAAAGCGCGCATCGCGCTCGCCGTTGCACTATGGCCCGGCCGTACGCCGGATATCAATATTCGCCTTCGCCGGGTACGCACGTTCAACTGCGGCCGGGCTCCGGTTGAACATGGCTCACTAGAGTGCGCGGCATGAAGAATCTGTCGCGTGTGCGCTACGAAAAGGCCGGCCATGTCGCTCGCGTCACGATGAACAGGCCCGAGGTCCTCAATGCGATGGATCTGCGTATGCACGAGGAACTCGGCGAGATATGGGACGATTTCGAGGCCGACGAGGACATGCGGGTGGCGCTGCTGGCCGGTGAGGGCACGCGTGCCTTCTCCGTGGGCCAGGATCTCAAGGAGCTGGCCGCCCGGGAGCGGGCCGGTCTGGCGGCTCCTTCCACGTTCGGGAGCCGGGGGAAGCCCGGCTGGCCGCGGCTCACCGAGCGCTTCGACCTGACGAAGCCGGTGGTCGCGAAGGTGCACGGTCATGCTCTGGGCGGTGGTTTCGAGCTCGCGCTGGCCTGCGACATCGTGGTGGCGTCGGAGGACGCGCGTTTCGCCCTGCCCGAGGCCGCTCTCGGGCTCATCGCGGGGGCGGGCGGTGTGTTCCGGCTGACGCGTCAGCTGCCGTGGAAGACGGCAATGGGGCATCTGCTGACCGGACGGCCGATGGACGCGGGGCGGGCCTACGCGCTCGGCCTGGTCAACGAGGTCGTGCCGGCCGAGGAGCTTGACGACTGCGCCGAGGCGTGGGTGGCCGACCTGGTGCGCAGTGCTCCGCTGTCGGTCCGCGCCATCAAGGAGGCGGCGACCCGGTCGGTCGGGCTTTCCCTGGAGGCGGCGTTCGCGGCCGACTATCCGTGGGAGAAGCGGCGTATGCACAGTGCCGACGCGGTCGAGGGGCCTCGTGCGTTCGCCGAGAAGCGCGAGCCGGATTGGCAGGGGCGCTGATCGACCGAAAGCGAACGCCGGCTTCCGCCCGGCGTGGTGGTCAGCGGGACGAACGCCCTAACGTTTTGCCATGACCACAACATTATGCCGCTCATGCGGGCTGTCATGAGTACCGCGCTGCGCGACACCGATGCCCCGACGCCGGAGCACGAGCCGCCCCCGTCGGTCACCCGCAGACGCTGGGAGGTGTGGAAGTCGCCCGCGGATCAGCCCCGCTGGGCGAGACCCGCGCTGCTGGGCATCGCGGCCCTGGCGGCCCTCCTCTACACCTGGAACATCACCACCAGCGGCTACGCCCCCTTCTACGCCGTCGCGGCCCGCAGCATGTCGGAGAGCTGGCGGGCCTTCTTCTTCGGCGCCCTCGATCCGGGCGCCACCCTCACCCTCGACAAGCTCGGCGGCTTCCTCTGGCCACAGGCCCTGTCCGCGCGCGTCTTCGGCTTCCACGCCTGGTCACTGACGCTCCCCCAGGCCGTCGAAGGCGTCATCAGCGTCCTCGTGCTCTACCGAGTCGTGCGCCTCTGGGCAGGCGTCGTACCCGGCCTGCTGGCCGCGGGGATCATGACCCTGACTCCTGCGGTCGCCTCCATGTTCGGCCACTCCATGGGTGACGGGGCGATGACCATGTGCCTCGTCCTGGCCGCCGACGCCTGCCAGCGTGCCATGTTCAGCGCCCGGCTGCGCCCCCTCCTGCTCGCCGGGGTGTGGGTCGGCCTGGGTTTCCAGGCCAAGATGCTGCAGGCCTGGCTGATCCTGCCCGCCCTCGCCGTCGGCTACCTCGTCGTGGCACCCACGCCGCTGCGCCGGAGAGTGGGCCACGTGCTGGCCGCGGGTGCGGTCACCCTCGCGGTCTCGCTGTCCTGGGTCGCGGTCCTGACGTTCACCCCGGCGTCCGAACGACCTTACGTGGACGGGACCACCGACAACAGCGCCATCAGCATGGTCTTCGGCTACAACGGCCTCAACCGCTTCTCCCGCGACGCGATCACCGGCTCCGTCAGCCAGATGAACGACACCGTCGGCCCGCCGCAGGGCATTGGCGCGCCGGACCCGGCGGCCGCGCCCGGCGCACCGCCGGACACCGGGCCCTCCGGCGGCGGCTCGGTCCCCGGCAAGCTCCTCGGCAGCCGCTTCGCCCCGCAGGTGGGCTGGTTGTACCCGCTGGCGCTGACGAGCCTGGTGCTCTGCGCCGGCTGGCGTCGCAAGGTGCCACGCACCGACCGGCTGCGCGGAGGATACGTCCTGTGGGGAGGCTGGCTGGCCATCAGCGCCCTGGTGCTGAGTGCCATCGAGGTGCCGCACACCGCCTATGTCGCCATGCTCGCCCCCGCGCTCGCGGCGCTGTCGGGGGCCGGTCTGGTGGCCCTCTGGAAGGCGTACCGGGACGGCCGGAGCGTGCGTGTGCTGCCCGCCGTGATCGCGGTGGAACTCGTGTGGAGCGCCTTCCTCTGCTTCCTGTATCCGGACTTCCTGCCGTGGCTGCCGTGGCTGCTCATCCTGGCGGGCCTGGTCGCCCTGACCTCGCTCGTCGTCGCACACCGCAAGGACCGGCGGACGGGCAGGCTCGCCCTGGTCGGACTGGCGGCAGGCCTGGTCACCATGTTCGCCGGGCCCGCGGCCTGGTCCCTGTCGGTGCTCGATCCGCTGTACGCCGGCAGCGCGATGGACGCGTCGGCCGGACCGTTCGCCACGGGCGGCAACGCGGTGCGCCGGGCGGCCAACATCGTCGGGGTGGGCAACGCACCGCGCGGCACGGCCGCCGCCTCGGCGTCCCTCAACGAGTCGGACGTGCTCACCGACAGCCAGCACAACCTGCTCGCCTACACGCAACGGCACGGCGACGGCGCGAAGTTCGTGTTCGCCAACGACTCCGCCGTCATGTCCTGGAACTACATCCTCGCCACCGGCGCCCGCGTGCTGCCGATGGGCGGATTCAGCGGCGGTTCGCCGACGCCCGCGCCGGCGGAGGTCAAGAAGCTGGTGTCCGAAGGGAAGTTGCGCTTCGTCCTGCTCAGCTCCGACGGCTGGCAGGGCTACGCGCAGACCCAGGGCAAGAAGAACGCGGCCGTCGACGAGGTACGGGCCTGGGTGAAGGCGGACTGCACAGCCGTACCGGCCTCCACGTTCGGCGGGAACGACAAGGACGTTCAGGGCACCCTCTACCGGTGCGGCGACTGAACTGGCGGGGCCGTTCAGTCGGCGGCCTCGCCCCGGCGACACGCTCGTGACTACGCTTCCCACCGGAATCTTCGGGCAAGGGGCCCGTAGGGGCAATGGGCCCGGTTCCGGTGGGAGATGTCATGGCTGTTGGTCGTGTGGTGCGTTTTGACAGTGTTCGGGGTTTTGGGTTCATCGCGCCGGAGAGCGGCGGCGACGACGTGTTCCTGCACGTGAACGACATGCACGTGGCGGAGGAGTACGTGCGTGCCGGCGTGAAGGTGGAGTTCGAGATCGAGAACGGCGACCGTGGGCCGAAGGCGTCCGCGGTCCGCCTCGCCCCGGGCACGGAGGCCAGGGCCGCGGCCCCGTTCGACGACTCCCTGTGCGACGTGCTCAGCGCGGAGGAGTTCATCCGCGAGGTCACCGAGGTCCTCCTGACGTCGGTCCCGTCGCTCACCGGCGAGCAGATCCTGCAGGCGCGCGCCGGACTGGTCCAGTTCGCGAAGGGCCACAGCTGGACCGAGGGGTGATCGTCGTCCCGCCTCCGTCGCCGTCGCCGTCGTCCGTGACGTCGGCGGTGGCAGCGGCGGGAACGGGCGAGGCGAGGGCGCGCTTTCCCGGAATGCTTCCCATGGGCGAGCGGCCCTGGAATCCTTGTCCGGTGCAGATCGAGACTTCACGACTCCGCCTCCGACGATTCCATCCCCGCGACGTTCCGGATTTCGCGGCCTATCGCTCCGATCGGGAAGTCGCCCGCTATCAGAACTGGGATTTCCCGCTCCCCCTCGCATCGGCGCGTCGCCTCGTCGACGAATACGCACGTCGCGATCCCACCCGTCCGGGATGGTTTCCCTACGCGATCGAGCTGAAGGAGGACGAGCGCCTCGTCGGTGACATCGCCGTGAACCGGCATCCAGGCGGCGCGAAAGCCGAGTTGGGCTTCAGCATCGCCCGCGCCCGACAGGGGCAGGGGTACGCGTCCGAGGCCGTCCGCGGCGTCCTCGCCGAGCTGTTCGCCCAGGGGCTGCGCACGGCCGTGGCGGAGTGCGACGTACGGAACACGCCTTCCGCGCGGCTGCTGGAGCGCCTCGGGTTCACTTTCGCGCGCGAGCACAGCTTCTTCGAGCGGGAGAAGCGAGCACACATCACCCTCAGCGAGTTCACCCTCCCCGCGGAACGGTGGGCGACGCTCGGACGGCAGTGAGCCGGCATTTCGTCGCCATCGCGCCGAATAATGGCCGAACACCGCCGGTGCGGGTAACCGAATTCAGAAGGCCGTCGTTCCTCATCCGTACACTTGGGCACGAGTTCGAGTTGCCCGGACTCCGATCAGGAAGAGGAAGTGACACATGACCAAGACGTCCCGTATTCCTGGAACTTCACGTCGGCACACGATCAGGGCCGGCATGGCGATGCTCGCCCTGGTGGCCACGTTGAGCGCATGCGGCACCATTGACAAGGAGAAGGGTCCCGACAAGAGCGGGGAACCGACGCAGAGCGCCACCCCGACACCCTCCGCCAGCTCCTCCGCGACGCCGGAGTGACGGCTCGCGGCCGGGCCACCACGACGATGTGATGCCACTCGCCCTCAGGATCCGCACGGTGCGAGCAGGCTCGGGGCGCGGAGCCGGGCCGTGGCGGGCGGGCGAAGCACGTGGCCCCGGTCCCGGCAAGCGCGTCGGCGCGTGCGCTGGTGAGTGCCCGGGGACGAGGGCACGCTAGAGGGGCACCGTCGACAAGAACGCAGGCCGGCGCCCCGGCATCGGCCATCGCCCCCGATCGCCCGGCCACGTGGTGAAGGAGCCACCCATGATCCAGGTAGGCGACATCCGTGAATGGCGCACGCACGACGTCGTCGACCTCGACGGCCGCAAGATCGGCAGCCTCGAGGCGATCTACGTCGACACCGGCACCGACGCGCCTTCCATGGCCACCGTCCAGATCGGCCTGCCCACCCGCCACCGCCTGGTCTTCGTCCCTCTGGAGGGCGCGACCGTGGGCCCCGGCTACCTGAAGGTCAACTACGCGAAGGCCGTGGTGAAGGACTGCCCCTCCATCGGCACCGACGACGTATTGCCCGCCGGCGACGAAGCCGCGATCTTCGAGCACTACGGCCTTGCCTACACAACGGGCGCCGGTGGCGAACGCCGCCTCGCCCGCCCCTGAACACCGGCCGCCCCGAGGAGGCCGTCATGAGCCTGTTCCTGCTCGTGCTCGTCATCGCGATCGCCCTCGGCATCATCGGTGCGGTCGCCGACGGCCTGCTCTACCTGCTGTTCATCGGCATCGTCCTGTTCGTCGTCGACCTGCTGCTCCTCGGGAGCCGCTTCACCCGGCGCAGCCGCGCGCACCGCTGATGCAGGCCCTTCAGACCGGGCAAGCCCTTCCTGACCGCCGACGGCGCGGCCCGGCCGCCCTCAGCCGCGGGCCGGCGCGAGGACCACGAAATCGGCGTCGGACGGATCGAGGCAGACGGCGAGCCGGCCGACGCCCTGCGCGTCATCAGGTCCCATCTGCACACGGCCGCCGTTCTCGATGACGCGGGCGACCGCGGCATCGCAGTCGGCGACCGCGAAGACCGGGTGCCAGTACGGCCGCCCGTTCGCGAGGGCGAGGTCCTCCTCGGCCAGCTCCAGAAGGCCGCCGTGCATGCGCTCCTCGGGCAGTCCGGCGGGAGTGATCAGGGCATACGCGCCCCCGCCGCCGGGCAGCTCGGTGTCCTGGAACCGCCAGCCGAGGACGTCGCCGTAGAAGGCCTTCGCCGCCGCGGCGTCGCTCGTGTACAGCTCGGTCCAGAAGAGGGAGCCCGGCTCGTCCGCCAGCTCGATGCCTCGGGTGGTTCCCGGCTGCCAGACGGCGAACTGTCCCCCCAGGGGGTCGCTGTACTGGGCCATCCGGCCCTCCTCTCCGAAGTCCTTCGGAGCCACGCGAACCGTGCCACCCGCACGCTCCGTCGCCTGTGTCGTGGCGTCGGCGTCGGCGACCATGTAGTAGATCATCCAGGCTGAGCGTGCGCCCTGCTCCGTGAGCTTGCCGAGCCCGGCGACGATCTTTCCGTCCTTCCGGAACATCCCGCCTTCCCCCTCCGCTCCCTCGCCCATGGGCTCGTACTCCCATCCGAGCACGGCCCCGTAGAAGGCTGCGGCAGCCGGGACGTCGGGGGCTCCGAGATCGAGCCAGCAGGGGGAGCCCGGCGCAAAGTCAGTAGTGATCATGGCACTTCCCTTTCGCGGATCCTGTTACGCCCTCAGGCTGTCATCGGACACCTCCCCCTGCCCGTCGGCGACGTCGCTCGCCTGCATCGGACCAGGTCACGGAGCGGCGGCGAAGGCATGCGTGCGCATGAGTGCGACCACGATCAGGCTCACGGCTCTGGCTGACGTGACGGCCGGTGGGCCGGCCCAGTCGTCGCCGGGCCGGCCGCGGAGCCGACGTCAGGAGGCGGGCGTCTGGGCCACCTGGTCCGCGGTGGTGCCGTCCTCGTCGTCCTGGGCCTTCGACTCGGCGGGCTGCTGCGGAGCGGGCGGGGTACGGACCAGCAGCGCGACCAGCACGGTCAGTCCGCCGATCGCGGCACCGACGCCGAATCCCCACCGGATGCCGGTCTCCAGGGCGCCCGTGGCGTCGGCGCCGGCAGCTGCGGCCGAGGCGGCCCTGCCCGACATGACGCTGATGACCAGGGCGGTGCCGGCGGCGGCCGCGACCTGCTGGAGCGAGCCCAGGATGGCCGAGCCGTGGGGGTAGAGGTGCGGCGGCAGTACGGCCAGGCCGGAGGTGAAAACGGGGGTGAAGACGAACGCCATACCGGCGCTCAGGGCCACGTGGAGGGCGAGCACCAGCCAGGGCGAGGTCTGCGCGTCGGTGAGGGCGAACAGAGCGAGGCAGACCGCGGTGAGCACGGCCCCGGGCACGACGAGGCGCGGTGCGCCGAGCCGGTCGTAGAGCTTGCCGACCTGCGGTCCGAGCAGGCCCATGGTCAGGCCGCCGGGGATGAGGAGCAGACCGGTCTGCAGTGAGCTCAGGCCGGCCACCTCCTGCAGGTAGATCGGCAGCAGGATGAACGCGCCCATGAGCGCCATGAACGACAGGCACATCAGGCCGAGCGCCACCGAGAAGTGCCGGTACGTCAGGGTGCGCAGGTCCAGCAGCGGCGTGGACGAGCGCTGCAGCGCCAGCTGCCGCCAGACGAACAGGGCCACCATCACGCCGCCCGCCAGGGTCGTGACCGCCGGGGGCACGGGGGCCTGGGCCGCGTTCTCGGCGCCGAGCCCGCTCAGGCCGTAGACGAGGGCGCCGAAGCCCACTGCCGCCAGGGGAACGGACAGCCAGTCGATGGGGCCGGCCTGCGGCTCGCCGATGTTGACCAGGTGGCGCCGGCCGAAGAAGGCCATGGCACCGGCGATGGGCAGTACGGCGAGGAACAGCAGGCGCCACGTGCCCAGTTGCAGCAGCACGCCGGAGGCCGCGGGGCCGAGGGCGGGTGCGACGGAGATGACGAGGGTGATGTTCCCCATGACCCGGCCTCGGTCCTGCGGGGGCACGAGCGTCATCAGCGTCGTCATCAGCAGCGGCATCATGACGGCGGTGCCGCCCGCCTGGATGACACGGGCGGCCAGCAGCACGGGGAAGCTGGGCGCGGCCGCGGCCAGCGCCGTGCCCGCGAGGAACAGAGCCATGGCCAGACCGAATGCGGTACGGGTCGTCACGCGCTGCAGGAACCATCCCGTCACCGGGATGACGACGGCCATGGTGAGCATGAAGGCCGTGGACAACCATCCGGCGGCCGCCGCGCTGACCTCGAAGTGGCGCATGAGCCGCGGGATCGCGTTGACCATGATCGTCTCGTTGAGGAGGACGACGAAGGTCGACAGCACGAGGATCCGCAGCACGGTGGTGACGCGCTCGGCTGGGACAGTGGGCGATGTCTGGGGGGCGAGCATGGTGCCTTCCGTCATGTCGGTGTCCTCCGCTCGAAGCGGGTCACACTGACGGACCGCGGCGCCGGGAAGAACTCATCGGTGGTGCCCGATCTTTCCGGTGCCGCCGCCGAAGCTCAACCCATTTTTCTCTTCCGGGGAACCGGCGGCTCGGACCTTCTCCACGTCATTCAGGCACGAGAGCAGGAACTCCTTCACATCGGTGGCGTGGAAGCGGTCCCGGGCGTGTGCGGGGTCGGAGCACAGCAGGACGGGGCCGTCGTCGGGGTCGTCGGCCGGCCGGCCGTGGCTGCCGCGGACGCAGGACGGGTCGGTGGGCACGACGGACATGGCGCTGCGCACACCCAGCCTGAGCTTGGCCACGGTCAGGGCCGCCCTTGCCAGGACCAGTGGATCGGCCGGGTCGAAGAACAGCTCGGCCGGGTCGTAGCCCGGCTTGCGGTGGATCTCCACGCCGCGGGCGAAGTCCGGGGCCCGATCGTCGTCCAGCCAGTAGTAGTAGGTGAACCAACTGTCGTCGGCTGCGACGGCGACGAGCTCTCCGGCCCTCGTGTGCCCCAGCCCGGCCTTCGCCTGGTCCTCCCGGTCCAGGACCTGCTCGACGCCTTCCGTCGCCATCAGCAGGTCCCTGACCCGCGTCACGTCCTCGGGATCGGCTACGTACACGTGGGCCACCTGGTGGTCGGGGGTGGCGAAGGCGCGAGAGGTCCAGGGGTCGAGGTATTCCATGCCCTGCTGGGTGTACACGTTCAGCAGACCCTCTCGGCGGAGGACCCGGTTGATGTCGACGGGACGCCGTACCTCGGTGATGCCGTACTCGCTCAGCACCACGACCGTGCTCCCTCGCGCCGCCAGCTCCCCCAGGAGCGGGGCCAGGACGGTGTCGAGCTCGCGGGCCGCGGCCCGTGCCTGGGGGGAGTTCGGGCCGTGGCGCTGGAGGTCGTAGTCCAGGTGCGGGACGTAGACGAGGGCGAGGTCGGGATCGTGGTCCGCGAGGACGCGCCGGGTGGCGTCGACGATCCAACGGGACGAGGCTATACCGGCCTTCGGACCCCAGTAGTCGAACAGCGGGAACGGGCCGAGCTCGGCGGTGAGGCTGTCGCGCAGCCCTGCCGGGACCGTGTAGCAGTCGGGGGACTTGCGTCCGTCGTAGTGGTAGACGGGGCGCGGGGTGACGGTGATGTCGACGTCCGCGCCCATGGCGTACCACCAGCAGATGTTCGCGACCTTCAGATCGGGGCGGGTGCGTCGGGCGGCCTGCCAGACCTTCTCGCCCTGGACGAGGGCGTTGTGCTGTCGCCAGAAGGCCACCTCGCCCATGTCCCGGTCGTACCAGCCGTTTCCGACGATGCCGTGTTCGGCGGGCGTCCGCCCGGTCAGGAAGGTGGACTGGACCGAGCAGGTGACAGCGGGCAGGACCGGGTCCAGTGCGGCGGCGAAACCCCGATCGGCGACGGACCGCAGACGGGGCATGTGGGCGAGCGTGCGCGGGGTGAGACCCACGACGTCCAGGACGACGACACTCATCGGGCGCTCCTGTTCGGTTCGGGCGAGCGGTCCCACCCGGACTCTTGCTCGGAGGGGCGTTCGGGTGCGGAACGGCGTTCGGGCCGGGACAGTCCGAGCCCGAGCAGTTCGCGGCGCGTCCAGTCGAGCTCGGCCGCGATTCCGTCGATGAGACCGGCGGAGTCGCGCGGGGGCTCGGGCAGCACCGACCAGGTGTAGGTCTCCGTCTCGAAGTGCCGGGTGACGGGGTGCCCGGTGCGCAGCAGCGCGGCCAGCGCGCTGCGCAGGACCGGACGGGTCGACGCGAGAGGAGGCACCGGGTCGGCGTGTACGGGTATGTGGAAGTGCGTGCGCCAGGGACTGCCGCCGACCGCCGGGCCTGCGAGTGCTTCCGGCAGGTCGTCGGTTCCGGTTGCCGGAGGGCCTGCTCCTCGTGTCTGGTGGAGGAAGCGGGGTTCGGCGAAGGCCGCGAGGGCGGCGCGTGTGCCGGGGTCCGCCGGGTTCTCGGCGTGCAGGGCGCAGGAGACCTGCGCCTTGACGACGGGGATGCCTGCCGCGGTCAGCCGGTTCAGGACCTCCTCCGGTGTCTCGAAGGCCACGGCGAGGTGGCAGATGTCGAGGCAGAGGCCGAAGTGGCCGGGGTCGAGGTCCGAGAGGTGCCGTACCGCGTCCCCGCTCGTCTCCACCAGGCACCCCGGTTCCGGCTCGAACGCGACCCGGACGGTCCGTCCGGTCCGTCGGCGGATCTCCGCGAGTTCGTCGCCGAGGAGCTCGATCTGGTGGCGTGCCAGGTCGGAGTGGTGCGGCTGCCAGCCGGTGCGCCAGCCGAGCGGGAGGGTGGAGATGCTGCCCTCCCGCACGTCGTCGGGCAGGAGCCGGGCGAGCACGTGGGCCAGGTCCGTGGTGTAGCGGCGTCGCTCCGGGGAGGTCCAGTCCGGCCGGTACACGTCGTGCTTGACAACGGGCTGGTGGAACCCTCCGTACGGGAAGCCGTTGAGGGTGACGACCTCCAGGCCCCGCGCGCCGAGTTCGGCCCGCAGTCGCGCGGCGAGGCCGGCGTCGGCGGCCAGGGCGGCTGCGACCTGATGGGCGAGCCACAGGCCGACGCCCAGGACGGGCTCCTCCAGGCGTTCACGAACGGGCAGGGCGTAGGTGTCGAGCTGGGCGAGGATGCCGTCCAGGTCCTCGGCCGGATGCACGTTGGTGCAGTAGCCGAGATGGACGAGTTCACCGCCGGGGTGGCGCAGGCGCATCAGCTGCCGCCCCTGCGGATCGAATTGCCGGCGAACGTGCCCTCGTCCGCAGGGTGTTGGGCCTCGTCCAGCAGGAGCCTGCCGCTCTGCCCGTAGAACTCGACCGGGTTGCGCCACAGCACCTGGTCCACGTCGTCCTCGGTGAACCCGGCGTCGAGCATGGCGACGGCGGTCGCGTGCGTGCGCAGTGGGTCGCTGTGGCCCCAGTCCGCGGCCGAGTTGACGAGGACGCGACGGGTGCCGTGCTCCTTGAGGATGGACACCATACGGTCCGGGTCCATCTTGGTGTCGGGGTAGATGGAGAATCCCATCCAGCAGCCGGAAGCGGCGACGAGGGGGGCGGTGAGCTCGTTGAGGTGGTCGAGCGCGACCAGGGCGGGGTCGATGCCGTCGGCGCGGACGATCTCCAGCGTACGGGCGGTGCCGGCGTGTTTGTCGCGGTGCGGGGTGTGCACGAGGGCGGGCAGGTCGTGTTCGCGGGCGAGCGCCAACTGCACGGTGAAGGCATGCTCTTCGGCTTCGGTCATCGCGTCGAAGCCGATCTCGCCGACGGCGACGACGTTGTCCTTCACCAGGTACCTGGGCAGCTCGTCGAGGACCGGGAGGCAGCGCGGGTCGTTGGCCTCCTTGGGGTTGAGCGCGATCGCGCAGAAGTGCTGGATGCCGTGCTGGGCGGCCCGGTACGGCTCCCAGCCCAGCAGGGCGTCGAAGTAGTCGCGGAAGCTCCCCGGGGAGGTGCGCGGCTGGCCGAGCCAGAACGCGGGTTCGACGAGGGCCCGGACGCCGGCGGCGTGCATGGCCCGGTAGTCGTCGGTGGTGCGGGAGGTCATGTGGATGTGGGGGTCAAAGATGCGCATGGCGCTCTCCGGTGTCGTGGAGGTCGAGCTGGGTCGCCAGGTCGTCGGGAACCGACCGCCCGGCGGCGGTGCGCTCGGCTGCGAAGGCCGTGAACATACGGATGAGTTCGGTGTCGGTGCGCCGGGCCAGACCGGCGACCGCGGCCAGCGGGATGCCCATGAAGACGCACTTCAGGACGGCCTGGCGCCAGGCGGGCTGGTCGAGGTACCGGGCCGCGTAGGGGCCGACGGCGGCCGTCACCAGACGGACGTCGTTGGTGCGCAGGGCGTCGGCGATCAGGGGTAGCGCCGCGGCGCCGACGGCTCCGTCCCGGTCGAGCAGCGGGAGGGCGCGCAGCACCGCGAGCCGCTCGGCCGCATCGCCCTGCTGATAGAGCCGTTCCAGGGCCTCTGCCGGTTCCGGCTCGGAACCGACCAGGGCCTGGAGCAGTTGGGCGCGTACCGCGTCCCCTGAGCCGGATCCCGTGCGGCGGGCCGCGACGGGGAACAGCGTGGTCAGGGAACGCGGGTCGTCGCGGACGCGCCGGACCGCGTCGGCCGTCCAGGGGTGTGCCGAGGCCGTGCGCAGGGCGTCGAGCGAGCGGGCGGCGGTCCGCGGGCCGCTGTGCCCGTGGCGCGGCAGCTCGACGGACACCAGGCCCTGGTAGCCGACGTCGGCCAGCGCGGCCAGGACCGGCGGGAAGTCGATCTCGCCCTGCCCGAACTCCAGGTGCTCGTGGACGCCTCGGCGCATGTCCTCGATCTGTACGTTGACCAGCCAGGGCGCCGCCCGTCGTACGCACTCGGCCGGCGGCACCGGTTCGAGGCACTGGCAGTGCCCGATGTCGAGGGTCAGCCCGAAGGCGTCCGGGTTCCCGAGGGCCTCGCGCAGGCGTTCGTAGCCCTCCAGATCCGCCACCAGCATCCCCGGCTCCGGTTCGAATCCGAGCCGGACGCCGGCGAGTCCGGCGGTCTCCACGATCGCCGCGCACCCGTCCACGAGGTGCTCGAACGCCTGGTCGTGGCTCACCCCCGGCTCGGGAGTGCCACTCCAGAAGGAGACCGCCTCGGCCTCCAGGTCGGCGGCGATCCCGACGGCGCGCCGCAGGAGGTCGAGCCGGCGTGCGCGCCCGTCGGGGTCGCTGTCGAGCAGGGTGGGGGCGTGCTTGCGCCAGGGGTCGAGCAGATAGCGGGCGCCGGTCTCGACGACGACGCCGAGCCCGAGAGCGCTGAGTTTGCGGCGGGCCCTGGCGAGCCGACGGCCCAGGTCCGGGGTGTACGGGTCCAGGTGGCCGCGGTCCAGGGTGAGGGCCACTCCGCCGTATCCCAGACCGGCGATCACCTCCAGCGCCTCGTCGAGGCGGTGGTCGCCCAGCCCGTTGGTGCCGTAGCCGAAGCGCAGCGGGGTCATGTCGGAGACACCTTCCGTGACAGGCCCCTGGCAAGGGGATAGGCGGCCAGAAGCGCGAAAGCCGCGCGAACCGATCCGCCGCGTGCGGCCAGTGCCGCCTGCAGCGGGATCATGGCGTGGATCCCGGCGCCCACCGTGCGCTTCAGGTGGGCGGTGTCGGGGCGGACGGTCGCGGCCAGTTGGGCGGAGCCGGCCGCGAGGGCGTAGCCGGCGAGCAGGGCGGTCGAGGCGACCCGGTGGGCACGGGCAGCGGTCGGTGGGGTCAGCGCGGCGGCGACCAGGCCGACCGTGCCGGTGGCCGCGAGCGCGCCGGCCGGCAACGAGGCGCCTGCGCCGAGGGTCTCCTTCCGGCTCACCGTCGTCACCGCGTACGTGTGTCCGGCGAGGAGGGCCGCGGGGGCGAGCGCATGTCGGGCCCGGCGGGCCCCCGCGCCCATGAGGACGTCGAGGCCCCGGGCCGCGGCCATCGCCGCGGGCCCGTACGGGGTGTTCTTCAGGGCCAGGTCGTAGGCCCACACGGTGGCGGCGAGCGGCACGGCGACCGCCAGGGCGTCCCGGCCCTCGGCCGCGGCCGCGGTCAGGCCCGCGCCGGTGAGCGCGGCGGCGGTGGCGAGGGCGGCGCGGGGGCTGATCCGGCCGGAGGGCAGGGGTCGGCCGGGGCGTTCCTCCGCGTCGACCTCCCGGTCCGCGTAGTCGTTGAGCGCCATTCCCGCCCAGTACAGGCATGTGGAGGCGATGGTGAGCCGCGCCGTCCGCGCCACCGTGACCGGCCGGCCGGTCGCGGCGGAGCCCGCGAGCGTGTCGCCCAGGACGGTGAGCGCGGCGGGGGCCCGTACGAGTTCCAGCAGGGCCCGGGCCCCGGTCGCGGCGCCCGCCGCCCCGGTCATCGCGCGTCTCCGGCGTACCAGGCGCGCAGTGCCTCGAACTGAGCGACCAGACGGTGCTCGACCGGTGAGCCCTCCGCCCGGACCGGGTCCTTGAAGAAGAACGCGAGCTGCTCCTGTGGCCCGGCGGCACCGTGCTCCCGGGACCGTGCCACGAAGCGGGCCAGATCGAGGACGAGGGGTGCGGCGAGTGCCGAGTCGACGCCCTGCCAGGTGAACTGGAGGGTCATGGAGGTGCCGAGGAACCCTTCGAAGGCGATGTGGTCCCACGCCGTCTTCAGCTCGCCCATGCTCGGCACGTAGTCGATGTGGGTGAGGCCCTCCACTCCCTCCCCGAGCATGGCGGTCAGGCCGGTCCGCTTGGAGGTGTTCTTGCTGCGGGCCGCCTCGGGGTCGGCCAGGGTCGCACCGTCTCCCCCGCCGAGCAGGTTCGTGCCCGACCAGGACCGCACCCGCAGCGCGCGGTGGGCGAACATCGGCCCCAGGGCCGTGCGGACCAGGGTCTCGCCGGTCTTTCCGTCGCTGCCCGCGTACGGCAGTCCGCGCAGCTCGGCGAGTTCGCGCAGCGCGGGAAGGCGGAGACCGGGCGAGGGCGTGAACGCCACGTGTCCGCAGTCGGCCCGCAGGGCCGCGTACGCGTACAGCGAGCTCGGGGGGAGGACGTCGGGGACGTGGGCCAGCGCCTCCTCCAGGGTGGAGAGGCTGTCGTGGGCGGGACGGGGGACGGCCGGTGGTTCGGTGGAGGAGACGTCGACGACCACGACCTGGTCGAGTTCGTGTCGGTCGCGGAACGAGACGATGTCCTCGGTGAGAGCCCGGGCCGCCTCCTCCTGGGGCCGGCCCGCGTCCGGACGGGCTCCGGGCCGGATCTCCCGGTCGGCGGCCGACAGTGCCGTTCCGAGGGCGGGCAGCAGCTCCGGCGGGAACACTCCGCCGGCGGCCAGTTCCTCCGCCCGCTTGGCCAGTGGGGTGTCGGTCACGTCGTGACCGCCGAAGACCAGCCCGTCGACCGCGGGCAGCCCGGCGTCCCTGAAGTCGTCCAGTTCGGCCACCATTCCGGTGGGCGGGACCAGCCCCGCCCCGACCGCGGCGGCGCCGACGACGGCCGTCGTCGCCACCGAGCCTCGGGCGCCGACGAACCAGACGCCGGTGCGCCCGGGTGCGCGCGTGGGGGTGTCACTCATGGTCGGTCCCCTCCTTCGGGGTGGAGGTGGCGAACGCCGCGTCGAAGGACGTGGCGGGGCGCGTCGTCCCGGCGAGACGGCGAATGAAGCCGACCGCCTCGGCGGCGCCGGCGAGGCGGTCCATCCCGGCGTCCTCCCACTCGATGGAGACCGGGCCGTCGTAGCCGATGGCATTCAGGGCGCGGAAGCAGTCCTCCCAGGGCACGTCTCCCCGGCCGGTGGAGACGAAGTCCCAACCGCGGCGGGGGTCGCCCCAGGGCAGGTGGGAGGAGAGCCGGCCGCGGCGGCCGTCGCCGACCCGGACGCGGGTGTCCTTGCAGTCGACGTGGTAGATCCGGTCCGCGAACTCCAGGATGAAGTCCGCGGGGTCGAGGTCCTGCCAGACCATGTGGGACGGGTCCCAGTTCAGGCCGAAGGACGGCCGGTGGCCGATGGCGTCGAGGGTCCGCCGGGTGGTCCAGTAGTCGTAGGCGATCTCGCTCGGGTGGACCTCCAGCGCGAAGCGGACGCCCTGCTCCTCGAAGACGTCGAGGACGGGGTGCCACCGGTCGGCGAAGTCGCGGTAGCCGGCGTCGATCATCCCGGGGGTCGCCGGGGGGAACATCGCGACGGTGTGCCAGATCGAGGAGCCGGTGAAGCCGACGACGGTGTCGACGCCGAGCAGCGCCGCGGCCCTGGCGGTGTCCGCCATCTCGCGTGCCGCGTTGCGGCGCACCGTCTCGGGATCGTCGGACCAGAGCCGGGCCGGCAGGATGGCGCGGTGCCGCTCGTCGATCGGGTGGTCGCAGACTGCCTGGCCGACGAGGTGGTTGGAGATCGCCCAGACCGACAGTCCGTGCCGGTCGAGGACTTCTCGTCTCCGGCGTACGTAGTCGGGGTCGGCGAGTGCCCGGTCGACTTCGAAGTGGTCGCCCCAGCAGGCGATCTCGAGGCCGTCGTAGCCCCATCGGGCGGCCAGTCGGCAGACCTCGTCGAACGGCAGGTCGGCCCACTGCCCGGTGAAGAGCGTGATCGGACGTGTCATGGCGGAGCCACCTCTGTCGTCGGGAGCGGGGGTGTCGTACGGAGGAGGGCCCGGTGCCCGCCCGCGGTCAGGTGCGGGCGGGCACCGGGTGCGCGGGGGCACTCAGCCGATCTGGCCGAACCTCCACAGCTGGCTGGCGGCGCCGGTGGTGCAGCGCGCCTGGGTCAGCTGGATGTCGTCGGCGGTCGAGCGCTTGGGAATGTCCAGGCACTTGCCGCTGGAGACCGAGACGACCTGGTAGGAACCCGGACCGGCCTCCACGAGCTTCCACTGCTGGTCTGTCGCGCCGGCGGCGCACGTCCACTGTTGGACGAGGGCGCCCTTCGGGCCGGACGTGTTGTCCGGCAGGTCCAGGCACTTTCCGCTGTGCACGGCGCTGAGGGTGAAGGCACCGCTGCCGGCGGCGTTCAGCCGCCACTGCTGGTTGCTGCCGCCGTTCGCCGCGTACTGGATGACCGCGGCGCCGTCGGCTGCCGACCCCTGGCGCACGTCCATCCGTTTGCCGCTGTGCGCGCTCGTCACGGTGTAGGTGTGGCCGCTCTCCGGCGGGGTCGGCTGTCCGGTGCCGGTGCCGTCGAAGATGATCGCGTCGAGGTCGTAGGAGTGCGCCGTCGGCGACTTGAAGACCGCGTACACGTTCTGCGTACCGCCCGGGTCGGTGACCGGAACGGGCACGACGTTGACGTACGTGTCCCAGTCACCGGTGGCCGGGACGGGGCTGGTGGCGATCAGGGCGCCGGTCGGTGAGCCCGCCCGGAGCTCGATGGAGCCGCCGGTGGCGGTGGGGGCCGAGAGCCGGAAGGTGACGGTCTCGACACCGGCCAGGTTCAGCGGCTTGAAGGAGATCCAGTCGTTGTCGTCGATGTCGCCGATGCGCTTGCCGTTCTCGGCGCCGCTCTGCTCGACGATCCGCACCCCGGACTGGCCGGTGTAGTACTCGGCCTGCTTGTGGCGCGGCTGGAGGGTGACGGTCGTGGTGCCCTTGAGACCGCCGTTGTCGGTGTAGTCGGCCGACAGGACGATGGAGGTGTTGGCGGTGGCGTCGTGGCCGGAGGCGCTGGTGACGATCGTCCCGGTGCATCCGGTGTACTGGCCGGTGTCGTGGCTGTGGCTGTCGTGGCCGAGGGCGGCGGTGACGACGACCTTGGAGCAGTCGACGGCGCCGTCCTCCGGGTCGCTCACGTCGACCCGGTACGTGATGGTGTCTCCGAAGTCGATGACGCCACCGTTGGGCGGGTCGGCGAAGGTGACCTTGGGGCGGGTGTTGCCGACGGTGATCGTCGTGCTCGCGATGCCCGCCTTGCCGGCGCTGTCGGAGACCGTCAGACGGGCCGTGTAGGTGCCGTTGGCGGTGTAGGTGTGCGTCGGGTGCGCGCCGGTTCCCGTGGCGCCGTCGCCGAAGTCCCAGTTGTAGGTGAGGGCGTCGCCGTCCGGGTCGGCAGAGCCGTCGGCGGAGAAGGTGACCTCCAGCGGCGCCTGACCGGAGTCGGGGGTGGCGCCGATCTTCGCCAGCGGCGTGCGGTTGCCGGCGACGTAGTCGACGCGGTAGATCCCGTCGTCGGTGTTGGAGTGCCCGAAGCCGTTGCCCCATTCGGCGATGTACATGGCGCCGTCGGGGCCGAACTTCATGTCGATCGGGGCGCGCGGGGCGAGCTGGGCGACGAAGGGGCTGATCTTCAGGAGTCCGCCGGCGGAGTCGAGGCGGAACTCCTTGACGAAGTTGCGGCTCCACTCGTAGAAGAACGGGGTCTTGTCGTAGTACTCGGGGAACTTGCGTTCCGAGGTGCTGGCCGCGTCGTAGTGGTAGAACGGGCCGCCCATCGGGGCCGCGCCGCCGGTGGCCTCGATCTCGGGGAACTCGGCGGAGGCGTGGTAGTCGTACCAGACCGTGGCGGCCTTGGCCGCGGGGAGGTCGGTCAGGCCGGTGTTGTTCGGCGAGTTGTTGACCGGTGCCGCGCAGTCGAACTTCGTGCCGGAGGTGCCGGTGGCGAAGTTGTAGTCGTTGAACGGGGTGTTGTTGCCGACACAGTAGGGCCAGCCGTAGAAGCCGGGCTGCTTGACGAGGTTCCACTCGACAGTGCCCTCGGGGCCGCGGTCCGGGTCGGCCGAGCCCGCGTCGGGCCCGTAGTCGCCGGTGGATATCCATCCGGTCACCGGGTCGACGGCGAAGCGGAAGGCGTTGCGGAAGCCCATCGCGTAGATCTCGGGACGGGTCTTGGCGGTGCCCGGAGCGAACAGGTTGCCCGCGGGGACCGAGTAGCCGCCGCCGTCCTCGGGGTGGACGCGCAGGATCTTGCCGCGCAGGTCGTTGGTGTTGGCGGAGGAGCGCTGGGCGTCGTACTTCTCGCGGCCCGGCCGCTCGTCGATCGGCGTGTAGCCGTCGGAGGCGAAGGGGTTGGTGTCGTCACCGACACCGATGTAGAGGTTTCCGCCGGGGCCGAAGTCGAGGCCGCCGCCGGTGTGGCCGGGCTCGTCCGTCTCGCGGTAGGCCGGGACCTCGATGACGGTCTTCGCGCTGTCCATGTCGAGGGTGTCGTCGCTCTTGACGGTGAACCGCGAGACCCGGTTGATCTCGGCGGTGCCGGCCGGCGAGTGGTTCACGTACACCCACCGGTTGGTGGCGAAGTCCGGATCGAGGGCGAGGCCGATGCCGCCGTCCTCGCCGCCGTCGTAGACGCTGAGGCGGCCTGCGACATGCGTCTCGGGCACGTTGTCATGGGTGTGGATGACGTTCACGGCGCCGGAGCGGGAGACGTACCAGACATCGCCGTCGGCGGCCACGTCCAGCTGCATGGGCTGGTCGGGCGCGCTGTCCAGGGTCACCTTCTGGTAGCGGTTGGAGACGGTGCCGCCGCAGTCGCCGGCCGCCGCGCCGGCCGCCCACTTGAGGCCGCCGAGGAGGTGCTGCTTGAACAGCGGCTCACTGTAGGAGGATGCCTGGTGGCCCATGGCGGTGGCCCACACCTTGCCGCCCTCGGCGTTGCGGCACCAGGAGATCGGGTGGTCGACACCCATCTTGGCGCCGCCGGCGTCGTAGGTGGTCTCGTCCGCCGTGACGAGCACGTGCACGTCGCCGCGCGTGTTCTTGTCGAAGTTGTACCACTCCTCGGTCCGCGTCCAGCGGTCCGGAAGCCCCTTCGTCGACGGGTGCGCCTGGTCCGCGACCTTGGCCGTGCCCTGCACGATGCTGGAGTGCGCGGTCATGTGGGCGCCCGCCATGACCACCTGGTCCCACCACGGGAACTGGGACTCGATGTTCATGTCCGTGGCGTTGTGGACGGCCACGATTCCATGGCCGCTGCGCACGTACTCCTGAGCGGCGGCACGCTGGGCGTCGGTGTCCCAGACCATGCCGGAGGTCTGGAGCATGACCACGGCGTCGTAGGTGTTCAGCGTGGTGGAGTTGAAGACGTCGGCGTCCTCGCTCCGGTCCACCTGGAAGGCGTTCTCGGCGGCAAGCTGGGTGAAGGTCTGGACGGCGGCGTCGATGGAGTCGTGCCGGTAGGCGCCGGCCGCCGTCTTCGTGAAGAGCAGGACCTTGAAATCGGCTTCGGCCGTGTCCGATTCCCTGGCCAGAGCGGGTGCGGCCTGCAGCGTGGTGAGGCAGAGGAGGGGGACGGTGAGCGCGACGAGGGCGCGCTTCACCCATGGTCGTGGCATGAGGGGCTTCTCCTTGGGACGGCGAGCGTGTGGCGGAGAGGTGTCACAGGGTGCGCAGGAACGCGAGTCCGTCGGTCGCGAGGGCGTCCTGACTGGCCGCCAGGGGCCGCCAGATGGAGGCGGCGGTCGCGATGGTGGTGTTGTCAGGGGTGAAGGACTCGATGACCCACGGACCGGTGTAGTCCGCGTCCTTGACCGCGTCGGCGAAGCCGGTCCAGTCGAAGTGGTCGGCGCCGGGGGCGCCTCGGTCCGTGCCGCACACCTGGATGTGCGCGATGCGGGATCCCGCATCCCGGATCGCCTGGGCGGGACTCCTTTCCTCGATGTTGAGGTGGTACGTGTCGAGTGCGAGGCCGCACTCGTCGGGAAGGGCGTCGAGAGCCTGTTCCACGGTGTTGATCAGGCTCGTCTCGTACCGGTTGAGGGGCTCGACCCCGATGCGTACGCCGCGCTCCGCCGCGTACGCGGCGACGGGCCGGAGGTTCTCCCGCAGTTCGGCGAGGACGGTGCGCCGTTCGTCCGTGTCCAGCTTCCAGGTGCGCCCCACGGAGGCGTACGCCGGGCCGCTGATCGTCGGGGAGCCGACGGCGACGGCGACGTCCACGCAGTGCTTCAGGTAGTCCTGCGTGTCGCGGACGGTCTCCGGCGAGGCCGCCACCAGCTCCCTGCCGGGAGCCATGACGAGAACCACCGAGGCGGCGAGGCCGTGGTCGTGGAGGAGTTCGGCGGTCCGGCCCGGTGACCATTCGCCCGGCTGCTCGACGGGGAGTTCGATCACGTCGAAGCCCCATCCGGCGATCCTCGGAACGAGCCGGCCGAGCGTCAGGTCGGTCGACGGCGAATCCCAGACCCAGGTGTTGACGCCTGTCGCGGGCACTACTTGCCGCCCCACTTCTGCGGGTAGCCGGCCATCTTCTCGCAGCCGCAGAGCGCGTAGTGCAGCGGCGGCATGCCGGGCTTGAGGTAGGTGTCCAGGTTCTCCTGGGTGATGGTCGGCTGCGGCAGGTTCCAGACCTTCGGCACGCTCTCCCCCTTGAGGACCTTCAGCGCGGCGATGACCGCGGTGCGCCACTGGTACGTCGGGTAGGTCGGGGCGATCGCCGTGAGCTTCGCGTCCTTCCACTTCTGCAGGAAGTCCTGCTGGTCCTCGCCGTTGATCGGCGGGACGGGCAGACCGGCGTCCTCGAAGGCCTCGACGGCGGCGACGGAGGTGGCGCCGGCGTCCAGCCAGACGCCGTCGATGGTGCCGTGGCGCTGGATGTAGTCGGTGACGACGCTCTTGGTCTTCGCGGCGTCGCCGTCGGTGAACTCGACGCCCACGACGTCGAGTTCACTCTTGTCGAAGGTGGCCTTCGCGGCGGACCAGCGGGTCTCCAGGACATCGACGCCGGGCAGGATGCGCAGCGCGAGGACCTTCCCGCCCGGCTTCACCTTCCGGGTGAGGAACTCCGCGGCCTCCGCGCCGAAGGCGTAGCCGCCGATCGGCTTGACGAAGGTCACGGGACAGTCGGTGTCGACACCGCGGTCGAAGACGACGACCGGGACCTTCGGGCAGGCGCCCTTGACGGCCGGGGTGAGCGTGGCCGTGGTGTTGGGCGAGACGATGAGCGCGTCACAGCCCTTGGCCTGGAGTTCGGCGATGTCGGAGATCTGCTTGTCGTCCTTGCCCTCGGCGTCCAGGACGGTGAACTTCGCGATCTCCGGGTGGGCGGCGACCTCGGCCTGCATGGTCTTCCAACCCACCTGGCGCCAGGGGTTGTTGGTGGCGGCGTTGGAGAAGCAGAGGTGGTACGGGCCGGACTTCTTGTACGGCGCCGTATCGACCGGCTTCGGGTCGATGGCCTGCTCCCACGGCTTGTCGGCGGGTCCGGTCGCCTTCGCCGTGCGCATGGCGAGCTGCGCGTCGTAGTCGGCCTGGACGAAGAATGTGGACTGGTCGCCGGTCTTCTTCCCGTCGGAGCCCTTCGAGGCGCCGGAGGAGGCTCGGGAACCGGCCGAGTCCTTGGGCAGGTCGCTGGAACAGCCGGTCAGCGCGACGAGTGCGGCGACGGTGGAGGCGGCGAGAACGCGTCTGGGGATGGACATGATGCTTCCTCTAGGCGGTGGTGGAGGCGGAGGACCTGATGCGCCGCGGGAACCGGACGTTCCCGAGGGCGACGGCGATGACGAGGATGAGGCCCTGCACGGTGTATTCGAGGGCGCCGGAGATCCCGTACAGGTTGAGCAGCGTGAAGAGGGCTTGGAGCGTGAAGGTTCCGGCGATGGCGGCCACGGCGGAGCCGCGCCCCCCGCCGAGCACGACGCCGCCGAGGACGACCGCGGTGATCGCCTGGAACTCCAGGCCTTCGCCGACCTTGGCGGACACCCCGGCGAATCCGCCGAGCAGGACGGCGCAGACAGCGGCCGACAGACCGGACAGGACGAAGGCGGTCGTCTTCACCCGCAGCACGCGCACCCCGGACAGGCCGGCGGCGAGCGGGTTGTCGCCCGCGGCCATCAGGGTGCGCCCGAAGTCGGAGCGCATGAGGGTGATGACGGCCGCGACGGCGGCGACGAGAACGAGGACCGACCACGGCACCGGCCCCAGGCTGCCGCGGCCGAACTGACGGAACTCCTCCGAGAGGGCGCCCCGGGGGGAGCCGCCGGTCCACAGGAAGACCGCTCCGGAAAGGATCAGGAGCATGCCCAGGGTCACGATGAAGGACGGCACCTTCAGCACGGTCGTCGCCAGCCCGTTGACGAGGCCGATGAGGGCACCGAAGGCGAGCAGCAGCAGGACGACCGGCCAGGTGGCGTCGGAGTCGCCGTCGATCAGCCGGGCGGCGATGACGACTTCGGCGGTCACGAGCGAGCCGACGGAGAGATCGAACTCGCCGGACACGATGACGAAGTACTGGCCTGCGGCGAGGATGGCCAGCGGGGCCGCCCGCTTGACGAAGGCGAGGAGGCCTTCGGGTTCGAGGAAGAGCGGGTTGGCGATCGCGATCGCCACGAGGAGCACGGCCAGGACGCCGAAGAGGGGAAGGTCGCGTCTCATTGTGCTCGCCTCCGACGGGCGTAGATCGCCAGGGCGGCGACGAGGACGACGCCCCGTACCACGTCCTTGGCGAAGGAATCGATCTCCAGCTGGTTGAAGACGCTGTCGAGGACGGCGAGGAGAAGCACGCCGCCGACCGTGCCCGCGACGCCGCCCTTGCCGCCGGCGAGGGCGGTGCCGCCGAGCACGACGGCGGCGATGGACTCCAGGTCGTAGCCGCCGTCGGTGCCGACGGTGGGGGCACCGGCGCCGAGTCGGGCGGCGAGCAGCAGACCGGCGGCTCCGGCGGTCAGGGAGCAGAGGACATGGGTGGCGACGACGACACGTCCGGTCCGTACTCCCGACAGGCGGGCCACCTCGGGGCTGCCGCCGACGGCGTAGATGCGATGGCCGAGCGGGGTGTGGCGCAGCAGGAACCAGGCCGCTGCCGCGATCGCCAGCCAGAGCAGGGCGGAGACGGGCACGGGGCCGACACGGTCGTAGCCGAGGTGCTGGAACGACTCGGGCACGCGGCCGGCGGGGCCGTCGTAGCGGTGTTCCAGGATGCCTTTGATGATGAGCGACACGCCGAGTGTGGCGATGAAGGCGTGCACCTTCAGCCGGGTGATGACGAAGCCGTTGACGAGGCCGGTGAGCGCGCTGACGAGGAGGACGGCGCCGATGGCGGGGAGGACGCCGTACTGGGCCATGGTCTCGGCGGCGACGAGCGAGCAGAGGCTCATCAGGAAGGCCACGGACAGGTCCAGCGAACCGGCGAGGATGGCGAGGGTCTGGCCGACGGCGACGATGCCGAGGGCCGCGGAGCGCTGCTGGATCCCGACGATGTTGCTCTGGCCGAAGAACTGGCCGCCGTCGAAGGCGAAGAGGGCCCATCCGATCATGATCATGACACCCAGCGCCATGAAGACGGCCCGGGCGGGGCTGTCGGCGGCGACCCCGCGCGGGGCGAGCCCCTTCAGCGGAAGGGGCTGGAGCTGTTGGGTCATGATCCGGCCGCCAGGTGCATCACGGCTTCCTCCGAGGAGTCTGCGGGCAGATGACCGGCGATGCGTCCGTCTCGGAGGACGACGATGCGGTCGCTCATGCCGATGAGTTCGGGGAGCTCGGAGGAGATCATCAGGACGGCCATGCCGTCCTCGGCCAGTTCCCGTACGAGCTCGTGGATGGCGGCCTTCGCTCCGACGTCGACGCCGCGGGTGGGCTCGTCGAACAGAAGTACCTTCGGTGCCACCGTCAGCCACTTGGCGAGGACGACCTTCTGCTGATTGCCGCCGGAGAGGTACTGGACCTCCGTCTCGGGACGGGGCGGGGCGAGACGCACCCGCCGCAGGAGGTCCAGGACCGAGGTTCCGGCGGGTCCGCCGCGGGCCCGGGCCGCGAGAAGGGCGTTGTCGCGTACCGACTGGTGCAGGGCGAGCCCCTCGGCTTTGCGGTCCTCGGTGACGAGCCCGATGCCCGCGGCGATTCCGTCGCGTACCGAGCGGGGGCGCCGGGGCGTCATCTCGCCGCGGGTGAAGGGTTCGGCGCCGAACAGGGCCTTGGCGAGTTCGGTACGGCCGGCGCCCTGCAGACCGGCCAGACCGACGATCTCTCCCGCCCGTAGCTCCAGGTCGATGCCGTCGAGGGTGGCGTTGCCGCCGCCACGTACCGAGAGGAGCACGTCCCCGGCAGGCTCTGTCGCACGTGGCGGGTAGTAGTCGGTGAGCTCGCGGCCGACCATCAGCCGGACGAGCTCGGCGGTGGTGAGTTCCCCGATGGGCCGGGTGGTGACCTTGGCGCCGTCCTTGAGCACCGTGACGCGGTCGGCGAGTTCGAAGATCTCCCGCAGGCGGTGCGAGATGTAGAGGACGGCGACGCCGCGTTCGCTGAGCCGGCGGACCAACCGGTACAGCAGCTCGACCTCGCTCTCGGCCAGGGCGGCCGTCGGCTCGTCCATGACGACGATACGGGCGTCCACCGAGAGCGCCTTGACGATCTCGACCACCTGCTGCTGAGCCACGGAGAGACGGCGCACCAGATCGCGGGGGCCGAAGGAGACTTCACCGAGTCCCTCGAGGAGCTCGGCGGTGGTTGCCTCCATCGCCTTCCTGTCCACCAGCCCGCGACGCTTCGGCTCGCGGCCGAGGAAGACGTTCTCGGCGACGGTCCGTTCGGGGAGGAGGGTGAGTTCCTGGTAGATGATCGCCACGCCCGCGCGCTGGGCGTCCGTCGGGTGTTTGAAGGAGACCGTCCGGCCGTCGAGCGCGATCGTGCCCTCGTCCGGCGTGTGCACACCGGCGAGGATCTTCATGAGCGTGGACTTCCCGGCGCCGTTCTCACCGATGAGGGCGTGCACTTCGCCGCGCTCCACGTCGAGGTCGACGTCGGTGAGCACGCGGGCGCCGGGGAAGCTCTTGCAGATGCCCGTCATCCTCAGCACGCCACCCACGCCCCTTCGTGTGCCGACCGGAGGGCGGCGTCGGTGAGCCGACTGGCGCGGGCACCGTCCTCGAAGGTGGGCAGCCCTTCGCGGGTGTCCCCGCCGATCGCGGCATAGGCATCGGCCACGAAGGCGTCGAAGCAGTCATGGAACCCCTGCGGGTGCCCGGCCGGCAGCGGCGAGTACCGCTTGGCGGCCTCCGAAAGACTGAGGGGGTCGCGTACGAGGGCCTGGGATCCGCTGCGGCCGCCGAGCCAAAGCCGGTCGGGGGTCTCCTGGTCGAAGGCGATGCTTCCGGAGGCGGCGGACACCTCGAAGAAGAGGCGGTTCTTGCGGCCCGGGGCGACCTGGCTGACCGAGACCGAGCCGAGGGCTCCGGACGCGGTGGCGAACTGCACGGTGGCCAGGTCCTCGGTGAGGACCGGCCCGCCGCCGTTGCGCTGCGGAACGACCACGGAGGTCTGGGCACAGACCTTGGTGATCGGGTCCCCCGTCACGAACTCGACGAGGTCGAACCAGTGCGAGCCGATGTCGCCGATGGTGCGTCCGGGGCCGCCCTGCGCCGGGTCCACCCGCCAGTTGTCGTCGGTCGACTCCAGCAGCCAGTCCTGGAGGTAGCTGCCCTGGATCAGGCTGATGCGGCCGAGTGCGTTCAGGCGCTCCCTGGCCTCCCTGACCATCGGGTGGAATCGGTAGGCGAAGGGGACTGCGGCCACGACCCCCGCGTCCGCGGCCCGTCGGGCCATCAGCTGGGCCGTCGGAGCCTCGGTCGCCAGCGGCTTCTCACAGATCACGGCCAGGCCGGCGTCCATCGCCTCGAGCGCGATGGGGGCGTGCAGATGGTTCGGGGTGCAGATGTGCAGGACGTCGATGAGGCCGGACGTGATCAGTTCGGTGACCGATTCGAAGGCCTTCTCGGCGCCGACCGCCTGGGCGCCCTCCAGGGCGTTCGCCAGGTCCGTTCCCGCGATGCCGACGAGACGTGCGCCCGCCTGCCGTGCTGCTCGGGCATGGACCCGGCCGATGAAGCCAGTTCCGACGATCCCCACCCGGACTTCCGCTGACTGTCGTCGTATGTCGAGCATGTTTCGGATCCTATGAATGACTTATGACGGGCGTCAACCATAAGTACGTCGACGGTTATGATTAGTGACGACCACCAGAACCACCAGACCTGACAGCCACATGGACGGGAGGCGGGGAGTTGACCACCGAACCGGCAGGCGCCGGCGCCCTTCTGGCGATCCTGCGCGACGGCCGCGCCCGCACGCGCACCGAACTGGTGCAGCTCACCGGCCTCGCCCGATCGACCGTGACCCAGCGCCTCGACGCGCTGGCGGACCAGCAGTGGATCCTGCCGACGGAGGACGCGATCTTCTCCGGCGGCCGGCCCGCCATCGCGTTCTCCTTCAACTCCGGCGCCCGGATGGTCCTCGCGGCCGACCTGGGCGCCACCCACGCACGGATCGCCGTCACCGACCTGTCCACCCGGGTTCTCGCCGAACGCAGCCGCGACCTGCGGATCACGGAGGGGCCGGAGTACGTCCTGGGCTGGCTCGTCGACGAGTTCACGGATCTGCTCACCGAGACCGGGCACACCCTCGCCGATGTCTGCGGGGTCGGCATCGGCCTCCCCGGCCCCGTGGAGCACACGTCGGGCCGGCCGGTGAACCCGCCGATCATGCCGGGCTGGGACGGCTTCGACGTACCCGGCCGGCTCCAGCCCCGGCTCGGCGCCCCGGTACTCGTCGACAACGACGTCAACATCATGGCTCTCGGCGAACACTGGGCCGCGAGCCCCGAGGTCGAGCACCTGCTCTTCGTGAAGGTCGGCACCGGCATCGGCTGCGGAATCATCACGGAACACCGGCTCCACCGCGGCGCCCAGGGCTCCGCCGGCGACATCGGCCACATCCGGGTGGCCCGGGCCGGAGAAGAGGCGTGCCGCTGCGGAAACACGGGTTGCCTCGAAGCGGTCGCCGGCGGCGGGGCCCTCGCCGCACGCCTCAGGGAGTCGGGCACGGACGCCGCGGACGGCCGAGGCGTGGTCACCCTGGTCCGTGCCGGGAACCCCGGCGCGATCCAGCTCATCCGCCAGGCGGGCCGGGACATCGGCGACGTCCTGGCCTCACTGGTGAACTTCTTCAACCCCGGAGTGATCATCATCGGCGGCGACATCTCGGAAGCCGGGGAGCACCTGCTCGCCGGCGTACGCGAGGTCATCTACAGCCGCTCCCTGCCGCTGGCCACCCAGCACCTCTCCATCCGGGGGCGGGAACTGGGCGACCGCGCCGGCGTGATCGGAGCCGCCGTCATGGTCATCGAGCACACGCTGAGCCCCTCGGCGGTGGACCGGGCCATCGCATCCCAGGACGTGCGGGCACTCACGCCCTAGAGACCGACGACGGCGGACAATGGGTTCACGTGCCGCGGCCGCCACCCGGCTCCGCCGCGGGCATGCCGGGCAGAACCCAGGAGGGGAAGCGTGACCGAGACCAGCGACACCCGATCCGCCGCCGGTGAGGCGCAAGGGGCACCACCGAGCCGAGTGCAGCGTCTGATGCGCTATCTCCCCCTGATCGCCCCCGTGCTGCTGTGGGCCGTGCCTTGCTGGGTCCTCCTGCACACCGGTCAGCACTGGCCGCTGTCCGTCACGCTGACCGGAACCGCTCTGTTCGTCCTCGGCCTTGTCGGTATGCCGCTCGCGATGGTGCGCGGCCACGGTCGGCGCCAGCAGGACCGGGCGGCGATCGTCGGTGACACGCTGCTGGGCGGCATCTGGATTCTGTTCACCTGGTCCGTTCTGCTCGGCGTCCTGCTCCGACTCGCCCTGGCCCTGGGCGGCGTCGGGAACGGACAGGACCGGGCGCGCATCGTGACCTGGGCCGTCCTCGGCGTCGTCGCCGTGCTGCTCGCCTGGGGGTACGCCGAGGCCCGACGCGTGCCGCGCGTACGCCGGCTGGAGGTGGAACTCCCGCGTCTGGGTAGCGGGTTGGACGGCACCCGCGTCGTCCTGATCACCGACACCCACTACGGTCCGCTGGACCGCGCCCGCTGGTCGGCGCGGGTCTGCGCGACGGTGAACACCCTGGAAGCCGACCTGGTCTGCCACACCGGCGACATCGCGGACGGCACGGCCGAGCGCCGTCGCGCCCAGGCCGCCCCGCTGGGCACCGTGCAAGCGACCCGGGCCCGTGTCTACGTCACGGGCAACCACGAGTACTACAGCGAGGCCCAGGGCTGGGTCGACCTGATGGACGAGCTGGGCTGGACGCCGCTGCGCAACCGCCATCTGCTGCTCGAACGCGGCGGTGACACCCTCGTCGTCGCCGGCGTCGACGACGTCACCGCCGAGTCCTCCGGACTGGCGGGCCACCGCGCCCACCTCGCCGGGGCCCTCCACGGCGCCGACCCCGACCTCCCCGTCCTCCTCCTCGCCCACCAGCCCAAGTTCATCGACCGCGCGGCTGCCCACGGCATCGATCTCCAGCTCTCGGGCCACACCCACGGCGGCCAGATCTGGCCCTTCCACCTCTTGGTCCGCCTCGACCAGCCGGCCGTCGCCGGCCTCAGCCACCACGGCACTCGCACTCTCCTCTACACCAGCCGCGGCACCGGCTTCTGGGGCCCGCCCTTCCGCGTCTTCGCCCCCAGCGAGATCACCCTGCTCGTGCTCCGCTCCCCGCAGCAGCCCGCATGAGCGGTCTCGTGACGCCTCAGGCGCCCTTCTTGCGCAAGCCCTTCTTGCCCAGGAACCGGCGCAGTCTCGTCACCGGCCACGTGTTGATGACGTCGTCCGTCGTCAGCCAGCCGCGCTGGGCCGTGGCCACCCCGTAGCGCACGTACGGCAGATGCGTGGTGGCGTGCGCGTCGGAGTTCACGGCGAACTTCACGCCGTACCGTTTCGCGCGGAGGATGTCCTCGTCGCACAGGTCGAGCCGCTCGGGATGCGCGTTGATCTCAAGAGCCGTGCCTGCCCGGGCGCAGGCCTGGAAGACCGCGTCGAAGTCGGCGTCGATGCCCGGGCGCTTGCCGATCCGGCGGGTGGTGGGGTGGCCGATGACGGCGACGTGCGGGTTCTCGCAGGCACGGACGAGACGGCGGGTGAGTTCACTCCTGCTCTGGTTGAAGTGGGAGTGGACCGAGGCCACACAGATGTCGAAGTCCGCGAGGAACTCGTCGGGCCAGTCCAGGGAGCCGTCCGGGCCGATGTTGAGTTCCGTGCCGTGCAGCAGCCGCATCTTGTGGTGCGCGCCGTCGAGCGCGCGTACCCGCTCGCGCTGGGCGAGGATCTTCTCGTCGGTCATGCGCTGCATGTACAGGTTCGGGGCGTGGTCGGTGACGGCGTAATAGGCGTATCCGCGGGCGGCAGCGGCGGCGATCATGTCCTCCAGCGGAGCCAGCCCGTCGGTGAGGTCGGTATGGGTGTGCAGATCGCCGCGGATGTCCTTCTCCGTCAGGAGTTCGGGGAGTTCGCCGCGCATGCCGGCCGCGATCTCGCCGCGGTCCTCGCGCAGCGTCGGCGGGATCCAGGGCAGTCCGAGCCTCGCGTAGATCGCTTCCTCCGTCTCGGACGCGATGCTCTCGCCGCTCTCGGCGTCGAAGAGCCCGTACTCGGACAGCTTGAGGCCTTGGCGCACCGCGAGTTCGCGCGTGCGGATGTTGTGCGCCTTGGAGCCGGTGAAGTACTGCAGTCCCGCGCCCCAGGAGGCCGGAGGAAGGACCCGCAGGTCGACTTGGAGGCCCGTGACGGTCCGTACGGAGGTCTTCTTCTCCCCGTGTGCGATGACCTCGGCCGTGTGCGGCAGGGCGGCGAGGGCATCCATGAACGGGGCCGACCGGCGCGCCGCCACCAGGATGTCGATGTCGCCGATGGTCTCCTTCATGCGGCGCAGGGACCCCGCGTACGTGCACCGTACGCAGCCGCGGATGTCCGAGAGCTCCGCGACGAGCTGCTCGGCGATGTCCATGGCGGCGCTGACGAGGATCCGGCCCTCGCCGGCCTTCTGCAGGACGGAGATGCCGTGCAGGATGTTCTCCTCGGTCCGCTCCCCGAAGCCCTTCAGGTCGCGGAGCCGTTCCTGGTGGATGGCGTCGATGAGCTGGTCGACGGTGGTGACGCCGAGCTCGCCGTAGAGGATCATGGCCTTGCGGGGCCCGAGCCCCGGAATCGCGATCAGCTCACGCACTCCGGCCGGCACGGACGTCCGGGCCTCGTCGACGACGGACATGCGGCCGGTCCGCAGGTACTCCACGATCTTGTCGGCGACGGACCTGCCGACGTTCGGAATCTCGAGCAGGCCCTTCGCGTCCAGTTTCGAGACGTCCTGCGGGTAGCCCGCGACGGCGCGCGCGGCCTTCTCGTAGGCCCGCGCCTTGAAGGCCTCCCCGCCCCGGAGCGCGATGAGGTCGGCGTACTCCTGGAGCAGCGCCTCGACCTGGTCGTTGGCTCGGGCCATGCCTCCAGGGTGCTCCGCGCGTCGGGCAGGCACCACCCCGGCCCGTCCGGACGGTCCGGGTGGCGGGCCGGGGCCGAAACACGAGGATGGTCTGGAGACATCGCCGGCAGAGGAGACCGCCCCGTGAACGAGTTCCCCGCCGCGGACATGGAGCTGACGCGGCTGCTCGTCGTCTCCGACGTCGCCGTGTCCAGGCAGTGGTACGAGCATGTGCTCGGCGCGAGCGTCGAGCGGGAGTACGAGTCCGCCTGCGTCCTGCGTCTGCTGGGCTCCTGGCTGCTGCTGGTCACCGGCGGAGGACCGACCGACGACAAGCCCGACGTCACGTTCGCCCCTCCCGACGACCCCGATCGCGTCAGTGCCGAGCTGATCTTCCGGGTACGTGACTGCCGGAGCGCCTACGACGCCCTGCGGTCGCGCGGTGCGCGCTTCCTCACTCCGCCGGTGGACCGCGGATACGAGATCCGTGCCTTCTTCAGAGACCCCGACGGCCATCTGTTCGAGATCAGCGAACTCGTCGGCTGACCTCACGGGGGGGCTCACTCGTCCGGAAGGAGCGTTGCGCCGAGTGCCGCGCCGCCCCGGGCAGCCGGCCGAGGCCGGCGGCAGCCTGGCTGCCATGACGGACAGAGGCGTGATCAGCGAGGTACGAGCCGGTGCGGCGGGCAGGGCGCGGCAGGGCCCGTCCGCCGGGGCGGCCATGAGGAATCCGCTGCCCTTGCTCGCAACCGTCTCCGCCGCCTTCGCACTCGTCCATCTCGCGCTGATCGCTCCGGGTCTCGGGCTCGGCTGGGACGAGTCGGTGTACGTCAGCCAGGTGAGCCCACAGGCACCGGCCGCGTTCTTCAGCGCGCCGCGTGCCCGGGGCATCACCTACCTCGTCGCCCCCCTCACCGTGCTGACCACCTCCCTCACGGCGCTGCGCGTCTACCTGGCCGTGCTGGCGGGCTGCGGACTGTTCCTCGCACTGTGGGTGTGGCGACGACTGCTGCCCGCGCCGGTTCTCGGTGTCGCGGGCGGCCTGTTCACCAGCCTGTGGATCACGATGTTCTACGCCTCGCAGGCGATGCCCAACCTGTGGGTCGCCTACGGGGCGCTCGCCGCTGTCGGCTGCTTCCTGCGGGCCGTGCGGGACCCGGGAGACCGGTGGGCGCCCGTCGGCCTGGCCGCCGGGGTGGCGTTCGCCGCGCTGATGCGGCCCACGGACGCGGTGTGGCTCGCCCTGCCGCTCGCGGTCGCAGCCGTGGCGATGAGGGCCCGCCGGTGGGGGTTCCTGCTGGTCGCGCTCGCCGCAGGCTTGGCCGCCGGGTGCGCTCCGTGGATCGTCGAGGCGTACGTCTCCTACGGCGGTCTCGCCGCCCGGCTGGACCGGGGCAGCGAGATCCAGGGCCGGCTCGGCTGGTACTTCTCCGTCGACGACCACGCCCGCGCACTCGGCGGGCGCACGCTGTGCCGCCCCTGCGACGTGCCCTGGCGGTTTCCCGCGGCCGCCCTGTGGTTCTTCGCGCTGCCGCTGCTCGTGGCGGCGGGTGTGCGGGCCGCTGTACGCGTCGGCCGCCACCGCACGGAACTGGTGGTGGCGACGGTGGTCGGCGCGGCACTGGCCGCGCCCTATCTGTTCACCGTCGGCTACGCGGCACCGCGTTTCCTCCTGCCCGCCTACGCGCTCCTCGCCCTGCCCGTCGCGTACGGCCTGGTCCGGGCGTGCCGGCCCCGGCCGCGCGGGCGCCGGATCGTGGTCGGCCTCGTCGCCGTGGCCCTGGCCTCACACCTGGCGCTCCAGTACCGGCTGGTCGACAACACGGCCGACCGAGTGCGCCGCTACACGGCCGACCTCGGGCGCATCGCGGCCGAACTCCACGCCCTGGGCGTGCGTCCGCCGTGTGTGGTCAGCGGTCTTGAGTCGATCCGCGTGGCCCTCCTGGCCGGATGCGCGTCCCGCCAACCCGGCGGCCCCAACAAGAGCATCACGCCGGGGGAACTCGTCGCGACGGCGCTCCACCAACCGGTCGCGATCCTGGTGGCGGACGCGGCCCGGCCCCCTTCGTACGCCCACGCATGGCCCGCGCATCCGCTGCCGGACCTGGGCAACCGAACGGGCCTGCGTGCCTACGTCTACGGCGCGCGGCCGCCCCGATGACAGTCGGCTACGACCGGATGCTCTCCAGGGCGCCGGCCAGGAGTGTGACCAGCTCGTCGATGACCGGGGGTCGGGCGCCGGGTCGGCTGACGGCGAGGATCTCCCGGTGGAGCGGTGTGACGCCGGGCGGAAGGACCACCCTCTCGACCCCGGACTCCTCATGCCCTCGGTCGAGGAGTGTGGCCGGGATCAGCCCCACCGCCAGGCCGGCTCGGATCATGGCGAGCATGCCGTGCAGGTCTTCGGTCTCCAGCGTCACCCGGGGCGAGATGCCGAGCTCTCCGGCCCAGCGGTGCAGCAGACGCCGGTCGGCGTTGTGCGCGTGGCCCGAGATCCAGTCGCGTTCCAGGCATTCGGCGAGCCGCACCGGGCGACGGCGGCCCGGCTCGGCGCCCGTGACCAGGACCAGCGGTTCGCGGCCCAGGGCTGTGACGGTCCACGCGTCGGACGGGGTCGGCGGGTCCTCGGGCAGATAGCGGTAGGCGACGAGCAGGTCCATGTCCCCCGATTTCACCTTCGGCAGTCCTTCGTGCGTCTCCACATCGATGAGGTGGATGCGGGGGCCGGAGCGACGGGCCTTGAGCGTGGACAGGACCTCCGGGAACAAGTGGCTCATCGCACTGGGGTAGGTGCCGACGCGAAGTTCGGCGATCTCCCGGTTCGCGATGCCGTTGGCGACATCCTGGAATCGCGCGGTCGCGTCGAAGAGCGTCTCGGTCGCCTGCGCGAGGGAGCGGCCGGCCGCAGTGAGGATGAGTCGGCTGCCTGGGCGGCGGACGAGCAGTTCGATGCCCATGTCGCGTTCCAGCGCGGCGATGTGCTGGGAGACCGCCGAGGGCACGTAGCCGAGCGCTGCCGCGGCCTCGGCCATCGAGCCATGACGCACGACGGCCAGGAAGGTGGCGAGGAGCTTCAGATCGGGCTGGGACTTCATGGATCGTGAACTCTCTCTTCGCGATTCATCGCTTTACGTGTTCCGACACCGAGTGCCAGAGTCTATGCACCTCACTTCCAGGCACCGCGACCACCAGGCGAGCCGCCCGACAGAAAGCCGAGGCCATGGCCATCGACCTCGCGGCCCTCCGGGCCCACTTCCCCTCCCTCGACGACGGCCTCGCCTTCTTCGACGGGCCGGGCGGCACACAGACCCCCCGCCCCGTCGCCGACGCCGTCGCCGCGACGCTGACCGGACCCCTCTCCAACCGAGGAACCGTCAACCCGTCCGAACTCAACGCCGAGCGTGCGGTCACGGACTTCCGCGCCGCCTACGCCGACCTCCTCCACGTGCCTGCGAGTGGCATCGTCCACGGGCGCAGTGCCACGCAGCTCACGTACGACTTCTCACGCCACCTGGCCAAGAGCTGGAACCCGGGCGACGAGATCATCGTCAGCCGTCTGGACCACGACGCCAACGTCCGCCCCTGGGTCCAGGCTGCCGAGCGCGCCGGAGTGACGGTTCATCGGATCGAGATCGACGCGGGAACGACGGAGCTCGACCTCGACTCGTACGAGCGGGTCCTCTCACCGCGGACGCGGCTGGTCGCGGTCACGGCGGCCTCGAACGTGTTGGGCACCAAGCCGCCCGTCCGCCGGATCGCCGACCGGGCCCACGAGGTCGGCGCCCTGGTGTACGTGGACGGTGTGCACTACGCGGCGCACCACCTCGTGGACGTGCCCGCGTCGGGGGCGGACCTGTTCGTGTGCTCGCCCTACAAGTTCCTCGGACCGCACTGCGGGGTGCTGGCCGCAACGCCCGAGCTCCTCGAGACCCTCCACCCGGACAAGCTCCTGCCCTCCCCCGACACCGTGCCGGAGCGCTTCGAGTTCGGCACGCTCCCCTACGAGACCCTGGCCGGCGCCACCGCCGCGGTGGACTTCCTCGCCGCGCTGGACCCCGGCACGGCGACCTCTCGCAGGGAGCGACTGTCGCGGTCCCTGGGCTCCCTGCACGAGCACGAGCTGACGCTCCGTACGAGGCTGGAGGAGGGTCTTCGGTCGCTGGGTGACGCCATCACCCTGCACTCGAAGGCCCACGACCGCACCCCGACGCTCCTGATGACCCTCGAAGGCCGCGACGCGCGCGAGGCCCAGATACACCTGGCCGGGCGCAACGTCGTCGCCCCGGCCGGCCAGTTCTACGCGCACGAGCCCTTCGCCGCGCTGAAGCTGGAGTCCCCGGCCCTCCGGGCGGGCCTGGCGCCCTACAACACCCCCGACGACGTGGACAGGCTCCTCGACGGCCTCGCCGCATTCCTCTGACGACGCGTCCCCGGCACCTGCCGCTCAAGGGCGCGGAGGCCGGTGGTCAGCTCGTCGCGCGTACGGCGTCTCTGATCAGGTCGGCGACCTGTTTGGGCTCGGACAGGACGACGGCGTGGGAGGCGTCCGGGAGTTCGACGACGACGGCTCCCGCGCGGGCGGCGCCGAAGCGCTGGGCCTCGGGGCTGATGGTGCGGTCGGACCCGGCCACCAGGGCCCAGGACGGTTTCGTCCGCCACGCCGCCGTGGACACGGTCTCGGTGAAGGCGGCCATGGCGAGCGGGCGTTGGGCCGCTGCCAGGACGCCTGCGACGTCCTCGGACACGTCCGCCGCGAAGACGGAGGGAAAGGCCGTCTCCTCGATGGTGACCTCGACCGCCGAGTCTCCGTCGAGGAGCGGGTACGTCCACTCCTTCAGATGGCCAGTCAGCGGACACTCGGGGAAGCTTCCTTGGAGCTGGCCGAGGCTCTCGCCCTCGTGGGGCACGTAGGCGGCCACGTAGACGAGCCCCACGACGTTCTCCGCGGCGCCGGCCACGGTGATCAGCGCGCCGCCGTACGAGTGGCCGACGAGTACGGCCGGGCCCTCGACCTGCGTCAGGAAGGAGGCGAGATAGGCGGCGTCCGACGTCAGGCCCCGCAGCGGGTTCGACGGAGCGATCACCGGGATACCGCTGCTCCGCAGTTCCGAGATGACGCCTATCCAGCCTGTCGCGTCGGCGAAGGCACCGTGCACGAGGACGACGGTGGGGTTGGTCATGCGACCGGGGTGCGGACAGTCGTCGGCGCGACGGCGGAGGTCGCCAGCGCCTGCCATTCGCTGGGGCTGATGCCGTAGGCCCCGCGGAACGTGCGGCTGAAGTGAGAGGGACTGCTGAAGCCCCAGCGGTGGGCCACCGCGGCCATGGTGGTTCTCCGGGCCCTGGAGCGGCTCAGCTCGAGCCGGCAGAACTCGAGCCTGCGCTGTCGCACCCACTGGCTCACCGTGCTGCCGTCGTTCTGGAAGAGCTTCTGCAGGTACCGGACCGAGATGTGGTGGGCGCGTGCGATCGACTCCGGCGAGAGGTCCGGATCCATCAGATGTTCTTCGATGTAGGCGTGGATACGGGACAGCATCTCGTTGACGGCCCCCGGCGCGTCGTCGGCCTCGTCCGTCGCGTCCGCGTCGAGGAGCTCCATGACCAGGACGGAGAGGAGATGCACAGCCGTCCTGGCACGTCGGTCCCCGATCGTGGACCGGCGGAACTCCGCCCTGGCGGCGAGCGCGGTCAGGAAGTCGGAGGCCAGCGCCCCGATCCCCTCCCCGCCGCGTACGGGTACGCCGAGCACCCGGTCGAGTTCCGACTCCGTGACGCCCAGATAGCAGCGGGGTACGCGGAAGAAGATCATCCGGCAGTCCTCGCCGAACCGCAGCAGATGCCGTCGGGCCGGGTCGCAGAAGACGAGGTCGTTCGGCTCCAGCAGGGTCTCGGCACGCTCGCGGACCACGGTGACGGGCCCACGGACATGGACGCCGAGGTAGACCTGGTTCCGGTCGTCCGTGTCCGGCATCTCGGAGACCATCCGGACCAGCCACCCGGAGCGGGAGGAGGGCGAGGTCGGGTCGGGCGCCTGCCGGGGCACACGTGCGGACGCAGGGGACATCAGTGTGAGGGGCATGGTGGTTCCTAGCCGTAGGTTCGTGCGGGCGGAGTGCGGATTCACGCCCTGTTCGCCGGCTCCTCGGCGAGGAACTTCTCCACCACGGTGTTGAAGGCCGGCGGGTTCTCCAGGAAGGGGAAGTGCGAGCCCGCCACGTCGGAGGAGAAGACGTGCAGGCGGGCGCCGGGAATCCGCTCGGCGACGAAGCGCTGCGAATCGGGGTGCACATGGCTCCCCTCGCAGCCGATCACCAGGGTCGGCACATCGATCCGGGGAAGCACGTCACGCCAGTCCTGCGCACAGTGGTCGAACAGGAGAGGCACGCCCGCGTGGGCGGGTGTCGAACTGATCTCCTCGGTGACGAAGGCCAGTACCTCGGGGTCGGGCTCGCCGGAGAACATGCCGCGCACGAAGTCGGCGCGGACCGTGTCGCCCTCCGGCCCCGCGAGGGCAGCGCCCAGGTACAACAGCCCCGACACGTCGAAGATGGCGCCGGAGTCCCGCTGTTCGCGCTCGGTCATCCAGGGCACGGCGGCGACCGCCGCGGGCTGGTCGACGGCGACGAAGCGCCGGATCCGTCCGGTCCCGTACTGGTCGATGAAGCTCCACCACACCGAGACGCCCATGGACCAGCCCAGTGCGTCGAAGCGGGTCAGCCCGAGATGGTCGACGAGTTCGAGCACGTCGCGGGAGAGCCGGGCGATGCGGTGTCCATGACGCGGTTTGCCGGACTTCCCGTGGCCGCGGAGGTCGAGGGTGACGACGCGACGACCGGGCGCCAACCCCTCGATCTGGTGGCGGAACATCGCCTGCGTCTGCCCCCAGCCGTGCAGCATCACCAGCGGGACGCCCTCGCCGCCGGAGTCCTGGTAGGCGAGCCTCGCGCCGTCCGTCGTGATCAGTTCCTTCATGACCTCTCCCCTGGCCAGAGGCGGTACACCGGCCCCGCCCGTCCGAACATCATCGATGGGGGCCCGCCGCCCGCACCACCGCGAGCTGTAGGAATCGGGCCGTGGATGCTCCTCGCTTTGTCGAAGCGAGTCCGTGGTCACACGGCCCTGTCGTCGCCCGGGGCGAGGAGTTCCCCGACCCTGAGGCCGAGGTGCAGGGTGAGCCGGTGCGCGCCGTCGTCGAGGTCGAGTCCGGTGATCTCCTGGATCTGGCGCAGGCGGTAGTAGAGCGAGGTGCGGTGGATGCCCAGCGTGTCCGCGGTCTTGGGAATCGACCCCGCGTGTTCGAGGAAGCAGCGGAGGGTGTCCCGCAGGCGGTCGCCGCCGTGAGCCTCCGTCAGGGTGCGGAGCGGCTCCGGGACCAGGGACGCGTTCAGGGCGTGCTCGGGAAGCTGGAGCAGCACCGCGAGCTCACCGAGCGCCTCCCAGTCACCGGCGCGCTTCAGGCTGGGCAGTCGGCGTGCCGCGCGTGCGGCCACGAGCGCCTGCTCGTACGACGTCCAGGCGTGGTCCAGGCCGGCCTGCCGGCCACCGACGCCGATCACCGGGTCCGCCGACGGGCCCAGGAAGGTGCGGAGTTCGTCGAGGATACGAGCGGACTGGGAAGCGACCTCGTCCGCGCCGGGTGGGCGGACGCGGAGCTGGAGCAGCGTCGCCCGCTCCCTGCCGATCGCCATCAGGCCCTGCGCGGAGCGCGTCTGCCGGAACCCTTCCAACGCCCCCCACAGGGCGGCCTCGGAATGCCGTACGAGCTCCGTCGCGCAGCCCAGCTGAACGACGGTGACCAGGACGTGCTCGGCCGCTCCGAGCAGTCCGAGTTCCCTGCCTCGCCGGCGTGCGGCGGTACGGGCGGCGACGTCGGCGCCGACGAGTTCGAGGACCAGGTCCCGCTCGTCGGCCTTGCGGGTGTCGGCGGCGATGTGCTCCCCGTACATCTGGGCGGCCATGGCGTCCGCGGCCCGGGCGATGGCGCGCGTCTCCCGCTCTTCGAGCGCCTTCCCGGGCGCGACCACCATGAGCAGCCCGAGGAGGTGCCCGCGCTCGCGCAGCGGCACGACGTAACGGGGCAGCAGTCCGAGATCGTCACGGCCGTCGATGAACCCGGCTCGCGACCACTGGGTCACGCCCTGGGCGAGGACGTAGCGGATGGCCGCGTTGTCGGCGCGGCCCTGCAACAGGGTGCCGATGCGTACCGGGTCCTCGTCGCCGAAGTGGCGGCTCGTGCAGACCATGCGGACCAGCGGGTCGTCGACGGCGACGGACCGGCCGAGGCGCTCCGCGAGCTCGTCGACGAGCGCCTGGAGCTCGGGGCTGCCGGGGCGGGCTCGCTGGAGCCTTGCGGTCATGCGCGGTTCCTCTCTCGATCAACTGTCCCCGCGGGTTTCTCCATTTCGCGGTTCTTGATCATTCTGAGGAAGCGGCGACGTCGGCACATCGCGTGAATCGTTCATTGCGGGGACCCGCACAGGGGATACGAAGCGGCTACTCTCCGTTGTCACGCTGCCTGACCAGCCGGATCAGCTCGCCGCGCGAGGTGACGTCCAGCTTGGTGAAGGCCCGGCGCAGGTGCGATGCCACCGTGTGCGGCGAGAGCGCCAGCTGCTCGGCCACCTCTCGGTTGGCCAGTCCTCGGGCCACCAGCCGGACCACCCGGATCTCAGCGGCCGTCAGCTCGGGCCACGCACCGGAGAGTCCGGCTGTCGCGGGCCGGCGGCGGACGCCTGCGGCGCGCAGGCGCCGGTGGACGCGTGCGACGTCCCGCGTGGCGCCCGCCCGCGCGTAGAGAGCGAGGGCCGTGTCGAAGTACGGCAGCGCTTCGGGCCTGCGGGTGGTCGCCAGCTTCCGACCGGCGTCCTCCAAGGCCGACGCCCGGGCCAGCACCCGAGGGCAGTCCTCGTACAGCCGGACGGCGTGCTGGAGAGGAGCGAGGTCGTTGTCGAGCAGACCCCGGGCGTGTGCGGCGGTCGCGGCGAGGAACGTGAGGTCGGGGTTGAGCTCGGCGCGCCGCTCGGCCAGGGCGACTGCCTGCGCGGCCCGTTCGAGCGCCCCGGCGCGCAGCGCCATGCGGACGAGCCCAGGGGCGTCGGCGGGATCGACCAGGCCGGCGTAGGCGGGCCGGTCCGCGGCGGGCGAGGTCATCACCTCGTCGAGTTCGGCCATGGCACGGTCGGGCCGGCCCTCGAAGTCCGCCATCAGTGCCAGCATCCAGGAGCCGAAGTGCCGGACGACGGGTGCGCCGTCGCCGCGCATGCGCCTCGCCTCCGCCGCGTACACATGTGCGGTCCCCCGGTCGTCGGTGTGGAGGGCGACGCGCAGCATCACGTACCGGAGCGTGACGTCGGCGAGGTTGCCCGGGCCGGGATCGTCGGTCGTCGCGGACGCGGCTTCGGCGTCGGCCCGGGCTTCCGCCAGTCGTCCGGCCTCCAGAAGGATGCGGGAGCGGGTCATGAGCCACATCCGGGTGGCCGCCGTCCGCCCCTGCTCCCGGGTGATCCGGATGCCGTCCTCCGCGGCGGCGAGTGCCTCCGCGGAACGTCCGGTGGTGTTCGACAGGAGCGCGTGCCACAAGGCCTCCGGCACCCACAGCGAGGTGCTGACGCCCAGGGCGTCGGCCAGCGCGGCGGCCCGCTCGGCCTGCCGGAACGCCTCGGTCAAGTCCATGCGGTGGAAACTCACGGCGGAGCGGACCGTCGTCAGCGTGGCCTCGGCGGAGCGGTCCCCCGCTGCCGCCGCGGCCTCCCACGCCTCCGCCGCGACCTTCTCGGCCGCCGCGTGCTCGCCCGCCATCGACAGGCCGACGGCGAGCATGGCGAGGAGTCGCCCCTTCAGGTCCACGGGGATTCCGGGCAGTGCTGCCCCGGCGCGGGCCTGCCGGGCCGCCTCGGAGAAGTCGAACGAGACGGCGGCGCGGGCCAGGGCGAGGCGTATGCGCGCCTCGCCCTCGGGCCCGAGGCCGCCGGTCGCCAGGGCGGCGGCTCCCAGCTCGCGCGCCTGGGCGGCCCGGCCCGTCTGCCAGAGCAGCGGAATCGTCTCGGCGATGATGTGCGGCCGCTCCGGACCGTCCACCGCGGTGAGTTCCAGGGCCTTGAGGCTGTGCTCCGCGGCGGGTCCGGGTGCGGTGGCCGCGAGTTCCGCCGCGGCGGTGCGAAGCCGGTCCGCCTCCGCCGCATCCTGCGTTCTTGTACCCGCCTCCGCCGCATCCGACGGCGCCCCTCTCCCGGCCGACGGCCCGGATTGCTCCACCGCCTCGCGGATCAGGTCGTGGCGGAAGGCGAGGCGATCGCCCCGTTCCGCGAGCAGCTCGGCGTCGAGGGATTCCTGCACCGCCGTGATGAGCGCCGCCGGGGACCTGCCGAGCAGTTCGGCGAGATGCGCGACCGTGACCGGGCCGCCCACGGCCGCCGCCGTCCGCACCAGCTCCCGGGCCTCGTCCGACAGCTGGTCGAGACGGCGCAGGACAGAGGGAAGAACCCGCGGGGCGGGAGGTCCGCCGGGCAGTGTCGCCCTGCCCTGCTCGATCGTCACCGCCTCGTCCTCCCGCAGCGAGCCGAGCAGCTCGACCAGCAGCTGTGGCACTCCCTCGGCACGGTGGGCGACGCGCAGGACGTCCGGGTCCGGAGTGGCCCCCAGGACGTCCTCGGCGATCTGTGCGGTCGCCCGCTCCCCCAGCGCGCCCAGCACCAGCTCGTGCGCGCCTGCCTGCCGGATCCTGTCCAGGGTCGTGCGCACGCCCGACGGCACGCTGCCGCCGCGCACGGCGACCAGCCAGAGGATGGCGTGCGACGAGAGTCCGGCCGCGAGGGTGTGAAAGGTGAGCAGGGTCAGGTCGTCGCACCACTGCAGGTCGTCGAGGACGACGAGCAGGGGGCCGTCCCGCACCGTCTCCCGCAGGCCGTCCCTCAGTTCCTGGAGCAGCCAGAACCGCCGGCCGGGGGTCGTGGCGAGGTCCCGGAGACGGACGGCGCCCGACAGCGGCCCCTTGCCGGCGAGCACGCCGTCGAGGAGCGAGCCGAGCGGCACGAACTGTTCGTCGGGGTCCGCCGCCCCCTCGAACACCCTCGTCCCGCGCCGCCTCGCGGCTGCCGCGGCCTCCGCGAGGATCCTGGACCTGCCGATGCCGGCGGGGCCTTCGACACGGACGATCCCGCCTTCGCCGCGGTCGAGCGCGTCGAGCCTCGCCTCGAGGAACGCCAGTTCGGCCTCTCGGCCACGGAGGGGGGTCCGTACCCCGTCGATCTCCTCGGGTACGGTCCGTGTCGTCACTCGGTTCACGCTCATTCTGCCGGCCTGGCCCGCACGGGACCGGCTCGGTCCGCGTGCGGTACGGCGGATCAGTATGAACCACCCCGCCGTCGCCCCGGGCGGGGCCCGTCTCAGTCGAAGCGCAGGTCGGCGAGTTGCCGTTCGAGGATGGCGACACCGTCCCCGGGCTCTTCGCCGACCGGGCGCGCCGCCATGAGCGCGGCGACGCTCGTCCGGTTCCCGCGCCGGGGAACCGGGGCCGGGGTGACGTCGGGAGCTCCGGCGTCACCCGGCGGGTCAACGGTTCGGCGTCACTTGGCGAGGAAGGCGAGGAGGGCGGTGTTGACCTCCTCGGCGTGGGTCCACAGCAGTCCGTGCGGGGCGCCCTCGATCTCGACGTAGTCGGCGGCGGGGAGCGCCTTGTGGAAGGGGCGCGCGGTGTTGTCGGCGGGCAGGATGCGGTCGGCGGTGCCGTGCAGGATCAGGGCCGGGACGTCGACGGCGGGGATGTCGGCGCGGAAGTCGGTGTACCAGGTCGAGGGTGCGGCGGACGCGGCGAAGGAGCCGCCGCGGGCCGCGGTGTTCCAGCTGTTGCGGACCGCTTCCTCGCTGATCCGGGTGCCCAGGTTCTCGTCGAGGTTGTAGAAGTCGTTGAAGAAGGCGGTGTAGTAGGCGTAGCGGTCGGCCTTGACGGCGTCGACGACTCCGTCGAAGAACTCCTTCGGAGCGACGCCGTCCGGGTTGTCGTCGGTCTTGAGCAGGCAGGGCTCGAGGGAGGCCAGGAAGGCGACCTTGGCGACGCGGGCGGAGCCGTACGTGGACACGTAGCGGGCGACCTCGCCGGTGCCCATGGAGAAGCCGACGAGGACGGCGTCCTTCAGGTCGAGGGTCTCCATCACCGTGTTGAGGTCGGCGGCGAAGGTGTCGTAGTCGTAGCCGCTGGTCGGCTGCGAGGACCGACCGAACCCGCGGCGGTCGTACGTGATCACGCGGTGGCCGGCGTCGAGCAGCGCGGCGGTCTGGCGCTCCCAGGAGTGGCCGTCGAGCGGGAAGCCGTGGATGAGGACGACCGGCTGCCCGCTGCCCTGGTCCTCGAAATAGAGCTCGACGGGGTTGGTGTTCTCCTGGCCCACGGTGATGTACGGCATGGGTTGAGTCCTCGATTCGGAGTGGCTGGTCCGCGCGTCGGAGCGGCGCGGTACGCCCGTCACGCTAGGACCGGTCCCGCACCTCCTGTTGCCGCACGGCGCACCGCACCTTGCACAGGGGCGCAGAGCCCGCTCAGTCGTCGGTGGCCGTCCCGGCGTCACCCTCGGCGAGGACGATCCGCACCATGTGGACCCTCGAACGCACCGAGAGCTTGCGGAAGATGGACGCCAGGTGGGTGCTGACCGTGTGCGGGGAGACGAAGAGCGTCTCGGCGGCCGACCGGTTGGTGTGGCCTGCGGCGATCAGCCGGGCCACCTTGCGTTCCGACGCCGTGAGCGCGTCCCAGCCCTGGTGCGGGCGCGATCGGGGGCCTCCGGACCGTCGGCCGGAGCGCCTTGTGGCGCGCTCCAGATCGTTCCGGACCCGGTCGGCCTCGGCGTCGGCCCCGGCCCGGGCGTAGATGTCGTGAGCCTTGGTCAGGGCGGCTGTCGCGGAGGGGTCGCCGGCCGCGCGGAGAGCGCGCCCGAGGTCGGCGGACGCGGCGGCGAGGGGCAGCGGCCGGGGGCCGGTGAGGAGGATGCGGACCGACCGCTCCAGGATTGCGTGGTCGGCGTTCACCAGACCCGCCGTGTGGGCGGCCGTCCCCTGCGCGGTGGGCACGGAGGGGTTGCGGACGGCGTGCTCGGCAGCCTGGGCCGCGAGGTCCTCGGCCAGGTTCCGGTCCCCGGCTCGCAGGGCGATCCCCACGGCCTGGACGACATGGGGGCGCAGCAGCCGCCACCGGAGGAAGGGGTGGTCCCGCTGCGCGGATCGGATCAGTTCGGCCGCTGTCGCGTGGTCGCCGTCGGCATCGGCGACGACGGCCCCGAAGTACTGGTGTGCGGCGTGGTTGCCGGTGTTCGGCCGGTCGGCCACGGTCGCCCTCACGACGTCCAGGTGTTGCCTCGCGGCTTCGCGGTCGCCGCGCAGCATCGCCAGGAGGCCTCGGTTGACGCGGATGTTGACCAGGTTGCCGGGGACGTGGAGGTCCGCTTCGAGACGCTCGGCGGTGACGAAGTCGGCGTCCGCGTCGTCGAGCCGGCCGAGACCCATGTGCAGCGTTCCCTGGGCCCAGATCAGCATGGCGGGGCGCCGGGGATCGTCGCCCGCCGTCCGGAGCAGTCGCCTTACGGTGTCGAAGTCGTCGCTGTGGATCCGGGCGACGGCCTCCTCCGGGAGGAACGCCGCGTCGAACACGCTCAGCGCCGTGTGGTGTTCGACCGCGGCAGCGCAGTCACCCGCGTTGAGGGCGATCTCGCCGAGGCCCCACAGCGCGAGGACGCGCGCCTCCCGGTCCCCCGCCCGCTCCGCCTCGGCGAGTGCCCGTTCGCCGGTTTCGCGCGCGGCCGCGAGGTCACGTCCGCGGGACCGGGCCAGGGCCTGCCGGGCGGTCAGCCGGGCGCGGATCACCGGGTCGGTGACGGCTGCCAGCGCCGCCGTCGTGCGGCGGGTCAGCTCGTGGACGTCGTCGAGGTGCCACAGCGTGTCGCCGAGTACGGACTGCAGACGGGCGAAGACGTCCAGGGGTGGCTGCCGGGCGAGCAGCGTGTCACCGGTGTCGCGTGCCTGGGTGTACCGGCCCGCGCGGGTCAGCGCGACGATGGCCCGTTCTCCCACGTCGAACACCATGGGCGCACGGGACGGTACGAGTTCCAGGGCGCGTACGGCCAGGTCGGCGGCGAGGTCGGGCATCACGGCGATCACGTCCGTGGCGGCCTCGTCGAGCAGCCTGATCGCCTCCTGGTCGCCGGGGTCGGCGCTCTTCAGCAGATGCGGGACCGCGTCGGCGGAGCTCCGGCCCGCCGCGACGAGCCGGCTCGCGGCCTCCCGGTGCAGCGCCCGGCGCACGGAGGGGGCGAGGTCGGCGTACACCGCCTGGCGGAGCAGGTCGTGGCGGAACAGGAGGCGTTCGCCGTCGTCGTGGAGGAGGGCCGCGGCGATCGCCTCGTCCACCTCGGCGCTGAGTCCGGAGGCCGGCCGGCCGCACAGGGCGGCGGCGTCGGCGAGCGTGAACGCGCGGCCGAGGACCGAGCCGATCCGCAGGAAGTGGAGGGTGTCCGGCCGGAGGGTGCCCAGCCGGTCGCGTACGCCGAGGACCAGCCGCTCCGGCGGTTCCGACCCGTCCGCGCCGGACGCCGCGATGCCCGAGAGCATCTCGGACGCGAGGAAGGGGTTGCCGCCGGCCCCGTCGAGGAGCTCCGCGACGTGCTCCGGCACGACCCCGCCGAGGACGTCGTGCGCCAGCTCGGTCAGGGCCGCGTCGGGCAGCGGCCGCAGGGGGAGGGTCGTCGTCAGCGATCCCTGCCCGTACAGTTCCGGGTCGTCCCTGCCCGTGAGCAGCCAGAGGACCGGGGAGCTGAGCAGCCGTGCCGGCAGGACGCTCAGCGCGAACCGGCTCAGCGGGTCGGCCCATTGGACGTCGTCGACCGCGATCAGTACGGGCGTGCCCGCCGAGCGCTCCTCGATCAACTGGGCCAGTCGTTCGACGAGCCAGATGCGCTGGTCGTGGTGGCCGGCGAGGTCCGCGAGATCCGTGCCGGACAGCAGCGGCGGGTCACCGTGCAGGAGGCCCGAGGCCAGGGAGGCGAGCGGGGCCAGCTCGTGGAGTTCCTCGGCGCGTCCGTGGCTGACGACGAATCCCTGGGCCCGTGCGATCGCGACGGTCTCCCGCAGCAGTACGGTCTTCCCGATGCCGGGCTCGCCCAGGAGCAGCGCGATCGCTCCTCCCTCGCCGTCGCGCACCGCTTCGACCAGGGCGCGCAGGCGCTCCAGCTCGGCTTCGCGGCCCCGCAGCCCGGGCCGGCTCAGCCCCGTCGCCGCGCCTTGCCCGGCGGACCTGTCGGGGCTCATCCCTTGACCGATCCTGCGAGCAGTCCCCGGGCGAAGTGCCGCCGGAGAGCGAAGAAGACGAGCAGCGGGACGAGCGCGGCCACGAAGGCTCCCGCCGTGAGCCGCTGCCACTCGTTGCCGTACGTCCCGGCCAGGCTCGCCAGTCTGACCGTCATCGGCGCGGTCTCGGCCGTTCCGCCCGACAGCGTCAGTGCCACGAGAAGGTCGTTCCACACCCAGATGAACTGGATGACGGCCAAGGTGACCAGGGCCGGGCGGGCCAGGGGCAGCGCGATCCGCAGCAGCAGCGTCCCGTGCGACGCTCCGTCGACGCGGGCGGCCTCGATCAGCTCCCGGGGCAGGCCCGCCAGGAAGTTGTGCAGGAGGAACACCGCGAACGGCAGCGCGAAGACCGTGTGGGCGAACCAGACCTGGCCGAACCGCGCGGGACCGGTGAGGTGCCACGCGGGCAGGAACAGCCAGCCCTGCGAGAAGAGCTTCAGGAGCGGGACGAGCGCCATCTGGAGCGGCACGATCTGGAGCGCGAAGATGCCGACGACGAGCGCGTCCCGCCCCCTGAAGTCGATCCACGCCAGCGCGTACGCCGCGAAGAAGGCCAGGACGAGAGGGAACAGCACCGAGGGGAGGGTGATGACGACGGAGTTGACGAAGGACTCCGCGAGCCGCCCCGCCCCGTTCGTGCCGCCGGACAGCACCTCGCCGTAGTTCTCGAGCGTGAGGTGCGGCGTGCCGAACACGGTCCACCAGCCCGTCGTCTTGATCTCCTCCTCGGGACGGAACGAGGAGAGCAGGAGACCGAGGGTCGGTGTCGTCCAGAGGACCGCGATCACCACGGCGACCGACGTGAAGGCGCGGGAGGACAGACGCTCCCGGACGCCGTTCACCCCGCTCTCCGCTGCGCCCGGACCTGGTGGGCGACGAAGGGAGTGACGAGGACGAAGAGGAGCACGGCGAGCGCCGCGCCGCGGCCCGTCTCACCGTAGCGGAATGCCTGGTCGTACATCTCGTGGGCGATGACGCCCGTGTCGAACTGTCCGCCGGTCATGGTCTTGACGATGTCGAAGGCCTTGAAGGTGCCGATCGCCTGGGCGAGGAGCACGACGAGCAGCGTGGGCCTGATCGACGGCAGGATGATCCGCCGGAAGATCTGCCGGGGGGACGCGCCGTCGAGTCGGGCCGCCTCGGTCAGCTCACCGGGAACGGCTCTGATCGCGCCGGCCAAGAGGACGGCCGCGAAGCCCGCCTGGGCCCACACCATCGCCACGACGAGGAACAGGACGTTCCAGGGGGAGTCCACGAGCCATTGCCGCGGCTCGCCGCCGAACGTGACGACCAGCTGGTTCAACAGCCCGATCTGCCCGGCCTCTGCGGGACGAAAGGCGTAGACGAACTTCCAGACGACACCCGCGCCGACGAACGAGATCGCCATCGGCGCCAGGACGAGGGACAGCGCCAAGGTTCTGAACCGCGACCGTGCGACGGCCGCCGCGTAGAGCAGACCGACCGAGGTCGCCGTCAGCGGCACGAGCACCACCCACACCAGGGTGTTGCGCAGGGCGACGAGCGCCCGGGGGTCGGTGACCACCCACACGTAGTTGGCGAAGCCGGCCCACGCGTCTCCCCCGCCGCCGGTGAACGACAGCATCACGGTGCGCAGACCGGGCAGGACGAGACCGGCCGTGAGCAGCAGCAGCGCGGGGGCGAGCAGGAGGAGGGCCGCGGCCCTCCTCCGTACCGGTCCCCGGTGCAGCGCCAGCAGGATCAGGGAGACCACCGCCGCGAAGGCGGCGACGCCCTGGAGCAGGTACAGCAGCTTGGGCTGCTGGGCGACGACGTCGAACGACATCAGCGGCTCGGCCAGGACCGTTCGACGGAGTCGGCGACCTGCCGGGTGCTCGCGCCGCCGATCCAGTCGACGGCTCCCTTCCAGAACGTCCCGGCGCCGACCGACGCCGGCATCAGGTCGGAACCGTCGAACCTCAACTCCGTGTTCGGGTCCTGGAGCAACCGGATCGAGAGCCGGTCGACCGGGGTGGCGGCGTCCTCCGGATCCACCCCCTTGTTCGCCGAGACGAACGAGCCCTTCTTCATACGCGCGGTGGCGAAGTCCGCGGAGGCCAGATACTCCTGGAACGCCCGCACCTCGGGACGGTCGGCGAACGCCGCGGTGAACACTCCACCGCCCAGTACGGGGCGGGTTGCCGGGTCGGCCCCCGGCAGCAGGAAGGCGAAGACGTCCTTGTCCGGTCCGATCTCGGTGCCCTTCGGCCACAGATCGGCGTAGAACGAGGCCTGGCGGTGCATCGCACAGTCGCCCGTGAGGATCGGCGTACCGGCCTCCTGGAAGGAGATCGACGCCATCGACCGGGCGGGGCCGAAACCGCCGTTGGCGTACCGGTCGTTCTTGAGGACGGACCCCACGGTGTCCATGGCCTTGATCACGCGCGGGTCGTTGAACGGGATCTCGTGGGCGACCCACCGGTCGTAGACGCCCGTGCCCTGCTGGCGCAGCAGGACGTCCTCGATCCAGTCCGTGACGGGCCAGCCGGTGGCCTGCGCGGACTCGATGCCCGCGCACCACGGCTTGACGCCCGACGCCGCGACCTTCTCCGTCACGGCCATCAGCTCGGACCAGGTGCGCGGAACTTCCAGTCCCCTGTCCCGGAAGAACTTCGGGGAGTACCAGACGAACGACTTCACGTTGGCGACCAGCGGCGTGCCGTAGAGCGTGCCGTCCACGGTCGCGTAGCTGTTCCAGTCGTCCGACCAGCCCTGCTCGGCGAGGGCCACGACCCCGGCGCTCGCGGGCTTGAGCTTCCCCGCCCGCGCGAAGCGTTCCAGGAGCCCGGGCTGGGGGAAGAACGCCACGTCGGGCGCGCTCCCGCCGTCGACCCGGAGCTGGATCTGGGCCTCGAACTCCCCGTCCCCCTCGTACCGGACGTCAATTCCCGTGCAGTCGGCGAAGTCCGCCCACGTCTCCTCGAACAGGTCGGCCTCCCGGTCCCGGTTCTCCGCGTAGACGGTGACCTCGGTGCCGGGGTGCTCTCCGTACCTGGCGTAGGGCCCGCAGTCCGCGGCGGTACGCGTCGGCGCACCACTGTCCTGCGGAACACCGCAGGCGGTGACAAGGGCGGCGAGGGTGATGACGGCGAGCGCGAGCCTCGCGCCGGACCTCATGGGTGCAACTCCTCCGATCGCCCACCGAAGGGTTCTCGGGGGCGGTCAGAAGCTACCAGCGCCCGAACAACATCGACTAATCGTTCGATGCCGAGGGAGGGGGTCGCGGGTCGGGTCACAGGCCGAAGCGGGCGCGGCGCGCCTCGGGCACCAGCTCGGCGTACTCGGGGTTCTTGCCGATCCAGCCCCGGATGAAGGGGCAGTACGGCAGGACGCTCAGCCCACGGGCCCGGGCGTCGTCGAGGGCGCCGCGGGCGAGCAACCCGCCCAGCCCCTGGCCGCCGAAGCGGGGATCGATCTCGGTGTGGATGAAGGCGATCTCGCCCTCCGAGAGGTGGTACTCGGCGAAGCCCGCGGTCTCGGTGCCGTCGCCGTCGCCGTCGGCGTGGATCTCGTACCGGGACTTCTCGGGCCGGTCGGTCACTTGGGGGTTCATGGGTGCTCCTGCGTGGTCGTGGTGTGACGAGGTCGGTGTCTGTGATCAGAGTGTGCGGCGCACGCCCGCCTGGCGTTCCAGGTTGCGGAGCTGGACGGCGAGGTCGCCTTCCACGGCGAGGTGGGCGGGGCCGCTGCGGCCGATGGGCAGGACCTGCTCACTGCGCATGTCCTCGAGCATCAGGGCGAAAGCCGTGTACATCGCGACCAGCGCCACCACGAGGCCGAGCGCCCCGGACGTGCGCGTCAGCCATTCGGCGCCGGTGACGCCCGCGAGGCCGGTGGCCGCCCAGCGGGGCAGGGAGACCGCGAGGACGAGCCACAGCGCTCGCTTGGGCCCGGTCACGGCGGTCATCAGCGCGCCGAAGCAGAGGAGCGCCAGGTTGAAGACGCCGAGGACCTTCAGGCCGTCGGCCGCGCCGCTGAGCATGATGAGCGAGTAGGGCAGCCAACTGCCGGCGAACACCGCCATCAGCGTGGCCGCGATCACGTCACGCGCGCCGAACGCCAGGTAACTGACCAGGAGTTGGAGGACGAAGGCCGGCAGCACAGTGAACGCGACGGCGGTGCGGGCCTCCTCGCCGAAGATCCCGAGCTGGAGGCAGCCCGTCATCACGGACGCGATGGCGATGGTGAAGAAGCCGAGCGGCATGGGGGAGGCGATGGGGCGCAGGTTGATCCGTGTCATCGACCGGAGGTCTGGTTCGAAACGGCGTCCCGGCTGGGCGGCCGGGTCTTCTTCGCCGCCGTCGGCGACGAAGGAGGCTGTACTCATCGTGTGGTCTCTTTCGGTGTTCGAGCTTCTAGTGGTCGAAGCAGGGGTCGACGAAGGGCCGCGTCGTCTCGGGGACGGAGCCGCGCGCGACGCGCCACCTGCGGTGCTGCTCGGACTCGGCGACGGCCTCGGCCACCAGCGATGCCTGGTAGGCGCCCCCCTGGCCCGCCCCGCCCGACTGGTAGCCGCCGAAGTGGGCCACAGGGCTCCATTCGGGACTCACCGGCGGGACGGCCTCGTCGAGTCCCTCGTACTCCGCGGTCGCGTAGACGATCCGGCCGCCGACGACGGTGAGGACGGACTCGATGTCGGGAATGACGTCCTCGGGCACGGTGAGGAAGTCGTCGGAGAGGATCGCGAGGTCGCCGTAGCAGCCCTCCCGCAGGGTTCCCTTGACATCATGCTCGCCGGTGAGCTGCGCTCCGCCCCGGGTGTAGAGGCCGAGGGCGGTCTCCCGATCGATCGCGTTCCCGGCCGGGTGGAGCGCGGTGCCACCGACGGTGCGGCCGGTGACCAGCCAGTGGAGGGCGACCCACGGGTTGTACGAGGAGACGCGGGTCGCGTCGGTTCCGGCGGCGACGGTCAGGCCGCGGTCGAGCATGGCCCGGACCGGCGGGGTGTCGGCGGCTGCCTCGGCGCCGTAGCGGTCGAGGAACGCGGCGCCCTGGAAGGACATCCGGTTCTGGACGGAGACGGCGCCGCCGAGGGCGGCGATCCGGTCGAGGCTGCCGGCCGAGACCGTCTCCGCGTGGTCGAAGAGCCAGCGGTTGCCGCCCGGGAAGAGTCCCTCCGCGGCGAGCTTCTCGAAGACGGCCAGGTCGCGCCGGATCGTCTCGTCGTAGGTCGCGTGGAGCCTGAATCCCCAGCCGTTCTCGAGCAGGAGCCGTACAGCGCTCTCGAACTCGGTCTCGTAGCCTGCGGCGAGCTCGGGCCGCGGCTCGGAGAAGTTCTCGAAGTCGGCGGCGGCCCACGTCAGGTTCTCGCCCGCGCCGTTGAGCCGGAGCCACTCGTCGCCGTCCCCGGGCTTGACCGTCTCGGTCCAGCGCTTGAGGTCGACGAGCTCCTGCCCGGCCGTCTGCGGGAAGAGGTGGTAGGCGATCCGGAGGGACAGCTCCCCCGACCTGGCGAGGTCGACGACCGTGGCGTAGTTGTCGGGGAAGTTCTGGAACCCGCCGGCGGCGTCGACCGCCGAGGTCAGCCCGAAGCGGTTCAGCTCCCGAAGGAAGTGACGGGTCGATGTCCGCTTGTCGGCCTCGTCGAGGGCCGGCGCCTTGGCCAGGGTCGAGTACAGGATGAGCGCGCTCGGCGCCGCGAGGAGCACCCCGTTCGGCTCGCCGTCCCTGCCCCGCACGATCTGTCCGCCGCGCGGATCGGGGGTGTCGCGGGTGAATCCAGCGGCCTGTACGGCGGCGCGGTTCATCAGCGCGGACTGGTAGAGGTGGAGGACGAAGACCGGTGTGTCGGGGGCGGCGGCGTTCAACTCGGCGACGGTCGGCATGCGGCGTTCGGCGAACTGCTCGGCCGTCCAGCCGCCGACGACCCGGATCCACTGTCCCCTGGGCGTGCGGCCGGCCTGCTCGCGCAGCATGGCCAGGGCACGGCGGAGGCTGCGTACGCCGTCCCAGCGCAGCTCCAGTACGTAGTTGAGGCCGCCCCGGATGACGTGCAGGTGCGAGTCGTTCAGACCGGGGATCACCCGGCGGCCGAGCGCGTCGACGACCTTGGTGCCGGGCCCGACGAGGTGGGCGAGGTCGTGGTCGTCGCCGAGGGCAGCGACCCGGCCGTCGCGGATCGCGACGGACCGGGCCTCGGGACGGGCCGGGTCACCGGTGAACACCTTCGCGTTGCGGACGAGGAGGTCGGCCTGCGCGGGCTCCCGCCGCGGGGCGGGCACGAGGCCCGACACCGGCATGCTCGTCGAGGGCCGGGTCATGCCAGGGCCTCGCGCAGGACGTCGGCCGCGAGGCCGATGGCGAGGTCCGCGGCCCGCGTCTCACGCAGCGCGTTCAGCATCACGAAGTCGTGGATGGTTCCCTGGACGCGCAGGGCGGTGACGGGGACCCCGGCAGCGCGCAGCTTGGCGGCGTACGCCTCGCCCTCGTCGCGCAGGACGTCGGCCTCGGCCGTGATGACGAGGGCCGGCGGCAGGCCGGTGAGCTGCTCGGTGGTGGCGCGCAGCGGGGAGGCGGTGATCTGGGCTCGCTCGGCCTCGTCGGTCGTGTACTGGTCCCAGAACCACTTCATGGCGTCGCGGCGCAGGAAGTAGCCCTCGGCGAAGTCGTGGTACGAGCCGGTGTCGAAAGCGGCGTCGGTGACCGGGTAGAAGAGGACCTGGTGGGCGAGGTGGACGTCGCCGCGCTGCTTGGCCATGAGGGTGAGGGCGGCGGTCATGTTGCCGCCGACCGAGTCGCCCGCGACGGCGATCCGCGTGCCGTCGAGGTCCTTGTGATGTCCCTCGCGGGCGACCCACTGGGCGACGCTGTAGTTCTGCTCGATCGCGACGGGGTAGCGCGCCTCGGGCGAGAGGTCGTACTCCGGGAAGACCACGGCCGCCCGGGTGCCGACGGCAAGGTCGCGGACGAGCCGGTCGTGGGTGTGGGCGTTGCCGAAGACCCAGCCCGCGCCGTGGATGTAGAGGATGACGGGGAGCGGGCCGGTCACGCCGCGGGGGCGGACGATCCTGGCCCGGACGTCGCCGGTCGGGCCGCCGTGGACGGTGATCCACTCCTCGTCGACGTCGGGCAGGGGAACGCCCTCGCCGCTCTGGACGCCGTCCACGGCCTTGCGGCCTTCGGCGACGGGGATCTGGTAGAGGTACGGCGGCTGAGCGGTGGCGTCGGCGAACGCCTGGGCGGCCGGTTCGAGGACGGGACCGTTCTTCATGAGGGGTTCTCCTTCGGTATGTACGGGAGGGGGCAGGCGCTGGGCACCCGATGCGGGTCGCCCGCGCGGCGGCGAGGATCACGTGGCTGACCACGGCCGGGCGCCCCGCGGCTCGCTCGACGATCGCCGCCGCGCAGGCGCGGGCCTGGTACACGCGCATGTGGGCCAGCGGCGCACGGTGGTTCGAACGGGCTTCCGCTCGGGCGGCGCCGGGTCGCAGCAGGGCCTTGCTCAGCCGCGCACCAGAGGAGTGTCCACGAGGTGCTCGGCCAGGAACCAGACCTGCGCCTCGCCGGTACGGATGACATCGGAGACGAGCAGGTCGGCGCTGCCCTCGTCGCCCTCCCCGGAGAGCCGGGCGGCGGCGTCCCGGGCGTCGATCAGGATCCGCTCGTGCGCGTCGAGGAGCCGCGACAGCATGGCGGGCACCGGCTCGACGCCGTCCGGCGGACGGGGGATCGCGGTCAGCTCCGCGACGTGGCGCGGGTCGCCGACGGCGACACCGCCGAGGCTCTGGATCCGCTCGGCCAGCGCGTCCACGATGGCCAGTTGGGCCTCCGCGTGCTTGTCCAGCAGGAGGTGGAGCGAGTAGAAGGTCGCCCCGCGCATGAGCCAGTGGTGCTTCTTGTAGAGGGAGTGGAGGATCTGGGTGTCGGCGAGGACGCGGTTCAGCCGCTGGCACGCGTACATGCGGGTGTCATGGCCCAGGCCGATCGGCAGCTGTACGAGCGTGCCGAACGCCTGGGTCTCGGCGCCCTTCTGATGCAGCAGCGGCTGACCGCCGCCGTGCGAGGTCGTGAGGGTGTCCATCGGGTGCTCCTGTTCGGGAGAGAGGGTGGGAAGGGCCCGGCCGCCCGGTCGGGGGTACGCGAGCGGCCGGACCCGGTCTGCGTGGCTCGCGCTCAGCGCTCAGCGCTCAGTGATCGGCGATCGCCGGGGCGGGGGGCCGGTGCAGGACGAGCCGAGTGAGGAGTCCGCTGCCGAGACCGGCCACGAGCGCGAGGGCCGCCCACCACAGCGGGTACGGCGTGAGGCCGAGGGCCGCGTCGAGGGACCAGGCGCCGGGTCCGGTGGCGGCAAGGGCAGCGGCGGTGCCGATGAGGACGAGCGGGTACTCGTAACCGTCGTTCTGCACCCAGAGGCCGTGGCGCCACTTCACGGTGAGGGCGACCGTCATGACCCCGATGGTGCCGGTCGCAGCGAGCGGGGTCAGGAGGCCGGCGGCGAGCAGCAGGCCCGAGCCGATCTGCCCACCACCCGCCGCCAGGGCGGTGACGGCACCGCCGCGGAAACCGTCGGCGCGGAACTCCTCGGTGCCGCCCTCGAGTCCCTTGCCTCCCAGGTGTGCGCTGACCTTCTGCACACCGTGGCCGGCGACGAGCAGTCCCACCAGCAGACGCAGGATCAGAATGCCGGTGTCCACAGGGGTCAGCCGGCCGCGTGCGCGCCGATGACGGTCTGCGCGTACACGACACCCAGGCCGTACGCGCCCGCGTGGGCCTTGACGATCTCCATGACGGCGCCGTACGTCTCCTGACGCGCCCAGTCACGCTGCAGCTCCAGGAGTACCTGGACCCAGGTCACCGGGACGGCGCCGGCGGCGATCATCCGCTGCAGGGCGTGCTCGTGGGCGGCCGGGCTGACGCCGCCGGAGGCGTCGGTCACGACGTACACCTCGTAGCCCTGCTCGAGCGCCGAAAGCGCGGGCAGCACCAGGCAGACCTCGGTCCAGAGACCCGACAGGACGATCTTCTTGCGCCCGGTCGCCTTGACCGCCGCCACGAGCGCCTCGTCCTCCCAGGCGTTCATGGTGGTGCGGTCGATGATCTCGTGCTTGGGGAACACCTCGGCGAGCTGCGGCAGCAGCGGGCCCGAGAAGGACTCGGCGGCGACCGTGGTCAGGACGGCCGGTACATCGAACGCCGCGGCCGCCTTGGCCAGACCCACAGTGCTGTTGATGATCGCGGCACGGTCGCCGCTCCCGGTGCCGAAGAACATCTGCGGCTGGTGGTCCACGAAGAGCATGACCGAGTTGTCGGGCGTCAGCAGGTCCGCACTGGGAGCGGCGTGCACCTTGTCGATGTCGAACATGAGGGGTCCTTTCGAAGCAATCGGAAGTGCGCCCGCCGCCTCCGCGGCTCGGGGCACTCCTTCAAGCTAGGAGCGACCCGACCGACCGCATTGACCTCCTGCGCCCAGGGGTTGGCACGACAGCGCACTGCCTCACATCCGGGCTCTCAGCACGTCGACCTCACAGCCCGGCGCGAAGGGGTCGAAGTCGTGCTCGACCAGCCAGCGAACCCCCAGCAGGCTTCGCAACGACCACCACGCGCGAATCACGTCGAGGTCGACGTCGGTGCCGTAGCCGGCGATGAGGTCGTCGAGGTTCTCCTCGTGTCCGAGCGTCAACGTCGCGAGGTCGAACAGGGCATCACCCCGGCCCGCCTCGGACCAGTCGATGATGCCCGTGACCCCGTCGCCGCCGACGAAGACGTGATCGATCTGCAGGTCGCCGTGCGTGAACACCGGAGTCCACGGCCGGAGCGCGGCCTGGGCGACCTGGCGGTTGCGGGTGACCAGGTCAGCGGGCAGGACACCGTTCGTCACGAGCAACTCGCACTCGCCGTCGAGCTCCGCCGCCAACTCGTCGGGATCCCGGCGGCGCCGGCCGGGCCAGGGCGGCAACGGCGCCTCGTGCAACTGCCGGATGACAGCACCCGTCGCCGCCCACGCCGCCGACGACGCGGTCGAAGGCTCACCGAGCCGACCGAGCACCGTCCCCGGGACGGCGGCGATCGCGAGCACGGGCGGCTTGTGCCACAGGACCTCCGGAGTCGGGACCGGCGCGAGGGACATCGCCTTGACCTCGACGTCGATACGCGCCTGATCGGCGTCCACCTTCAGGAACACGTCGCCGACGCGCAGGGTCGCGCGCTCGGAATGGGCAACCACGACTTCTACCTCGTCCATGGGCGACCAGTGTCCCGGGGACGATCGCCGACGTCGCCGGGTTTGTTTCGTGCGACGACGCGGCAGCCTCGTGCGCTTTCCGTGCATTGGGGCGTTCGCACGTGCTCGTTCCTGTGCGGGCACGGGGGATTCGGTCTCCGTATGGCGGGAAGTCATGGGACGGCCGCCGGGCGGTGTTTCGCCGACGTTTTCCTTGGGCGGTCGCCGCCGGCCCGGCCGGCGACGCACCCGCACCCCCGTCCGCTCTCATCCAATGGAGGAGCACCCCCCATGGCCGACCTCAATCGCCGCCGGTTTCTGCAGCTGGCGGGCGGATCCGCCGCGTTGACGATGCTGTCGGACAGCATCGCGCGCGCCGCGTCCATACCGGCACAAGGATCCACCGGCACCATTCAGGACATCGAGCACATTGTCGTCCTGATGCAGGAGAATCGTTCCTTCGACCACTATTTCGGCGCGATGAAGGGCATACGCGGCTTCGGTGACCCGCGCCCCGTCACGCTGCCGAGCGGCAAGTCCGTCTGGAACCAGGCGGACGGCAACAAGGTGACGCTGCCGTTCCGCCCGACCAGCGACAAACTGGGCATGGAGTTCCTGCAGGGCCTCAACCACGACTGGGCCGGTGGCCAGAAGGCCTTCAACGGCGGCAAGTACGACCAGTGGGTGCCCGCGAAGACCAAGGCCACGATGGCGTACCTCACGCGTGAGGACATCCCGTTCCACTACGCGCTCGCGGACGCGTTCACCATCTGCGACGCGTACCACTGCTCGTTCATCGGCTCGACCGACCCGAACCGCTACTACATGTGGACGGGTCACACCGGCAACGACGGCACGGGGGGCGGCCCGGTCCTCAACAACGCCGAGGCGGGCTACGGCTGGACGACCTACCCGGAGCGCCTGGAGGCGGCCGGGGTCTCCTGGAAGATCTACCAGGACATCGGCGACGGTCTGAACGCCGGCGGCTCGTGGGGCTGGATCAACGACGCCTACCGCGGCAACTACGGCGACAACTCGCTCCTCTACTTCAACAACTACCGCAACGCCCAGCCCGGCAACCCGCTCTACGACAAGGCCCGTACGGGCACGAACGCGAAGGCCGGCGAGGGCTACTTCGACGTCCTGCGCGCCGACGTGCAGGCCGGCCGGCTGCCGAAGGTCTCCTGGATCGCCGCGCCCGAGGCCTTCAGCGAGCACTCCAACTGGCCGTCCAACTACGGCGCCTGGTACATCGCGCAGGTCCTCGACGCGCTGACGTCCAACCCGGACGTGTGGGCGAAGACGGCCCTGTTCATCACGTACGACGAGAACGACGGTTTCTTCGACCACGTGGTCCCGCCGTACGTGCCGGCCTCGGCGGCGCAGGGTCTCTCGACCACGCCGACCGCCCTTGACCACTTCCCGGGCAGGACGGGCTACGTCGCCGGCCCCTACGGCCTCGGCCCGCGCGTCCCGATGCTGGTCGTCTCGCCGTGGTCGACCGGTGGCTACAGCTGCTCGGAGACCTTCGACCACACGTCGGTCATCCGCTTCATGGAGGCCCGCTTCGGCGTCCACGAGCCGCAGATCTCGCCCTGGCGCCGCGCCGTCTGCGGTGACCTGACCTCGGCGTTCGACTTCTCCCGCACGCAGACCACGCCGGCCGTGCTGCCGCCGACCGACGGCTACTTCCCGCCGGACCGCAACCGCCACCCCGACTTCCCGGCCACCGCCCCGGCCGTCGGCACCATGCCCCGCCAGGAGCCGGGCTCCAGGCCCACCCGCCCGCTGAAGTACGCGCCGTACGTGGACGGCGCCGCCGACACCGCGGCCGGCACCTTCCGGCTCACGTTCAGCGGCGGGCCGGATGCCGGCGCCCAGTTCTACGTGACCTCCGCCAACCGGACCGACGCGCCCTGGACGTACACGACCGAGGCCGGCAAGTCCCTCGGGGACACCTGGAACACCAAGCACTCCAAGGGCCTCACCGACCTCACCATCCACGGCCCCAACGGCTTCCTGCGCCGCTTCCGCTCCCCCGGCAAGACTGCCGTCCCGGAGGTCCGGGCACGCCACAACGCGACCACGGGCAACCTGGACCTCACGATCACCAACGGCACCACCGCGGCCGCGACCCTGACGATCGCCCACGCGTACGCGGGCGGCCCGCAGACGGTCACCGTCCCGAAGGGCGCCACGGTCACCCACACCGTCGACCTGACGACCTCTCACCGTTGGTACGACGTGACGGTCAGCGCGTCGACGAGCCCGGACTACCTCCGCCGCCTGGCCGGCCACGTGGAGACGGGCACAGCCGGCGTCACGGACCCGGGCATCCTCACGTACTGACCCCGGTCACCCACCCCTGCTCCCGAGGGGAAGTGCAGCCCGTGCAAGTTCAGTTGTACGGGCTGCGCTCAGGGGGATCGCGAGCTGCCGTCGCGCCTGTGGGCAGGCACATGCCCAGCAGTCCGGCAGGGCGACACGCGTAAGGATTCCGCGAGGAGGAGACCTTGCCGATATCGGGTGATACTGGGGCAAGATCCTCTTCGGGTCCGCACGCCGCGAGCCGGAACGACTACCGGGAGTGCGCATGACCGTCGCCCCAGAACCAGACCCAGACCCAGACCCTGCCGCCGGGGCCGAGGCGAGGGCCGGGGCCGAGCCCGGGCCCTCCACCGGCTCGACGGCGCTGCTGCTCAGCGACGCGGCCTCCCGGATCGGCAGCTCCCTCGACGTGTTCCAGACGGCCGAGGACCTGGTCGACCTCCTGGTGCCGGCCCTCGGGGACATGAGCAGCGTCGCCCTCACCGAGTCCGTTCTCGTGGGAGACGAGCCGCTGCCGGTGTTCGACCCGCACGAGCAGAGACGCGTCGTGGCCGCCAAGCACGCACACGGTCCCCGTCCGCCCGCGATGGTGCAGGTGGGTGAGCAGGCGCCGCTCGTTCCCGAGCTGCCCGACTTCGGCCGGCTGTACAAGGGTGGGGTCGCCCTCTGGACACACGAGGACGCGGTCGAGGCTCTCGGCGGCGACTCCGAACTCTTCAAGCGGCTCGTGCCCCCGGGGATGCGCCAGACCCTCGGCGCATCGCTGTTCGCCCGGGGAGTGGCCGTGGGGTACGTGGCCGTCGCCCGCACCCGCGATCCGCGGCCCTTCGGCGAGGAGGACATGAGGATCCTGCGAGAGCTGGCCACCCGTGCAGGGCTCGCCGTGGACAACGCACGCCGCTTCACCCGCGAGCACCGTATGGCCGTCACTCTCCAGCGCAGCCTGCTCCCGCCGGCGAGCACGGACATCGCCGCCGCGGAGACCGCCGGTACCTATCTCGAGGCCGAGGGAGCACTCAGCGTCGGCGGGGACTGGTTCGACGTGATCCCGCTGGCCTCGCTGCGGGTCGCCCTCGTGGTGGGGGACGTGATCGGCCACGGGCTACGGGCCACCGCGACCATGGCGCGGTTGCGAGCTGCCGTCCAGACGCTCTCCCACCTCGACCTCCCGCCCGACGACGTCCTGCTGCACCTGGACGACCTGGTCCACCGGCTCGCGGCGGAGGCCGAACACCCGGACGTGGTCGGAGCGTCCTGCCTGTACGCCGTGTACGACCCCATCACCGGACGCTGCCGGCTGGCCGCCGCCGGGCATCCCCGGCCCGTCGTGGTGACGCCCGACGGAGCGGCCCGCTACCTCGACGTCGACCCCGGCCCACTCCTCGGCGTCGGGGGGATTCCCTTCGAGGTGAGCGATGTCCTGCTGCCGACCGGGAGCACGCTCGTGCTCTACTCCGACGGCCTGACCGGTCGCGACGAGCAGCCCGCCGCCCTCCTCGACCACCTGTCCGCCACATGCCGGCCCGGTCGGCCGCTCGCCGATATCGGCGACGGCCTGGTGCGGACCGCTCCTCGCACCTCTCCGCCCGCCGACGACGTCGCCGTGCTCCTGGCCCGCCTGCGCACCGTTCCGCCCGACGACACCGCCGAGTGGACCTACCCTGCCGATGTGGCCGAGGTCGCCCGCGCACGCGAGGCCGTGGCCGGCCGGCTCTCCGACTGGGGCCTCGACGAACTCGTCTTCACCACCGAACTGATCGTCAGCGAGCTGGTCACCAACGCCATCCGCCATGTGGGCAGCGGCGTCACACTGCGCCTGATCGTGGACCGGAGTCGGGACCGCGTCCTGGTGTGCGAGGTCTCGGACACCGGAAACGCCCAGCCACGGCTGCGGCGCGCCCGGGACACCGACGAGGGCGGACGGGGACTCTTCCTCGTCGCCCAGCTCAGCAGCCGGTGGGGGAGCAGATACGGCGCCTCCGGCAAGACCATCTGGGTCGAGCAGCCGATCGACTGACCGCGATCATGGCAAGGTGGGCCCGTGAGTGAGGAACGGGGCAGGACGCCGCTGTATCTGAAGGTCGCGGGGGATCTGCGGACCGCCATCACGGCGGGTGAGTACGGTTCGGGGGCGAAGCTCCCCGCCGAGGACGAACTGGCCCGCCGCTACGGCGTGTCCCGGGGCACGGTCCGCCAGGCGCTGGCCGCGCTGCGCACCGACGGCCTGATCACCTCGCGGCGCGGCTCGCGCCGGGTGGTCCTCGGCGGGCCCCGGCTGCACAGCTTCGGCGAGCTGCGCTCGTTCACCCGCTGGGCACGTTCGCTCGGCGAGGAGCCGGGCGGCCGGATCGCGGCGGTCGACCGGGTACCGGCGGACGCGGAGGAGGCCGAGAAGCTGTGCGTCGAGGAGGGTGCGCCGGTCTACCGGGTGCGGCGGCTACGGACGCTCGCGGGCGCCCCGGTGCCGCGCCGCCTGGGGTAGCCGATTCGCCGTCGCGGGCGGTGAGGCGGCCCACAGGGCCCAGGTCACAAGCGACGGGGGACAGTAGTCCGCGATGCCCGTGCATCCGCCCCTCACCTCCGACCCCACGTGCGGTTCTTCGAATGACGGGGGTCCGAGACCTGCTGCCCCCTACTACCCGGGCTAGTAGGAGGGGGGTTGTCTCGGCGGCGGCCTGGCTAACCGGTGTTGTCGCAAGGCGGCAGGGGTTCACCCCCGCCCCGCCGACGAACCCCCCTCCTCCGCGTGAGTGGCTCACGCACGCCCCAGGCGTGCCCGCGACCGTCGTTGTTGCCTTCGGAAGGTTCTACGTGTCCGTCTCCTTCATCCGCCGCATCGCCGCCTCCAAGAAAACCCTTGCGGGCACCGTCGGCCTTGCCGCCGCCGGTGCCCTGCTCGTCACGGCGCCGGCCCAGGCCGCCGCTCCGACGAGCGCCAAGCCGATCGCCCAGCAGATGATTAAGGACCCGGCGCAGTTCCATGCCTTCAGCAACATCGTCGAGCACGAGAGCGGCTGGGACTACACCGCCACCAACGCCTCCTCCGGCGCCTACGGCCTGGTCCAGGCCTTGCCCGCCTCGAGGATGTCCTCCGCGGGCGCGGACTGGAAGGCCAACCCAGCCACCCAGATCAAGTGGGGCCTGGACTACATGAACTCCCGCTACGGCTCCCCGGTCGGCGCCTTGAACTTCTGGCAGGCCAACCACTGGTGCTAAGCACCAGCGGCAAAAGACGTACGAAGGCCCCGGTGGCCGCCCTCCCCAGGCCGGCCACCGGGGCCTTCCGCATCCCACCCCATCCCCCTTGGCCAGGGCGGCCCGCAGCCGATCCGGAGAACTCCGGATCGGCCTCCCGGACGACAACGAGCCGCCTCCGCACAGCGGCTGGCGCACGTCGGCTCCGAGTTCGGTCCCGAAGCGCCCCATCCCCGGCCGCCCCACGCCTCCCGGCCCCCGGGGAGGCCAGGGCCGGTCCGGGCGCGGCATGATGCCCCCGGTCTGTTGAGGCGTCAAGTTGTTCGATGTGCGGCAACGCCGCAACGGTGCTGTGCTGGTGGAGAGAACCCAGCTCACCAACCCCTCCGTGGAGGTGACTCACCATGGCAACGTTCAAGCTGGGCCAGTCCCTGGGCGAAGGCGTGGAGACCCTGTCCAAGATCTCGTCCGATCTGGCTCCTCCCGTCATCCTCAGGGCGCAGCCCGACTCGTTCATCCGCCTGCACACTCCGGAGGAGCTCCGGGAGTGGGAGGAGGCCGTCCGCGCCACCACCGGGCTGGTCATCGACGCCAGCCGTATGTCGGGCTCAGCGTCGGAGTCGTGCTCGTGCGGCTGCTCCGACGACTGCTGCGTGGACGCCCTCTGATGATCCTCACGGTGTCCGTCGAGGACGACTTCCACACCCACGTCATCCGGGACGCCGCCGTCCGCCGCGGATTCCGCGACTTCCACGTCGTGGACTGCGACCGGATCAGCGGACGTCCCGGACTGACGTGGAGCTCGCACGGGGACGCGCCCAGCACCGTTCTGACCTCGGAGGGGCGTACCATCCCCCTCGACGCGGTGAGGGTGCTCTGGTGGCGGCGCATGCGGGCCGCCCAACAGGCCTCCGCCCGCGCGGCGACCGACCACCAGCGGCGCCTGGTCGACAACGACAGCCGCGGCGCCCTCGGCGGCATCCTCGCGGCCTCCTTCCGCGGCCAGTGGATCTCCACCCCCGAAGCGACCGACCGCGCCGCGGACAAGCTCTACCAGCTCTCCGTGGCGCGGGAGGCCGGCTTCCGGGTGCCGCGCACGCTGGTCTCCCAATCCCGCGACGAGGTGACGGAGTTCGCCCGGAGCGTGGACCGCATGATCGTCAAGCCCGTGGTGGGCGCGACCGGCCCGCTCATGTTCACGCAGTACATCGACGATCCGCGGGCCATCCCCGAGGAGTCCTTCAGCGTCTGCCCGGCCGTCTACCAGGAGTACATCCCCGGCCGTCGGCATGTCCGGCTCAACTGCTTCGGCGAACGCATGTACGCCGCCCTCATCGAGACCGACCGGCTCGACTGGCGCCCCGACCTCAACGTGCCCATCTCCACGTGGCCGGTGCCGCCCGATGTGGGCCGCCGCGTGGTGGAGGTGCTGCGGCGCCTCGGGCTGCGCATGGGCGCCATCGACATCAAGCTGACCCCGGACGGCGAGTCCGTCTGGCTGGAGGTCAACCCGCAGGGGCAGTTCCTCTTCCTGCAGCCGCTGCTGGGCGAACCGCTCGACGACCACTTCCTCGACTTCCTGCTCTCCTGCGCGCAGGCCGGCGGGCCCGACCGGTGATCCCGCCTCAGGCGGCGGGCGCGGACGTGTCGGACGCGCGGAGTCGGCAGCGGACGTCGACGGCGCCCTCGACGGCTCGGGCCGTACGTTCGGCCAGAAGGTCGCGGCGGAATCCCGCCTCCTCGAGGGCAGCCCCTGGTTCCTGGGCGACCGGATCCGAGGAGAACGCCGAGAACCTGCGCCTGTACGACGTGCGGGACCCGCGGAACCGGGAGCGGGCGGGCCGGCTGCCCGCCACCAACGCGGGCTACTACCCCGTCGGCCACAGCGAGGTGTCCACCGCCCTGCAGGACGGCACGGTGTACTTCACCGACGTACGCGACCCCCGCAAGCCGGTCCGCAAGCGCAGCCTGCGCTTCGACGGCACCGTCACGGACATCGAGCTGACCCGGGACGGCCGACGAGCGGTGACCCGGTTCGCCGGAGAACCCGTACGGCTTCTCCGGCGACGAGGTGCACCGGATCTGGGACGTCGGACCGGACGGGGCATGGCGGACCCCGAGCCGGATGGCCCTGCACGACATGCAGAAGGTGAAGGCCTTCCCGGACGACCGGCCCTACCTCGTCGTCGTTGGCGGTCGGCGGCAGCCCTCCCGCAACTTCGTCCTCGGCCTGGCCACCGACCGCATCTATGGGGCCCTGTGCTAGGCGTACCCCCTCAGCATCCCCGAACAGCAGTGGCGGGACCTCCTGCCGCACCTGACCTGGCGCCCCTCGTGCGACCCGTAGGCGGTCGAGGGAGTCAGCCGACCGCGACGGCGTTCCGGGCGCCGTCGAGTTCGTCGGACCAGGCGGGTCCGGCGAAGGCGCTCCCGTACAACCGGGCGCAGTTGCGCTGGTGTTCGACGTAGGCCGCGCGCAGCCGGGCGGCGTAGTGGGCGCACAGCGCACGGGGCGCCGCGGTCCCCCGCACGGCCGCGTCGATGACGGCGGCGGCGAGGATGCCCGTACGCAGGGCCTGCGCGGTTCCGGTGCCGCTGAGGGGGTCGTAGCGAATGGCTCCGGCCCCCACCAGCAGCCGGCCCGGGGCGTCCCCGGCCGGTGCCGTCGCGGGGGCCGGGTGCAGCAGCGGGGCGGCCGGGACGGCGGCGGCGGAACGGGGCGGGTGGCGCAGGAGCGCCCCGAGACCAGTCTCGGCGGCCAGCCGGGCGAGCACGGCGACGGGGTCCCCGGCCGGACCGGGCACCATGGCCTGTACGAGGGCGGCGCCGCGCCCCAGCGGGGTGAGCTGCGCCCAGCCCGCTTCGGCGGTGCCGAGGACGGCGGTGCGCTCGTCGGCACCGGGGCGCAGCGGGGCCGTTCCGGCCAGCAACCGCCGCCGCCCGGCGGCCCGTTCGGACACCAGGAAGGGTTCCCCAAGCGACGCCGCGCGGTTCGTCGAGCGGCGCGGCAGCCGGTCCGCACGGGCGGTCAACACCCAGCCGGGCGGTCCCTCCGGGGGATCCGCGGACCCCTCGTCCCTGCTGTGCTCCGCCAGCCGCTCCCGCATGCGGACGGCCACCTCGGCCCCGTCCACCACCCGGCCGGCCTGTGCGAACCGGGCCGGCGGCCCGTCGCCCCAGCGCACCTGGCGGTGTGTCACCTCCCAGGTCCCGTCCAGGAGTCCTGGACCCCACAGCGAGTCCAGCAGTTCCAGTGCAGGTCCGGCGAGCAGCAGCGGCCGCGCCCCCGCGGCGCCCGACCCCGCGGTGCCCGGCCCGGGCGGCGGCAGCCGGACCCGGTGCCCGCGCCCGGCCAGCAGCCGGGCGCAGGTCAGCTCCGCCAGTCCGGCCCCGCCGATCTCGACGATCTCGACAGGGCCGGGCGGCGCGGCGGCCGCCGGACCGGCACCGCTCATCCCTGGAGGTCCAGCACGGCCAGCAGGGCTTCGGTCTCCCGCTGCTGGCTGACCGCCATCCTGCGGATGGTCTGGTCGCCAAGGCTGCGGATGCCGCGCAGGGCCTCGATGGCCGCCACGGCCGCGGCCCGGGTGGCCCGTCCGTCGGCGAGGGCCACGGGCAACGGCGGCGCCCCCGCGGCCGGGGCCGCGAAGGCGACGGGCAGAGTGAAGGGCGGTGCGACCCCGCGGGCGGCGAGGGCGTGGTTGACCTCGTGCAGGTTGGTCATCACCTTCCGCGACCCCTCGATGAGCACGCCGCCGGTCTTGTCCCCGAGGGTGAAGGTGGCGCGCAGGGCGCCGAGCAGGACGGCGTAGTACTGGTCGCTGAGCTTGAGCAGCTGCTTCACGAGCTCGCTGCCGGTGCCCGGTCCCAGTGGCCGCAGGTACTGCTCCGGCTGCAGCCCGGCGAGGTGGTTCTTGACAGCGGTGAAGCGGCGGAAGTGGTCGCCGCCCTCGTCGATGATGAGCTTGATGAGGTGGGCCAGCCGCTGGTTCTCCGGGAAGAGGTCGGGGCGGCGGCGGATGGTCTCGTGCAGCTGCACGTACATCCCGTCGACCCCGGTGCCGGCGTTCTGGCTGGGGGCCTCCACGTCAATGAACCACTGGAGTTGGCCGGGGGTGAGCGGGCGCAGGGCGAAGGGGTGCGGCCCGTCGCGTTCGATCACGGCCGCCCGGCCCACGACGGGGGCTTCACCGAGGGTACCGAGGGCCTCGTTCACCCAGCGCAGGTGCCGCATCTCGTCGACGGCTACGGCGAAGACCTCGTTGGCTGCCGCGTGGATCTTCGCGGTGAGCGATTCCGGGTCCGTCGGCCGTGCCAGGGGCGCGGCGAGCGAGTAGTGCGCGAAGAGGTACTCCACGCACAACGCGTGCTCGACGGTGGCCAGCCGTTTGAGCTCGGCGATCACCTTCTCGCGGCTGAGCTCCGGGACGGCGGCAGCGGCGGGGTTGCCGAGGGCGTCGTCCTCACGGTCGTTGAGGACCGGGGGCAGCACGCTCCACTCGTTGATCATTCGTACGTAGTCGAACTCCAGGCGGGTCCGCGGTTGCCCCAGGTCGAGCGCATCGGTGTCGATGTCGGCCGTGGGCGCGCGGTTCGCCCGCAGGAAGTTCATCTGCGGGACGGTCCCGTCCGCGCTGCTGGTGACGTCGGGCTTCGAGGCGGCCCAGTAGTAGCAGCCGCAGTCGCGGAAGTCGTACTGCCAGGGGGCGCACAGGCTTCGGGTGAGGTCTCCCGGCTGGTACACCTCCGGGTCGATCACCCCGTTCTCGTCCAGGTAGCGGGCGCGGTCGGCGACCAGCACGGCGAACTGGAACCGGCCGTCGGCGGCCCGCTGGACGAGACTCTGATTCGCCATGCGCCGGGCGTTCAGGTTGCCGACGAACGCCGCACCGGGCACGGGGACCCCCGGATTCCGCACCTGTAGCAGGATGGCGATCCGGCCCGGCAGCAGGTCGTGGACCATCCGCATGACGTCCCAGCCCGCGCGTTGTGCGCAGTCGACGAGCTCGGCCTGCTCCTCGGTCTGGTCCACTGTGGTCCGCCCGCAGAGCGCCCCGATGAAGACGGGGTTCGCAGTCACGTCCGCGGTGGTGAGCCCCTGGGCGGCGGCCACGCCTCCCGAGACTGCCAGGGCCCGGGAACCGCTGCCTCGGTGGAAGTCGACCAGCAGCCCGGGGAAGAAGGCCTTGTCCAGGTTGCGCTGGTCGAACTCCAGGCCCGGGAAGCAGTTGTCGACCCCGCTCTCCGGGCGGGTGTTGGAGGGGTTGCCGCGTACGACGTGGTCGGCCCGGGCAGTCAGGTTGCGCGGGAAGATCTTCCCGGTGGGGGTCGGCAGATCGGGCATGGGACGGGCTCCTTCGGGTCCTTCAGACGGTGCTGGCACTGCTCGTGAGCGGGGCCGCCGATGACCGCTGCTCGAAGAACTCGGGTGCGGCCTGACCGAGTTCGGCATAGGCCCGTAGGCAGAAGGACAGCCAGCCGCGGATGTAGTCGCAGCCGGGCCGGCCCCGTCGGCTGACCTCGTGGTAGCAGCCGCCGCCGCACAGGTAGCGGGCCCAGCAGGACCGGCAGGGCTCCTGCCGGTCCACGTGGCGGTCGGCCAGGTGCCGGCGGCGGGTTGCGGTGTCGGGGCCTGCGGCGAGGGACCCCATGGCGAAGGCCGGGTCGTCCACCAGCCGGTGGCAGGCGTAGAGACCTCCTTCGGCGGAGGCGCTGAGGTAGCCGGCGCCCGCTCCGCAGGGGTAGGGGCGGTGGGCCCCCCGGTGCAGCTGCTCCATGGCGGTCTGGAAGTTGCCGAAGGGGTAGTCGCGTCCGGCGGACAGCTCGGCGAGGGCCCGCTCGCCGCAGGCGGTCATCTGCTCGAGGAAACCCGCGAAGGCCTCGGTGTCGATCTCGTACGCAGGGTCGGGCGCGCTCACCACGGCCCCGAATCCGACCTCGTCGAAGCCCAGCGCGATGCCGTGCTCCAGGATGTCCAGGAGGCGGCCGGTGTACGGGGTGACGCTCACGCGCGCCGAGAGGTGGCGCGGGCGGCCGTGCCGGGCGAGGGTGTCGAGTCCGGCACGCAGCCGGTCGTACGCGCTGGCCCCGCCGGGCGCCCTGCGCAGGGCGTCGTGGCCAGCCCGGTCCCCGTCCAGGCTGACGGTGACTGTGAACGGGTGCTCGGCGAACAGCGTCGCGTCCTCGGGCCGTACGGTCGTCAGGTTGGTGGTCAGGGCGAAGCGGACCCGGTGGCCGGTGGTGGCTCCGGCCCGGACGGCGTACCCGACCACGTCGTGCACCAGGTGCCTGGCCAGCAGCGGCTCGCCGCCCATGAAGCCGACGACCACGTCCGCGCCGGGTGCCGCCTCGGCCAGCAGCCGGTCCACCGCCGCGTACGCGGTCGCTCGTGGCATGGCGCGGGCCGCTCCCCCGAACCGGCCCTCGTCGGCGTAACAGTGGCCGCAGCTGAGGTTGCAGGCCTGCATCACGTTGAGGGAGATCGAGGACAGCGGGGGCGGATCGACGGGGGTGCCGTCGATCCGCGGCTCGTCCCACAGCGGCAGGTCCAGCTCACGCGCCAGTTCCGCGAGCGAGCCCTCCGGAGCCGCGGCCCAGTGCTCCACGCGGGCCGCGAGCGGCTCGGGCAGGTCGTAAACGCGGCTGCCGTCCGCGACGAACAGGTGGGCGCCGTGCGCGCTGCGGAAGACCCGGACGTACGCGCCCGGACCGGGCGGTCCCGGCGGCGCGGCCGGCGGCGGGACCGGCGGGCCGGGCGGGCGCCGACCGATCTGCAGCAGTACGGTCACGTGCCGGGCTCCGTGTTCTCGCGCAGACTCTGGGCCCATGCGGTCAGCAGGTCGTACTGCCGGCGCGTCAGGTGCAGCGGACCGGCGTCGGCCCCGCGCATCCCGATGGGCATCCGGCCGTCGGTGTAGCTGGGGTCGATGTCCTCGGCGGGCGGCCGGATCCGCCTCTCGATGAGGTCCGGCTGCTCGCGGAGCACGTCCTCGAGCACCTCCTGGGCCGCGTACCGGCGGTGGCGCCGACGGCCGTGGTCGGTCAGCGCGAGCAGGACGCCGGTCAGGCGTTCGGGGACGGGCCAGGCGAAATCGCCGTTGCCGTCGTCGAGGACGCGCTGGTTCTGCACGTCCACGTTCATGTTGCCCATCGTCTCCAGGATCCGCTCGAAGAGGTCGCGAACCTCCAGCGAGGTCTGCTGCTGTTCGGCGACGTAGGCGGCCTCGCGGACCTCGGCGCGCTTGACCCGGTCGGCCAGCCCGTCGGCGAGGGAGACGAACGGCCTGCGGTCCGGTGCGAAGTCGGGCGGGCTGGCCACGATGCGGGCGGTGGCGGTGAGACCGCCGGGCAGTGTCACGGTCACGGTGCCGTCGCACGTGTCGTCGACGAGGCCCTGGCTCGCCTGGAGGGTCCGCTCGGCGCCGGCGAACAGGCCGGGCGGGAACGTCCGCCGGTCGTTGTTGAGTTGGGAGACCAGGAACGTGCTCCAGGGGGCGTTCGCGTTGAGGAACAGCCGCTCGTCCGGCAACGTGTAGTCGCCCGGGCGGCCGATGAGGTCCGTCGGCCCGTACACGAACCCCTTCCCCGGCGTGAACCGCAGCCGCAGCTCCGGGAGTTCGGCGTTCGGCGCGGGCACCTGGACCGAGCCGAGCGGGAGGGACTTGCCGGCCGGGACGAGCGGCTGGGCGGCGCCCTGCGGGGAGTGCCCGGCGAGCGGGTGCCGCTGGTGGTCGTCGCCACGGACCTCGGCCCGGGCCTCGACGCGGTCGTCCTGCTGCTGGGTGATGTGGTGGGCCTTGAGGTTGGCGACGGAGACCTGCCAGCGCACGTCGCCGAGGCCCAGCCCGAAGCCGGCGAGCACGTCGGCGGTGAGGACCCCCGTGCGCTGCTCGCCGTCGGCAGTGGTCCAGCTGCCGTGCACCTCGAAGAACGGGCACACCGGCCGCCAGCCGTCCGCGTCCTTGAACCGGACCTTCTGCGGCATCCGCGTGGTCAGGGTGCCGTCGGCGGCGAGGTCGAGGCTCTCCACCGGCTCCACGGTGGTCTTGCCCGTACCGCGCGGGGTCAGGTCGCTGGGTCCGTAGCGGTAGTTGTCGCACGGCACCGGCGAGGAACCCAACCGGGCGATGGCGAGGGGTGGTTGAAGCCAGATACGGTCGATCACCGGCACCTCCTGGCGGGCGTGCCGCCGGCGGGGCGGCGGCGTACGGCCTACCCCTGAGCGCGGTCCACCCCGTGCAGTAGAGTTACGGAACGTAATCAAACATACAAGTCCCGTCACCCTGTGTCACGCGCAACACGGCGGACCGCGGCCGGTTTCCGTCACCTGCGGGACGCGACCGCACGTGCCGTCAGTCCGCCTCCGTGACGGTGCCGGACCAGGGGCCGGACGGGTGGCCGGCCGGCCCCATGCCCCAGGGCTCGCACCGCTCCCACGGGTACGCGCCGCTGGCGGCGCACTGCCGCGCCAGTTCGAGGAAGACGTCGCCGCGGCCCGCGTCGACCACCTCGCGAGCCGGCCGGGTCGCCGCCCGTGGTCCCTGGCGGCGTGCCGGAGCCGTGCGGCCGCGCCGAGGGATCTCCCCGGCCTCGGCCGCCCGCCGGTTCAGCAGCGCGGCGTTCTCCGGAGCCCGTGCCGCCCCGCGCGGCCGCCCAGTGCTCGGCGCCCGCCGGATCGCCGGTGCGGTCCAGCAGCACCGCCAGGCGCACGGCCGCGTGCCGAGCGCCGCCCGCCACGGCCTCGCGGTAGGAGCCCTCCGCGTCGGCGGTGTCGCCCCCAGGGCGTCCCGGAGCCCGGCCGGCAACACCAGCACGTCGCGCTCTCCTTCGTCCGCGATCGGTGAAGTAGCCCTCGGCCGCCCGGACCAGCAGCTCCCGGCCCAGGAGCTGCGGGTGGCCCAGGCGGCGGTAGTCCATCGCGACCTGAATCAGGGCCCGGGCCCCGGGCGGCGCGTTGTGGTAGCGGCTCTTCAGGTGCGGGGTGCCGGCGAGGAACTGGGCGACCTCCCCGTCGACGGCTTGCTGTCGATGATGTGGCCGGCCACGGACGCCGCGGCGGCCAGCACATCTTCGCGCTGCCGCTCCGGCGACGTCGTCGCCGCCTTGACCCGTGACAGCCGGCGTACTCCGGAGTTGGCGCTTTCCGCAGCCGCCGTACGCCGCTCGACCTCGTCCACGGTGGTACCGCGCATCTTTCTCCCGTTTCGCCGGAGCGTAAGGAGGTTCGGCGGCCGCACCAAGGAGGATCTTGGACTCCCGGGGATCAGCCCAGGAAGCTCAACCGCACCTGGCGCTCCGGGTTGTCCTTGTTCGTGTCGACCAGGCAGACGGACTGCCAGGTTCCCAGCGTCAGGCGGCCGTTGAGGACGGGGAGGGTCGCGTGCGGGGGGACCAGGGCGGGGAGGACGTGGTCGCGGCCGTGGCCGGGGGTGCCGTGGCGGTGCTGCCAGCGGTCGTCGGCCGGGAGGAGGTGGTGGAGGGCGGTGAGGAGGTCGTCGTCGCTTCCGGCGCCCGTCTCCAGGAGGGCCAGACCGGCGGTGGCGTGGGGGACGAAGAGGTTGAGCAGGCCGTCGCGGCCGGCGGCGGTCTCGGCGAGGAAGCCCTCGCAGGCGCGGGTGAGGTCGGTGACGGTCTCGGCGCCGCCGGTGGTGAGGTCGAGGACCCTGGTGGTGAAGGTGGTGGACATGCGGGCATTGTCCCGCCCGGTGCGCGAGATCACGCGTCCACACACCGAGACACCGTTGACCGGCCACGGAACCGGTCGCTACGGTCGCGCCATGTTGCGTACAGCCCTGCTCACCACGCGCGGTCACATCGACCTGCTGCGGGTGGCCTCCGCCGCGTATCTTCGCGGCTGCTGACGCCCTCTCCGCTTCCCCCCTTTTCTTCTGCTGCGCGGTCCCGCGCGCCCGTCCTCGTGACGTGATGGCGCGCGGTCGCCGCCGCGCGCCTCCCGCCTGGAGCCTTCATGACCGTCGGCCATGCTCCACCGGATATTTCCGTCATATCCGGTGACCCTCCTGCTCTCGAATCCCTCACCGCCGCCTCCACCTCCCGCCGCCGCACCGTCCCGCGCTGGCTGCGCCGTACCGTCGGGCCTGTCTCGCTCCTCGTGCTGTGGCAGGCGCTCAGCTCCACCGGGGTGCTTCCCGCCGACACGCTCGCCTCGCCCGGCACCGTCGCCCGCGCCGCCGGCGGGCTCGTCGCCGACGGGACGCTGCCGGCCGCCATGGGCGTCTCGCTCCAACGCGTCGCGGTGGGGCTGCTGTTGGGTGGTCTCGTCGGAATCACGCTCGCGCTCGTGTCGGGGCTCTCCCGGCTCGGCGAGGACCTCGTCGACGCCACCGTGCAGATGCTGCGGACCGTGCCCTGGGTCGGTCTGATCCCGCTGTTCATCATCTGGCTCGGGATCGGCGAGGCCCCGAAGGTCGCCCTCATCGCGCTCGGGGTCGCCTTCCACCTGTACCTCAACGTGTACGCCGGGATCCGCGGCGTCGACGCCCAACTCGTCGAGGCAGGGCAGTCGTTGGGGCTCGGACGATGGGGGCTGATCCGGCACGTGGTGCTGCCCGGGGCACTCCCCGGGGCCATGACCGGGCTGCGCTACTCGCTCGCCACGGCGTGGCTCGCCCTCGTCTTCGGCGAGTCCATCAACGCCGACGCCGGCATCGGCTTCCTGATGAACCAGGCGCGGGAGTTCTTCCGCACCGACGTCATCGTCGTCTGCCTCGTCGTCTACGCCTTCCTCGGCCTCCTCGCCGACGCTGTCGTCCGCACTCTCGAAAGGCTGCTGCTGCAATGGCGACCGACCTTCACCGGGCAGTGAAGACCGTCGGGCTGACCCGTTCCTTCGACGGGCGGCCCGTGATCGACCGGCTCGATCTCACACTGCGGCACGGCGAGTTCACCGCCCTGCTCGGACACAGCGGCTGCGGCAAGTCCACACTGCTGCGCATCCTGGCCGGGCTCGACCGGGAGATCTCCGGCACCGTACTCGTACCGAAGCGGCGGGCCGTCGCCTTCCAGGCACCGCGGCTCATGCCGTGGAAGCGGGTGTGGCGCAACGTCCTGCTCGGACTGCCGGGGCGGCCCGAACGCGAGGTCGCCGAGCGGGCGTTGGAGGAGGTCGGTCTCGGGCACCGTTCCGGCGCCTGGCCCAAGACGCTCTCCGGCGGCGAGGCGCAGCGCGCCTCGCTGGCCAGGGCGCTGGTGCGGGAGCCGGATCTGCTGCTGCTCGACGAGCCGTTCGGTGCCCTCGACGCCCTCACCCGGATCAAGGCGCAACGCCTCGTCGACGAGGTGTGGCAGCGGCGCGGCTGCGCGGTGCTGCTCGTCACCCACGACGTCGACGAGGCCCTGCTGCTCGCCGACCGGGTGCTGGTGATGCGGGACGGCGTCATCGCGTACGACTCCCCCGTCACGCTCGACCGTCCCCGCGACCCCGGCGACCGTGCCTTCGCCGCCCACCGCTCCCGGCTGCTGGCCGAACTCGGGGTCGACGAGCCCGTCCGATCAGCCGCCTGACGCCCCCTGCCGAACCAAGGAAAGAACCGCCATGAGACGACACACCCTGCTCCCCGCCCTCCTGCTGCCGCTCGCGCTCCTCGCCTCCGCCTGCTCCACCACCTCCGCCGCCGACAGCGGCCCGGGCAGCGGGTCCTCCGACGGCAAGGGCGCGCTCACGCTCAACGTCGGTGACCAGAAGGGCGGTTCGGAGGCCGTCCTGCGTGCCGCGGGCGAGCTCGACGACCTCGACTACACGATCAGATGGTCGACCTTCACCTCCGGGCCACCGCTCCTCGAAGCGATCAACGCGGGCGCGGTCGACACCGGCCTCGTCGGCAACACCCCGCCCGTCTTCGCCGCCGGAGCCGACTCGAAGATCACCGTCGTCGCCGCCACGCACGGCTCGTCGGCCGGCGAGGCGATCCTCGTCCCCACCGACTCCCCGCTCGAGCGGCCCGAGGACCTCAAGGGCAAGAAGATCGCCGTGGCCCAGGGCAGCTCCGCCCACTTCCAGCTGATCGCCTCGCTCCGCAAGGCCGGGCTGGAGCTGAAGGACGTACAGGTCACGCTGCTCCAGCCGGCCGACGCACTGGCCGCCTTCAACGCGGGCAAGGTCGACGCGTGGGCGGTCTGGGATCCGTACACCTCGCAGATTCTGGAGGGGAAGAAGGGCCGGGTCCTGACCGACGGCCAGGGCGTGGTGAACGGGCTCGGCTTCCAGGTCGCCCGGCCGGCCGCGCTCGCCGACAAGAAGAAGGCCGCCGCGCTCGCCGACTACATCGAGCGGCTGCGCCGCGCCCAGAACTGGGTGTTCGGCCACCCCGAGGAGTGGGCGAAGGTCTGGGCGAAGGAGACGGGCCTGCCGTACGAGGTCGCGCTCGCCTCGGTGAAGCGCTCCAACGGGACCCGGATCCCGGTCGCCGTCGACGACGCCGCGATCGCGTCCGAGCAGCGGATCGCCGACACCTTCGCGGAACTGAAGCTCATCCCGCGGAAGTTCCGCTTCGCCGACTACGTCGACACCCGTTTCAACAAGAACCTGCCTCCGTCCACCACCCCGGGACGCAGCTACGGAAAGGCCTCCTCCTGATGACCGTCCATCTGCACTGGTTCCTGCCCACGGGCGGCGACGGCCGCACCCTGGTCGACCGGCACGCCTACACCGACGGCGGCATCACCCGGTCCCGTCCCCTCTCCGGGGTCCGCGCGCCGGACATCGAGTACCTGGCCCAGATCGCCAAGGCGGCCGAACGCCTCGGCTTCGAGGCGGTGCTGACACCCACCGGCACGTGGTGCGAGGACGCCTGGCTGACGACCGTCGCGCTCGCCCAGCACACCGAACGGCTGAAGTTCCTGGTCGCCTTCCGGCCCGGGGTGATCTCGCCGGTGCTCGCCGCGCAGATGGCGGCAACGTACCAGCGCATCACCCGCGGCCGGCTGCTGCTCAACGTGGTGACGGGCGGCGACTCGACGGAGCAGAGGCGATTCGGCGACCACCTGGACCACGACCGCCGGTACGCCCGGACGGACGAGTTCCTGTCCGTGGTCCGCGGCGCGTGGAGCGGCCGGCCGTTCGACTTCGAGGGCGAGCACTTCCGGATCGAGGGCGGGCTGACCGCGCTGCCGCCGGACCCGCTGCCGGAGATCTTCTTCGGCGGTTCGTCGGCGGCGGCCGGGCCGGTCGCCGCCCGGCACGCGGACGTGTACCTGACGTGGGGCGAGCCTCCGTGGCAGGTCAAGGAGAAGATCGACTGGATCCGGGGGCTCGCGGAGGAGCAGGGCCGTACGGTGCGGTTCGGCATCCGCTTGCACACGATCTCGCGGGACTCGGCCAAGGAGGCGTGGGCGACGGCGGACCGGCTGCTGTCCGACCTCGACGCGGAGACCGTGGCGGCGGCGCAGCAGGCCCTCGGCCGGAGCGAGTCGGTCGGCCAGCAGCGGATGCTGGCGCTGCACGGCGGCGGCTCGCTGGACCGGGACAAGCTGGAGATCGCGCCGAACCTCTGGGCGGGCGTCGGTCTCGTCCGGGGCGGGGCGGGCACCGCGCTGGTCGGCAGCCACGCCGAGGTGGCGGACCGGATCGAGGAGTACCACGACCTCGGCGTGGAGCACTTCGTGCTCTCCGGGTACCCGCATCTGGAGGAGGCGTACTGGTTCGGCGAGGGCGTGACCCCGGAGCTGGCGGCGCGCGGGCTGCTCCCTACGATCCCGGCCTCGCCGCTGCTCGGTGTGCCGGCGGCGAACGGCCGCCCGGCCTCGGCCCCGGGCGGCGCTCCGCTGCTGGTGGCGGGCGGCCGGTAGGACCGTCAGGACGCCGGGCGCGGGGCCGGGAAGATACCGACCCCGCACCCGGTTGGTGGAATCGTGAACGAAATCGGCGTACGCGACGTGGACGTGGTGGTCATCGGTGCCGGTCAGGCGGGACTCTCCGCCGGGTACCACCTGCGCCGGACCGGACTCGAACCCGACCGGGACTTCGTGGTCCTCGACCACGCCCCGCGGCCCGGCGGCGCCTGGCAGTTCCGCTGGCCCTCGCTCACGTACGGCAAGGTGCACGGCATGCACGCGCTGCCCGGCAAGGAGCTGACCGGCGCCGACCCCGCCCGCCCCTCCTCCGAGGTGATCGGCGGGTACTTCGCCGACTACGAGGAGACCTTCGATCTGCGCGTCCACCGGCCCGTGGACGTGACGGCGGTCCGCGAGGGCGAGGGCGGGCGGCTGCTCGTCGAGACCTCCGAGGGCAGCTACGCGACGCGCTCGCTGATCAACGCGACAGGTACCTGGGACCGGCCGTTCTGGCCCCGCTACCAGGGGCAGGAGACCTTCCGGGGGCGGCAGCTGCACACCGCCGACTACCCCGGCCCCCAGGCGTTCGCGGGCCGCCGGGTGGTCGTGGTCGGCGGCGGCGCGTCCGGCACCCAGCACCTGATGGAGATCGCCGAGGTCGCGGCCGCGACGACCTGGGTGACCCGGCGCGAGCCGGTCTACCGCGAGGGCCCGTTCGGCGAGGTCGAGGGGCGTGCGGCGGTCGCGCTGGTGGAGGAGCGGGTACGGCGCGGGCTGCCGCCGCAGAGCGTCGTCTCCGTCACCGGACTGCCGCTCACCGACGCGATCCGCGGCGCTCGGGAGCGCGGGATCCTGGACCGGAAGCCGATGTTCGACCGGATCACCCCGACCGGGGTGGCCTGGGACGACGGCCGGTCGGTCGACGCGGACGTGATCCTGTGGGCGACCGGCTTCCGGGCCGCCATCGACCACCTCGCCCCACTGAGGCTCCGTGAGCCGGGCGGCGGCATCCGGGTTGAGGGGACCAGGGCGGTACGGGACGAGCGCGTCCACCTCGTCGGGTACGGTCCGTCCGCCTCGACCATCGGCGCGAACCGCGCCGGGCGCGCGGCCGTGGCGGACATCCGCCGTCTGCTGGCCCGGAAACCGGAGCCCGCGCGGGTCTGAGGCGGCGGAGCCACAGGGCCCGTCAGCTCGCCGACGTGCTCCGGCGCACCTCGTTGAACTCCGCCACGTTGCGCTGCTGCTCCGTGTAGTCGGCGGTGAACCGGGTGTCCCCCGGCCGGACGGTGACGAAGTAGAGCCAGTCGCCCGGCGCCGGGGCGATGGCCGCCGCCATCGCCTGTTCCCCGGGGTTGGCGATCGGGGTCGGCGGCAGGCCGGTGCGCTCATAGGTGTTGTACGGGCTGTCGATCCGGGTGTCCTCGACGCTGGTGTCCACGGTGGAACGGTTCATCGCGTAGTTCAGCGTCGAGTCCATCTGCAGCGCCATCCCCCGGGCGAGCCGGTTGTGCACGACCCGGGCGACCTTCGCCATGTCCGCGGGGGTGTCCGCCTCGGCCTGGACGATGCTGGCGACGATCACCGTCTGGTGCAGGCTGAGCCCCTGCCGTCGCGCGCCGGCGGCGATGCGGTCGGCGCCGAAGCGCTCGCCGGCCGTGCGGACCATGTAGCGCAGCAGTCCCTCGGCGGTCGTCGCCTTCTCGAGCGGGTACGTGGCCGGGAACAGGTAGCCCTCGGGGTTGCCCCGTGCGGCGGCCGGCAGCGCGGGGGCGGCGGCGGTCGCGGCCCGCCGGGTCGTGCCGCCGGGCAGCGCGAGCGCGCGGTCGACAGCGGCGTACACCTGGGTGGCCCGCCAGCCCTCGGGGATCAGCAGGGTGCGTTTCTTCTCGGCGACGGGCGGCTTCTCGACCGGCGCCCTCAGCAGCAGGGGGACCGCGACGGCGACCGCCGTCGCGAGCAGCGCGAGCGCGAGAAGGAGCAGTCGGCCGCGGCGGGTCAGTCGGCTCCGGCGCCGGCGTGGGGGCTCGAGCCGCGGGAACGCGTGCGTCATGGGGGCACGCTAACCCGGCATCCCCCCAGATCCATGTAATTCATACATTCCGGAAATACGGCGGCGCCGCCGGTCCCCTGGGACGGGGGTCCGGCGGCGCCGCTCTCCTGCTCGACCCGCGAGGGTCATGTCAGGGTCAGACGAGCCAGCCCAGGAAGTGGAAGACGCCGGCGAGCAGGTTGGTGATGAGGTCCATGGTGGTGCTACTCCTCGTACAGATACTTCTTCAGGGACAGCGCGATCGCGGTCTGCAGCCCGTTGCTTGCGCACCGTAATCATCAGTCGTCACAGGGGAGTTGAGCAACCAAATCGGAAACGATCACACGTACCGGGGAACAACCGCTCCTACGTTCGCGTGTTCGTCCCGGCGCACCAGGGCCGCGTACCGGCCGTCCCGGGCGAGCAGCTCCTCGTGCGTGCCGCGCTCGGCGATCCGGCCCGCTTCGAGGACGACGATCTGGTCCGCGTCCCGGACGGTGGAGAGCCGGTATGCGATGGTGATGGTGGTACGCCCCGCGGACAGCGCGTCGATGGCCTGCTGGACGGCGTGCTCGGTGCGGGTGTCCAGGGCGCTGGTCGCCTCGTCGAGGATGAGGACGGGCGGGTCGCGCAGGATGGTGCGGGCGATGGCGAGCCGCTGCTTCTCGCCACCCGAGAAGCGGTAGCCGCGCTCGCCGACGAGGGTGTCGTAGCCGTCCGGCAGCGAGGCGATGTGGTCGTGGATCTGGGCGGCGCGGGCCGCGGCCTCGATCTCCTCGTCGGTGGCGTCCGGCTTGGCGAAGCGCAGGTTGTCGGCGACGGAGGCGTGGAAGAGGTACGTCTCCTGGGAGACGACGCCCACGGCGCGGGCGAGCGTGTCGAAGTCGAGCGAGCGGACGTCGACGCCGTCGAGGGTGACCCGGCCGCCGGTCACGTCGTACAGCCGCGGCACCAGGTAGCTGAGCGTGGACTTGCCGGAGCCGGTGGGACCGACGACGGCCAGGCTCGCGCCGGCCGGGACGGTCACGTCGACGCCGTCGAGCGTGGGGCCGTTCTTCGCCTCGTAGTGGAAGTCGACGTCCTCGAAGGCGACTTCGCCGCGGACCTTGTCCAGGCGCACGGGCCGCTCGGGCTCGGTGATGTCGACCGGCAGGTCGAGGTACTCGAAGATCCGCTGGAAGAGCGCGAGCGAGGTCTGAATCTGCACGCCGGTGGAGAGCAGGCTCACCGCGGGGCGGAACAGGCCCTGCTGGAGGGAGACGAACGCGACCAGGGTGCCGATCGATATGGGCGGGCCACCCGACTGGAGGGCGAGGCCGGCGGCCCAGTAGATCAGCGCCGGCATGGCGGCCATGACGATGCCGATGGTGGACATCCGCCAGCGGCCCGCCATGGAGGAGCGCACTTCGAGGTCGACGAGGCGCTCGGACTCCTCGGCGAAGGAGCGGGTGAGCGAGTCGGCGCGGCCCATGGTGCGGCCGAGCAGGATGCCGCTGACGGAGAGCGACTCGGTGACGGTGGCGGCCATCGCGGCCATCTGCTTCTGCCGCTGGGTGGTGATCTTCTTGCGCTCGCGGCCGACCCGGCGGCTGATCCACACGAACACCGGCAGCAGGAGCAGCGAGACCAGGGTGAGCCGCCAGTCCAGGGCGAGCATGGCCGCGACGGTGGCGACGACGGCGGTGAGGTTGGAGACGAGGGAGGTGGCCGTGGAGGTGACCGTCGCCTGCATGCCGCCGATGTCGTTGGCGATGCGGGACTGGACCTCGCCGGTGCGCGTACGGGTGAAGAAGGCCAGCGGCATGCGCTGCAGCTGGGCGTAGACCGAGGTGCGCAGGTCGTGCATGACGCGCTGGCCGACGGTGGTCGAGATCAGCGTCTGGAGCACGCCGAACACGCTGGTCATGACGGCGGTGGCGATCATGCCGAGCGCGAGCAGGCTCAGCAGGCCGGTGCGGCCCTGGGGGATCGCGGTGTCGAGGATCTCCTTGAGCAGGAACGGCGAGGCGACCGTGACCAGCGACGAGGCGCCGACCAGCAGGCCGACGATCGCGAGCCGGCCGCGGTACGGACGGAAGAGCCGCAGGATCCGCCGGATCTGGGCGGGCTCCTTCGGCTGTGCGGGATCGCGGGGCGGAGGGGTCCAGGTGGACTGGTCGTGGGGGTGCATGGGCTCCTACGAGGGGCGAGAGGACAGGACACGGGGAACAGACTCTGCGGACAGGACACGTCCGAGACGATCAGAGCATAGCTCATTGTTACCTATACTCACAATGAACCAGGTCCTGATATCGTTCCCGCATGAACACCCCCGACGTGAGCGCCCCCGACGCCGACGGCCTCCTCGCCGAACAGCTCCTGCGCCTCACCCGACGCCTGCACCGCATCCAGAAGCAGCACCTGGAGCCGGTCGGCATCACCCCCGCGCAGTCCCGGCTGCTGCGCACCGTCGCGCACTACGACAGCCCGCCCCGCATGGCCGATCTCGCCGCGCGCCTGGAGGTCGTGCCCCGGGCCGTGACCAGCCTGGTCGACGGCCTGGAGGCGGGCGGGCGGGTCCGCAGGGTGCCGGACCCGACGAACCGTCGGGTGGTCCGGATCGAGCTCACCGACGAGGGCCGCGCCACGCTGGGTGAGCTGCGCAGCGCGCGCCGCGCCGCCGCAGAGGACATCCTGGCTCCATTGACCGGGGAGCAGCGCGACGTGCTCGGCGGTCTGCTGTCCGCTCTGGTCGACCCGGCACCGGAGCACCGCTGCTGAGGGGAGCCCGCGATGCCGCTGCTGGAGCCGAACCCGCACGCCCTGCGCCCGGGCCGCGGCCGGACACCGGCGCCGGACCGGGTTCCCGACCTCCAGGCCCGCGGCACGCCCGGCCCGCTGCGTGACGAGCTGACCGCGGTGCTCGGCCCCGGCAAGGTGCTCTCCCGGATCTCCGACCTGGTGCGCTACGCCTCCGACGCCAGCCCCTACCGGTTCGTCCCGCAGGTCGTCGTGGTCGCCGAGGACATCGACGACGTCTCCGCCGTGCTGTCGTACGCGCACGGCAAGGGCCGCGGGGTGGTGTTCCGGGCCGCCGGCACCAGCCTGAACGGCCAGGCCCAGGGCGAGGACATCCTGGTCGACGTGCGCCGCCACTGGGCGGGCGTCCAGGTCCTGGAAGACGGCGCCCGGGTCCGCGTCCGGCCCGGCACCATCGTCGCCCGTGTCAACGCGGCCCTCGCCCGGCACGGCCGGGTGCTCGGCCCGGACCCGGCCAGCGCCATGGCCTGCACGGTCGGCGGGGTCGTCGCCAACAACGCCTCGGGCATGACCGCCGGCACGACCCGGAACTCGTACCGGACGCTCGCCGCGCTCACCTTCGTGCTGCCGAGCGGCACCGTCGTCGACACCGCAGACCCGGCCGCCGACGACGAACTGGCCCGCGCCGAGCCGCGGTTGTGCGCCGGGCTGATGGAGCTCAAGGCGGAGATCGAGGCCGACGCCGAGCTCACCGCCCGGATCCGCGCCAAGCACACCATCAAGAACACCAACGGCTACCGCCTGGACGCCTTCCTGGACGGCGACACTCCCGTGCGGATCCTGCGCGGGCTCATGGTCGGCTCGGAGGGCACCTTCGGCTTCATCTCCGAGGTCGTCTTCGACACGCTGCCGCTGGACCGCGAGGTCTCCACCGCGCTGCTCTTCTTCCCCTCGCTGCCGGCCGCGGCGGCCGCCGTGCCCCGGTTCAACAAGGCCGGCGCCCTCGCCGTGGAACTGATGGACGGCAACACGCTCCGGGCCTCGGTCAGCGTCCCCGGCGTACCCGCCGACTGGGCGGAGCTGCCGAAGGAGACGGCCGCGCTGCTGGTCGAGTTCCGCGCACCGGACACGGCCGCCCAGGAGACGTACGAGCAGGCGGCGAAGGAGGTCATGGAGAGCCTGCGGCTCGTCGCGCCGGTCGCCTCCGTCGACAACGCCTTCACCCGCGACCCCGGCACGATCGCCGGGTACTGGAAGGCCCGCAAGGCCTTCGTGACGGCGGTCGGCGGCTCGCGCCCGTCCGGTACGACGCTGATCACCGAGGACTTCGCCGTGCCGCCGGAGCGGTTGGCCGAGGCCTGCGAGGCGCTGCTGGCCCTCCAGGAGCGGCACGGGTTCGACGCTGCCGTGGCGGGCCACGCGGCCCACGGCAACCTGCACTTCCTGCTCGCCTTCGACGCGGCCGACCCGGCCGACGTCGAGCGGTACGCCGCGTTCATGGACGACTTCTGCCGGCTGACCGTGGAGCGCTTCGACGGGTCGCTCAAGGCCGAGCACGCCACCGGGCGGAACATCGCGCCGTTCCTGGAACTGGAATGGGGACCGCGGGCCACCGAACTGATGTGGCGGACCAAACAGCTCATCGACCCGGACGGGGTGCTCGGCCCGCGGATCGTGCTCGACCGCAACCCGCGGGCCCACCTGCGGGGCCTGAAGACCATCCCGGCGGTGGAGGCGATCGCCGACCCGTGCATCGAGTGCGGATTCTGCGAACCCACCTGCCCCAGCGGGGATCTGACGACCACTCCGCGGCAACGGATCGTGCTGCGCCGCGAGATGATGCGGCAGGCGGACGGCTCCCCGGTGGCGGAGAGCCTGCTCCATGCGTACGGGTACGACGCGGTGGACACCTGCGCCGGCGACTCGACCTGCGCACTGGCCTGCCCGGTGGGCATCGACACGGGCGCTCTGATGAAGGAGTTCCGGCACGAACGGCACTCGCCGCGCGAGGAGCGCGTCGCGGCACTGGCCGCGAAGCATTTCCGGAGCGTCGAGGCGGCCGCGCGGCTCGCGGTGGCGGCCGCGGCGCCGGTGGGCGACCGGCTCCTGGAGTCAGCGACGGGCCTGGCCCGCAGGGCCGTCCGGCCCGACCTCGTGCCGGAGTGGCTGCCGGAGATCCCCGGCGCGGCGGCCCGGCGGCTGCCGCGCACGCACCGCCCCGCGGCCTTCGCCGTGTACTACCCGGCGTGCGTGAACCGGATCTTCGGCGGGCCGGAGGGGCAGCACGGGCCGGAGGGGCAGCACGGGCCTTCGCTGCCGGAGGCCGTGGTGCGCCTGTCGGCGCGGGCGGGCCGGCCGGTGTGGATCCCGGACGACGTGGCGGGCACGTGTTGCGCGACGATCTGGCACTCCAAGGGGTACGCGCGCGGCAACGCGGTGATGGCGAACCGGATCGTGGAGGCCGCCTGGGGCTGGACGGCCGGCGGGACGCTGCCGCTGGTGGTCGACGCGTCGTCCTGCGCGCTCGGCCTCGCGCGCGAGGTGGTGCCGTATCTCACCGAGGACAACCGCGAGTTGCACGCGGAACTGAAGATCGTGGACTCGCTGGTCTGGGCAGCCGACGAACTCCTCCCCCGGCTCCAGGTACGCCGCCGCATCGGCTCGGCGGTCGTCCACCCGACCTGCTCGATGCGGCACCTCGGCGACGAGGACCGGCTCACCACGCTGGCCGAGGCGGTGGCCGACGAGGTGGTCGTGCCGCTCGACGCGGGCTGCTGTGCCTTCGCCGGCGACCGCGGCATGCTGCACCGCGAGCTGACGGAGTCGGCGACGGCCCGCGAGGCGGCCGAGGTGACCTCGCGGGCGTACGACGCGCATCTGTCCGCGAACCGGATGTGCGAGATCGGCATGGACCACGGGACGGGCCGCACGTACTACTCGGCCCTGCTGGAGCTGGAGCGGGCCACACGCCCCTGAGGAACGGCGTGCCCCTGACGAACGGGCGTGCCCGCCGAAGAGCCCGGCCGCGAGATGCGACCGGGCCCTTCGAGCGCGCGGTGACGGGCCCTTCGAGCGCCCGGCGACCGGGCCGCCCTCGCCTCGTGCGTCAGCAGCGCCGCAGGTCCTCCGTCAGGACGCCCTGCGCGGTCTTCAGGCTGCGGTCGTAGCAGCCGGCGGAGCCGTACACGCGGTAGCGCTCGGCGGTCGTGCCGACCGCGTGCCGCTGGTCGCGCGGGACGCCGGTGGTGTACGTGGCGTCACCCGCGTAACTGTCGTCCAGCCGCTGCCAGGAGAGTCGCCTGCCGTCGCGCACGACGGTGGTGTCGGCCCGGTCGCCGAGCGACAGGACGGTCCGCAGCCGGGCGTCCGCGCCGAGCGTGGTCTCGCCGTCCATCGTGTAGGTCCGCTGCGTCCGGGTGGTGGTGCGGCCGACGGTGACGGACTCCTCGTCGGTCCAGGAGGCGGTCAGCGCGTCGACGTTCTCGCCGTCCGTCCAGCGGTGGACGGAGGTGTTGGCGACGGCGCGGGTGACCGTGGTGGCGATCCGGCCGTGCGAGGTGTTCAGGTGACCGGCGACGGTGAGCCGGTGGCCGCCGTCGGTGTCGAGGCGGTGTTCCGAACCCGGCGTGTATGTCGAGGAGTTGCTCGGTTCGGACTCCTCGTGCCGGTCGAGCGCGCCGGTCACGACGGTGCGGCCCTCGTCCTGCCAGAGCAGCAGGTTGGTGGGCGTGCTCCAGCCGGTCTGCCCGGCCGGGACACCGGCCACGGAGACGTCGACGCGGTGCTCCCGCCCGTCGTTGAGCAGCGCGGCGAACGGCGTCAGGTCGTAGACGAGCGGCTGGATGTCGAAGGCACGCGGCCCGGGGGTGACGTACCAGAGGAAGGGGTTGGACCAGCCGCCGGTCCAGACGGTCGGGAAGGGCGCTGCGATGCCGGCGAGCCGTCCGTCCACGGAGATCCGCACCTCGCGGTAGGGCCCGTCGTCGGCCTGGCAGGAGTACGGGGCCGCGGCGGGCGCGGTCATGTACCAGTACTCCTCGCAGCCGCCGCCGGAGCCGGTGGCGTACACCTCGGCGAGGATCCGCTCGGTGTTGCGCGGGGTGGTCAGGCGCGCGTTCTCCAGCGGGAGGACCTTGTCGGGCGTGGCCGCGGGCCGCGCGCTCCCCCGGGCGGCGTAGAACGTCAGGGTGACCTTGACGTCGAAGACTCCGGTGTACGTGTCGTTGACGACGTTGCCGATGAGCATCTCGACGGGCTGCGGGCGGGAGAGGGTGTCGCGGTAGCGGGTGACGTCCTTCTCCACGGACCAGGCGATGCCGTCCGGCGAGGGCTGTGGGGTGGAGGTGCGGAAGATCTCGACGCCGCCGACGGTGAGGTGGCCGAGCCGGTCGTACTGACGGCCCTTCACACTGCCGTCGAGCCGGAGCACCACCTTGTTCCAGCGGGTGCCGCACTCCTCGGGCGGGTCGTAACTCCCCTTGTACGGCGTGAAGTCGCGGAACTGCGCCTGCGCGAGGGTGATCGTGCAGGAGGGGGTGTCGGGCTTCGCGACGGGCGGCGCGGCGGTCACCGGGTCGTGCCAGTCGCTGCCGAATTCGGCCGGTGGGGTGACGGTGGCCGGTTCGTCGGCGGCGGCCGGCCGTGCGTCGGCGGCGGCCACCGGGGCGGCGGAGAACAGGGTGCCGACGGCCAGCAGCGACCCACTGATCATGCCCGTGATCCTCAGTCGTCTCATGTGATGGGAGTGAAGCGCGGGAAGGGCGGTGCGGTCCAGAGGGCCGTGTGCGACCTTGGCGTGTTCTGTGCCCCGATGCGAGAAAATCAATTGCCGACCGGCGTCCCGGAAGGCGAACCTTGCACGGTTTGAGCCATCGGTCGAAGAACGCCGAGGGGCACCGCCGACTGTCTGGGACGTCATGCAGATTCGCGAACTACCGTACGCCGACCCAGGGGTCCCCGATGTCCGCTCGGGCACCAGGTTCCTCCTCTGGCTCGGCCGCAACCAGCTGGGCGGGCAGGTCAAGGCACTGCTCTGGGGCCTGATGCTCCAGCTCGGCATCGCCGGGCTGCCGCTCGGCGTCGGTTTCGCCGTGCAGGCGGTCGTGGACGGCGACGGCGGCCGGCTCGCGCTCGCGGGCGGTCTGATCGGCCTGCTCGGCCTCGCCATCGCGGTCGGGGACGTGATGATGCACCGGGTCGCCGTCACCAACTGGATCACCGCCGCGGCCCGCGTCCAACAGCTGCTGTCCCGGAAGACCGCCGAGCTGGGCTCCGTGCTCACCCGGCGGGTCGCGGCGGGAGAAATCGTGTCCGTTTCGACCGGTGACGTGGAGAAGATCGGATGGTTCGTCGAGGCGCAGTCGCGCTTCGCCGCCGCCGCGCTCACCCTCGTCGCGGTCTGCGTGGGCCTGGTGGTCTACCAGCCGGCGCTCGGCGTCGTGGTCGCGGCGGGCGTCCCGGTGCTCGCCCTGGCCGTGTTGCCGCTGCTGCCCCGGGCCACCAAGCGCGCCGACGAACAGCGCGAGAAGGCGGGCAAGGCCACCGAACTCGCCTCGGACACCGTGGCCGGGCTGCGCGTGCTGCGCGGCATCGGCGGCGAGGAGCTGTTCCTCGGCCGGTACCGCGCGGCCTCGCAGGAGGTCCGACGGGCGGCCGTGCGCAGCGCCAGGATGTGGGCGCTGATCGCGGCCGTGCAGGTGCTCCTGCCGGGCCTGCTGCTGCTCGCCGTCGTGGTCCACGGGGCTCGGCTGGCGCTCGACGGCCGGATCGGCGTCGGCGAACTGGTCACCGTGTACGGCGTGGTGGCGCTCTCCTATCACCAGTTGCGCCACTTCGAGGAGATCGCTCAAGCCTATTCGTTCTCCAAGCCGTCGGCCCGGCGCGCCGCCCGTGTCCTGGCTCTGACGAGGACGACGACGGCCGTCGAGGAGCGCACCGACGACGCCGGCAGGGCCGCCGGCGGGGACCTGTACGACCCGGCCACCGGCGTGCTCGCCCCGGCCGGTCTGTTGACCGCCGTGGTGTGCGGAGACCCGGACGCGGCCGGGCGGCTCGCCGACCGGCTCGGCGGCCATCCCGCGGAGCCGGACGACACGCACACCTCGGTGCTGCTCGGCGGCGTACCCCTCGACGAACTGCCGCTGGACGCGGCGCGCACCGCCGTCCTCGTCCAGGACAAGGACCCGGTGCTGCTGTCGGGGACGCTGCGGCAGTTGCTCGACGTTCCGTCGTCCGGGACGGTCGCCCCGCGCGCGGCTCTGGACGCGGCGCAGTGCGGGGACGTCCTCGACGCGCTGGCCCAGGCGTCGGTGGACACCGACGGCGACCCGATGCGGACCCGGATCACCGAGCGCGGGCGCTCGCTCTCCGGCGGTCAGCGCCAGCGTCTGGCGCTGGCCCGCTCGCTCGTCACCGACCCGGAGGTGCTGGTGCTCGACGAACCGACCTCGGCAGTCGACTCGCACACCGAGTCGCGGATCGCGGCCGGCGTGGCCCGGCTGCGCGCCGGCCGCACGACCGTCGTGCTGGCCTCCTCGCCGCTGCTGCTCGACGTCGCGGACCGGGTGGTCCTGGTGCACGAGGGGCAGGCGGTGGCGGTCGGCACGCACCGCGAGCTCCTTGGCACCGAGCCGCGCTACCGGGCCGTCGTCACCCGGGAGACCGACGAGGAGATCGCGGCACGGGCGGCGGCCGAGGGCCCGGCGGAGCCGGCCGCACCGGGCGAACTCGATGAATTGGAACTCGCGGAAGTGGAAGGGGAGTCGGCATGATCGGCATCGCGCCGCCGGAGTACGACCCGGCGGCACCGACGTCGGCGACCACGCTGCCCGTCGGCACGGCGGCGACGGTCCGCGCGTACGTGGGGGAGCTGTTGCGCCGGCACCGCAGGGCGTTCGTCCTGCTGGTCACCGTGAACGCGGTGGCCGTCGTGGCCTCCATGGTGGGGCCGTACCTGCTCGGCGGGGTGGTCGAGCGGCTGTCCGAAGGGACACGCGAGCTCCACCTCCCTTACACGATCGCCCTGTTCGCGGTCGCGCTGGCGGTCCAGGCCCTGTTCGTCCGCCTCGTACGGCTGCGCGGCGCGATGCTCGGCGAGGAGATGCTGGCCGACCTGCGCGAGGACTTCCTCGTCCGGTCGGTCGGCCTGCCGCCGGGCGTCCTGGAACGGGCCGGCACCGGCGACCTGCTGTCCCGGATCACCACGGACATCGACCGGCTCGCCAACGCGATGCGGGAGGCGGTGCCGCAGCTGGCGATCGGCGTGGTGTGGGCCGGGCTGCTGATCGGCGGTCTGACGCTGACCGCGCCGCCGCTGGCCCTCGCCGTCGTGATCGCCGCGCCGCTGCTGATCACCGGCTGCCGCTGGTACTTCAAGCGGGCCGGGTCGGCCTACCGCTCCGAGTCGGCCGGGTACGCGGCGGTCGCCGCGGCCCTCGCCGAGACGGTCGACGCGGGCCGGACGATCGAGGCGCACCGGCTCGGCGGCGGCCGGATCGGCCTGTCGGACCAGCGGATCCGCGAGTGGACGGCGTGGGAGCGGTACACGCTCTACCTGCGGACCGTGCTGTTCCCGGTGGTCAATCTGACGCACACGCTGGTGCTCGGCTCGGTGCTGATGATCGGCGGGGCGTTCGTACTGAAGGGCTGGATGGACGTCGGCCAGCTGACGACGGGCGCGCTGCTCGCGCAGATGCTGGTGGACCCGATCGGGATCGTGCTGCGCTGGTACGACGAGCTCCAGGTGGCCCAGGTGTCGCTGGCCCGGCTGGTCGGCGTGCGCGACATCGAGCCGGACGGGGGCGACGCGGGGGTACGTCCCGAGGGGCGCGCGGTCCGGGCGGACGACGTCCGCTTCGGCTACCGCGAGGGCGTCGACGTGCTGCACCAGGTGTCGATGAACGTCGCTCCGGGGACCCGGCTGGCCCTGGTCGGCCCGTCCGGTGCGGGCAAGTCCACGCTGGGCCGGCTGCTCGCGGGCATCTACGCGCCGCGCACCGGCACGGTCACGCTGGGCGCGGCGGAGCTGGCGCGGATGCCCGCGGAGCGGGTGCGGGAGCACGTCGCTCTGGTCAACCAGGAGCACCACGTATTCGTCGGGTCGCTGCGGGACAACCTGCTGCTCGCGAAGACGGAGGCGGCGGACGCCGATCTGTGGGCGGCGCTCGGCGCGGTGGACGCGGACGGCTGGGCGCGGGCGCTCGACGAGGGCCTGGACACGGAGGTCGGCTCGGGGGGCCAGACCCTGAGCCCGGCACAGGCCCAGCAGATCGCGCTGGCCCGTCTGGTCCTGGCGGACCCGCACACCCTGGTCCTGGACGAGGCGACCTCGCTCCTCGACCCGCGGGCCGCCCGCCACCTGGAGCGTTCGCTCGCGCGGGTGCTCGACGGCCGCACGGTGATCGCCATCGCGCACCGCCTCCACACGGCGCACGACGCGGACGTCATCGCGGTCGTCGAGGACGGCCGCATCGGCGAACTGGGCAGCCACGACGAACTGGTGGCCGCGGACGGCGCGTACGCGGCGCTGTGGAGGTCCTGGCACGCGTGACGCACGGGCCGCGCGGGTGCCCTGCCGGGCGCGGCGCACGGCCTTGCGGCGACGGCCCGCACCCCGGGAGGGTGCGGGCCGTCGGCGTCGTCAGGGGCGGCCGGCCCCGGCAGCCTTCATGGACTCCGAGGGACGCGATGACCGGACTGCGCAACCGGCCCTGCTCGGCCCCTCACCGGGTTCCCGCGGCCTCCAGCAGCTCCCGCGCCTCCACCGTGCGCGGGTGGTCCGGGCCGAACAGCGCCGTGCAGGATTCCAGGGCCTGCTCGGCCTCGGCCCGGGCCTCCGCCTCGCGGCCCAGCCCGTGGAGGGCGCGGGCCGCCGCCACTCCGGTCAGGCCCGTGTCGGCGGCGTGGGCGCCCGTGTCGTACAGACGGGCCGTGGCCACCTCGGCCAGGGCCTCCTCGTGCCTGCCCTGCCCGGAGAGCGCGCGGGCGAGGGCGGCGCCGAGGACCGGCAGCGTACGGGTGACACCGGGTGCGGAGGCTGCCCTGACGGCCTGGGCAAGGGCCCCACGGGCCACGGACTCGGCGTCCGCGTGGCGGCCGGAGCCGTTCAGCGCGTACACGAGCACGGTGCTCGCCGCGAGCCACGGCATGGTGGCCTCGGGCGCACGGAGCCGGTCGGCGCAGGCAGCGACCGCGAGGGCCTCCGCTTCGGCCTCCTCGTACCGGCCGAGCTGGGCGAGCGCCGAGGCGCGGTTGGTCCGCAGCTGGAGGGTCCACAGGTGCTCGGGCCCGTTGATCCGCGTCATCTCGGGCAGCAGCCCGGCGTAGACCGTGACCGCCTCTTCGTGCCCGCCCCGCAGGCTCCGCACCATCTCCGCGAGCCCCAGGACGTGCACCCGCAGCGCGTCGTCCGGCAGGTGGGTGCGCGTGGCGGCGACCGCGCGGGCCTCGTCCTCCGCCTCCGTGAAGCGGCCGGCCGCGTGCAGCGTCGCGACGAGGGCGAGCCGCGCCGAGACCATCACCGGGTGCGTCGCCCCGAGCAGGTGCCGGGCGTCGCGGATCACCGCCCGCAGCCCCTCCTCGGCTTCCGCGTGCCGCCCCTGGCCCGTCAGCGCGTGGGCGGCGCGGATCCGCTGCTCCAGGATCCGCGGGCTGCGGGAGCCCGCGCCGCCGCGGAACAGGTCGAGAAGCCCCATGCCCGTACTCCCCTACAGGTAGCCCAGCGCGGACGCCCCGCCCACGCCGCCGAGCAGCATGAACACGGGCATGAGCACCTTCAGCTCGACCCAGCTGCCGGCCCGGAAGCGCATCGCCTTCGGCGGACCGACCGGGTACCAGCGCTTGCGGCCGACCGGGATCGGCCACAGGATCGGGCAGCCGGAGACGGTCAGCGCGTCGCCGATGTCGTGCACCAGCGCGCCGAGCACGATCGGCAGCCCGAGCCACAGGTACTCCTGCCCGGGCGCCTCGAAGAGCCAGTTCGAGCCGCTGCCGGGCTTGTCCAGGACGCCCGCGAGGATCCACGCGCTGGTCGCGCCGAGCAGCCAGACCAGGACGTCGCTGGACATCCGGGCGGCCCGCCACAGCAGACCCTCGACGGCGAGCACGAGGTGCACGAAGAGGATGGCGAGGACGGCCCACCGGCCGCCGGTGACCGCCGCCACGGAGGCTCCGGCGCCGATCAGGACCGCCCACAGCCAGGTGTGGGTGAGTGTGCGGTGCCCGCCGGACCTGCGCGGGTCGGCGGTGGAGCGGGTCGACTTGTAGACCGCGTACGACAGCTTGTCGACGATCTCGCACAGACCGCGCGAGACGGGCCCGAAGGCGCGCGAGATGGTCGCCGACTTGTGGTCGAGGTCGGGGGCGAGCGCGGCGCCCGCGCAGATGAGCGCGCCGACGACGACCACCGGCCACGGCATGGGATGCCCGAAGCCGGCCGAGGCCGCCCCGACGCCCAGCCAGGCCGCCGCTCCGGACAGCGAGTGCGCCGGTCCCATCATGGTCGTTCCCGCCCCATTCATCCTGCGCCGGCGCTCAGTTGACGACCGGTCGGCGGGACAGCGTACCGTCCGTGATCTTCGGCCCGGTGGCCGGTTCCCTCATCCGGACGGAATCCAGGCAAGATGGGGTCGTGACCCTTATCGATCAGCTCCCTGCGACCGCCGACCCCGACGCCCTCTTCGAGGCCTTCTCCTCATGGGCGGAGGGCCGGGGCATCACGCTCTACCCGGCCCAGGAGGAGGCGCTGATCGAGGTGGTCTCCGGGGCGAACGTGATCCTTTCGACCCCGACCGGCTCCGGAAAGTCGCTGGTCGCGGCGGGTGCGCACTTCGCGGCGCTGGCGAACGACCAGGTCACCTTCTACACCGCGCCGATCAAGGCGCTGGTGTCGGAGAAGTTCTTCGACCTGTGCAAGATCTTCGGCACCGAGAACGTCGGCATGCTGACCGGCGACGCGTCCGTGAACGCCGACGCCCCGGTGATCTGCTGCACGGCGGAGGTGCTGGCCTCGATCGCGCTGCGGGACGGCAAGGACGCCGACATCGGCCAGGTCGTCATGGACGAGTTCCACTTCTACGCGGAGGCGGACCGCGGCTGGGCGTGGCAGATCCCGATCCTCGAACTGCCGCAGGCGCAGTTCGTCCTGATGTCGGCGACGCTCGGCGACGTGTCGATGTTCGAGAAGGACCTGACCCGCCGCACCGGCCGTCCGACCGCCGTGGTCCGCTCGGCGACGCGGCCGGTGCCCCTGTCGTACCAGTACGAGCTCACGCCCATCACGGAGACCCTGACCGAGCTCCTGGAGACCAAGCAGGCGCCGGTCTACATCGTCCACTTCACGCAGGCGCAGGCCGTGGAGCGGGCGCAGTCGCTGATGAGCATCAACATGTGCTCGCGCGAGGAGAAGGACAAGATCGCCGAGCTGATCGGCAACTTCCGGTTCACCACCAAGTTCGGCCAGAACCTCTCGCGGTACGTACGCCACGGCATCGGCGTGCACCACGCGGGCATGCTGCCGAAGTACCGCCGGCTCGTCGAGAAGCTGGCCCAGGCGGGTCTGCTGAAGGTGATCTGCGGGACGGACACCCTCGGCGTGGGCGTGAACGTGCCGATCCGCACGGTGCTGTTCACGGCGCTGACGAAGTACGACGGCAGCCGGGTGCGCACGCTGCGGGCCCGGGAGTTCCACCAGATCGCGGGCCGGGCCGGCCGGGCCGGTTTCGACACGGCCGGTTACGTCGTGGCGCAGGCGCCCGAGCACGTCATCGAGAACGAGAAGGCGCTGGCGAAGGCCGGCGACGACCCGAAGAAGCGCCGCAAGGTGGTCCGCAAGAAGGCCCCGGAGGGCTTCGTCGCCTGGAGCGACACCACCTTCGAGAAGCTGATCGGCTCCGAGCCGGAGCCGCTGACCTCCCGTTTCAAGGTCACGAACATCATGCTGCTCTCGGTGATCGCCCGGCCGGGCAACGCCTTCGAGGCGATGCGCAAGCTCCTGGAGGACAACCACGAGCCGCGGAAGAACCAGCTGCGGCACATCCGCCGGGCGATCGCGATCTACCGCTCGCTGCTCGACGGCGGCGTGGTGGAGCAGCTGGACACCCCGGACGCGGAGGGCCGCACGATCCGGCTCACCGTCGATCTGCAGCAGGACTTCGCGCTGAACCAGCCGCTGTCGACGTTCGCGCTGGCGGCGTTCGACCTGCTGGACCCGGAGTCCCCGTCGTACGCGCTGGACATGGTGTCGGTCGTCGAGTCGACCCTGGACGACCCGCGCCAGATCCTGGCCGCCATGCAGAACAAGGCGCGCGGCGAGGCCGTCGGGCAGATGAAGGCGGACGGCGTCGAGTACGAGGAGCGGATGGAGCGGCTCCAGGACATCTCGTACCCGAAGCCGCTCGAGGAACTGCTGTGGCACGCGTACAACGTCTACCGGAAGTCGCACCCGTGGGTCGGCGACCATCCGGTCTCGCCGAAGTCCGTCATCCGTGACATGTACGAACGGGCGCTGTCCTTCACGGAGTTCACGTCCTGGTACGAGCTGGCACGGACCGAGGGCATCGTGCTGCGCTATCTCGCGAGCGCGTACAAGGCGTTGGACCACACGATCCCGGACGACCTGAAGACCGAGGACCTCGAGGACCTCATCGAGTGGCTGGGCGAGATGGTCCGCCAGGTGGACTCCTCGCTGCTCGACGAGTGGGAGCAGCTGGCGAACCCGGAGGTCGAGACCGCCGAGGAGGCGCAGGAGAAGGCCGACCAGGTCAAGCCGGTCACGGCGAACGCCCGCGCGTTCCGGGTGCTGGTGCGCAACGCGATGTTCCGCCGGGTGGAGCTGGCGGCGCTGGACAATGTGGACGCGCTGGGCGAGCTGGACGGCGAGTCCGGCTGGGACGCGGACGCGTGGGGCGAGGCGATGGACGCGTACTGGGACGAGTACGACGACCTGGGCACCGGCCCGGACGCGCGCGGCCCGAAGCTGCTGTCCATCGAGGAGGACCCGGCGCACGGTCTGTGGCGCGTCCGGCAGACGTTCGCCGACCCGAACGGCGACCATGACTGGGGCATCAGTGCGGAGGTCGATCTCGCGGCCTCCGACGAGGAGGGCCGGGCGGTCGTCCGTGTGACGTCGGTCGGACAGCTGTAGCACCGGAGGAGGACGAAGGTGACCAACCCAGCCGAGAGACTCGTCGACCTGCTCGATCTGGAGCGGATCGAGGTGAACATCTTCCGCGGCCGCAGTCCGCAGGAGTCGTTGCAGCGGGTCTTCGGCGGGCAGGTCGCCGGCCAGGCCCTGGTCGCGGCCGGCCGCACCACCGAGGGCGACCGGCCGGTGCACTCGTTGCACGCGTACTTCCTGCGGCCGGGCCGTCCCGGCCTGCCGATCGTGTACCAGGTGGAGCGGGTACGGGACGGCCGGTCGTTCACCACCCGCCGGGTCACGGCGGTCCAGGACGGCCGGACGATCTTCAACCTGACGGCCTCCTTCCACCGGCCGGAGGAGTCGGCCTTCGAGCACCAGCTGCCGCCGCGACACCTGACCGACCCGGAGAGCCTGCCGCGGCTCGCGGACGAGATCCGCGACCACCTCGGCGCGCTGCCGGAGTCGCTGGACCGGATGGCCCGGCGGATGGCCTTCGACATCCGCTACGTGGACCGGCTGCGCTGGACGAAGGAGGAGGTCCGGGACGCGGACCCGCGCAGTGCGGTGTGGATGCGGGCGGTGGGCCCGCTGGGCGACGACCCGCTGATCCACACCTGCGCGCTGACGTACGCGTCCGACATGACGCTGCTCGACGCGGTGCGCATCCCGGTGGAGCCGCTGTGGGGGCCGCGTGGCTTCGACATGGCGTCACTGGACCACGCGATGTGGTTCCACCGCCCGTTCCGCGCCGACGAGTGGTTCCTCTACGACCAGGAGTCCCCGATCGCCACGGGCGGCCGCGGCCTCGCCCGGGGCCGCATCTACGACCGCGAGGGCCGGCTGCTGGTGTCGGTGGTCCAGGAGGGCCTGTTCCGGAAGCTCTAGATCCCGGGCGGTCCGCGAGCCCTAGACCCCGGGCAGGGTGTCCTGCTCGACCTCGTGCCGCCGAGTCCGGATGTCCGGGCCCGGCGGGTGGAGCTTGGCGTCGCAGGACGGGCCGAGGCCGGTGCGGCGGGACTCCGCGCCAGTCAGGGGGCGGCCGCAGAGGCGGCACCACACGCGACGCGGGCCGTCTTCGCCCGGTGCGGAATCGATGTCGATTGCCAGCGGTTCTTCTCCCATGTTGAGATCAAACCTCATTCCGACGAGGAGCTGTCCATGAGCCTGTACGACATTCCGCTGAAGACCCTCTCCGGCGACCCGATCTCCCTGGCGGACTTCCGCGACCGGGCCGTGCTCGTCGTGAACGTCGCCTCCAAGTGCGGGCTGACCCCGCAGTACGCCGGCCTGGAGCGGCTGCAGAAGGAGTACGGGGAGAAGGGCTTCACCGTGCTCGGCGTGCCCTGCAACCAGTTCGCCGGGCAGGAGCCGGGCAGCGCCGACGAGATCCAGACCTTCTGCTCGGCGACCTACGGCGTCACCTTCCCGCTGCTGGAGAAGACCGACGTGAACGGCGCGGACCGGCACCCGCTCTACCAGGAGCTGACCCGGGTCACGGACGCCGAGGGCGAGGCCGGCGACATCCAGTGGAACTTCGAGAAGTTCCTGATCGGCCGGGACGGCGAGGTCACCCGTTTCCGTCCGCGCACCGAGCCGGACGCCCCCGAGGTCCTCGCGGCCATCGAGGCGCAGCTGGCCGGCTGAACGAAGCCGCTCGGGGCGGTCGGCCACACGCTGTCGATCATGTAATGTGTGCGGCTCAGGCAGCACGCGACCGAGGAGGTGAGACCCATTCACGCCATGCAGGCAGGGTGCTCCCCCTCGACGATCGTGTGGTCGACCGGACGACGGTGACCGCGGGAGCGCCACTCGGCTTCCCGAAAGGTTCTTCCATGTCGTTCGACCTCTCTGTTCCTCTCCGCTCCGCCACCGTCTCCCGACTCCGCGCCGCAGGCTGCGTGTTCGCGGAGGACGAGGCGGAGATCCTCTTCTCCACCGCGCGTGACGCCGCCGAACTCGACGCGATGACCGAACGGCGCGCCGCCGGTCTTCCGCTCGAACAGGTCGTGGGCTGGGCCGCGTTCGCGGGTCTGCGGATCGCCGTCGACCCCGGGGTGTTCGTGCCCCGGCGGCGTACCGAGTTCCTCGTCGAGCAGGCCGTCGGCCTGTCCGGGGCGGACGCTGTGTGCGTCGACCTGTGCTGCGGGTCCGGCGCGGCCGCGGCGGTGCTGCTGTCCCGGTTCCCGGACGCCGAGGTGCACGCCTCGGACATCGAGCCGGCCGCCGTGCGGTGCGCCCGGCGGAACGTCGAGTCCCTCGGCGGGCGGGTGTACGAGGGCGACCTGTTCGCCCCGCTGCCCGGCACGCTGCGCGGGCGGGTCGACGTGCTGGTCGCGAACGTGCCGTACGTGCCGTCCGGAGATGTCGGCCTGCTCCCACCGGAGGCGCGCGAGCACGAGCCGCTGGTGGCGCTGGACGGCGGCGCGGACGGCCTCGACGTGCTGCGCCGGGTGGCCGCGGAGGCGGCCGGCTGGCTGGCGCCCGGCGGGCGGCTGCTGACGGAGACCAGCGAGCGGCAGTGCGACCGGGTGGTCGGGACGCTCGCCGCGGCCGGACTGACGCCGCGGACGGTCACGTCCGAGGAGCTGTACGCGACCGTGGTCGTCGCGACCCGGTGAGCCGAGCCGCCCCGGCCCCCGTTGCGGGGGCCGGGGCGGCCTCGCTAGGCGGTGCGGGCGTGCAGCCGGACGCGGGCCGTGCCCAGCGCCTGGAGCGTGATGCCGGTGGAGAGCGGGACCTCGGTGTCGATGGCCTCGAAGTCGTACGCCTGCAGGACCATCGCGAGCGCGATCACGGACTCCAGCATCGAGAAGTGCTGGCCGATGCAGGCGCGCGGCCCGCCGCCGAACGGGAACCAGGCGTAGCGGGGCCGTTCCGCCTCGGCCTCGGGGGTGAACCGGTCGGGGTCGAACCGGTCCGCGTCGGGCCAGTAGTCCGGGTGCCGGTGGGTGACCCAGGGGGCGACGATGACGTCGGCGCCGGCCGGGATGGTGTGCCCGCCGATCTCGGTGGCGGCGACGGCACGGCGGCCGATGGCGGGGGCGGCGGGGAAGAGGCGCATGGCCTCCTTGAGGACCTGGGTGAGGTACGGCAGGGCGTCCAGGTCGGCGGCGGTGGGCGTACGGCCGGCGAGGACGCGGTCGACCTCCTCGTGGGCTCGCTTGCGCTGCTCCGGGTGGAGGGCCAGCAGGTGGAGGGCGAAACCGAGGGAGGTGGCCGTCGTCTCGTGTCCGGCGAGCAGGAAGATCAGCACCTGTTCGCGCAGCTCGTCGGCGTCGAAACTGCGGTCCTCGGCGCTCTCCGCCTCGGCGAGGAGGCTGAGCAGGTCCTGGGCGCCGGTCCGGCCGGACGCGCGGCGCTCGGCGATGATCCGGTCGCAGACGGCGTAGAGCTCGCGGTGCGCGGCGGCGGCCTTGCGGTTGCCGGGGGTGGGCCATTCGCGGGGGGTGCTGAGCGGCGAGTAGCCGCGGCGTTGCACGTAGTCGTTGATGACCGGGAAGCAGCGCTCGACGATCTCGACGGCCGCGTCGACGTCGGTTCCGAACAGGATGCGGGCCACGGCACGCAGGGCGAGTTCGGTCATCTCGTCGAGCACGTCCACGGTGGCGTCGTCGGCGTCCTGCCAGCCGGTGAGGACCCTGGCGACCTCGGCGGCGACCGCCTCGGCGTAGCCGTCGACGCGCTTCCTGGTGAACAGCGGCTGGACGAGCCGGCGCTGCCGCAGGTAGTCCTCGTCCTGGGCGGTCAGCAGACCGTTGCCGAAGGACTCCCTGATCTCCTCGTAGAAGTTGTTCTCCTTGCGGAAGTTCGCCGCCTCGCCGGCCAGCACCTGCTGGGCGCCCTCGGCGGAGAAGACGCAGTACACCGTGGCGCGGATGCCGGGCGGGCCCGCGGTGATGCGCACGACGTCGCCGTGCTCGCGCTGCGACCGCAGGAAGGTGCCGAGCGTGTCGTCCTTCAGGTCGAACATCGAGCCGAGCAGCGGCAGTCCGGCCGGCCCGGGAATCTCGGTGCGGGTGGTTGCCATGGATCCATGCCCCCTTGATCGTCTTCGCGACCGATTCTGCCGCAGCGCCCGGCGGCGGGGGTCGCGGGGTGAACACCCGTCCGGATTCGGCCCGTTGGCCGGACCCGGGGCGCGCGGCAGCACCGGCCCTCAGGGTACGCAGAAGCGCCGGTCCCGCCTCCCCCACGGAGACGGGACCGGCGCTCCCCGACCGGGTCAGCGGATCTGCATCCCGGAGAGGGTGCGGGCGATCACCAGGCGCTGGATCTCGCTGGTGCCCTCGAAGATGGTGTAGATCGCGGCGTCGCGGTGCATCCGCTCCACGGGGTACTCGCGGGTGAAGCCGTTGCCGCCGAGGATCTGGATGGCCTGCGCGGTCACCTTCTTGGCGACCTCGCTCGCGAAGAGCTTGGACATCGAGCCCTCGGCCGACGTGAACGGCTTGCCGGTGGTCGCCATCCAGGAGGCACGCCAGACGAGGAGCCGGGCGGCGTCGATCTGGGTGCGCATGTCGGCGAGCTGGAAGGCGATGCCCTGGTTGTCGATGATCGGGCGGCCGAACTGCTCGCGGGTCTTCGCGTAGTCGAGGGCGACCTCGTACGCGGCGCGGGCGGTGCCGACGGCCATGGCGCCGACGGCCGGGCGGGAGGCCTCGAAGGTGGCCATGGCGGCGTTCTTCACCCGCTCGCCGCCGCCCGCCTTCGCCTTCTCGCGGGCCCGGGCGAGGCGCTCGTCGAGCTTCTCCTTGCCGCCGAGCAGGCAGCTGCCGGGGATGCGCACGTCCTCCAGGACGACCTCGGCGGTGTGCGAGGCGCGGATGCCGTGCTTCTGGAACTTCTGACCCTGGGACAGGCCGGGGGTGTTCGGCGGCACGATGAAGGAGGCGTGGCCCTTGGAGCCGAGTTCCGCGTCGACGCAGGCGACGACGACGTGGACGTTGGCGATGCCGCCGTTGGTCGCCCAGGTCTTGGTGCCGTTGAGGACCCACTCGTCCTTGGCCTCGTCGTAGACGGCGCGGGTGCGCATCGAGGCGACGTCGGAGCCCGCGTCCGGCTCGGAGGAGCAGAAGGCGGCGACCTTGACGTCGTTGACGTCGCCGTACATCTGCGGGATCCAGGTGCCGATCTGCTCCTCGGTGCCGTTGGCGAGGACGCCGACGGCAGCGAGGCCGGTGCCTACGATGGAGAGCGCGATGCCCGCGTCGCCCCAGAAGAGCTCCTCCATCGCCATCGGGATGCCGAGGCCGGTCGGGTCGAAGAACTGCTGGGCGTAGAAGTCCAGGGAGTAGATGCCGAGCTTGGCCGCCTCCTGGATGATGGGCCAGGGGGTCTCCTCACGCTCGTCCCACTCGGCGGCGGCGGGGCGCATCACGTCCGCGGCGAATCCGTGCAGCCAGTCACGGACCTGCTTCTGGTCGTCGTTGAGATCGAGCGTGAACTCGGCCATGTTCCCTCCCGGCACTACGTTACTTGCGGTAACCGCAGTCTGTTACCGGCAAGTAGGTGCTGTCAACCGCCGTCCCGTCCCGGCCTCCCGTCACGGCCCGGCCCGCATCGGAGGCCGAGCGGGTGTTACGTTGCCCGGGCCTCACGGAATTCGCACGGGCGGGGAGACACGCTATGGACACTGCACACCGGGCCGACCAGCAGAAGTCGGCCGACCAGCGCCGCCGCGAACTGCTGGAGGCGGCGGACCGTGTGGTGCTCAGGGACGGCCCGAAGGCCTCGATGAACGCCATCGCCGCGGAGGCCGGGATCACCAAGCCGATCCTCTACCGGCACTTCGGCGACAAGAGCGGCCTGTACCGCGCGCTGGCCACCCGGCACACCGACGGACTGCTGTCTGCGCTGCGCGCGGCGCTCGACGCCCCCGCCGACCGGCGCCGGCGGGTGGAGGCGACTCTCGACACGTACCTCGCCTCGATCGAGGCGATGCCGCAGGTGTACCGGTTCCTGATGCACCCCGCCGAGGAGTCGCAGCAGCCGGAGCAGGGCTTCGACGTGGGCCGCCACTCCGCGCCGCTGCTGCGGCGGATGGGCGAGGAGCTGGGCCAGGTCATCGCCGAGCGCATCGACCTCGGCCCCGGCGGCGACGCCATGGCCCGGATCTGGGGTCACGGCATCGTCGGCATGATGCACGCTGCCGGCGACTGGTGGCTGGGCGAACGCCCGTGCTCGCGCCAGGAGTTGGTGACCAGCCTGGCGGAGCTGCTGTGGGGCCGGCTGGCCGAGGCCGGCGACCGCGCGGGCGGCCCGGGCTTCTGAGGCCGGGACCACCGGGCGCGAGGCCGTGGGCCGTCGGGCCCTCGGCCGGGCTCGGGGGCCGTCAGGCCTCCAGCGCCGCCACGCCGCTCCCCCACGGCTGCCGCCTGATGGACCGCAGCAGCCGGGACCTGCGCCAGCCGGTCACGTGGTCCGCGTACACGCGCCCCTCCAGGTGGTCGCACTCGTGCTGGAGGCAGCGGGCGAAGAAGCCCGTGCCCTCGACCCGTACCGGGGTGCCGTCGACCCGGACGCCCTCGACGACCGCGCGGTCGAAGCGCGGGGTCGGCGCCTCCAGGCCGGGCAGGGACAGGCAGCCCTCCGGGCCGCGTATCTCGTCGCCGTCGGCCTCGACCAGCCGCGGGTTGACCACGTGGCCCAGGTGACGCACGTCCTCGTCGTCCGGGCAGTCGTAGACGAAGACCCGGAGCCCGGTGCCCACCTGGTTCGCCGCCAGGCCGACGCCCTGGGCGGCGTACATGGTGGCGAACATGTCCTCGACGAGCTTCGCCAGTTCCGGGCCGAAGTCGGTGACGGGCTCGCAGGGGGTGTGCAGCACGGGGTCGCCGAGCAGCGTCATGCCGCGGACGAGGCCGGAACTGCCGGGGATCGGGCGGTTTCGCATGGCGGTAAGGGTACGTTCCGGCCTGACCTCGCCCTTCCCGTGGTGCCGCGGTTCGGGCGGCTGGCCGGATCTCGATAGGCTGAGCCCGGACCGACGCAAGGAGGAACAAGGACGATGTCAGGACACCCCGGTAATCCAGAGCCGCTGTCGCCGCGTGCCAAGCTGGCCGTGACGGCGGGCAAGGCCGCCGCCGCGGTGTCGCGGGCGGCGGGACGTGGCAGCGGCTCGGTGATCGGCGGCCGGGTGGCGCTGAAGCTCGATCCCGACCTGCTGGGACGGCTCGCGCAGCATCTGGACGTGATCCTGGTGTCCGCGACCAACGGCAAGACCACGACGACGCGACTGATCGCCGAGGCGCTGCGGGCCAGCGGCCCGGTGGTGTCCAACGCGCTGGGCGCCAACATGCCCGCGGGCATCACCTCGGCGCTGGCCGGCGGCTCGGACGCCAAGTACGGCGTGATCGAGGTCGACGAGAAGTACCTCGCGGGCGTCGCCCGGGACACCACGCCCAAGGCGATCGCGCTGCTCAACCTCTCCCGCGACCAGCTCGACCGCGCCGCCGAGACCCGGATGCTCGCCGAGAAGTGGCGCGAGGGCCTCAACGGCACCAAGGCCGTCGTCATCGCCAACGCCGACGACCCGCTGATCGTGTGGGCCGCCTCGTCCTCCCCGAACGTGGTCTGGGTCGCGGCCGGCCAGGAGTGGAAGGACGACGCCTGGTCGTGCCCGTCCTGCGGCGGTGTCATGCAGCGCCCGGGCGACGACTGGTTCTGCGGCGAGTGCGGCTTCCGCCGCCCCGCGCCGAGCTGGGCGCTCAACGGCGACCACGTGCTCGACCCGCACGGCTCGGCCTGGCCGATCCACCTCCAGTTGCCCGGCCGCGCCAACAAGGCCAACGCCGCCACCTCCGCCGCGGTCGCCGCGGTGTTCGGGGTGCCGCCGCAGGTCGCCCTGGAGCGCATGTACCAGGTGCAGGCGGTGGCCGGCCGCTACGACGTCGTCACCTTCCAGAACCGCGAGCTGCGGCTGCTGCTCGCGAAGAACCCGGCGGGCTGGCTCGAAACGTTTTCCCTCATCGACGGCCCGCCGGCCCCGGTGATCCTCTCCGTCAACGCGCGCGGCGCCGACGGCACGGACACCTCCTGGCTGTGGGACGTCGACTACGGCCGGCTGGCCGGCCACCCGATCATGGTCATCGGCGACCGCAGGCTCGACCTCGCGGTCCGCCTGGAGGTCGCGGGCGTGGACTTCCGTGTGTGCGAGACGCTCGACGAGGCCGTCACGGTGGCCCCGCCCGGACAGATCGAGCTGATCGCCAACTACACCGCCTTCCAGGACGTCCGCCGCCGCGTCGGCAACTGACCCCGACACGACCTCGCAAAAGGACTTGCAGCATGACTGACAGCAGCCTGCGTCTGGTCTGGGTCTACCCGGACCTGCTCAGCACCTACGGCGACCAGGGCAACGTCCTCGTCGTCGAGCGCCGCGCCCGGCAGCGCGGCCTCAGCGTCGAGCGCGTCGACGTCCGCAGCGACCAGCCGATCCCGACCTCCGGCGACATCTACCTGATCGGCGGCGGCGAGGACCGGCCGCAGCGGCTCGCGGCCGAGCGGCTGCACCGCGACGGCGGTCTGAACCGCGCCGCGGCCAACGGCGCGATCATCTTCTCGGTCTGCGCCGGCTACCAGATCCTGGGCCACGAGTTCATCAACGATGTCGGCGAGCGCCAGCCCGGCCTCGGCCTGCTCGACGTGACCACGGTCCGCGGCGAGGGCGCCCGCTGCGTCGGCGACGTGCTCGGCGACATCGACCCGCAGCTGGGCCTGCCCCAGCTCACCGGCTTCGAGAACCACCAGGGCGTCACCCACCTCGGCCCGACCGCCCGCCCCTTCGCCCGCACCGTGTACGGCAACGGCAACGGCACCGGGGACGGCACCGAGGGCGCGTACAACGACACCGTCTTCGGCACGTACATGCACGGCCCCGTCATGGCGCGCAACCCGCAGATCGCGGACCTGCTCCTGAAGCTGGCCCTCGACGTCAACGCCCTGCCGCCGACCGACGACCGCTGGTACGAGGCGCTGCGCGCCGAGCGGATCGCGGCCGCCTCGCCGTCCGCCTGACGGACTGCACGTCTGAGCGCCCATACGCCCATTGGATTCGTAAGTAAATACGGTGTCCAAACTGTGGACATCCGATACGGCCCCGCCACCCTGCACCGATAGGGTGGCGGGGATCCAACCGGACGACGTGGTCCGGAGTCGGCCCACGTTGCAAAGGTTTTCCGGGCTATGCGTATTGGTGTGCTCACCTCCGGCGGCGACTGCCCCGGTCTGAACGCCGTCATCCGCTCCGTCGTGCACCGCGCCGTCGTCGACCACGGCGACGAGGTCATCGGCTTCCACGACGGCTGGAAGGGCCTCCTGGAGGCCGACTACCGCAAGCTCGACCTGGACTCCGTGGCGGGCATCCTCGCCCGTGGCGGCACGATGCTGGGCTCGTCCCGCGTCCAGCCCGCGCACCTGGTCGACGGCGTCGAGCGCGCCAAGGGCCATGTCGCCGAGCTCGGCCTCGACGCGATCATCCCGATCGGCGGCGAGGGCACCCTGAAGGCGGCGACGCTGCTCTCCAACGCGGGGCTGCCGATCGTCGGCGTGCCGAAGACCATCGACAACGACATCGCGTCGACCGACGTCACCTTCGGCTTCGACACCGCGGTCGGCGTGGCCACCGAGGCCCTGGACCGGCTGAAGACCACCGCCGAGTCGCACCAGCGGGTCATGGTCGTCGAGGTGATGGGCCGGCACACCGGCTGGATCGCCCTGCACTCGGGCATGGCCGCAGGCGCGCACGCGATCATCGTGCCGGAGCGCCCCTTCGACATCGACGAGCTCACGACGATCGTCGGCGAGCGGTTCAACGCCGGCAAGCGGTTCGCGATCGTCGTGGTCGCCGAGGGCGCCAAGCCGCGGCCCGGCTCGATGGAGCTGGAAGAGGGCGGCAAGGACATGTACGGCCACGAGCGCTTCATCGGCATCGGCAACCGGCTCGCCGTCGAGCTGGAGGAGCGCCTCGGCAAGGAGGCCCGTCCGGTGATCCTCGGTCACGTCCAGCGCGGCGGCACGCCGACCGCGTACGACCGCGTCCTCGCCACCCGCTTCGGCTGGCACGCGGTGGAGGCGGCGCACCGCGGCGAGTTCGGCATGATGACCGCGCTGCGCGGCACCGACATCACGATGGTCCCGCTGAACGAGGCCACCGAGACGCTGAAGACGGTCCCGGCGGCCCGCTACGACGAGGCCGAGTGCGTGCTCTGAGCCCGTCGACGACGCGTCGAACCGCCCCCGGTCGCAGCCGCGACCGGGGGCGGTTCTAGTCTGGTGCGGACAACAAGCGCGAATCGGGCTCCAGGAGTACGCAGATGGATCACAGCGGGCACGGCATGACCATGGATCTGCCGCCGTTCACGCTGGCGCGGGGCCTGGAGTTCTCGCCCGACCTGTTCTTCCTGTTCGGCTGCCTCGCGGCGCTCGGTCTGTACGGCTGGGGCGTGCTGCGGCTGCGCGGGCGGGGGGACGACTGGTCTGCCGGCCGCACCGTCTCCTTCGTGATCGGCGTCCTGTCCATCGCGCTGGTGATGTGCACCAAGCTGAACGACTACGGCATGGTCATGTTCAGCGTGCACATGGTGCAGCACATGGTGATCAGCATGCTGTCGCCGATCCTGCTGCTGCTCGGCGCCCCGGTGACGCTGGCGCTGCGCGCGCTGCCGGTGGCGGGCCGGGGCTCGACCGGACCGCGCGAGCTGCTGCTGAAGCTGCTGCACAGCCGGTACATGCGGGTGATCACGCACCCGGTCTTCACGATCCCGATGTTCATCGCGAGCCTCTACGCGCTCTACTTCTCGCCGCTCTTCGACTTCCTGATGGAGTCGAAGCCCGGGCACATCGCGATGATGGTGCACTTCCTGATGGTGGGCCTGATCTTCTTCTGGCCGATCATGGGCGTCGACCCGGGACCGCACCGGCCGGGCTATGTGATGCGGATGCTGGAGCTGTTCGCCGGCATGCCGTTCCACGCGTTCTTCGGCATCGCGCTGATGATGGCGAGCGAGCCGATGATCAAGGCGTACCAGGACCCGCCGGCCTCGCTGGGCATCGACGCGCTCGCCGACCAGACCGCGGCGGGCGGCATCGCCTGGGCGTTCAGCGAGATCCCCTCGGTGCTGGTCCTGATCGCGCTGGTCTACCAGTGGTACCACTCCGAGCGGCGCCAGGCGGTTCGCAAGGACCGGGCCGCGGACCGGGACGGCGACAAGGAGCTGGAGGCGTACAACGCGTACCTCGCCTCGCTCCAGACCCGCGGAAGGTGATCCGCGCCCAACTGTGGCGCAGCCACCTCCTCCGGAGGGACCATGACGGGGACGGCCCCGGTCGGAGGAGGACAGCCATGTCCGGTCCCACGAAGTCGATGGGTGTGATCACCGTCGTGGCCCTGGTGCTGACGACGGCGTACACGGTGGCGCTCGGCAGCAACGGGCTGCTCTGGTTCGGCTGGGTGGTTCTCGGCCTGGTCACCATCGGCATGGCGGCGGCGGACAGCGTCCCGCCGACGGTGCCACGCCCGCACCGCGGGCGGCCCTCGTCGTAGCTCCCGGTCGTCGTAGCTCCCGGTCGGGGCGGCGCCGTCCCGGCGCGGCCTTCTCCTAGCGCGGCGCCAGGACCACCCAGACCTGGCCCCGGGCGAAGTTCAGCGGGGTCCCGTCGGGGGTGGTGTAGGCGACGCGGGAGCCGGCGCTCGCGCGGTTCCAGCGGGCCTCGTGGCTCCGGCCGTCGCGCAGCACCAGCGCTTTCCCGCTGCCCACGGTCTCGGTGTACGGGGAGACCGAGCCGAAGCGGTCGTGGAAGGCGGAGGGGCGGACGGTCACGTACTGGATCACGACCGTCTCCGGGGTGAGCGGGCCGGTGTCGGTGCTGGTGGCCGTCCGGCCGTCCATGGCCACCCGCCAGGCCTCGTCGGGGGCGGACCAGGTGAAGGTGTAGCGGGCGGCGGGGAAGCGCACGCTCGTGGAGTTGACCGGGGTGCCGTCGGCCGGGGCGGAGCCGAACCTGAACCCGATGTCCCTGGCGTCGGTGGCGTCCGGGGCGGCGGCGAGGGCCCGCGCGGGCAGCACGTAGAGGTTGTGCGGGGCGGGTCGGCTGCCGGAGCGCAGGAACGCGGCGGGGTCGCTGCCCTCGGACACCAGGTGGAGCGGAGCGGCCCGCAGCAGCGGGTTCAGGGCGGACTGGGCGCCGGAGTAGGCGAGTGCCGGGCGGCCGAAGGGCCGCAGCAGCGCGATGTCGGACTCACGGGCGCTGCGGACCGGGCCGACGCGGTCGGGCAGGTGGTCGGAGTACACGGCGAGCAGCCGGGTCACGCCCCCCTCGACCTGCTCGACGTAGACGAGGTCGGCCGTGCCGAGCCCGGTGGCCGGGCGGGCCGCCTGCACGTTGTCGATCTTGACCGCGAGGACGGGTGCGGGCTCGGCCGGGAGTCCGGTGAACGGGGAGCGGCCGGTCGCGGCCGGGGGGCTGACGGCGGGCGGGGTGGTGGGGCTGGGGGCCGGGGGCGGTTCCTCGTCCTTCGAGGAGCAGCCGTACAACCCGGCGACCGTCATCGCGCAGAGGACCGCGATGGGGATCGCGCCGGGACGCCGGGGTCCGCGCGCGCCTGCCATGGTTTGCTCCTCCTCCAGTGGACCACGCGCGCTCTTGGTTGGACACTCTGTGTCGGATGTTCCGGACGACGAGGTCCGGGACCGTGAACGGGGGTCGCCGGTGTTCTACCGCCTGCTGAAGTACGTCCTGATCGGACCGTTTCTGCGGCTGTTGTTCAGGCCGCGGATCGAGGGCCTGGAGCACATTCCGGACGAGGGGGCCGCGATCATCGCGGGCAACCATCTGTCGTTCTCGGACCACTTCCTGATGCCGGTGGTGCTCAAGCGGCGGATCACGTTCCTGGCGAAGCAGGAGTACTTCACCGGGCCGGGACTCAAGGGCCGGCTGACGGCCGCGTTCTTCCGCAGCGCCGGCCAGATCCCGGTGGACCGCTCCGGCAAGGAGGCCGGGAAGGCGGCGATCCGCGAGGGGCTCGGGGTGCTGGCCAAGGGCGAGCTGCTCGGGATCTACCCGGAGGGCACCCGCTCGCACGACGGACGGCTGTACAAGGGCAAGGTGGGCGTCGCGGTGATGGCCCTGACGGCCGGGGTGCCGGTGATCCCGTGCGCGATGGTGGGGACCTTCGAGATCCAGCCGCCGGGCAAGGTGCTGCCGCGGATCATGCGGGTCACGATCCGCTTCGGTGAGCCACTGGACTTCTCCAGGTTCGCCGGCATGGAGAACGAGAAGGCCGTGGTCCGCGCGGTGACCGACGAGATCATGTACGAGATCCTCGAGCTGTCCGGGCAGGAGTACGTCGACGACTACGCGGCCGTGGTGAAGGCGCGCGGCTCTGCCGAGGGCTAAGTTCCTCGTCCCCGGCCGGCCGCCCGCCGTAGCGTGACGATCATGGCCAAAGGACATGCGTTCGTGCTGGGAGCGACAGGACAGGTGGGGCGGGCGGCCGTGCGGGCGCTCGCCGCGGACGGCTGGGAGGTGACGGCCGGCTCGCGCCGCGGCGGGCGGGGCGAGGACCGGCCGGAGATCCGGTCGGTCTCGGTGGACCGGAACGACGAGGGCGCGCTCGCCGCGGCGCTCGGCGACGGCGTCGACGTGCTGGTCGACATCGTGGCGTACGACGCAGGGCACGGGCGGCAGCTGACCGCGCTCGCGGACCGGATCGGGTCGGCTGTGGTGATCTCCAGCGGCGCGGTGTACGAGGACGACCGGGGCCGCAGCTTCGACACCCAGCAGGAGCCGGACGGCTTCCCCCGCTACCCGGTGCCGATCCCGGAGACGCTGACGACGGTCGCGCCCGGCCCCTCCTCGTACAGCACCCGGAAGATCGCGCTGGAACGGGAACTGCTCGCGGCGGGCGGGACGCTGCCGACGACCCTGGTGCGGGCGGGCGCGATCCACGGCCCGTACTGCCCCGGTCCGCGCGAGGCGTGGTTCGTCAAGCGGGCCCTGGACGGACGGCCGGTGCGGCTGCTCGCCCACGGCGGCGCGGCCCGGTTCCATCCCGCGCACGTGGACAACCTCGCCGAGCTGATCCGGCTCGCGGCCGCCTCGCCCGGGACCCGCGTGCTCAACGGCGCCGATCCCGAGGCGCCGACGATCGCCGAGATCGGCGCGGCGATCGACGCGGTGATGGGGGTGGCGAGCGAGCAGGTGCTGATCCCCGGTGAGCCGGAGGGCACGGTGGGGCTCACGCCGTGGAGTTCGGCGCATCCGATCGTGTACGACATGACGGCGGCGGAGCGCGAGCTGGGGTACCGGCCGGTGGTGTCGTACGCGGACTCGCTGCCGGCGACGGTCGAGTGGCTGGCCGGGGAGCTGACGGCGCGGGACTGGCGGGACGCGTTCCCCGGTCTGGTGAAGTACGGGCTGGACTTCTTCGACTACGCGGCCGAGGACGCCTGGCTGGCGGCCCGCGACTAGCGCGGGACGCGCGGAAGGGGCGGCCGCTCGGGCGGCCGCCCCTTCGTCGTGCGTGTGGTGCGGTGTTACGGCTTGGGCGTGGCGTGCGGCTCGCAGGTCACGTCCGCGGCGTCGAGCTTGCCGGTGAGCAGGTAGGACTCCACCCGGTTGTTGACGCACGGGTTCACCAGGCCGGTGACACCGTGCGAGCCCGCGTTCTTCTCGGTGATCAGGCGCGAGCCCTTGAAGCGCTTGTGCAGCTCGACCGCACCCTCGTACGGGGTGGCGGCGTCACGCTCGGACTGCACGATCAGCACGGGCGGCAGACCCTTGTGGGTCCTGACCTCGATCGGGGTCTGCTGCTTGGTGGACCAGGTGGCGCAGGGCAGGTTCATCCAGGCGTTGGCCCAGGTCATGAACGGGTGGTTCTGGTGCAGCCGGGTGTTGTCGCGGTCCCAGCGCTTCCAGCTGGTGGGCCACTTGGCGTCCGCGCACTCGACCGCCGTGTAGACGGCGTTGCCGTTCTCCGAGGAGATGTTGCCGGCGGTGTCGGTCATGTCGGGGCCCGCGGCGTCGACCAGCGCCTGCGTGTCACCGGCGCGGTAGTCACGCCAGGTACCGGCGACCGAAGCCCAGGCGCTGTCGTAGTACGGAGCGCTCTGGAAGAAGCCGATGAGCTCGGCCGGGCCGACGACCCCGCCGATCGGGTTCTGCTTGGCGGCGGCGCGGAGCTTGACCCACTCCGCCTCGACCTTCTCCGGCGTGTCGCCGATGTGGTAGACGGCGTCGTTCTCGGCGACCCACGCCTTCCAGTCGTCCCAGCGCATCTGGAAGGCGACGTCCTGGTCCAGGTTGGCCTGGTACCAGATCTTCTCCCGCGACGGGCTGACCACGCTGTCGACGATCATGCGACGGACGTGCCCCGGGAAGAGCGTGCCGTAGACCGCGCCCAGGTAGGTGCCGTAGGAGACGCCCAGGTAGTTGAGCTTCTTCTCACCGAGCGCGGCGCGGATGACGTCCAGGTCGCGGGCGGTGTTGGGCGTGGTCATGTGCGGCAGCATCTCGCCGCTGCGCTCGAAGCAGCCGTCCGCGTACTCCGCGGCGAGCTTGCGCTGGGCAAGCTTGTCGGCCTCGCTGTCGGGCACCGGGTCGGGCTTCGGCGCCTTCACGAACTCCTGCGGGTCGACGCAGGAGATGGGCGCGGAGTGGCCGACGCCGCGCGGGTCGAAGCCGACGAAGTCGTACGCCTTCGCGGTGTTGACCCACAGCGGGTACTTGTTCGGCTCGGCGGCGCGGCGCGGGAAGCGCATGCCGGAGCCACCCGGGCCGCCCGGGTTGTAGACGAGGGCGCCCTGACGGACCTCGTCGCCACCCGTGTTCGCCACCCGGTCCACGGCGATCTTGATCTGCTTGCCGTTCGGACGGGCGTAGTCCATCGGAACGGTGACCCAGCCGCACTCGATGGGCTTGGCGAAGCCCCAGTCGGCGGGACAGTCGGTCCAGTCGATGCCCTGCGCGGCGGCGCGCGCCGCCGCGATCTGGACGCCGTGGGCCTCGGACCGGCTCCGGTCCTGGGTGTCGGCCCCGGCCGCGGGCGCGCCGAGCGCGCTCGCGACGAGGGTGCCGGCCACCAGAACTCCGGCCGATCCGAACGCTGCTGTACGTCGCACGTAGGTCCTCCCCCTGCTGTGAATGCGAGTCGTGGGGGATCCTTTCGTCCGCGACATGGCGGAGAACAGTCGCACACGCGTTTCTTTGCCGAACCGATAGCCGGGGTGTGGCGTACCGCTCACCGGACGCCCCGGTGCACCGTGTGCGACGTATGCCTCAGACCGGGGCGAGTCGGTCGAGCGCCGCGTCCAGAACCCGGCGCAGACTCAGTGCGTCTTCGGCCAGGGCACTGACCAGCGCGGCGGGACCGGCCAGCGGGGTGACCACGGCGGTCTCGGCAAGCGGTCCGGCCGCCACCGGCTTGTCGGCGAACTCCGGGTCGACAACCAGGAGTTGACCGACCGCGCGACGGCCGGCGAGGACCGCGGGGCCGTCCCAGCCGCCGGGCGCGCCGGGGCCGTACGCGAGCTCCTGGTCGAACAGGGGCCGACCGGAGCGGTGCACCGTGAGGCGGGTGACGAGGGTGCCGGGCTCCTCGCCGTGCCGGCCTAGGATCTGCTCCTCGCGCAGCACCAGCCGTGCGCTGTCGGCGAGTTCGACCGTGGTGTGCGCCCGCAGGTCCGAGCCGCGGGCGGAGACGAGCGGTTCGGGCAGCCAGCGCAGCACCGCGTCCGCGCCCACGTCGAGCCGCACGCGGTAGTGCGCGGGCGCCGGGGTGCGGCCGGGCAGGGCGACGGTCGCGGCGGCCGCGTCGACGGCCAGGCGGGCGCCGTCCCGCGCCCGCGCCTCCAGGGTGAGGTCGTCGCCGCCGAGCGGCGCGCTCATCGCGCCGACGACGGTGACCCGGGTGTACGTGTCGGTGCTGCGGGTGCGGCGCAGGGCGAAGGGGCCGTCGCTCTCCAGGACCGGCAGGGTGCCGTCGGCCGCGGCGACGACCCGGGCGGTGGCGCGGAGACTCATGCCGCCCAGTCGGCGAGCCGGGCGCGCACCCACGTGGCGACGGGCGCGACGCCCTCGGGCCCGGTGAGCGAGGTGAACGCGACGGGCAGCTCGCCGCGCTGCTCCTTCGCGTCACGGGCCATCCGCTCCAGGTCGGAGCCGACGTACGGGGCGAGGTCGGTCTTGTTGACGACCAGCAGGTCGGCAGTGGTGACGCCGGGGCCGCCCTTGCGCGGGATGTCGTCGCCGCCGGCCACGTCGATGACGAAGATCTGGGCGTCGACCAGGCCCTTGGAGAAGGTGGCGGTCAGGTTGTCGCCGCCGGACTCGACGAGGATCAGGTCGAGCGGGCCGACCGCCTCCTCCAGGTCCTCGACGGCCTCCAGGTTGGCGGAGATGTCGTCGCGGATGGCGGTGTGCGGGCAGGCGCCGGTCTCCACGGCCTGGATCCGCTCGGGCGGCAGGACGGCGTTGCGGAGCAGGAACTCCGCGTCCTCGCGGGTGTAGATGTCGTTGGTGACGACGGCGAGGGAGAGCTGGTCTCGCAGGGCGCGGCACAGGGCGGCGACGGTCGCGGTCTTGCCGGACCCGACGGGCCCGCCGAGCCCGATGCGCAGGGCGCGGCGGGTGCCGTCGGGGCGATGGGCGTCGGCGGAGACGGCGCCGTGGTGGTCGTGGGAGTGATCGAGGTGCACGGGGGCAACTCCTTGTCCGTTGTGGGCATGCGATCCGCCTGGGGCGATGGGGGGTACCGCCTGCTCGAGCGAAGCCGAGAGCTTGGGGGAGGGTAGGCACAACCCCGGGGGCGGCGCCCTGGGAAGACCCTCGACCGCGAGGGCCCCGCGAGGACCGGTCACGACGCGAACAGCCGGACCGGCCAGGTCGCGTGGCCCTCCGCCGTGATGTCGAGCAACGGCGCCGACGCGGCGGGCAGCGCGTGCAGGCCCTCCCTTGCGGCGGCCGCAGCCCGCGCGGCCACGTCGTCCATCTCCGGGGCGAGTCGCGCGAGCACGGCCGTGGCCTGGAAGGGGTCCAGGCTCAACAGCCGCACCGCCGCCGTCGCGGGCCCGCTCACGGTCTCGTACGCCACGCAGTGCGCGGCGTCCTCTGGCCCGAGCCCGGCGGCTCGGGCGGCGGTGCCGAGGACGACGGGCTGGTGCGCGCCGCGCGGGAACGCGGCGGCGAGCGCGTCGAGTTCGGGACTCGGCCAGGCGGACCGGGCGGCCCGCATCAGCTGCCGGCCGAGTTTGCGCGCCGCGGCACGCAGGGCCGGCGAGGGGGTTCGGGCGTCGGCGGCCTCGTCGAGCGCCTGCGCGTCGAGGCCGAGGGAGGCCGCGGCGGCCAGGCCCGCCGCGGTGAGGCCGGTGGTGTGCAGCCGGCCCCGGCAGAACGCGGCGAGGTCGGCCGCGTCCCTGACCCGGCCGGCCTTGACGGCGGCCTCGGCGCCGCCGGAGTGGGCGTGCCCGCCGGCGGGGAAGCGCCCGTCGGCGAGCACCAGAAGTGCGGATCTGCTGCTCATGGAGACCTCAGAAGAGGAAGTACCGCTGGGCCATGGGAAGTTCGGTGGCGGGCGCGGGTTCGACCGGCTCGCCGTCGATGGTCACGGTGAAGGTGTCCGCGTCGACCTCGACCCGCGGCAGCGCGTCGTTCTCCCGCATGTCCGCCTTGGTGACCCGGCGGGTGTTGCCGATGGCCGCGAACGTCTTGGCCAGGCCGAGGCGTTCGGGCAGGTCGTCCTCGATCGCCGCCTCGGAGACGAAGTTGACCGACCCGGTGGCGGCCGCCCTGCCGAGCGCGCCGAACATGGGGCGGGGCATGACGGGCTGCGGGGTGGGGATGGAGGCGTTCGCGTCGCCCATCTGCGCGTACGCGATCTGACCGCCCTTGAGCACCGCGAGCGGCTTCACGCCGAAGAACGCCGGGTCCCAGAGCACCAGGTCCGCGAGCTTGCCGGGCTCGACGGAGCCGACGACGTGGTCCATGCCCTGCGCGACCGCCGGGTTGATCGTGTACTTGGCGACATAGCGACGCGCGCGCAGATTGTCCGCACGGCCGTCGCCGGGCAGCGCGCCGCGGCGCTTCTTCATGACGTGCGCGGTCTGCCAGGTCCGCATGACCACCTCGCCGATGCGCCCCATGGCCTGGGAGTCGGAGGAGATGATCGAGATCGCGCCGATGTCGTGCAGCACGTCCTCGGCCGCGATGGTGGAGGGCCGGATGCGGGACTCGGCGAAGGCGAGGTCCTCCGGCACCGCCGGGTTGAGGTGGTGACAGACCATCAGCATGTCGAGGTGTTCCTCGATGGTGTTGACGGTGTGCGGCCGGGTGGGGTTGGTCGAACTGGGCAGCACGTACGGCTCGGAGACGACGGTGATGATGTCCGGGGCGTGCCCGCCGCCCGCGCCCTCGGTGTGGTACGCGTGGATCGTGCGGCCCGCGATGGCGGCGAGGGTGTCGCCGACGAACCCGGCCTCGTTGAGGGTGTCGGTGTGGATGGCGAGCTGCGCGCCGGTCTCGTCGCAGACGCCCAGGCAGGCGTCGATGACGGCCGGGGTGGCACCCCAGTCCTCATGGATCTTGAACCCGAGTGCTCCGCCGCGCAGTTGGGAGTGCATGGCCTCGCGCGACATGGTGTTGCCCTTGCCGAGCAGGCCGATGTTGACCGGGAAGGTCTCCAGGGCCTCGAACATCCGGGCCAGGTGCCAGGGTCCGGGGGTGATCGTGGTGGCCTTGGTGCCCTCGGCGGGGCCGGTGCCGCCGCCGACGAGGGTGGTGACGCCGGTGGCGAGGGCCTGCTCGACGACGGTCGGCGAGATGAAGTGCACATGGGCGTCGATGGCCCCGGCCGTGACGATCTTCCCGTTGCCCGCGATGACCTCGGTCTCCGGACCGATGACGAGATCGGGGTGCACCCCGTCCATGATGTCGGGGTTGCCGGCCTTGCCGAGTGCGGTGATCCGGCCGTCGCGGATGCCGATGTCGGCCTTGACGACGCCCCAGTGGTCGAGCACCACCGCGCCCGTGATGACGGTGTCCGGAGCGCCCTCGGCGCGGGTGGTGCGGGCCTGGCCCATGGACTCGCGGATGACCTTGCCGCCGCCGAACACGGCCTCGTCGCCGGCCCGTCCGGGGCCGCCGCTGCGGTCCTCGTCGATCTCGATCAGCAGGTCGGTGTCGGCGAGCCGGATGCGGTCGCCGGTGGTGGGGCCGAACAGGTCGGCGTACACGGCCCGGTGCAGCTCAGGCATCGAGGGATCCTCCGATCGCGCCGCGCAGCCCGGGGACGATCCGGCGGCCGGCGAGCGGGACGAGTTCGACCTCGGCGGGGATGCCGGGCTCGAAGCGCACGGCCGTGCCGGCGGCGATGTTCAGCCGCAGGCCGTGCGCGGCCGAACGGTCGAACTCCAGGCCGGGGTTGGCCTCGGCGAAGTGGTAGTGGGAGCCGACCTGGACCGGCCGGTCGGCGGCGTTGAGGACGGTGAGCCGGGTGACCGTGCTGCCCTCGTTGAGGGCGACGGGACCTTCACCGAAAAGGATCTCTCCGGGAATCATCGGCGGCGCTCCCCCGTCACACGATCGGGTCGTGGACGGTGACGAGCTTGGTGCCGTCCGGGAAGGTGGCCTCGACCTGCACGTCGTGGATCATCTCGGGGATGCCCTCCATGACCTCGTCGCGGGTGAGCACCTTGCGCCCGGACGCCATGAGTTCGGCGACGGTACGGCCGTCCCGGGCGCCCTCGAGGATGTGCGAGGTGATCAGGGCGACGGTCTCGGGGTGGTTGAGCCGCACCCCGCGCGCCCGGCGCTTCTCCGCCACGTCCGCCGCGACATGGATGAGCAGGCGTTCCTGCTCATGGGGGCTGAGTTGCACGCTTCCACCTCACAGTCGTGAACCGGGTGATCACCCGGACAGCTGCGGACCCTACCGACCCTCAACACTCTGTTGAGCTGCGGTTTCGGCCCGTGCGGCCAGACATTGCACGTTAAGGCGGAAGTTTTTCCGGCGCGTTAACTACGGCTTTGCACGTCCATGGACATGAGCCCGTTCAATCCGTCCACGAGCATGTCCGCGGACACGTCGCCGAAGAGGGCCTGCTGGGCGATGTAACCCTGAGCAGTGGCGATGAGGGTGCGGGCGACGTGGTCGGCGTCGACGTCCGCGCGCATCAGTCCGTTCCTGCGGTACGCCTCGACGAGTTCGGCCCAGAGCGCGCGCATACCGTGATAGCCCTCGGCAAGAGTGGCGGCCAGCCCCTCGTCGCGCAGCGTCTCCGTCCACACCTGGATGATCAGCCGGGCGAACGCCTGCCGGTCGGCGCCGGGAATGCGCTCCTCCAGGAAGAGCCGGAGCACCCCGCCGAGCAGCACGTCCGGGGTGGGCGGCGGGGTGGCCCGCGAGGCCTCCTCGAAGGCGCTTCGGATGCCCGCGAACGCCTCCTGCGCGATGGCCCCGACCAGGGCCTCCTTGCCGTTGAAGTACCGGTACACCGCGCCGGCCGAGAGGCCGACCTCGGCGAAGACGTCCTGCATGGATGTGGCGTGGAAACCGTTGCGGGCGAAGCAGCGGGCGGCGCCGTCGAGGATCTGCCGGCGGCGGGCGTCGAGGTGCTCCTGGGATACGCGTGCCATGCCGCCCAAGCTAAAACGAACATTCATTCTTGACAAGGCCGACACTCGGCGGGACAGTGTCACCACGTAAAACGAACGATCCTTCTCTTTGATCGAGAGGCTCCTCATGCCCGCCACGACAACCCGCCGCACCCTCGCGGTACTGGTCCTAATCCCACTGGTGGTGGCCCTGGCCCTGTGGGCCTTCGCCTGGCCGGCCGCCCGCGTCGCGCCCCGCGACCTCCCGCTGGGCGTGGCCGGCCCGGCGACCGCCACCGCACCGCTGGAGCAGAGCCTCGCCCGGCACGAGGGTGCCTTCGATGTGCACCGCTACCCGGACGCCGCCGCCGCCCGGAAGGCGATCGAGGACCGGATCGTGTACGGCGCGGCGGTCGTCACGCCGCAGGGCCCCGAGCTGCTGACCGCCACGGCCGGAAGCCCGGCCGTGGCCCAGCTGCTGCGGGAGGCGGTGACCGCGCAACTGCCCGCCGGCGCGCAGCCGAAGGTCACCGACGTGGTGCCGGCCCCGGCGGCCGATCCGCGCGGCGGCGCGTTCGCCTCGAGCCTGCTGCCGCTCGCCATCGCCGGCGCCGCCGCCGGCGCGGTGGTCACCCTGCTCGGGCTGCGCGGCCTGCGCGCCGGCGCGGCGCTCGTCGGCGCGGCCGCGCTCGCGGGGCTGACCGGCGTGGCGCTCGCGCACAGCTGGCTCGAGGTGCTCACCGGCTCCTGGTGGGCGGAGGCCGGAGTACTGGGGCTCACGGTGCTGGCGATCGGCGCGACGATGGCCGGACTCGCGGGGCTGCTCGGCCCGCGCGGCCTCGGGATCGGCGGACTGCTGATGATCCTGATCGGCAACCCGTTCTCGGGCGTCGCCACCGCGCCGCAGCTGCTGCCGGAACCGGCCGGGCTCCTGGGCCAGTGGCTGCCGCCTGGGGCGGCGGGCCAGGCGCTGCGCTCGGTCGCCTTCTTCGACGGCAACGGGGCCGGCCAGGCGCTGCTGGTCCTCGCCCTCTGGGCGGCGGCGGGGCTGACCGCGGTCCTCGCGACGGGCCGGCGCGCCGAGCGGGTCGCACCGACGCCGGGCGCTGCACGGCCGGAGCCGGAACTGATCGGCTGAACCGGAACCGGAACCGGCGAGCCGAGCCGGAGCCGCACCACCACAGGACGGCCGCGTGTCCCCGCTGTAGCGGACGGGGGCACGCGGCCTTTTCGTGCCGTCAGGCGCTCGCGCCGGCAGCGCCGTTCGGTCAGGTGCCCGGCTCGCGGTGCCGGGCGGCGAGGCCGAAGCGTCCCTGTTCACCCGCAGCGGACGCGACCGACCGGACGGCGGCGACCGTGCTGATCACCGGCTCCTCCGCCGGCTCGCGGTCGGCCTCGAGTTTCTCCAGGTCAGCAGCCGAAACCAGGGCCACGAGGGGCTTGCCGTGGCGGGTCACGACCACGCGCTCGTTGCCGTACACCACGCGGTTGATCAGGTCCGCGAGCTCTGCCCGCGCTTGCGTCACCGGAATCTCGTAGGCCATGCTCCACATCTTACGGGCTGTACGTCCTGTACATTTTTTACAAGGAGGCCGCTCATGCTGAACCGCTACGTCCTTCCGGAGTTCACCGAGCGCACGAGCTACGGGAGCCGCACCCTCGATCCGTACTCCAAGCTGCTGGAGGAGCGGATCGTCTTCCTCGGCACCCCGATCGACGAGACCTCGGCCAACGACGTCATCGCCCAGCTGCTGCACCTGGAGTACGCCGATCCCGACCGGGACATCTCGCTCTACATCAACTCCCCCGGCGGCTCGCTCAGCGCCATGGCGTCGGTCTACGACACGATGCAGGTCATCACCTGCGACGTGGAGACGACCTGCCTGGGGCAGGCCGCGTCCACCGCCGCCGTACTGCTCGCCGCCGGTGCGCCCGGCAAGCGGCTCGCACTCCCCGGCGCGAGGGTCGTCCTCCAGCAGCCCGCCATGGAGGAGCCGCTGCAGGGGCAGCCGAGCGATCTGGAGATCCAGGCCCAGGAAATGCTGCGGCTGCGCGGGATGGTCGCGGGGATGCTGGCACGCCACACCGGCCAGGACCCCGAGCGGATCGACGGCGACTTCGACCGGGTCTCGGTCTTCGACGCCGCGGCGGCGGTCGCGTACGGGCTGGTGGACCACGTCGTGCAGAACCGCGGCGCGTCGGCGGGGACAGGTGCCGGCACCGGCACCGGCACGAGGTGACCGAGGTGGTCCCCGAGCTGCCTGCGCTGCCCGCGCTGACACGCGCCGAGGGCGAGTTGGTCGACGCCTACCTCGAAGTCGTCGACCAGCTGGGGCGAATCAACCCATCCAGGGCATCGCATACTTATGGGGCCCTGAGAGCGGCTCAGGCGCTGGTGGGGCGGGCGGTCGCCCTCCGGGAGGCACTGGATCTCATGCATCGGCGCGGCGAGAGCGAGGTGCACGCGGCCACGTTGGCCCGGGCCCTGCGGGTGTTGGACGGCGAACGGCGCGCGGAGCGGGTCACCGTCGCGGACACACCCGCCAGTTGACAGATCCGCATGTCGTGTCGAGGGCCGGTCGGCCGCAGAACCCCTCCCCCGTTCGGCGTAGGAGACGAATCGACATACAGCGCGGGTGAGTTGCGCAACGGGTGTACACATCTGGCGGAATCGCGCATTCCGTCGCTGGTACGGGCCTCATCGGCCAAACCTCTGTTGATCACCAAACCTGCCTGTCCACCCGAATGGATCAGTCGTGAGGAGCCTCACATAACGTCGTTTCAACTCGGAAATCGCCCCGAGCTGGGTCAAGATCCCTGTCGACGACAAGCCCCCGCCGTCCCCGGCGGGGCGGTCCGGGCGGACGCCGAGTCCTGCCGCCGTTCCGGATGACTGGTCGACAGGAGTGGATCGGCAGGAGTGGAGGACCCGAGCAGTACGGGCCGGCCCGCAGGTCAGGGGCCGTTCCTCGGGGTGAAGCCGCAGCCGCGGCCGGGCAACTTCGCCAGTCCGAACCCGACAGGTCATCCTTCACAGGCGGCTGACGAAGGGTTGCGCATGACTGCGCAGATTCATGTCCCGTCCCTGCTCTCCCGGGCCGGGGCCGTCTCGGCCCTGACCCTCGCCGCCGTCGGCGGCACGCTGCTCGCCCCCGGCGCGGCCCCCGAGGCCGAGGCCGCGACCTCGTACGCGAGCAGGGCGCTCGGCATCGCCGCGTCGAAGAAGGGTTCCCCCTACAAGTACGGGGCGACCGGTCCGAGCCGCTTCGACTGCTCGGGGCTCACGCTCTACTCGTACAAGCGGGCCGGCAAGACGCTGCCCCGCACGGCGCACCAGCAGTACAACAAGACCCGGCACATCGCGGCCTCCAGCCGAGCCCAGGGCGACCTGGTCTTCTTCCACTCGGGCGGATACGTCTACCACGTGGGCATCTACGCCGGGAACGGCAAGATCTGGCACTCCCCCAAGACCGGGTCCTGGGTGAAGCTCGACCGGATCTGGACCTCGAAGGTCTGGTACGGCCGGGTGGCCTGACGCCGACGACGGCGTCAGTTCGGCGAGGGCGCGGGGGCGGCCCAGGGCAGTTCGATCCAGACGGTCTTGCCGCCGTCCTCGGTCGGGCGCACGGAGAGCCGGCCGCCGCATTCGGCGGTCAGCCAGCGGATGATCACCATGCCGCGGCCGTTGTCCTGCTGGACCGCGGCGGGCAGCCGCTGGGGCCAGCGCGGGTGGCTGTCGGTGACGCCGATGCTCAGCTGCTCGTCGCGTTCCAGACGGACGTCGACGGTGAAGGTGGGCGACTGCCCGAAGGTGTGCTGGACGGCGTTGGTGGCCAGCTCGGAGACGATCAGACGGACGGTGTCGGAGGTCTCGCAGGCCGCGTCGAGGCCCCAGCCGGTGAGGACGTCGGCGACGTATCTGCGGGCGGTGGAGACCGAGGCCGGATCGCTCGGCAGAGTGACGGTTGCTTCCTGGTGGTCTGCCATGGCGACGCTGTCCCTTTCCCACCGGGGCCCGGCCCCGGATTGCGCTTCGCGCCAGAGTGCCACCGAAAGGGCTGACCTGGGGGGCGATTCACCGAGATATGTACAAATCTGTCGCTCGATGCGGTGAACTCTGCGACGCGAGAACGCATTTGGGGCCGGCGCCGGACCTCGTGACGTCCGGCCCCCGGCGTCAGACCCCGACGTCCCGCGTCAGGCCTCCGGCGCCGTGCGGAGGATCGTGGCGACGGCCTCGTCGATCTGCGCGTCCGTGAGGTCGGCGCGGGCCGTCAGCCGCAGCCGGGAGATGCCGTCCGGCACCGACGGCGGACGGAAGCAGCCGACGCCCAGACCCTGTTCGCGGCAGTCCGCCGCCCAGCGCAGCGCGGCCTCGGGCGAGGGCGCCCGCACCGAGACGACGGCCGCGTCGGGGCGCGCGGCGGTCAGTCCGGCCTCCGTGAGGAGCCGGTGCAGGGTGGTGGCGACGGTCCTGGCCCGCTCGGCGAGCCCGGGTTCGGCGCCGATCAGCCGCAGGCTCGCGAGCGCGCCGCCCGCGGCGGCCGGGGCGAGCCCGGTGTCGAAGATGAACGTACGGGCCGCGTTGACCAGGTGCTCGATGACCCGGGCGGGCCCGAGCACCGCGCCGCCCTGGCTGCCCAGGGACTTGGAGAGGGTCAGGGTGGCGACCACGTCCGGGTCGCCCGCGAGGCCGGCGGCGTGCAGCGCACCCCGGCCGCCCTCGCCGAGCACACCGAAGCCGTGGGCGTCGTCCACGACCAGCGCGGCGGCCCCGTGGGCGCGGCAGGCCTCGGCGAGCGCCGGAAGCGGGGCCTTGTCGCCGTCCACCGAGAAGACCGAGTCGGAGACGACCAGGGACCGGCGGCCGGGGTGGGCGTCGAGGGTCTTGCGCACCGCCTCCGGGTCGGAGTGCGGCACGATCGCCGTCTCGGCGCGGGAGAGCCGGCAGCCGTCCACGATCGAGGCGTGGTTGGCCGCGTCCGAGACGATCAGCGAGCCGTGGGCGCTGAGCGCGGTGAGCGCGGCGAGGTTGGCGGTGTAGCCGGAGGAGAAGACGAGGGCGGCCTCGAAGCCGCAGAACTCGGCGAGTTCGCGCTCCAGCCGGGCGTGCAGCCGGGTCGAGCCGGTGACCAGCCGCGAGCCGGTGGAGCCGGCGCCCCAGCGGCGGGCGGCCTCGGCGGCCGCCTCCTTGATCTCGGGGCGGTGCGTCAGCCCGAGGTAGTCGTTGCTCGCGAGGTCCAGAACGTCCGGTTCGGCCGCGCGCGGACGCAGCGTCCGGACGAGCCCGGCCGCCGCCCTGCGGGTGGCCTCGGCGTCGGTCCAGTCGAACGCGGTGCGGCGCGGGTCCACGGCCTGGGACATGGCAGATCCTTTTGTAGGCAGCGCACAGACCCTAACCGGACCGGGCCGAGGTCGGGGTGTGGTCATACACACACCTCGAACGGGCGCGTTTGTTCAAATCCTCCTTGGCCCGGACGCATGCGGTAGGTCAGGATCAGCCCTTATGGACCTGCTGAACACGCTGGTGGACAAGGGGCTGCGGCGCGAGCTGCCGACCCGTGAAGAAGCGCTCGCCGTGCTGGCGACCTCCGACGACGAACTGCTCGATGTGGTGGCCGCGGCCGGCAAGGTGCGCCGCCAGTGGTTCGGCCGCCGGGTGAAGCTGAACTATCTGGTGAACCTGAAGTCCGGGCTCTGCCCCGAGGACTGCTCGTACTGTTCCCAGCGGCTCGGCTCGAAGGCCGAGATCCTCAAGTACACCTGGCTGAAGCCGGACGAGGCGTCCCAGGCGGCCGCCGCCGGTGTCGCGGGCGGCGCGAAGCGGGTCTGCCTGGTGGCCAGCGGCCGCGGTCCGACGGACCGGGACGTGGAGCGCGTCGGGAAGACGATCGAGGCGATCAAGGAGCAGAACGAGGGCGTCGAGGTGTGCGCCTGCCTCGGTCTGCTCTCGGACGGCCAGGCGGAGCGGCTGCGCGACGCCGGTGCCGACGCGTACAACCACAACCTCAACACGTCCGAGGGGACGTACGGGGACATCACCACCACCCACACGTACGCGGACCGGGTGGACACCGTGCAGAAGGCGCACGCCGCCGGTCTGTCGGCGTGCTCGGGTCTGATCGCGGGCATGGGCGAGTCCGACGAGGACCTGGTCGACGTGGTGTACGCGCTGCGCGAGCTGGACTCGGACTCGGTGCCGGTCAACTTCCTGATCCCGTTCGAGGGCACCCCGCTCGCCGAGGAGTGGAATCTCACCCCGCAGCGTTGCCTGCGGATCCTCGCGATGGTGCGGTTCGTCTGCCCCGACGTCGAGGTCCGGATCGCGGGCGGGCGCGAGGTTCACCTGCGCTCGATGCAGCCGCTGGCCCTGAACATCGCCAACTCGATCTTCCTCGGCGACTACCTCACCAGTGAGGGCCAGGCCGGCAAGACCGACCTGGACATGATCGCGGACGCGGGCTTCGAGGTGGAGGGCGCGGGCACGACGACGCTGCCGGCGCACCGGGCGGACGCGCTCGCCGCGGCGGGCGGCGGCGGCTGCGGCTCGGCCGCTTCGGCCGGTGGCTGCGGCTCGGCCGCGGACGCGGACTCCTCCGGCGAGGGTGCCGGCTGCGGCTCGCACGCGGGCGGCGGCTGCGGCCCGTGCGGCGGTCACGCGCCGGAGCCGGCCGCGGTCCCCGACACGGCGGCGGCGAACCCGGCCCGCACCGACCTGGTGGCCGTGCGCCGCCGCGGCGCGGGGACGGACCTGGCGCCGAATGCGTAGCGGCGAACTGCTGGCCCTGGACCGGGCGCACGTCTGGCACCCGTACGGCCCCATGCCGGGCCGTACGGACCCGCTGGTCGTGGCGTCCGCCGCCGGGGTCCGGCTCAGGCTGGCCGAGCCGGCGGAGGGCCGGGACGAGCTGATCGACGGCATGTCCTCCTGGTGGTCGGCGATCCACGGCTACAACCACCCCGTGCTCAACGAGGCGGCGCGCGGGCAGCTCGACCGGATGAGCCACGTGATGTTCGGCGGGCTCACCCACGAGCCCGCGGTCCGGCTCGCGGCGAAGCTGGTGGAGATCACCCCCGAGCCGCTGCAGCACGTCTTCCTCAGCGACTCGGGCTCTGTGGCCGTCGAGGTCGCGGCGAAGATGTGCCTGCAGTACTGGCGCTCGGTGGGTCGGCCCGCCAAGCAGCGGCTGCTGACCTGGCGCGGCGGCTACCACGGGGACACCTGGACGCCGATGTCGGTGTGCGACCCCGACGGCGGCATGCACGAACTGTGGTCCGGAGTGCTGACCCGCCAGGTGTTCGTCGGTCCGCCGCCGGTGGAGTACGAGGAGTCGTACGCGGAGCAGCTGCGCGAGGCGATCGGGCGGCACGCGGACGAACTGGCCGCGGTGATCGTCGAGCCGGTCGTGCAGGGCGCGGGCGGGATGCGGTTCCACACGCCGGAGTACCTGCGGGTGCTGCGGGAGGCCTGCGACGAGCACGGCGTGCTGCTGGTCTTCGACGAGATCGCAACCGGGTTCGGACGGACGGGCACGCTGTTCGCGGCGGACGCGGCCGGGGTCTCGCCGGACGTGATGTGCGTGGGCAAGGCGCTGACCGGCGGCTACCTGTCGATGGCGGCGACGCTGTGCTCGTCGGAGGTGGCGGACGGGATCTCGCGCGGCGAGGTGCCGGTGCTCGCGCACGGCCCGACGTTCATGGGCAACCCGCTCGCCGCGGCCGTGGCCTGCGCCTCGATCGACCTGCTGCTCGCGCAGGACTGGCAGCACGAGGTCAAGCGCATCGAGGCGGGCCTGCGCGAGGGACTCGCGGCGGCGGAGAGCCTGCCGGGCGTCCGGGAGGTCCGCGTGCAGGGCGCGATCGGCGTGGTCCAACTGGACCACGACGTCGACATGGCAGCGGCAACCACCGCCGCGGTACGGGAAGGCGTCTGGCTCCGCCCGTTCCGCGACCTGATCTACACGATGCCGCCGTTCGTGACGACCGACGAGGACGTCGCGAGGATCTGCGCGGCGGTACGCGCGGCAGCGGCAGCGGGCTGAGGCCTCGGCGCGTCGGGGGCCGTGCCCGCAAGGGCGCGGCAGCACCGGACCCGACGCACGCCTGCGCGGCGGTACGCGTGGCCGCGCAGGCGGGCCGACCGCAACGTGCGGGACGGGCGCGCGGCAGGGCTGTCGCCCGACGTGGTGGGGCGTTCGCCCCGCAAGTCGCGGGCGACCGGACTTGGACCCGCGCCTGCACGGCGGTACGCCGCCGCGCAGGCGGACCGACCGCAGCGTGCGCGACGGGTCGCAGGGCGAGGTCGGCGCAGACCTGGCGCGCGAACGCGCGGCTGAGCTGTCGCCCCGCAGGTCGCTGGCCGACTGCGCGGCGGTATGCGCCGCCGCGCAGGCGAGGGCTGACCCATACGCCGTGCGGGACGCCCGCAGGGGCGTACCCACGCTTCACCACCAGCCCCCGCCCCTGCTGTGGGCATACGTTCCGCAGGGGCGACGGGGGACCCCCTGCTCGAGCGAAGCCGAGAGCTTGGGGGAAGGTGGGCACAACGGGGCGGTGCTCTTGCGGGCGCCTCCGCTTCATGCGCCTCCCGTGACCGCGGGACGGGCGTCGTCACAAGAGAGGGACACGCACATGGCCGTCATCGTCGTCAGCGGCACCGGCACGGAGATCGGTAAGACGATCGTCACCGCGGCCGTGGCCGCCGTGGCCACCGCCGCCGGCCGCTCCGTCGCCGTGCTGAAGCCCGCGCAGACCGGGCTTCGCCCGGACGAGCGCGGCGACGCCGACGAGGTCGTCCGACTCTCCGGCGCCGTCGGCTCGGCCGAACTCGCCCGGTTCCCGGAGCCGTTGGCCCCGGGGACGGCGGCCCGCCGGGCCGGCATGGCCCCGGTCGGGCCGGCCGAGGTCGCCGCCGCGGCCCGCAAGCTCGCCGAGGAGTACGACCTCGTGCTCGTCGAGGGCGCGGGCGGCCTGCTCGTCCGCTTCGACGAGGCGGGCGGCACCCTCGCCGACGCCGCGCGCCTGCTGTCCGCGCCGGTCCTGGTCGTCACCCCCGCCGGCCTCGGCACGCTGAACTCCACCGCCCTGACGGCGGAGGCGCTGCGTGCCCGGGACATCGAGCAGCTGGGCGTCGTCGTGGGCAGCTGGCCGGCCGAGCCGGACCTCGCCGCCCGCTGCAACCTGGCCGACCTGCCGGAGTCGGCGGGCGCCCCGCTGCTCGGCGCGGTTCCGGACGGCGCGGGCGCGCTCGCGCCCGAGGAGTTCCGCGCGCGGGCGGGCGAGTGGCTCGCGCCACTGCTCGGCGGCACATGGGACGCGGACGCCTTCGCCCGCTCCGCGGGCTGCTGATCGTGCGGGCGAAGGTCAGCGAGCTCGTCGTCGACTGCGCGGACCCGGCGGCACTGGTGCGGTTCTGGGCGGCGCTGCTGGGCGGCACCCCGGTGGACCGCAGCGCGGACTGGTCGTACGTCGAGCCGCCGGGGTTCGTGCGGATCGCGTTCCAGCAGGTCCCGGAGGGCAAGACGGTGAAGAACCGGCTCCACCTGGACCTGGAGGCGGGTCCGCCCGCGGCCGCCGCCGACGCGGCGGTGCGCCTCGGCGCGGAGCGCGTCGGCGGGATCGTCACCGACACGCAGGGCGCCTTCCAGGTGATGCGGGACCCCGAGGGCAACGAGTTCTGCTTCGTGGACTGATCCGCGGGGGAGAATGGGCGTATCCGCCCGAGGAGGTCCGTCATGTCACCGCGCGCCCCGAAGGTTCCGCGAGACGCCGTGCACCATCCGCTGTTCGCACGCTTCTACGCGCGGTTCAGCGTCCAGGCGGATCTGAAGGGCGGGGTCGCGGCTCACCGCGAGGCGTTGCTGGCCGGCCTGTCCGGCCGGGTGATCGAGATCGGCGCGGGGAACGGGCTGAACTTCGCGCACTATCCGGGCACGGTCTCGGAGGTCGTGGCGATCGAACCGGAGCGTCATCTGCGGCAGTTGGCGACGGAGGCGGCGCTGCGCGCCGGAGTCCCGGTGGACGTGGCGCCGGGGGCCGCGGAGGCCCTGCCGGTGAAGAGCGAGGCGTTCGACGCGGCGGTGGCCTCGCTGGTGCTGTGCACCGTACGGGACCTCCCGAGGTCGCTGCAGGAGCTGTACCGGGTCCTTCGCCCGGGCGGCGAGCTGCGGTTCTTCGAGCACGGGCGGGCGCCGGGCCGGGCCATGGCGACCGCGCAGCGGGGCCTGGACCTGACGGTGTGGCCGCTGCTGTTCGGCGGCTGTCACACGGCCCGGGACCCGATCGCCGCCATCGAGGCGGCGGGGTTCGAGGCAGTTGACTACCGACGGTTCGTCATCCCGGAGAAGGGGCCGCGGATGCCCAGCTCGTACTGCGTACTGGGCTCGGCGCGACGGCCGCTCGCGTAGCGGACCGGCCCCTCGCCAAGGCCGCGCTCAGCGCGTCCAGTGGCGCAGCTCGTCGGCGATGGTACGCACGTCGCCCTTGCCGTCCTTGACCAACCGGGCCAGATCCCGGACCTGTTCGGGCGAGGTGACTACCTTCAGTCCGCAGGCGACGAGATAGCCGTAGGCGACGGCGGACGCGTACATCGCGTTGGAATGCTCCAATGCCGGTACGTGCAGCAGCAGTTGGAGTAGCGCCGCGGCACGGGCGTGCGGGTCGGGATAGACGGACACCCCGAAGATCTCCGCCTCGTGGCGGGCGACGGCGGCGACGAGCGCGCCCCAGTCGGTCACCTGCGGGTCCCCCGGGGTCTGGTGCTCGGCGACCATGAGCAGCCAGGACAGGTCGATCGTGACGTTCACGCGCGGGCGCCGCGCTGCGGATCACGTTCCGACGCGCTCTGCGGATCACGTTCCGACGCCCGCTCCGATCCGCGCTCCGACCCGAACTCCTCAGCGAACACCGTCTCGTACTGCCGCATGAAGTCGGCGGCGGCCTCGACGAACGTGCGGCCGGTTTCCCCCGCGTCCTGCTGGACGAGTTCCTCGATGTACCGGTTCACGCTCATCCCGCGCTGCTGGGCCCGTCGCCGGGCGGCTTCGGCGGTAGTTTCGTCCACGCGTACGTTCAGCTGCGTCTTGGCCACACGGCCACGCTAGCGCGGACCCGCTAGCACCGACAAGGGGAGGGACACCACCATGAGCTCGTCCGCCTTACCGTTCCGCTTCGGCGTCAACATGCTCACCCACGGGACCGGCGAGGAGTGGCGGGCCCGCTGCCGGCGCGCCGAGGAACTCGGGTACGACGTGATCCTGGTCGCGGACCATCTGGGCATGCCCGCGCCGTTCCCCGCGCTGGTCGCCGCCGCGGCCGTCACGAGCCGCCCGCGGCTCGGCACCTTCGTGCTGAACGCGGGCTTCTGGAACCCGGCCCTGCTGGCCCGCGAGGTCACCACCACGCAGGCACTGACCGACGGCCGGCTCGAGGTCGGGATCGGCACGGGCTATGTGCGGGAGGAGCACGACACCGCGGGCCTCGACTTCCTCCCGCCCGGCCGGCGGGTGGACCACCTGGAGCGCACGGTGGAGGAGTTGGACCGGCACCTGGACGGCCAGGCGCCCCCGCTCCTGATCGGTGGCAACGGCGACCGGGTGCTGCGGCTCGCCGCGCGCCGCGCCGGGGTGGCCGCCTTCGCCGGCGGACGCACCGAGGGCGGCCGGGTGCACGTGCTTTCCGCCGAGGAGATGGACGAGCGGGTGGCCGCGTACGAGCGCTTCGAGGCGGAGTCCGGCCGGGAGGCCCCGGCCGAGCGGAACCTGCTGATCCAGCGGGTCACGGTGACCGACGACCGCGCGGCAGCGGTGGCGGAGTTCCTGCCCGTCGTTCCCTACCTGACCGAGAAGCAGGTCCTGGACCTGCCGCTGCTCGCGTACGGGACCGCCCGGGAGATCGCCGACCAGCTGCGGGAGCGGCGCGAACGGTACGGCTTCTCGTACTACACGGTCCTCGACAACGCGATGGAGGAGTTCGGGCCGGTCCTGGCCGAGCTGCGCAAGGACTGACCGCCGGGACCGCGGGCGGTTCCACGGTGTGGAATCCGCTCGCGGTCCGGGCCCGGGCGCTGCTTGGCTGACCCCATGAGTGATCTTCGCATCCGCTGCGCCGCTTCCTCCGACATCGACGCCGTCCTCGTGTTCTGGCGCGAGGCCGCCGAGGGGACGAGCATCACCGACGACCGCGACGGGGTGGCCCGGCTCGTCGCCCGCGACCCCGAGGCCCTGCTCCTGGCCGAACGGGACGGCGTCCTGGTCGGCACCGTCATCGCCGGGTACGACGGATGGCGCTGCCACCTGTACCGGCTGGCCGTGCACCCCGCGCACCGGCGGCAGGGCGTCGGCGGCGCGCTGCTGGCGGCGGCCGAGGAGCGCTTCGTACGGCTCGGCGGGCGGCGGGTCGACGCGATGGTGCTGAACCGCAACGAGCTCGGGCAGCGGGCCTGGCGGGCCGCGGAGTACGGGCCGCAGGACCAGTGGACCCGCTGGGTCAAGCCGCTGTCCGCGCAGGAGCCGGTCTGACGGCGCCCGACCACCCCGCTTTGCCCGTCCTTTACCATGGTGACTTCCCCGCCGGGCGCGACCGCGTCCGCGATCCGACGACCGAAAGGTGTGAGCGTCCGTCCATGGGCGAGCCTCCCAGTAGCCGACATCGAGCGATCCCCCTCCCCCTGGCCGATCATGGGACGGAGGTGAACCGATGACCGAAGTGCTTCTGCTCGTGGTGGCGCTCCTGCTCGCGTTGGCGTGCGGCGCCTTCGTCGCGGCCGAGTTCTCCCTGACCACGGTCGAGCGCTCCGAACTCGAGCGGGCCGCCGAGCGGGGTGAGCGGGGGGCCTCCGGCGCGCTCAAGGCCGTCCGGTCGCTCACCTTCCAGCTCTCCGGCGCACAGCTCGGCATCACCGTGACCAACCTGATCGTCGGCATGCTCGCCGAGCCGTCGATCGCCGCGCTGCTGAGCGGGCCGTTCGAGGCGATGGGCCTGTCCGAGACCACCGCCTCGTCGGTGGCGCTGGTCCTCGGCACGGCCCTGTCGACCGTCGTCCTGATGGTCGTCGGTGAGCTGGTCCCGAAGAACTGGGCGATCTCCACGCCGCTGGCCGTCGCCAAGGTGGTGGCCACCCCGCAGCGGATCTTCACCGCCGCGTTCAAGCCGCTGATCAGCCACCTCAACAACACCGCGAACCGGATCCTGCGCCGCCTCGGCATGGAGCCGACGGAGGAGCTGGCCTCGGCCCGCTCGCCCAAGGAGCTGGTGGCGCTGGCCCGGCACTCCGCGAAGGAGGGCGCACTGGAGGCGGACACGGCCGAGCTGTTCGTCCGGACGCTGAACCTGGCGGAGCTGACGGCGGAGAACGTGATGACGCCTCGGGTCCAGGTCACCGCCCTCGACGTGCAGGCCACGGCCGAGGACGTCGCCAACGCGACCCGCGCCACCGGCCTGTCCCGCTTCCCGGTCTACCGGGGCAACCTCGACTCCGTCGTCGGCATCGCCCACATCAAGGACGTACTGGCCATACCGGCCGACGAGCGGCGCCGCAGGCGCGTCGGCGACATCGTGCGCGAGCCGCTGCTGGTGCCCGAGACGCTGACCGTGGACCGGCTCCTCGACCGGCTGTCCGGCAAGCGGACGATGGCGGTCGTCATCGACGAGTACGGCGGCACGGCGGGCGTGGTGACGCTCGAGGACATCGTCGAGGAGGTCGTCGGCGAGGTGCGCGACGAGCACGACCCGCACGAGACCCCGGACCTCGCCCGGGCCGGCACGGACGCGGACGGACGCGAGCTCTGGTCGGCGGACGGCGCGGCCCGTACGGACCAGCTGGAGGCCATCGGCATGCGCGTCCCGGACGGACCGTACGAGACGCTGGCCGGCGTGCTGGCGACCGACCTGGGGCGCATCCCCGAGGTCGGCGACAGCGTCGAGCTGGTCGGCTGGCGGCTGGATGTCGTGGACGCCTCCGGTCGGCGGGCGGCGCGGGTGCTGATGCACGCGCCGCTGTCCTCGGAAGCGGAGCACGAGACCGGGGAGGCGGGCCGATGATCGCGATCCAGTTGCTGATCGGCCTGCTGACGCTGGTCGTGAACGCCTTCTTCGTCGGCGCGGAGTTCGCGCTGATCTCCGTGCGCCGCAGCCAGGTCGAGCCGCTCGCGGAGGCCGGGAACCGGCGGGCGCGCAGCGTCGTGTGGGGCCTGGAGCACGTCTCGGCGATGCTCGCCGCGGCCCAGCTCGGCATCACGCTGTGCACCCTGGTGCTCGGCATCGTCGCCGAGCCGGCCATCGAGCATCTGCTGGAGCCGGTGTTCGACGCGATCGGCGTGCCGCACGGCGTGGCCGCCACGATCTCGTTCGCGATCGCGCTGGCCCTGGCGACGTACCTGCACATGCTGCTCGGCGAGATGGTGCCGAAGAACATCGCGCTGGCCGAGCCGACGCGCACGGCGCTCGCCCTCGGCCCGCCGCTGGTGACGCTGGCCCGGGCGCTGCGACCGGTGATCTTCGCGATCAACGCCTTCGCCAACGGGCTGCTGAAGCTGCTGCGGGTCGAGACGAAGAACGAGGTCTCGGCCACGTTCTCGGACGACGAACTCGCGCGTCTGGTCACGGACGCCGGGGACGCCGGGCTGCTGGACGACCGGGCGGCCGAGCGGCTGCACGACGCGCTGGAGCTGGGGCGCCGCCCGGTGCGCGACGTGGTGATGCCGGTGGAGCGCGTGGTGTACGCGCGGGTCGGCACGACCCCGGAGGAGCTGGAGGCCCTGTCGGCCGACTCGGGCTTCTCCCGCTTCCCGGTCGTCGACGCGGGGCGGCAGATCCTCGGCTACCTGCATGTGAAGGACGCCCTGGACATCACGCCGCGCGACCTGCCGTTCCCGGTGCAGGCGATGCGGCCGATCGCCCGGGTGCGGGCGGCGACCCCGCTGGACGACGTCCTGACTGCGATGCGGCGCAGCCGCACGCACCTGGCGGCGGTCCTCGACGAGGACGGCAAGCTGGCCGGTCTCGTCACCATGGAGGACGTGCTGCGGGAGCTGGTGGGCCGGCCGCTCGCGCCGTAGCCCCGGAGGCGGTGTGCGCGGGCCGGCGACGGATCCACCCGCGCGCACCGCACGGACCGACCCGCCCATACCGCGCGGTATGATCGCTCCGCCATGGAGATGAATGCCAACTACACCAGTCTCGTCGCGGTGGGCGACAGCTTCACCGAGGGCATGTCGGACCTTCTGCCCGACGGGACGTACCGGGGCTGGGCCGACCTCTTGGCCGCCCGGCTCGCGGCCCGCACCCCCGGCTTCCGCTACGCGAACCTCGCCGTGCGCGGCAAGCTGATCGGACAGATCGTCGACGAGCAGGTGGACGCGGCCGCCGCGATGAAGGCGGACGTGGTCACGCTCGTCGGCGGCCTCAACGACACCCTGCGGCCGAAGTGCGACATGGGCAGGGTGCGCGGGCTGCTCACCGAGGCGGTCGAGAAGCTGGCGCCGTCCTGCGGGCATCTGGTGCTGATGCGCAGCCCGGGCCGGAACGGCCCGGTCATGGAGCGCTTCCGCCCCCGGATGGAGGAGCTGTTCGCCCACGTCGACGAGCTGGCCGCCCGGCACGGCGCGACCGTGGTCGACCTGTACGGGGCCCCGGCCCTCGGCGACCAGCGGATGTGGGACGTGGACCGGCTGCACCTCACCGACGAGGGGCACCGCCGGGTGGCGGAAGCCGTGTGGCAGACGCTGGGCCTGCCGGCCGAGGAGGACTGGCGCGCGGTGCTGCCGCCGGCCGTCCGGCCCGGCTGGGCAGCCCGGCGGATCGGAGACGCACGGTTCGCGAGGGAGCACCTCGGGCCGTGGGTCGCACGCCGGCTGACCGGCCGCTCCTCGGGCGACGGCCTGCCGGCCAAGCGGCCGGAGCTGCTGCCGTACGAGCCGCCCGCCTTCTGACCCGGGCCCGCCCGGACCGGCGGACGTGACGGGCGTCTCGTAGCAAGCTCCCAACCGGGCCATGGCGCTGGCCTGCAGAAACCGCCAGTAGAATCTGGACACGTGACTGCTGTGACTGCGAAGCCCCGTATCCCCAATGTCCTGGCCGGCCGCTACGCCTCCGCGGAGCTCGCCGTCCTCTGGTCCCCCGAGCACAAGGTGAAGCTGGAGCGCCGGCTGTGGCTCGCGGTGCTGCGCGCCCAGAAGGACCTCGGGATCGAGGTGCCGGACGAGGCCCTCGCCGACTACGAGCGCGTCCTCGACCAGGTCGACCTCGGCTCGATCGCCGAGCGCGAGAAGGTCACCCGGCACGACGTGAAGGCCCGCATCGAGGAGTTCAACGCCCTCGCCGGCCACGAGCACGTCCACAAGGGCATGACCTCGCGCGACCTCACCGAGAACGTCGAGCAGCTGCAGATCCGGCTCTCCCTGGAGCTGATGCGGGACCGCACGGTCGCCGTCCTCGCCCGCCTCGGCAAGCTGTCCGGCGAGTACGCGGAGCTGGTCATGGCCGGCCGCTCGCACAACGTCGCCGCCCAGGCCACCACCCTCGGCAAGCGCTTCGCCACCGCCGCGGACGAGCTGCTCGTCGCGTACGGCCGCCTGGAGGACCTCCTCGGCCGCTACCCGCTGCGCGGCATCAAGGGCCCGGTCGGTACCGCCCAGGACATGCTCGACCTGCTCGGCGGCGACGCCGACAAGCTCGCCGACCTCGAGCAGCGCATCGCCGGCCACCTCGGCTTCGCGCACGCCTTCACCTCGGTCGGCCAGGTCTACCCCCGCTCGCTCGACTACGACGTGGTCAGCGCGCTGGTGCAGCTGGCCGCCGCGCCGTCCTCGGTCGCGAAGACGATCCGCCTGATGGCCGGTCACGAGCTGGTCACCGAGGGCTTCAAGCCCGGCCAGGTCGGCTCGTCCGCGATGCCGCACAAGATGAACACCCGCTCCTGCGAGCGCGTCAACGGCCTGATGGTCATCCTGCGCGGCTACGCGTCGATGGCCGGCGAGCTGGCGGGCGACCAGTGGAACGAGGGCGACGTGTCCTGCTCGGTGGTCCGCCGGGTGGCACTGCCGGACGCGTTCTTCGCGCTCGACGGTCTGCTGGAGACCTTCCTCACCGTGCTCGACGAGTTCGGGGCCTTCCCGGCCGTCGTCGCCCGCGAGCTCGACCGCTACCTGCCGTTCCTCGCCACGACCAAGGTCCTCATGGGCGCGGTCCGCGCGGGCGTCGGCCGTGAGGTCGCCCACGAGGCGATCAAGGAGAACGCCGTCGCCTCCGCCCTCGCCATGCGCGAGCAGGGCGCCGAGCGCAACGAGCTGCTCGACAAGCTGGCCGCCGACGAGCGCATCCCGCTGGACCGGGCGCAGCTCGACGCCCTGATGGCGGACAAGCTCTCCTTCACCGGCGCCGCCGCCGGCCAGGTCGCCGCCGTGGTCTCCCGCATCGAGGAGATCGTCAAGCAGCACCCGGAGGCCGCCGGCTACACCCCCGGAGCGATCCTCTGACCCGGTTCACCCCGGAGCAGCTTCAGGCCGCCCGCGACAACGTCGTCCCCGACGTGGTCGCGGGCGGCCTGTCCGTGCTCTTCTGCGGCATCAACCCCGGACTGCTGACAGCCGCGACCGGGCACCACTTCGCCCGGCCCGGGAACCGGTTCTGGCCGGTCCTGCACCTGTCGGGGTTCACTCCGCGCCTGATGCTGCCCGAGGAGCAGCGGGAGCTGCTGTCGTACGGGCTCGGCATCACGAACGTGGTGGCGCGGGCGACCGCGCGGGCCGACGAACTGACCGCCGAGGAGTACCGCGAGGGCGGCCGGATCCTGGCCGAGAAGGTCGAGCGGCTGCGCCCGCGCTGGCTGGCCGTCGTCGGCGTGACCGCGTACCGGGCGGCCTTCTCGGAGCCCAAGGCCCGCATCGGCCGGCAGGAGCGGATGATCGGCGGGACGCGGATCTGGGCGCTGCCCAACCCCAGCGGGCTCAACGCGCACTGGACCGCCGCGGCCATGGCGGAGGAGTACGGACGGCTGCGGGCCGCCGCGGCGGAGGACTGAGCGGCGTCAGGGCGGGTCGACGGTGGTGACCGCGGCCACGAGCCGGAGCGGCATCTCCTTGTCCCCGTACGCGACCCCGAGCACGATCCAGCGGCCGTCGACGCGCCAGAGGTGGACGTCCGGCACCGCGTTGCACAGCAGGTCCCAGGGGTCGGGTATGTGCTCGCCCGCGAAGCCCCGGGTGAGCAACGAGTCCAGGCTGAAGACCTGCGGTTCTCCCCAACGCACGGTGAGGAGCAGGGCCAGTCCCTCCCGTTCGGCCTCCCACTGCTCCTCGACATCCTCCCGGCACGATCCGTCGTCGTCCCGGAAGTCGTCGCTGGTGCTTAACTCCGCGACGTGGAAACCGGGACCGCTCTCGCCCACGTCCGATCGTCCGCGTCGGTCGGGGAAGGCACGCGTGCGCAGCAGGTCGAGGGTGGCGAGGTGCCGGGCGGCCGTCATGGATCCAGTAAAGCGAACCGCTCTGACAGCCGAGGGTCCGTCAGACGTCCACGTGCCTCGCCGTTCTCCGGAACCATTGAGTACGATCCGGCAGACACGCGCGCGAGCTGGGAGGACACACTGTGGGGCGGCTGACCGGCGGGGACCCGTCGCTGCTGCGGCGGATCAATTCCGCGGTGGTACTCCATGCTCTGCGGGGCGCCGACGCGCTCACGCTCACCGACCTGACCCGGGTGACCGGTCTGTCCCGGCCGACGGTCGAGGGCGTGACCGAGGGGCTGATCGCCGGCGGTCTGGTCGTCGAGGCCGCACCCGAGGAGGGCGAGACGCGTCGGCAGGGCCGGCCGGCCAGGCGGTTCCGGTTCCGCGCCGAGGCCGGGCACCTGCTGGGCATCGAGATCGGACCGCACCGGGTCGCCGCGCTGCTGTCCGGCCTCGACGGCCGGATCATCGGCGCCGGCGCGCGCGAGGTCTCCGAGACGGCCTCGGCGGACGAACGCCTGGAGCGGGTCCGGGCCGTCGTCGCGGACGTGCTGCGGCGCGCCGGGGTGGCCCGGAGCAACCTGCGGGCGGTCGGCGTCGGCACGCCCGGGATCGTCGAGACGGACGGCACGGTCCGGCTCGGCACGGCGCTGCCCGGCTGGACGGGCCTCGCGCTGGGCGAGCGGCTGCGCCGCTCGTTCCGCTGCCCCGTCCTGGTGGAGAACGACGCGAACGCGGCGGCGGTCGCCGAGCACTGGAAGGGCGCCGCCACCGACTCCGACGACATCGTCTTCGTGCTCGCCGGGCTCAGCCCGGGCGCCGGCTCGCTGATCGGCGGTCGGCTGCACCGCGGTTACGGCGGCGCGGCGGGCGAGATCGGGGCGCTGCACCTGCTGGGCCGCGAGGTCGCCCCGGAGACGCTGCTGTCGACGACGGACGAGCCGCTGCACCCGCTCGACGAGCAGGCGGTGGCGGAGGTCTTCGCGCTGGCGCGGGGCGGGGACGCGCGGGCCGAAGCGGCGGTGGAACGCTTCATCCAGCGGCTGGTGCACGACGTCGCCGCCTTGGTGCTGGCCCTGGACCCCGAACTGGTGGTGGTCGGCGGCTGGGCGGCCGGCCTGGACGGCGTACTGCAGCCGCTGCGCGAGGAGTTGGCCCGGTTCTGCCTGCGCCCGCCACGGGTGGCGCTGTCCCTGCTGGGCGAGGCTGCGGTCGGTACCGGGGCGCTGCGACTGGCGCTGGACCATGTCGAGGAGCAGCTGTTCGCGGTCGACGGGTCGGTGACGTCGCGCCGCTGAGACGGAACGGAAGCGGCCCCGGCGTTCGACGAACGCCGGGGCCGCTTCCGTGTGTTCCGGGTGGGCCGGGAGGTCAGGAGGCCATGACCAGGTCGCCCGAGTCCCCGAAGGTCAGCTTGCAGGTGTCCGCGCGGTAGGTGGCAACCGAGACCGCGGCCGTGCGGCCCTCGGAGAGGTAGCGGGTGGTGACGACGAGGACCGGGGCACCGGGGAGGCGGTCCAGCTCCTTGGCGTCGTCGGCGCGGGCGGAGCCCAGTTCGACGGAGCGGTCCTGGCCGTCGAGGACCAGGCGCTGCAGCTCGCGCAGGACGCCGCGGGCGCGGGCCGGACCGGCGGGCGCGTCGGCGGCGGGCTGACCGGGGACGCGGGCGAGCGGCACGTACAGCAGCTCGGCGGCGACGGCCTGGCCCTGCGTCACGCGCAGCCGGCGCACCACGTGGACGGGCTCGTCGGGCTCGGCCTCAAGGAGCCGGGCGACCGCGGCGGGCGGGGTGGCGGTGACGCAGTCGACGGACTGCCAGACGTCCTCGCCGGCGCCCGGCCAGGCCTGCTGGGTGGTGGAGACGTCGACGCCCATGCGCGGCGGGGCGACGGTGGTGCCGACCCCGCGGCGGCGCTGCAGCCGGCCCTCCAGCTCGAGCTGCTCGAGCGCCTGGCGGAGCGTGGCGCGGGCGACGCCGAAGCGGGCCGCGAGCTCGCGCTCGTTCGGCAGGATCTCGCCGACGGCGAAGTCCGAGTCCAGCGCCTCGCCGATCACGGTCTTGAGGTGCCAGTACTTCGGCTCCGGCACCGATTCCAGCTGCGTGGTCCCCACCCTGATCCTCCGCAATCGCCGTGTCCTCGGCGGCTTTTCCGCGCCCTTGTTTATTAAAGGTTCCTGCACTAACTCTGCGACCATAAGGCGGCACACCCCCTTGGTCAAGACCAATCCTGCGTCGGGTCGACTCAGTGGCAGCGCTCCGGGACCGATCGTTCACAGGACGTTCGTGCCGCCGTGAGCCGGGCGCAGCAAACCACCCCGCGTCCGGGCGGACGCGGGGCGGGCGGGGCGGGACGGTGAAGGGACGGCGGGGGCAGTCCTACGCGCGCACGGCCTGGAGCTTGTCCGGGTTGCGCATGAGGTAGACGCACTGGACCGCGCCGTCCGCGATCTCGATCTGGAAGACGACGGAGACCTTTCCACCGGCGTGGCCGACCAACGCCGGGGCGCCGTTGATCTCCTCGAAGCGGTACGTGAGGTCCCCGGCCTCGGCGCGGGAGACGGCGTACAGGAAGCGGCCCACCTTGTCGGCGCTCTCCATGATCCGCAGCGGCCCCTTGGCCTTGCCTCCGCTGTCGCCGACCAGCCGGACGTCGGGCGCGAGGAGCGCCATCAGGTCGGCGAGGTCGCCGCCGGCGGCTGCCGCGAGGAACCGCTCGGTCAGGTCGCGCCGCTCGGCGGGGTCGACGTCGTAGCGGGGGCGGCCCTCGTCGACGTGCTTGCGGGCCCGGCCGGCGAGCTGGCGCACGGCCGCTTCGGTCCGGTCGAGCGCGGCGGCGATCTCGGCGAACGGGAAGCCGAAGGCCTCCCGCAGCACGAACACCGCCCGCTCCAGCGGGGAGAGGGATTCCAGGACGACGAGGACGGCGAGCGAGACGGAGTCGGCGAGCAGCGCGCGTTCGGCGGTGTCGGGCACGGCAGGGCCGAAGTCGGTGACGACGGGTTCGGGCAGCCAGGGGCCGACGTAGGCCTCGCGGCGGGAGCGGATCTGGCGCAGACGGTCGACGGCCAGCCGGGTGGTGACGCGGACGAGGTAGGCGCGCGGTTCGCGGACGTCGTCGCGGTCCGCGGCGGACCAGCGCAGCCATGCCTCCTGGACCACGTCCTCGGCGTCGGCCGCGCGGCCGAGCATCCGGTAGGCCACCCCGGTCAGCATCGGGCGGAGCTCTTCGAACAGGTCGGTCACAGTGTCGATCGCCACGCCTCCATACCAGCCGAAGGGGCTGCGTCGTGTCCAGTTCGGTCTGCCCTCTTGAACTCCATGCTACTGAACGGTAATTCTTGTTGACAGGGCGTCTAAGACAGGAGCAGTCGCATGTCCGCACAGGTCGAGTTCACGGTCGAGTCCCCCGCCGGACCCCGCACGGTCTCGGTGACGTACGACCGCCGCGGCACGGGCGAACCGCTGCTGCTGCTCCACGGCATCGGCCACCACTGGCAGGCCTGGGAGCCGGTGATCCCCGTCCTCGCCGCCGAACGCGACGTCGTCTCCGTCGACCTGCCCGGCTTCGGCGCCTCCGCCCCGCTGCCGGACGGCTGCGCCTACGACCTGTCGACCGTCGTCCCCGTTCTCGGCGGGCTCTGCGCGGCGCTCGGCCTGGACCGGCCGCATGTCGCGGGCAACTCGCTCGGCGGTCTGCTCGCGCTGGAGCTCGGCCGGCAGAAGCTGGTCCGCTCGGTGACCGCGCTCTCCCCCGCGGGCTTCTGGTCGGAGAGCGAGCGGCGGTACGCCTTCGGCACCCTGCGCGCGATGCACGCCGCCGCCTCCGCGATGCCGGTGCCGCTGATCGAGGGGCTTTCACGTTCGGCGGCCGGCCGTACCGCCCTCACCAGCACCATCTACGCCCGCCCGGCACGCCGTTCGCCCGAGGCCGCGGTCGCCGAGACCCTCGCCCTGCGCTCCGCCACCGGCTTCCGTCAGACGCTCGCGGCGGGCCGCACCGTCCGCGTCACCGAGGACATCACCGGCCTCCCGGTCACCATCGGCTGGGGCACCCGCGACCGGCTCCTGCTGCGCCGCCAGGGCGTCCGCGCCAAGCAGGCGATCCCGGACGCCCGGCTGATCCGGCTGCCGGGCTGCGGCCACGTGCCGATGAACGACGACCCGGCGCTGGTCGCGCGCGTCATCCTGGACGGCAGCAGCCGCTGACCGAGCGGCGCGAGCGACCTTGACGGCCCGTCCAACCTGGGCGGCGCGAGCGACCTGAGAGCCGGGGCCGTTCGCGCTGACGTCTCGTCACCCGGGGGGCCCGCGCGGATGTTCCGGTGCGCGCGTTCGAGTCGTTGTTCATGTGGGGTTCGCGTCCGCGCCGCCGCGGGCCGTTAGGCATGGCACGGCGGGGCCGGCCCCGCCCGAACCCGCTTGGAGGCGCTCGATGTCGTACGGCTCATCCGGTCCGAACCCCGCCCGGCGCAGCGTGCTGCGCGGCTCCGTCGCCGCGACGGCCGCCCTCTCCCTCGGCTCCGCCGGGGCGCTCGGCGCGTCCGCCCCGGCGCTCGCGCTGTCGGGCCGGCCGCGCGCCGCCTGGGGTGTGCAGGCCGGTGACGTGACCGCGTCGTCGGGCCTGGTGTGGGTGCGCTCCGACCGGCCGGCCCGGATGCTCGTGGAGACCGCGGCGAGCGAGTCGTTCCGGGGTGCGCGGCGCTGGTACGGGCCGCTGCTCGGGGCCGGCAGCGACTTCACCGGCACGACGGCGCTGCGCGGGTTGCCGCCGGGCGAGCAGATCCACTACCGGGTCACCCTGGCCGACCCGGACGACCCGCGCCGCATCGGCGAGCCGGTCACCGGCACCTTCCGCACGGCTCCGGCGCGCCGCCGGGACGGGGTGCGCTTCCTGTGGTCCGGCGACATCGCCGGGCAGGGCTGGGGCATCAACCCGGACATCGGCGGCTTCCGGGCGTTCGAGGAGATGCGCGGGCTCGACCCGGACTTCTTCCTGTGCAGCGGCGACACGGTCTACGCGGACGGCGTGGTCCAGCCGAGCGTGACGCTGCCGGACGGCCGGATCTGGCGGAACGTGACGACAGAGGAGAAGGCGAAGGTCGCGGAGACCCTGGACGAGTACCGCGGCAACTTCCGCTACAACCTGCTGGACCACAACGTCCGGGCGTTCAACGCGCAGGTGCCGTCGATCGTGCAGTGGGACGACCACGAGGTGCGGAACAACTGGTACCCGGGGCAGATCCTGGACGATCCGCGGTACACGGAGAAGGACGTGGACGTGCTGTCCGCCCGCGCGCTGCAGGCGTTCGGCGAGTACTTCCCGGTGTCCACGCTGCACGCGCGCGGCGCGGACCGGCGGATGCACCGTGTTGTCCGGTACGGACCGCTGCTCGACGTCTTCGTCCTGGACATGCGCTCGCACCGGAACGCCAACTCGCCCGGCCGGCAGGCCGACGACACCACCGGAATCCTGGGCGCCGAGCAGCTGGAGTGGCTGAAGAGGGAGCTGGGCCGCTCGCGTGCAGTGTGGAAGGTGCTGGCCGCCGACATGCCGCTCGGCCTGGTGGTACCGGACGGGGCGACGAACATCGAGGCGATCGCGCAGGGCGACCCGGGCGCGCCGCTGGGGCGAGAGCTGCAGATCGCGGAGTTGCTGCGGTTCATCAAGCACCGCCGGATCACCGGCACGCTGTGGCTGACCGCCGACGTGCACTACACCTCGGCACAGCACTACGCGCCCGAGCGGGCCGCGTTCCAGGACTTCGCGCCGTTCTGGGAGTTCGTCTCGGGGCCCCTGGCGGCCGGCGGCTTCCCGGCGAACCGCCTCGACGCGACGTTCGGGCCGGAGCGCGTCTTCGTCCGGGCGCCGGAGCGCGCGAACCTGTCTCCGATGGAGAGCCCGCAGTACTTCGGCGAGGTCGACATCGACGGCGACAGCGGCGAACTGACGGTCCGGCTGCGGGCGGAGGGCGGGACGGTCCTGTTCACGAAGGTGCTGCAGCCGGGGCGGGTGGGCCAGTGACGAACCGGGCCCAGGCCACCTGATCACCCCTCAGTCTTGCCTCGATCGCATTCACTTGCCATAGTGGAAAGTAGTTGCCATCGAGACGAGGGGGATCGTCATGTCCGAACACACCGACGCGGCCGAGGCGTTGGGCCGCATCGCCCGCATGGAGGACGCGTCGCGCCGACAGGGCGGCTGGTACACCCGCTACCTGCTGGTCTTCGGCGCGACACAGCTGTTCCTGGTGCCGGCCGTGCTGTTGGGGCACGGCACGGCCCTCGCCGCGGTCGCGCTGTGCGTGCACGTGGTGGCCGTCGCCGGGCTGAGCCTGTACGCGGCTCGGCAGCGGACCGTACGGCGGGGCTTCGGACTCCGGCACGGACTGGCGATCGGGACCTGGGCCGTGGTCTACGGGGCGGCGGTGGTCCTGGGCGGCACGATGTTCGTGGACAGCGTGCCGTTCACCGCGGTCGCCACGATCTGCTGCGTGCTGCCGCTCGCCGCTATGGCCCTGCTGGAGAGGCGGGGTTCCGCGTGAGCGACACCGACGGAGGCGACGCGCCGGGCAGCCATCCCCGGCACGACCTGGAGCCGCTGCTGACCTCGCCGGTGCGACTGTCGGTCGTCGCCGCCCTCGCGCCCCAGCAGAAGGCCGAGTTCGCGTTCGTGCGGGACCTGGTGGAGGTGACCGACTCCGCGCTGTCGAAGCAGGTGGCGGCTCTGGAGGAGGCTGGGCTCGTGGCCGTGGACAAGGGCAGGGTGGGCCGGCGGGTGCGGACCTGGCTGTCGCTCACGGCACAGGGACGGGCCGTGTACCGGCGCCATCTGGACGCATTGCGGGCGATCGCGGGCGGGTGACGGCCGGGCCGCGGCCAGGACTTGGCCGTTGTCAGTGGCGGGTCCTACGGTCGTTGCCATGACGCGATCCGTACAGGCGCTCGCCTACGCACGCCCGTCCGCCCTGGAGTCGTCCGCCGGCGGGCGGGCGCTCGGCCTCGAGACGTCCGGGGGGCTCACGCCCACCGGGGTCGAGGCGCACCCCCGCTTCTTCGCCGGGTTCCTCAGCTCGCCCCGGGTCGCCGCCCGGGGGCTGCTCGCGGTGGCGGACGTCGCGGCCGCGCGCTACTACCAGCGGCCGAGTCCCGGGTCGCTGGATCCGGTGGTGACGGGCAACGGCGACCGGCTGCGGTTCGAGTCGTTCTCGGGGTGCGGCGGGGTGTACGCACGCCTGGACGTTCTCCGGGAGGGCCTGGACGGGGCGGAGACCGGGCACTGCACGACGAACGTCGACGTCAACAACCCACTGCGAGAGGCGCTTTCCCGGATGACCGGGGACGATCCGCTGCATCTGCGGGTCGGCCCTGAGGGGTTGGCGGCGACCACGCTCGGCGGGCGCCTGGTGGAGAAGAAGGTGCCGCTGCCGGACCGTTGGCTGCGCGGCTTCGCCGAGGCACAGGTGGTGTCCGCCGGGTTCGATCTGCGGGCCGAGCTGACCGGCGCGGAGGCGGTGCGGTTCCTGCGGGGGCTGCCGCGCTCGGGCGGCCGGGGCCGGGCGCCGCTCTGGGTCGTGCCGGCCGGCCGGACACTACGGCCGACGACCCGGCCCGGCCCGGGCGCGGTCTGCCTGCCGGGACCGGAACGCCTGGCGACCCTGGAGCGGGTGCTGCGGGACGCGACCGCGCTGCGGGTGTACGGGCCCGCGCCCGACGGCGCGGCCACCGCGAGCGCCTGGGAGGTCGTCCTGCCCGGCATGCGGCTGACGCTCACCCTGTCGCCGGACCCCGCACGCGGCTTCTCCGGCGAGGGCGGCGTCCTGGAGGCTCTGGCCACGGAGGAGGCCGCGCAGGACGCCGAGTTGGTGGCGGTGCTGCTCGCCTGGGAGCCGCGGATCGACCCTGCCGAGCTGGCGGAGCGGTCGGGTCTGACCGGGGCGCGGGTGCGCGCCGCGCTGACCCGGCTCGGGACGGCCGGCCGCGTGGGCTACGACGTGGCGGACGCGGCGTACTTCCACCGGGAGCTGCCGTACGACGCCGATCGCGCCGAGCGGCACAACCCCCGCCTCGTGGCCGCCCGCGCCCTGGTCGCGGAGGGCGCGGTGACGCTCGACGGCGACCTGGCCTCGGTCGCCTCCGGCGAACAGCGGTACCGGATACGGGAGTCGGGAGGTGCGCTGAGCTGCACCTGCCAGTGGTGGGCCGACTACCGGGGCCGACGCGGCCCGTGCAAGCACGCGCTGGCGGTCCGCATGGCGCGCCGCGGCGGAACCACCGGAGGAACGCGATGATCACCAGCAGGAACCCGTCGAAGCAGCTCCTGAAGAACGTCCGCGCGGGGCGCACCGCCGACGTCCCGGCACTGCTGAAGGTCCTGGACGCGACCGAGCGCAAGGCCCTGCTGATCGAGTTGAAGGCCGTGCGGGCCGAGTTGCGCGGTGGCACGCGGTGGGACGGGGCGTGGCGGCGCGTGGTCCAGGCGCTCCGGGTCGCGGGCGTGGGCTGCCAGACGGGCGCGGCGGCCGCCGCGACGTGGCTGGCCGCGCGGGACATGGAGGACTGGGGCGGCGAGTCGCACGCGGCCACGGTGGAGGTCCTGGCGGACCGCGCCCCGGCCTGGCTCGGCAACCTCGCGCAGCGGCTCGCAGACCGGCGGGGCTTCGTGGAGTTCGAGTTCGGGCTCGTCCAGGAGCTGGTGCTGCGCTCCGGCGGCGAGGTGCCCGCCACGGACGCGTACGTGGCGGGGTGGACCGGGTCCCTCGACCACGCGAACCTGGCCGAGCAGCTGAGGGCCCACCCCCACACCCGGCTGCTCGTGCGCCGGCTCTTCGAGCTGACGGAGACCCCCGGGCCGCTGAGCCGGAACACCGCCCGGTGGGATGTCGAGCCCGCCACACACACGAGCTGGCTGGAGGCCCTGGACCTCCTGACGACGGAGGGTGTACTCGACCGGCGGGACCTGCTGGAGGGCTGCCTGGCCCGGCTGGTGCGCGGCGGACGGCCGCACGATCTGCGGTTCCACCTCGCGCTGCTCCAGCGGCTCGCGCCGACACAGGAGGAGCTGCAGGCGCACACCGCCGACCTGCTCGGCATGGCCGCCGACGGTCCGTCGACCGTGGCCGGCTACGCACAGGAGGCGCTGGCCGTGCAGGTGCTCGCGGGCGAACTCCCGGACTCGCTGCTGGCGGAGATGTCCGGCGCGCTGCTCTTCCGTACCGAGAAGAAGCTGGTGCGGGCACAGCTGACGCTGCTCGGGAAGGTGCTGAAGCAGCGGCCCACGGTGGCCCCGGAGCTGCTGCCGTTGGTCGCGGAGGCGTTCGGACACGCGGACAGCGACGTCCAGCTGCGGGCGCTGAAGCTGGTCGGCGCGCATCTGAACGCGGTGGACGAGGCGGTACGGGAGGGACTGGCCGGGTCGGCAGAGCTGCTGAGTGCGGTGCACCGGCCGTCGGCCGTCGAGCTCTTCGGCACGACCCTGTCGGCCGAACCGGACCTGCCGTACGAGGAGTTCCTTCCCCCGGTCCCGGAGCGGCGGCGGCTCGCACCGGCCGCGGACACGCTGCCGGAGCTGGTGGAGGAGCTGGTGCCGCTGGTCACGGGCCGCCGTCAGCCCGCGCCCGAGGACTTCGAGCGGGCGCTCGACGGCCTTGTCCGGTATGCGGCACAGGACCGCGAGGCCCTGGCGGAGGGCGTACGCGGACTGGTCGCCGACTCATGGTGGATGAACGAGTCGATCCCCCGCAGCACCGCCTACTTCCAAGGCTCCGCGCGGGGCGTCGAGGCGGTGCTGGCAGCACTGTTCGGGAAGGTGACGAAGGAGCTCATCGACGCCGGCCGGGCGCGGCAGCACCTCCACCCGGACTGCACGCGGCACGTCCTGGAGGCTGCGCTCGAGCAGCGGCTGTGGGAGCTCGCGGACCTGATCGGCACGCCCGCGCTGCCGTTCCTGGTGGCCACACCCACCTGGCACACGGGCGCGGTGGACGCGGCCGAGCTGGTGGAGCGGCTGCGGCGCTATCGGGACGCGGGCCTCGAACCCGCGCCGGCGGACTTCGCGCAGGCACTGCTGCGGGTGCGCCGCACCGGACCGGAAGCGGCCGAGGCGGCTCGCGCGGCCGCGGATCTGGGCACGGCGGCCGGCGACCGGCTGGTGGAGTGGCTCGCCGATGCGGCACCGCTCGATCCGGTGATGCAGATCAAGCCGCCGGTCGAGAAGCGGGCCAACGGCTACCTCTACTGGTCGGAGCGGATCGACCTGACCGGCTGCGCGCGGCCCGGGCTGCGGCAGGACTTCCCGGGCGCGTTCAGGTGGCTGGTGCAGCCGTTCGACGGGCAGCCTGTGAGCTGCCGGCTCTGGGTCCACGAGAGGGAGCACCTGCCGCTGGTCCTGCCGGTGGACCGCGAGGCCCTGGCCACCTGGCTGCTGCCGAGACTCGTCGCGGGCGTCGAATGGGGCGAGCGGGGCGCGACCTGGTGGCTCCCGGCGTTCGCCGAGGCGGAGGGCGAGCTCGGAGCGGCGGGGGCGCTCGCTCTCGCGTGCGGCATGGCGAGCCCCCATGCGGCGGACCGGCTGTCCGCGGTGGACGCGCTGCTGGTGCTGGCCGCCCGCCGGGACCTGGACGCGGCCGCCGTCGGGACGGCCCTCGCCGGGCTGGTGCAGGACGGCTTCGCGAAGCCGAACCGGGTGGCGGACGCGACCCGCACGGCGGCGGCGACCGGCGCGTTCGCAACCGTCTGGTCGGTGCTCGCGGCGCTGCTGCCGGCCCTTCTCGAAGCGGAGAGGTCGGTGCGGGGGCTCGGTGATCTGCTGGCGGTGGCGGCCGAGTGCGTGGAGCAGTGCCGGGCGGGCGGGGCCCTGGCGGGGCTCGACCGGGTGGCGGCGCGGGGCGGCTCGTCCCAGGCGGTCGTCCAGGCGAAGCGGCTGCTGATCGCCCTCGCCCAGGGGACCGATCAGACCGCGACACAACTGGCGAAAAACAGTCAGTAATCCCCCAGATCGGCGCTTAACCCGTCAGTCACAAAGCGTTCGTGATCACGCAACACCGCTCGGTCACAGTGAATGCATGACTGATGTGACATCTGCGAAGAGTGCCCGCCGCCCGCACCACTGGCGGCACGATCTGATCGAACTGGCCGCCCTGTTCACGGCCGTGGTCGTGGCCGACACGATCGCCAAGACCGTCGTGCACGGACCGGACGGTCCGTACCTGCTGGTGTTCTCGGCGATCGCGCTCGTCGCCACGGCGGCCTTCCACACATGGTGGGCCCGGCGGCACAGTCATGCGCCGCCCGCCGGTGATCCCGGCGGCAGCGGGACCGCCCCGCTGCCGCAGAGCACCGACCGCACCGAAGACACCGACCGCGCCGCCGACGGCGAGCCCGGCGGGACGACCCTGTGGCGGATGCGGACCACCGTCCAGGACGCCCCGGGCAGTCTCGCCGCGCTGTGCACGGCGCTGGCCCGGCACCGCGTGGACATCCTCACGCTGCAGACCCACCCGCTCGCCGACGGCACGGTCGACGAGTTCCTGCTGCGCGCCCCGGCCGCGCTCCCGGCCGCCCGGCTGACCCACGAGATCGCCGCGGCCGGCGGCCACAGCACCTGGATCGAGCGCGCGGACGCCCACGACCTGGTCGACACCCCGACCCGGCTGATCGGCCTGGCCACCCGCACCGCCCTGGACGCCGCCGAACTCCCGCTGGCCCTGCGCCAGCTGCTCGGCCGCTGCACCATCCACTCGCTGCCCGCCGTCTCGCTGTCCGGCCGCCCGACCGGCGAGACCGCACCCGTCGAGGGCGTCCTGGAGGAGACGGAGATGCGGCTGCGCGACCCGAACGGCGGGGTGATCACCATCGAGCGGCCCTATCTGCCGTTCACCCCCACCGAGTTCGCCCGGGCCCGCGCGCTCGTCGAGCTCGACGCCCGGCTCGGCCCGCGGATCCCGCGCAGCCAGGACGTCCTCACCCTCCCCGAGGGCAACGAGATCACCGTCCGGCGCGCCGACCAGAACGACCTGACGGCCGCCCGCGCCATGCACGACCGCTGCTCCGAGCGCACCCTCGGCCTGCGTTACCACGGGCCGGTGGCGGACGCCGACCGCTACCTGAACCACCTGCTCAGCCCCCGCTACGGCCGCACCCTCGCGGTGCAGACCGCCTCCGGCCGTCTCGTCGCCCTCGGCCACCTGCTCTGGGACGGCGACGAGACGGAGGTCGCCCTGCTGGTGGAGGACGACTGGCAGCGCCGCGGCATCGGCTCGGAGCTGCTGCGCAGGCTGGTGGCCCTGGCGGTGGAGGACGGCTGCGGGAGCGTCTACGCGGTGACGCAGTCGTCCAACACCGGCATGGTCGCGGCGATGCGGGCGCTGAACCTCCCCCTCGACTACCAGATCGAGGAGGGCACCCTGGTGATCACCGCGCGGCTGGACGCGGCTCCGGTACCCGGCCGCCTTCCGCACGAGCGGTTCCAGCAGACGGAGCGCTGAGCGCCTCCGTCAGGTCCCGCCACAGGTCCTCGACGTCCTCGAGGCCGACGGACATCCGCAGCAGCCGGTCGCTGACGCCCGCCGCGCGCCGGTCGCCCTCGGCCACGATGCGATGGCTGATGGAGGCGGGGTGCTGGATCAGCGTGTCGACGCTGCCCAGGCTGACCGCCGGCGTGATCAGCCGGACCCCGGCGATCACGTCGTGCGGGTCGCCGTACACCTCGAAGGCGATCATCGCGCCGCCGACCTTGGGGTAGTGGACCCGGGCGATCCGCGGGTCGGCGGCGAGCCGGCGGACCAGCTCCGCGGCCGTCGCCGACGCCGCCCGGACCCGTACCGGCAGCGTGGACAGGCCGCGCAGCAGCAGGTAGCCGGCCATCGGGTGCAGGACGCCGCCGGTGGCGAAGCGCACCTGGCGCAGCGTGCGGGCGAACTCCTCGTCGCAGGCGACGACGCCGCCGAGCACGTCGCCGTGCCCTCCGAGGTACTTCGTCGCGCTGTGCAGCACGATCCGTGCCCCGTGGCGCACCGGCTGCTGGAGCACGGGGGTGGCGAAGGTGTTGTCGACGAGCAGCGGGACCGCGCCGCACGAGTGGGCGAGGGCCGCGATGTCGACCTCGGCCAGGGTCGGGTTGGCAGGGGTCTCCACCACCACGAGGCCGGTGTCCGGGCGGATCGCGTCCGCGACGCCCGCCGGGTCGGTCCAGGTCACCTCGGTGCCGAGCAGCCCGGCGGTGAGCAGGTGGTCGCTGCAGCCGTAGAGCGGGCGGACGGCCACGACATGGCGCAGGCCGAGGCTCGCCCGGGCCAGCAGGACGGCGGTGAGCGCCGCCATGCCGCTGGCGAAGGCGACCGCGCTCTCGGTCCCCTCGAGCCGGGCGAGGGCGTCCTCGAAGCGGGCGGTCGTGGGATTGTCGAGCCGTGCGTAGACGGGCGGCCCGTCGGGCCGGGCGCCGGTGGTGGCGAAGTCGTCGATGCGGGCCGCTTCCGCGCGGGTGTCGTACGAGGGGTAGGTCGTCGACAGGTCGAGCGGCGGGGCGTGCAGGCCGAGTGCCGCGAGATCCTCACGGCCGGCGTGCACGGCTTCGGTGGCCAGAGCCCTGGGGGTGGAGGCGTCGTAGTCCATGGCCGCACTGTGAACGGATACCGGAAAGTAGCTCGAATGAGGCGTGTTACGTTCGCCGCATGGCCGATTCTGTCGTACTGGATCCGATCGATCTGCACATTCTTCGCCTCTTGCAGAACGACGCCCGGACCACCTACCGGGAGCTCGCCGCCGAGGTCGGCGTCGCCCCGTCGACCTGCCTGGACCGGGTGGCCCGGCTGCGCCGCACGGGAGTGATCCTGGGCAACCAGCTACGACTGAATCCAGCCAAACTCGGCCGCGGCCTGGAGGCTCTGCTCTCGGTCCAGGTTCGGCCCCACCGTCGCGAACTGATCGGTCCGTTCGTCGAACGTATTCGCGCCTTGCCGGAGTCGCGGGCCCTGTTCCATCTGACGGGTCCCGACGACTACTTGGTCCACGTGGCCGTCGCAGACACGGCTGACCTGCAAAGACTCGTGCTGGACGAGTTCACCTCACGGCGCGAGGTGGCGCGCGTGGAGACCCGGCTGATCTTCCAGCAGTGGGAATGCGGGCCGCTGCTGCCGCCGGTTCCGGGCGCTCTCTTGTCAGCCGAGTGAGATCGTTCGAGGGTGACGCGGAGACGCCGGAGGGGCCAGGATGAGCCGCATGCCAGAGACTTCCAGCAGCCCGCTGCCCCGCCAGGTCGCCGACACCTACGTCGACGAACTCATCGCCCTCGACCCGATCACCGGTACCTACCTGGGAGTCAAAGAGAGCGCCGGCCGTCTTCCGGACTTCTCCCCCGCCGGTCAGGAGGAAGTGGCCGAACTCGCTCGCCGCACCCTCGCCCTGCTCGACGAGGCCGAACGCCGTCCGGGCGCGGACGCGGACGCCGAACGCCGCTGCGGCCGGCTGCTGCGCGAGCGGCTGACCGCCGAACTCGCCGTCCACGAGGCCGACGAGGGTCTGTGCGCGGTGAGCAACATGCGCTCGCCCGCGCACAGCGTGCGGATCGTGTTCACCGTGATGCCGACCGAGACCGCCGAGGACTGGGCGGCCGTCGCCGCGCGGCTGCGCGCCGTCCCGGCCGCTCTGGAGGGCTACCGCGCCTCGCTCGAACTGGGTCTGGAGCGCAAGCTGCTGGGCGGCCCCCGCCCGACGGCCACGTTCGTCGAGCAGCTCACCGAGTGGTCGGGCAACGACGGTGCGGCGCGCGGCTGGTTCGAGGAGTTCGCCGGCGGCGGGCCGGAGGAGCTGCGGGCCGAACTGGACGAGGCCGCGCGCGACGCGACCGCCGCGGTGGCGGCACTGCGGGACTGGATGCGCGACGTGTACGCGCCGGCCGTCGCCGACGCCCCGGACACGGTGGGCCGGGAGCGCTACCGGCGCTGGTCACGGTACTTCAACGGCACGGACTTCGACCTGGACGAGGCCTACGCGTACGGCTGGGCCGAGTACCACCGGCTGCTCGGCGAGATGCGGACCGAGGCGGACAAGATCCTGCCGGGGTCGGGGCCCTGGGAGGCGCTCGCCCACCTCGACGTGCACGGCACGCACATCGAGGGCGTCGAGGAGGTCCGGGTCTGGCTGCAGGAGCTGATGGACGAGGCGATCGAGGCGCTGGACGGCACCCACTTCGAACTCGCCGAGCGGGTACGGAAGGTGGAGTCGCGGATCGCCCCGCCGGGCGGCGCGGCGGCCCCTTACTACACCGGCCCCTCGGAGGACTTCTCCCGCCCCGGCCGCACCTGGCTGCCGGTCGACGGCGAGACCCGGTTCCCGGTGTACGACCTGGTGTCGACCTGGTACCACGAGGGTGTTCCCGGCCACCACCTGCAGATCGCGCAGTGGGTGCACGTCGCGGACCGGCTGTCCCGCTACCAGGCGACGATCGGCGGGGTCTCCGCCAACGCCGAGGGCTGGGCGCTGTACGCGGAGCGGCTCATGGACGAGCTGGGCTTCCTGCCGGACCCCGAGCGCCGGCTCGGCTACCTGGACGGGCAGATGATGCGCGCCTGTCGGGTGATCGTCGACATCGGCATGCACCTGGAGCTGGAGATCCCGGCGGACTCGCCGTTCCACCCGGGCGAGCGGTGGACCCCGGAGCTGGCCCAGGAGTTCTTCCAGCAGCACAGCAGCCGTCCGGCGTCGTTCGTGGAGAGCGAGCTGACCCGGTACCTGTCGATGCCGGCGCAGGCCATCGGCTACAAGCTCGGCGAGCGGGCCTGGCTGCTGGGCCGGGAGAACGCGCGGGCCGCGCACGGCGACGCGTTCGACGCGAAGGCTTGGCACATGGCGGCGCTGTCCCAGGGGCCGCTGGGCCTGGACGACCTGGTGGACGAGATCTCGAAGCTCTGACACGGTCTCGGCCCCGACAGGGTCCCGGCCCTGACACGGCGGGTTCGCACCGTGGGACATCCCCGGACATCGCTTGATCGTCCGGGGATTTCCCTGTTCCCTGGCGCGCATGACGGGATACTCACCGGACGCCACGGACTGGCGCATCCTCGAAGCCCTGCAGAACCAGGGCCGGGCCAGCTTCACCGAACTCGCCAAAGCGGTCTCCATGTCGGCGTCCGCGGTGACCGAGCGCGTGCGGCGGATGGAGGAGGCCGGAGTGATCTCCGGGTACACGGCGGTGGTCGACCAGGAGCGGCTCGGGCTGCCGATCCTCGCGTTCGTCCGGCTTCGGTACCCGAACGGGAACTACAAGCCGTTCCACGACCTGCTCGACACCACGCCGGAGATCCTGGAGGCGCACCACGTCACCGGTGACGACTGCTTCGTCCTGAAGGTCGCCGCGCGGTCGATGAAGCACCTGGAGCAGATCTCCGGGAAGGTCGCCACACTCGGGTCGGTGACGACGAGCGTCGTGTACTCCTCGCCGCTCGCCCGGCGGGCGATCAGCCGCTGACGCGGAGCCGCACCGCGGAGCCGTGCCGCTCCTTGACCACCTCCAGCTGGGCGGGGATGCGGCGGCGCAGGTCGGGTACGTGGCTGACGATGCCGACGCTGCGGTCGCGCTCGCGGAGCGAGTCGAGGACGTCCAGGACCTCGTCGAGGGTCTGGTCGTCCAGGCTGCCGAAGCCCTCGTCGATGAAGAGCGTGTCGAGCCGGACGCCGCCGGCCTCGTCGGTGACGACGTCGGCGAGGCCGAGGGCCAGGGCCAGCGAGGCGAAGAAGGTCTCGCCGCCGGAGAGCGTCGCTGTGTCCCGCTCGTTGCCGGTCCACGCGTCGACGACGTGCAGGCCGAGACCGGCCCGCTTGCCGCCGGAGCGGGCATCGGAGTGGACGAGCGTGTAGCGGCCGGAGGACATGCGCTGGAGGCGGGCGGTCGCGGCGGCGGCGACCTGTTCCAGGCGGGCCGCGAGCACGTACGACTCCAGGCGCATCTTGCGCTCGTTGTCCGCGGAGGTGCCGGCCGTGAGCCCGGCGAGCCGGGCGACCCGGTCGTACTCCTCGCGGAGCGGGCCGAGCCGGCGGACCTCGTCGTCCGCCTGCCGGGACAGCCGGTCGAGCGCGGCGCACCGGTCGCGTACGGCCGCGAGGGCTGAGTCGGCGACGCGCAGCGCGCGTTCGGCGGCGGTGTGCGAGGTCTCGGCGTTCGCCGGGTCGGCCGGCGGGCGGTCGGCCGCGGCGCGGGTCTCCGGGTCGCGGAGCCGGTCGGCGACCGCGGCGTCCTCCGCCTGCCAGGCGTCGAGGCGGTGCTGCAGTTCGCGGCGGCGGCCGTCGTCGACGAGTGCCGCCGCGGCGGCGGCCGGGGTGTCGAACCCGGCGCGGAAGGCGGCGTCGGCGAGCCGGTCGTCGGCCTCTTTGAGCCGCTCGGCGGTCACCTCGACGGCCCGTACGGACTCGGCGGCGGCGACGAGGATCGCGATCCGCCGCTCCAGCAGCGTCGCGTGCTCGGCGACGCTCGCGGCCTCGCCCCGCCCCCGGGCGGCCTCGGCGTCGAGGGAGGCCCGCTGCCCGTCGAGCGCCTCGCGCCGCGAGGTCCGCGCGGCGACCCGCCGCTCGGCCTCCTGCCGCGCGGCCACCCGCTCCTCCGACTCCCGCTCCCCCCGCGCCAACGCCTCCCGCCGCGCATGCGTCTCAGCGGCGAGAGCCCTGGCGTCGGCGTACTCTCGCTCCAACTGCCGCACCTCGTCGTCGAGTTCGACAACGGTGGGATCGGCGAGCGTGGAGGACACGTCCACCCAGCCCGCATCGAGAGCCACGGCCGCAGGCCGCCCGTGGAGCCCCGAGGAGCACGCGGCAACCCCCACCGGGACGTCGGCGGTCCGGTCCGTGCCGGCAGCCGTCGGCTCCGCGCCCGTGCCCTGGGACGGGATGGTTCTGCCCGCTGCGGCGGGGCCGTGGCCCGTCAGGACTTCCGCTCGGGCCGTGGCCCAGGACTCGCGGGTGACCGCGAGGTCGCGTTCGGCCGTGGCGTGGGACTGTTCCGCCTTCGTGAAGGCCTCGTACGCGGCGTCCTCCGTGGCGCGGTCGACGTGGCCGGCCTCGGTGCGGGCGGGGGCCGGGTGGACCATCGAGCCGCAGACCTGGCAGGGGGCCTCGTCGGTCAGGGCGGCGGCCAGTTCGGCGGCGATCCCCTGGAGGCGGCGGGACTTGACGTCGAGCCAGGTCTCCTTCGCCGTGTTGCGGGCCTCGCGCGCCGCCGTCAGGAGGGACGCGCCCTCCGTCACCCGCTTCGCCAACTCGTCCCGGCGGCAAGCCGCTTCGAGGCGGCGACGGGCGGGCTCCAGGCGGCCCGCGAGGTGTTCCGCGCGGGTCGTCGCCTCCTGTGCGGCGTCGACCCGGTCCTGGAGGACCGTGCGCCGGGTCTCCCAGTCGGCCAGCCAGGCGTTCGCGTCCTGCAGGGTCTCGTCGTCGGCCCGGGCCTGGCGATCCAGGACCGCCAGCTCCTCGCCGATCTCGGCGCTGCGCCGCTCGGCGCGGCGCGCCGCGTCGAGCCCGCCGAGCCGCTCGCGCAGCTCGGCCTCCAGACGGGAGAGCCGCTCCGCGCCCTCGTCGACGAGATCGGGGTGCAGCTCGGACCTGGTCCGCTCCCGGACGCTCGCCGCCGTGGCGTGCGCGCGCTCGGCCTCGTCCCGCAGGTCCAGCGCGGGCGCGACGAGGTCGGCCTTGCGCGCCCGGTCGAGCGTCGCCTGCCAGGCGTCCCGCTCGCCGCGCCGTGCGTCGAGCTCCGCCCGCCGGCGCAGCGCCTCGGCATGACGCTGCTGGAGGGCGGCGAGTTCCCGCTCCTCGTCGAGCCGCCGGCGGGCCGCCGCCTGCCGACTCTCGGCCGCGGCCAGCCCGAGGTCGGCGACGTCGAGCGCCTCGCGCGCCTCGGAGCGCGCGACCGCGGCCCGTACCTGCACCGCCTCGGCGAGCCCGGGCTCCCCCGGCCGCTCCTCGACCGCGCCGCCGCCGGCCGCCTCGGCCATGCGCTGGGCGAGCGCGAGCAGCCGCTCGTCGCCCTCGCGCACCTGCTGTTCCGCGGCCCGCCGCAGCTCGGCGAGCCGGTCCTCGACCGCGGCGAACCGTCGGGTGTCGAAGAGCCGGCCGAGCAGCTTGCCGCGGGCCTCCGCGTCGGCCCGCAGGAAGCGGGCGAAGTCGCCCTGCGGCAGCAGCACGACCTGGCAGAACTGCTCGCGGCTCATCCCGAGGAGCTGGGTGATCTCCTCGCCGATCTCCTGGTGCGAGCGGCTGAGCCCCTGCCAGGCCCCGGTCCCCGCGTCGTACTCCCGCAGCCAGCTCTGCGCCTTCTCGGTGGTGAAGCCGCCGCCGCGCTTCTTGGGGCGCTGCTGCGCCGGACGGCGGGTGATCTCCAACCGCCTTTCCCCCACGGTGAGTTCGAGGAGCACCTCGGTGTACGTTCCGGGCGGGGTGTGGTCGCTCCGCAGCGAGGTCCCGGGACTCTGCCGGGCGCCGGGCACGGCCCCGTACAGGGCGTAGCAGACCGCGTCGAGGACCGACGTCTTGCCCGCGCCGGTCGGTCCGTGGAGCAGGAAGAGCCCGGCCGACGACAGCGCGTCGAAGTCGATCTCCTGCGTGCCGCCGAACGGGCCGAAGCCGGTGACGACCAGCCGGTGCAGCCTCACCTATTCACCTCGCGCTCCGCCGCGTCCACCCGTACGTCCGCGAACGCGCCGTGCAGCACGGTGCGTTCGGCGCCGTCGGGGCCCGCCCCGCCGCGCACGTGAGCCACGAAGTCCTCCGCGATCTGCTGGTCGGTGCGGTCCCGGAGCCGCTGGGCGTACGAGGCGTACGGGGCGCCCTCGGTGCGCTCGGGTTCGAAGACCAGGTTGAGGGTGTGCGGGAAGCGGGCGGTGAGCCGGGCCATGGGTTCGGCGGGCCGCACGGGGTCGGTGAGCGTCGCCTCCACCCACGCCTCCTCGTGGCGGGCGAGCGCGGGGTCGGCGAGCAGGTCGTCGAGCCGCCCCCGGATCCGCCCGAGGGCGCGCGGCACGGGGCAGTCGATCCGCTCGGCGGCCTCGATCGTCCCGTCGGCTCCGAGGTCGATCAGCCACATCGTCTTGCGGTGATCGGTCTCGGAGAAGGAGTACGCGAGCGGGGACCCGGAGTAGCGGACCCGCTCGGTGAGGGCCTGGCTGCCGTGCAGGTGGCCGAGGGCCACGTAGTCGACGCCGTCGAACACCCCGGCGGGCACGGCGGCGACGCCGCCGACGGTGATGTCCCGCTCGCTGTCGCTGGCCTCGCCGCCCGCGACGAAGGCATGGGCGAGGACGACCGACCGGGTGCCCGGCGCCCGCGCGGCGAGGTCGGCCCGGACCCGGTCCATGGCGGCGCCGAGCACCGCCTCGTGTCCGGCCCTCGCCGCGCCGAGCTGCTCGCGGACGAGCGAGGGCTCCAGGTACGGCAGTCCGTACAGCGCCACGTCGCCGTGCGCGTCGGAGAGCACCACGGGGCTGCCGGCCCCGGCCGGGTCGGTCCGCAGGTGGATCCCCGCGCGCTCGATCAGGCCCGCGCCGACGCCGAGCCGGCGGGCGGAGTCGTGGTTGCCGGAGATCATGACGGTCGGCACGCCGACCTCGGCGAGCCGGTGCAGCGCACGGTCGAACAGCTCGACTGCGGCGAGCGGCGGCACGGCTCTGTCGTAGACGTCTCCCGCGACCAGTACCGCGTCCACCTCGCGCTCGCGCACCGTCGCCACCAGGTGGTCGAGGAACGCGGCCTGGGCGTCGAGCAGGCTCACCCGGTGGAACGACCGCCCCAGGTGCCAGTCCGACGTGTGCAGGAGTCTCATGATCGAGGAGCGTATCGGTGGGGTCGGACAAAGGCGGCGGCTTGCGAAAATCCGCAGGTCCCGGGCCCGACAACCGCCTCGCCCGCCACGCCGCGCAGCGCGTCACGCATCGCCGTACGCCTCGCCGCCGAGCTCCAGCGTCGCCGTGCCGGCGGTCGCGTCGGCGAGCCAGCCGCGGAAGGACTCCACGTCCGCGTCCGGCAGCCCGATCTCGATCGTCACTGCGGCCGCGTACCGCACGTCGCGCACCGCCCGCCCGGTGGCCCGCAGGTCGTTCTCGAGCTTGCCCGCCCGCTGATGGTCGACGGTGACGGTGGCGAGCCGGAAGCGCTGCCGGGTGATCGTGCCGAGCGCGTCCAGGGCCTCGCCGACGACACCGCCGTACGCCCGGATCAGTCCGCCCGCGCCCAGCTTCACGCCGCCGTAGTAGCGAGTGACGACGGCCACGACGTACCGCATCTCGCGGCGCATCAGCATCTGCAGCATCGGGACGCCCGCGGTGCCGCCGGGCTCGCCGTCGTCGCTGGCCTTCTGGACGCTCGCGTCGGCGCCGATGACGTACGCGAAGCAGTTGTGTGTGGCGGTGGGGTGCTCCTTGCGGATGCGTGCGACGAAGTCCTGCGCCTCCTGCTCGGTCGCGGCGGGCGCGAGCGCGCAGAGGAAACGCGAACGGTTGATCTCGGACTCGTGCACGCCCTCGCGGGCCACCGTGCGGTACTGCTCCTGCATCCCGCCACCCTATGCGCCCGCCGCGGCCCCGCCGTCCCCGGTTCCCGGCGGGCAGGGTCCCGGTCCGCCGGGGAGACTGGCGGACGAGGCCCGGGAATCACCGGGGGCCGCGACATGTTCTGCACGAGTGACGAGCCACAGGAGGCAGCGCATGAGCGTCGAGACCGCGATCACCGAGTCGGACACCGTGAGGAAGATCCTTACTGCCACGGGCGACACGTGGGCCGTCGTGGGCCTGTCGTCGAACCAGGCGCGCGCCGCGTTTGGAGTGGCCGCGGTCCTGCAGCGTTTCGGGAAGCGGGTCGTCCCCGTCCACCCGAAGGCGGAGACCGTGCACGGCGAGCAGGGCTACGCCTCGCTCGCCGACATCCCCTTCCCGGTCGACGTGGTCGACGTCTTCGTGAACAGTGAGCTGGCCGGCGCCGTCGCGGACGAGGCGGTGGCCGTAGGAGCGAAGGCGGTGTGGTTCCAGCTCGGCGTGGTCGACGAGGCGGCGTACGCGCGGACGCGTGAGGCCGGGCTCGACATGGTCATGGACCGCTGCCCCGCGATCGAGATCCCCCGGCTGGGCTGAGCCGGCGGGACTTCCCGCTCAGCCGTCGGCCAGCCGGTCGAGGAGGTCCATGAGTTCCTCGCAGTACACCCCGAACATCCGCTGCTCGACCGGCGTCACCACGGACATCCGGTTGTGAACCATGGGATTGCGTACCTTGGCGAGCAGCGAGAAGCGTTCGCTCCAGTACGCCTTGTCCTTGCCGATCAACTTGCCGAAGATGTCCCGGTGCGAGGCCATCAGGTCGAACAGGTCACGCGGATAGGTGAAATCGAGGAGCCGGGTCGAGGCCCGCGCGCCGTAGGCCCGTAGCTCCCTGGCCCGGAGCTCCTCGCACTTGTCGAGGGTGGCGGCGAGCTTGGGACGTTTGGCCCTGAGTTCGTCCGGCCATTCCTCGCCGTACCGCTCGGTGAACCCGGCTTCGACGAGCTCACGGACCCGCCCCTCGACGGCCATCCACTGGTCCCAGTGACCGAGCTGCCGACCGATGAGGGTGAGGTACTCCTGGAAGTCCTGGGAGAAGGCCCGGTAGGTGCCGTCCCGGACCACGATGAGTCCCTGCTGGAGCAGCACCTGGGCGTCGTCGGGCGTGACCACGAGCTGCGGCCCGAGGACCACCTCCAGCAGGGCACGGAGTCGGCCGTCGGCATCCAGCAGACCCGTGAGGTCCCGGTAGTAGTAGGAGAACTCGGCCGGCAGCGGCTCGACATGGCGGTCGAGGGCCTGAACCAACGGCTGGGGCGCCGCGTCGGCGGAGCAGACCCGGTCCAGGAGCACACTGGCCAGATACGGGTGTCCTCCGCTGAGTTCCGCGAGGCGTTGCGTCGTCCGCACGAGATCGTCCGGATCCACGCCGTCGACGCGCCGTACCAGCTCCGTCAGATCGGTCTCGTCGAAGCAGGTGAGGAACACAGACCGGAAGATCCCCGCGAAGGTGGACTCATCCGGATCCGCCATGTCGACGATCTCCCGGAGCTCCCTACGGGAGGTGGTGACCAGACCGATGTTCCAGTCCAGGTTGTAGGCGAATTCGCGCAGCGCCTGGAACGTCCCCGGCTGCGAACGAAAGACTTCGCGGGCGGCGTCGAACTCGTCCATGATCAGTACGACGCGCCAGCCCCGTCTGCGGACCAGCCTCAGGAACTCCTGCGTCTCGGTCTGGGCCTCGACCCACCGCATCCCCGGGGCCACGGCGCGTTCGTACGCGGCGGTGATCCGGCGGTCCTGCTCGGGCGCACGCTCGCCCAGGGCCTCCCACACGTCCTCGACGAGCCGGCGCACGACCTGGTCGATCCCGCCCCCGGTCCGGACGTTCATCCACACCGGGATCAGCCGGGGGTACTCCGCCAGAACTTCGGGGCGCATGAAGAGGTGGTACGCCAGGCTGGACTTACCGATCCGCGGCGGCCCGATGATGGCCGTGGCTCCGGCGGTCGGCTGGTCCAGGACCCTCTGGCGCAGCACGCGGATCTGGTCGGCCCGGCCCACGTGGGCGGCCCCGTGCACCGGGTGTCCGACAGTGGCGAAGGGGTTGTCGCGGACGGTGGGGACACTCCCCTGCCGCGGCACGTGCGCGCCGCCGGCCTCTGTCCGGTTGTCTGCCTCGGTCATCGCGTCACGCCCTCCGGTACCAGAGCCACTCGGCGAAGAGACCGACCTTGATCCGGTACCGGTCCGCCGACTCCCATTCGATCACGTCACGGCGCACCAGGTCTTCCAACACCCGATTCCCTTCGGACAGTTCTCTCGACTTGCGCCCGTCGATGTACAGGTTCCTGCGGTGCCCGGAGAGACCACGCTTGAGCACGGCGAGGACGACGCCGTCGCGCATGTCGCTGACGTCGGCGTCTCCGGGGGTCAGCAGGTTGTCGAACTGCTCCTGGAGCAGGGCTCGCTCGCCGCTGATGAGCGACACGGCCACAGCGTCGACGTCCGCGGGACCGATCAGTGGCTGACGCTCCGCGTTCATACGCTGCACCAGACGACTGCAGAGGAGCTGGATGTAGTACGGGCTGCGGGCCGTCAGTTCGATGATCCGCTGGACGGAGTCTCCACGGAACCGGTTCCCACCGTCCGCGAGGGCGATCGGCTCGGTGATCAACGCCTTCGCGGAGTTCTCGTCCAGGTACGAGACGGGCTCCTGCCGGGCCACCTGGAACTCGTTCGGAAACGCTTTGAGGAAACGGGGCATCAGGTCGTTCCCGACGACGACGCTGGAGAACATACGGCTCTCCAGCATCGCCTTCCAGGACTTCATGAACTCCCTGGGCAGCGAACCCCGCTCGATCGCCGAGTAGAGCACCGTGAACTCGTCGAGAAGCAGCACCATCCGCCAGTCGCCATGAGCCTCGCTGAGCCGCATGCGCCGCTGGATGCCGTTGAGGTAGTCGTCGAAGTGCAGATGCGGGGAGCCGCTGTCGGTGAACTCCCGGAGCACCGGCCGGTCCAGATCGAGCGGCGGGTATCCCGCGTCCTCCAGGTCCTCCAGACGGTGATAGAAGGCGCTGGCGATCCGGTAGAGCAGGCTGGCGTGACTGAGGTCCGTGGCGATGTCCAGCAGACTCAGCTTCGCGGCCAGCAACGGCGGTTCCAGGGCGTTCTGGAGGTGGTGCAGCACCGAAGACTTGCCGACGCGCTTCTGGCCGTAGATCACGACGCACTTGGCGTCGGCCCCGCGGAGCGTGTCGGCGAGACGCTCGATGAGCGGGTCGCGTCCGAAGAACATCTTCTCGTCCTGGACGGGCGCGCCCTCCGCGAACGGGTCCTGGATGGGCTCCCAGTCGGGGGCGTCGCTGAGGGGCAGGGAGAGGGCGCCGGGCTCGGTGGTGAGCCGCCGGTCCGAGCGGAGCGTGAACTCCAGGCAGTACCGCAGGGTCGCGACCTGCTCGCGGATGGCCCTGGGCGTCAGCACCAGCGGCACCGTGCACGTCTCGGTCTGCTCGTCACGCAGGCTGTGCGCGACCGGGATCGCCGCGTCCAACGGCTCGTAGTCGTCGTTGTCCAGGACCCGCAGCCGGACGTCGACGGCCGGGGACCTCCTGGGCAGATTGGTGACACTGAGCTGCACATGGATCAGCGAGGCCGCGTTCGGCGTGTACGCGGAGAGAACGGGTTCGACGTCCAGATCGGTGGGTTCGGCGGCACGCTGGACGTCCCGGAAGTGGGCGGCCAATGCCAATTCCAGGTTGTCGAGCAGCGGGACCAGGAATTCCAGGCTGATCCGGGTGGGCAGCCGCTCGATGGTGCTGACCAGCTCGCGGATCGTGGCGCCGATGCGAGATTCCAGCCGCTCCTGCTCCAGGTAGGAGGGCTGCTCCAGGTAGCCGCGCAGTTCGGCCAGGATGCCGGCCGCTTTGATGAACCGGTCGCGGTCCAGAGGGGTCGTGTACGCCACATCGGCGGCCCCTTCCAGGGCCTGCTGGTCCTTCGTCAGAGTGCCGAGCGGTTCGTTGCGGTTGAGCAGAGGCTGGAGGGTGTTGCGCTGGGCGTCGAGGAGCCGCACATGATGGCGGAACGCCTCGTCCCACAGCTCGTTGTAGGCGTTCTGCGTCGTGGAGGAGTCGGAGACCTGGAGGTAGGCCCGCAGTTCACGGACGAGGACTTCGCGGATCCGGGTGTCCCGGTAGGTCCGCGAGATGATCTCGCGCCGGACTCGTTCCGAGCTGACCGAGAGCAGTCCGACCAGCCCCATCGCCAGGGGCTCGTGACGGCTCTTGTCCCCCAGGACCCAGCTCATGCAGAGCTCGAAGGAAGGGCGGGTCTCGGGCTGCTGCCAGTCCGGGGCGAGATAGGAGGTCACGAACTGCTTGACCTTCAGCTCACCCATGTCGTCCCAGCCGCCGAGCGAGACCGCCTCGGTGTAGTAGGCGCGGATCACGTCCGGCGGCTTGCGTTCGGCGGTGCACAGGTCGCCCATGGCTGCGCCGAAGCCGCGCAGCGAGCGCCGGAAGCGGTCGTCGGAGGTCTGGTTGAGATCCCGGAGGATGCGGGCGGCGGAGAGGTTGTACGCGGCGCGGTCGGCGGGCCTGGAGGGGCCGAGGCGTTCGATGAGCTTCACCAGCTCCTGGACGTCTTGCTCGCTGAGGGAGCCCTCCTGGATCCGTACGGCGCTGACCCCCGCGTACTCGCAGCGATCGATGTGCATCTGCACGATGCTGCTGACGGAGTCCGCCTGCTCGGGGTGCCATTCGCTCTTGGCGACGAGTTCGTCCAGCTTGTCCCACACGCCGGTGCGGTCGGCCTTGGCGACCTCGTCGGCGATGGAGCGGAACTCGGGGTTATGCGGCCCGTGTTGAAGCAGGCGCTGAGCGGCTCCGTTGGCGCGCTCGACGTCGCCCAGCCGACGGTAGAGGACGATGAGCCTCTTCAGGAGCCCGGTGCGGGTCTGGTTGCTGTGGGCGCCGCCGAGCAGTTCTTCGAGCAACGGGGCTGCTTCGGCCCAGCGCTGCCGATCGCTCAGGATCGTGATGATCATGTTCTGGTGCTGAAGGTTCTCCTGCACCAGGGCGTCCGGGGCGCGGAGGAGCTCCAGAGCCTCGTCGCTGCGCTCGCTTCGGTGCAGACCCCAGGCGAGGGAGCGGCGGGCGCGCTCGTTTCCCGGGTCCTCCTCCAGGGCTTGCCGATAGAGCGCCTCGGCCTTCTCCCAGTCCTTCTCACGGGTGTCGGCGTGGTGCGCCCTGGCGTACAGGGAATCGCGGCCACGGGCCCGCCGGGGTCGCTCCGGCCGGCTGGGCAACGGCCGGTCCGCGGCCCGCGCCGCGAGTTCCCGTTCCGCCATGACCACGACGTCCAGGAGTCCCTGGTGGCTGGGGAAGAGGTCGAGTGCGGTCCGCGCGATGCGCAGGGCGTTGTCGAGGTATCCCCGCTGGAACTGGCGCTGAGCCGCCTGCAGTTGACGCTGGGGGTCTGGGCCGGCCAGGGTGGCGGGAGCCTTGGGAACAGCCGTCGGACCGGGCTTCGCGGCGCCGACGCCGGGCAGGCGCGGCGCCACGACAGCAGCCGGGGGCCGCTCGGCGGGGAACGGTGGGGCGCCGACCTCCGCCCCGGCACTCGTGTCGTCGCCGTCCCGGGCCGACAGTCCGATCCGCTCCAGGACGCCTGGACTCAGCGCGTCCAGGACGCGGCACAGGTCGCCGGACGTCGGCGCCGCGCGGGAGAGGAGCGGTTCGAGAGGAGCTGCCCGCTCGGGGAAGAGACGCCGGACGAGGTGCAGTGCTGCACGGGTCGCGACCAGACGCGGACCGGCCTCTGCCGCCACGGCGCCGGACAGGCCACGGGCCGCCTCGTCGTCGCCCCCGGTGCGCAGAGCAAGATCGACGAAAGCCCGGAGCAACACGTCGTCGCCGTCGTGCGCGGGCGAGTCGTGCAAAGCGTCGCCGAGCGCCTGCAGAGCATCGGAGGCCTGCCCGCTGCGGGCTCGCAGCACAGCCAGGTCCCAGGCGTAGCGGCCGCCGAGGTGGGCGGCCTCCTCCAGCCATTCCCTTGCCTTGCTGCGCGTCGCCTCGCTCTCCTTCCACTCCAGCAGGAGGAGCGCGGCCAGATGCAGCGCGGGTGGGTAGTCGAGGGTGAGCCCCGCCTGGGCGAGATCGCGTACCGCGAGGCCGACCTTGCCCCCGTCCCGAGCGAGCCGCGCCGACTCGATCCGGTTCCTGGCCCGATTGAGGGCCTGCTGAACGTCATTGGTGACGCCGTACGACAGAGGTACGGCCTCATCGAGCCGGAAGGACGGCGAGGTGAACGTCAACTCGACTGAGTCCGACCGAAATTCACCGTCCAGGACCTCCCACGCCCCGGACAGCGTCAAAGGCGCCGGTGCGCTGGCGATCTCGATCATCTCGACCGCGGAGGTGCTCAACAGCGCCGGACCCGTGTCGGCCGCCAGCACCAGGCTGTCGTTATCGATCGCCTTGAGCCGGCCCTGCACCCGACGCCCAGCACCAAGGTGGACGATCACGTCCGTACCCACCGGGAAGTACTGCTGGATCATGCCTGAATCCACACTGCACGATATCCGAGGAACTCACCCGAGGCAGACCTTCGTCACGGATGGTCCACGTCAACCGTCTCTCGAACCGCGCCGGTTGAAAGCGTTGGCGGTCAGCCGGCGCCGACGCCGAGGCCCTCCAGGACGACCGCGCCGGGCAGTTGGGCGAAGGCCTTGCCGGGGAGGATGAGCTTGCCGCGGCGGCGGCCGCTGCCGACGAGGACCCACTCGGTGTCGACGACGGCCGCGTCGACGAGGACAGGCCAGGCGGCCGGGAGCCCGATCGGGGTGATGCCGCCGTACTCCATGCCGCTGTCGCCGACGGCGGTGTCCATGTCGGCGAACCGCACCTTGCGGGAGCCGAGGTGCTTGCGGACGACTCCGTTGACGTCGACCTTGGTCGCTGAGCGGACCACGCACGCGGCCAGGGTGGTCGTCTCGCCGCGCTTGCCCGCGACGATCACGCAGTTCGCGGACCGGTCGAGGAGCTCCGAGCCGTGGTGCCCGACGAAGACCGCGGTGTCGGCGATGGCCGGGTCGGTGTCCACGTACAGGATCTGCTCGGCGGGGACCGGGCCCTGCCAGGCGCGGACGGCGGCGGCGACGGGCTCCGTCAGCCGGTCCAGGCAGCCGGGGGCGGGAACGGCGTTGTCGAAGTTTCCGATCGGTGCGCGCATGACGGCACGCTAACAGCGTCCGTTCCGTCCCCGACCGGACGTCTCAGCGTACGGGCGGCACCGAGACGGCCAGGGTCAGCTCGACCGGCTCGCTGCCGTCGTTGCGGTACTCGTGCGGCACATGGGCCTCGAACACGGCCGAGGTGCCGGCCGGCACGACGTGCGGCTCGCCGTCGACGACCAGGGTGAGCTCTCCCCTGGTCACGTGCAGGAGTTCGGTGGTGCCCTCGGGGTGCGGGTCGGAGGGACTGCCGTCGCCGGACATCAGGGTCCAGGTCCACAGCTCCAGCGGGCCACGGGCCTCCGTCCCGACGAGCAGGGTGGAGTGGCTGCCGGCCTCGGTGGACCACATGCGGACGGCCTGCTCCGGCGGTACCAGCCGGACGTGCGGCCCCTGTTCGTAGTCGAGCAGCGTGGTGATGGAGACGCCCAGCGCGTCGGCCAGCTTCACCGTGGTGCCGACGCTGGGGTTGGTACGCGCCTGCTCGATCTGGATGATCATGCCGCGGCTGACTCCGGAGCGCGCGGCGAGGGCGTCCAGCGTGAACCCGCGTTCGCCGCGCCACCGCTTGACGTTGCGGGCGAGCGACTGCGTGAGCTGATCGAGGTCAGACACAATCCGTCCAATATATTGGATGACAGGGTTCAACAGACTGCACTACCGTGAAGTGCACCCCGATGTTCACCGCACTGTACTGCGAGGATCCCATGACAGCCCTGTTCGCCCTGGCCACCAGTCTCCTGTGGGGACTGGCCGACTTCGGCGGCGGGCTGCTCACGCGCCGCATGCCCGCGCTGACCGTGGTGGTCGTCTCCCAGACGGTCGCCGTCGTCGTGCTCGGCGCCATCGTGGTCGCCACCGGCGGCTGGACCGAGGCCGGACCGCGCCTCTGGTACGCGGTCGCCGCCGGCGCGGTCGGACCCGTGGCGATGCTCTGCTTCTACAAGGCCCTCGCGCTCGGCCCCATGGGCGTGGTCTCGCCGCTCGGCTCGCTCGGCGTCCTGGTGCCGGTGTCGATCGGGCTGCTGCTCGGCGACCGGCCGGGGGTGCTCCAGTTCGCCGGGATCGGCGTCGCGATCGTGGGCGTTCTCCTGGCCGGCGGGCCCGAGCTGCGGGGCGCGCCCGTGCAGCGGCAGGCCGTCGTCTACACGCTGATCGCGGCGTTCGGCTTCGGTTCGGTGATGGCACTGATCGCCGAGGCGTCCACCACGCTCACCGGCCTCTTCCTCGCCCTTTTCGTGCAGCGGGTGACCAACGTGGTGGTCGGCGGCGGCGCCCTGTACGCGTCCGTCCGGCGCGGCGGCCGGGCGCTGCCCGAGGAGGGCGGCCTGCGTGCGATCACGGCCGCGCTGCCGGCGCTGGCCTTCGTCGGCCTCGCCGACGTCGCCGCCAACGGCACGTACTCGATCGCCGCGCAGATGGGTCCGGTGACCGTGGCGGCCGTGCTCGCCAACCTGTACCCGGTGGTGACGGCGCTCGCCGCACGCGGGGTGCTCAAGGAACGACTGCGCGCGGTGCAGGCGGCCGGCGCGGGACTCGCACTGGTGGGAACGGTTCTGCTGGCGACGGGCTGAGGCGCTCGGGGTGGCGCGGCCGCTCAGCCGTCCTGGAGGTCCAGCTCCGCCAAGGCGGCGAGCTGCTCCGGGGTGATGCCGTCAGGGATCGGCAGCGGCGTGGGCGTGCGCAGCGGAGGCTGCCAGCCGCGCTCCGGGTCCCAGCTGCGGACCACCTTCGCCGGGGCCCCGGCCACCACCGCGTGGTCCGGCACCTCGCCGCGTACGACAGCGCCCGCCGCGACCACGACGTTCCGGCCGAGCTTCGCGCCCGGCAGGATCACCGCTCCCGTGCCGAGCCAGCAGCCCGGTCCGATCTCCACCGGGTCGGTGCGCGGCCACTGACGGCCGACCGGCTCGTGCGGATCGTCGTAACTGTGGTTCGTCGAGGTGATGTAGACGTACGGCCCGCAGAACGTGTCCGAGCCGATCGTGACCCGGGTGTCGGCGATGACGTGGCTGCCGCGGCCCAGGACGACGCCGTTGCCGAGGGTCAGGATGGGGTCGGGTCCGAGGTCGAGGCCCGGCATCATGCCCGCGGTGAGCGTCACCTGCTCGGCGATGATGCAGTGCTCGCCGAGTTCGATCCACTGCTCGCCGAAGACCGTGCCCTGCGGGAAGGCCAGCCTGGTGCCCGCGCCGAACCGACGGAACCTCAACCGCCCGGGCGTCTCGGCCGAGACGGCGCCCGCCTGCTGCATCCACCGCCAACCGTCCTGCAGGGCGCGGGCGACCACGCGCCGCCGCCAGGCGGTGAAGGACGAGAACGTGTTTCTGTTCTTGGGCACCCGGACACGGTAGTCGGCCGCTTCCTCGCTGATCAGTGCGGTGCGCTGTGATGTCCGTCATGGGCATCTCGTAGGGTGCCCGTGGCGCGACCGACAGCGAGGAAGGCGGAACGGACGATGACGGAGCGGGCGTTGATCATGGGTGTGGGCGGCAAGGAGCCGCAGGTCGATCCGGCGGCGTTCGCCGCGCCGACGTCCGTGGTGATCGGCGACGTGACCATGGCCGCGGGTTCGAACGTCTGGTACCACGCCGTGCTGCGCGCGGACTGCGGCCCGATCGTGCTCGGGGCGGACTCCAACATCCAGGACAACTGCACGGTCCATGTCGACCCGGGCTTCCCGGTGACGATCGGCGAGCGGGTCACGGTCGGGCACAACGCGACCGTGCACGGCTGCACGATCGAGGACGACGTGCTGGTCGGCATGGGCGCGACCGTGCTGAACGGCGCCGTGATCGGCGCCGGCTCGCTGATCGCGGCGCAGGCCCTGGTGCCGCAGGGCATGGTCGTGCCGCCGGGCTCGCTCGTCGCGGGCGTTCCGGCGAAGGTCCGCCGGGAGCTGACGGACGAGGAGCGCGAGGGCATCAAGCTCAACGCGGAGATGTACCTGCACCTGGCGAAGGCCCACCGCGAGGCGCACGAACAGGGCTGACCCGGGGTACGCGGAAGGGCCCGGCACTCGATGCGAGTGCCGGGCCCTTTCCCGTACGTGTGCGGCGTCAGCGGTGTCAGTCCGTGGTCGCCGCGACCGTCTCCGCGGCCGGCTTGCTCTCCGCCCGCTGCACCGCCTTCTTGGCCCGGTTCTTCAGGACCAGCATCGAGGTGAGGCCGATCAGCACCGCGAGGACCAGGCCCAGCCAGGAGAACCGCTTCAGCCAGGCCTCGGCAACGATGCCGACCGAGTAGATGACCGCGGTGGTGCCGCCGGCCCAGAGGATCCCGCCGAAGACGTTGGCGATCAGGAACTTCCAGTACGGCATCTTCAGCACGCCCGCCAGCGGCCCGGCGAAGATCCGCAGCAGCGCCACGAACCGGCCGAAGAAGACGGCCCACATGCCCCACTTCTCGAACGAACGCTCCGCCAGCGCGATGTTGGCCTCGCTGAAGTGCTTGGGGAACTTCCCGCCCAGCCAGGCGAGCAGCGGGCGGCCGCCCTTGCGGCCGATCGCGTAGCCGATCGAGTCGCCGATGATCGCGCCGGCCGTGGCGCAGGCGCCGAGCACGTACGGGTCGATCTCCCCGTGCTGCGAGGCCAGCAGCGCCGAGCTCACCAGCACGATCTCGCCCGGCAGCGGGATGCCCAGACTCTCGAGTCCGATCACCACCCCGACCAGTGCGTAGACGGCGACCGCGGGGATCGTCTCCAGCCACTCCTGGACGTGCAACGCGGTTCCTCCCGTTCGGCGTGGCGTGCGCCGCGTCGCGCACCCCGTGGCAGCCTACCCGGTCACCCGGAACGCACCTCGGCCCGCGCGGACAGCCGGACGTCCCGCGAGGAGGCCCCGACCTGGAGGGTCCGCTCGCCCGTGCCGAGCACCCAGCCGTCGCGCGCCGGGTCGAAAGACGACAGGGTGCGGGCGGCGACCGGAACGGTGATCCGGCGCCGCTCCCCCGCCGCGAGCTCGAGCCGCCGGTATCCGGCGAGGAACCGCGCCGGCTGGTCGAGCTCCAGGTCGGGCGAAGGTCCTGCGTAGATCTGGGCGACCTCCGTACCGGCGCGGGTGCCGGTGTTCCGCACGGTGAACGTGACGTCGAGACCGCCGCCGGCGCGCGGCACGACCACCAGGCCGCTGTACGCGAAGGAGGTGTACGAGAGTCCGTGGCCGAACGGGAAGAGCGGCGCCACGCCCTGGGCGTCGTACCAGCGGTGGCCGACGTGGACGCCCTCGGAGTACTCCTCGGTGCCGTCCTTCCCGGGGTAGCGGTGCGGATCGCCGGCCGTGGGGTGCCGGCCCTCGGCCGCCGGGAAGGTCTGGGTGAGCCGGCCGCCGGGGTCGGCGTCGCCGAACAGGACGGCGGTGGTGGCCGCCGCGCCCTCCTGGCCCGGGTAGTACATCTGCAGCACGGCGGCGGTCCGCTCCAGCCAGGGCATCGTGACCGCGGACGAGGTGTTCAGGACGACGACGGTCCGCGGGTTGACGGCGGTGACCGCCTCGATCAGCGCCTGCTGGTGCCCGGGCAGGGCGAGCGAGGTGCGGTCGCGGCCCTCGGTGGCGTCCTCGTACGCGAAGAGGACGACGGTGTGCGCGGCGCGGGCGGCCGAGACCGCCTCGGCGAGGTCGGCGGCGCGGCCGGCGGAGGTGATCGCGCGGAGGCTGAAGCGCTGGCCCGCCTTCCCGCCCGGGGCGGTCACCTTCAGCCGGTGCTCGCCCGCCGTGAGCGGGAACTCGGCGCGGCGGACGTGCAGGCCGTCGGGCGCGCGGCCGAGCAGCCCGCCCGTGAAGTACTCGGCGACGCCCGGACGGACGGGGAAGAGTTCGGTGCCGTCGACGGAGACCGTCGGCCGTTCGCCGCTGTAGTGGACGACGAAGGTCCAGGTGTCGCCCTCGGGCACGGTGAAGACGGCCTCGTGGCTCCAGGTCGCGCCGGCGGCCACCGTCCGGTTCTCCAGGGAGGCGGCGGGGGTCAGCGCGGGCAGCGGTTTGCCGTAGAGGTCCTCGCCGAGCGCGTACGTCACCTCGGCGCCGGCCCCGGCCCGGGCGCGCAGGGCGTCGACCGGGCGGGCGGCCGCGTCGGGGACGACGTGCGCGCTGCCGCCGCCGCTGACGAAGGGGACGGCGCCGGTGGGGCCGACGACCGCGAGGGAGCGGGCGGCGGGGGCGGACAGTGGCAGCGCGCCGTTCTCGTTGCGCAGCAGGGTCGCCCCGGCGGTGGCGACCCGCAGGGCGAGGTTCGCCCCGGAAGCGGCGTCCCGGGCAGGGCGTTCGGCAGGGGTCGCGCCGAGCAGGCCGAAGCGTTCGCGTACGGCGAGGACGCGGCGCACGGCACGGTCGACGGCGGCCTCGGGGACCTTGCCGTCCGCGACGGCGGCCTTCAGGGGGTCGCCGAACCGGACGCCGGCGGGCATCTCCATGTCGAGGCCGGCGGTGAGCGCGGGGGCGGTGCTGTGGGTGGCGTCCCAGTCGCTCATCACCCAGCCGTCGAAGCCCCAGCGGTCGCGCAGCACGCCGGAGAGCAGGGCCGCGTTCTCGCTCGCGTGGACGCCGTTGACCTTGTTGTACGCGGCCATGACCGCGCCCGTACCGGCGGCGACGGCAGCTTCGAAGCCGCGCAGCTCGGTCTCGTGCAGGGTCCGTTCGGAGGCCCGGGCGTCGACCGAAGTCCGGTCCCGCTCCTGGTTGTTGAGGGCGAAGTGCTTGACGGTGGCGACGAGTCCCTCGGCCTGGATGCCGCGGACCTCCTCGGCGACGAGGTCGGCGGAGAGCAGCGGGTCCTCGGAGAAGGTCTCGAAGTTCCGGCCCGCGTACGGGGTGCGGATCAGGTTGACCATCGGGGAGAGCAGCACGTCCTGGCCGAGCGCGCGGCCCTCGCGGCCGATGACCCGGCCGTAGGCGCGGGCGAGGCCGGGGTCGAAGGCGGCGGCGAGCATCACCGGCGCGGGCAGGGCGGTTGCGGTCTTCCGTACCCGGACCCCGGCCGGCCCGTCGGCGAGCCGGAGTTCGGGGATACCGAGGCGCGGGACGCCGGGCACGTATCCGGCCTGTCCGAGGCCGTTCGGGTCGCGGGCGCCGTGCAGCAGCGAGATCTTCTCGTCGAGCGTGAGCTGTTCGAGCAGTTCGTCGAGCCGCCGCCGGCCCCGCGCTCTGGCGGGCAGGGCGGGCGCCATGGTGGCCGCCAGCGCCACCGCCGCCCCGAGCAGCCCGAGCGCACTCCGCCGCGTGACGCCGCGCAGGACGGCCCTCTCCTCGGATACGTCCTCGGTCATCGAGTGGCTCCTTCGCGCAGCACGGACGGGTCACAGCGCACTATGCGCGACATTTCGCCCATTTCGCTGCCGCCACCCCCTCAGCACGACCGCCCCCCCACCCATTCGGGGTGCGGGGGCGGCGGCACGCGGGACGAACCGTCAGCTGTTGGGGCGGAGGGTCCAGACGACCGTCATCTCGCCGGTGACGGCGCCGTCCTCGCGGGTGATGGCGATGTGGACGGGGAACTCGGGGCGGGTGCCCGCGTCGAGTTCGGCGACGACCTCGGCGGCGGGGCGGCCGAGGGTGGCGGTGGCGGTCACGACGCCCATGGCGAGCTTCTTGTAGCCGATCTCGGCCTTGACAGCGAGCGGCACGGCGCGGGTCAGCTGGGCGCCGAAGGCGGCCAGGACGATCGCGCCGCTGGCGGACTCGGCCAGCGTGAACATCGCGCCGGCGTGCGGGCCGCCGACGTGGTTGTGGTAGTCGGCATTGTCCGGCAGGCGCACGACGGCGCGCTCGGCGGTGGTCTCCAGGAACTCCAGGTCGAGGGTCCTGGCCATCGGGACCGTGGCGGCGAGCATCTCGCCGACGGACATCTGGTCTGCGCTCATGGCCGCGATGTTACCCACGAGTAGTACGCCTTGGCCATCCCCGTACCCCACCCGGCCCGCGCCCCCTCTATGGTTACTGGCCATGTGGCCAGGACAGCAGCCGCCCGGGGGCGAGCAGAACCCGCAGGACCAGAACCAGAACCCGTACCAGCAGCCGGGATACGGGCAGCCGAACCCGTACCAGCAGCCGACGGTGCAGCAGCCCGGCTACCAGCAGCCGGGCTACCCGCCGCCGGGGCAGCAGCCCGGCCAGCCGGGGCAGCCGCCGCAGCAGGGGTACGGCCAGCCGAACCCGTACCAGCAGCCGACGGTGCCGCAGTACGCGGTGCCGAGCGGGCCGCAGCCGGGCGGCCCGGACGGGCAGAAGAAGCAGACGACGATCATCGCGATCGTCGCCGCCCTCGCCGTGGTCGTGGCCGCCGGCGTCACCGGCTTCCTGGTGCTGAAGGACGACGACAAGGGCAACAAGGCCGGCGGCGACCCGAAGCCGCCGGTGAGCGCGCCCGCCTCGCCCTCCCCTTCGACGTCCGGCATCGACAACCCGCGCGGGGGTGAGGAGGCCAAGCCGACGATCCCCGGCTGGAAGCCCGTCTTCAACCCGCGGCACGGCACGCTGTTCGACGTGCCGGCGAGCTGGGAGGTGGCCGGCAGCGGCGTCTCGATGATCATCGAGGACCACAAGAAGGACGACGGCTCGGCGTACATCGTCATGTCCGCCCCGGCCGAGTACAAGTCCAAGTGGTGCAGCGAGGACTCCGACAAGGACGGGCACATGGAGGACAGCAACCTCGCTGCCACCGGCACCCGCGGCGGCCAGGGCGCCACCAACACCGCCGAAAACGTCCGCAACGAGGCCGGCGCCTGGGTCTTCGGCCCGTTCGCGCAGGACGAGCCCGAGGCCAAGGTCAAGCAGCTCATCAAGATCAGCCCGGCCGAGGCCTACACCTCGAAGTCCGGTCTGAGCGGCCACGTCGCCACCGCCAAGGCCACCGGCCTGACGAAGAAGGGCAAGTGCGACACCGACGGCAAGTCGATCGCGTTCAGCTTCAAGAACGCGAAGGGCGACTTCGCCACCTGGGTGCTGTACGCGAACGCCGGCATCAAGGACGAGGTGCCGGACTCGCTGATGCGGCAGATCCTGAGCACGGTCCGGCTGTCCTCCGGTACGTGAGGGCCGGCCCGACCGTCGGCCGGTGAGAGGGTCGGCCGGTAATCGGTTTGGCAGACAGGTGCGTCGGCGGGAATAGTCCCTGAAGTGAGTACTCCCGCCGCCGTACCCCCTGCCCGCTCCGGACGCCCCCGCCGGGCGCCCGAGTGGGCCGGGCGCAACTACACCCTGCTGACCGCCGCCGCGATCGTCACCAACCTGGGCACCCACGGCGCCCTGATCGCCACGACCTGGGCGGTGTTCGACGCGGGCGGCGACGCGGGCGACGTGGGCCTGGTGGCGGCGGCCCGGATCGTCCCCCTCGTACTCTTCCTGCTGATCGGCGGCGCGGTCGCCGACCGGGTGCCCCGGCACCGCGTGATGGTCGCCGCGAACGCCCTCAACTGCGTCTCGCAGGCGGTCTTCGCCGCGCTGGTCCTGCTCGGCGAACCGCAGATCTGGCAGATGATGCTCCTGACCGCGCTGTGTGGCACGGGCCAGGCGTTCTTCAACCCGGCCGCCGAGGGCATGCTGATGTCCAGCGTGAGCGGCGAGCAGGTCGGCCGGGCCTTCGCGCTGTTCCGGATGTCCATGCACGGCGCGGGGCTCGGTGGCGCCGCGCTCGGCGGCGTGCTGGTCGCGGCCGTCGGCCCCGGCTGGGTGCTCGCCGTCGACGCGGCCGCGTTCGCCGTCGCGGGCGGACTGCGGGCCTTCCTCGACGTCAGCCACATCGCCGAGCGCGAGCCGGGCGGCGGGCTGCTCTCCGATCTGCGCGAGGGCTGGCACGAGTTCATCGGCCGCCCGTGGCTCTGGTCGATCGTCGCCCAGTTCTCCATCGTGGTCGCGCTGGTCGGCGCGGCCGAGTCGGTGTACGGGCCGCTGGTCGCCCGGGACGAGCTGGGCGGCGCCCGCCCCTGGGGCCTGGCGCTGGCCGCGTTCGGCGTCGGCACGCTGGCCGGCGCGCTGCTGATGATGCGCTGGAAGCCGCGCCGGATGCTGCTCGTCGGCACGCTGGGCGTCTTCCCGATCGCGCTCCCGTCGGCGGCGCTCGCCGTACCGCTGGACGTGGTCGGCCTGTCGGCGGCGATGTTCGTGAGCGGCGTGGCCATCGAGGTGTTCGGGGTGGCCTGGATGACGACGCTGCACCAGGAGATCCCGGAGGAGAAGCTGTCCCGGGTCTCCGCGTACGACTGGTTCGGCTCCACGGCCATGCTGCCGGTGTCGACGGCCCTGGCGGGCCCGGCGGAGAGCCTGCTCGGCCGCAGCAACGCGCTGTGGGGCGGGGCGGGGCTGATCGTGCTGGTGACGGCGCTGGTCCTGCTGGTGCCGGACGTACGCAATCTGACCCGCCGTGGCGACTCGAAGCAGGTGGCGGGCGCGGGGGGCGCGGGGTCCGAATCGTCCGTGGAACTGGCCGAGCGGAGCTGAGCGGCGCGGGGTCGGCCTCGCGCCGCTTCCGTCCCTCCCCTCAGCCGACGCTGAAGGCGCCGTCCGGCGGCACGGGGGACGGCACGGCGTCCTCGTCGCGTACCGGTCGCGCGTCGCCGGTGAAGCCGGCCAGCGACGTTCCCTCCTCCACCCGCGCCGGGAAGGCGTCGGCCGCCGCACGCCGCGTCAGGTAGGCGATGTCGAGCGGGGCGTCGGAGGCGACCAGGACCGCGTTGCCGAAGCGGCGGCCCCGCAGGACGGCCGGCTCGGCGATCAGCGCGAGTTCGGGGAAGACCTCCGCGAAGGTGGCCAGTTGGGAGCGGAGGAAGGCGAAGGGCGCCCCGTCTGCCAGGTTGGCCGCGTAGATCCCGCCCGGCCGCAGCGCCCGCCGGGCCGCTGTCGCGTAGGCGGTGGAGGTGAGGTGGGCGGGCACCCGGGAGCCGCCGAAGACGTCGGCGACGATCAGGTCGAAGGACGCGGCGGGAGCCGCCTCCAGCCAGGCGCGGGCGTCCGCGCCGTGCACGGTGACGTCCGCGTCCGCCGGCAACGGCAGATGCTCGGCGACGAGCGCGCGCAGACCGCGGTCGGCCTCCACGACGTCCTGGCGCGAGCCGGGCCGGGTGGCCGCGACGTACCGGGGCAGGGTGAGCGCGCCGCCGCCCAGGTGGAGGACGTCGAGCGGGGCGCCCTCGTCGGCGGCGCGGTCGAGGACGTGGGCGATCCGGCGCGCGTACTCGAACTCGAGGTGGGTCGGCTCGTCCAGGTCGACGTACGACTGGGGCGCGTCGTCCACGGTGAGCAGCCAGGCCCGCTCGCGGTCGACGTCCGGCATGAGACGGGCGGTGCCCCCGTCGACGTCCCTGATCACGGGAATCTGCTCGTTCACGTCCCTATTGTGCCCAGAGCGCGGCGACGGCCGGCGCGTGGGCGGCGGCCTGCGCCCGTCCGGCGCGGGCGGCGGGAGCGCGGTGGGAGGGGTCGAGCGAGTTCCGGCCGAGGGCCTGCTTGGACGCCCTGTCAGGAGTGATGACCTCGACCCGCGCGCCCGCGGCGGCGAGTGCCGCGCCCTGGCGCGCCGGGGACAGGACGACGTTGTTGCCGGAGGCGTTGGGGGCGATGACGACGACCCGCTCGTATCCGGCGGCGAGGTGGGCGTTGGCTGTGGAGTGCACGCCGCCGTCGATGCGGCGGCGGCCGTCGAGCGTGGCGGGCGGCCAGAGGCCGGGGATCGCGCAGCTCGCGGTGACGGCGTCGACGAGCGGGACGCCGCTGTCGGCGTCGTAGGCGGCGAGTTCGCCGTTCAGGGCGTCGACGGAGCTGATCAGGAGGGGGCGGTCGGGCCACCGGGTCACCGGGTCGAGGCGACGGCCGACGGTGGCGCGGCGGGCGGCCTCGTCGACGGTGGCCGCGCCGAGCGCCAGCCTGCCGAGCTTGCGGCCGTACTCCTCGGGGGTACGGGAGGTCAGGACGGCGACGGCGTAGCGCAGGATCGTGAGCGCGCCGAGCCGCGCGGGCGGTTCGGCCGGGGCGCTACCGTCGAGCTCCCCCTCGTACAGCTCGGCGATCGAGGACTTCCCGGCGGCGAGCCGCGCGGCGACGACGGCGCCGGCGGAGCTGCCGATGATCAGATCCGCCGAGGCCGCGTCCACCCCCGCGTCGGCGAGCCCGTACAGCACCCCGGTCTCCCAGGCCCCACCGACCAGCCCACCCGCCCCGAGCACGAGCGCCGTCCGCCGCTTCCCCCGCGTCTGCGTCATCCCCCGAGTCTGCCCCAGCACGGAAGCCGGCTCCCCGCGGGGGTACGGAACACACGCCTCCGGCAGGCGAGTTCACCGGCGGGGGCCGTCGGGCCGGAGCCGTCAGGCCGGAGCCGGGCGTCCGCCGACGCCCGGCGCCACCCTGGCGGCGCGGGCCCCGGCCCGCCCGCGCCACCCGGGCTCAGTGCACCGTCGTGACCGTGCCCGCGCCCACCGTGCGGCCGCCTTCGCGGATGGCGAAGCCGAGGCCGGGCTCCAGCGGGACGTCGCGGCCCAGTTCGACGGTCATGGTGACCTTCTCGCCGGGGCGGGCCAGCTCCGTCGCGCCGAGGTCGACGTTGCCGACGACGTCCGCGGTGCGGATGTAGAACTGCGGGCGGTACCCGGTCCAGACGGGTGTGGTCCGACCGCCCTCATGGGCGGACAGCACGTACACCTGCGCGGTGAACCGGCGGCGCGGCTCGATGCTGCCGGGCTCGGCCACCACGTGCCCGCGGCGCACCGCGTCGCGCGCGACGCCCCGCAGCAGCAGGGCGACGTTGTCGCCGGCCTGCGCGGACTCCATCGGCTTGCCGAAGGTCTCCACGCCGGTGACGACCGTGTCGACGTCCGCGCCGAGAACGGCGACGCGGTCGCCGACGCGGACCGTGCCCCGCTCCACCGCGCCGGTCACGACGGTGCCGCGCCCGGTGATCGTGAGCACGTTCTCCACCGGCATGAGGAACGGCGCGTCCACATAACGCACCGGCATCGGCACGTACGTGTCCACCGCGTCGAGCAACGCCTCGACCGCGGCGGTCCACCGTGGGTCGCCCTCCAGGGCCTTGAGCCCGGAGACCCGGACGACGGGCACCGTGTCACCGCCGTAGCCGTGCGCGGTCAGCAGCTCGCGGACCTCCAGCTCGACGAGGTCGGTCAGCTCGTCGTCCCCCGCGTCGGCCTTGTTGAGCGCGACGACGACGTGGTCGACGCCGACCTGCCGCGCGAGCAGCACGTGCTCGGCGGTCTGCGGCATGATCCCGTCCAGCGCGGAGACCACGAGGATCGCTCCGTCGAGCTGCGCGGCCCCGGTGACCATGTTCTTGACGTAGTCGGCGTGGCCGGGCATGTCGACGTGGGCGTAGTGGCGGGTGTCCGTCTCGTACTCGACGTGCGCGATGTTGATGGTGATGCCGCGCTGCGCCTCCTCGGGCGCCCGGTCGATCCGGTCGAACGGCACGAACACGCCGGTCCCCCGCTCGCTGAGGACCTTGGTGATGGCGGCGGTCAGAGTGGTCTTGCCGTGGTCGACATGACCCATGGTGCCGATGTTGAGGTGCGGCTTGGTGCGCACGTATGCCGTCTTGGGCATGGCTGACGTCGTTCCTTCCCGGAACCTGATGAATCGTCTCCTCTGCGGAGGGGGACCCCTGGGCGGAACCGACCCTCCCCCTGCGGGGTCCGCCGGACGTTCCGGGGAGAGTCAGCTTCGCGCGCCGTCGCAGGGCGCTGCGGCCGTGACCGCGGCTGCGGCCGCGAGGGCGGCAGCAGCGGCGGCGGCGAGAACGGCAGCCTTCGGCGCGTCCGCGACTGCGGACGGCGCTGCGGGGAAGGCGTACCGGAACATGTCGACGATCCTCGCGGAAGGACGCCTCGCCGTCGACCGAATTTCGGTGCGGTCAGAGGTTCTTGAGGGCTTCCCGCGCCGAGAGCGGGGAGAGGCGGGTGCGGTTCCGCTCGACGAAGGCGCGGACCTCGCCCGGGGCGGTCTTCGCGTATTCGCGCAGGGACCAGCCGATCGCCTTGCGGATGAAGAAGTCGGGGTGGTCGGCTCGGCGCAGGCAGTAGGCGAAGAGACGCTCGGTGTCGGTGGCGGCCTTGAAACGGAGCTGGTGCAGGAGAGCGGTGCGGGCGACCCAGAGGTCGTCGTCCTCGATCCACTCGTCCATCGTCGCCGCGAGCGCCGGGTCCGCTGCGACGAGGCCGCCGGCCACGTGGGCGGCGAGGTGGTCGACGGTGTCCCACCAGGAGTCGGTGGTGACGAGGCGCCGGACGACCGGCAGGAATTCCGAGGAACAGCGGCCGACATGGCGGCGCAGGTAGTCGACGGCGAAGTAGTGGTACTCGCGCTCGGGCAGGGCGAAGCACCGCAGGGCCACGGCCGTGCAGTCGGGCTCGTCCGGCCGGGGCAGGCCGTCGAGGACGGTGCGGGACAGCGCGCGCCGTTCGGGGGTGCGGATGCCGAGGAAGGGGGCGGCCCCCTTCATGTACGCGATCATCTCCTGCGCCCGGAACGGGTCTCCGGCCGGCGGGTAGACCTCGGTGAGGCGGGCCAGCACGGTGTCGGCGAGGGCGCTGTCGGGCACGGCGAAGGTCATGCGGCTCACACTAGGGGGGATGACGGACATTACGGCGATCACATGTCCCCGTCGGTTACTCTCCCCGGATGCTCGACCCCGTCACCCGGCCGCCGGGCTCTCTCGCTCTCCGCTGCTCACAGGCGCTGCTCTCGCCCTGGTCACGGCTGTCGCTGCTCGCCGTGATGCTGCTGAGCGCGGTGACCGCGGTGCTGCTGTACGAGCCGCAGCGGCTGCTCGCCGAGGGCTGGCCGCCCCAGGTGGCCGGCGCGGGCGCGGTGGTGCTGTTCGGATGCGCGTACGGCCTGTGCACGGCGGCCTTCGTGCCCCGTCCGATCCTGAACCTCGCGGCGGGGGCGCTGTTCGGCGTCCAGGCGGGTCTGGTGGCCGCGGTGGTGGGCACGGTCCTCGGCGCGGGGATCTCCTTCACGCTGGGCCGGGTGCTGGGCCAGGACGCGCTGCGGCCGCTGCTGCGCGGCCGCTGGCTGCGGGCGGCCGACGGACAGCTGAGCCGGCACGGCTTCCGCTCGATGCTGGCGATCCGGCTCTTCCCGGGGGTGCCGTTCGCCGCCGCCAACTACTGCGCGGCGGTGTCCCGGATGCGGTACACGCCGTTCCTGCTGGCGACGGGGCTCGGCTCGATCCCGAACACGGCGGCGTACGTGATCGCGGGCGCCGAGGCGTCCTCGCCGTCGTCGCCCGCGTTCCTGATCTCGACCGGTTTCATCGTGGTCACCGGGGTGGCGGGCGCGGCGGTGGCCTGGCGCAAGCGCCACCGCCTGCGCCCGGCGGAGACGCCGGCCGCCGGGACGGCCGGCGTCCGCACGGAGGATCGGACCCCGTCCCCCGTCTGACGCCTCAGAGCGCTTCGACGATCATCGCGTTGGCGAGCCCGCCCGCCTCGCACATGGCCTGCAGGCCGTACCGGGCGCCGCGCGCCCGGAGCGCGTGGACGAGGGTGGTCATCAGGCGGGTGCCGCTCGCGCCGAGCGGGTGGCCGAGCGCGATCGCGCCGCCGTGCACGTTCACCCGGGCCGGGTCCGCACCGGTCTCCTGCTGCCAGGCGAGGACGACGCTCGCGAAGGCCTCGTTGATCTCGAACAGGTCGATGTCGTCGAGCCCGAGACCGGACCGCCGCAGCACCTTCTCCGTGGCCGGGATGACTCCCGTCAGCATGAGCAGCGGGTCGGAGCCGGTGACGGCGAAGCTGTGCAGCCGGGCGAGCGGGCGCAGGCCGAGCCGTTCGGCGGTATCGGCCGCCATGATCAGGACGGCGGACGCCCCGTCGTTGACCGGGCTGCTGTTGCCCGCCGTGACCGACCACTCGATCTGCGGGAAGCGCTCGGCGAAGGCCGGGTCCTGGAACGCGGGGCGGAGCCCGGCGAGGATCTCCGGTGTGGTCGCGGGCCGCACCGACTCGTCGCGGCCGACCTCCCCGTACGGCGCGACCTCGGCGTCGAAGAGCCCCGCCGCCCAGGTGCGCGCGGCCTTCTCGTGCGAGCCGGCGGCGAACTCGTCCATCGCCTCGCGCCCGATCGACCACTTCGCGGCGATCAGCTCCGCGCTGATGCCCTGCGGGACGAGGCCCTCCGGGTAGCGGGCGGCGACACCGGGACCGAAGGGGTCCGCGCCGGGCGGCACGTTCGACCACATGGGGACGCGGCTCATCGACTCGACCCCGCAGGCGACGACGACGTCGTACGCGCCGGAGAGCACGCCCTGCGCGGCGAAGTGGACGGCCTGCTGCGAGGAGCCGCACTGCCGGTCGACGGTGGTGGCGGGCACGGACTCGGGGAGTCCGGCGCCGAGCCAGGCGTACCGGGTGGTGTTCATGGCCTGCTCGCCGACCTGGTCGACGGTGCCGCCGATCACGTCGTCGACGAGGGCGGGGTCGATGCCGCTGCGGTCGACGAGGGCGCGCAGCGTGTGGGAGAGCAGGGCGACGGGGTGGACCTCGGCCAGTGCTCCGTTGGCCTTGCCCCGCCCCATGGGCGTACGGACGGCTTCGACGATGACGGCGTCACGCATGATCACAGCTCCTGAACCGAACGACGTAGGTTGGAAAACTGGACTAACACTCACGAGTAACATAGCCCAGTGAATCCAGTTTTCAAACCCTCTCTTCGTCCTGCCCTACCCTGGTCCCCATGAAGGCCGCGCCCCGCCCCTGCTCCATCGCCGACACGCTGGCCCTGGTCGGCGAGAAGTACTCGCTGCTCGTCCTGCGCGAAGTGCTGCTCGGCGTGCACCGGTTCGACCGGATCGCCCGCAACACCGGCGCGCCGCGCGACATCCTGACCGCGCGGCTGCGCCGCCTCGTGGAGGCCGGGATCCTGGAGAAGGTCCCGTACAGCGAGCGCCCGCAGCGCTTCGAGTACCGCGCGACCCCGGCCGGCGCCGAACTGCAGCCGGTGCTGCTGGCTTTGATGGCCTGGGGCGACCGACACCTCAACGAGGAGCCGCCGGTGGTCCTGACCCACCGCTGCGGCGCGGAGCTGAGGCCGAAGGTCGTCTGCTCCGACTGCGGAGGAGACACGGACCGGGCGAGCCTGACCGCCCGCGTGGACGCGCCGGGTTGGACCACGACGGGCCCGGCGGACGCCTGACCCCCGACGCGCCCGGAGCTGCGGCCGATGGGCGGGGACCGGCCCCTGCCCAGGGCGGGCGGCGGGCCATTCACCCGAGGGCGGTACGCTGCGGGGCGACCGGCGGTCGATCATCGACCGCCCCGCCCATGACCGCACGCGCACACTCGGGACGGCCCTAGCCCCATGAGTTGGTTCGAATCATTCATCCTCGGGCTCGTCCAGGGGCTGACGGAGTTCCTCCCCATCTCCTCCAGCGCGCACCTGCGCCTCACCGCGGCGTTCGCGGGCTGGGAGGACCCGGGCGCGGCCTTCACCGCGATCACCCAGATCGGCACCGAGGCCGCGGTCCTGATCTACTTCCGCAAGGACATCGCCCGGATCATCTCCGCCTGGTTCCGCTCGCTCACAAACAAGGCGATGCGCAGCGACCACGACGCGCAGATGGGCTGGCTGGTCATCGTCGGCTCGATCCCGATCGGCGTCCTCGGCGTCACGCTCAAGGACCAGATCGAGGGGCCGTTCCGCGACCTGCGGCTGACCGCGACGATGCTGATCGTCATGGGCGTCGTGCTCGGCGTGGCCGACCGGCTGGCGGCGCGCGACGAGATCGGCGGCCGGCACCGCGCCATCCGCGAGCGCAAGACGCTCCAGGAGCTGTCCGTGAAGGACGGCCTGATCTTCGGCCTCTGCCAGGCCATGGCGCTGGTCCCGGGCGTCTCCCGCTCCGGTGCGACGATCTCCGGCGGTCTGCTGATGGGTTACACCCGTGAGGCCGCGGCCCGTTACTCGTTCCTGCTCGCGATCCCGGCGGTGCTCGCCTCCGGTCTCTTCGAGCTCAAGGACGCGACCGAGGGCGGTCATGTGTCCTGGGGGCCGACGATCTTCGCCACGATCATCGCGTTCGGCGTCGGCTACGCGGTGATCGCGTGGTTCATGAAGTTCATCACGACCAAGAGCTTCATGCCGTTCGTGATCTACCGGATCGCCCTCGGCGTCCTGCTCTTCATCCTCGTCGGCGCCGACGTCCTGAGCCCGCACGCGGGCGAGTCGGGCGACTGACCCACGCGCGAGTCGGGCTCGACCGACCCCCGCGCCTCCGCGCGACCACTGGGCGGGCCCGGCCGCCGCCGGGCACCGGGGGGCGGGGCGGCGGGCGGCCGGGCTCGCGTCGCGAACGGGCGGGAACCGGTTCTCCGCGCCGGAGGGGGACGGGTCGCCGGACTCGGGGGGTCTCCCGGCGGCCCCAGGTGCGCCCCGCCCGAACGGACCTGCCGATCCTCCCGCGCCTCGGCCCACCACCACGAGCGTGTGCGCGGCACCGGTCGCCGTGCGCCCTTCACACCCCGTGCGAAACAGCGGCCCGGGGCGCGACCCGGCCGACGGGGCGCTGCACGGCTCTTGGCCCCGCGGGCCCGGGGGCCGACACTGTGGCGATGACGCAGCGCGTGGATCTCGCGACCGTGATGGACCGGATGGCCGTCGACGAGGTGGTCACCGGATACGCGGCGGCCGTGGACGACGGCGACTGGGCGGACTACCGGGCCCTGTTCACCCCGGACGGCCGCGCCGACTACCGCGGTTCGGGCGGCATCGAGGGCCCGGCGACGGAGGTCGCCGACTGGCTGGCGGAGACGATGCGGCTGTTCCCGGTACGCCAGCACCTGATCGTGAACCGGCGGATCCGCCTCCAGGACCTCGGCGGCTACCCCGGCGACACCGCCGACGTACGGGCCGACTACGTGAACCCGATGAGCCTGGAGTCGGGCGGTGACTTCGTCTGCGGCGGCCGGTACGCCTTCGGGCTGCTGCGCACCGAGGCGGGCTGGCGGCTGCGCTCGGTGGTCGTGCACGAGAAGTGGCGCCGTATGCCGTCCGGCTGACCCGCTCGATCCGGCCGGCCGCCCTCGTCGCGCCCTCTGTTCGCTCGCGCGCCCCGCGCGCCACACTGGAGGCGACACCGCTCCCCCGGCGGTCGGCAGGAGGAGGCGTCGCGGTCATGCGGATTCCGGTGGCGGCCCGCGGTACGGCTCGCAGCACGGCCCGCACCGCCCTGGCTTCCCCATGGTGGCGGGCCGTCCTCGCGGTGACGGCCGGCGCGCTGCCCGCGCTCACGTTCCCCGAACCGTCGCTGTGGTGGTTCGCGTACGTGGCGCTGGTGCCGTGGATGCTGCTGATCCGCTCGGCGGACTCGGCCGGCCGGGCCGCCCTGGACGGCTGGCTGGGCGGGATCGGGTTCATGCTGGCCGTGCACCACTGGCTGATGCCGAGCCTGCACGTCTTCATCCTCGTCGTGGCCGCCCTGCTCGGGCTGCTCTGGCTGCCCTGGGGCTGGCTGGTACGCGCCATGCTGGGCCACGAACCGTCGGTACGGCGGGCCGTGGCCGCGCTCGCCGTGATCCCCTCCGGCTGGCTGATCGTCGAGCTGGTGCGGTCCTGGGAGGGCCTGGGCGGCCCGTGGGGTCTGCTGGGCGCGAGCCAGTGGGAGGTCGCACCGGCACTGCGGCTCGCGTCGGTGGGCGGAGTGTGGCTGGTGACGCTGCTGGTAGTGGCGGTGAACACTGCGGTCACGCTGCTGGTGTCGGCGGGCGCCGTGCGGATCACCGCACTGGTGGGGCTGCTGGTGTGCGCGGTCACCACGAGTCTGGTCTGGCTGTGGGTGGCGCCCCCACGGACCTCGGAGCACGTCCGGATCGCCGTCGTCCAGCCGGGGGTGTTCGACGGACCGGGCGGCGCGGACCGGCGGTTCGCCCGGGGCGAGGAGCTGACCCGCGAGCTGGTGGGCCGGGACGTGGACCTGGTGGTCTGGGGCGAGAGCAGCGTGGGCATGGACCTGGCCTCGCACCCCGAACTGGCGGACCGGCTCGCCGCGCTGTCCCGGGCGGTCGACGCACCGCTGCTGGTCAACGTGGACGCGCGCCGCTCGGACCGGCCCGGCATCTTCAAGAGCAGCGTCCTGATCGGCGCCGACGGACCCACCGGCGACCGCTACGACAAGATGCGCCTCGTGCCGTTCGGCGAGTACATCCCGGCCCGCGCCGTGCTCGGCTGGGCGACATCGGTCGGCAAGGCGGCCGGAGAGGACCGCCGGCGCGGCGAGGCGCCCGTGGTGATGACCCTGCCGGGCCGGGAGGGGCTGCGCGTCGGGCCGCTGGTCTGTTTCGAGTCGGCGTTCCCCGACATGACCCGGAGGCTGGTCAGGGACGGCGCGCAGGTGGTGATCGCCCAGTCGGCGACGTCCACCTTCCAGCACAGCTGGGCGCCGGAGCAGCACGCCTCGCTGGCGGCACTGCGGGCCGCGGAGTCCGGCCGGCCGACGGTGCACGCGACGCTGACCGGGCAGAGCGCCGTGTACGGCCCGGACGGCGCGCGCGTCGGCGAGCCGCTGGGCACGGACGCGAGCGAGGCTGCCGTGTACTCCGTACCGCTGTCCACGACGACGACCGCGTACGTCCGGTACGGCGACTGGCCGGTGTACGCGGCGCTCGCCGCACTGGCGCTGCTGTGCGCGGTGGAGGGCGTGGGGTCGCTCAGGAGGCCTGCGCGAGGCACTGGCGCACCACGTGCTCGCACAGCTCGTGGGTGAGCAGCGCGTCGCGGGCACTGAGGGTGCGCTTGTCGCGCACGGCGTCGAGGAAGAGGTGCACGGCCTGCTCGATGCCCCGCTGGCGGGCGACGGAGACCCAGTCGCCGCGCCGCCGTACGGTGGGCTGGCCCTTGTGGTCGATGACCTCGGCCAGGTTGACCACCTGACGCTTGGTGTCCTGGCCCGACACCTCCAGGATCTCCTCGGTGGACCCGCTGAGCCGGTTCATGATGCCGATCGCGGTGAACCCGTCGCCCGAGAGCGTCAGCACGACGTGGTGCAGCAGTCCGTCGCGGAGGCGGGCGCGCACGTCGGTGTGCTCGACGGGGCCGGGGAGCAGGAAGCGCAGCGTGTCGACGACATGGATGAAGTCGTCGAGGACGAAGGTGCGCGGGTCCTCGGGCAGGCCGATCCGGTTCTTCTGCATGAGGATCAGCTCGCGCGGGTGGTCGAGGCACTGCGCGTAGCCGGGCGCGAGCCGCCGGTTGAAGCCCACGGCGAGGCTGGTGCCACGCTCCTCGGCGAGCTCCACCAGCGTGGTGGACTCACCGAGTTCGTACGCGAGGGGCTTGTCCACGTACGTCGGCACCCCGGCCCGGAGCAGCCGGCCGGCGATCTCGGGGTGGGCGGCCGTCGAGGCGTGCACGAACGCGGCGTCGAGGCCGGCGGCGAGCAGTGAGTCGAGGTCGCGGTGGCGCCGGGCGACGGGGACGTGGTGGGCGTCGGCGACCCGGTCCAGCGTCTCCGGGGTGCGGGTCTGGAGGTGGAGCTCGACGCCCGGGAGGGTGGTGAGGACGGGCAGGTACGCCTTCTGCGCGATGTCGCCGAGCCCGATGCAGCCGATCCTCACGAGGGTCTCCCTGTCACTTCGTCACGTCATGTCCCCGCAGGTCCTGAGGGCCCCGCAGCTCCCGCTGTTCCCGCAGGTCCCGCCTGTCCGCAGCATACGTCGCACCCGGCGGGGACCAGTCGGCGATGCCGTCGAAACCGCGCAGCACGAGCCCGGGGCCGAAGCGCGAGACGGCGGCGACGAGGACGTCGCGGACGGCGACGCCGGGCCGGGAGGACATCGTCGTGAGCCGGCCGGCGCGGGCGGCCTTGCGGACGATGTCTGTGGTGCGGGGCAGCCGGTCGGCGGTGTACCCGGCGAGCGCCCGGCTCGGCGGCAGTCTGCCGGCGGCGTGGTGGGCGAGCACGATGCCGTCCTCGATGGCCTGGTTGCCGCCCTGGGCGAGGGTGGGCTCCATCGCGTGCGCGGCGTCGCCGAGCAGCGCCACCCGGCCGCGGTGGAAGGCGGGCAGCGGCGTGATGAGGTGGTGCACGTCGTGGCGGAGCACGCCCTCGGGCGACGTGGCGGCGAGGATCGCGGGGATCGGGTCGTGCCAGTCGCCGAAGTGCCGCAGCAGCTCGGCCCGTTCGTCGTCGGGGGCGCGGTCCCCGGCGGGGGCCACGGCCATGGCGTACGCGTAGATCCGGCCGTCCTTGAGCGGCTGGGTGCCCCACAGGCGGCCACGGCCCCAGGTCTCGTGCGGCGCGAAGGGCCGGTCGGGGGCGGGGACGACGACGCGCCAGGTGGTGAAGCCGGAGTACTCGGGCCCCGGGTGGTCGGGGAAGAGGCCGCGGCGGACGGCCGAGTGGATGCCGTCGGCGGCGACCACGAGACCGGCCTCGATCGTCTCCCCGTCGCCCAGAGCGACCACGGCCGGACGCTCGTCGTCGCCCGGGTCGGCGACCGAGGCCGTCACGCCGGTGCGGACGGTGCCCTCGGGGAGCGCGGAGACCAACAGGTCGACCAGGGCGGCGCGGTGGAGCAGGACGAGCGCGCCGCCGAAGCGCGCGGCGACCGCCGCGGCGTCGAGGCGGACCAGCCAGCGGCCGGACGGGGTGCGCATCCCGCCGTCGCCCTGCCAGGCGGCGAGCTCGCGGACGCGGTCGCCGAGGCCGATGACGTCCAGGGCCCGCTGGGAGTTGGGGGCCAGGCCGATGCCGGCCCCGACGGGGGCGAGGGAGGCGGCCCGTTCCAGGACGGTGACCGGCCGGCCCTGCTGGTGGAGTGCGACGGCGGTGGTGAGTCCGCCGATGCCGCCCCCGATGACGACGGCGTGCTGCTGCATGACCCCTCCTCGGGACTACATCTGTAGTGACCTGTCGACCGTACTACACCTGTAGTCGCCTGGCCAGGGAGCGGCCGATAGGTTGGCCCCATGACCGCTCGCACCCCCGCCGCACCGCCCTCGTCACGGGCCGACCTGATCGGCGACGCCGCCCTCGCCCTCCTCGCCGAACGCGGGATGCGCGGGCTCACCCACCGCGCCGTGGACGAGCGGGCCGGCCTCCCCCAGGGCTCGACCTCCAACCACGCCCGCACCCGGCAGGCCCTCCTGGAGATCGCCGTGGCCCGCCTGGCGCACCACGAGGCGCAGGTGCTCGGGCCCGACGAGCTGCCGCCGGCGGACGGCGGCGTCCAGGCCGTGGTCGACGCGCTCGCGCTCGCGCTGCACCGCTACCTCACCGACCACCGCCCGCTCCTGGTCTCCCGCTACGAGCTGGCGCTGGAGGCGACTCGCCGCCCGGAGCTCCGCAGCTTCTTCGACCGGGCCGGCGCGGCCTTCCACGGACCGGTGATCGCGATGATGACGCAGGCCGGTTCGCCGACGCCCGAGCGGCACGCGCTGTCCCTGATCGCCTGGTGCGAGGGGCTGATGTTCTCCTGCGCGGCGGGGTCGTTCCACTCCGCGGTGCCGAGCCTCGAGGAACTGCGCACCGGTTTCGCGGAGTTGCTGCGCGGCATGCTCCCGGACCGCCAGGGGTAAATGCCTGGCGCGCCCCCGAGGTCGTGCGTGACGATGCCGGACATGACTGTAGAACGCATCGAACCCCCCACCATCGCCGGCGAGCGCGAGATGCTCGAGACCTGGCTGGACTTCCATCGGGCCACGCTGGCCACGAAGTGCGAGGGCCTGGACGACGCCCAGCTGCGCACCGCCTCGGCTCCCCCGTCGAACCTGACGCTCTTCGGCCTGGTCCGGCACATGGCGGAGGTCGAGCGCGGCTGGTTCCGGCGGGTCCTCGTCGGCGAGGACGCCGGGCCGATCTACTACACCGAGGAGGACCGGGACGGCGACTTCCACCCGGGTCCGGAGGCCACCTTCGAGGAGGCGTACGCGACCTGGCAGGCGGAGATCGAGCGGGCCCGCGAGCTGGCCGCGGGCCGTGAGCTCGACGAGGTGGGTACGGGCAAGCACCGCTCCGGCGAGGAGTTCAACCTGCGCTGGATCTACGTCCACATGATCGAGGAGTACGCGCGGCACAACGGGCACGCCGACCTGCTCCGCGAGGCGGTCGACGGTGTGACCGGGGACTGACCCCGGTACGCCTCGGGCCGGCGCCCCGGCGGCGGCCGGGAACCGCGCGGCACGAAGATCACTCGTGCGGGGCATTCCCGGCCGGTAGGGGCGCGAAGAACCCGTGCGGGCTGCAAGGTTGCGCGGGTGCATCGAACGAGAACCACAGCGAAGCTCCTGGTCGGAGTGGCCGTCGCGGCCGTCTCCGGCTGCGTGTCGGTGGAGCCGCCGCCCGTCGCGCCGCCGTCCGCGCCACCGCCCGGGATCGGCCGGCCCGCCCTCGACGAGCCACCCCGGCTCGTCGAGGCGCCCGCCCGGGAGGCCCTGGAGGCCGCCACCCGGCCGGAACCGGCGAGGACGTCCCCGCCGCCCCCGCACGGCGCCCCGGAGCGGGCCCACGGCAGGAACGCGGAGACGGACCGCCCGGGCAAGGGCAGGAAGACGGGTGACGGCCGCCTCCGGGGCGGCCTGCCAGTCACCCTGCCGCCGCTCCTGCCGAAGCTCCCCGACCGTCCACCCCGCTCCCGGGGTGAGGTCTGCGCCCTGGGCGAGAAGTACGGGGGCTGGCGCGCGGACAGTGACCAGGCCCGGATCTGCCGCGGCACGTACGGCGCTGGCAAGGGCTGAACGAGGCCGGGCCGCGGGCCCGCCGGGTCCCCGCCGCCGCGGCCGCTATTCGGTCCGCAGCCGGCTCTCCAGCCGTCCGATCGCCGCCCGCACCCCGTTGCCGTACCCGTCGTCGTCGAGCACGTCGGACGCGGCACGGGCGCGGTCCAGGTGGACCCGGGCGGCGTCCGGACGGCTCAGCTTGACGTAGTCGGCGGCGAGATTGAGGTGGAGCGAGGGGTACAGGGAGCGCAGCGCGACGGCCGAGTCGTGCCGGGCGACCCGCTCCTCGCTCAGCTCCTCCGCCGCGCTCAGGGCCCGGAGGTCCCAGGCGAGCTCGGTGTCCGGGTCGTCCTGGGTGTCGGCCATGTAGTGCGCGAGGGTGCACCGGTGCAGGGGGTCGCCGTCGGCCCCGATCTCCGCCCACAGCGCGCCGAAGCGGTTGCGGGCCTCCTCCCGGTCCCCGCCGTGGAGCAGCATCGTCGCCTGCCCGATCCGGGTCATGACGGCGTCGTCCGGCGTCTGCTGCTGCTCGCCCACTGCGGCCTCCCTGAGTGCGGTCCGTCGATCTGCCGGCGGCACATCGACGGACCGACGCTAGCCCCCGCCGTGCCCGATCGCGGTCAGGCTCGGGCGGGCGCCCGGGCCTGTGTCGTGCGTCCGGGTCCGTTCCGGGGTCAGCCCAGGTCCGGGATCCGCCAGTCGATGGCCTCGTGACCCTGGGCCGCGACGGCCTCGTCGATCTGGGTGAAGGGGCGGGAGCCGAAGAACTTCTTCGCCGACAGCGGCGAGGGGTGGGCACCCTTCACCACGACGTGCCGCTCCTGGTCGATGAGCGGGAGCTTCTTCTGCGCGTAGGCGCCCCAGAGCACGAAGACCGCCGGGTCGGGCCGCGAGGCCACGGCGGTGATCACCGCGTCGGTGAACTTCTCCCAGCCCTGGTTCTTGTGCGAGTTCGCCTCGCCGGCGCGGACCGTCAGCACCGCGTTGAGCAGCAGGACGCCCTGCTCGGCCCAGGGCATCAGGTAGCCGTTGTCCGGGACCGGGTGGCCGAGCTCGGCGTGCATCTCCTTGTAGATGTTGCGCAGCGAAGGCGGCGTCTTCACACCGGGCCGCACCGAGAAGCAGAGCCCGTGGCCCTGCCCCTCGCCGTGGTACGGGTCCTGGCCGAGGACCAGGACCTTGACCTTGTCGTACGGAGTGGCGGCGAGGGCGGCGAAGACCTCGTCGCGCGGCGGGTAGACCGGCCCCTTGGCCCGCTCCTCCTCGACGAACTCGGTGAGCTGCTTGAAGTAGGGCTTCTGCAGTTCCTCGCCGAGGACGCCGCGCCAGGACTCGGGCAGCATGTCGGTGTCGGTCACGTCAACAACCTCCGGTAGGCGATCACTTCTACGAGCAAGAACCTACCGGGGGCCACTGACAACGCCCGTGGGCGGGCGTCCTACCAGCTGGCCTTCCGGCCGAGCTCCCACATCTGCATGACCGTCTGCGGGTCCAGGGCGCGCTCCCCGCCGGAGACCTCCTCGCTGGCCGCCACGTACAGCTTGCCCTGCCACAGCGGCAGCAGCCGGACGTCACCGGCCATGATCTCCTGGGCGGTCTCGAAGTCCTTGCTGACCGAGCCTCGGTCGCTGACCTTGCGGGACCTCGGCAGCAGCGTCCCGGTGATCTGCGGGCTCTCGTACGGCGTGCGGAGCACGTTGTCCTTGCCGACGAACGGGGCGACGAAGTTGTCCGGGTCGGGGAAGTCGGGGAACCAGCCGCGGCCGAAGACCGGGTACTGGCCGTTCTGGTAGCCCTTCTGGAAGTCTTCCCACTTCTTGCCCTGGATGGTGACCTTGAACAGGCCCGAGGCGTCGAGCTGCCGCTTGATCTCGGCGAACTCGGCGGCGGTGGCGGAGCCGTACCGGTCGGTGGCGTACCAGAAGGTCAGCTCGACGGGCTTGGTGATCCCGCCCTCCCGGAGGATCTTGCGGGCCTTGTCGACGTCGGGGTCGCCGTAGCGGTCGAAGAACTTGGTGGTGTGGGCGGCGATGCCCTTGGGGACCATCGAGTACAGCGGCTCGGCGGTTCCCTGGTACACCTTGCCGACCAGTGCGTCCCGGTCGATCAGCTGGGCGATGGCCCGGCGGACCGGGAGCTTGCGGGCGACCGGGTCCGCGGAGTTGAAGACCAGGTAGCGGATGTCCGCACCGGAGGACTCGACGAGCTGCAGCCCCTCGTTGCCCTTCTTCTTCTCCTGGAGGTCGACGACCTCCTCCGCGGTCAGACCGCGGTAGATCGCGTCGATCTCCTTCTTCTTCAGCGCCGTGACCATCGGCTCGGACTTCTCGAAGTACTTGATGGTCACGCCGCCGTTCTTGCGGTCGGCGAATCCCTTGTAGCTGGCGTTCCTGGTGAGGACGGCCTCTTTGCCCTTCTCGTACGAGTCGAGGACGTAAGGGCCGGAACCGAGGAGCTTGCCGTCCTCGCGAAGTTTGTCCTTCGGGTATTCGGCCGGGTCCACCAGGGACATGGCGGGCGTGGCCAGAACGAACGGGAAGGTCGCGTCCGACTGGTTCAGCTTGAAGACGATCTTGTTGGCGCCGACGGTCTCGATCGTGTCGAGCGAGCCGAGCATTCCATTCGGACCACCCTTGTGGTTGATCGTCCGGATGCGCTCGATGGAGTGCTGCACGGCCTTGGCGTCCAGCGGGTGCCCGTTGGAGAACTTCAGACCGCTACGGAGCGTGCACTCGAAGACCTTGCTCGTGGCATCACTGAATTTGCAGTCCGCTGCGTCCGGCTGCGGGGTCGAACTTCCCGTCGGGAAAGCCACCAGCGTCTGGAAGACATTCCGGTACAACTCCCACGAGTTGTCCCACGCGGCGGCCGGGTCCAGGCTGGTCGGGGAGCTGGTCGTGCCCACGACGAGCTTCATGTCCGTCGCGGACTCCTTGTCCGCGAACAGACCGCAGCCACTCACCAGGGATATGGACGCAAGGGCTGCAGCGACCTGCAGACTGGTCCGGTTGAACACGTGCACACTCCTCGTTCAGCCATGGGTCGGCCGACCATACCGCAGTGCCCCGCCAGGTCAATGTGGAGCCCTGGCGGGGCACTTGAGGCATTCGGCGCGTAACCGGGAACAATCCGGTCACCCGGCGGCCCCGAATTCGGTAACGCGACGGTCACGCCACTCCGGCGTTGAGGAACAGACCGCCGTCCACGACCAGTGTCTGGCCGGTAATCCAGTCCGACTGCGCGGACGTGAGAAATGCGGCGGTACCGCCGATGTCCTCGGGAAGTCCGAGCCGGCCCATCGGGTACCCGGCGGCCGCCTCGGCCTCCCTGCCCTCGTACAGGGCCTGCGCGAACTTCGTCTTGACCACGGCCGGCGCGATCGCGTTGACCCGGACCTTCGGGGCGAACTCGTGCGCCAACTGAAGGGTCAGATTGATCATTGCGGCCTTGCTCATGCCGTACGCGCCGATGAACGGCGAGGCGGAGACTCCGGCGATCGACGCGATGTTCACGATCGCGCCGCCGTTCTCCTTCTGCCACGCCTTCCAGGTCTGCTGGGCGAATCCGAGCGCCGAGACCACATTCGTCTCGAAGACCTTGCGCGCCACATTCAGGTCGAGTTCGGCGATCGGCCCGAAGACCGGATTCGTCCCGGCATTGTTGATCAGGAAGTCGACGCGGCCGAAAGCAGCCATCGTCGCCTCGACGGCGGCGGCCTGGTGGGCCTCGTCGTGCGCCTTTCCGGGCACCGCGATCACCCGGTCCGCGCCGAGCCTCTCCACGGCCTCCTTGAGGGCCTCCTCGCCGCGCCCGGTGATGCACACCCGGTCGCCGCGGGCGACCAGCGCCTCGGCGACGCCGTAGCCGATGCCCCGGCTCGCGCCGGTGATCAGCGCGACCTTCCCGGAGAGCGGCACAAGCTCCTGCTCGGTCATGTCACTGCCCCTGTCTCGTCGGAACGGTCGGCGTCAGTTGAGCGGGCCGCCGGCCACGTACATGACCTGGCCGGAGACGAAGCCGGCGTCGTCGCCCGTGAAGAAGGCGATGGCGTTGGCGACGTCCTCGGGGCGGCCCACGCGCGCCACCGGGATCTGGGTGGCGGCGGCGGCCTGGAACTCCTCGAAGCCCATGCCGACGCGGGCCGCGGTCTGCGCGGTCATCTCGGTGACGATGAAGCCCGGGGCCACGGCGTTGGCGGTGATGCCGAACTTGCCCAGCTCCTTGGCCAGGGTCTTGGTGAAGCCCTGCAGGCCGGCCTTGACGGCGGAGTAGTTCGCCTGGCCGCGGTTGCCGAGGGCGGAGGACGAGGAGAGCGAGACGATACGGCCGAAGCCGGCGTCCACCATGTGCTTCTGGACGGCCTTGGCCATCAGGAACGCGCCCTTGAGGTGCACGTTCATCACGATGTCCCAGTCGGACTCGCTCATCTTGAACAGCAGGTTGTCGCGCAGCACGCCGGCGTTGTTGACGAGGATGGTCGGCGCGCCGAGTTCGGCGGCGACCCGCGCCACGGCGGCCTCGACCTGGGCGCTGTCGGAGACGTCGCAGCCGACGGCGATGGCCCGGCCGCCCGCCGCGGTGATCTTCTCGACGGTGTCCTTGCAGGCCGCCTCGTCGAGGTCGAGTACGGCAACGGCCCGGCCCTCCGCGGCCAGCCGGACGGCGGTGGCCGCTCCGATGCCCCGTGCCGCACCGGTGACGACGGCTACGCGCTGCTCGGTGGTCATGCTGGTTCTCCTCGCCCTTGGATCGTCCCTGGATGCGGAACGAGACCGCCCGGCCCGCACATGAGCGACCGCTTAGTACCTTCCGCAGACGAGACGCTAGAAGCCCTGGCACCCGGTGTCAACGGCCCACCGGGTGCACCATCTCACCCGCGTCCGGCGGTCGTCGGGCTCAGCGCACCAACAGATCGAGAAGTCTTTCGACCTCGGCTTCCGGATCGGTGGTCAGACCGGTGTGCACGGGCCCCGGCTGGACCACCGTCGAGCGCGGCGCGATCAGCCACCGGAAGCGCCGTCCGGCGTCGTCCCGGGCCGCCTGCCCGGCGTCCTCGCCGCCCAGGCAGACCCCCTCGACCGCGTGCAGCGCCGCCCGTACGCCGGTGACGTCGGCGGCCGGGTCGAGCGCGGCCAGCTTGGTCTCGTCCAGGTGCACGCGGGCGGCCACGTAGGAGCGGGCGCGGCAGTAGACGACCACTCCCGCGTTGAAGCACTCGCCGCGCTCGACGCGCGGCACCACGCGCAGCAGCGCGTACTCGAAGACGTCCCGGTCGCTCACGTGCTGCTGTCCTTCGTACGGTCCTTCTTGGTGGGGTGCGGCCACGGCGTGAGGTGCTCGGTCAGCCACCCCGGCGCCTGTGAGGCGCGGCGCTCGGTGCGCGGCCCGAGCTCGATCCGCTCGTGGATCGTCGCGGCGCGCGGCAGCAGCGCCTCGACGTACGCGCGGCGCAGCGCGTCGGTGGTCTCGAAGCCGGGCTCGTCGACGAGCCATTCGTCGGGCACGTCGGCGGCGACCTCGGTCAGCAGCTCCTCGGTGACCAGCGGCGCGAGCTCCTCGGCCGCGGCCGCGACGTCCGGCGAGAACGGCGCGAGCGCGTGGTCGGAGGCGTCGTACGACTTGGCGGCGGATGCCTGGGCGCCGGGCCAGTTGTGGTGCCAGATCATGGTGGCGCCGTGGTCGATCAGCCACAGGTCGCCGTGCCAGACGAGCATGTTCGGGTTGCGCCAGGACCGGTCGACGTTGTTGATCACGGCGTCGAACCAGACGACCCGCCCGGCCTCCTTCGGGTCCACCTCGTACGCCAGCGGGTCGAAGCCGAGCGACCCGGGCAGGAAGTCCATCCCGAGGTTCAGCCCGCCGCTCGCCTTGAGCAGCTCCTGGACCTCCTGGTCGGGCTCGGAGAGCCCGATGACCGGGTCGAGCTGCATGGTCACCAGCTCCGGCACCCGCAGCCCGAGCCGCCGCGCGAGCTGCCCGCAGATCACCTCGGCGACCAGCGTCTTGCGCCCCTGCCCGGCGCCGGTGAACTTCATGACGTACGTACCGAGATCGTCGGCCTCGACGATCCCGGGGAGCGAGCCGCCCTCCCGCAAGGGCGTGACGTAGCGGGTCGCTGTCACTTCTGTAAGCATTTCCCCAGGCTATCCGGCGGCCGATCTTCACGATCCGAGGACCGGGCGGGAGGAGCCTGCCTCGTTCCGACGTGCGAAGCGCTCCGGCGAATGCTCAACTGGCTCTGGGGACCTCCCAGCTGTGTTTGGAGTGCTCATGAGTGACGATTTCGAGGACATGGGACCGGTTGACTATCTGGTCATCGAGTTCCCCGGCAACCGGATGACGGGCGAGGGGTTCCCCCTGCTCCTCGACCTGGTCGACAGAGGCATCGTCCGCATTCTCGACCTCATGTTCGTCCGGAAGGACACCGACGGCAGCGTCGTCGCACTGGAGCTGAGGGATCTGGACGCCGACGGCGAGTTCGACCTGACCGTGTTCGAGGGATCCTCGTCCGGGCTGCTCGGGCAGGACGACCTCGACGAGGCGGGGGCGAGTCTCGAACCGGGCAATTCGGCTGGAATCCTGATCTACGAGAACCTCTGGGCGGCTCCTCTCGCGCGGGCCCTGCGGCGCTCCGGTGCGCAACTCGTGGCCGGCGGGCGGATCCCCGTGCAGGCGATCCTGGCCTCGCTCGACGCCGCGGAGGCGGCGGAAGCCGGCGGAGCCGCTGCTTGACGCCCCCTGGACCGGGAACCCGATCAGTCGAGAGCGGTCAAGGAGGACCGACATGCCAGGACTTCTTCGAGGAGTAGCACGCACCGCGGTGGTGGCCGGGACGGCGACCGCGGTGTCCAACAGGGTCTCGCGGCGCCAGGCGGGCCGCTGGGCCGCACAGCAGGACGCGCAGGCCGAGCCGTACCAGCAGCAGTACCAGCAGCCCCCGCCGCAGCCCGCGGCGCCCCCGCCCGCGGCGCCGGGCGACGACATGAGCGCCAAGATCGCCCAGCTCAAGGAGCTCGGAGAGCTGAAGGACCAGGGCGTACTGACCGAGGAGGAGTTCGCGGCTCAGAAGAGCAGGATCCTCGGTTCCTGATCGCGCGGGCGTTGCCAGGGCGCACTCCGTCCGGCGCTCCCCGCCGGTTCACGGCCGCCCGGCCGAGCCACGACGCGCTCGGCCGGGCGGCCGCTCGGCGAACGCGGGGATGCGCGGACCCTGCGGCAGCAGTTCGCCGACGACGAAGGACACGACGGCGGCCAGCACCACCAGGGCCACCGTCTCCACGTTGCCGAGCAGGAGTACGACCAGGACCACGCTGCTCACGGGCAGCCGCAGGGCCGCGGTCACCGAGGCCGCCATGCCGACCGCCATCGCCGGCACCACACCCAGGCCGGGCAGGGGGGCCAGCAGGACACCGGCCGCCCCGCCCAGGAACAGGGCGGGGAAGACGGGGCCACCGCGCAGGCTGCCCAGACACAGTGCGTACGCCAGGCCCTTGAAGGCCAGCACCGCGACCAGGGCGCCGACCGACCAGGCGTGCGGGTCCTGTGCCAGGTCGGACAGGGTCGCCTCGCCGGACAGGCCCGCGTCGGCCGGCGAACGACCGGTGCTGACGGCGAAGAGGGTGACGCAGACAGCAGCGCCCACCGCGCACAGGAAGGTGTTCCGTACCGTCCGGGACGCCACGAAACGGGCCGTGAACCGGCCGCCCACGAACGTCCAGTGCACGAAGAACGCGATGGCCGGCGCAAGCACCAGCGCCCACAGCACGTCCGCCCAGTCGAGCGGCGGGGGCGGGGGAAGGCCGATGTCCAGGCTCCCCGTGTCGAAGCCCGTCCAGTGGACGAACCCGGTGAAGATCAGGTCTCCCACCCCGCTGGCCAGCAGGGCCGGCAGCATCACCGCGAACAGCTGCGGCCCGCCCACTCCCGCCACCTCCATCAGCAGCACGGCACCCACCACGGGGTTCCCGAAGAGCGCGGAGATGGCCGCCGCCGCTCCGGCCGCACCGAGCAGTGCCGTGCTCGATTCGGTCTGTGGGGCCCGGGCCAGGCTCGCGAAGAACAGCGCCAGACCACCACCGAGGGCGATGAGCGGCGCCTCGGGGCCCAGTACGGCGCCGAGCGGCAGACCGACCAACGCGGCGATCACGACACCGGGCAGTGCCTCCTTCCCCGCCCCGCCCGCATGCAGCCCGCCGGCCGGGATGTGCCCGCCCCGGCCGGGAAGGCGGGCGACCACCAGACCGACGACGAGCCCTGCCACCGGCAGCAGCACGAGCCCCCACCACCAGGGGGCCTGCTTCCACCCCAGGTCCTTCGGCCAGTCCGTCCAGATGAGCCGTTCCAGCTCGTGGACTCCCACGAGGAACCAGAAGGCGATGAGTGCCACCGGAACGCCGATCAGTCCGCTGAACACCAGTGCCTTGCGGTACTCCGGTCGGCTCAGCATCGTCCGCAGCAGGTCGGCTTCCTGAGGCTGACTGCCCGGCGGGGTCCCGGAGGGGCTCTGCGACGCGATTCCGGCGATGGGGTCCTCCTTGGCTCAGCGCCCGCACAAGGTGGTGAAACTGGCGCATTTGCGGACGTACACCATGCAGACCGCATGCTCAAAGCCCCACGCACCGCCGGCAGGTCGGGAGCACCGAATGGCCCACCGTCAGAGCCACCGGTTCCCCGAGCGAGGCCCCATGCTTCGGAACGGTCCTCCCGGGTCGGGGGCATGACGTCTCGGGGCCCCGCCTCTTGAACGCCGGGCGCTGATGGTGCGTACTGCTCACTGAAGGCATCGATCCGGATCAAGGGGAGCGGCAGATGAGCGCAGTGGCACGGCGGACGGTGGTCGCGGCGGCGGGCGGGGCCGGGCTGATCGGAGTGCTGGCCGGATGCGGCAGTACGGGGGACGCCGGCGCGGACTCCCCCGGCGCCGGCGGCACCGGCGGTTCCGCGTCGGGCGGCGGCACGGCCTCCGGCGGCGGGGCGGGTTCCGGCGCGGTGCTGGCCAAGACCGGAGACATCCCGCAGGGCGGCGGCAAGGTGTTCGCCGACCGGGGCGTGGTGGTCACGCAGCCGACCGCGGGCGAGTTCAAGGCCTTCTCGTCCTCGTGCACCCACTCGGGCTGCGCGGTCAAGGACGTCACCGACGGCACGATCACCTGCCCCTGTCACGGCAGCGCGTTCTCCGCCGCCGACGGCAGCGTGAAGCAGGGCCCCGCGACCCGGCCGCTGCCGCCGGCCGCCATCAAGGTCGACGGGGACTCGATCACCCTCGCGTGACGCTCCGGGGTCGCTTCCAGCAGCCGAGCACCTCGTCGGTGGTGGTCACCGTGGAGACGAGGGCGAGGGTGTGGCGGATCATCGCGGGGGTGTATTCGGCCGGCACCCCCGCGACGGCATCCCCCGGCACGACGACCGTGTAGCCGAGATTGACCGCGTCGAAGACGGCGTTGGGGATGGCCACGTTCGCGGAGACACCGCTGACGATCAGGGTCCGGCAGCCCAGGTTGCGCAGCAGCGCGTCGACGTCGGTGCCCGCCACCGGGGAGAGCCCGTGCAGCCGGCGCACGACCAGGTCCTCGTCGGCGACCTCGATCGGTTCGGCGATCCGTACCGCGGCGCTGCCGCTGTGCTGCTGCACCGGCAGCCGGGAGGCGGCCCGGAACAGCCGGGCATTGCTGTTCGCGCCGCGGCCGTCCGGCCGCCGCTCGGCGACCGCGTGCATCACCTGCACGCCGGACTCGTGCGCGGCGGCGACCAGCCGGGCGATGTTGCTCAGCGCGCCCGACGCGCGGGCGGCCGCGGCGAGTTCGGGCAGCGCGCTCTCCCGCCCGACCACACCCTGCTGGCATTCGACGGTGAGCAGCACGGTGATGGCCGGATCCAGCTGTTCCGCGAGCCGTGCGGACGACTGCGCCATGGCTTCCCCCTTCTCCACGTCCTGGGCGCGCGAGGCTAGCCACCATTGCGTCCGGGCGGAAGAGCGTCCATCATCTTTCTGACATTCCGTCAGAACTACGAGGAGGGGCGGCAGATGACCGTCGCACAGCGCCGCGGACGCAGGATCATGATGACCTCGGCCGAGCGGGACGCCTTCCTCGCCGAGCAGCGCACCTGCCGGGTCGCGACCGTCTCGGCCGACGGCCGTCCGCACGTCAGCGCCCTCTGGTTCGCCTGGGACGGCACCTCGCTGTGGCTGTACTCGATCACCCGCAGCCGCCGCTGGGCGGAGCTCCGGCGCGACCCGCGGATCGCGGTGGTCGTCGATTCCGGCGAGGAGTACGGGGAACTGCGCGGCGTCGAGCTGTCGGGCACCGCCGACTTCGTCGGCGAGGCCCCGCGCACGGGTGAGCCCTGCCCCGAACTCGACGTGCCGGAGCGGCTGTTCGCGCGGAAGAACTTCGGCCTCGACGAGATGCCGCACGACGGCCGGCACGCGTGGCTGCGGCTGACGCCGGACGCGATCGCGTCCTGGGACTTCCGCAAGCTGGCCGATCTCTGACCGATGGGGCGGCCGTACCCGTCGGCCCCCGCCCCGTCAGTCCTCCGCCAGCCGGCCCGCCCCCCGGAGCGCCTCGACCGCCGCGCGGATCGACGGCCGCCGGTCGGCGTCCGTCCGCCACACCGCGTAGATGTGCCGGCGCATCCGCTGCCGTACGGGCACGAGCACCACGCCCTCCGGCACCGGACCGCGGCCGAGTCGCGGCGTCACGCAGACACCCAGCCCGGCCGCGATCAGGGCGAGCTGGGTGTGGTGTTCGCCCGCCAGGTGGGCGATGTGCGGCTCGATGCCCTGGGAGCGCAGGGTGAACATCAGCCAGTCGTGGCAGAACTCGCCCTCGGGCCAGGACACCCAGTCGTCCTCGCAGAAGTCGACGAGGTCGACCTCGGTCCGGTCGGCGAGCGGGTGGTCCGCGGGCAGCGCCACGTCGGCGGAGTCGTCGAGCAGATGGGCGCGGGCCAGGCCACCGGGCACCGGCATCCGCTTGTTGCTCCAGTCCAGCACGATCGCGAGGTCCGCGTCCCCGCGCAGCACCTCCCGGATGCCGCGCTCGGGCTCCAGTTCGCTGGTGCGTGCCCGCAGTTCGGGGTGGTCGGCGCGCAGTGCGCGCAGGGCGGCGGGGAACAGTCCGCGGGCGGCCGTCGGGAAGGCGGCGATGCGCACCTCCCCGACCACCCGGCCGCGCTGCGCCTCGATGTCGGCCTGAGCCATCTCGACCTGCGACAGGATCCTCGCGGCGTGCTCGGCGAGGAGCTGTCCGGCGTCCGTGAGCCGCACGCCGCGGCCGTTCTTGGCCAGCAGCTGCTGGCCGACCTCGCGCTCCAGCTTGGACAGCTGCTGCGAGACGGCGGAGGTGGTCACGTGCAGCCCGTCCGCCGCGCCGCTGACCGAGCCGTGCCGGGCGAGGGCGTCGAGGGTGCGCAGGCGCTCCAGGTTCAACATGTAAGCGATGCTACGAGAAAGCGCGCAGGAAATCTCGCTTGTCCTACGAGGTACCGCGGGCCACTCTTGACGTCATGACCGCCGCCTCCCGCTCCGGGACCCTGCCGACCCCCTCCCCCGCCCGCCGCTCAGTCGACTGGCGCGTCCGCTTCGGCGTTCTGGCCCTGATCTGGGGCTTCAGCTTCGTGTTCATCAAGGTGGGCAACGAGAGCTTCGCGCCCTTCCAGGTGACCTTCGGCCGTCTGCTGTTCGGTACGGCGGTGCTCGCCGTCGCCATGGCGGTCAAGCGCGAGCGGCTGCCGCGCGGCCTGCGCACGTGGGGGCATCTCATGGTGGCGGCGTTCCTGCTGAACGCGCTGCCGTTCTCGCTGTTCGCGTACTCCGAGCTGACCATCCCGTCGACGCTCGCGGGCATCTGCAACGCCACCACCCCGCTGTGGGGGATGCTGCTCTCCCTGGTCGCGCTCTCCGAGGACCGCCCGACCCGGCTGCGCGCGGCGGGCCTGGGCATCGGGTTCATGGGCGTGCTGACCGTGCTCGGCGCCTGGCAGGGCTTCTCCGGCCTGGACGTCACCGGCACGGCGATGGCGCTGCTCGCGTCCTTCAGCTACGCGGTCGGCTGGATCTACGTGCGCCGCACGCTGGCCGGCAACGAGGCCTCGAACCTGTCGCTGGCGGGCGCCCAGGTCGGCCTCGCGACGCTGCAGCTGGCCGTCGTCACGCCGCTGTTCACCACGGTCCCCAGCTCGGTGGAGGTCCTCCCGCTGCTGTCCGTGATCGCCCTCGGCGCGCTGGGCACCGGGTACGCGATGCTCCTCCAGTACGGCGTGGTCGCCGAGGTCGGCCCGACGACGGCGGCGATGGTCACGTACTTCATCCCCGTCATCGCGACGGCGGCGGGCGTGGCGCTCCTCGGCGAGTCGCTGTCCTGGAACACCCCGGTCGGCGCGGTGATCGTCCTCGCGGGCGCCGCCCTCACCCAGACCCGCGGCCCGGCGCCCCGCACCACGAAGCGGCCCGTGGCGACCGGCGGCCCCGAGACCCCGCCCCACCAGGCCCCGGCCGAGGCGAACGCCCACCGGTAGGCGGGCACCGGCAGACCTCGCGCTCCCGCGCCGGCCGTACGCGCGGGCCGGCGCCCCCGCCTCAGCCGTACGCGCGGGCCGGCGCCGGGCCCGCGGCCGACGCGATCGCGTCGGCGAGCGGTTCGAGTTCGGTGAGGGCCAGGCCGGACACCGTCACCCGGATCGCCGGGCCCGTCGCCATGCGGAAGCGGGCGCCCGGGGCCACGGCCCAGCCCGCGGCGAGCAGACTGGTGACCGCGCCGGTCTCGTCGGCGACCGGCACCCAGACGTTCATGCCGCTGACGCCGTGCGCCGCAACGCCCCGCGCGGCCAGCCCCGCGACGAGCCCGTCGCGCCGCTCCGCGTACCAGCGGGCCACCGCCGCCCCGTCCAGCGCGTCGCTCGTCCACAGGTGGGCGACGGCGCGCTGGAGCATCTTGCTGACCCAGCCCGGGCCGAGCCGCTGACGGCCCATCACCCGGTCGAGGGTCACCGGGTCGCCGGTCAGCGCTGCGACGCGCAGATCGGGCCCGTACGCCTTGGCGGCCGAACGCACCAGCGCCCAGTGGTCGGTGCCGCCGGCCAGCGGGTGGAACGGCAGGTCGACGATGCCGTGGCCGTGGTCGTCCTCGACGAGCAGCGTCGCGGGGTGCGCGGCGAGCACTGCGCGCAGTTCGGCGGCGCGGGCGGCGGTCACCGCCGCGCCGGTCGGGTTCTGCGCACGGTCGGTCACGACCACGGCCCGCGCGCCCGCGCGCAGCGCGCGGGCGACCTCGTCGGGCAGCGGCCCCTCGTCGTCGACCGGCACCGGCGCGGGCCGCAGCCCGAGCGCGGGCACGAGGTCGAGCAGCCCGCCCCAGCCCGGATCCTCGACGACGACCGCGTCGCCCGGCTTCAGGTGCGCGGCGAGCACGCGCTCGATGGCGTCCAGCGATCCGGAGGTGGCGGCGACCGGCCCGGCGGGGACGCCGTCGGCGTCCATCGCCGCCCGCGCCACCCGTGCGAACTCCTCGTCCACCGGCGGCTCCCCGTACATCACCGGCCGCTCGGCGTTGCGGCGCGCCGCCGCCGCGAAGGCCTCGCCGAGCGGGGGCAGCAACGACACCTCCGGGTTGCCCTTGCTGACGTCGCGGACGCCGGGCGGGGCCTCCACCCGGATGGAGCCGCGGGCCGTGGTCGCGGGCTTCGGCCGCACCCGGCTGCCCCGCCGCCCGGCGGTCTCGATCACCCCGCGTTCGCGCAGCGTCCGGTACGCGGCCGCGACGGTGTTCGGGTTGACGCCCAGATGCGTCGCCAACTCCCGCATGGGCGGCAGCAGTTGCCCCGGCTGAAGCTCGCCCGAGCCGACCCCGCGCTCCACGCTGGCGGCAATCTCCGACGCACGACGACCTTCGATCCGATACTCTCCTAGCACAAAGCAGATTATGCACTAGTGCAATGGAGAGCGCAATGCCGGAGAACAGCACCGCGTACGAGCCGACCGAGCGCACCGTCCCGAGCCGCAACCGCCGCCGCGCCTCGTACGACCGCGAGCTGGTCCACTCGATACTCGACGAGGCGTACGTCTGCCACCTCGGCTTCGTCCGCGACGGCGCGCCCGTCGTGCTGCCGACGCTGTACGGACGGATCGGCGAGCGGCTGTACGTGCACGGCTCCACCGGCTCCCGGCCGGCCCGCATGGCCGACCCCGGGCTCGCTGTCTGCCTGACCGTCACCCACGTCGACGGCCTGGTCCTGGCCCGGTCCGCCTTCCACCACTCGATCAACTACCGCTCGGTCGTGGTGCACGGCACCGCCCACCAGGTGACCGACCCCGACGAGTTGCGCGAGGCCCTGGACGCGCTGGTCGACCAGGTCGTCCCCGGCCGCTCTTACGACTCCCGGCCCGCGAACGCCAAGGAGCTGGCCGCCACCGCGGTGCTCCGCCTCGACCTCGACGAGGTCTCCGCGAAGGTCCGCGCCGGCGGCCCGAACGACGAGCCGGAGGACCTGGACCTGCCGCACTGGACGGGCGTGGTCCCGGTGGCCACCCGTTACGGCGCCCCCGTCCCGGCCGACGGCCTCGACCCGGCCGTCGCCGTGCCGGACTACCTCACGGTGCTGTGAGGACGGTCTCGCGCGGAGCGGCCTCGCGGCGGCGGGCCGCCGCCGTGCGCGCCTCGGCCGCGGCGAGGCCGGTGACCGCGGTCAGCAGCAGGAGCGTGCCGGCCACGGTCGCGGCCGTGAGCCGCTCGCCCAGCAGCGTGACCGCGATCAGCGCGGCGCTCACCGGCTCCAGGAGCATGATCACGGAGACCGTCGCCGCCCGGACGACGGCCGCCCCGGCGAAGTAGAGCGCGTACGCGAGTGCCGTCGGCACCGCCGCGACGTAGACCAGGAGCGCGAGCACCTCGACCGGCCGGCCGGTCTGCGGGAGCAGCCCCTCGAAGGCCGCCATGGGCAGCAGCCCGACCGAGCCGACGGCGAAGGACCAGGCGGTCGTGGACAGCGAGTCCGCCCCGCCGCCGTCCCGCCCCAGCCACCGGGTGAGCAGGGTGATCGCCGCGTACCCGGCGGCGGACAGCACCGCGAGGGCGATGCCCAGCGTGCGTACCTCCGCCCCGCCGCCGCCGAGAACGAGCACGGCGAGGCCGGCGAGCGCGCCGGCGACCGCCAGCGTGCCGCCGCGGCCGAGCCGTTCGCCCATCAGGACCCGGGCGCCGACCGCGATGAGGACGGGGCCCGCGCCGAGGGTGACGACGGTGCCCACGGCGAGGCCGGTCGTCTCGACCGCCGCGAAGTACGCGCTCTGGAAGACGGTCAGGCCGATGCCCGTACCGAGGATCCGCACCAGCCGCCGGGCGTGCGGCTCGGCCACCGCCGGCCCCGCGCCGCGGGACCGCCCGCGCCGGAGCAGGACGGCGGGCAGCAGCAGGACGAGCCCGCCGACGCACCGCCAGAAGGAGAGCGCGAGGGGGCCGAGGTCGCTGGCCCGGAACACCAGGGACGCGGCGGCACCGGCCGTGCCCCAGGCGATTCCGGCGACGACGAGGTAGACAAGGCTCCGCCCGACCGCGGGGGCGTCCGAGGACGCGGTCGCGGGCGCGGACGAGTGAGAGGAATGGTTCGACACGTGTTCTCCGTGTGAAGACAGATGGGTTGGCCGCTCGACTCCGCACGCGGGCAGCGACGAACCGCCCGGGGCGTCGGCCGCCGGTCCGGTCTTCGTCGGGAGGGGGCCGCCCGCGCCTAGGCGGCGGGAGGCGGAAGCACGGTCGAATGCATGATCAGCACCTTACGAGGCGGTCCGGCCGGCGGACAACTCGGGCTGCTCGGCCGCGCGGGCGGCCGGTCCGGAGCCGGCCACCGGCTCCGGGGACGCCGCCTTCGGCGTGGAGGACTGCGCGATGAACGCGCCGACCAGCACCACCGCGCCGCCGATGATCTGCGGCGCGTCCAGGTGCTCACCGAGCAGCACCCAGGCGAGCACGGTCGCGATCACCGCCTCCAGACAGGCGACCACGCCGGCCACCTGCGGCGACAGCCGGCGGACCGAGACGACGCCGGTGACGTACGCGACGACGGTCGCGATCAGCACGATCCAGCCGAGCAGCAGCCAGGCCGGGACCTCGGAGCCGTTCATGTCGGCGGCGCCGCCGAGGACCGCCCAGTCCATGCCCCACGGGCGGGCCACGACGGTGAGGACGAGCGCGCCGATCAGCAGTCCGTACGCGATGATGCCGAGCGGATCGGCGGGCTCGGCCTCGTCGCTGCCCTGGTCGGACAGGACGAAGTAGCCGACCTGGCAGCAGGCGGCGGCCAGGGCGAGAAGGAGACCGAGGAGGTCGAAGCTCAGCCCGGACCAGACCTGCACCACGCAGGCGAGGCCGCCGACGGCGAGGATCACGCCGAGCGCCGCGGCCCGGGTCACCGGGCGGCGCTGGACGAACCGCACCCAGCCGAGGACGAGCGCCGGGGCCAGGTACTCGATGAGCAGTGCGACACCGACCGGGATGCGCGAGATCGCGGCGAAGTAGCAGGCCTGGACGCCGGCGACGGCGAGCAGGCCGAAGCCGGCGAGGAGAGCGGGCTTGCGGCGCAGCAGGTCGCGGTGGCGCCAGGCCACCGGCAGCATGACGAGGGCGGCGCCGGCCACCCGGAGCCACACCACGTGCAGCGGGTCGAGGCCCGCCTCGATCAGCGGCTTGGCCGCCACTCCTGAACCACCGAATGCGAAGGCCGAGGCCAGGGCGAGTCCCAGGCCGGCGCTTCTCCCCTGAGACGCGTGCATCGGGCCATCATGACAGGGCGCCGTCAGGGGCGTAACCCCCGTTACACCTGTTGAGACAGCTCGGCGATCCGGGCGGTCAGGGCGTCGGGTTCGACCCCCGCGCGCAGCAGGACCTCGAAGGCCCGGCAGTCGGGGTCGGAGGCGACGACGGCGAGCACGTCGAGTCCGGTGGCGCGGTCCTCGCCGCGCAGCGCGGCCCGCTCGAGGGCGCCCTCCATGGCGGCCGCCGCGGCGGGCGACCAGCCGCCCGGCCCGGCGACCGGCCTGCTCGCGGCCTCGGCGGAGGCCCGCCAGCGCAGCCCGTACCCGATGCTCCGCTGCACGAGGTAGCCGAGCACCCGGGCGAGCTGCGCCCCGCCCTCGAAGGCGGCGCGGACCGCGGGGTCGGACTCGACGAGGGAGTGCAGCAGATGGGCGGTGTCGACCTGGCGGTCCCCGTCCCGCAGGGCTCGGCGGCGCGCCCCGGAGACGACCGTGGCCAGTTCGAGGGTGAGTCGGGCCTCGGTCTCGACACGGTGCGGCGCGGGCTGGGCGGGTATCCGTGGGACGGGATGGTGCACCCTTCCACTCCACCATTCCCCGGCGGCCGGAACATCCCCGGCGAGAAGCATGTGCGCATCCCACTGGAGTTGGGCACGGACGACCGGCCCCTCCTCCCTGCGGATGAGATTGTGCGGAATCCGGACAGGTGGAGCGCGCCGCCTTGCCCTGCGCCCCCTGCGCAACCATGGCCCCGTCCGGATTCGTCCTAGAGGTATGTTCTGGATGGTCGCTCTCGTCGCCCTGGACGGACGGCAGTACGTCTACCGCGTGTACGCACCGCGCGAGGCGCTGCCCGCCGATCTTTTCTGGGCCGCCTTCCACTGCCACGAGGAGGGCGGCGGACCGCGCGCCTCCGACTGGTTCGACGCGGCGGAGATCCGCTGGGTCGGCGGCACCGGGGAACTGGCCGTACGAAGCTGACTCCCTGACCCCCAGCACGAACTGACGGTTCATCAGTATTGAATGTTCACGCCCGCGCCGCTACGTTCCGCGACACCGGAAGCCCGACGAGAAGGGGTGGTCGCATGGCCGAAGTGAGCGCGGAGGCACGGATCGAGGCGCCGGCCGAGAAGGTCTGGGCGCAGCTGACCGACTTCACCGCGTACGGCGAGTGGAACGCCACCCACACCAGCTTCCCGAACGGAGGCCCCGACACCCTGGAGACGGGCGCCACCTTCGTGGAGAACATGAAGCTGATGGGCTTCCCGGCCGAGGTGACCTGGACGGTCGAGGAGCTGGAGACCACGCGCGTACTGGCCATCAGGGGCAAGGGTCCGATGGGCGTCAACGTCGGCACGCGTTACGCGCTGGCAGCTGACGGCGCCGCCACCACCGTCCGCATCGACGGCGAGTTCACGGGCGCCGCGGTCTCCCTGATGGCGGGCAAGCTCAAGGACTCGGCGACGGCGGCGCTCAACGAGTCGCTGCGGAAGCTGGCGGGCCTGGTGACCTGAGACGCGCAAGAGACGAGGGGCCCCGCGGCGGATCACCGCGGGGCCCCTTCCTCTTCTATTGGCGTCGGCTACGAGTTCTTGTCGGCGCCGGATACGAAGCCCTCGACTCAGTGCTCGTCGGCCAGGATGAGGTAGAGCTTCTTCCGGGCCTCGTTGATGACCTCGACGGCCTTCGTCCGCTGCTCGGCGTCGCCCGTCTTCCAGACCTGCCCGAACGCCTCCATCAGGCCGAAGCCGGCCTGCCGGATCTCGTTCACGGCGTCCCAGTCGACGCCGCGCCCGGCCTCCTCCCAGGGGGCGTCCGCACCCGACTCGGCCTCGGTGCGGCCGGCGTCGGTGAGCGTGAACAGCTTCTTGCCGCCCTCGCTGGCACTGGCGATCAGGCCCTCGTCCTCCAGGAGCTGGAGGGTCGGATAGACCGAGCCCGGGCTGGGCTTCCAGGCCCCGCCGCTGCGCTCGCCGATCTCCTGGATCATCTCGTAACCGTGCATCGGGCGGTCCTTGAGCAGCGCCAGGATCGAGGCGCGCACATCACCGCGCCGCGCCCTGCCCCGGCCGCCGCCGCGTCCGCGGCCACCGCCGAACGGACCCCCGTACGGGCCGCCGAAGCCCGGTCCGAACGGACCGAAGGCCGCGCGCCGCCCTTCGAAGTCGCCGCGGGAGAACTCGCCCCGTCCCCGATGGCCGGGGCCGCAGTGTCCGTGTCCGCGGCCGTACTCGTGGTCGTGTCCCTGTGAACGCATCGCTACGCTCCTTCCATCGTTGATCTGTCGCGATGCTTCAACGATATATCGGAATACTTCGTTTGACAACAGCCCGCCGAGCAGTCGGCCGCGCGGTCCCGGTCCAGACATCCCGGATTGGCCTTGGCCTGCGGCTTCGCCGACCACGTAGCGTCGCGTCCATGCGCATCCGAATCGTCGACGCCTTCACCGACCGCCCCTTCGCCGGCAACCCGGCCGGGGTCCTGCTCCTCGACGCGTTCCCGGACGACCACTGGCTGCAGAAGGTCGCCGCGGAGGTGAACCTCTCCGAGACCGCCTTCGCCCACCCGCTGCCCGCCGGCGGCGAGGCCGACTGGGCGCTGCGCTGGTTCACGCCGACCACCGAGGTCGACATGTGCGGCCACGCCACGCTCGCCACCGCGCACGTCATCAACGCGGCCGGCCTCGCCGAGGGGACCCTGCGGTTCGCGGCACGCTGCGGCATCCTCGGGGCGACCGCCGAGGCCGACGGGACGATCACCATGGACTTCCCCACCTCGGACCTGAAGCCGGTCCCGGTGCCCGACCGGCTCACCGAGGCCCTCGGTGCCGACGTGGTCTCGGTGCACGACACCTCCGCGCACATCGGCGACCTCGTCGTCGAGCTGGAGGACGAGGAGACCGTACGGGGGCTCACCCCGGACCACGCGGCGCTGAAGGACCTCTCCGACCGCGGCGTCATCGTCACGGCGCCCGCCGAACGGCCCGAGCGTGGCTACGACTTCGTCTCGCGCGGCTTCTTCCCGGGCGTGGGCATCGACGAGGACCCGGTCACCGGCAGCGCGCACACCGCCCTCGCCCCCTTCTGGTCGGCCCGGTTCGGGCGCGAGGACCTCACCGGACGGCAGGGCGGCGCCCGCACCGGCATCGTCCGCACCCGGCTCCGCGGAGACCGCACGCTGCTCAACGGGCACGCGGTGTCGGTGATCGAGGGCGACCTGAACGTCTGAACCGGGGACGCCGGGACGCCGGTGGCACCGGGAAACGGGTGACGCCGGGAAACGGAGAAGGGGCGTACGGCCGTTGCCGTACGCCCCTTCTCCGCTCCCGCCCGGTCACACGGTCGGCAGCCAGTCCACCTTCCCTGCCAGCAGCCCGTAACCGACGAAGGCGACGATGTCGAGCAGGGCATGCGCCGCCACCAGCGGCCCCACCCGGCCCCACCTGCGGTAGAGCAGCACGAACACCACGCCCATCACCATGTTGCCGATGAAGCCGCCGATCCCCTGGTACAGGTGGTACGAGCCGCGCAGCACCGAACTCGCCGCGAGCGCCGCCACCGGCGTCCACCCCAACTGGCCCAGTCTGCGCAGCAGATAGCCGACCACGATGACCTCTTCCAGGACGGCGTTCTGCACCGCCGAGAGGATCAGCACCGGGTACTTCCACCACACGTCGGGGAGCGCCTCCGGCACCACCGTCAGGTTGAACCCGGCCGTGCGCGCCACCAGATAGAAGGCGAGCCCGGCACTCCCGATGCCGGCCGCCACCAGGGTGCCGCGCCCCAGGTCCTGCCACGGCCGTGTGCGGTCGAAGCCGATCGCCCGCATCCCGGTGCCTTCGCGCATGAGCAGATGCGCCACCAGCGCGACGGGCACCAGGGCGCTCGCGATGCCGAAGAGCTGCCAGGCCAGATCCAGCCACGGCCGCCCCGGAGCGTACGAGCCGTTGAGCGTCGCGGCCTGGTCCTTCAGACCACCCGGCTTGGTCACCGAGCCGATGAAGCTGATCAGCGCCGACACACCGCTCGCACCCAGCGAGAGCGCGAGGACCAGCAAGGTCTCGGACCGCAGGATCTTCCGCGAGAACCCCTCCGGGGGAAGAGAATCGGCCACCGCACCCGACTCTGTCTGCACACCTGCCTCCAGTTCGCCATTCACCCCTCGGGCCCCATTCCGTCCCGCTAGGGTCTCGAATGCAATTCCGAAGACCGCGCGCGACAGGCCGGGGACCCGCGTCAATCCGACGGCGAGGTCCCCTTTCGCCTGCTCGGCCTTGTTCAGGATTCAAGGCTCAAGGTTCAAGGAGGGTTCCACCGCCATGGGACGTCACAGCTTGCCCGACGACCGGCCCGCCAGGGCAGCCGGGGCAGCGGGAGCCGGAGCAACGGGACAGACCGGCGGAACCGGAGGAGGGGACGGCGCGGGCGGTGGGCGGCTGCGCCGCCGCACCGTCGCGCTCGCCACCGTGCTCGTCCTGGCCGTCGCCGGCGGCGTCGGCCTCGCCGCCCGCAACGGACTGCTCTCCACCGGGCCCGACTGCGACGACGCGGGCGGCCGCCTCGACGTCGTCGCCTCCCCCGACATCGCCCCGGCGCTCCGGGAGATCGCCGACGACCTCCGCGCGCAGCGCGTCACCTCCGACGGCAACTGCCTGGACGTGCGGGTGACCGCCCGCGAGAACTCCGTGGTGGCCACCTCGCTGGCGACCGCGCGGAACACGCCCGACTTCGACGTGTGGATCGCCGACTCCTCCGTGTGGACCGAGCGCGCCAAGGGCAGCGGGGACGGCGTGCCACTGCTCTCCGCGGGCGGCGTGGCCTCCTCCCCCGTCACGCTCGCCACCGCGCCGGCCGCCGCCCGCACCCTCGGCTGGCCGTCCCGCACCCACTCCTGGGCGCAGCTCGCCGCCCTGGCCGGCGAGCCCGGCAAGCTGCGGCTCGGCTCGGCGGACCCGGCGCGCAGCGCCACCGGCCTGCTGGCGCTCGCCGGAATATCCGTGTCCACCCGGGGCCCGGAGAGCGACACCCGGATCGCCGCCACCGCGAAGGCCCTCTCCGCCCGGACCAGCGACACCGACGGCGCGGTGCCGCGCACCCTCGCCCTCGACCCGGCGGACGCGTCCCGTGCGGACCGCAACGACGCCGTGTTCCTCTCCGAACAGGCCGCCTTCACGCACAACCGGAAGACCTCCGACGACAAGGACCTGCGGCTCCTCTACCCCAGCGACGGGGTGCCGCGGCTGGACTACCCGTACCACCTCGTCGACGAGCGGAGGCAGTCCACCGACCAGAGCCGGGCGGCGGTGCGGTTCATGGGCCTGCTCGGCAATCGCGACGCGCTCGACGTGCTGCAGAAGCACGGGTTCCGCACCGCCGACGCCCCCGCCGCCGCGACCGACTCCCTGGTCCGCACCGCGGGCGGGCAGGCGCCGCAGCCGTACGCGCAGGCCTCCGCCGGGCCCGCGGGCCGGCCGTCCTCCGAGCTGATCGCGCAGACCCTGGGCATGTGGACCATCACCGTCCAGAGCGCCCGGCTGACCACCGTCGTGGACGCGTCCGGCTCGATGGCGGCGCCTGTGCCGGGGCGGGACGGGCAGTCGCGGATGGACGTCACCAAGGCCTCGCTGATCCAGGCGCTCCGCCAGTTCACGGCGGAGGACGAGGTCGGGCTGTGGGACTTCGCCACCACGCTCGACGGCGACCGCGACTACCGCCGACTGGTGCCGACCGCCGAACTCGGGAGCCCCGTCCGCGGCGGCACCACCCACCGCGCCCGGCTGAACGCGGCCTTCGCGCGGCTCGCCCCCGTGCCCGGCGGGGCCACCGGGCTGTACGACACCACGCTCGCGGCCTGGCAGGAGGCCCAGAAGGGGTACGTGCCCGGCAAGTTCAACGCGGTGGTGATCCTGACGGACGGGTCGAACCAGGACCAGGCGAGCATCGGCCGCGCCGCCCTGATCTCGCGCCTCCAGGCACTCGCCGACCCGCAGCGCCCCGTCCCGCTGATCGCGATCGCGGTCGGCCCGGACGCCGACCGCGACGACATCCACGAGATCGCCAGGACGACGGGCGGCGCGGGCTACCAGGTGAGCGACCCTGCGGAGATCCAGGTGGTGATCCTGAAGGCCATCATGACCGCGGGCGACACCGCCCGGGCCGCGGCGAACGCGCCCTAGGCTCCGCGCGGCTCCGATCCGCCCGACGCGCCCTGGCCGCCGAGTCCCACCGGCCAGGTGTGCACCGGTTCACCGGTGTGCATCAGCTCGGTGTAGCGGCGGGTCATCGCGGCGAGCGCCTCCTGCCGGCCGAGCCCCGCCGCCCGCGCCCGGTGGAACGTTTCGGCCTGCCAGGCCGCGCCGTTGGTCCGCCGCCGGCAGCGCTCCTCGACGATGCCGAGGTAGTGGTCGCGGTCGGCCGGGTCGATCTGCCACGCGTCGAGCCCGGCCGCGGCGAGCGGCAGCAGTTCGTCCCGTACGAGCTTCACGGCCGGTACGGTCGCGACACCGCCGCCCCTGCCCGGCCGTGGCCAGCGCAGCTCCGCCTCGACCCCGTACCGGCAGGCCGTGTCGAAGTTGTCGGCCGCGTCGGCGAAGGACAGCCGCTTCCAGACCGGACGCGGGTCGTCGGCGAGCGCGCGGACCAGGCCGTAGTAGAACGCCGCGTTGGCGACCACGTCCTCGACCGTCGGCCCGGCCGGCAGCACCCTGTTCTCCACCCGCAGGTGCGGCACGCCGTCCACGAGCCCGTACACCGGCCGGTTCCAGCGGTAGACCGTCCCGTTGTGCAGCACCAGCTCCTGCAGCGACGGCACGCCGCCCTCGTCCAGGACCCGGAGCGGATCCTCGTCGTCCATCAGCGGCAGCAGCGGCGGGAAGTACCGCAGGTTCTCCTCGAAGAGGTCGTACGCCGAGTCCACCCAGCGCTCCCCGAACCAGGTCCGCGGACGCACCCCCTGCGCCTGGAGCTCCGGCGGCCGGGTGTCGATCGCCTGCTGGAACAGCGGTGGCCGCGACTCCCGCCACAACTCGCGCCCGAACAGGAACGGCGCGTTGGCCCCCACGGCGACCTGGACCGCCGCCGCCGCCTGCGCCGCGTTCCACACCGCGGCGAACCGCGCGGGGGTGACCTGGAGGTGCAACTGCACGGACGTACAGGCCGCTTCGGAGGCGATCGAGGAGGTACTGCAGCGCAGCCGCTCCACCCCCTCTATGTCCAGCGCGAAGTCCTCGCCCCGGGCGGCCACGATCTGATCGTTGAGAAGCAGGTAACGGTCCACGGCGGAGAGGTTCCCGGTGACCATGTCACGCTGTTCCAGCGTCGGAAGAATTCCGATCATGAGAACGCCGGCGTCCACTTCCCGGGCCTTGCGGTCGGCATATCCCAGACCGGCCCGGAGTTCCTCCGCCAGTTGATCGAAGACGCGTCCGCCGAGCCGGTGCGGGGCGATGTTCACCTCGAGGTTGAACATGCCGAGTTCCGTCTGGAAATCGCGGCTGGCGATGCGCTCGAGGACCTCGGCATTCATCATGCGGGGCATGCCGTCGGCGCCGGCGAGATTCAGCTCGATCTCCAGCCCCATCAGATTCCTCGGCCGATCGAACCTCTTCTCCGCCAGCAGTCGCGCCAGTCCCGCCAGGCACTGCTGCAACTTCCTTCGGTATTTCTGCCGATCGGACAGGTCGAACCCGTCTGCCACGACCTTCTCCCCCATCGGAGGGTCCCTCCTCGAGTGCGCGGCCCGCGGCTGAAGTCGCTCGCGTCACGGACGATAATGCCCCGACTGACTGATCCATAACGCCTGCGCGAGAACCGATCGGACGGTAGGCTGTGAACGTCGAGCCGTCCGGCACTTACCCCGGGCACGAAGCACCATGCATATTCCGCACCCCGCGCGTAATCCGGCACCGGTCCCATTCGGCCGTCCGTCGCGACGGAGAAGTCGCAGGCAGCGGACCCGCGTTCGGCGAAAGGGCGTTGAATCGCCTTGAGAACAAGGCCTGATTGCGCCTTGCCCGGAATATCGAGCGCGGCTAGCGGAAACACTGTGTGAACAGGCGTCGTATAAACTCCGCGGACGAGGCAGAGAGAGTCGGCGCCCGGTCATGTCTCATGTCCCGCAGCCGACAGCGCCGTCCGCGACTGCCCGCATCACCCTTGTCTCTTGAGCGAGAGGCGACCCATCATGCTTCAGCCCTCCCCGGCTCCCGCGCCGGCCCTGCGCAGTGTCCTCGCGGCCCTCGGTTCCCCCACCGCCGTCCGCGAAGCACGAACTCCCTCCCTGCGGTCCGCCCAGGGACCGCTGAGCCCCGAACTCCCTCTGCCCGTACACGTACTGGACGTACGGGACCAGGTCGCCCCGCCCGCAGGCACCCCGCGCACCCGGCTCGCCGGCTGGCGGTTCCTGATCCGCGGCCCCGAACGCGCCGTCGCGGCCGGAGACACCCTCCTCACGCCCGACGGCTGGGCCTTCTCGCACTTCTTCGAGGGCCCCTACCTCGCCGCCACCGAACGCGCCCTGCTCCAGGCGGACTCGCTGCCCGGGACGTACCAGCCGCGGCTGCTCTCCGTCCCCGAGCTGTACATGCTGACCCTCTGGCTGCACGGCGACACCGAGGCCGACGGGGCCGACGGCGCCCCCGACCCGGCCGACCTGCTCATCCCCCTGGCGCCCGCGCCCCCCGGCATCGCCGCCCACCGGCCGCACCGCGTCGCCGATCTGCTGCCCGTCCTGACCCTGCGCCTGGCGCCCGCACCGCTGTTCGGCACCCCGGCCCCCGCGGCCTGAGCCGCCAGGACCGGCATCCCACGCCCCGCCTCGGACCCCGTCCGAACCCCCGCCCCGCGGCCGCCCCGGCCGCGGGGCACAGTTGTGCGCCCGGATGGCCCGTACGGACTAGCCCGCCGGGACCACTGCGAACCACCCGAAGAGACCGTGCAGTTGAGTTGAACCGCCCGGGCGGGTGATACGTCTTCTTGCAATAGGAACAGCTGCCGCGAAATCCCTGCGGATCGACGTCCGTAGGGGAAGACTGGGACCGGACCGAACCGACCACGGGGGGCGGCCATGAACACCGCATCGAGCCGCAGGACACTCACCACCACGCAGCGAAAGAACCCATCCATGTGCCAGCATCAGCCCGCCTGTCCCACCGCCGACTCCGCCGATCGGGAGGCGGCCCGCCTGGTGGCTCACCACCCGGAGCAGGGCTGGAGCCTCCTGTGCAACGGGGTCCTGCTCTTCGAGGACACCGGTGAGCTGCTGCCGGACGGCCAGATCATCGCGCCGCACCGGCCGTTGACGGCCGGGCAGGTGGCCAAGGCGGCCTGAGGGGGCCGCCCGGCACACCGCGCACGGGCACGCACACGACGAAGGGCCGGCCCGGAGAGGATCTCCGGACCGGCCCTTCACTCATGCTCAGTTGTCGTACTCGTCCAGCGGCGGGCAGGAGCAGACCAGGTTGCGGTCACCGAAGGCACCGTCGATGCGGCGCACCGGCGGCCAGTACTTGTCCGCGGCCGAGACACCGGCCGGGAAGGCGGCCACGTCGCGGCTGTAAGCGTGGTTCCACTCGCCGCCCAGCGCGGCCGCGGTGTGCGGCGCGTTGACGAGCGGGTTGTCGTCGGCGGGCCACTCGCCCGAGGCGACCTTCTCGATCTCGGCGCGGATCGCGATCATCGTGTCGCAGAAGCGGTCGAGCTCGGTGAGGTCCTCGGACTCGGTCGGCTCGATCATCAGCGTGCCGGCGACCGGGAACGACATGGTCGGCGCGTGGAAGCCGTAGTCGATCAGGCGCTTGGCGATGTCGTCGACGCTGACGCCGGTGGCCTTGGCCAGCGGGCGGATGTCGACGATGCACTCGTGCGCGACCAGCCCGGCCGGGCCGGTGTAGAGCACCGGGTAGTGCGGCTCCAGGCGCTTGGCGATGTAGTTCGCCGCGAGCACCGCGACCTGGGTGGCGCGCTTGAGGCCCTCGCCGCCCATCAGGCGGACGTACGACCAGGAGATCGGCAGGATGCCGGCCGAGCCCCACGGGGCGGCCGAGATCGGGCCGACGCCCGTCTCCGGGCCGGCGGTCGGCTGGAGCGGGTGGTTCGGGAGGTACGGGGCGAGGTGCGCACGGACGCCGACCGGGCCGACGCCCGGGCCGCCGCCGCCGTGCGGGATGCAGAAGGTCTTGTGCAGGTTGAGGTGCGAGACGTCGCCGCCGAAGTGACCCGGCTTGGCGAGACCGACCAGCGCGTTGAGGTTGGCGCCGTCGACGTACACCTGGCCGCCGGCCTCGTGGACCTCGGCGCAGATATCGGCGACGTGCTCCTCGAAGACACCGTGCGTGGACGGGTAGGTGATCATCAGCACGGACAGCTCGTCGCGGTACTGGGCGATCTTGGCGCGCAGGTCCTCGACGTCGACCTCGCCGTCGTCGGCGGTCTTGACGACGACGACCTTCATGCCGGCCATCACCGCGGAGGCGGCGTTGGTGCCGTGCGCGGAGGACGGGATGAGGCACACCGTGCGCTGCTCGTCGCCGTTGGCGCGGTGGTAGGCGCGGACGGCCAGCAGACCGGCCAGCTCGCCCTGCGAACCGGCGTTGGGCTGGATGGACACCTTGTCGTACCCGGTGACCTCGGCGAGGCGCTCCTCCAGCTCGGTGATGAGCGTGAGGTAGCCCTGCGCCTGCTCGACCGGCGCGAACGGGTGGATCTGGCCGAACTCGGGCCAGGTCACCGGCTCCATCTCGGTGGTCGCGTTCAGCTTCATCGTGCAGGAGCCGAGCGGGATCATGCCGCGGTCGAGCGCGTAGTCGCGGTCGGCGAGCTTGCGCAGGTAGCGCAGCATCGCGGTCTCGGAGCGGTGCGCGTGGAAGACCGGGTGGGTCAGGTACACGTCGGAGCGGAGCGCGTCGACGGGCAGCGCGTCCTCGGTGACGGCGTCGAGGGCCTCGACGTCGCCGGCGACGCCGAAGGCGCTCCAGACGGCGGCGAGCTGCGCGCGGCCGGTGGTCTCGTCGCAGGAGATCGAGACGTGGTCCGCGTCGGCGCGGTACAGGTTGACGCCTGCCTCGCGGGCGGCGGCGACGACCTCGTCCGCCTTGCCCGGGACGCGGGCGGTGAGGGTGTCGAAGAAGGCACCGGTGGTGAGCTCCACGCCACCGGCCTTCAGGCCCGCGGCGAGGATCGCCGCATAGCGGTGGGTGCGCTGCGCGATCGTCTTCAGGCCGTCGGGACCGTGGTAGACGGCGTACATGCCCGCCATGACGGCGAGCAGCACCTGCGCGGTACAGATGTTGCTGGTGGCCTTCTCGCGGCGGATGTGCTGCTCGCGGGTCTGCAGGGCCAGGCGGTACGCGCGGTTGCCGTCGGCGTCCACGGAGACGCCGACGAGGCGGCCGGGCAGCGACCGGGCGTGCTTGTCCTGGACGGCCATGTAGCCGGCGTGCGGGCCGCCGAAGCCCATCGGGACGCCGAAGCGCTGGGTGGTGCCGACGGCGATGTCGGCGCCGAGCTCGCCGGGCGAGGTGAGCAGGGTGAGGGCGAGCAGGTCGGCGGCGACGGTGACGATCGCGCCGAGCTCGTGGGCCTGGTCGATGACCGGCTTGATGTCCCGGACGGCGCCGGAGGCACCCGGGTACTGGAGCAGCACGCCGAAGACGCCGCGCTCGGCGATCTCGGCGGGGATGCCGGCGGAGAGGTCCGCGACGACGACCTCGACACCGGTCGGCTCGGCGCGGGTCTCGATCACGGCGACGGTCTGCGGCAGGGCGTCGGCGTCGACCAGGAAGACGCCGTTCTTGACCTTGCCGACGCGGCGGGAGAGCGACATGGCCTCGGCGGCGGCGGTGCCCTCGTCGAGCAGCGAGGCGCCGGAGGTGGGCAGACCCGTGAGGTCGGCGACCATGGTCTGGAAGTTGAGCAGCGCCTCCAGGCGGCCCTGCGAGATCTCCGGCTGGTACGGCGTGTACGCCGTGTACCAGGCGGGGTTCTCCATGACGTTGCGCAGGATGACCGGCGGCGTGAAGGTGCCGTAGTAGCCGAGGCCGATCATCGGGGCGAGGACCTGGTTGCGGTCGGCCAGCTCGCGCAGCTCGGCCAGGACCTCGGCCTCGGTGCGGGCGGCCGGCAGGCCCAGGGCCTCGGCGCTCTTGATCACGTCCGGCACCGCGGCGGCGGTGAGCTCGTCGAGGGAGCCGTATCCGACCTGCGCGAGCATCTTGGCCCGGGCTTCGGCGTCGGGCCCGATGTGCCGCTGCTCGAAGGGGATGCCCTGTTCGAGAACGGAGAGCGGGGGGCGGTTGGCGGTCATGGCGGAGGCCTCCTGGTCTGTCACGACCCTGAAGGGGCACCACGGCGCGGGTGCCCGGACGGCCTCCCCCTCTGTCATCTCAACCTGAGAGCTTCACCGGCACCGCGTGGGGGCGGGCCGGCTTTCACCGTCGGTGAGAGCGGGTGCCGTCGGGCTTCCGCTCTGCTTTCCAGAGTGACCTCGTCCGCGCGGTACGGGTGCCTGAGAGATTCCGGGGAGGATTTGCTCCTTCGGCGTCTCCGTGAGGATTCTGAGGATTCCCCGGAGACTCTCCCGCGCGGGGTCGACAGCCACAGCCAGCCTACCAGCGCGCTTGCGTCGCCAGATCGCTCAAGTGGCCGATATCTCGGTTGTGCACTTTCGTAGTGGTTGGAGAGCAGTTGCGACCATGTGGAGGGACCGTGCAGACCGATATCGATCCGCGCAGCCTGATCGGCCGCAAGGCGTACGACCGCAACGGACACAAGATCGGAACCGTGGACGAGGTGTACCTGGACGACGCGACGGGTGTCCCGGAGTGGGCCGCCGTCCGCACGGGCCTGTTCAGCCGGGACGCGTTCGTCCCGCTGGAGCCCAGCGAACTGGCCGGCGACGGCCTGCACGTCCCGTACGAGCGGGCGCTGATCAAGGAGGCCCCGGACTTCGGCGTGGGCCGCCACCTCTCGCCGGAGCAGGAGCTCCAGCTCTACCGCCACTACAGCATCAGCCTGCCGCCCGCGCCCCACGAGGTCCGCGACTTCGGTCGGCTGGCCGGCCAGGACGAGGCCTGAGGGGGCAGAGCGGAGGATCGGGGCCGGGCCGAGGCCGGCGGCCGGATCGGGGTGGGGCCCGCGGAACCGGCCGGAGGCCGGGCACGTCCCCTACGCCTGCCCGCCCGGCACCAGCGGCAGCGGTTCGGACCGCTCCAGATCCGGATCGTCGACGAAGAAGGTCCGCACCCGCCCCGGAACCGTCGACCCCGGTACCTCGAAGCGGACGGTGACCCGTCCGACCCCGCTCCCCTGCACCCACCCGGGGCCGTACTCCGCGTGCCGGACGTCCTGCCCGGCCGCCCACCGCCGTTCCGCGGGCGGCTCCGGCGTGGGAGCGGCCGACGCGTCGGCGGACTGCTCCACGTCGGCCTCCTCCGCGGCCTCCGCCGCCCCCGCCTGCGCGAACAGGTCCTCCTGGGTGTAGTCCGCGAGCCCGCTCACCCCGACGCCGAGCAGCCGCACCCCGCCCGTGGTGTCCACGCCCTCCAGGAGCCTGGCCGCCGCCTCCCGTACGACGACGTGGTCGTCCGTGGGCCCCCGCAGCGTCTCCGACCGGGTGAGCGTCGAGAAGTCGAACCGGCGCACCTTGAGCACGATCGTCCGCCCGGAGTGCCCCGAGGCCCGCAGCCGCGCCACGCACCGCTCCGCGAGCCGTTCCACCTCGGTCCGGATCCGCACCCGGTCGTGCAGGTCCACGTCGAAGGTGTCCTCCACGGACACCGACTTGGCATCCCGCTCGGCCACCACGGGCCGGTCGTCGTGGCCCTGGGCCATCCGGTGCAGCGAGGTCCCGTGCGCCCGCCCCAGCAGCCGTACGAGCTCGTCCTCGCCGGCCGCCACCAGGTCCGCGACCGTCGTCATGCCCGCCCGCCGCAGGTGCTCGCCGGTGGCCGGCCCGACCCCCGGGATGATCCGTACGGACTTCGGCCCCAGCAGCTCGCGCTCCGTGCCCGGCTCGATCAGCACCAGGCCGTCCGGCTTGGCCTCCTCCGAGGCGATCTTCGCGATCATCTTCGACCCCGCCAGCCCCACCGACCCCGTGAGCCCCGTGGTACCGAGAATGTCCCTGCGCAGCCGCTCACCGGCCTCCCGCGCGCTCGCCGCGTCCCAGGCCGTACCCCCGGCCTCCAGGTCCACGAAGGCCTCGTCCAGGCTCAGCGGCTCGACCAGCGGCGACAGCCGGCCGAGGAGTTCCATGACCTGCTCGCTGACCGACCGGTACAACGAGAACCGGGGCACCAGATACGCCGCGTTCGGCGCGAGCCGGCGCGCCTGCGCCATCGGCATCGCCGAGTGCACCCCGAACCGCCGGGCCTCGTACGAGGCCGTCGCGACGACCCCGCGCGGCCCCAGCCCGCCGACCACCACCGGTTTGCCGCGCAGGCTGGGCTTCGCCGCCTGCTCTGCGGCGGCGAAGAACGCATCCATGTCCAGATGCAGGATCGTCGGCGCGGCTCTCACGACTCCGATGCTGCCCTACGCCACTGACAATGGGACCCGCACTGACGTGCGAGTCCCTCAGGGTGTCACCGGCTCAGACCGCCCGGTCGCGCCGGCGGCGCGCCAGCTCGTCGCTCGGGTTGTGTCCGATCAGCGTCTCGCCGGTGTCCACGCGTTCGCCGTGCAGCTGCGACAACGCCGCCTCGACGTCCCGCCACACCACGCCCACCGCGATCCCGAAGACGCCCTGCCCGCCCTGGAGCAGGTTCACCACCTCGTCGGGCGAGGAGCACTCGTACACGGTCGCGCCGTCGCTCATCAGCGTCATGCGCTCGAGATCCCGGAAACCCCGGGCCCGAAGGTGCTGCACCGCTGCACGGATGTTCTGCAGCGCGACACCGGTGTCCAGGAAGCGCTTGACGATCTTCAGGACGACGACGTCGCGAAAGCTGTAGAGCCGCTGCGTCCCCGAGCCGTACGCGGGCCGGACGCTGGGCTCCACAAGCCCGGTGCGCGCCCAGTAGTCCAGCTGCCGGTACGTGATGCCGGCCGCCGCGCACGCGGTCGGCCCCCGGTATCCGATGGTGTCGGTTCCGATGTCGGTGCCCGTGCCGGCCGCGCCCTCCTGGAGCGGGTACAGCCCGCCGTCTCCCGGAGTGCGTCCGAGAGCGCCCCCTGCCGTGCCGTCGCCGCTGCTCATCACGCCGACCCTCCGTCCTTGACCTGCCCACTCGACGGTAGGCAGTCACTCGGGGTGCGTCAACGATCGCCACACTCGGCACGCCGAGTGATAATCACCCTGAGAGTGGTTTCCCGTGTCCCTCGCCGGGAAAGGCTTCTCGAATGCGCTGAAAGCGCCCCGAGGGACGAAGGTCGGCGGAGCCGGCCGGACGGTCGCCGGCCGGCCGCCGTCACTGGCTGTTCGTGCCGAAATCCTCGGGAGAGATCTGGTCGAGGAACTCGCGGAACTTCTCCACCTCGTCCTCCTGCTCGTCCGGAATCGCGATGCCGGCGTCGTCCAGGACGCCGTCGCTGCCGTAGATCGGCGTTCCCGTGCGCAGCGCCAGCGCTATCGCGTCGGACGGCCGCGCGCTCACCTCGACACCACTGGCGAAGACCAGCTCCGCGTAGAAGACGCCTTCACGGAGGTCGGTGATCCGGACCTCGGTGAGCTCCTGGCCCACCGCCTCCAGGACGTCCTTGAAGAGGTCGTGCGTCAGCGGCCTCGCCGGAGCCATGCCCTGCTGGGCGAAGGCGATCGCGGTCGCCTCCCCGGGGCCGATCCAAATGGGGAGGTACCGGTCGCCTCCCACTTCACGCAGGAGCACGATCGGCTGGTTCGAGGGCATTTCCACCCGGACACCCACAACGTCGAGCTCGTTCACACAGCAACCCTAGGACGTGCCCGACCGGTTTGGATAGTCGGGCCCCTCCAAGATCACGGCAGCCGGAGCCCCAGCGCGGTCTGGACCAGTGCCGCGTGAAGCCGTACGGAGAGGCCCGCCAGCTCCTTCGCGGTGGCCTCCGCATGTGCTCTGGTCTGCGGATTCCGGTGCCGGCGCAGCGGTGCGACCATCTGTTCGACCAGTCCGGCCTCGCGATCCGCGGCCGCCTTCACCGCCCGGAGGTGCCGCGGTTCCAAACCGAATCTCCCCAGATCCGCGACAAGTCTGGCGACGGTGACCGCCTCCGCGTCATAGCCGCCCTCGGCCCCCGGAACGAGGAGCCCGTACGACTCCCACTCGGCGAGCTCCGCCTCGGTGACCTCCGCGGCGGCCAGCAGCTCGGCCCGGCCGATCCGCGCCGCCGTCGGCCGGTCCTGCTCCGGGTCCCAGGCTCCGTCCAGCAGGTCCCGCTGCGGACTCGGGGAGGGCAGTTTGACCTGCTCGCCCCGGGCGAGCGCGTCGAGATGCTCGCGGATCACCTTGAGCGGCAGGTAGTGGTCACGCTGCATCCGCAGGATCTGGGCGAGCCGCTCCACGTCCTGCGGGCTGAACTTGCGGTAGCCGGAGGCCGTCCGCTGCGGCTCGACGAGCCCCTCGGCCTCCAGAAACCGGATCTTGGAGATGGTCACTTCGGGAAACTCGTCGCGCAGCTGGTTCAGCACCGTCCCGATGCTGACCAGCCGGTCGCCCGCGGTGGCGGTGCCGTGACCGGCACCGCCCGTCGGTGTTCGCAGCATGGACCTTCCCTGAAGGGTTCCCGGAGGGGTCACACGCCCCGCTGGCTGGAGTAGAACACCAGCCGGTACTTGCCGATCTGGACCTCGTCGCCGTTGTTGAGCCGGATCGCCGTCTCGATCGGCTCACGGTTGAGGTACGTGCCGTTGAGGCTGCCGACGTCGCTCACGGTGAAGCCGCCGTCGGGCTGCCGACGGAACTCGACGTGGTGACGCGACACGGTGATGTCGTCGAGGAAGATGTCGCTCTGCGGGTGGCGGCCGGCCGTGGTCAGCTCACCGTCCAGCAGGAACCGGCTGCCCGAGTTCGGACCGCGGCGCACCACCAGGAGCGCCGAACCGGCCGGCAGGGCGTCGACCGCGGCCTGCGCCTCGGGCGACAGCGACGGAAGCTGCGTCTGGCCCGTGACCTCGGCGTCGTACGCCTCCAGGCCCGAGATCGAGATCGTGGACGTCGTCTCCGACGGACGCTCGGCCGGGGCACCACGCAGCGGCGCCCCGCAGTTGGAGCAGAACCGACTGTCCGCGGCATTGCGGTGGCCGCACCTCGTACACACCGGCATGGACGCATCCTCCTGCCGCGGCTGCCCCGCGGAGGCGTGGGTCGCATACGGGTCGGGGGCAAACCCTCCACCCGCACTTGAGGTTGATGGTTCTCCGAAACCTATGCGGCCGGGACCGGCAGGGTCAACAGAAGACGCGCCCTGTCCGCCCGGAATGTCACCGCCCTGCGCACCGACCTCGTCGCGGAAGAGAGGGCGCTCGGCCTCCTGCTCCCCGCTCTGGGCCTGGCGCGGCGCGCGGTGCTTGGCGTTGCCGCCGTCCTCGCGTGCGCTCTTGCCGAACAACTTCGCAAACAACTTCACGGGCGATTCCCCTTGACCGAAACAGACCCGCCCGTGGGGCAGGACGAACCCTGACTGAACACACCTGCCGACCCGGACACTTTCACAACGTCCGTATCCTCCGGACAGTTTCCACCACGCACCCTGCTTGTGATGCGGCGACCCCCCGCAACGTCACGTCCTTGTCCCCCGGCCCCCATGCACCCCTGCCTCACTGCGATGACGACCGAGCGTAGTCAGGCCGCTCCGCCGGTCGCAAGGCATCCACGACGATCTTGTTCGAGCGGGTCACCGTGGCGGTGGCCTGCTCCTTCTCCAGCGTCTGCACCACACCGCCGGGAATGTTCAGCGCCGGCTCCAGGTCCTCCGGCTTGCCGATGACCTTGAACCGGTACGGAGCGTCGATCTTCTTGCCGTCGACCTCTATGTCGCCGTCCCCGCCGGAGAAGTAGCTGTCCGCCACCACCCGGACGTCGTTGACCTGGATCGCCTCGGCGCCCGCCGCACGCAGCTCCTGGATCGCGTCCAGCAGCATGTCCGACTCGACCGAGCCGGCACCGTCCGTGACCGTCAGCGTGATCCCCGGCCCCTGCGCGGCGACCGTGCCGGCCAGGATGCCGAGCTGCCGCTCCTTCTCGAGCGTCTGCTTGCGGGCCTCCTCCGCCTGGTCGGAGCTGCTCTCCAGCTCGGAGCGCTGGCTCTCCAGGCGGGTCTTCTCGTCCTCGAGACGCTGGGTGCGGTCGTCCAGCTCGTCGAGGATGCGGACCAGGTCCTCCTGCCGCGCCCCGCGCAGCGCGCTGTTGTCACTCGTCGAACGGACCTGGATCGCCAGACCCAGACCGAGCACGAACAGCAGCAGGGCCACGACGAGTTGGGCGCGGCTGAATCGCGGCGGCCACAGCCCGGCGGCCAGCCGCTGGCGACCGGTCTGCTCCGGCTTCGATGCCTCGGCGGCCTGCGCCGGCGTCTCCTCGGGCGTCTCCGAGGGGGTGTCCTCGGGCGTCCCCTGGGGGTTCTCCTCGGTACTCATCGGCCTCACGCCCGGAACACGTGACGCCGGATGGCGGCCGCGTTGGAGAAGATCCGGATACCGAGCACGACCACCACACCGGTCGACAGCTGCGCGCCCACGCCCAGCTTGTCGCCGAGGAACACGATCAGCGCCGCCACGACCACGTTCGACAGGAACGAGACCACGAAGACCTTGTCGACGAAGATCCCGTCGAGCATGGCCCGCAGGCCGCCGAAGACCGCGTCCAGTGCCGCGACCACGGCGATCGGAAGATAGGGCTCGACCACCGCAGGCACCTCGGGCCGGACCAACAGTCCGACCACGACTCCCACGACCAGGCCCAGTACGGCGATCACGATGTGCCCTTCCCTGTGTCGGCCGAAGCCTCTCCGGTGGCCTCCGCGGCCCCGGCGCCCCTCGGCTCAGCTGTGCGTACGATCAGGCTCGGCGCGGCCGGCAGGCGCACCTCGTCCTCGACGGAGATGCTGCTGCGGATCCCGAAGTTCTCCTGGAGCACATGCAGGTACTGGCCGTCGGCGCTGTCCTGGAACGCGGTGCTCAGCCGCTGCCCGTCCCCCACCGCCAGCACGGTGTACGGCGGCACCAGCGGACGGTTGTCGACCAGTATGGCGTCACCCGCCGCGCGGATCGCCGACAGCGAGGTCAGCCGCTGGCCGTTGATAGACACGGCCTCCGCGCCGGACTGCCACAGCCCGTTGACCACTCGCTGCATGTCCCGGTCGCGCACCCGCCCCGTGTCCGCGAAGCCACTGCTCTCGCGCGGACCGCCACCGCCGTCCTCGGCACCCTTGGCGTCGTCCACGACCAGCTTCACACCCGGCCCGCGCACCGGCGTCGCGCCGGACAGCAGCGCCACCAGCTCCGCCTGGTCGCCGCCGTGCTCCTCCAGGGCCTTGCGCTGCCGCTCCCCCACCTCGGCCCGGACCTTCTCTACGTTCTGCTCCAGCTCGTCGGCGGCCGTCGTCTCCGCGTCGATGCGGTCGATCAGCTCCTGCCGCTCCTTCGCCACGATCGGCGCGGCTATCTGTGCCTGCGCCGCACCCAGGGTGACGACCGCGGCCGCCAGGACGAGGCCGGCGGCGAGCCCGAGCTTGGCCCGCAGCGGACGCGGCATTCCGCCGCCCTTGGCGGCCCGCCGGGCCGTCGCCTCGGCATAGCCGTCGTCGAGGGCGTGGTCCATCACGTTGTTCAGCAGCGACATCGACGCGTCGGGACGCGGAGGCGGGGAGCCGGTGCTCCGAACGGGGGGCTGCTGCGACATGCCGCACATCGTCGCACGTCGTAGGGGCTACCGCCGAATGGCCCCACCAAAGCGCCAGGCGGCCCCCCTGCGGAGACCGCCCGGCACACCCGTCACAACGTCACCTACCGGCACTCTCCACGACGCCGGACCACTCGTCGAGCAGCGCCTGCGCGGACGTGTCGTCCGGCCCCTCGGCCCACAGATGGGTGACGGCCTCCGCCGGGTCGGGCAGCACCATCACCCAGCGCCCGTCCGCCTCCACCACCCGCACACCGTCGGTGGTGTCCACGAACCGGTCCCCGGCCGCCTCCACCACCCGGCGCATCACCAGACCCTTCACCGCCCACGGCGTCGCCACGTCCCGCTTGATCACATGGGCCCGCGGAATCCGCGCGTCGATCTGGCTGAGCGTGAGCTGCGTACGGGCCACCAGACCGATCAGCCGGACGAAGGCGGCCGCGCCGTCGAAGACGCTGCTGAACTCCGGCACGATGAACCCGCCGCGCCCGTCCCCGCCGAAGATCGTCGACTCCTCGCGGCCCACCCGCGTCAGGTCGTCCGGCGAGGTCGTCGTCCACTCCACCTGCGTCCCGTGGTACGCCGCCACCTGCTCGGCGATCCGGGTCGTCGTCACGGGCAGCGCCACCCGGCCCGACCGCCGCTCGGCGGCCACCAGGTCCAGCATCACCAGCAGCGACCGGTCGTCCTCGATGATCCGGCCCCGCTCGTCGACCAGCGACAACCGCTCGCCGACCGGGTCGAACCGCACCCCGAAGGCCGCCCGCGCCGACGCCACGATCTCCCCGAGCCGCACCAGACCCGCCCGCCGCGCCTGGACGGACTCGGTGGGACGGGACTCGTCGAGTCCCGGGTTGATGGTCAGCGAGTCGACCTGGAGGCGGCCCAGCAGGCTCGGCAGAACGAGCCCGGCACTGCCGTTGGACGCGTCCACGACCACCTTGAGCCCGGCCTCGGCGATCCCCGTGGTGTCCACCTGCCGCAGCAGGGACCCGGTGTACGAGTCGAACACGCTGGCCGGGAAGGACAGGTCACCGATCTCCCCCGGGAACGCCCGCCGGTACTCCTGACGCGCGTACACCCGGTCCAGCTTGCGCTGCCCGGCCTGCGAGAGGTCGGCTCCGCGCTCGTCGAAGAACATGATGTCCACCGAGTCCGGAACGCCCGGGGAGGTCCGCACCATGATCCCGCCGGCACTGCCCCGCGCGGTCTGCTGCCGCGCCACCGGCAGCGGCACGTTCTCCAGGTCGCGTACGTCGATGGCGCTGGCCTGCAGCGCCGAGATCACCGCCCGCTTCAGCGCCCGCGCCCCCCTGGAGTGGTCCCGCGCGGTCGTGACCGTCGAGCCCTTCTTCAGCGTCGTCGCGTACGCCCCGGCCAGCCGCACGGCCAGCTCGGGCGTGATCTCCACGTTGAGGATGCCGGACACCCCGCGCGCGCCGAAGAGATGCGCCTGGCCGCGGGACTCCCAGATCACGGAGGTGTTGACGAAGGCGCCGGCCTCGATGGTCTTGAACGGGTAGACGCGGACGTTGCCCTGCACGATCGATTCCTCACCGATCAGGCACTCGTCCCCGATGACGGCCCCGTCCTCGATCCGCGAGGCCCGCATGATGTCGGTGTTCTTCCCGATCACACAGCCGCGGAGATTGCTCTGCTGCCCGATGTACACGTTGTCGTGGACCACGGCCTTGTGCAGGAACGCCCCGGACTTCACGACCACGTTCGAGCCGACGACGGTGTGCTCGCGGATCTCCGCGCCCGCCTCGACCTTCGCGTAGTCCCCGATGTACAGCGGCCCGCGCAGCACGGCGTCCGGGTGGACCTCCGCCCCTTCGGCGACCCACACCCCGGGTGAGATCTCGAACCCGTCGAGCTCGACCTGCACCTTGCCCTCGAGGACGTCGGCCTGGGCCTTGACGTAGCTCTCGTGGGTGCCGACGTCCTCCCAGTAGCCCTCGGCGACATAGCCGTAGATCGGCTTGCCCTCCTTCATCAGCTGAGGGAAGACGTCACCGGACCAGTCGACCGGAACATCGGCCTCGACGTAGTCGAAGACCTCCGGCTCCATCACGTAGATGCCGGTGTTCACCGTGTCGGAAAAGACCTGCCCCCACGTCGGCTTTTCGAGGAAGCGCTCGACTTTTCCCTCCTCGTCGACGATCGTGATGCCGAATTCCAGCGGATTGGGAACCCGCGTGAGGCATACGGTGACGAGGGCGCCCTTCTCCTTGTGGAAGGAGATGAGATCGCTGAGGTCGAAGTCGGTGAGCGCGTCCCCGGAGATGACGAGGAAGGCGTCGTCCTTCAGCGCCTCCTCGGCGTTCTTCACGCTCCCGGCGGTTCCGAGTGGCTTCTCCTCATTGGCGTACGAGAGCTCCATTCCGAGGTCCTCGCCGTCGCCGAAGTAGTTCTTGACGAGAGAGGCGAGAAACTGGACGGTCACGACGGTCTCGGTGAGACCATGCCGCTTGAGCAGGCGCAGCACATGCTCCATGATCGGCCGGTTGGCGACCGGCAGAAGCGGTTTGGGCATGCTCGAGGTCATCGGGCGAAGTCGCGTACCTTCGCCACCAGCCATCACGACGGCCTTCATGTCGGAAGCGTCCTCCTTGAGAGACGACGGTCTGACCGACCTCACCCATCCGCACAGTGGACCACTCGCGTCATTGCTGGTGCCGGCGACACTGCACGGCACGGGCAGACGGGCTCAATCGGCCTCGGTGTCCGCCTTGACGAGGCGGCGGACCTGGACCACGTAGAGGATCCCTGCCCACCAATAGAGACTTGTACCCCATCCGGCGAACGCCCACCCGAAAACTTCAGCGAGTGACGCAAGCAACCCCTCTCCGTCACTGAGGAGAAGCAACGGGAAGGCGTACATCAAGTTGAAGGTCGCAGCTTTTCCGAGGAAGTTGACCTGCGGCGGCGGATAGCCGTGCCGGCGGAGGATTCCCACCATCACCAGCAACATCAGCTCCCGCGCCAAAAGCGCGAGGGTGAGCCAGAGCGGAAGGATCTCCCGCCAGGTGAGTCCGACCAGCGTGGAAAGGATGTACAGCCGGTCCGCGGCGGGATCCAGCAGCCGGCCGAGACTGCTGATCTGGTTCCAGCGGCGGGCGAGCTTCCCGTCGAGATAGTCGCTGACCCCGCTCAGCGCGAGAACCAGCAACGCCCAGCCATCGCTGTTGGGACCGCCGAACTCGGGACGGAGAATCAGCCACAGGAAGAGCGGCACGGCCGCCAGACGCGCCATGCTGAGGATGTTGGGGATGGTGAGGACCCGGTTCGTCTGAACGCGAGTCTCCTGGACCTCCACCCGGGGGCCTCCTGTGGGAAATGAGCCAACGATGCCCACTGACCTTACCGGCAGCCGCCGCCGGGGCGTGCACAGGGGTGCCGGCAACTTGGTCGTGAACGCAGGAAAGCCCCGCACCATAAGGTGCGGGGCTTTCCCACAATGATTGTTCGGCGGCGTCCTACTCTCCCACAGGGTCCCCCCTGCAGTACCATCGGCGCTGAAAGGCTTAGCTTCCGGGTTCGGAATGTAACCGGGCGTTTCCCTAACGCTATGACCACCGAAACACTATGAAGTTGAACTCAACCGGCAAAGGGAGTTCGTTACTTCAGAACTAACACAGTGGACGCGAGCAACTGAGGACAAGCCCTCGGCCTATTAGTACCGGTCAGCTCCACCCATTACTGGGCTTCCACATCCGGCCTATCAACCCAGTCGTCTACTGGGAGCCTTACCCTCTCAAGGAGGTGGGAATACTCATCTCGAAGCAGGCTTCCCGCTTAGATGCTTTCAGCGGTTATCCCTCCCGAACGTAGCCAACCAGCCATGCCCTTGGCAGGACAACTGGCACACCAGAGGTTCGTCCGTCCCGGTCCTCTCGTACTAGGGACAGCCCTTCTCAATATTCCTGCGCGCACAGAGGATAGGGACCGAACTGTCTCACGACGTTCTAAACCCAGCTCGCGTACCGCTTTAATGGGCGAACAGCCCAACCCTTGGGACCGACTCCAGCCCCAGGATGCGACGAGCCGACATCGAGGTGCCAAACCATCCCGTCGATATGGACTCTTGGGGAAGATCAGCCTGTTATCCCCGGGGTACCTTTTATCCGTTGAGCGACGGCGCTTCCACAAGCCACCGCCGGATCACTAGTCCCGACTTTCGTCCCTGCTCGACCCGTCGGTCTCACAGTCAAGCTCCCTTGTGCACTTACACTCAACACCTGATTGCCAACCAGGCTGAGGGAACCTTTGGGCGCCTCCGTTACCCTTTGGGAGGCAACCGCCCCAGTTAAACTACCCATCAGACACTGTCCCTGATCCGGATCACGGACCGAGGTTAGACATCCAGCACGACCAGAGTGGTATTTCAACGGCGACTCCACAACCACTGGCGTGGCTGCTTCAAAGTCTCCCACCTATCCTACACAAGCCGAACCGAACACCAATATCAAACTGTAGTAAAGGTCCCGGGGTCTTTCCGTCCTTCTGCGCGAAACGAGCATCTTTACTCGTAGTGCAATTTCACCGGGCCTATGGTTGAGACAGTCGAGAAGTCGTTACGCCATTCGTGCAGGTCGGAACTTACCCGACAAGGAATTTCGCTACCTTAGGATGGTTATAGTTACCACCGCCGTTTACTGGCGCTTAAGTTCTCAGCTTCGCCCTGTCGAAACAGAGCTAACCGGTCCCCTTAACGTTCCAGCACCGGGCAGGCGTCAGTCCGTATACATCGCCTTACGGCTTCGCACGGACCTGTGTTTTTAGTAAACAGTCGCTTCTCGCTGGTCTCTGCGGCCACCCCCAGCTCAGAGTGCAAGACTCATCACCAGACGTGGCCCCCCTTCTCCCGAAGTTACGGGGGCATTTTGCCGAGTTCCTTAACCATAGTTCACCCGAACGCCTCGGTATTCTCTACCTGACCACCTGAGTCGGTTTAGGGTACGGGCCGCCATGAAACTCGCTAGAGGCTTTTCTCGACAGCATAGGATCATCCACTTCACCACAATCGGCTCGGCATCAGGTCTCAGGCTATGTGCTGTCCGGATTTGCCTAGACAGCGCCCTACACCCTTACCCCGGGACAACCACCGCCCGGGCTGGACTACCTTCCTGCGTCACCCCATCGCTTACCTACTACCACCTTGGGTCAGCGGCTCCACCACTCCCCTTTGCCCGAAGGCTCCGGGGCGGCTTCACGGCCTTAGCATTAATGGGCTCGATATTGGGCGTTTCAAAGCGGGTACCGGAATATCAACCGGTTGTCCATCGACTACGCCTGTCGGCCTCGCCTTAGGTCCCGACTTACCCTGGGCAGATCAGCTTGACCCAGGAACCCTTAGTCAATCGGCGCACACGTTTCTCACGTGTGTATCGCTACTCATGCCTGCATTCTCACTCGTGAACCGTCCACAACTCGCTTCCGCGGCTGCTTCACCCGGCACACGACGCTCCCCTACCCATCACAGCGGGCGTTGGCCCTATTGCTGCAATGACACGACTTCGGCGGTACGCTTGAGCCCCGCTACATTGTCGGCGCGGAATCACTTGACCAGTGAGCTATTACGCACTCTTTCAAGGGTGGCTGCTTCTAAGCCAACCTCCTGGTTGTCTCTGCGACTCCACATCCTTTCCCACTTAGCGTACGCTTAGGGGCCTTAGTCGATGCTCTGGGCTGTTTCCCTCTCGACCATGGAGCTTATCCCCCACAGTCTCACTGCCGTGCTCTCACTTACCGGCATTCGGAGTTTGGCTAAGGTCAGTAACCCGGTAGGGCCCATCGCCTATCCAGTGCTCTACCTCCGGCAAGAAACACACGACGCTGCACCTAAATGCATTTCGGGGAGAACCAGCTATCACGGAGTTTGATTGGCCTTTCACCCCTAACCACAGGTCATCCCCCAGGTTTTCAACCCTGGTGGGTTCGGTCCTCCACGAAGTCTTACCTCCGCTTCAACCTGCCCATGGCTAGATCACTCCGCTTCGGGTCTTGAGCGCGCTACTGAATCGCCCTATTCGGACTCGCTTTCGCTACGGCTTCCCCACACGGGTTAACCTCGCAACACACCGCAAACTCGCAGGCTCATTCTTCAAAAGGCACGCAGTCACGAGACGTGCAAGCACGTCCGACGCTCCCACGGCTTGTAGGCACACGGTTTCAGGTACTATTTCACTCCGCTCCCGCGGTACTTTTCACCATTCCCTCACGGTACTATCCGCTATCGGTCACCAGGGAATATTTAGGCTTAGCGGGTGGTCCCGCCAGATTCACACGGGATTTCTCGGGCCCCGTGCTACTTGGGTGTCTCTCAAGCAAGCCGTACAGATTTCAGCTACGGGGGTCTTACCCTCTACGCCGGACCTTTCGCATGTCCTTCGCCTATCCATACGGTTTCTGACTCGCCTCACAGCCGGCAGACTGTGAAAGAGAGATCCCACAACCCCGCATGCGCAACCCCTGCCGGGTATCACACGCATACGGTTTGGCCTCATCCGGTTTCGCTCGCCACTACTCCCGGAATCACGGTTGTTTTCTCTTCCTGAGGGTACTGAGATGTTTCACTTCCCCTCGTTCCCTCCACATGCCCTATGTGTTCAGGCATGGGTGACAGCCCATGACGACTGCCGGGTTTCCCCATTCGGAAACCCCCGGATCAAAGCCTGGTTGACGGCTCCCCGGGGACTATCGTGGCCTCCCACGTCCTTCATCGGTTCCTGGTGCCAAGGCATCCACCGTGCGCCCTTAAAAACTTGGCCACAGATGCTCGCGTCCACTGTGTAGTTCTCAAGCAACGACCAGCCACCCATCACCCTGCTGCAAGCAGCAAGTTCACTGGGGCCGGCATCGCGAAGGTCGACCGTTACGGCCGTACCCTCAGATACCCAACAACGTGCCAGGCACGAGTCCCGTCCGTGTCGTTCCTTTCCACGCCGAAGCAGTACTGGGAAGACCTTCAGGTCACTCGTGCCAACTAATCAACGTTCCACCCATGAGCTGACCGTGCAGAACGTTTGTCTGCAATCGGTGCTGTGCTCCTTAGAAAGGAGGTGATCCAGCCGCACCTTCCGGTACGGCTACCTTGTTACGACTTCGTCCCAATCGCCAGTCCCACCTTCGACGGCTCCCTCCACAAGGGTTGGGCCACCGGCTTCGGGTGTTACCGACTTTCGTGACGTGACGGGCGGTGTGTACAAGGCCCGGGAACGTATTCACCGCAGCAATGCTGATCTGCGATTACTAGCAACTCCGACTTCATGGGGTCGAGTTGCAGACCCCAATCCGAACTGAGACAGGCTTTTTGAGATTCGCTCCGCCTCGCGGCATCGCAGCTCTTTGTACCTGCCATTGTAGCACGTGTGCAGCCCAAGACATAAGGGGCATGATGACTTGACGTCGTCCCCACCTTCCTCCGAGTTGACCCCGGCGGTCTCCTGTGAGTCCCCATCACCCCGAAGGGCATGCTGGCAACACAGGACAAGGGTTGCGCTCGTTGCGGGACTTAACCCAACATCTCACGACACGAGCTGACGACAGCCATGCACCACCTGTATACCGACCACAAGGGGGGCACTATCTCTAATGCTTTCCGGTATATGTCAAGCCTTGGTAAGGTTCTTCGCGTTGCGTCGAATTAAGCCACATGCTCCGCTGCTTGTGCGGGCCCCCGTCAATTCCTTTGAGTTTTAGCCTTGCGGCCGTACTCCCCAGGCGGGGAACTTAATGCGTTAGCTGCGGCACCGACGACGTGGAATGTCGCCAACACCTAGTTCCCAACGTTTACGGCGTGGACTACCAGGGTATCTAATCCTGTTCGCTCCCCACGCTTTCGCTCCTCAGCGTCAGTAATGGCCCAGAGATCCGCCTTCGCCACCGGTGTTCCTCCTGATATCTGCGCATTTCACCGCTACACCAGGAATTCCGATCTCCCCTACCACACTCTAGCCTGCCCGTATCGAATGCAGACCCGGGGTTAAGCCCCGGGCTTTCACATCCGACGCGACAAGCCGCCTACGAGCTCTTTACGCCCAATAATTCCGGACAACGCTTGCGCCCTACGTATTACCGCGGCTGCTGGCACGTAGTTAGCCGGCGCTTCTTCTGCAGGTACCGTCACTTTCGCTTCTTCCCTGCTGAAAGAGGTTTACAACCCGAAGGCCGTCATCCCTCACGCGGCGTCGCTGCATCAGGCTTTCGCCCATTGTGCAATATTCCCCACTGCTGCCTCCCGTAGGAGTCTGGGCCGTGTCTCAGTCCCAGTGTGGCCGGTCGCCCTCTCAGGCCGGCTACCCGTCGTCGCCTTGGTAGGCCATCACCCCACCAACAAGCTGATAGGCCGCGGGCTCATCCTTCACCGCCGGAGCTTTCCACCCGGGAAGATGCCTTCCCAGGTCGTATCCGGTATTAGACCCCGTTTCCAGGGCTTGTCCCAGAGTGAAGGGCAGATTGCCCACGTGTTACTCACCCGTTCGCCACTAATCCACCCCGAAGGGCTTCATCGTTCGACTTGCATGTGTTAAGCACGCCGCCAGCGTTCGTCCTGAGCCAGGATCAAACTCTCCGTGAATGTTTACCGGTTATCCGGTGACACTCGCGTTGAGCGGAACGTCCGGTCGGAATAGGACCGAACGTTCACAGCGTCCTCGCTGTGTATGTTGCCTACCTGCCACATGGGCCAGTAGGACTTCAAAGGAACCTCGACCATCCGAAGATGGACGGGGTATCAACTAATCTGGCGTTGATTTTTGGCACGCTGTTGAGTTCTCAAGGAACGGACGCTTCCTTCGTACTCACCCTCTCGGGCTTTCCTCCGGGCTTTTCCCTTCGGTCTTTCGTGTTTCCAGCTTAGCAGATCCGTTTTCCGTTTCCGCCACCCGCTGGAGCGGGCTTGCCGAATTGGATTCGCTTTCGCGTTTCCTTTCGGCGAGGTCAAACATTACCAGGCTTTTTCGCTCCCCCCGACCACCCTCCGGCGGGCACGAGGGCACGCAGAGGTGTAGACCACTGGGGTTAGGATCTGGCTTGGCAGGTGCTGCCGACCCACGACTCAAAGTCGCGTTGGGGTCAGGCAGGAGTACGACAGTACATCCCACCGTCAGTGGAGGCAAATCGTTTCCGGTCGTTCGTAGGTCCACCAACTCGTACAAGTCGGTACTAGTAGGGCGGAACCGGGACTTCCTATGACATACGCTTCTGAGCAGTACGCCGTCCGGGACAGGTAGCGACGGCGCCACACAATCTCCGCCCCTGGGAGGCTTCCCATGACAACCGTGACGTCGCCACTCGCTGGACGCGCCATCGGTCTCACCGCAGTGCCCGACCCCGTCTTCTCCGGCGCGATGGTCGGCCCCGGTACCGCCATCGACCCCGTACGTGAGCCCTCCGAGGCAGTGGCTCCCGTGGACGGGGTCGTCGTGTCTCTGCACCCGCACGCGTTCGTCGTCGTCGACGGCGAAGGACACGGGGTGCTGACGCACCTCGGCATCGACACCGTTCAGCTCAACGGGCAGGGCTTCGAGCTGCTCGTGAACAAGGGGGACACGGTGACGCGCGGACAGGCGCTCATCCGCTGGAACCCGGCCGAGGTGGAGGCTGCGGGCAAGTCCCCCATCAGCCCCGTCGTGGCCCTGGAGGCCACGGCCGACACGCTCTCCGATGTCGTCGAGGACGGCGACGTGAAGTCCGGCGACCAGCTCTTCGGCTGGAACTGACGCCTGGTTCGTCCTCGTGACGAGCACGCGTACGACATTCATCGCGGCGGCCGGATGCCGCCGCTCTATCGGAGACGGGTGAGATGGAGACAACGCTGCGAGGCGTCGGCGTCAGCCACGGGGTGGCGATCGGCGAGGTCCGGCACATGGGCACGGCGGTGCTGGAGCCGCCGGCCAAGCAGATTCCCGCGGACGAGGCGGAACGCGAACAGGGGCGCGCCCGCCAGGCCGTGGAGGCCGTGGCGGCCGATCTGATCGCGCGCGGCAATCTGGCCGGCGGGGAGGCGCAGCATGTGCTGGAGGCCCAGGCGATGATCGCCCAGGACCCCGAGCTCATCGCGGACGTGGACCGTCGTATCGCGGTCGGCAGCACGGCCGAGCGCGGTATCTACGACGCCTTCTCGCACTACCGCGAGCTTCTCGCGGGTGCGGGCGAGTACATGGCCGGCCGGGTGGCCGACCTCGACGACGTGCGGAACCGGATCGTGGCGCGCCTGCTCGGAGTGCCGATGCCGGGCGTGCCGGACAGTGACGAGCCGTACGTGCTGATCGCGCGGGACCTGGCTCCCGCGGACACCGCGCTGCTCGACCCGACGCTGGTGCTCGGGTTCGTCACGGAGGAGGGCGGGCCGACCAGCCACAGCGCGATCCTCGCGCGGGCGCTGGGTGTGCCGGCGGTCGTGGCACTGCCGGGCGCCGGTGAGCTGGCCGAGGGCACCGTGATCGCGGTGGACGGCAGCACCGGCGAGATCTTCGTCGAACCGAGCGCCGAGAAGCGGGCGGGGCTCGAGCGGGCCGCCGCGGAGCGCAAGGCCGCGCTGGCCGCGTCGAGCGGTCCGGGTGCGACGTCCGACGGGCACAAGGTGCCGCTGCTGGCGAACGTCGGCGGGCCCGCGGACGTGCCGGCGGCGGTCGAGGCGGGCGCCGAAGGCGTCGGTCTGTTCCGTACGGAGTTCCTGTTCCTGGACGACAGCCAGAAGGCGCCGTCCGAGGAGAAGCAGTACGAGGCGTACCGGAAGGTCCTGGAGGCGTTTCCCGAGGGGCGCGTCGTCGTGCGGGTGCTCGATGCCGGCGCCGACAAGCCGCTGGACTTCCTGACGCCGGCGGACGAGCCCAATCCCGCGCTGGGCGTGCGGGGTCTGCGGTCGCTGCTCGACCACCCCGAGGTGCTCCGGACACAGCTGACCGCGCTGGCGAAGGCGGCCGAGGGGCTGCCGGTGTACCTCGAGGTCATGGCGCCGATGGTGGCGGACCGTGCGGACGCCAAGGCGTTCGCGGACGCCTGCCGCGCGGCGGGGCTGCGGGCGAAGTTCGGCGCGATGGTGGAGATTCCCTCCGCCGCGCTGCGGGCGCGTTCGATCCTGCAGGAGGTCGAGTTCCTGTCGCTGGGGACCAACGACCTCGCGCAGTACACCTTCGCCGCCGACCGGCAGGTCGGCGCGGTGTCGCGGCTGCAGGACCCGTGGCAGCCGGCGCTGCTCGACCTCGTGGCGCTGTCCGCGGAGGCCGCGAAGGCCGAGGGCAAGAGCTGCGGTGTGTGCGGTGAGGCCGCGTCGGATCCGCTGCTGGCGTGTGTGCTGACGGGTCTGGGCGTCACCTCCCTGTCGATGGGTGCGGCGTCGATTCCCTACGTGCGGGCGACGCTGGCGAAGTACACGCTGGCGCAGTGCGAGCGTGCGGCGGCCGCGGCCCGCGCGGCGGACTCCGCCGAGGAGGCGCGGGTCGCCGCGCAGGCGGTGCTGTCCGGGGAGTGACGCGGTCGGGGCCGTACACGCGGTTCCGGGTGTCAGGGCCTCCTCGCCACGGCGTGGCGGGGAGGCCCTTCCTTTCTTTCTTCTGTCAGTGGTGGTCCGGCCAGGGGGTCTCGGGGCTGACGTCGAAGCCGGCGCGGTAGTCGACGTGGGGTTCGGGTGCGAGGGGTTCGCCGGTCTCCGCGTCGGTGCAGTAGGCGTTGAAGACCTCCGCCTCGGTGAGCGGCTGCAGGCTGCCGTGGTCGAGCCGCCAGCCGTGGAGCCGGTCGCGGGCGCCGGGGCGGAGGGTGCGCAGGACCAGTCCCCCGGGTCCCTGGAGCGCGATGCCGGCGGCGAGGACGGTGACGAACTCGGCGCCGGGGCCGCCGGCGGCGAGTGGGACGGGCTGGGCGGCCCGGGTCTCGGTGTGGAGGACGGCGAGCAGGGTCTCGTCGGCGGCGGGGATGCTGCAGACGAGGTGATGGGTGCCGGGTCCCGCTGCTTCGAGGAGTCGTTGCAGGAGCAGGACGGCCCGCGTGTACGCGGCGCGGCCGATGTGCTTGCCGCATTCGGCGCACTCCCCCGCGTCGGCGAGTAGCAGTCCGGCGTACTCCTGCGTCGCCTGGCGGACGGCCGTGTCGACGAGGATGGGGACCAGCTCGCTCATGGGCTGGCCGGTGTACGCCACGCGGGCACCCGTGGCGATCATTTCGGCGGTGTAGCGGCTGCGGGAGGCCGGGCTGTCGGGGTCTAGTCCGGTGTCGGTGCAGTAGTCCGCGTACTCCTCCGGGTCGAAGAGCCCGACGGTGGTGTGGCCGCCCTCGGCCGCGAGGGCCTTGAGGAGGCTCTCGACCTGGTGGAGGTAGGCGGGGTGGTCGTCGAAGGCGAAGCCGGGGTAGCGGCTGCCCATGGTCGCGAAGTCCTCGGTGTCGACGAGGAGGCCGACGGTGCGGGCCGTCTCTCGGCGGAGGGTGCGGCGGAGTGATGCGGGCGCGGACGGGCGCTTGTTCTTTCCCCTGCCCGGCTTTCCTGCCTTGGTGGGCTTGGTGCTTCGTGTCGTGCGCATGGCTCCCCCTTGGTCGCGGCGTACCTGCCGATCAGTGCTCACTCACCGTAATCGTGAGCACTGACAGTGACCATCGGGAGAGCCGGCGTGCGCATCCGTCAGTGCTGGGGGCGCTTCAGCTGTGTGTAGAAGGTGAGGAGCTCGACGTTGTCCACCGAGCCCGGGTTCACCGCCTTGGACATCGGGGTGCCCTGGAGGAGGCGCTTGACCGGGACCTCCAGGCGCTTGCCGGTGAGGGTGTGCGGGACGGCCGGGACCTCGATGATGTCGTCGGGGACGTGGCGCGGGGAGAGTTCGGTGCGCAGGGTCTGCTTGATGCGGGCGACGAGTGCGTCGTCCAGGGTCGCGCCGTCCGCCAGGTGCACGAAGAGCGGCATCCAGTAGCCGCCGTCCGGCTCCTCCAGGCCGATGACGAGGGACTCGCGGATCTCCGGCAGGCGTTCGACGGCCTCGTAGATGTCGGCGCTGCCCATGCGGACGCCCTGCCGGTTCAGCGTCGAGTCCGAGCGGCCGTGGATGACGACCGAGCCGTGGTCGGTGATCGTGATCCAGTCGCCGTGGCGCCAGACGCCCGGGTACATGTCGAAGTAGCTGTCCCGGTAGCGGCTGCCGTCGGGGTCGTTCCAGAAGTGGATCGGCATCGAGGGCATGGGGTTGGTGACGACCAGCTCGCCGACCTCGCCGACGAGCGGCTTGCCGGCCGGGTCCCAGGACTGGAGGTCGGTGCCCAGGCAGGCGGCCTGCAGTTCGCCGATGTGGACGGGGAGCGTCGGGACCGCGCCCGCGAAGCAGGAGCAGACGTCCGTGCCGCCGCTGACCGAGGCGATCCACAGGTCGTCGCGGACCTCGTCGTGGAGCCAGCGGAAGCCGTCGGGCGGGAGCGGGGAACCGGTGGTGGCCACGCACTTCACGCGCGAGAGGTCGAAGTCCCGGCCCGGGTGGACGTCCGCCTTCGCGCACGCCATGACGTACGCGGCGGACGTGCCGTAGAGCGTCGCGCCGGTGCGCTCCGCGATCCGCCACTGGGCGGCGGTGTCTGGGTAACCGGGGCTGCCGTCGTACACGACCACCGTGGTGCCGGTGAGCAGACCGGAGACGAGGAAGTTCCACATCATCCAGCCGGTGGAGGTGTACCAGAAGAACACGTCCTCGGGGCCGAGGTCACAGTGCAGACCGAGCTGCTTGTAGTGCTCGACGAGAATGCCGCCCTGCGACTGGACGATCGCCTTCGGCAGGCCCGTCGTGCCGGAGGAGTAGAGGATCCAGAGCGGGTGGGCGAAGCCGACCTGCTCGAAGACCGGCTCGGCGTCGCCCGACACCAGGTCCTGCCACTCCAGGGCGCCTTCCGGGGCCGCCGTGCCGAGCAGCGGGATGTGCACGACCGCCCGCAGCGTCGGCAGCTCCGCGCGGAGCTCCGCGACCGTGTCCCGGCGGTCGTGCTCCTTGCCGCCGTACCGGTAGCCGTCCACCGTGAAGAGGACGACCGGTTCGACCTGCTGGAAGCGGTCGAGCACGCTGCGGGCGCCGAAGTCCGGGGCGCAGGAGGTCCACACCGCGCCGACCGAGGCCGTGGCCAGGAGGGCGGTGACGGCCTGCGGGATGTTGGGCAGGTAGCCGCTGACCCGGTCTCCCGGGCGTACGCCGAGGGCGCGGAGTTCGGCGGCGAGGGAGCCGACCTGGCGGCGGAGTTCGGCCCAGGTCACCGGCACCGGCTCATGCGTCTCGTCCACATGGAGGAGTGCCGTGTCGTCGGGGCGCTCGTCGGCGGTGCGCAGGGCGTGCTCGGCGTAGTTGAGGGTGGCTCCGGGGAACCAGTGGGCGCCGGGCATGTCACGGTCGCCGAGGACCCGCTCGTACGGGGTCGAGAAGCGGATGTCGAACCACTCGGCCAGGGCCTGCCAGAACGTCTCCAGCTCGGCGACGGACCACGCGTGCAGGGCCGGGTAGCCACCGTCGGCGGGGGCGCCGAAGCGTTCGGCGGCCCAGGCCTGAAAGCGGGTGACCGCTGCGGAGTCGATGCGGTCCTGGTCCGGCTGCCACAGCGGCTCGGTCTGCGATGACGTCATTTGGGGCGGCTCCCTGGCTCCTACGCGGGGTCTGCGTGGTCCGCGCACGTGCTGGGGTGTGCGCGTGACGCGGCTGACAGGGACGATGCCATGTGATCGTCTTTCGCACCAGGGTTCCCCGCCCATGGTCCGGCGGTTGAATATGTGCTCCCACCACGGGTGAACGGCAGTTGAACGAACCTCTCCGAGCGCTTGCCGGGTGGCAGGGTGACCGTCATGAACGGTGATCGTGGGCTGGGGCGGGACGTGGGGCGGTCGGTGCGGTCGGTACGGGTGTTGGGTGCGGTGCGGGGGTTGCAGGGGTTGCGTGCGGCGTTGCGGCGGCGGCGTACGGACGCGTGGGGTCTGCCGGCCCGCGGGGCGGAGCGGGCGAGGGTGCCGGGGCCGGTCGGGGAGGCCGAGCCGTTGCCGGGCGGTGGGATCGTCCGGTTCGCCCGGTCCGAGCTGCGGGTGAGCGTGTCGGTCGGCGGCACGGTGTTCTGGGGGTGGGACGGGGCCGAGCCGCTTCCCTCGTACGCGCTGGCCGGGGAGCCGCCGGAGCCGGACGCGCGGGCCGTGCTGGAGCCGGACACGGACGGCGGCTGGCGGGTGGTGTCGGAGCGGGTGACGGTCGCCGTGTCCCGCCACGGCGCCGTGGAGGTCCGCACCCCGGGTGGTGTTTTACTGCGCCGGGATCTGCCGCCGCGCTGGTGGGAGCCGGTGGCGGGCGGGCCCGCCCGTTGGGTGCAGCGGAGCGAGGTGCCGGCGGACGCGCGGTTCTTCGGTCTCGGCGGGCGGGCGTCCGGGCCACGCCTGCGGAACGGTACGTACCGGCTCTGGAACACGGACCCCAAGGGCGGGTTCTCGACCGGTGACGATCCGCTCTACATCACCATGCCGGTGCAGGTCGTCGTCTCCGACGCGGGGACGCATCTCGCTTTTCACGACAACTCCTGGGACGGGCGGGTCACCGTCGCCGAGGGCGAGGAGGGGGCGGGCTCCGGTCACGACCGGCCGGGCACGAGCGAGGTCCGGATGTCCGGGGGGCCGCTGCGCTGCTGGGTCGTGGTCGGCACGCCCGCGCGGGTGCTGCACGGCTGGGCCGCGCTGACCGGGGCCCCGGCGCTGCCGCCGGCCTGGGCGCTGGGGCCGCAGCACGCGCGCTGGGGGTTCGGCAGCGAGCGGGAGGTCCGGCGGGTGGTGGCCGGGTACCGGGAGCGGGGGCTGCCGCTGTCGGCCGTGCACCTGGACATCGACCACTACGACGAGCACCGGGTGTTCACCGTGGACCGGGAGCGGTTCCCCGACCTTCCGGGGCTCGCGGCCGAGCTGCGGGAGGAGGGCGTGCGTCTGGTGTCGATCGTCGATCCGGGGGTGAAGGCGGAGGCCGGGGACGCCGTGTACGACTCCGGGGTCGCGGCCGGGGCGTTCGTGCGCGATCCGCGGGGGCAGGAGGTGCGCGGGGTGGTGTGGCCCGGTGAGTGCGCCTATCCGGACTTCACGGACGCCGGGGCGCGGGAGTGGTGGGGCGGGCTGTACGAGGAGCGGCTGGCGCAGGGGTTCTCCGGGTTCTGGCACGACATGAACGAGCCGGTGTCGTTCGCCCCCTTCGGTGACATGACCCTGCCGCGGTCGGCGCGGCACGCGCTGGAGGGACGGGGCGGGGACCACCGCGAGGCGCACAACGTGTACGGGCTGACCATGGCCCGGGCGGGGTACGAGGGGCTGCGACGGTTGCGCCCCGACGAGCGGCCGTTCTTGTTCACCCGCTCGGGGTGGGCCGGGATGCAGCGGTACGGCGGGACCTGGTCGGGCGACGTGTCGACGGGGTGGCCGGGGCTGCGGGCCTCGTTGTCCCTGGTGCTCGGGCTCGGGCTGTGCGGGGTGCCGTACTCGGGGCCGGACGTGGGCGGGTTCGACGGGTCGCCGTCGCCCGAGCTGTTCCTGCGGTGGTTCCAGCTGGGGGCGTGGCTGCCGTTGTTCCGTACGCACGCGGCGATCGACGCGGGGCGGCGGGAGCCGTGGGAGTTCGGGCCGGAGGTCCTGGAGCACGCGCGGGCCGCGCTGGTGGAGCGGGAGCGGATGCGGCCGTACTTCGTGACGCTGGCGCAGCTGGCCCGGCTGACCGGGGCGCCGTACGTGCGGCCGGTGTGGTGGGGCGCGCCGGACGACCGGGCGCTGCGGGACTGCGAGGACGCGTTCCTGCTGGGCGACGCGCTGCTGGTCGCGCCGGTGCTGGCGCCGGGCGCGGACCGGCGTGCGGTGCGGCTGCCGCGGGGGCGCTGGTACGACACGGTGACGGAGCAGGCGTACGAGGGGCCGGGGCAGGTGCTGCTGGATGCGCCGATGTCGCGGGTGCCGGTGCTCGCGCGGGCGGGCGCAGTGGTGCCGGTGCGGGGGGAGGAGGACGGCGCGCTGGAGCTGGAGGTGTGGGCGCCGGCGGCGGGGCGGACCGGGGGTGGACTGGTCGTGCGGGATCGGGGGGACGGGTGGGATGCGGCGGCGATCGAGCGCTATTCCACTCGTCTGGTGGACGGCCGTGTGGTCGTCGAGCGGGTCACGGAGGGCGGCACCGAGGAGGTGCGGGGCCTTTCTGTGCGGGTGCGGGGGCTTGCGTGAGTGGTGGGCGTGCGAGCGTTCGGGGGTGGCGGGGCGTTCGGGGGTGGCGGGGCGTTCGTGGGTGGCGGGGCGTGTGGGTGGTGACGTGGGGGACGTTCCGGGGGTCGCATTCGGGACTGCATGATTTACGGCGCGTTCGGGTTCCTTGAGCGCGAAGCGTTTCCCGCGCGCCACGAATCACGCTTCACGTCCCGAACGCGACCCCCTCCACGTCCCCCACTCCCGTTCGTCTCCTCCCCCCCCGCGTGGAGGGCTTACCCGTACTCACCTGCGAACCATCTGCGCGCCGCCTCAGTGTGGAGGGGGAAGCCCAGGTCCGTCGGCTCCGTGAGGAGGTGCCAGCCTGTCGTCTCGTTCGTGGGGGCCGGGGGTGGGAGCGTCGCGGCCTCGCGTGGTGGGAGGAGGCCGAAGAGGAGGAGGTGGTTCGGGGAGCTCATCGCGTCGGCCAGGCGGACGTCTTCGGCCGGGGCTTCGATGCCGGTTTCCTCACGGAGTTCGCGGACCACCGCTTCGCACCAGTCCTCGCCGTGGTCGATGAAGCCGCCCGGCAGGGCGACGGAGCCTCGGGCCGGTTCGATGGTGCGGGTGATGACGACGAGGCCGGTGCCGGCTGTGTCTCTGGCGGGGAGCAGGGCGACGGCCACCGGCAAGGGGTTGCGGTACGCCACGGCGCCGCAGGCGCTGCAGGTGCGTGGCCAGTTCGCGTCGGTGGGGTATGCCGTGCCGCAGTGGGAGCAGTGCGAGTCCTTGGTCACGTACAGGACCGTAGCCGTCTTTCCCCTGCTTCCTGAACCTGATAGACGGTGCACATGACTGGACTTGCTTCCGCTTTCCGTGCCCTGGGTGTGTTCGCCGCCGCCGGTCTGCTCGCCGCCACCGCGCCGGCGGCGCAGGCGACGCCCGAGCCCAAGGCTCCGCAGGAGTTCGTGGCGCTGAGCTCCGTCGACCCGACGATCATTCAGGAAATGCGCTACACCACCCCGCACAACTTCGTGGGCGAGCCCGTCGACGGGTACCGGCAGCCCTTGTGCATCCTCACTCGTTCTGCGGCCGAGGGGCTGCGGCGGGCGCAGACCGCGCTGCGGGCGGAGGGGTACTCGCTCAAGGTGTACGACTGCTATCGGCCTCAGCGGGCCGTCGATCACTTCGTACGCTGGGCCCAGGACTTGGACGACGAGTCGATGAAGGAGGAGTTCTATCCGCATGTCGACAAGTCGCGTTTGTTCGCGGACGGGTACATCGCCGAGAAGTCCGGGCACAGCCGTGGCTCCACCGTCGATCTGACCATCGTGCGGTTGCCGGCCGCTCCCACTCGACCGTACGTGCCCGGTGAGCCGCAGGTCGCCTGTTACGCGCCGCAGGCGGAGCGGTTCCCCGACAACTCCGTGGACATGGGGACCGGGTACGACTGCTTCGACACGCTGTCGCACACCGACGACCCGCGGATCCAGGGCGAGCAGCGGGCCAACCGGCAGAAGCTGAAGGCGACGCTGGTGGCGCAGGGCTTCGTGAACCTGCCAGAGGAGTGGTGGCACTTCACGTTCAAGCCGGAGCCGTTCCCGAGCACCTTCTTCGACTTCCCCGTGGCGCGGCGGTCGGTGGCCGGTCACTGAGTCGACGGCCGGTCGGGGCCACCCCCGTGGGTCCCGACCGGCCGTCCTCTTTCCAGACGCCGATCCGGCCCCCGTGGTTCTCACGTTTCCTCATCCGTGGCACACTTCTGACGCTTCGTCAGATTGCGAAGGGGGATCATGCCGTGACAGTGACTCGCAGACCGGTGGTGGCCGGCTGGTTCACCGGGGACGACGAGGCGGATTTCCGGCTCCTCGGCACCCGCTGCACGGCCTGTTCCTCGGTGTTCTTCCCGCGTGCGGACGACTTCTGCCGCAACCCCGGCTGTCAGGGGGACGGCGAGCTCGCCGAGGTGCCGCTCTCCCCGCGCGGACGGGTCTGGTCCTGCACCGACGGCCGCTACCGGCCGCCCGCGCCTTATGTATCGGACCCCGATACGCCCTGGGAGCCGTACACCTTGGTGGCGGTGGAACTGGACGCCGAGGCGATGGTCGTGCTCGGGCAGGCCGCGCCGGGAGTGACCGTGGCGGATCTGCCCGTCGGGTCCGAGGTCGAGGTGGTTCCGGGGATCCTGAACGAGGACGACGAGCACGTCTGGACCACCTGGCACTGGCGGCCCGTTCCGGCGGAGGTGACGCGATGAGCGCCGACGTCGCCGTGCTGGGTGCGGGCATGCACCCGTGGGGCAAGTGGGGTCGCAGCTTCGTCTCGTACGGGCGGGCCGCGGCGCGCGAGGCGCTGGCCGACGCCGGGCTCGACTGGCGGGACGTGGACGCGATCGTCGGCGCCGACACCGTGCGCGGCGGGTATCCGGGGTACGTCGCGGGCGCCACCTTCGCGCAGGCGCTCGGCTGGCAGGGCGCACGGGTCACCAGCGTGTACGCGGCGTGTGCCTCGGGCGCGCAGGCGATCGGCGCGGCGCGGGCCCAGATCCTCGCCGGGCTCGCGGACGTGGTGCTCGTCGTGGGCGCGGACGCCGCGCCGAAGGGCTTCTTCGCCCCGGCGGGCGGGAACCGGCCGGACGACCCTGACTGGTTGCGGTTCCGGGTTCTGGGGGCGACCAACCCGGCCTACTTCGCTCTTTACGCCCGTCGCCGGATGGCGCTGCACGGTGACACCGTCGAGGACTTCGCCCAGGTCAAGGTGAAGAACGCGGCAGCCGGCGCGCTCAATCCGCGGGCCCGGTACCGCAAGCGGGTGAGCGCGGAGGAGGTGGCCGCGTCGGCGGTCGTCGCCGATCCGCTGCGGTTGCTCGACATCTGCGCCACGTCCGACGGCGGGGCGGCGTTGGTCCTTTCGAGCGTGGAGTTCGCCCGGCGGCACGGGCGATCGGACCCGGTTCGCATCCGTGCGGTCTCCACGGTGACGCCCGTCTATCCGAAGACCGTGCTCGACCTGCCCGACATCGCCACCGACTCGGCCGTCGCCGTCTCGCCCGTCGCGCATTCATTTCGTGCGTCGATCGCACGGGCCGCGTACGAAGAGGCGGGCATCGGGCCCGAGGACCTGTCGCTGGCCGAGGTGTACGACCTGTCCACCGCGCTGGAGCTGGAGTGGTACGAGGACATCGGGCTGTGCCCGATGGGCGAGGGCGCGAAGCTGGTGCGGGAGGGGGCGACGGCGCTCGGCGGGCGGACCCCGGTCAACGCGAGCGGTGGGTTGGCCTCGTTCGGTGAGGCGGTGCCGGCACAGGCGATCGCCCAGGTCTGTGAGCTCACCTGGCAGTTGCGGGGCACGGCGGGCGACCGGCAGGTGGCGGGCGCCCGGGTCGGGATCACGGCGAACCAGGGGCTGTTCGGGCACGGGTCGGCCGTGGTGGCTGTGCGCTGAGCCCACGAACTGGGGTTCGTGTCACAACTATTGACGCTCTCTCAGGAGAGTTGAAGACTGCCGTCTCGTCGCCCCCCGTCATGGAACCGTTCCCACCCGGAGCTGGAGCCGCCATGAGCAACGGAGACATATTCCTCGGCGAGACCATAGGAACAGCGATCCTGATCCTCTTCGGTGCCGGCGTGTGCGCCGCCGTCACCCTGCGTTTCTCCAAGGCGAGAGCCGCCGGCTGGGTGGTCATCGCCTTCGGCTGGGGCTTCGCCGTGCTGGCCGGCGCGTACACGTCCGCGCCGCTGTCGGGCGGCCATCTCAACCCGGCGGTCACGGTCGGCGTGGCCGTGGACACCGGGGAGTGGGAGAAGGTCCCGGTGTACGTCCTCGGGCAGATGACCGGCGCGGTCGTCGGCGCCGTACTGGCCTGGCTGGTGTACTACGCGCAGTTCGCCGCCAACGCCGACGACGCGCACGCGCTGCCGACGCTGGGGATCTTCTCGACCATCCCGGAGATCCGCAATCCGGTGGCCAACCTCGTCACCGAGATCATCGCGACCGTCGCGCTGGTGCTGCCGATCCTGGCGTTCGGCCGGAACGACGGGATCGGTGTCGGTCAGATCCCCGGCCTGGACGCCGGGATCTACGGGTCGGGCATCTCGATCCTCTTGGTGTCGCTGCTGGTCGTGGGCATCGGTCTGTCGCTGGGCGGTCCGACCGGGTACGCCATCAACCCGGCGCGCGACCTGGGGCCGCGGATCGCCCACGCGGTGCTGCCGATCCCGAACAAGGGGACCTCTGACTGGGGTTACGCGTGGATCCCGGTCGCCGGGCCGCTGATCGGCGGTGTGCTGTCCGGGGTCGTCTTCAACCTGGCCTACTGATCAAGGAGCCGTCATGACGGACTCGTACGTCGCCGCGATCGACCAGGGCACCACGTCCAGCCGCTGCATCGTCTTCGACCAGGACGGCGCGATCGTCGCCGTCGACCAGCGCGAGCACGAGCAGATCTTCCCCCGGCCCGGCTGGGTCGAGCACGACGCGGCGGAGATCTGGGAGCGGGTCCAGGGGGTCGTGGCCGGGGCCCTCGAACGGGCCGGGCTACGGGCCGACCAGCTCAGCGCGCTCGGCATCACCAACCAGCGCGAGACGACCGTGCTGTGGGACCGGGCCACGGGGCGGCCGGTGCACCACGCGATCGTCTGGCAGGACACCCGGACCGCGGCGCTGTGCGCGGAACTCGGCGGCGCCGACGGGCAGGATCGTTTCCGCGATGCCACCGGGCTGCCGCTGGCGAGCTATTTCTCCGGGCCGAAGGCGGCCTGGCTGCTGGATAAGGTGCCCGGGTTGCGGGAGCGGGCGGAGCGCGGCGAGATCGCGTTCGGCACCATCGACACCTGGCTGATCTGGAACCTCACCGGCGGCGTGGACGGCGGTGTGCACGTCACGGACGTGACCAACGCGTCCCGGACGATGCTGATGAACCTGGAACGGCTGGAGTGGGACCCGGAGATCCTCGACGCGATGCGGATCCCGGCGGCGATCCTGCCGGAGATCCGGTCGTCCGCCGAGGTGTACGGGGCGGCGGTCGGGCAGCTGGCCGGCGTGCCGGTCGCCTCGGCGCTCGGGGACCAGCAGGCCGCGGTGTTCGGACAGGCCTGCTACGACCCGGGCACCGCGAAGAACACGTACGGGACCGGCAGCTTCCTGCTGCTCAACACCGGGAACCGGCCGGTGCCGTCGAAGAACGGGCTGATCACCACGGTCGGGTACCGGATCGGCGCGGAGCGGCCGGTGTACTGCCTGGAGGGCTCGATCGCGATCACCGGGGCGCTGGTGCAGTGGTTCCGCGACCAGCTCGGGATCATCTCCGACGCGGCCGAGATCGAGACGCTGGCGGCGAGCGTGGAGGACAACGGCGGCGCGTACATCGTGCCGGCGTTCTCCGGTCTCTACGCCCCGTACTGGCGCGCCGACGCGCGCGGGGTCGTCACCGGTCTCACCCGCTACGTCACCAAGGCCCATCTGGCCCGGGCCGTGCTCGAGGCGACGAGCTGGCAGACGCGTGAGGTCGTCGACGCGATGTACCAGGACAGCGGGGTGCCGATCACGACGCTGAAGGTCGACGGCGGGATGACCGCGAACGGGCTGCTGATGCAGCATCAGGCGGACGTGCTGGGCGTGCCGGTGATCCGGCCGCGGGTCGCGGAGACGACCTGTCTCGGTGCTGCGTACGCGGCAGGGCTGGCGACGGGCGTGTGGTCGGGCCTCGACGAGCTGAAGACGCACTGGCGGGCGGACGTGGAGTGGTCGCCCCGGATGCCGGCGGAGACGCGGGAGCGCGAGTACGCGAAGTGGCGCAAGGCGGTGGAGCGCAGCTTCGGCTGGGAGGACGACGCGTAGCACCGCCTCCTCATGAACGCACGGCCGCACCCCTGTCGGTGGGGGTGCGGCCGTGCTCCACGTGGTTCAGGTCCTCGCCGGCTCCCTCTCGCGGTCCGCCAGGACCAGGGCGTGTTCGACGACGGCGACCAGGACGTTCTTGACCGACTCCCGGTCGCGGGCGTCACACATCACGAGCTCGACCTCCGGGTCCAGGTCCAGCGCCCCGCGCACGCTCTCGGCGGGGAACCGCTGGGCGCCCTCGAAGCAGTTGACCGCCACCGTGAAGGGGATGCCGCGCCGCTCGAAGTAGTCGATGGCCGCGAAGCTGTCCTCCAGGCGGCGGGTGTCCGCGAGGACGACCGCGCCGAGCGCGCCCTGCGCCAGCTCGTCCCAGAGGAACCAGAAGCGGTCCTGCCCGGGCGTGCCGAAGAGGTACAGGACGAGGTCCTCGCGCAGTGTGATCCGGCCGAAGTCCATGGCGACGGTGGTCGTGGACTTGTTCTCGACGCCGTGCAGGTCGTCGACGGGCCGGCCGGCCTCGCTGAGCGTCTCCTCGGTGCGCAGCGGTCTGATCTCGCTGACCGCGCCGACCAGAGTGGTCTTGCCGACACCGAAGCCCCCGGCGACCAGGATCTTCAGGGTCACCGGTTCGACCGGGGCCGGCTTGCGGCTAGAGCGCCCGAAGGCCATTGATCACCTCGCGAAGGATGCTCACGTCCGGCAGCTCGGCCGGCGGAACGGGGCGGGTCACATGGACGAGTTCCTCCTCGACGAGGTCGCCGACGAGGACCCGGACCACCCCGACGGGGAGGTCGAGTCCGGCGGCGAGCTCGGCGATGGACTGCGGGAGGTCGCTGCAGCGTTCGACGATCTCGACGTGCTCCGGCGAGAGCGTCTGGTCGCGCCCGGGGTCGTCGGCCGCCGGTTCGGGCACCACCAGCGCGATCAGGTCGAGGCGGTGGCGGGAGGCCGTGCTGGTCCGGCCGCGGGTCATCGCGTACGGGCGGACCACCGGTCCGGCGTCGTCGTCGTACCAGTGGTGCGGCTGTTCCGGAGTCCGCTCCCCGCGGCCTGCGTCACTCATGCCACTCCCACTCACCCTCCGGCGGCCAGGCCGGACCGGGGCGCGGTGGTGAGGTGCGCGCCGACCCGCTTGACCATCAGGGTCATCTCGTAGGCGACCTGGCCGACGTCGGAGTCGGCGTCCGCGAGGACGGCCAGGCAGCTGCCGTCGCCGGCCGCGGTGACGAAGAGGAAGGCGTCCTCGAGCTCGACGACGGTCTGGCGGACCTTGCCGGCCTCGAAGTGACGGCCGACGCCCTTGGCGAGGCTGTGGAAGCCGGACGCGACGGCGGCGAGGTGCTCGCCGTCCTCGCGGGTCAGGTCCTGCGAGGCGCCGGTCGGGAGGCCGTCGCTGGAGAGCACCAGGGCCTTCCGGATCGACCCGACCCGCTGGACCAGCTCGTCGAGGAGCCAGTTCAGCTCGCCGTTGCTGCTTCCGGAGGTGTTGGGTGCTGCGGCGTTCGGTGCGGTCATCGACCGTCCCCCTCGGGTGTCGTTCCTGGTGCTGATTCGGCGTTCTGCCGTCGTCCGCGCTGCCAGCCGCGCTGCATCGAGGCCATGCGGCGGCGCACGTCCTCGGCGTCGCGCTCGACGTCCGGCTCGGTCGGTCCGGACGGCTGGGCTTCCGTGGTCCCGCGGGCCGAGGTGTCCCGCAGCTGCGGGGCGAGGCTGGCCTGGCGGACCCGGCGGGGCAGCCCGCCGAACGGCGCGGGGCCCTCCGGCGGTACGGGGACGAGCGTGGGCGCGGCCGGGGCCGCTGGTCCGGGGGCCGGCGCCGGGTCCGTACGGCGGGTGGGGAGCAGCGTCGGCAGTGTGGGGCGGTCGGGGCGGTCGGTGGCCCGGCCGGGCGCGGGGTGCGCGCGGCCCGGTTCGTCGACCCGGCGGCCGTGGTCGCTGACCAGTGTGGGCGGGCGGCGGCGGGGCAGCGGGACGGGGCCGTCGGGCCGGCCCTCGTCCTGCCCGGCGGCGCCGTGCTCGTACGCCTGCTGGTGCTGCTCGTTCGCCCCGCCGCGGCGCAGGTCGCGGGCGCGGAAGATGCCGCCGCGCTCGCTCTCGGTGTCCTCCAGGTCGCCGCTCGCGCCGAGCAGGGCGTCCATGTCGGAGAGCGGGGCCTCCAGTTCGACCGGTCCGTCGAGGACCGCGGGCGCGCCGCGCCGGGCGGCGGTGCCGCCGCTGGGGACCTGGGCGAGGGCCGGCCGGACCACGGGGGCCTCCGCCGGGCTCTTGCGGTCGAGCCGGAAGCCGGCGCCCTGGGTCTCGGGCGCGTCGGTGAGCAGCGCGGCCGGGATGAAGACGACGGCGGTGGTGCCGCCGTACGGGGAGGTCTGCAGGGAGACCCGGACGTTCTGCCGCTGGGCGAGCCGGCTGACCACGAACAGGCCGAGGCGGTCGGTGTCGGAGAGTTCGAACTCGGGGGTCTCGGCGAGCCGGAGGTTGGCGTCGAGCAGGGCGTCGGGGTTCATGCCGAGGCCTCGGTCGTGGATCTCCAGGGTGAAGCCGTTGGCGACCCGTTCGCCGAGGACCTGCACCGCGGTGTGCGGCGGCGAGAACACCGTGGCGTTCTCCAGGAGTTCGGCGACCAGGTGGGTGAGGTCCGCGACCGCCGGGCCGCCGACGCCGATCCGGGGCAGCCGGCGTACCTCGATCCGCTCGTAGTCCTCGACCTCGGCGACCGCGGCCCGGACCACGTCCATGAGCTGGACGGGCTTGCGCCACTGCCGGGAGGGGGCGGCACCGGAGAGGATGACCAGGCCCTCGGCGTGCCGGCGCATGCGGGTGGTGAGGTGGTCGAGCCGGAACAGGTCGGCGAGCTCCTCGGTGTCCTCGGTGCGGCGCTCCATCGTGTCGAGGAGGGTGAGCTGGCGGTGCAGCAGGACCTGGTTGCGGCGGGCGAGGTTGACGAACACCTCGGCGACGCCGCGGCGCATGTCGGCCTGCTTGACCGCGGCCTCGACGGCGGCGCGCTGCAGCGTGTTGAGGGCCTGGCCGACCTGGCCGACCTCGTCCTGGTCGTACTGGAGGCGCGGCACCTCGGTCTCGACGTCGACCTGCTCGCCGGCGGCGAGCCGGCGCATGACGCTGGGCAACCGGACGCCGGAGACCTCGTGCGCCTCCTTGCGCAGCAGCCGCAGGTCGCGGACGAGTTCACGGCCGATGCGTACGGAGACGATCACCGAGACCAGCAGCGCGAGGAAGCCGAGCACGCCGGCGACGCCGGCCTTGAGCAGGACGCTGTACGCGGCGGGCTGCACCCGGTCCTGGTAGCGGTCGCCGGCCTCGGTGTTCTCGCGGGCGAGGTCGTCGAGGACCGGGGTGGCCATCTCCTCCCAGCGGGGGGCGTCCGTGCCGCGCGGGTTCTTGGTGGGGCCCGCGTCGATCAGCGCGTCCTCGGCGTCGCGCAGCTGCCCGGTGGCCGGGCTGCTCCAGTACTCCTCGAACCGGCGCCGGTCGTCGGCGGGCAGGACCTCGAGGTTGACCTCGTAGGTCAGCTTGCGGTTGGCGACGAGGTCGGAGATCGCTCGGATCTCCGCGGAGGAGACCCGGCGGGCCGTCAGGGCGGAGACGACGAGGGCGTCCTCGCGGGAGAGCATCTCGCGGGCCCGGGTCACGCCGACGAGGGCGCGGCCCTGCTTGTCCATCTCCACGCTCTCGAGGGCGTGCAGGGTCATGAGGAAGCTGTAGCAGGGGTCGACGAGCCGGTTGTAGAACGTCAGCGCCTGGAGGCGGTCGACGCTGCGCCGGTCCACGGAGGTACGGAGCGAGTCGAGCCCCTTGAAGGCCTCCAGGAGCGAGCCGAGCCGCTGCGAGGCGGTCGGCCGCATCTCGCTGCGGACGCCGGAGTCGGCGGCGTTGGCGCGGATCTGGGTGATCATGCGGTCGGTGGCCTCGCGCTGCTTGCGCAGGGCGGCGAGGGAGTCCGAGGCGCGCGGATCGGCCAGGTAGATCAGGGACTGCCGGCGTTCCTTCTGGATCACCCGGACGGTGTCCTCGATCGGGTAGCCGACCTTCTCGACGATGTAGCCGACGTCGAGCAGCTGGTCGGCCTCGCGGCCGGTGAGGAGCGTGGCGAAGCCCCAGAGGCCGGTGAGCGAGATGAGCGGCACGAGCAGCAACGCCACGATCTTCCGGCGGATGGACTTCCCGCGAAAGCGCATGGCCTCCCCCAGCTCGACCCTCGCCCGCGGCGGGGGTTCTCACGTCGTCGTCTCGACGCCCGGCGTCAACACGCGGCGTCAATCTTCGGTTTCAACAAACGGCGGCGCGAGCCTACTACTGCATCACAGCCAACTCGAAGGCGTGTCTCAGCGATTTTCAGCCTTCCGAGTGACCGTTGATCATGAGATGTCCCGGTATTCAGGGAGTTGGGATTCGCCAGTGTGGCGCAGGCCACGTGGCGCAGCGTCAGTTTCCCTGCCGTGACAGATGGCTGGAACTTTTCGTTCCGGTCTGTTCCCGATGTGTCCGAACCGGTCTGACGAGGAAACCTTTCCCTCAGTTCGCTCGTCTTTCGTACGGGGAGGGAACTCGTAGGTGGGGAGTGACAGCACGATGGGGCAAGAGGCGCGGGCGCCGAGGCAGTTGTGGGTGGACGACGAGAGGGGGCGGCGCCGGATGCCCGATCCGGTCCGCTCCGCGGCGGTGCGGGCGGTCCTGCTCACGTCCGTGACCCTCGTCCAGGCGATGGTGGCGTTCTTCTGCACGCTGACCGAGTCCTGGCTGGCGTTCCCGATGGTGCTCAGCTCGGTGGGCAGCACGATCGTGGCCACATGGAGCGTGCTCGACGTATGGGTGACCCGGCAGGTCTGGAACCAGCGGAACGGCGTGGTGTCCGCGCCCAGCAGCACCGCGCGCCAACTGCGGCGCGAGCGGCGCCGGGCCCGGCGGGCGGCGAAGCACGACGGGGGTGAGCCCGCGGGAGCGGGCGGCATACCGCTCACCGCGGATGCGCTGTCCGAGGCAGCTTAGGAAAGCGACCGGCCCCGGCCCCTTCACAAGGGTGCCGGGGCCGTCGTCGTGCCCGAGCGGGCCGTCGTCGTGCCGAGCGGGCCGTCAGCCGTCGGACGGCTGGTGCTGCTGCGCCTGGGCGTCCGGCGTGCGGCGGAACATCCGGGTCGCCGTGATCTCCCCGTGCACCGCCTCGCCCTCCGCGCTCGGCTGCGGCAGGCCGGGGCGCAGGTGCTCCTCCACGCTGATGTACTTCAGGCCCGCCCTCAGGTCCGCGTCGTTGCGCAGCCGGATCACCAGCGGGAACTCCGCGAGCGCGGTCGTGTCGAACAGACCGGTCGTGTACAGCAGCTGGACGCCGAGCGCGTCCGAGACCGCCCGCTGGAGCTCCAGCAGATACGTGGCGTTGGCGCGGCCGATCGGGTTGTCGAGGAACAGCGTGCCCGCGTGCCGGTGCTTGTCCCGGCCGCGGTCGTTGGAGCGCAGCGCGGCCATCGTGCAGTACAGCGCGATGGCGGCGGTGAGCAGCTGGCCACCGGAGAACACGTCGCCCATCTGCCCGACCGGCACCCGTTCGGCGCGCAGCACCGCGTCCGGCTTGAGGATCTCGACCGCGACGCCGCGCGGTTCGAGCGCCGCGTGGACGCCGCGCAGCAGCAGGGACATGCCGTCCCGGCGCAGGTCGGAGTTCTTCCTCACGGCCGCGCGGGTCGCCTCGTCGACGACCTCGCCGAGCCGCTCGGTGAGCGTGGCCTGGTCCGGCTCCTCGAACCTTATGCGCAGGAACTCCTGGCCCGACCACTCGCCGAGCCCCTCCGGCAGCCGGGACAGCCGCTGCGCCGAACGCAGCGTCGTGAGCGCGGACTCGACCAGACCGCGCAGCCGGTCCACGATCGAGTCCCGGTTCCGCTCCAGCTGCGCCAGCTCGTCGGTGAGGACGCGCAGCCGGGGCGCGAAGGCCTCCGCCCACTTCGCGGCGTGCTCGGGCAGCGCGGCGGCCGGGAGTTCCCGGATCTGCTGACGGGCGGGGGTGCGGACCTGCTCGTACCGGTTGGAGTTGGCGTGCCGGACGAGGATGTCGCTCGCCTCGCGCACCGACGCCTCGGCGGCCGACAGGTCGGCGGCGCAGCCGCGCAGCGAGCGCCGGGCCTCGGCGGCGGCCCGGCGGGCCTCCTCCAGGTCGCCCGGGTACGGCTCCGGCTGCTCCTGGTCGTCGTCGGCGTGCTCGCGGAGCAGGTCGCGCAGCAGGGCGGCGGTCTCGTCGAAGCCGCCGGCCGCGTCCTCGGCGGCGCGGTGGGCCTGGAGCAGCCCGGTGTGCGCGGCGCGCGAGGTCTCCAGGGCGTCGGTACGGGCGGCGAGTTCGGCGGTGGCGCCGCGCAGCAGCGCCTGGGCCTGCTCGGCGTCGGCCGGGACCTGCTCCTCGGGCAGCTCGGTGTGCGCCTCGCCGTCCTCCGGCGCGAGGCGCTCGGCCTCGCCGCGCAGCCGGCCGAGCTTCTCGCTCGCCTCGGAGGCCCGCGACTCCAGCATCTGGACGAGGGACTCGGCACGGGCCGCGGCGGCCTGGCGGGACGGGCCGTCGGCGCCGTCGGTGGACTCCAGGAGCTGCTCGGCGCGGGTGCGGACCTTGTTGGTGAGCCGGTCCAGTTCGGCGAGCGCGGCGGACTCGTCGCTCTCGGCGCGGGACTGCTCGGCGCGGAGGTCGGCGCCGACGCCGACCTTCTCGTACACCTGGGAGGCGGCGCGGTACGCCTCCCGGAGGGTCGGCAGCGCGACGCGCGGAGCGTCCGGGTCGGCCTCCGGGAGGTTCTCCGGGGCGCCTGCGATCTCCGCACGCTCGGCGCGCAGCGCGCGGGCGGTGCGGTGCGCGTCGTCGGCGGCGCGCTGGGTGGCGCGGCGGTCCTCGTCAGCGGCCTTGGCCCGCTCCAGGCAGGTCTGGGCGCGGGCCTCGGACTCGGCGGCGTCGTCGGCGAGTTCGCGGAGCCTGGCCTGCCAGGCGGAGCGCTCGCGCAGCCGGAAGGCGAGGCCCGCGAGGGCGTCGGCGGCGCGGCGGGCGCGCTGCGCGGCGTCCTGCCGCTCGTCGCGCACGCGGGCGGCGTCGGCCGCCGCCTCGTCGGCCTCGGCGCGTACGGTACGGGCTTCCGCCAGCGCGGCGATCGCGTCCTCGGCGGCGGCGCGGGCCGCGACGGCGGCGGTCTTGAGCTCGGCGAGCATGCCCTCCGGGCAGTCGGCGCGCCAGGCGCCGATGCGGGCGGCGAGCGCGCGGTCGCCGGCGAGGCGGGCGGCGAGGGTGCGGATCTCCTCGTCGCGGGACGCGGCGCGGGCGCGCAGGGCCTGGCGCTCCTCGTCGGCGGCGTGCTCGTCGTGCATGGCCGGGTTCGGCGGCACGAGGAAGACGTCGGTCTCGCCGTCGCCGGCCTCGGCGGACGGGACCGGCGCGAGCAGCGCGGCGGCGGTGCCGACCGCCACGGTCGACCGCGGCAGCAGCGCGGCGCCGCCGAGCACCTCGCGGGCGCGGGCGTACGAGACGGGGTCCGTGATCACGACGCCGTCGACCAGCTCGGGGCGGGCGGCGAGCACGCGGGCGTGGTCGGCCGGGTCGACGGCCTGGGCGAGGTAGCGCCAGCCGGGCAGCGCGGGGATGCCGTGCTCGCCGAGGTACTCGACGGTCGCCAGGACGTCGGGCCCGGGCGGCAGCAGTCCGCCGTCGCCGAGAGCCCCGAGGATGCGGGCGTCGTCGGCGGCGGCGGTGCGCAGGTCGAAGAGGTTCCGCTCGGCGGAGGCGATGGACTGGTCGAGGAGTCGGCGCAGTTCGTCGGCGTACCGGTCGAACTCGTCGACGGTGAGCGGGCCGTCGAGGGGGTGGACGGGGGCGGGCACCGAATCGGCGGTGCGGGTGGCGGTGCCGGCGGTGCCGAAGGCACCGGGGCCGGCCGAACCGACCGGCAGGGCCCCCACGCCGGGAACGGAGCCGGCCGTGCCGGCGGGCGGAGCCGCGTCTTCGGCGGCGTGGGAGTCGGCCGCAAGACCCTGCGCGGAGCCCGCGGGGTGTGCGGGGCCCGCAGCGGCGCCGTCGGCACCGCGGGCACCCGGCACGGAACCGTCCACGCCGGCCGGGCCGGCGGCGCCGCTCGCGCCGGGCTCGGCATCCGCGCCGTACGCGGAAGCCGCCGGCCCGGTCGAGCCCGTCGCGCGCTGGGACGGCAGCGGGGTCTGGGTCGGGGGGAGACTGAGGAGTTGGGCGAGGCGGTCGTCGGCGGCGATCGACTCGGCGGCGCGGTGCTCCGCCTCGTAGGCGGACTCGGCGGCCGAGGCCGCGTCCTCGGCGCGCGCGGCGGTGAGTTCGGCGCGGGTCTCGGTCGCGGCGGCCTCGCGGGCGCGGTCGGCGGCCGTGCGGGCCGCTTCGCGGGCCGCGTCCCATGCCGCGACGGTCGTCTTCTCCGCGTCGCTCGCGGCGAGCGCCGCGCGCGCCGGGTCGGCGTCGGGCGCGGTGTCGTCGAGCCAGCCGGCGCGTACCGCCTCGGCCGTCTCCTGCTCGACCTCGGCGAGGCGCTGCCGCAGGTGCTGCGCCTCGCTGCGGGCGCGCTGCGCCTCGGTCGCCGCGGCGGTGGCGTCGCGGTGCGCGGTCTCGCCGACGTCCTGGAGCGCGGCGGAGCGCTCCTCCTGCTCCGCCGCGTGCCGCTCACCCTCCTCGGCGGCGGCGTGCAGGGCCCGTACGAGGTCGGCGGCGGCCGTGGCGCGGGCGGCGAGCGCCGGGGCGGCGTCCCGCTCGGCCTCGCGGATCGCGGCGGCGACGCGGGCCGAGCGGTCCGCGGCGGCGCGGTGCCGCAGCACGGCCTCGGCGGCCTGCCAGGCGGAGTGCAGGGTGCGCGCGTCGATGAGTTCGCGGCGCTGGGAGGCGGCGCTCTTCTCGGCGACGGTCAGCGCCAACGAGGCGTGCCGGTAAGCGAGTTCCGCGGCGATGAGGGAACTGCGGCCGCGCGCCTGCTCGGCCTCGGAGACGGCGTGCGCGGCCGAGGTGACCTGCTGGGCGAGGTCGGCGGTGCGACCGCGTTCGCCGGCGGCGCGGGCGGAGAGCCGGCGGGCCAGGGTACGGGTGCGGCGCTCCGCGCCGGCGTGCACGTCGCGGGCCCGGCCGCGGGTGTCGGCGGCCTCGACGATGCGGCCGAGCAGGTCGACGGAACCGGCGGTGAAGTCGCGCTCGGCGGTGAGTTCGGCGCGGCGGCCGAGCTTGTTGCCGAAGCCGCCGACGAGGTCGGCGAGGCCGTCGGTGTCGCGGGTGTCGGTGACGGCGCGCAGCAGCAGGTCGGTGAAGTCGGAGTCCTTCTTGACCGCGAAGAGGCCGGCGGCCTCACCCTCGTCGGCGTTCATCTCCCGCTGGTAGCGGAAGAGTTCGGGGTCGAGGCCGAGGTCGCCGAGGTGCTCGTTCCAGCGGTCGTGGATCTCCTCCCAGTACACCTCCAGGTGCGGGTACGCCTTGCCCGCCTCCGTGATGGCGTCGCGGAAGCCCTTCATGGTGCGGCGGCGGCCCTGCGCGCCGGACGCGCCCTCGGCGGGCGGGCGGACGGATGTGGCCTCCGCGACGGGGAGGTTGTCGAGGCTCAGCCCGGGTCCGGGGCGGAAGGAGTACCAGGCCTCGGCGAACTTCCGCGGGTCGTTGGAGACCTGGCGACCGCGCCACTCGCTGGCCTTGCCGACGACGACCAGCTCGCCGGTGAGGGTGTGCTGCCACTCCAGGGCGACGTGTCCGCAGTCGTCGGCGAGGAGGAACTTGCGCAGCACGCCGGAGCTCGCGCCGCCAAGGGTGTTGCGGTGGCCGGGCAGCATGACGGAGAAGATCAGCTTCAGGAGGACGGACTTGCCGCCGCCGTTCTCCAGGAAGAGGACGCCCGCGGGCGCGGGGCGGCGCGGCGGGCCGACCGGCTCCTCCTCGAAGAACTCCGCCTGCATGGGGGCGGGGTTGGGCACGGGCTCGCCGACTCCGCGCAGGTCCAGGACGGTGTCGGCGTAGCGCGCACCGGCGGGACCGATGGAGTAGAGGCGGACCCGGGACAACTCGTACATGGCGGCGGACTCTCGTCGTCTGTCTGGTTCGGGTGGTTACGCGGGGCGGTTACGCATGGAACGGAAGGCCGGCGTCGGCGGCCAGCTCCAGGTCGTCCCCGTCCGGCGGCGGGAGGAGGGTGGCGGAGCCGTCTGTCACCGGGACGACGCCGAGGTCGAGCAGCTCGGCCATGGCGGCGGTGCCGGCCATGTCGCGGACCTGGAGCTGGTAGCGGGCGGTGGTGCGGTACGCGCCGCCCGCGTCGTCACCGGTGCGCTGGAGGAAGCCGGAGTCGGTGAGGAAGGCGACGGCCTTGCCGACGATGCCGGTGGTGGAGCCGGCGAGGCGGCGGGCGTCCTTGGTGGCGCCGGTGGCGCTGCGGCGGGCGTAGATCCGCCAGGCGGCCTCCAGGCCGGGGGCGTCGGTGGCGGGGTCGGTGTTCTCGCCCTGCTCCTCGGCGCGCTCTTCGAGCCGGCGGCAGGCCTGGCGTACGAACGCGTCGACGCCGTTGACGGTGAGGCGGCCGATGTACGAGTCGTCCGCGAGGTCCTCGGGACGGGGGAACGCCATGGCGGCGACGGCGAGGTGGGCGAGGCCGTGCAGGAACCGGTCGGCGGAGTCGGTGTTGGCGCGGCGGGCGTAGTCGCCCATGCGGACGGCGAAGACGGAGTCCTCGCCGGCGGTGACGGCCATGCCGGCGCGCGGCGAGACCTCCAGGACGACGAGGCCGAGGCCGGTGGCGACGGCGTCGGCGAGGCGTGCGAAGGCGGGGTCCTCGCGGTAGCGGCGGAGCAGCTCGGCGTACTCGGCGTCGCGGGCCGGGAGCAGCTTGGGCTGGAGCCCGAAGGACACGAGCCGCGCGGCGTCGGCGGCGTCGGCGGGCGTGACGCCCCCGCTCGGCGCGGGCGCGGCGGCCTGCGGGACCTCGGGCTCGCTCCACGCGGCGGCGTGCTCGGCGTGGTGGTCGCTCACGGCTGGGACTCCTCGGCGGGTACGGACTTGCTTGCGGAACGCTTCAGTGGCAGCGCGACGGGCTGCACGGCCGGCAGTACGGGCGGCGGCTCGGCGGGCGACGGCTCGGTGAGCCGCACGACCCGCACGTACGGCCGCGCGACGGGCACCGTCGCGCCCCCGACGTCGACCCGCACGACCCGCGCCCGCGGCGCGGGGCCGTCAGCGCCTTCGGCGCGGGGGTCGGCCGCGGCCGACGAGGGGGCGGCGACGGGTGCAGCGCCGTCGGCGGCCTCGGCCGGAGTGGTCGGCGCACCGGTCACGGCGCTCGGGGCGGTGCCGGATCCGGCCTGCGGCGGGGCGGCTGCGCCGTCCCGCGGGCCGGGTACCGCCGCGGCAGCGGGCTCCCCGCCACCGGCACCAGGAACCGCCGCGTCCACGTGCGCGTGCGCCGCCGTCTCCCGCGGGTCGACGGCCGGGATCTGGCGGTCCTCCGGCACGGCCCCGGTCGCCGAGGTCCCCCGGGGCTCCGGGACCACGGGCTCCGCGGCCTCGTCCGTCGTGGCGGTCTCCGCCGCCTTCGCCGTCGTCACGCCGACTCCGTGCGGTCCGCGGCCATGCCGACCGCGTCGAGGAGGGCCGTGCCGACGATCAGGTCGGCGCCGCCGAATTCGGGGTCGTTCAGTTCCGTGCCGTCGTCCACGGCGAAGAGGAGGCGCTCCTCGCCCTGGCGGTAGGCCGTGCCGACCGGGGGGCTCGCGGCGTGGACCGCGAGGAGGGCGACCAGGTACGGGAGGTCCGGGTCGCGGCGGCGGGCGTCGGCGAGGAGACCGGAGAGGCGGCGCGGGGCGTCGTGCTCCAGGTCGAGGAGTTCCATCGCGCTCGCGAGCTGCTCCTCGCTGAAGCGGCTGTCGTCGGGCGTCGCGATCAGGTCCGGTTCGGGCATCTCCGCGCCCAGGTGCTCCCGCTCCACGGGCGGGGTGAGCAGCATCTCCACCAGGTCCCCCACGCGTACCGACACGGGCGTGCGCAGGCCCGTGCCGCGGGCGAAGAACGCGTCGGTGACGCGCGTCGCCTGCTCGACGGGGAGCGGCAGCAGCGGTGCGACCAGCTGGCCGTACAGGTCGATGCCGGTGTACGCCGTCGGCGTGGCGAACGCCTGCCGGTCCTGTTCGGCCCGGAACAGCGGCCCGGCCTCCAGAAGCCTGGACTGCAGCTGGGTGTGGCGGCGGATGCAGTCCTTGACTATGTCGACGAGCTCCGCCGCCCGGCGCTTGTTCTCCTGCTCCTCGGCCTCGTCGCGGGCCTTGCGGATGTTCGTCAGGATCGCGTTCTCGTGCCGGTAGCGGTCGGCCACGTGGTCCAGCGCCTCGGCGATCATGTCGGGCACGGCGTTGAGCCAGTCGACCGCGCGGACGTTGCGCCGCGTCGCCTCCAGCGTCTTCCGGAGCGTCTCCGCGTACTGGACCGTCCGGTACCGGGCCTGCTCGGCCGCGAGCTGGGCGTCGGCCAGCCGGCCGCGGCTGATCAGGACCTCCAGCTTGACCTCGGCGGCGATCTGCGCGCTGGTGACGTCCGTGTCGAGCGCGCCGACGAGGACGTTGACCGCCTCGTCCGTCGTCCGGAGGTACACGCCGCCGCCGTAGCCGGGGACCTCCTCGATGAGCTTGAAGTCGTAGTCCCGCCGGACGTACACCCCGTCGGGCCCGAACGTGCCGTAGACGGCGCGGAAGCCTCGGTCGACGCTGCCGACGTTGATCAGGTTCTCCAGGACCCAGCGGGCCACCCGCTCGTGCTCGGCGACGGGGCGCCCGGGGGCCTGCGCGGCGACGCGCGGCAGCAGGCGGGCGACGATCTGCTCGTGGTCCGCGCCCGTGTCGAAGTCCATGTTGAGCGTGACGAGGTCGATCGCGGCGAGCGCGACCTCGGCCATCGCGTAGACCGAGTACTCGCCCGCGAGATTCGCCTTGCGGGTGTCCAGGTCGTGCAGCGGAGCGGTGCACGCGAGCGCGCGGAGCCGCCGCGCCAGCCCCTCGTCGGCGGCCGGGCCCTGCGCGGGGCGCGGCCCCGCGCTGAGCTGGGGCGGAACGAATTCCGTCGAGGCAGGCGAAGTCACGGTGCACAGATTAGGTCCTGGAACTGACATGGGTCGAAACGGCGCAGATGCGACCGGCCCCGCCGGCGGCTCGCCAACGGGCCCGCGCCGCACGGGACGTGACCGGTGTCACGCCTCCCCGACGCCGGGTCCCGCCCCGGACCCCGTGCCCGGTCCTGCGCCCGGCGCCGCCACCGACCGGGCGTAGACCTCGACCATCCCGTCCCGCGAGTCGTCGAGGTAGCGCGCGAGCAGTCGTTCCGCCGCCGCCCGTTCCCCCGCGGCAAGCGCGTCCAGAATCTCCCGGTTCCGTACGAGATAGGGCTCGTGCAGCCCGCGCGTGTCGTCCACGACGTGGAAGGCGAGCCGGAGTTCGGCGAGCACGCCCCGCATCAGCTCGTCGGTGCGGGCGCTGCCGGCCAGCGCGACGAGTTCGCGGTGGAAGTGGATGTTGGCGGTGGCGGCGCCGGTCCAGTCCCCGGCACGGGCGGCCTCCTCCCCCTCCGCGACGGTCTCGGCGAGGGCGTCGAGCGCGTACGGGGGCCGCCCGAGGCCGCGCACTACGGCGCACTCGACGAGCCGGCGGGTGCGGTAGATGTCGGCGACGTCGTCCACGGCGAGCACCCGGACGAAGACCCCGCGGTTCAGTTCGTGGACGAGCAGCCGTTCGTGCGTGAGCAGCCGGAACGCCTCGCGAAGGGTGTTGCGGGAGACCCCGAGCGCGCCACCGATGCTCTCCTCGGAGAGCCGGGCGCCTGGCCGGAAGAAGCCCTCGGCGATCCGGCCGCGCAGGATGTCCGCGACCCGCTCGGCCGTGCTCGTGCGCCCGAGCAGCGCCCGGTCGCCCGCCAGCCCGTCGGCCACCTCGTCGGTCCCGCCCACCACGCCCCGCCTCTCCTCGCGTCTCCCGCCGAGTCAACCGCAAAGCGGTGGACGCGACAACATGCCTCTTGTCGGATTGTTCAACAATCCCCTACCTTGAGGGAGCGACCGCACAGCACCGGCAGGAGGGACACCACCCCATGACGTGGGCCTCGATCGACCTCAACGCCGACCTCGGCGAGGGCTTCGGCCGCTGGCGGCTGACCGAGGACGAGCAGCTGCTGTCGGTGGTCACCAGCGCCAACGTGGCCTGTGGCTTCCACGCCGGGGACGCGGTCACGATGCGCCGGGTCTGCGCGCTGGCGGCCGAGCGCGGGGTGCGGATCGGCGCCCAGGTGTCGTACCGCGACCTGGCCGGCTTCGGCCGCCGCTCGATGGACGTCCCGGCCGAGGAGCTGACCGCGGAGGTCGCGTACCAGATCGGCGCACTGCAGGTGTTCGCGCGGGCGGCCGGCACGCGGGTCTCGTACGTCAAGCCGCACGGCGCGCTCTACAACCGGGTGGTGCGCGACGAGGAGCAGGCGGGCGCGGTCGTGGACGGCGTACTGCTCAGTGGAGAACGGCTGCCGCTGCTCGGGCTGCCCGGGTCGCGGCTGCACACGGTCGCGGAGAAGGCCGGACTCCCGGTGGTCACCGAGGCGTTCGGCGACCGGGCGTACACGGCGGAGGGCACCCTCGTGCCCCGGGGACAGGAGGGCGCCGTCGTCACCGACCCGTCCCAGGTCGTCGAACGGTCGGTTTCCATGGCCCGGTTCGGGACGGTCACCTCGCACTGCGGGCGGTCGGTCGCGGTGCGGGCGCGGTCGCTGTGCCTGCACGGTGACACCCCGGGGGCGGTCGACCTCGCCCGCCGGGTGCGGGAGCGCCTCGAGACCTCCGGAGTGCGCGTGGAGGCGTTCGTATGAGGACGCGGCCGGTCGGCGACCACGCGCTGCTGGTCGAGCTGGACGACGGCGCCCAGGTCCGCGCGCTGCACACGGAGTTGCTGCGGCGGCGGGCGGCCGGCGCGCTGCCTGCCGTTCGGGAGATCGTGCCGGCGGCCCGGACCGTGCTGCTCGACGGCCTGGCCGAGACGCGCCGGCTCGCCGCCGAACTGCCCGGCTGGGACCTGGCCGAGCTGCCCGAGCGGGCCGCCGACCCGGTCGTCGTGCCGGTCCGCTACGACGGGCCGGACCTCGCCGAGGTCGCCGCACTGTGGGGGGTCTCGCCCGAGGCGGCGGTACGGATCCACAGCGCGGCCGAATTCACCGTCGCGTTCTGCGGGTTCGCGCCCGGGTTCGGGTACCTGACAGGGCTCGGCGCGCGGTACGAGGTGCCGCGCCGGGCCACTCCGCGCACCGCCGTACCGGCGGGGGCGGTCGCGCTGGCGGGGCCGTACACCGGGGTGTACCCGCGCTCGTCGCCCGGTGGCTGGCAGCTGATCGGCAGCACGGACGCGGTCCTGTGGGACACGGCGCGGGAGCCCGCCGCGCTGCTCTCCCCCGGCACGCCCGTGCGGTTCACGGCGGCCGGCCGATGACCGACCGCGCGTTCGCCGTCGTACGGGCCGGGGCGCTCACCACCGTGCAGGACCAGGGGCGGCCCGGACACGCCCACCTCGGGGTGCCGCGGTCCGGCGCGCTCGACCCCGGCGCGGCGCGGCTGGTCAACCGGCTGGTCGGCAACCCGGAGGGGGCGGCGGTCCTGGAGACGACGGTCACCGGCTGCGCGGTACGGCCGCGCGGCGCGGTGACGGTCGCGGTCGGCGGCGCGCCGTGCCCGGTGACCGTGGACGGCCGCCCCGCCGCCTGGGGTGCGCCGGTACGCGTCCCCGCCGGGGCGCTCCTGGAGGTGGGCGCGGCGGTGCGCGGGCTGCGGTCGTACGTGGGCTTCGGCGGCGGGATCGCGGTGGAGCCCGTACTCGGCAGCCGGTCGGCCGATCTGCTGTCCGGGCTAGGGCCGGAGCCGCTGACGGACGGGGCCGTGGTGCCGCTGGGAGCAGCCTCTTTCGTACCGGGAGCTGTCGGTGCGGCTCCCTGGCCGGGGCCGCCGGAGATCCTCGTGCTGCGCGCGCGGCTCGGGCCGCGGGACGGGTGGTTCACGGGCGAGGCGCTGCGGACGCTGGCCTCGGCGACGTTCCGCGTGTCCTCGGCGAGCAACCGGATCGGGCTGCGCACGGAGGGGCCGGCGCTGGAGCGGGCCGTTGCCGGCGAGCTGCCCAGCGAGGGCATGGTCTCGGGCGCGGTCCAAGTCCCGCCGGACGGGCGGCCGGTGGTGTTCCTCGCCGATCACCCGACGACCGGCGGCTATCCGGTGATCGCCGTCGTCCGGGAGGACGACCTGGCCGCGGCGGCGCAGGCCCGGCCGGGGACGCCGGTGCGGTTCCTGCCGTACCGGTGAGGCCCCTGGGGTGGGCGGTCCCGTGCGCGAAGCGGTCTCCGGGGTTGTGCCCACTCGTTCCGCCCCGCGAACGCATGCCCGCAACGGTTCAAGAGGCCGTCGGTGCGCAGCCGCCGCCTTCCGGCCCTGGCGGACTGCCGTACCCCCCGCCACCCGGCGTGCGCAGGATCAGGACGTCGTCGGGGCCGACCTCGACCGTGGCCACCCCCTCCAGGCGCTCGGTCGTGCCGTCGGCGCGCCGCACCTCGTTCTCGCCGAGGGCGCCGGGCGCGCCGCCCGCCATGCCGTACGGGGGGACGCGACGGTGGCCGGTCAGCAGGGCGACGGTCATGGGCTCCAGGAAGCGCAGGCGGCGCACCACGCCGTCGCCGCCGTGCGTGCGGCCCTGGCCGCCGCTGCCGCGCCGTACCTCGAACGCGTCGACGCGGACCGGGTAGCGCCACTCCAGGATCTCCGGGTCGGTGAGCCGGGAGTTGGTCATGTGGGTCTGGACGGCGTCCGCGCCGTCGAAGCCGTCGCCCGCGCCGGAGCCGCTGGCCACCGTCTCGTAGTACTGGACGCGGTCGTTGCCGAAGGTCAGGTTGTTCATGGTGCCCGAGCCCTCGGCCTGGACGCCGAGGGCCGCGTACAGGGCGCCGGTCACCGCCTGGGACGTCTCGACGTTGCCGGCGACGGTGGCCGCCGGGTACGCGGGCGCGAGCATCGACCCGTCCGGCACGCGCACCTCAAGGGGTTCCAGGCAGCCGCTGTTGAGCGGGATGTCGTCGTCGACGAGGGTGCGGAAGACGTACAGGACGGCCGCCGTCACCACGGACTTCGGCGCGTTGAAGTTGCCGGGCTGCTCCGGCGAGGTACCGGTGAAGTCCAGTACCGCGGACCGGCCTTCCCGGTCGACGCGGACCGCGACCTCGATGACCGCGCCGCCGTCGGTCTCGTAGCGGTACGAGCCGTCGCGCAGCCCCGCGACGATCCGGCGCACCGACTCCTCCGCGTTGTCACGGACGTGCCGCATGTACGCCTGGACGACGTCGAGGCCGAACTGGTCGACCATTCCGCGGAGTTCCTCGATGCCCTTCTCGTTGGCGGCGATCTGGGCGCGCAGGTCGGCGAGGTTGGTGTCGGGGTCGCGGGACGGGTGCGCGGCGCCGGTGAGCAGGGCGCGGGTCTCGTCCTCGCGGAGCCTCCCGTCCCGCACGAGCAGCCAGTTGTCGAAGAGGACGCCCTCCTCGTGGACGGTCCGGCTGAACGCGGGCATGGAGCCGGGGGTGATGCCGCCGATCTCGGCGTGGTGGCCGCGGGAGGCGACGAGGAAGCGCAGGTCGGCGCCGTCGGGGCCGAACACGGGGGTGACGACGGTGACGTCGGGCAGGTGGGTGCCGCCGTGGTACGGGTCGTTGATCGCGTAGACGTCCCCGGGGCGCAGGTCGCCGGCGCGGCGGCGCAGCACCTCCTTGATCGACTCGCCCATGGAGCCGAGGTGGACGGGGATGTGCGGGGCGTTGGCGATCAGGTTGCCCTCGGCGTCGAACAGGGCGCAGGAGAAGTCGAGGCGTTCCTTGATGTTGACGGAGTGGGCGGTGTTCTCCAGGCGGACGCCCATCTGCTCGGCGATCGCCATGAAGAGGTTGTTGAAGACCTCCAGGAGGACCGGGTCGACTTCGGTGCCGACGGCGACGCGGGCGGGCCGGGCCGTGGCGCGGGTGAGCCGCAGGTGGCCCTGTTCGGTGGCGGTGGCCTGCCAGCCGGGGTCGACGACGGTGGTGGCGTCCGCCTCGGCGACGATCGCGGGGCCGGTGACGGTGTCGCCGGGGCGGAGGTCGGCGCGGCGGTACAGCGGGGTGTCACGGGGATCGCCGTCGGTGTGCGTGGTGACGGTGTCGTACGGGGTGAGGGGGCCGGGGCGGGCTGACCGGTCGGCGGTGACCGGCTCGTGCGGGCCTGCGGCGCCGGTCGCCTCGACCTGGACGGCCTCGACGACGAGCGGCTTGTCCATGGTGAACGAGTACCGGGCGCGGTGGACGGCGGTGAACGCCTCGGTCATCCGGTCGACCGGGCCGAGCGGGACGGGCAGGCTCGCGTCGGTGCCGGCGTACCGCAGCAGGACGCGGGCCCGCGTGCCGATCGCCGTGTCGGGGAGGCCGTCGGCGCGGAGTTCGGCGCGGGTGCGGTCGGCGAGTTCGGCGCACAGCTCCTCGACGTGGGCGAGCGCGGCGGCGTCGAGTTCGGTCTCGACGGACTGCTCGCGCAGGGCGGTGGCGTCGGCGAGGCCGATGCCGTACGCGGAGAGGACGCCGGCGAGCGGCGGGACGAGGACGGTGTCGATGCCGAGGGCGTCGGCGACCGCGCAGGCGTGCTGGCCGCCGGCGCCGCCGAAGCTGGTCAGGGCGTAGCGGGTGACGTCGTGGCCGCGCTGGACGGAGATCTTCTTCACGGCGTTGGCCATGTTGAGGACGGCGATCTCCAGGAAGCCGGCGGCGACCTCCTCGGGGCTCCGGCCGCCACCGACCTCGTCGGCGAGGGCGGTGAACTTCTCCCGTACGACGTCGGCGTCGAGCGGCTGGTCGCCGTCCGGGCCGAAGACGGCGGGGAAGTGGGCGGGTTGGACCCGGCCGAGCATCACATTGGCGTCGGTGACGGTCAGCGGGCCGCCGCGGCGGTAGCAGGCAGGGCCGGGGACGGCTCCGGCCGAGTCGGGTCCGACGCGGTAGCGGCGGCCGTCGAAGTGCAGCACCGAGCCGCCACCGGCCGCGACGGTGTGGATGTTCATCATCGGCGCGCGCATCCGGACGCCGGCGACCTGGGTGCCGAGTTCGCGCTCGAACTCGCCCGCGTAGTGGGAGACGTCGGTGGAGGTGCCGCCCATGTCGAAGCCGATGACCCGGTCGTGGCCGGCCTGCCGGGACGTACGGGCCATGCCGACGACGCCGCCGGCCGGGCCGGACAGGACGGCGTCCTTGCCGCGGAAGTGGGCGGCCTCGCGCAGCCCGCCGTTGGACTGCATGAACATCAGCCGGATTCCGGCGAGTTCGCGGGCCACCTCGTCGACGTAGCGGCGCAGGATCGGCGAGAGGTAGGCGTCGACGACGGTGGTGTCGCCGCGCGGCACGAGCTTGATCAGCGGGCTGACCTCGTGCGAGCAGCTGACCTGCGGGAACCCGGCGGCGCGGGCGAGGGCGGCGATCCGTGCCTCGTGGTCCGGGTGGCGGTAGCCGTGCAGCAGGACGACGGCGGCGCTGCGGTAGCCGTCGGTGTGGGCGGTGCGCAGGGCGGCGGCGACTGCGTCCTCGTCGAGCGGGCGGACGACGCGGCCGTGCGCGTCGACCCGTTCGGGAACCTCGACGACCCGCTCGTACACCGCCTCGGGCAGGACGATGTGCCGGTCGAACAGGCGGGGGCGGTTCTGGTAGGCGATGCGGAGCGCGTCGCGGAAGCCCTCGGTGACGAGCAGGACGGTGGGTTCGCCGCGGCGCTCCAGGAGGGCGTTGGTGGCGACGGTCGTGCCCATCTTGACGACGTCGATCCGGTCGGCGGGGACCGGGTCGTCGGGGCCGAGGCCGAGGAGCAGGCGGATGCCGGCGACGGCGGCGTCCTGGTGGCGGGCGGGGTCGTGCGAGAGCAGCTTGCGGGTGACGAGGCGGCCGTCCGGGCGGCGTCCCACGACGTCGGTGAAGGTGCCGCCACGGTCGATCCAGAACTCCCAGCGCCCGGTCATTCCCCCATTCTGGCGCGGGGGACGTCGAGTGACACGGCCGCGAGTGCGGCGTTCAGGGCGTGTTCGGCGCGGTGGTCGAGCCGGACGCCGGTGCCCTGGGCCCAGTGGCGGAGCTCTGCGCCGGCGAGGACCAGCAGCTGGGGCAGCAGGTCGTGGCAGCGCCGGACGACCCAGCCGGTGCCGGAGGTGGCGAGCCAGAGCAGGGTGTCGGCGCGATTGGGCGGCGGCTGGGTGGGTTCGCGGGCGGGCGGCGCACCGTGGGCGAAGCCCTCGGCGGTGAGCAGCGCGTGGAACCGGGCGGCGATGGCCCGGTGCCCCCGCTCGCCCGGGTGCAGCCGGTCGGCGCTCCACAGGGTGCGGTCGTCGGTCCAGCCGGGGTCGGCGAGGTGGAGGTGGACGGTGCGGTGCCGGCCGCACAGGGCGTGTACGACGGCGTTGACGGCCCGCTGACGGCGGGCGAGCGGCCGGGCGAGCGGCGGGGGCAGGCCGAGCATCCGGCCGGGGTCGGGCAGGCAGGCGGTGAGGAGGACGGTCCCGGTGGCGGCGAGGTCGCCGCAGGTCCGGTCGAGGCTGCCGGCGAGCTGTGCGATGTCGAAGGTCCGGCGGAGTGTGTCGTTCACGCCGACGACGACGGCGGCCAGGTGCGGCCGGAACGCAAGGGCCCGCGGGGCCTGGGAGGCGGCGACGTCCGCGCTGAGGGCTCCGCTGACGGCGAAGTTCCGGAACTCCACGGGGTGTTCGGGACCGCCGAGATGCTCGGCGAGCAGCGCGCCCCAGCCGCGCCACCGGCCGTCGACCCGGTCTCCGACGCCCTCGCTGAGGGAGTCGCCGAGGACGGCGAAGCGGATCGTCTCCGGAGCGGCGGGGCGGCCGGGGGGCCGGTCGGGTCCCCGGGCCGGTCTCTGCGCCGGGGCCGGGGCCGGAACCGGTGGGGTGTCGGTCGTCGTCATCGGGAGGCTCCCTCGGTGGTGAGGGCGTCGTGGGCGCGGAGGAAGGCGGCGGTCGAGCGGTCCCAGGAGAAGAGTTCGGCGCGGGTACGGGCGCGGGCGCGGCGCGCGGGTTCGGGTGCGGCGAGCAGCGTGCGGATCGCGGCGGCGAAGGCCGCGGGGTCGTCGGGGGCGGACGCGCCCGCGTCCCCGAGGACCTCGGGGAGCGCCGAGGACGCGCTCGCCACGACGGGGGTGCCGCAGGCCAGCGCCTCCAGGGCGGACAGGCCGAAGGTCTCGGCCGGTCCGGGGGCGACGCAGATGTCCGCGGCGGCCTGGAGGTCGGCGAGCGCCTCGCGGTCGGCGACGTGTCCGAGGAACCGGACCGGCAGCCCGCGGGCCCGTGCCCGCCGTTCCAGGGCGGCCCGCAGCGGCCCCTCGCCGGCCACCACGAGGGCGGCCGGGACCCCCGCCGCGCGCAGCTCCTCCAGCGCGTCCAGTGCCGTGCCGGGCCGCTTCTCCACCGACAGGCGCGAGCAGAGCAGCAGCAGGACCGGTGCGCCGTCCGCGTACCGGGCCCGCGGCACGGCGCCGCGGCGGTCCGGGCGGCAGCGGTCGAGGTCCACGCCGAGCGGGGCGCGGACGACGTTGCGCGCCCCGATGCGGACGAACTCGCGCTCCGCCCACTCGGTCGTGCACACGATCCGCGAGTACGCCCAGGCGCTGCGCCGGTTGAGGCGGTCCGCCGCGCGCGCGGCGGCGGCGGGCGGCACGCCCCAGGTGCGGAGCACGCCGTCGGCGGTCTCGTGGGACACCATCACGGACGGGACGCGGGCGCGCCGCGCCCACTCCCCCGTCCAGCGCAGGGTCGTCCGGTCGTTGACCTCCAGGCGGTCCGGCGCGAGCTCGTCGAGCAGCCGCCGGACCCGGCCCCGGTCGGCGAGCGCGCGGTAGCCGCCGGTGCCGGGCAGGACGGTCCCTGGGAGCGTGACGATCCGGCCCTGCTCGGTGATCCGGTCGTCGTACGCCGTGCCGGGGACGACGAGCACCGGTTCGTGGCCGGCGGCGAGGTAGCCCCGGCCCAGCCGGTCGAGGGCGGTCCGCAGGCCGCCCGAGGTGGGGGTCACGAAGTTGGCCACCCGTACGATCCGCAGCCCGCGGGAGCCGCGCGGGCCGCCTATGCCGTCTATGCCGCTCATGCCGCCACCGCCGTGCGACGGGCGTCCAGGATCTCCGTGTAGTGGCCGAGGAGCTGGTCACCGACGGCCTCCCACGTGCGGGTCCGTACGGCCGCGCGGGCGGCGCGGCCGTGGACCGCGCGGAGGTCGGCGGAGGCCGTGAGCGCGGCGACCGCGGCGCGGAGGGCCTCCGGGTCGTCGGGCGGTACCAGGAAGCCGGTGGTGCGGTGGTCGACGAGGTCGAGGGGGCCGCCGGCGGCGGGGGCGACGACGGGCACGCCGCTCGCCATCGCCTCCTGGACGGTCTGGCAGAAGGTCTCGTACGGGCCGGTGTGCGCGAACACGTCGAGCGAGGCGAAGATCCGGGCCAGTTCGTCGCCGGTGCGCCGCCCCAGGAACACCGCGCCGGGCAGGGTGGCCCGCAGCCCGGACTCGCTCGGCCCGTCGCCGACCACGACGACGCGGACTCCCGGCAGCCCGCACACCCCGGCGAGGAGGTCGACGCGCTTCTCGGGGGCGAGCCGGCCCACGTACCCGACGAGCACCTCGCCGCCGGGCGCGAGGGTGCGGCGCAGGGCCTCGTCGCGCCGCTCCGGGTGGAACCGGACGGCGTCGACGCCCCGCTGCCAGAGCCGTACCCGGGGGACGCCGTGCTCCTCCAGGTCCCGTACGGCCGCGGAGGAGGGCGCGAGGGTCCGGTCGGCGGCGGCGTGCACGGCGCGCAGCCGCCGCCACGCGGCGGCCTCGCCGGCGCCGACGTAGGTACGCGCGTAACCGGCGAGGTCGGTCTGGTAGACGGCGACGGCGGGGATGCCGAGCCGGGCGGCGGCGGTCATGCCGCGCACGCCGAGCACGAAGGGGCTGGCGAGGTGCACGACGTCCGCGCGGTGCGCGGCGATCGCGGCCGCCACGCGGCGGCTCGGCAGGGCGACTCTGACCTGCGGATATCCGGGGAGCGGCAGGGACGGGACGCGCACCACGGGGCAGGGTGCGGCGGCGTCCGGGGCGGCGGCCGCGCCGGCGTGCGGCGCGGCCGGGGCTATCACGAGCGGGTCATGACCGCGCCGGACGAGATGCCGGGCGGTCTGCAGGGCGCAGTGCGCCACACCGTTGACGTCGGGGGGAAAGGATTCGGTGACGATGACGACACGCATACCCGTGTTGTCGTCGGGCCCGGGGTTCCCCCTTCAACGTGGATCTTTCCGCCCGCCGAACGTCCCATGAGCGTTTCCCCCGCCCTTGCGCGGGGGCGAGGGCGGGCCGGGGCCTCTCCACGTAAGCGGCTTCGCGCCGCACGCCGACGGCCCGGAGCCACGGCGCTGCGCGTGCTCCGCCGGGCACCGGGCGGGGCCCGCGCGGCGGGCTACGACCGCGCCGGGCGACACCACCCGCGCGCCGGGCCGGGGCCCCGGCCCGGCGGTGCTACCGGTCCCGGGCCGATCGGCCGGCGGTCGGCCGGTCGCCGATCGGAAGCCGGGGCGCCGACCGAGCCGGTCGGGCCTGCGAGTGCCCTGGTCCCGGTCCGGTCGGGCGGCCCCGGGACCGGTCGCGACCGTCCGGTCGGACTCGGACCTCGGACCTCCGAACCGGTCCCGAGCGGGTCGACCTGCGACGGTCGCGGCTCGGGGCCGGGCCTGTCCGGTCCTCGTCCCGTCAGACCTGCAGATCCGGGCCGATCCGGTTGTGGATCGCGTCCTGGACCTCGGCCTCCTCGGCCGGGTCGGCGGCCAGTCGGCGCAATCGTTCGGCGACCCGGACGTCCCCGGTCTCCGCGTGCTGGGCCGCGATCTCGCGGGTCGTCTCCTCGCAGTCCCAGAGGCACTCGACGGCGAAACCGGTCGCGTACGTGGGGTCGGTCGCGGCGAGCGCGCGGGCGGTGCGGCCGCGCAGCTCGGACGAGGAGGTCTCGCGGTAGACGTGGCGCAGGACGGGCGCGGCGCAGGCGATTCCGAGCCGGCCGGCGCCGTCGACGAGCGCGTACAGGGCGGTCGCGTCGGGGCCGTCGGAGCGGACGGTCTGGCGCAGGGCGCCGAGCACGAGCGGGGCGTCGTGCGCCGCGCCGCGGTCGGCGAGTACGGCGGCGGCCGACGCGCCGAGCGCGTCAGGACGGTGCACCCAGCCGCGGGCGCGGTCGACGGCGGCCTCGCCGCACATCCGCTCGAAGGCACTGACGGCGGCTTCCGCGACGATCCGGGAGGGGTCGGTCGTCGCGGCCTCGATCAGGTCGAGCACGGCAGGGTCACGGGCCTCGGCCAGGTAGTGCAGGGCGGCGCAGCGCGCCCCGTCGGGTCCGCTGCGGGCGGCTTCGACGATGGCGGGCCGGTCGTCGGGCCCTGCGACGGCGGTGAGGCAGCGGGCGGCGGGCCCGTGCAGCACCGAACCGCGCTCCAGGCCCTGCTGGGCCCAGTCGAAGACGGCCTGGACGCTCCAGCCGGGGCGGGGCCCGGTCGGCCGCATCTGGCGGGTCCAGCGGTCGAACGACCCCTGTTCCTGCGCGGCGCGCACGCGGGCGCCGACGACGTCCCGCTGGTCCTCGGCCCACAGCCGCCAGGGCCGGGGCTCGAAGGCGTCGCGGACGGCGCTCGCCAGCTCGGCGTCGCCCTCCGGTCCGGCCGGGAAGCGGCCGAGGACGGGCAGGGCGAGCGCGCGCAGGCCGGCGTCGTCGTCGCGCAGGGCGAGTTCGTCGAGCGCCCAGGCCCAGTTCGACCCCGTCGCCGCGTAGCGCCGGAGCAGGAGGAGGGCGTCCCGGCGGCCGTAGGCGGCGAGGTGTCCCAGGACGGCGAGCGCGAGCCCGGTCCTGGAGTCCTCGGTGTCGAAGTGGTCCTCGGCCCCGAACAGGTGCGCCTCGATCTCGTCGAGACCGCCGTGCAGGTCCAGGTAGAGGCGGGCGTAGTAGAGGGAGCGGTTCTCGACCCGCCAGTCCTGACGCGGGTCGTGCAGCACGCAGTGGTTGAGGGCGGCCAGCGCCTCGGCACGTGGCGCGGCGAGCGCGTGGAGGGTGCCGTCGCCGCGGCCCCTCTGCAACAGGCCGAGCAGTGTGCCGCTCGGCGCTATGACTGGATCGAACATGGAAAATGCCTCACATCAAGCTGTCGACGCAACCGGGGAAAACCGGACAGGGGTGATCGCCTAGGCCGCGCGGCAACATGTCGAGCCGCTCGTCGTCCGTCGCTTGGTGATGACCATCTTCCGCTGCCTCTCGTCGGTGGCCCCCTGTGGGCTTGCCGTCATGATGACCCAGCCGTTTCCGGACGTCGACCACATTTACGGCACCGCTCTCACCTGCTGTTCAGTACCCGTTCACCGGGCTCCGAACAGTTCCAGGAGCTCGGCCTTGCCGAACATGCGGGCCGTGTCGACGGCGGACGGAGTCCCGGCTTCCGGATTCGCCCCGCCGGCGAGCAGCGCGCGGACGACGGCGTCCTCGCCCTTGAAGACCGCACCGGCGAGCGGGGTCTGACCACGGTCGTTGGCCCGGTCGGCGTCGGCGCCCCGGGCGAGCAGGGCCGCGACGGCGTCAGCGTGGCCGTGGTAGGCGGCGAGCATCACGAGGGAGTCGCCCCGGTCGTTGGTGAGGTTCGCGGGGACGCCCGCGTCGACGTACGCGGCGAGGGTGTCGGCGTCGCCGGTGCGCGCGAGGTCGAAGACCTTGGTCGCCAGCTCGACGACCTCGGGGTCCGGGGTCTCGCTCATCGTGTTCCGCCTCCTTGCCGGCCGCGCACGGCAACCGCAGCCGTACGAGTGAATCGACAGGGTACTGCCCGTCACACGACATGAGGGGGCGCGTCCACGGCAAAGATCACCCGCGGGCGGTGCGACGACCGGCCCTCCTACCGCACCCCGGGGCTTTCGCCACCCGGGGAACGCCCTCACGTCCGCCGGTCAAGTGAAATCGCCCTCATTTCACCCGTTTGCACCTTTTATCGCATCAATACTTCCTGTGAACCTGGAAGGACTCATGGTGACTGTCCCCTCAACCAGGAGAACCCCAAATGATCCTGTCCATCTCAGGTGTGGTGCTGCTCGGAATCATCTGCTTCCTGTTCTTCAAGAAGGACGGACTCAAGGCATCCCACGCCTTCGTCTGCGCGCTGTTCGGCTTCTACCTGGCCGGCACGGCGATCGCACCGAGCATCACCGCGGGCGGCCAGAGCCTGGCCAGCCTCCTGGGCGGCATCAAGTTCTGACGCCGACGCCCCACAGCCCCTTCCACAACTCCAGGAGTACGACGTGGCCCGGCGACCACTCCCCCGCATTCTGACCAGCGGCAGCGACCGGATCGCTCGCAGTCGAGAGATCGCTCGCACGGCCGCCGACAGCGCCACCGACGTGCTCCATCCGCTGATCACGATCACCCGTGGTCTACGGAGGCTGGCCGCGACCGCGCGCGCCAAGTGGGCCGCGACCCCCAAGGAACGACGCGGTCCCACGCTGTTCCTGGTCGCGGCCTGCGTCCTGGTCGTCGCACTCGTCCCGTACGGGCCCCTGCTGGCGCTCGTCGGGGTGATGGGCGCGGCCGCGTGGAAGGGGCGTGAACGGCCCGTCGTCAAGACGGGCCCCGACGAGGCCGAACTGGCCCGACTGCAGGGCCTGTACGAGGCGCTCGTGCCGTACTTCTCGGTACCCGACGACCCCGCGCCGCTCTTCGCCCACGGCGGCGAATGGAGCAGCGCGTTCGGCGACCACACCTTCGACGACGACGGCCGGCTGACCCGGCTGCGGATCAAGTACCCGGCGTACTTCACCGACGGCGAGGCCGCGTCCCGGGCCCGGATCGAACAGCTGCTGCACGCCAAGTCCGGGCGTGGCCGGGAGTACCGGTTCGACTGGGACGAGGAGGGCAACCAGCTCGTCATGACCGTTCTGGCGCCCCTGCCGACCGCGATCGCGGCGCAGCGGTTCGTGACCGCGCCCGGCGAGACGGTGCTCGGCTTCACCGACGCGGACACGGTGCAGCGGACCGTTCCGGTCGTCACCGCGGAGGGCGAGGAGGACGCGCCGGCGGTGGTCTGGCGCACCGGGCCGCGTTCCACCGAGCCGCACCTGCTGGTCGTCGGCCAGCCCGGCAGCGGCGTCAGCTCGTTGCTCCGCTCGATCGCGCTGCAGGCCCTGCCGCACGGCGACGTGCTGATCGTGGAGGGGGCCGGCACCGGCGAGTACGCGTGCCTGGCCGGACGGGCCGGGGTGCTCGCGGTGGAGTGCGGGCTGTCCGGAGCTCTGGCGAGCCTGGAATGGGCGGCGCAGGAGACCGAGCGGCGGCTGATCGCGGCGAACCGCGCCCGGCAGGCGGGCCTGCCCGCCCCCGAGGACACCAAGCGGCCGCTGTGGCTCCTGCTCGACCGGCCGAGCGTCCTCACCCACCTCGCGGCGGCGGACGACCGCACCGACCCGCAGACCCTGCTCCAGGTGCCGCTGCGGCACGGCCGGGCGGCGCAGGTCACCGTGGTGGTGGCGGAACAGTTCGACAGCGTGGACGCGGTCGGCGAGGCGGTACGGAGCCACACCCGGGCCCGGGTCGTGCTCGGTCCGGCGTCCCCGGCGCAGACCGCGTCGGTCCTCGGCACGGAGCCGCACACCACGCCGACGCCGGACGTCCCCCCGGGCCGCGGCTACGCCCGCCTGGGCACGGCCCCGGTGTTGCGCCTCCAGGTCCCGGCGACGCCCGACCCGTACGACGACGCGGCCCCGGCCGCGCACCGCCAGGCGGTCACGTCCCTGCTGCCGCCGCGCGCCAGCGCGCTCGCGCCGGACCCGGTCCCGGACCAGGACCTGCTCTCGGAGCCGGACACGGAGTCGACGCAGCAGCACGCGGCGGTCACGGCGGAGACCTGACCGGCAGAGCCCGAAAGAACGGCCCGTACGCGGCGCGCGAGCGCGCCATGTACGGGCCGTTCCACGTCAGGTGGCCGATGCCGCCGCGCGTCAGGCCACGAACGTCCGCGGTGGTTCCGCGCCCGTCGCCGCGCCGGAGGCGACCAGGCGGGCGGCGGCGGCGAGGCGGGCGGCGGCCTCCTCGGCGACCGGGCCGCCGACCGTGAAGGGGAGCCGGACATAGCCCTCGAACGCGCCGTCGACGCCGAAGCGCGGGCCGGACGGCACCCGGACACCGACCCGCTCGCCGACCTCGGCGAGCCGCGAGCCGGACAGGCCGCCGGTGCGGACCCACAACGTCAGGCCGCCCTTCGGGACCTGGAACTCCCAGTCCGGCAGCTCCGCCCGCACCGCCGCCACCAGCGCGTCGCGGTTCTCCCTGGCCTGGGCGCGGCGGATCGAGACCGCCTGCTCCCAGCCGCCGGTCCGCATCAGCCAGTGCACGCCCAGCTGCTCCAGGACCGGGGTGCCCAGGTCCGCGTAGGCGCGCGCCGCGACGAGCGAGCGGATGACGTCGGGCGCGGCCCGCACCCATCCGATCCGCATCCCGGCCCAGAAGGCCTTGCTCGCGGAGCCGACCGTCAGCACCGTCGCCCCGGCCGGGTCGAACGCGCAGACCGGCCGTGGCATCACGATGTCGTCGTCCAGGTACAGCTCGGTCATCGTCTCGTCGACGACGAGGACCGTCCCGGCCGAGCGGGCCGCGTCGACGAGCTGCCGCCGCTGGTCCTCGTCGGCGAGCGCGCCGGTCGGGTTGTGGAAGTCGGCGACGACGTACGCGAGGCGCGGCGCCGCGTCCCGCAGCACCTGCCTCCAGCGGCCGAGGTCCCAGCCGCGGAGGCCCTCCGCCATGGCCACGGGGACCAGCCGGGCGCCGGCCTCGCGCATGAGCTGGAGGATGTTCGCGTACGACGGCGACTCGACGGCGATCCGCTCGCCGCGCCCGGCGAAGAGGTGGCAGATCGCGTCGATGGCGCCCATCGCGCCGGTCGTCACCATGATCTGTTCGGGCATGGTCGGGATGCCGCGCTCGGTGTAGCGGTCGGCGATCATCTGCCGGAGCACGGGCAGGCCCGCCGGGTAGTCGCCGTGGGTGTGCGCGTACGGAGGCAGTTCCTCCAGGGCACCCTGGACGCTTCGGGTGAGCCACGGCTCCGGCGCGGGCAGCGCCGCGCAGCCGAGGTCGATCATGGAGCCGAGCGACTCCGGCGGCAGGGGTTCGAGCCCGCGCGCGGGCAGCGGGTTGCCGGCCGGGACGGCGGTCCAGCTGCCGGCGCCGCGCCGGGACTCGAGGAAGCCCTCCGCGCGCAGCGCCTCGTACGCCGCGGCGACCGTCGTCCTGCTCACGGTGAGCGCGAGCGCGAGTTCCCGCTCGGCGGGCAGCCGGGCGGCGACCGGGACCCGGCCCTCCAGGACGAGCAGCCGGATGCCGTCGGCCAGCGCGCGGTAGGCGGGCGGCTTGCGGGCCCCGGGGCCCGCGGGCCGGGGCTGCTGCGCCGAGAGCTGGCGGGCCAGCTGCGCCGCACCCACTGCTGAAGTCCAGTCAGCCATGGAATTCAGTCCACCTTCCTCGAATTGGCCATGGTTGGGGTCCACTCCCCCGCCACAGAGTGTCATGTGTCAGTCCACATCCACCAGACAGGGGGGTACTTCCATGTCCATCGCCTCCGGCCTCCGCGGCCGGCACCTGACCCGCCGCCTCACCCAGCTCTACGTGGGGCTGGCGCTGTACGGGGTGAGCTCGGCGCTGCTCGTGCGCGGCGGGCTCGGCCTGGAGCCCTGGGGCGTCCTCCATCAGGGTCTCGCGGAGCGGACCGGACTGACCATCGGAGTCGTGTCGATCATCGTCGGCGCGATCGTGCTGCTGCTGTGGATCCCGATCCGGCAGAAGCCGGGGCTCGGCACGGTCTCCAACGTCTTCGTGATCGGCATCGCGATGGACGGCACCCTCGCGCTCGTCCCGGACGCCCACGACCTGGCCTGGCGGATCGGCCTGATGGTCCTGGGTGTCGTGCTCAACGGCCTCGCCACCGGCCTCTACATCGCCGCCCGCTTCGGCCCCGGCCCGCGCGACGGCCTGATGACCGGTCTGCACCGGCTCACCGGCCGTTCGATCCGGCTGGTCCGCACCGCCATCGAGGTGGCCGTGGTGGCCACCGGCTTCCTGCTCGGCGGCTCGCTGGGCGTCGGCACGGTGCTGTACGCGCTGAGCATCGGCCCGCTGGCGCAGTTCTTCCTCCGCTTCTTCGCCGTCCCGCAGGAGGGCGCCGTCAGCACGGTCGTCGCCTCGGGGACACCGGAGCAGGCCATACTGCGTGCGTGACTCGCGTACGACACCCCTACCTGGACCACCCGGCCCCGATTCCGTTCGCCCACCGAGGCGGTACGGCGGACGGCCTGGAGAACACCGCGGCCGCGTTCCGGCGCGCCGCCTCGACGGGCTACCGCTACTTCGAGACCGATGTGCACACCACGTCCGACGGCGTGCTGGTGGCCTTCCACGACACGACGCTGGACCGGGTCACGGACACCGCCGGCCGGATCCGGGACCTGCCGTGGAGTGCGGTGCGCGAGGCGCGGGTGGCGGGCAAGGAGCCACTGCCGCTCTTCGAGGACCTGCTCGACGAGTTCCCCGAGGCCCGCTGGAACGTGGACCTGAAGGCGGAGTCCTCGCTGGAGCCGCTGGTCGACCTGATCCGCCGGACCGGCGCCTGGGACCGGGTCTGCGTGGGCTCCTTCGACGAGGGCCGGGTGGCCCGGGCGCAGCGCCTGGCGGGGCCGCGGCTCGCCACCTCGTACGGCGTGCGCGGGGTCGTCGGCCTGCGGCTGCGGTCGTTCGGCGTGCCGGCGGCGCTGCGCGCGGGCGTGGTGGCGGCGCAGGTTCCGGAGAGCCAGGGCGGGATCCGGGTGGTGGACCGGCGCTTCGTCCGGGCGGCGCACGCGCGCGGGGTCCAGGTCCACGTGTGGACGATCAATGATCCGGAGCGGATGAACTCTCTCCTCGACCTGGGAGTGGATGGCATCATGACCGATCATCTGGAGACGCTGCGCGACGTCCTGACCGCTCGGGGCGCGTGGAGCTGAGCGCGCGTCCCGGCATCGGGGACGAATCAAGGGGGCCGCGGACGTGACCGCTGACACCGCCGAACCGGAGGGCCGCACGGCCGATCCGGCGGACCGCAAGCGCGAACAGCGCGGCTGGTACTTCTACGACTTCGCCTGCTCGGTGTACTCGACGAGCGTGGTGACCGTTTTCCTCGGCCCGTATCTCACCGCGGTGGCCAAGAAGGCCGCGGACACCGAGGGCTTCGTGCACCCGCTCGGGATACCCGTGCGGGCCGGCTCGCTCTTCGCGTACGCGGTGTCGGCGTCGATCGTCATCGCGGTGCTCCTGATGCCGCTGGTCGGCGCGGCCGCGGACCGGACCGGCCGGAAGAAGCCGATACTCGCCGCCGCGGCCTACGTGGGCGCGGCCGCGACGACCGCCATGTTCTTCCTGGAGGGCGACCGCTACCTGCTGGGGGCGTTCCTGCTGATCGTGGCGAACGCCTCGCTGTCCGTGTCGACGGTCGTGTACAACGCCTATCTGCCGCAGATCGCCGAGCCCGACGAGCGGGACGCGGTCTCCTCGCGCGGCTGGGCGTTCGGGTACACCTCGGGCGCGCTGATGCTCGTGCTCAACCTGGTCCTGTACTCGCAGCACGACGCGTTCGGGCTGAGCGAGGGCACGGCGGTACGGATCTGTCTGGCGTCGGCCGGTCTGTGGTGGGGCGCGTTCACGCTGGTGCCGCTGCGCCGGCTGCGGGACCGGCGGATGGAACCCGCGGTGCGCGAGCACGCGGTCGGCAGCGGCTGGAAGCAGCTGGTCGCGACGTTGCGGGACATGCGCCGGTATCCGCTGACGCTGTCGTTCCTGGCGGCGTACCTGATCTACAACGACGGCGTGCAGACCGTGATCTCGCAGGCGTCGATCTACGGCTCGGAGGAGCTGAAGCTGGAGCAGACGACGCTGATCACGGCGGTGCTGCTGGTGCAGGTGCTGGCGGTGGCGGGCGCTCTCGGGATGGGCCGGCTGGCCCGTACGTACGGGGCGAAGCGCACGGTGCTGGCCTCGCTGGCGGTGTGGACGCTGATCCTGGCGGCGGGCTACTTCCTGCCGGCCGGGGCTCCGGTGGCGTTCTTCTGTCTGGCGGCGGCGATCGGTCTGGTGCTGGGCGGCAGCCAGGCGCTGTCCCGGTCCCTGTTCTCGCATCTGGTGCCGCGCGGCAAGGAGGCGGAGTACTTCGCCGCGTACGAGATGAGCGACCGGGGGCTGAGCTGGCTGGGACCGCTGGTTTTCGGTCTCGCGTATCAGCTGACCGGCAGCTACCGGGATGCGATCATCTCCCTGGTGATCTTCTTCCTGGTGGGATTCGTGCTGCTCGCGCGGGTGCCGGTGCGGCAGGCGGTGGCCGCCGCGGGCAACCCCGTACCCGCGCGGATTTAGACGCCGGAACGAAAGTCCGGTAGTGTACACCTTTGGCCTGCCAGCCGGACCGTTACTGCGTGCCGACTTGGTGAAAGCGCTGGGTGACATCTGCTGCCAGATGTGACAAACCGGGCACTGGTGGGTACAACAAGGGGCGGCACGACGGGCGACGCATGACCCGCAACGGGAATCTTTACCGCCGACCGGACGTTGACCGGATGACGACGACAGCGACACCTGTCCTGTGGGCGACAAGCCCGGGAGGCACGATTCATGAGTGAGCGAGCTCTTCGCGGCACGCGCCTCGTGGTGACCAGCTACGAGACCGACCGCGGCATCGATCTGGCCCCGCGCCAGGCGGTGGAGTACGCATGCGAGAAGGGGCATCGTTTCGAGATGCCGTTCTCGGTCGAGGCGGAGATTCCGCCGGAGTGGGAGTGCAAGGTCTGCGGAAGCCAGGCACTCCTGGTTGACGGGGACGGCCCCGAGGAGAAGAAGGGCAAGCCGGCGCGTACGCACTGGGACATGCTCATGGAGCGACGCACCCGCGAGGAGCTCGAGGAGGTGCTGGCCGAGCGGCTGGCGGTCCTGCGTTCCGGCGCCATGAACATCGCCGTGCATCCGCGCGACAGCCGGAAGTCCGCCTAGCGGACGACCCGGTCAGCACAACGCCGCGGGGCCCGGTACACCGAGTGTGTACCGGGCCCCGCGGCGTTGTGCGTGGATCACGGCGTGATCGGCGGGCGGGGCTCCTGGGTCGGCCGGGCCCCCTGGGACGCGTCCTCGCGGATGACCTCGCCCTGGACCACCTTCCCGTCCGGGCGGTGGATGCGGGCCTGCTGGAAGGCGTCCTGGAGACTGCCCGGCGCCGCGGCCGCCATCATCCGGCGCTTCATAGCCTTCTCCGCGTACCGGCCGAGAGCCGAGCGGATCGGCGGCACGAGCAGCAGCAGACCGGCCACGTCGGAGATCAGGCCGGGGATCATCAGGAGCAGACCGCCGAGCATCAGGAAGCCGTTGCGGTCGTCCGAGCCGTTACGGCCGGCAGTCGGGGCCAGGCCGCTCTGCGCCGCCGCCTGGGCCTCCTTGAAGGTCTCGGAGAGGTTGGCGAACGCGCGCCGCCCGGCCTTCTTGATCACGACGGCGCCGAGCACAGCGCCGCCGACGAGGAGCAGGAACACGGTCAGCCCGCCGACCGCGCCCGCCACCACCGTCAGCAGCCAGATCTCCAGGACCAGCCAGACGGCGAGGGCGAGCGGGAGGAAGGTGCGCGCTCGGGAGCGCTTCGGGGTGGTGGGAGGCGGTGCGCCGGTCGTCATGCCCCCCAGTGTGCCTGGCCCCCGGCAGGAACGTCGTAAAGGAGGGACAGGGGCCGGGGAGGCTCAGCGGGCGGACCCGCGGCCGAGCAGCTTGCCGACCTTGCGGGCGCGGTCGCCGATGCCCCAGCCGGCGACCCGCCAGACCGCCTCGACGAGGATGTCCTTGCTCATCTTCGAGTCGCCGATCTCGCGCTCGACGAAGGTGATCGGCACCTCGACCACGTGGAAGCCGGCCGCCACCGCGCGGCGGGCCAGGTCGACCTGGAAGCAGTAGCCGGCCGACACCACGTCGTCCAGGCCGAGGCCCTCCAGGGTCTCCCGGCGGAAGGCCCGGTAGCCGCCGGTGACGTCGCGCAGCGGGAGGTCGAGCAGGACGCGCGAGTAGAGGCTGCCGCCGCGGGAGATGACCTCGCGGGACTTGGGCCAGTTCACGATCCGGCCGCCGGGGACCCAGCGGGATCCGAGCACGAGGTCGGCGCCCTTGAGCGCGGTGAGCAGCCGGGGCAGTTCCTCGGGCTGGTGCGAGCCGTCGGCGTCCATCTCGACGAGGACGCCGAAGTCGTGCTCGATGCCCCAGCGGAAGCCGGCCAGGTACGCGGCGCCGAGGCCCTCCTTGCCCTTGCGGTGCAGGACGTGGACGTGGTCGTCGCCGGCGGCCAGCTCGTCGGCGAACTTGCCGGTGCCGTCGGGGCTGTTGTCGTCGGCGACGAGGATGTGCGCGTCGGGGACGGATGCCCGCACCCGGGCGACGATCGGCTTGATGTTCTCGGCCTCGTTGTAGGTCGGGATGATCACCAACGCTCTGCCGAGCGGGCCGTATCGCCTCTGGCCACCGTCGTTCACTGCTGCCCCTTTGACGTCCGTTCGCGAGTCCCCACCATAGCGACCCCTTCGCGCAGGTCGACGGTGCGGGCGCGCGCGGCGGGGCGCGCCGATCCGGCACGGAAGGTTCCGGATGTGCTGCGGATAGGGGCCCGGCGTCCTTCGGGCCGACCTGGGCCCCGCTGGCTGCGGGTTGCCGAGAGCCGTTGTCTACTGAACGCCCGGGCCCCACCCGGATCACACCCTCCGCCGGAAAAACCTTCCCTCGCCCCCGAGGCGCGGGCGCTGAACCTGGCTCCGGAACGGGAGCGCGCCGGTCGTGGCGCGCCCCGTCCCATGACCCAGCGGCGTTCGACGACTGCGTGGAGGTGTGAACCGGTCGGACGTCCCGTGGTGGACGCGCTGAACCTACCGGCGGGTGCGGGCTTCCTGTCAACACTCGTTTGACCTGCGCCGACGAGCGGAAAGGCCAGGTCAGCGACGAAGATCCGCAGGTCGTGGCAGAGCTCTTCGATCATCGTTGGGCGGTACGAAATGTCCCGATGTCACTCGTTCGGCCGTACGAAAACCGTTTGTCCGAAGACCACCGTCCGCAGGCAGACGGGGAGTTCGCGGCCGGGGGTCAGATCGGGCAGACCGGGCGTGCCGGACCGCGGATCGGTCGACCAGCGGGCCACCCGGTCGTCCGGCGCCTGCACCACGAGTTCGCCGGTCCGCCAGACCGCGTAGTCGGCCGGAGCACCGGGGACCAGGGCGCCCGCGTCGTCGCGGCCGATCGCCCGCCAGCCGCCGCGGGTGTGCGCGGTGAACGCGGCGCGGACCGAGACACGGTGCTCGGGGGTCCGGTGGAAGGCGGCGGCCCGGACGGCGCCCCAGGGGTCCAGCGGGGTCACCGGGCTGTCCGAACCGAGCGCCAGCGGGACACCGGCGCGCAGCAGGGCGGCGTACGGGTTGAGGGTGCGGGCCCGCTCGGCGCCGAGGCGTTCGGCGTACATGCCGTCCTCGCCGCCCCAGGCCGCGTCGAACGCGGGCTGGACGGAGGCGGTGAGGCCGAGTTCGGCGAAGGCGGCGATCGTCTCCGGGGTCATCATCTCGGCGTGCTCGACGCGGTGCCGGGCGGCCCGGATCCGGGCGAGCCCGACCTTCTCCGAGGCGGCCCGGACGCCCTCGACGACGGCGGTCACGGCGGCGTCGCCGATGGCGTGGAAACCGGCCTGGAGTCCGGCCTCGGTGCAGGCCACGACGTGCGCGGCGACGGCGGCCGCGTCGAGGTGGGCGGCGCCGAGGTGACCGGCGGCGGCATCGGCGTACGGCTCGTGCAGGCAGGCGGTGTGCGAGCCGAGGGAGCCGTCGACGAACAGGTCGCCGGCCGCGCCGCGGGCGCCGAGCGCGCGGGCCCGCTCGATGTCCAGGTCGGCCCAGTAGCCGACCACCCGCGGCCCGGGACCGTCGAGGCCGAGCAGGCCGGTGAAGTCGTCCTCGGAGGAGATCTGCGGACCGCCGCACTCGTGGACGGTGCCGATGCCGAGCGAGGCGGCGTGGGCGAGCGCGGTGCGCTGGGCCTCGGCGCGCTGCGCGGGCGCGACGGCGGCGTACGCGGCGGCGCGCACCGCGTGGTGGGCGTCGCCGGTCAGCGGTTCGCCGTCGCGGAAGCCGTCGAGCGCGCGGACGCCGGGGACGAGGTCGAGCAGGGCGGTGGTGACGACGGCCGAGTGGACGTCGATCCGGGTCAGGTAGAGGGGACGGCCGCCGGTGAGCTCGTCCAGCTCGTCGCGGCGGAGCGGGCGGCGCTCGGGCCAGCGAGCCGCGTCCCAGCCGTGGCCGATCAGGATCCGGTCGTCCGGCCGGGCCTCGGCGTACGCGCGGATGCGCGTCGCGGCGTCGGCGAGCGACCGCGCCCCGGACAGGTCGAGCCCGGTCAGCGCGAGGCCGGTCGCCGTGGTGTGCACATGCGCGTCGACGAAGGCGGGGGTGACCAGCGCGCCGTCGAGGTCGACCACCTCGTCGACCCCGTCGGCGAACGCGTCGGCCGCGCCCTCCGAGCCCACCCAGGCGACGTGCCCGCGCTCCACCACCATGGCGGTGGCGAAGGGGTCGGCGGGGCTGTGGACTTCTCCCCGGCGCAGCAGGACGGTGCGGTGCGCGTCCTCGGGGAGGTTCCGGTTCAGGCTGTCGGTCATGGTGACCAGCCTAGGCAGGGGCCGGGCCCCTGCCTGACAGCGGCCTAGATGCGCGGCGGCCTGGCTTCGTACGGGGTGGACAGGACGACGGTGGTGCGGCTGGACACTCCGGCCTGCGAACGGATCCGGGTGAGCAGGTGCTCCAGCTCCAGCGGGGTGGCCACGCGCACCTTGAGGATGTAGTTCTCCTCGCCGGCGACGCTGTGACAGGCCTCGATCTCGGGGATGTCGGCGAGCCGGTCGGGGGTGTCGTCCGGGGCGCTGGGATCGAAGGGTTTCACCGAGATGAAGGCGGTCAGGGGCAGCCCCACGGCCTCGGGGTCGACGACCGCGGCATAGCCGCGGATCACCCCGCGCTGCTCAAGACGGCGGACGCGCTGATGCACCGCCGACGTGGACAGGCCGGTGGCCTTGCCCAGGTCGGTGTAGCTCATGCGCCCGTCCTTGACCAGCAATTCGACGATCTGACGATCCAGCTCCTCCATGCGGTCAACCTATTGCCCCGGATGCGGAAAGGCACGGCCGGCCGGCACCCCAATGCACACGAATGGGCACGCGTGCGGCACCTGCGACGGGCATGTGACGAACGCCACAGCTCACCGGCCGAGTGGATCGTGACCTCGCGGTTACCGCGCGGGCGCGATGGGCATTGCTTGCTGTGGTCGAGGCCATACGTACTGGTCGACCCACCCGAGGGGGAGATTCTCCATGCAGGAGCCTGTTGATTCCGTCGTGACCACCGAGGACGACGTCCTCGACGCGTACGACACGTTCGAGATGTACCGGGTCGTCTGCCCGGACTGCGCCCAGCCGATCGCGCTGCTCGCGGACGAGGACACCCTCCCGGAGCACGCGCTCTGCCCGACGCCGTGGAACCCGTTCACGCTGACCGTGTGCCCCGGCACGGGTCGCGCGGCCGCGGACGCCCGCCCGGCGGACGAGACCCTCGACGTCCAGGAGCAGGACACCGCCCTCCTGCTGACACTCCCCCAGGGCCTGGACTGGCGGATGCAGCCCTTCTCGCACGTCGGCGGTCCGGGCTCGCGTCCGATCAGGGTGCCGCAGATGCGCCGCGCCGCCTGACGACGGCGCCGCACCCCACCATCCCTACCAGTAGTCCCCGCGCACCATCGCCGCGAGCGTGGCGTGGTGCAGGATCAGACCGTCCGGATTCTCCGGCACCTCCACCTCTCCGAAGTGCGCCTGCCGGTACGCGACCCTGAGCATGACGATCGCGTGCCGCAGGGCCGCGTAGAGGGTGTGGAAGTCCATGTCGCGCGGCGTGTGGCCGGTCAGTCCGGCGTAGCGCCGCTCGATCGCGTCCCGGCGCAGGAAGTCCGGCAGTCCGGGCTGGCCGAAGCTCACCGTGAGGTCCTGGAAGAACCGGTGCAGGTACACGGTCCAGCCGAGGTCGACCTCGCGCGGGGCGTACCCGGCCATCTCCCAGTCGAGCACGGCGGCCGGTTCGAAGCCGTCGTAGACGATGTTCCCGATGCGGGCGTCGCCCCAGTTGAGGACGGCGGGGCCCTCGTCGGCCGGCCAGTGGTCCTCCAGCCAGGCGAACGCGGACTCGATCAGCGGTGACGGCGCGAGGCCCTCGACCACCCAGGCGTAGTAGGCGCGTTGGGCGTCCACGTGGCGGCGCAGCGGGCTGCCGTCGCCGGCCGGCATGAGGAACTCGGCCTCCTTCGCCGGGAACTGGTCGTGCAGCCGGGCGAGGACGGCGACCGAGGCGGCCTCCAGCCGGGCGCGTTCGGCGTCCGTGGCGGAGTGCAGCCAGTTCCCCTCGTACGTGTAGGGCATGACGTCCGGCGGGACGCGGCCCTCGGCGCGTTCCATGACGAAGAACGGCGCGCCGAGCGGGCCCGGGTCGGTCTCCAGCCAGAGCACCCGGGGCACGGGCAGGTCGGTGTGTTCGCCGACGAGCCGCATCACGCGGTGCTGCCGCTCCATGTCGTACACCGGGAAGATCGTGTACGCGGCGGGGTCGGCGGCCAGCCGCAGGGCGCAGCCGCGGACGGGGGCGTCGGGGTGGTCGACGGTGAAGAGCAGGGTCTCGCTGGACATGCCGTTGGAGCCGGGGACGGCGATGTCGGTGATCCTGGCCCCGGTCAGCTTCGGGTCGAGCCAGGCGGTGAGCCGCCGGCCGAGCTCCTCGGGGTCGCGGGTGGTGGTGCGGGGGCGGGGTGCGGTGGCCATGGGCTGCTCCTCACTCGGCGGTGGCGGCGTAGTCGGCGAAGCCGCTGGGGTCGTGGCGGCCGAAGGACCCGTGCTCGAAGATCCCGTATCCGGTGCGGCCGTCGAGGGTGAAGCGGGCGGCGTGGTCGGTGACGCCGAAGGCGGCCATGGGGTGCGCGGCCGGGTCGGAGAGGTCGTACACCCGGCGGTCGGTCCAGCCGCGGCCCTGCCAGGTGCCGTGCTGCCAGTCGGCGGCAGGCGGGTAGCCGGCGCCGACGGCGAGCGGGGAGGAGGCCAGGATCTCGACGCCGATCTCGACGGGCTTGCCGGCCGGGTCGGTGAGGTGGACGACGGCCCGCTCGGGGTGGCGGGTGCCGGAACGGTAGGCGATGTCGGTGCGGGGCCAGCCGAGCTGGGTGTCGCGCTGCCCGTTGCGGACGAGGACGGCCTCGTTGAGGGTGCGGTAGCCGTCTGCGTCCTCCTGGGCGATGACCATGACGAAGCGGTCGTCGAAGCGCATCGGGATCCAGAGCCAGTGGAAGCCCTCGGGACGGAACTCGTCGGCACGGCCGGGTTCTTCGCCGGGGATGGGGCGGACGCCCCAGCTGCGGTCGCGGGTTCCGGTCCACTCCCCCGCGGTGACCGCGAACTCCTCGCCGCCGGCCCGGATCACGCCGGTGCAGTGGCCGGCCTGGACGAAGCGCCGGCCCTCCAGGGTGAGGCGGTCGCCGCGGCGCTGGGTGTGGTGCGGTTCCCAGACGGCGGGGAAGTCGCCGGTCCAGGTGAGGTCGAAGGAGAGCCCGTCGGGGTCGCCGGGGTCGGCGGCACAGTGCAGGGTGAGCCGCTCGAGGGGTTCGTCGACGGTGATCCGCAGCGGGCCGACGGAGAGGTCCATGCGGTCCTCGCCGAGGGCGTCGGAGGCACGCACCGCGTGCAGCCGGTCGCCGGTGCGCAGGGTGGCGTAGGCGTCGATGACCCCGGTGTTGGGGTAGACGCCGAGTCCGGCGATGAGCAGGGCGCGGCCGGTGTGGTCGAACACATGGAAGATGCACCGGTCGTAGGCGTTGCGGTCGCCGCTGACGTGGTGCTTCATCGAGAGCGGCGCCTGATGGACCGGGTACTCGTCGAGGGCGACGGGCCGGTCGTCGGCGTGCGGTCCCACGGGCATGGCTGACCTCCTGGTCACGAAGGGAAATTGACGGTACGTCAGAAACTCCTCGGTGGACCAGAGTCGTGCGCGTCGCGCTTCCCCGCTCCGGTACCGCCTCCCCGGCCGCACCGGCCCCGGGTAAGGGACGAACCTTCGCTCGATTGCCCGCGACGGTGACCCGGCCGGGGCGGAACGCGTTGAGCCGGGCATGACCTCGACCTACACCGCGCCGAGCGGGTACGGACGCTGGCGCCGGGTGGACACGAGCGCTGAAGAATCGGTTCCGCAGCAGGCCCCGCCGCCCGCCGACCCGCCCATCTACCAGGCGCTGCTGCGTCAGTGGGCCAGCCATGGCCGCACGCTGCCGGGCCGCCGCGACCCGGAGTGGAGCCGGCTCGCCGCGGCGCCCGTCTGGGCCGACCGGACGGTGCGGGCGAGCGGGGTCAGCGGGACTCTGGTCCCACGACCTGACGTGCGATGACCATCCGCTGGATCTGGTTGGTGCCCTCGACGATCTGCAGCACCTTCGCCTCGCGCATCAGCCGCTCCACCGGGAAGTCCGCGGTGTAGCCGTAGCCGCCGAGCACCTGGACGGCGTCGATGGTCACCTGCATCGCCGCGTCCGAGCAGAACAGCTTGGCCATCGCGGCCTGCTTGGCGAACGGCCGGCCGGCGTCCCGCAGCCGGGCCGCCTCCAGGTACAGCGCGCGCCCGGCCTCGATCCGGGTCGCCATGTCCGCGAGCAGGAAGCGCAGCCCCTGGAAGTCCGCGATCGGCCGCCCGAACTGCCGGCGGCCGGTCGCGTACGCGACCGCCTGGTCGAGCGCGGCCTGCGCCACCCCGACGGCGCACGCGGCGATCCCGAGCCGTCCGGAGTCCAGCGCGGCGAGCGCGATGGTGAAGCCCTGCCCCTCCTCGCCGATCCGGCGCGCGTCGGGCACCCGCACCCCGTCGAAATGGAGCTGGGCGGTGGGCGAGCCCTTCATGCCCATCTTCTTCTCGGGCGCGGCGGCACTCAGTCCGGCGGCGTCCCCGGGTACGAGGAAGGCGGTGATGCCCTTGGGGCCCTCGGCGCCGGTCCGGGCCAGCACGGTGTAGAAGTCGGCGATCCCGCCGTGCGTGATCCACGCCTTGGTCCCGGTGAGCACCCAGCCGTCGCCGTCCCGGACCGCCCGGGTGCGCAGCGCGGCCGCGTCCGAGCCGGAGGACGGCTCGGACAGGCAGTACGCGCCGAGGAGCCCGCCGCCGAGCATCGCGGGCAGGTGGGCGGACCGCTGCTCCGGGGTGCCGAAGTGGGCGAGCGCGTGGCAGGACAGCGTGTGCACGCTGACGCCGAGGCCGACGGTGAGCCGGACGGCGGCCAGCTCCTCGAGGACCTGGAGGTAGACCTCGTACGGCTGGTCGCCGCCGCCGAAGGCCGATTCGTACGGGAGCGCCAGCAGCCCGGCGCCGGAGAGCAGGGTGAAGACCTCGCGGGGGAAGTGCCCGGCGGCCTCCTCCTCGGCCGCGCCGGGCGCGATCTCGCGCTGGGCGATCTCACGGACCAGGGCGAGCAGATCCCTCGCCTCGTCGGTGGGCAGCCGGCGTTCCACCTGCTGCGGGGCGCGGTCGGACATGGCGGGCGCTCCTCCCTGTGTGGCGCACAGGGCCGATGTATGCCCGTTCGACGGGCCGCTCAGGCCCGCCGCGCGGGTCACATGAGGCCGGCGCGGGTGACGAGGACGGCGAGGAGCACGACCAGGGTCCAGCCCAGGACGTGCTCGAGGATCTTCGGGCCGCGGTCGTCCGGCCCGCCGGTGCGGGAGCGGGCACGGGCGCGGGGGGCGGTGTGGGCGGTGGCGGTCATGCCGACCACAGCGCCAGGGAACCGGGGCCCCGCGAGGGAGACCTTCCTCACGGGGCCCGGGCCCGGCCGGCGGCTCAGCCGATGCCGACGGCCGCCAGTGCCTTGCGCTGTGCGGGGGTCGGCTGCGCCGGGAAGTACACGTAACAGACGCCGCCCGTGCCGGACACCACCTTCCCGCTCGCGTTGTAGCGCTTGGTCCGCAGCCAGATGTTCTCCCACTCGCGGCGCTTGTAGACCCGGCGCACCGCCTCGTTGCTCGGTGAGGCCGGGTCGTTCGCGACGACGTCGCCGTCGGCCGTGAAGCCGATGACGGTCATCAGGTGGCCGGAGGTGCCGTAGCCCGCGCCGGTCAGCTCCTCCTTGCGGAAGGACTGTGACGTTATGACCGGGATGCCCGCCGCGATCAGCGTCTCCACGTCGGTGAGCGAGCGCAGCCGCGTCACGACCGCGCTCATGTCGTCGTACGAGGCGGCGTAGGCGGCGTTGAAGGGCCAGTTGCCGCAGCCCGCGTACTGGTGGTCGTAGGTGTACCGGGCCGCGTGACAGACCTGCGGGTCGGCGAAGGAAGGATTCACCCAGGCCAGCTGGTCCGCGGTGGGGCGGCGCCCCCAGTACTCGACGATCATCTGCGAGGAGGTGGGGCTGCACCACGCCTCGCCGCCGTTGTCGTACTCCGGGTACTGCCCGACGTGCGTGTTCTGGGAGTAGCGCGGCACAGCCAGCTCCCGGGCGGGACCGGGCTCCGAGGCGGGGACGGTGAAGCGGTCCGGAATGTCGGAGGCCATCGCGCCGAGCCGCCACACCGTGGGCGTCAGGCCCGAGCCGGGGGTGCGGTACAGCGTGAGGCGCAGCCGGTACGAGAGCAGGCGCAGGCCGCTCGACGCGTCGTCGACGGCGAGGGTGTCGGTCCAGATCGTGCTCCTGCCGTCCGTCTGGTCGTCGAGCGAGGTGCGTCGGATGTCGCCGTCGCCGGAGGCCCAGCGGCCCAGGACGAACCAGGGGGTCGCGGTGCCGTCCGAGTACCTGCCGGTCAGCTCGACCTGGAGCCAGGTGCCGGCCGGGGTGTCCGCGTTCCAGGAGGCGATGACCTCGGTGGCCGGGACGGTGGAGACGTGGACCGGGGAGGTCCAGGCGGCGTACTCCCACGTGGATGTGGTGCCGGTGTGCGGGTCGGTGTAGTCGGTGCGCCCGTTGGGCGTGTCGATCACGAGGCCGGGGCGTCGGCCGGCGACGGCGCGGACGCCGGCGGCGTCGCCGGAGCGCCAGTCGGTGTAGGTGGTCCAGCCGCTGTTGTCGACGAGCCCGGGCTCGGGCGTGTGCCGGCCGGCGGAGGGTTCGGCGACGGCGGATGGCGCGTCGCGGTCGGCGGCGCTCGCCGCGGGCGCGGCGGCAGCCGCCCCGGCGGCCGCGGCGAGGGCGGCGGTCAGCACGGTCCTGCGCGGAGTGGAACTGGTCATGTGACCCCCGGTCGGGTTCGGCGGGAACGGCGGGTGAGGGACGGTCTGCGCGTGGGAGCTGCGGGCCACTATCGCGGGTTCGCGGCGGCTTCTGCCAGCGCTTCGCGCCGCGTCGCTCGACCAATATTGGTCTCGACCACTGGCGTCCACGCCGGGCTGACCTGCGGCGCCGCCGTCCTCCCTCGATACGCTGGCTCCATGGACCTGCTCGCCCACGCCGCCGCCCTGCGCGCCCTGCCGCCGTCCTGCGGCCCCGTCAGGCTCGTCGCGGTGGACGGCCACGCCGGCTCGGGGAAGTCCACCTTCGCCGCGCGGCTCGCCGAGGCGCTCGGCTCCGCACCGGTCCTGCACCTCGACGACCTGGCCAGCCACGAGGACCTGTTCTCCTGGACGGACCGGATGCTCGCCGAGGTGATCGCCCCGCTGTCCCGGGGCGAGACCGCGCACTACCACCCGTACGACTGGAATCTGCGCACCTTCGGGCCGCCCCGCCCGCTGCCCGCCGCCCCCGTGGTCCTCGTCGAGGGCGTGGGGTCCGGACGCCGGGCACTGCGCCCGCATCTGGCGCGGCTGCTGTGGATGGAGCGGGAGCCCGAGGCGTCCTGGATCCGGGGCCGGCACCGGGACGGACCGGCCCAGTCCACCTTCTGGGACGGCTGGACGGTGGCGGAGACACGCCACTTCGCGACGGACCCTTCGCGTCCGTTCGCGGACGCGCTGGTGCACGAGCGTCCGGAGGGGTACGAGTGGCTCCCGGGGCCCTCTGAGGCGCCAGGCCCGAACCAGATTTTCACGTACCGTGACCACATCGGACGGGCGTACTGAGCAGTCGGACATCGACTTCCGAGAGTGCTCCAACTCCGCTTGACCGACGGGGCGTACAGGTCTTACGTTCTCAATGTGCGGCTTTCCGAAGCCGCCGCGGACACGAAGCCCCCGGTTGTTCCCCCGTGATCGGGGGCTTCGTTCTGCCCTCCTTCACCCTCTCCCCCGCACCGCGCGACCCCGGATGCTTACCCAGGGTTACTGTCGCCGGATCGCTCACGAGCCCTCACCCGCCCGCGCGCTGCGCAGGTACGATGCCCCCAGGTGCGGTCAAATCCCGTCCACGAGAAGGCGGTTGGGTAGTGGGGGACCCGATGGACAGTGGCGCGCGCGGCGCGCTCGCCCCGGCCGAGCTCGCCTGGCTGCGCGGCGTCGACGCGTACACCATGGGCGCGTACCCGCAGGCCGAGGAGGAGTTCCGGGCCGCGGTGCGGACCGACCCCGGCATGGCGGACGCCTGGCTGGGACTGCACGCGCTGCGCGTCGACACCACCACCGCGCTGCTGCGGATGTACCGCAACCGGGACCGGTTCGGCGAGCAGCGGACCCGGCACCGCCGCACCCTGAACTCCTGGTACTGGCTGGGCTGGTGGGTCCAGCCGGTCCTGGAGAGCCCCCGCGACCTGCTCCTCGCGCACGCCTCGCACTGGCTGGACGGCCGGCACGTGCCCGAGCTGGACCGGGCGCTCGCCGGACTGCCGCCGGTGGACACCGATCCGCAGGTCCGCTTCCTGCACGCCTGCCGCGCCTATCTGGTGAAGGACTGGGACCAGTTGGTCCGGCACACCGAGCCGCTGGTGAACGACGCGCTGCTCGGGATCGAGGCGGGACTCTTCGGCGGCATGGCCCGGGTCCGCCTGGAGATGTACGCGCAGGCCGAGCCGCTGCTGTCCGCCGCGCTGATGCGCTGCCGCAGCGAGCAGCCGCAGCGCAAGGAGCTGCGGTACTGGCTCGCCCGGGCGCACGAGGGCACCGGCCGCAGCGCCGCCGCGCTCCCGCTGTACCGGGCGGTGCACCGGATCGACCCGGCGTTCATGGACACCTCGGCCCGGCTCGCCGCGATCGCGGAGTACGACGGCTTCGAGGGCGCCGACGACCCGGCGGGGTACGCGGCGGTGGCGCTCGGCGGTCTCGGCCAGGACAGCGTGGACGCCGACCGGTGCGAGACCGAGGGTGCCCTCGGAGAGGGGCTCCGGCTGGCCGGCGAGCCGCCGCAGCCGGCGCCCGGGGCGGTGCCGCCGGCCCCGCCGCCGGACGGCGTGCGGGAGAAGGCGGTCGTCCCGGCACAGCAGCCCGGGCCGCCGCGCTTCCCGGCCGGCACCACGGACCCGGCCCTGCTCGCCGAGGCCCTCGCCGAGCTGGAGCGGATGGTCGGCCTGGAGCCGGTGAAACGGCAGGTCAAGGCGTTGTCGGCGCAGCTGGAGATGGCGCGGCTGCGGGCCGAGCAGGGTCTTCCCGTACAGCCACCGAAGCGGCACTTCGTCTTCTCCGGCCCGTCCGGCACCGGGAAGACCACCGTGGCGCGGATCCTCGGCCGGGTCTTCTACGCCCTGGGACTGCTCGGCGGCGATCACCTCGTGGAGGCCCAACGGGCCGATCTGGTGGGAGAGTTCCTCGGTCAGACGGCGGTGAAGGCCAATGAGCTGATCGACTCGGCGGTGGGCGGGGTGCTCTTCGTCGACGAGGCGTACTCGCTCTCCAACTCCGGCTACAGCAAGGGCGACGCGTACGGCGACGAGGCCCTTCAGGTGCTGCTGAAGCGGGCCGAGGACAACCGCGACCACCTGGTGGTGATCCTGGCCGGCTATCCCGAGGGCATGGACCGGCTGCTGGCCGCCAACCCCGGCCTCTCGTCCCGGTTCACGACCCGGGTGGACTTCCCCTCGTACCGGCCGCTCGAACTCACCGCGATCGGCGAGGTGCTGGCCGCGGCGAACGGGGACGGCTGGGACGAGGAGTCGCTGGACGAGCTGCGCTCGATCAGCGGCCACGTGGTCGACCAGAGCTGGATCGACGAGCTCGGGAACGGCCGCTTCCTGCGGACCCTGTACGAGAAGTCCTGCGCGTACCGGGACCTGCGGCTCTCCGGCTATCCCGGCACTCCCACGCGCGAGGACCTGGCCACCCTGCGGCTGCCGGACCTGATGCAGGCGTACGGCGAGGTCCTGTCGGGTCGCGGCCCGTCGGACCGCGACCCCCAGGACCCGCCGGGCACCTGACGGCGCCGGGTCAGCCGGTCAGCGCCTTCTCCGCGCCCTCCGCTCGCGCGGCCGCCGGGACGGTGACGCGGTGGGCGGGATCGCGGACCTCGCCGACCAGGAGTTCCAGGACGTCCTCCAGCGCCACGAGGCCGAGGACCCGGCCGGAGGCGTCCGCGACCTGGGCGAGATGGGTGGCTGCCCGGCGCATCACGGTGAGGGCGTCGTCGAGCGGCAGCTCGGCCCCCAGCGTCGCCATCGGCCGCCACATCTGCTGCGGCACGGCCCGCTCCCGGTCCTCCACATCGAGCACGTCCTTGACGTGGACGAACCCCATGAACGACCCGTACCGCCCGCCGCCCCCGACCCGGACCGGGAAACGCGAGTAGCCGGTCCGCACGGTCAGCTCCTCGATCTCCCGCGGGGTGACCGACGGGGTGACCGTCACCAGGGCAGCCGGGCGGATGAGGACGTCCGTCACCGGGCGGCTGCCCAGCTCCAGCGCATCCTCCAGTCGCTCCTGCTCGGCCGGGTCGAGCAGTCCGGCCTGGCCGGCGTCCTCGACGAGGCGGCCGAGCTGGCTGCTGGTGAAGACCGCCTCCACCTCGTCCTTGGGCTCGACCCGGAAGGCCCGCAGGACCACCCGGGCGCAGGCGCCCAGCGCGTGCGTGACCGGCCGGCAGAGCCGGGCGAAGCCGACGAGCGCCGGGCTCAGCAGCAGCGCGGTGCGCTCCGGAGCCGCCATCGCCAGGTTCTTCGGCACCATCTCGCCGACGACGAGGTGCAGGAAGACCACCAGAGCGAGGGCCACCACGTAGCCCAGTGGATGGATCAGGCCCTCGGGGACGTGGACCGCGTGGAAGACCGGCTCCAGGAGCCGGGCCACGGTCGGCTCGGCGACCGCGCCCAGTGTCAGCGAGCAGACCGTGATGCCGAACTGGGCCGCGGCCATCATCTGCGGCAGGTTCTCGAGCCCGTACAGCACCTGGCGGGCCCGCTTGCCGGGCAGCGGTTCGATCTGGCTGCGGCGCACCGAGACCAGCGCGAACTCGGCGCCGACGAAGAAGCCGTTCGCGACCACCAGGAGCAGGGCGAACAGCAGTTGGAGGGCGCTCACCGGGCCGCCTCCGGGACCTTCGCGGTACGCACCAGGCGCACCCGCTCCGCGCGGAACCGGTCGACCTGCCGCACGGAGAGCCGCCAGCCGGGGAGTTCGGCTCGGTCGCCGGGGGCGGGGATCCGTCCCAGCAGGTCCGCGACCAGTCCGGCGACGGTCTCGTACGGCCCGTCGGGCACCTCGAGGCCTATCCGGTGCAGGGTGTGGACCCGGCAGCTGCCGTCCGCCTCCCAGGCCGGCTGGCCGTCCTCGGCGGCGACGGAGGTCAGCTCGGGGCGCTCGTCGGCGGCGGTGTCGTGCTCGTCGCGGACCTCGCCGACGAGTTCCTCGACGATGTCCTCCAGGGTGACGACCCCGGCCGTGCCGCCGTACTCGTCGACCACGACGGCGATCGGCTGCTCGCGGCGGAGCCGTTCGAGCAGCTGCTGAGCCGGCAGGGTCTCCGGCACCAGCAGCGGCGGGACGGCGATCCGGCCGACGGAGGTGCGCAGCCGTTCGTGCACCGGCACGGCGAGCGCGTCCTTGAGGTGGACCATGCCGGTGATCTCGTCGATGCGGTCGCGGTAGACCGGGAAGCGCGAGAGGCCGGTGGCCCTGGTCAGGTTGAGGACGTCGGCGGCGGTGGCGTCGGACCGCAGCGAGCTGACCTTCACCCGCGGCGTCATGACGTGCTGGGCGGTGAGCCCGCCGAGCGACAGGGTCCGTACGAAGAGGTCCGCGGTGTCCTGTTCGAGTGCCCCGGCCCGGGCCGAGTGGCGGGCCAGCGCGACCAGCTCGCCGGGGGTGCGGGCGGAGGCCAGCTCCTCGGTCGGCTCGACGCCGAACAGCCGGACTAGCCGGTTGGCGACCGTGTTGAGCAGGGCGATCACCGGCCGGAACGCCGAGGAGAACAGGTACTGCGGGCCGGCGACGAACCGGGCCACCTGGAGCGGCCGGGAGACCGCCCAGTTCTTGGGGACGAGTTCGCCGATCACCATCTGGACGGCGGAGGCCAGCAGCATGCCGGTCACCACCGCGATGCCGGGGACCGCGCCGGCGGGCAGTCCGGTCGCGGCGAGCGGCGGGGCCAGCAGCGCGGCGAGCGCGGGCTGGGCGAGCATGCCGACCACGAGCGAGGTGATGGTGATGCCGAGCTGGGTGCCGGAGAGCTGGAACGACAGCTCGCCCAGGGCCTTGACGACGGTGCGGGCGCGCCGGTCGCCGGCGGCCGCGGCCTGTTCGGCGTCGGGGCGTTCCACGGTGACGAGGCCGAACTCGGCGGCCACGAAGAAGCCGTTCGCGACGATCAGGAGCAGGGCCGTGAGCAGCAGGAGCAGAGGGATGATCATGCCGCCGCCTCGCTGGAGGGGGCGGCGCAGGTACTACCGGACGATCCGTCCATTGCCGGAGGGAGTCACTCCTCAATTCACAGGGAGGCCCCGCGGGCCGCGGCGAGCGGCCCATGACGCGAGGCGGTGGCACCGCTCGGTGCCACCGCCTCCAGATTAGTCACGCCGACCCGCCCGGGGGCAGGGGGTCGGCCCCGTATGGGGGACCGGGCATCGCTCCGGGCCGGCTGTCAGCCGGCGTCGGGCCCGGTGCCGCGGGCGTCCGCGAGGGCCCGCAGCGCGCGGGCGTCGCGGATGGCCTGCTGCTTGGCGATCCCGGGCTGGATGCCGAGCACGGGCATGCTGGTGCCGTCGCTCAGGTCCAGGAAGACCCAGGGGTCGCCGGGCCGCAGGTTGACCCGGAGGATCTCCGCCCAGGCCAGCCGGCGGGTCCGGGTCAGGTTGACCACCGTGACGCCCTCGTCGTCGGCGACGACCTTGGGGCGGCTGAGCAGCACCAGGACGCCGAGGAAGAGCGCGGCGGTGAAGACGAAGCTCGCCCGCTCCCCCGGTCCGACCTTCTCCAGCAGCATCCCGACGGTGGTGATGACGACGAACATCGTCACACCGCTGGTCAGCAGGACCGCCCGGGTACGTGCCGGTCGGAACGTGACCGGGAGGGCGGGGGCGGTGGTGTCGGCCATGTGCTTCCTTGCTCTTCCGGGTCCGGCCTCAGAGGCGGCAGGCGTGGATGGCCGTGGTGAGGATGGCCCGGGCGCCCAGCTCGTACAGGTCGTCCATGATCCGCTGGGCGTCCTTGGCGGGGACCATCGCGCGGACGGCGACCCAGCCCTCGTTGTGGAGCGGCGAGATCGTCGGCGACTCCAGGCCGGGGGTGAGCGCGACCGCCTGCTCCAGGTGCTCGGCGCGGCAGTCGTAGTCCATCATCACGTAGCTGCGGGCCACCAGGACGCCCTGGAGGCGGCGCAGGAACTGCTCGGCCTGCGGGCTCTCGGCGTCGCTGCCGTTGCCCCGGATGACGACGGCCTCGGAGGTGAGGATCGGCTCGCCGATGACCTCGAGGCCGGCGTTGCGCAGGCTGGTGCCGGTCTCGACGACGTCCGCGATGATCTGGGCGACGCCGAGCTGGATGGCGGTCTCGACCGCGCCGTCCAGGTGGACGACGGAGGCGTCGATGCCCAGGTCGGCGAGGTGCTTGGCGACGATGCCCTCGTACGAGGTCGCGATCGTCATGCCCTGGAAGTCCTCGGGACCCTTCGCCGTGCCGGGCTTGGTGGCGTAGCGGAAGGTGGAGCGGCCGAAGTTCAGCGGCAGGATCTCCTCGGCGCTCGCGCCGGAGTCGAGCAGCAGGTCACGGCCGGTGATGCCGATGTCGAGCTTGCCCGAGGAGACGTAGATCGCGATGTCCTTGGGGCGGAGGTAGAAGAACTCCACCTCGTTCTCGGGGTCGACGACCACGAGCTCCTTGGACTCCTTGCGCTGCCGGTAGCCCGCCTCATGGAGCATCTCCATCGCAGGTCCGGAGAGAGAACCCTTGTTGGGGACGGCGATGCGCAGCATGAGGTGGGCTTCCTTCGCTTTCAGGAGTTTCGGGGCTGGTACTGCTCGGTCGTGCTCAGAGGTGGGCGTAGACCTCGTCGAGCGAGATCCCGCGGGCGACCATCATCACCTGGACGTGGTACAGCAGCTGCGAGATCTCCTCGGCGGCGGCTTCCTTGCCCTCGTACTCGGCGGCCATCCAGACCTCGGCGGCCTCCTCGACGACCTTCTTGCCGATCGCATGGACGCCTTTGCCGACCAGCTCGGCGGTACGGGAGGTGCTGGGGTCGCCGTTGGCGGCCTTGAGCTGGAGCTCGGTGAAGAGCTCTTCAAAGGTTTTGTTCGCCATGATGCCCTTAGAGTACGGGTTCACCTGGGGCCCGCGGCGCCAGGGTTCACTCCGTGGACTACCGCCAGGGTTCGCTGACCGTCCGCAGGGTCATGGCGGTGGACACGGCGGCGGTGACCGCTTCGTGCCCCTTGTCCTCGTTCGACCCCTCCAGCCCGGCGCGGTCCAGCGCCTGCTCTTCGTTGTCGCAGGTCAGTACGCCGAAGCCGACGGGGACTCCGGTGTCGATCGACACCTGGACCAGGCCCTGGGTGACCCCCTGGCACACGTACTCGAAGTGCGGGGTTCCGCCGCGGATGACCACGCCGAGAGCGACGATGGCGTCGTAGCCGCGTCCGGCGAGGACCTTCGCGACGACCGGGAGCTCGAAGCTGCCGGGGACGCGCAGCAGCGTCGGCTCGTCGATGCCGAGCTCGGAGAGGGCGCGCAGGGCGCCGTCGACGAGACCGTCCATGATCTTCTCGTGCCACTGGGCAGCGATCACCGCGACCCGGAGGTCGCCGCAGTTCTTCACGCTGAGGACGGGTGCGCCCTTGCCGCTCATGTTGCTCCTTGCCGGTCGTTCGTAGCGAAATTACTGGTTGCCGCAGGTGGTGGCGCTCGCGCCGTCCAGCCAGGGCAGGTCGTGGCCCATCCGGTCCCGCTTGGTGCGCAGGTACCGGAGGTTGTGCTCGCCCGCCTGGACCGGCATGGCCTCGCGGCCCTCGACCGTCAGGCCGTGCCGGGTGAGGGCGTCGATCTTGTCGGGGTTGTTGGTCATCAGCCGGAGGCTGCGGACGCCGAGGTCGGCGAGGATCTGCGCGCCGGCCGCGTAGTCGCGGGCGTCGGCGGGCAGCCCGAGCTCCAGGTTGGCGTCCAGGGTGTCCCGGCCCTGCTCCTGGAGCTCGTACGCGCGCAGCTTGGACAGCAGACCGATGCCGCGTCCCTCGTGGCCGCGCAGGTAGACGACGACGCCGCGGCCGGCCTCGGTGATCCGCTCCATGGACGCCTGCAGCTGGGGGCCGCAGTCGCAGCGCAGCGAGTGGAAGATGTCGCCGGTCAGGCACTCGGAGTGGACCCGGACCAGGACGTCCTCGCCGTCGCCGATCTCGCCGTGGACGAGGGCGATGTGCTCGACGCCGTCGACGGTGGAGCGGTAGCCGTACGCGGTGAACTCGCCGTGCGCGGTGGGCAGGGCGACCTCGGCCTCGCGGCGGACGGTCGGCTCGGAGGAGCGGCGGTAGGCGATCAGGTCCTCGATGGAGATGATCGTCAGGCCGTGCTTGCGGGCGAACGGGATCAGCTCGGGCAGCCGGAGCATGACGCCGTCCTCGCCGGCGATCTCGACGATCGCGCCGGCCGGGCGCAGGCCGGCGAGCCGGGCCAGGTCGACGGCGGCCTCGGTGTGGCCGTTGCGGACCAGCACGCCGCCTTCCTTGGCGCGCAGCGGGAAGATGTGGCCGGGGCGGACGAAGTCGCCGGGCTCGTACGTGCCGCTCGCGAGCATCTGGAGGGTGACGGCGCGGTCGGCGGCGGAGATCCCGGTGGTGACGCCGTGCGCGGGCCCGGCGTCGACGGAGACGGTGAAGGCCGTGCGCATGGACTCGGTGTTGTGCTCGACCATCTGCGGCAGCTGGAGGCGCTCCAGCTCGTCGCCCTCCATGGGCGCGCAGATCAGGCCGCGGCACTCGCTCATCATGAAGGCGACGACCTCGGGGGTGGCCTTCTCGGCGGCGATGACGAGGTCGCCCTCGTTCTCGCGGTCCTCGTCGTCGACGACCACCACGGGGCGGCCGGCGGCGATGTCGCGGATGGCCTGCTCGACGGGGTCGAGGGTCAGGTCGGTGGCGTCCCAGATCGGCAGCGCGCTCATGCCGGGGCTCCTTCCAGGGCGGGAGCGGTACGCGTCCGGAGCCACCAGTCGCGCATGCCCCAGATGACGAGGGCGAAGTAGATCACGTAGACGATGCCGGAGAAGGCCAGGCCGCTGTTGAACGCGAGCGGGACGCCGACGAGGTCGACGAGGAGCCAGGCGAACCAGAACTCGACCAGGCCGCGGGCCTGGGCGACCATCGCGACGAGCGTGCCGACGAAGATGTACGCGTCGGCCCACGGGCTCCAGGAGAGCGACGGGTAGAGGGTGAACAGCCCGCCGACGGCGAGGGTGCCGAGCACCGCGCCGGCCAGGAGCAGCCCGCGCTCCTTCCAGCTCGCGAAGCGGACGGCGATGGAGCCGTCCTGCGCCTGCTGCCTACCGCGGGTCCACTGCCACCAGCCCCAGCCGGCGACGGCGATGACCAGGAGCTGCTTGCCGACGCCGCCGCTGAGGTGGGCGGAGGCGTACGCACCGACGAGGATCAGGCCGGACAGCAGCTGGGCGGGCCAGGTGAGGACCGAACGGCGCCAGCCGAGGGCGAGCGCGATCAGTCCGATCGTGTTGCCGATCATGTCGGACCACATGATGTGCTGCCCGAGGACGGTGAACGCCTCGGAGTTGAGCCAGTTCACTTGACGTTCTCCTGGGCGTTCGGGCCGAGCAGCCGCTCGACGTACTTGGCGATGACGTCGACCTCGAGGTTGACCGGGTCGCCGCTCTGCTTGATGCCGAGGGTGGTCAGCGCGAGGGTGGTGGGGATGAGGCTGATGGTGAACCAGTCCTCGGCGGCCTCGACCACGGTGAGGCTGACGCCGTCGACCGTGATGGAGCCCTTCTCGACGACGTACCGGGTCAGTTGCGCGGGCAGCGCGACCTTGACGATCTCCCAGTTCTCGGACGGGGTCCGCTCCAGGATCGTGCCGGTGCCGTCCACGTGCCCCTGGACGATGTGCCCGCCGAGGCGGTCGCCGACGGCCATCGGGCGTTCCAGGTTGACCTTGGAGCCGACCTCCAGCGCGCCGAGCGAGGAGCGCTTCAGCGTCTCCGCCATGACGTCGGCGGTGAACTCGCCGTCGCCGAACTCGACGACCGTGAGACAGACGCCGTTGACGGCGATGGAGTCGCCGTGCTTGGCGCCCTCCGTCACGACGGGGCCGCGCAGCCGGAAGCGGGACGCGTCGTCCAGCTTCTCGACGGCGGTGACCTCACCCAGTTCTTCGACGATTCCGGTGAACACGGTCAGCGCTCCTTGGGAGTGGCGGTGATGCGGAGATCGGGGCCGATGCGGACGGTCTCGGTGACGTCGAGCCGCAACGCGTCGGTGATGGTGCTGATTCCGGCGTCCCGGAGGGCCGTGGGGCCCGCGCCGAGAAGGACCGGGGCGAGATAGCCGACGACCTGGTCGACGGCGCCCGCGGCGACGAAGGCACCCGCGAGGGTCGGGCCGCCTTCGAGCAGGACGGAGCGGACGCCGCGGGTGTGCAGGGCGTCCAGGAGGGCGGGCACGGACAGGCCGCGGTCCGCCCTGGGGAGGCGTACGAGGAGGGCGTCGTCGAGGTCGCTCGGGGCGTCCTCGGCGAGCGCGATCAGGGTGGGCGCCGTGTCGTCCAGGACCCGGGCGCCGGGCTTGACGGCGGTGCCCTCGGTGTCGACGACGACCCGGAGCGGCTGGACCGCGCCCTCGATGCCGCGGACCGCGAGGTGCGGGTCGTCGGCGCGGGCGGTGCCGGAGCCGACGACGACCGCGTCGGCCTCGGCGCGCAGCCGGTGGACGTCGGCGCGGGAGTCGGCGGAGCTGATCCAGCGGGAGGTGCCGTCGGCGGCGGCGATCCGGCCGTCGAGGGTGGCGGCGTACTTCCAGCGGACGAAGGGGCGGCCGCGGCGGACGGAGGTCAGCCAGGCGAGGTTGCCGGCCTCGGCCTCGTCCTCCAGGAGCCCCTGGAGCACCTCGACGCCGGCCGCGCGCAGGGTGTCGGCACCGCCGGTGGCCTGCGGGTTCGGGTCGCCGACCGCGTACACGACGCGGGCGATCCCGGCCTCGATCAGGGCCTGGGCGCAGGGACCGGTGCGGCCGGTGTGGTTGCAGGGTTCGAGGGTGACGTACGCGGTGCCGCCGCGGGCCAGGACACCGGCCGCGCGCAGGGCGTGGATCTCGGCGTGCGGGCCGCCGGCGCGCTGGTGCCAGCCCTCGCCGACCACATGACCGGAGGCGTCGGTGACGACGCAGCCGACGACGGGGTTGGGGCTGGTGGCGCCGAGACCGCGGGCGGCCAGCGCGACGGCGCGCCGCATGGCGGTGATGTCGGACGGCTCTGCCACCGGGTCCTCCTGCCTCTTCGGGCACGGACTCCGGGGCCTGTCGATGACGACAGAGAGCGGGAACAACGCCTCACGCAGGGACGCCGAGGCCGGATACGCCGATCGACGCCGGGACCGGCGGACCGGTGGCGGCGACCAGCGGAATACGGCCGGCGCACCCGAAGAGGGGTCGCCCGCCGCGCACTGCCTCCCATCCGGACTTTCACCGTCGGTCCAGGAATTTCACCTGGTCAACCGGCCGCTGGCTGCGGACGGGTCGCGGACTATACCGCCGGTTCGGAATTACACCGACCCCGGAGTGCGCTGCTGCTGATACAGGGCCAGTGTGCCACGGGCGGCCGTCGGCCATACAGACGAGTTCTTGTGGGCTGGCTCACAACGATCGCGAGCGGCGACTTTGGTCCAGACCTATTGACCGACTGGTCTAGTCCTCTTAATCTCCGTGTCACCTCCGAGGTACGGCCCGCCGGTGTGCGCACGCCACGGGCCCAACACGACCCACCCCCCTGTTCGTTGTGTTCTTCAGACCTCCCCGGGAGGAACCGATCGTGCCGTCCCCCACGAAGCAGAGAGTCACGCTGCTCGCGTCCGGCGTCGCCGCCGCCGGACTGCTGTTCAGCTCGCTCTCGGGCGGAGTCTCGTACGCCGCCGACAACGAGAGCTGTCGCCCCGACGGGCTGTACAAGACCCCGGGCGTCGACGTCCCCTACTGCTCCGTCTACGACACCGAGGGCCGCGAGAAGATGGGCGCGGACCACCAGCGCCGGGTCATCGGATACTTCACCGGCTGGCGCACCGGGAAGAACGGCGAGCCCGCCTACCTCGCCAACAACATCCCGTGGGACAAGATCACCCACATCAACTACGCCTTCGGGCACATCGGTTCCGACAACAAGCTGTCGGTCGGCACGGACGGGCCGAACAACGCGGCCACCGGCATGACCTGGCCGGGCGTCGCGGGCGCGGAGATGGACCCGGCGTACGCGTACAAAGGCCACTTCAACCTGCTCAACAAGTTCAAGAAGCAGCACCCGGCCGTCAAGACGCTGATCTCGGTCGGCGGCTGGGCCGAGACCGGCGGCTACTTCGACGACAACGGCACCCGGGTGAACTCCGGCGGCTTCTACTCGATGGCCACCAACGCGGACGGCTCGGTCAACCAGGCCGGCATCGACACCTTCGCGGACTCGGCCGTCGCCTTCGTCAAGAAGTACGGGTTCAACGGCGTCGACATCGACTACGAGTACCCGACGACGATGAAGGACGCGGGCAACCCGCTCGACTGGCAGCTCTCCAACGCCCGCCGCGCGGGCCTGGTCAAGGGCTACGACGCGCTGATGAAGTCGCTGCGCGAGAAGCTCGACCGGGCCGGCGCCGCCGACGGCAGGCACTACCTGCTGACCGTCGCCGCGCCCTCCTCCGGCTACCTGCTGCGCGGCATGGAGACCTTCCAGATGCAGAAGTATCTGGACTACGTCAACATCATGTCCTACGACCTGCACGGCGCCTGGAACGAGTACGTGGGCCCGAACGCCTCGCTCTTCGACGACGGCAAGGACGCCGAACTGGCAGCCGCGGGCGTCTACGGATCCTCCCAGTACGGCGGCATCGGCTACCTCAACACCGACTGGGCGTACCACTACTTCCGCGGCTCGATGCCGGCCGGCCGGATCAACATCGGCCTGCCGTACTACACCCGCGGCCACAAGAACGTGCAGGGCGGCACCGACGGTCTGTGGGGCAAGGCCGCCGCGACCACCTGCCCGGCCGGCGCCGGCCTGACCAAGTGCGGCGACGGGGCGGTCGGCATCGACAACCTGTGGCACGACAAGGACACCAACGGCGCCGAGTCGCCGGCCGGTTCCAACCCGATGTGGCACGCCAAGAACCTGGAGAAGGGGATCGTCGGCGACTACGTCACGCAGTACGGCTTCCCCGCGAACACCAGGCTGACCGGCACCTACGCCCGCAAGTACGACGCCACGCTGGTCGCGCCGTGGCTGTGGAACGCCGAGAAGAAGGTCTTCCTCTCCACGGAGGACGAGCAGTCGGTGGCCGCCAAGGCCGACTACGTGGTGGACCGCGGCATCGGCGGCACCATGGTCTGGGAGATGGCCGGCGACTACGCCTGGAACGCGGCCAAGGGCCAGTACGAGATGGGCTCCACGCTCACCTCGCTGATGTACGACAAGTTCAAGGCGGCCGGCCCGTACGGCGCGAAGAAGTCCGACAAGGCCCTGCCGGCGCAGGCGGTGAACGTGGGCGTGGAGTTCGGCGAGTTCAAGCTCGGCGACTCCAACTACCCGATCACGCCCAAGCTGAAGATCACGAACAACACGAACACCGCGCTGCCGGGCGGCACGGAGTTCCAGTTCGACTACGCGACGGCCGCGCCGGGCAACGCCTCCGACCAGTCCGGCTTCGGCACCAAGGTGATCAGCAGCGACCACACCGGAAGCAATGTGGGCGGCCTGAAGGGCAACTTCCACCGGGTGTCGCTGAAGCTCCCGGCCTGGCAGTCGCTGGCCCCGGGCGCGAGCGTGGACCTGGCGTTCAACTACTACCTCCCGGTCTCCACGCCGTCGAACTGGACGGTCGGCATCAACGGCGCGCAGTACGCGCTCGCCGGTGACCTGACGCGCGGCGCCTCGGTGGTCGAGCCGGGCGGCTCGACGCCCACGCCGACCCCGACCGACCCGACGCCCACTCCGACTCCGACTCCGACGAACCCCGGCACCTGCACGGCGCCGGCGTACGTGGCCGGTCAGATCTACAACGCCGGCAACGAGGTCGCGCACAAGGGCCACAAGTGGAAGGCCCAGTGGTGGACGCAGAACGAGGAGCCGGGCACGACCGGCGAGTGGGGCGTCTGGAAGGACCTCGGCGCCTGCTGACGTCCCGTCCCTGAAGGCTCCCGGCGGCGGACCACCCGGCCCTGCCGCCGCCGGGACACTCCCCGTCCGCGCCGCGACCCGCACGTGCGGGTCGCGGCGCGGACGTCCACGCTGGAGGGATGAGCACGATGCTGGTGACCGGCGGCACGGGAACGCTCGGGCGTCCCGTCTGCGAGAAGCTGCGCGCGGACGGGCACGAGGTACGGGTGCTGAGCCGGCACTCCCCGCCGTACGCCGTCGACCTGCGCGAGGGCGGACCGCTCCTGGACCGGGCGGTCGACGGCGTGGACGCGGTCGTCCACTGCGCCAACGTGCTGCGCCGCGACGAGGCGTCGACCCGGAACCTGATCGAGGCCGCGCGCCGGGCCGGGGTCCCCCACCTGGTGTACATCTCGATCGTCGGCGTCGACCGCGTACCGCTGGGCTACTACAAGGCCAAGCTGGCCGCCGAGCGGATGTTCGAGCGGTCCGGGCTCGGCTGGACGGTTCTTAGGGCCACCCAGTTCCACGACCTGATCCTGCAGCTGCTCCAGGGGCTGGCGAAGCCGCCGGTGATGCTCCTGCCGAAAGGCGTCCCCGACCAGCCGCTGGAGGTGACGGAGGTCGCCGCCCGGCTGGCGGAGCTGTCCGCGGGTCCCCCGGTCGGCCGGGCCGCGGACATGGGCGGCCCGGAGATCCTCACCTTCGCCGAGCTGGCCCGCGCCTACCTGGCGGCGGCCGGGAGGCAGCGCCGGCTGGTCGAGGTGCCGCTGCCGGGGCGCGTCTACCGGGGCCTGCGGCACGGCGGCCACCTCGCGCCGGAGCACACGGTGGGGCGGGTGACGTTCGAGGAGTTCCTGGCGCGGAGGTTCGGGGCGGACTCCGCGTCCTAGCTCAGGGCGCGCCCGGCCCGAAGAGCTCGTCCTGGGCGGCGTCGCGCGCCGCGAGCAGCGCGCCGCGCAGGACGGCGCCGTCGCCGAGCGCCGTCGGCCGGACGTCGGTGCGCAGCGGGGAGAGCCGGGCGAGGCGGGCCTCGACGCGGGCCGCGAGCGGCTCGCCGCCCGCGTGGCCGGTCCGGCCGCCGAGGACGACGCAGCCGGGGTCGAGGACCGAGACGACCGCCGCGGCGCCGACCGCCAGCCGCTCGGCAAGGGCGTCGAGGAACGCACCGTCGCCCGAGGCGAGGGCGGTCCGCGGGTCGAGCCCGTGCCGTGCCGCCAGCGCGTCGACCGCCGCGGCGCAGGCCAGTTCGTGGAAGCCGCCCGCGCAGTCGGTCGCCGAAGGCAGCCCGGAGGTGCCCGGCACCGGAAGGAAGCCCAGCTCGCCCGCGCCGCCCGAGGCCCCCCGGCGCAGCCGGCCGTCCAGGACGACGGCCGCGCCGACGCCCTGGCCCAGCCACACCAGGACGAAGGTGTCGCGGTCGCGGGCCGCGCCGACGCGCTGCTCGGCGACCGCGGCCAGGTTGGTCTCGTTCTCGATCAGGACGGTCGCGGGGATCCGTCCCTGCAGGGCGGGCACCAGGCGCCGGTGCCAGGCGGGCAGCCCGGAGGAGTCGTTCAGCTCCCCCGTCGCCGGGTCGATCAGACCGGGCGCGCCGATGCCGACACTGTGCAGCCGGGCGACGCCGGCGTCCTTGGCGGTGCGCTCCAGGAGCGCGACGGCCTGTTCGACGGCGGGGCCGGGCGCCGGTTCGGCGGCGGTGCCGTCGCCGACGGGCAGGGTCGCCTCGGCGAGCGTGGTGCCGAGCAGGTCGGCGACGACGACGGTGACCGAGTCGGTGCGCACGTCGAGCGCGGCGAGATGGGCCCGGTCGGCGGCGATGCCGTACAGCTTGGCGTTGGGGCCGCGGCGCTCGGCGCCGGCCTCCCCCACGACCCGGACGAGCCCGGAGCCCTGGAGCCGTTCGACGAGGTCGGCGACGGTGGGCCGGGACAGTCCGGTGAGCGTCTTCAGTTGTGTCGCCGTCAACGGGCCCTCGTCCTGGAGCAGGCGCAGGGCGAGCCGGTCGTTGATGGCCCGGGCGGTGCTCGGGGATGCGGCCATGCGGGGATCCTCTCAGACGCTCGGCTGTCGGCCCGGCCGGCGCTCTATTTATCAGGCAGGGTTCCTGATAGTTTACGCGGCACCGCGATTCCAGAGGGACAGGGAGGGGCCCATGACGGGCGAGACCACGAGCCGGACCGGCTTCACTACCGAACGGCTGCGGCGGGCCCGGTTCGCCGTCGCCGCCGTCTTCTGCGTGCACGGCGCCGTCACCGGCAGCTTCGCGACCCGCATCCCGTGGATCCAGGAGCACGCCGGCGTCGGAGCCGGGCAGCTGGGCCTGGCCCTCGCCTTCCCGGCCGTCGGCGCGTCCCTGGCGATGCCCCTCGCCGGGGCGATCAGCCACCGCTTCGGCGCGCGCAACGCGCTGCGCGGCCTGCTCGCCCTGTGGACGGCGGCGCTGATCCCGCCCTCCCTCGCGCCGAACGTGTACGGGCTCTGCGCCGCGCTGCTCGTGTACGGCGCCACCGCGGGCATGTCCGACGTGGCGATGAACGCGCTCGGCGTCGAGACCGAGAACCGGCTGGGCAAGTCGATCATGTCCAGCCTGCACGGCATGTGGAGCGCGGGCGCCCTGATCGGTTCCGCCGCCGGCACCGTCGCCGCCCACCTCGGCACGGACGCCCGGCTGCACCACGTGCTCGCCGCCGGCGTGCTCACCGTGCTCGGCCTGGTCTGCTGTCAGGGCGTGCTCGACCTGCACAGCGCCCCCGACGAGGAGCCGCCGCCGCGCTTCACCCTGCCGCCGAGGTCGGCGCTGGTCATCGGCGCGATCGGATTCTGCGGGGTGTTCGCGGAGGGCGCGAGCCTGGACTGGTCGGCGGTGTACCTGGAGGACGAGCTCGGCGCCTCGGCCGGGCTCGCGGCGGGCTGCACCACCGCGTTCGCGCTGACGATGACGGTGGCCCGACTGGCCGGCGACCGGGTCGTGGACCGGTTCGGCCCGGTACGGACGGTCCGGGTCGGTGGCGCGGCGGCGACGCTCGGCGGTGTCCTGGTGGTCCTCGCCCCGCATCCGGCGGTCGCGATGGCCGGTTTCGGACTGATGGGGCTCGGCGTCGCGGTCGTCGTGCCGCTGGCCTTCGCGGCGGCGGCGCGCAGCGGCCCGAACCCCAGCCAGGCCATCGCGGGCGTCGCGACCATCACGTACACCTCGGGTCTGATCGCCCCCTCGGCGATCGGCGGCATCGCCGACGCGACCTCGCTGACGTTCTCCTTCGGACTGGTCACCCTGCTCGCCGTCGGCCTGGTGCTCGGCGCCGGGGTGCTCCGGCCCGGCGGCCGGGGCACCGCGAAGGCCGTGGTGGCCGAGAGCGTGCCGGATCCCCGCTGACCAGCGGCGCACTACCATATGGCTGATCATTTTTCGGCCGATGTATCGCACGGCGAACCGGCCACCGGAACCGCAGAACGGGAGCGACCTCATGAACCTCGGCGTGCGCTGGAGTCTGCACGGCGACGGACGGACACCCGCTCCCGGCGCCGTCGTCCGGCCGGACGAACGGCTGTCCTGGCCGCGTACGTTCGGCCTCGGGGCCCAGCACGTGGTGGCCATGTTCGGCGCCTCCTTCGTGGCGCCCGTCCTGATGGGTCTCGACCCGAACCTGGCGATCATGATGTCCGGGGTCGCGACCATCGTCTTCCTGCTCGCGACGCGCGGCACGATCCCGTCGTACCTCGGCTGCTCGCTCGCCTTCGTCGGCGTGGCCGCGGCGATCCGGGCCTCCGGCGGCACCAGCGCCACGGTCACCGGCGCGGTGTTCGTCGTCGGCGGAGTGCTCTTCCTGGCCGGTCTCGCGGTCCGGAAGTTCGGCGCCCGGATCATCCACGCGACGATGCCGCCGATCGTGACCGGCGCGGTCGTCATGCTGATCGGCTTCAACCTGGCGCCGGTGACGGCGTCGGTGTACTGGCCGCAGGACCAGTGGACGGCGCTGCTCGTGATGCTGTTCACCGGTCTCGCCGTGGTCTGTCTGCGCGGCTTCTGGTCGCGGATCGCGATCTTCCTGGGCCTGATCTTCGGCTACGGCATCTCCTGGGTCTTCGACCTGGTCTTCGGCAAGATCCACTCGATGGGCCCGGGAGGCCAGGTCACCGACCACTGGCGGCTCGACCTGTCGGGCGTCGCCAAGGCGGACTGGGTCGGTCTGCCGACCCTGCACGGCCCCAGCTTCGAGTGGTCGGCGATCCTGGTCGCCCTGCCGGTCGTGATCGCGCTGATCGCCGAGAACGCCGGACACGTCAAGGCCGTCGGCGAGATGACCGGGGACCGGCTCGACGACAAGCTGGGCACCGCGATCGCCGCCGACGGCGCCGCGTCCATGCTGTCGACCGCGGTGGGCGGCCCGCCGAACACCACGTACTCCGAGAACATCGGCGTCATGGCCGCCACCCGCGTCTACTCCACCGCCGCCTACTGGGCCGCGGCCGGCTTCGCGCTCCTCTTCGGCCTCTGCCCCAAGTTCGGCGCGGTCGTCGCCGCGATCCCCGGCGGCGTCCTCGGCGGCATCACCGTGATCCTTTACGGCATGATCGGCCTGCTCGGCGCGCAGATCTGGATCAACGCCAAGGTCGACCTGCGCAACCCGCTCAACCTGGTGCCGGCCGCGGCGGGCATCATCATCGGCGTCGGCGGCGTGAAGCTGACCTTCACCGACACCTTCGAACTCGGTGGCATCGCGCTGGGCACCCTGGTCGTCATCACCGGCTACCACGTCCTGCGCGCCTTCGCCCCGGCCCACATGAAGGAGCAGGAGCCGCTCCTCGACGAGGGCACCAGCTCGTACGACGAGGACACCGATCCGGCGAAGTCCTGAGCTGTTCGCCCGTTCCGGTGAGCCCGGGGCCGAGGAGTTCCCTCCCGGCCCCGGCGACTGGGAACCTGCCCCCATGGCGCAGATCGGGCAATTCATGGCGGTCGACCCCGTGGTGGACCGGATGCGGGCGCTGCGATCGGCCTGGCATCCGGCCGACGGGGTCGCGGTGTTCAACCGGATCTATCTGACCGTCACCGAGGAGATCGGCCGTGCCATCGAGGCGGGCGCGTTCGGCGACCGGCGGGCCGCGGCGACCCTCGACGTACGGTTCGCCCGGCGCTATCTGACCGTCGTCGACGCCTGTGCGACGGGCGCGCCCGTGCCGGCCTGCTGGCGGCCGCTGTTCCACTACCGGCGCCATCCCGGGGTGCGGCCGCTGCAGTTCGCCCTTGCCGGGATCAACGCGCACATCGGCCACGACCTCGCCCTCGCGGTGGTCGACACCTGTGACGCGCTCGACTGCGCGCCGCGCGACCTGGAGGACGAGTTCGACCAGGTCGGCGACCTGCTGGTGCTGCTGGAGGAGCGGATCCGCGAGGAGCTGATGCCCGGCCCGGACCTGCTGGAGATCACGGATCCGCTGACGCACCTGCTGGGCTGCTGGAGCCTGGAGCGGGCCCGCGACGGGGCCTGGTTCGCGGCCCGCTCGTTGTGGCAGCTGCGCGGACTGCCCGACCTGGCCGAGGAGTTCACGGAACGCCTCGACCGGTCGGTGGGTCTGGTGGGGCGGATGCTGCTCACGCCGCTCGCACGGTGCGGCTGAACGCTCGCGCGTCCGCTCACGTTCCGCTGCGGCCGCCCCGCTCCCCCGACGTGCCTCAGTCCTCCGGAAGTTCCACGGGGGCGATCTCGTCGTACACGTCGCCCGGACCCGGGTTGGTGGCGTCGGTCGCGCCGCCGAGGTGGTGCATCACGCCCCACACCGCGTTCAGCGCCGTCTGCACCGCGCCCTCGGCCCAGCCGGCCGTCCACGAGATGTCGTCGCCCGCGAGGAAGATGCCCCGCTTGTCCTCGGGCAGCCGGTCCTGCATGAAGTGCGTGAACAGGCGGCGCTGGTAGCGGTAGTGGCCCGGCAGGTTGGCCTTGAACGCGCCCATGAAGTAGGGCTCGTTCTCCCAGGACACGGTCACCGGGTTGCCGATGATGTGCTTCCGGATGTCTACCTTCGGGTAGATCTCGCCGAGCGACTTGAGCATGACCTCCATCCGCTCCTGGGCGGACAGCGGCAGCCACTTCAGGCTGTCGTCGCACCAGGTGTACGAGAGGCAGATGACGGCCGGCTTGTCCGGGCCGTCGTCCAGGAGGTAGGTGCCGCGGGTCATCCGGTCGGTCAGCGTCATCGACATGACGTCCCGGCCGGTCTCCTCGTCCTTGTCCAGCCAGAACGGCCGGTCGACGGGCACGAACAGCTTCGAGGACTCCATGTAGTGGGTGCGCTCGATCGCCGTCCAGTGGTCGATCGGGAAGAGCGTGTCGTCGCAGGCGATCTTCGACAGCAGCATCCAGGACTGGGCGGTGAAGATAGCCGCCTGGTAGGTGCGGATGTCGCCGGAGGCGTCGGTGACGGTGATCCGGTTGCCGGCGGCGCGGGTCAGCCGGGTCACGGCCGGACGCGGGTCGCCCTCGTGCAGCGACTGCAGCGAGGTGCCCTGCGCCCAGTGGACGATCTTCTCCGGCTCGCGCTCCCACAGGCGGAGCGGCAGCTGCTGCGAGCCGCCGACGATGCCGCGGTGGTGGTCGTCGGCCTCGGTGTAGACGACGCGCAGGATCTCCAGGATGGAGTTCGGGAAGTCGGTGTCCCAGCCGCCGGTGCCGAAGCCGACCTGGCCGAAGATCTCCCGGTGGCGGAAGGACTTGAAGGCCTCGGAGTCGCACAGGAAGCCGTAGAAGGTCTGGTTGTCGAGCTTCTCGACGAGCTTCGCCCAGATCTCACGGATCCGCGGGACGTCGCGCTCTCGCATGGCGCGGTTCATGTCGGAGAAGTCGGCGCCCTCGTCGAGGCACTTGTTCCAGGCCTCGGCGACGTCGCGGTAGACCTGCGGCAGGTCGTCGATGGTCTCGGCGTAGTGGGACTCGCCCTTGAGGTCGACGACCGTCGACGGGGTGGCCTCGGCCAGCGGGTTCGGGAACGGCGCGGTCTTCAGGCCGACCAGGTCGATGTAGTGCTGCAGGGCGGTGGAGGACGGCGGGAAGCGCATCGCGCCCATCTCCGCGGTCAGCCCCTCGGTCTCCGGGCCCTCGAAGCCGACGGTGCGCAGCCGGCCGCCGATCTGGTCCGCCTCGTACACGACGGGCTTGAGGCCCATCTTCATCAGCTCGTACGCGGCGATGATGCCGGAGAGCCCGCCGCCGATGACGGCCACCTCGGTGCCGTGCTCGGTCGCGGGTATCTGGCCGAGGCCGGCCGGGTGGGCGAGGAAGTCGTCGTACGCGTACGGGAAGTCCGGACCGAACATGGTGATCGGCGGCGATGCGTCGGTGTGCGGGACAGCGGTGGGCACCGTGGACGTCATGAGGTCGGACTCCTTGCGGGACAAGACGGGGGAGGGAGAAAGGCTGAGGGTGACGCTCGGGTCGGACCGGTCTACTCGGTCAGGGCGGAGTAGAAGCCGGGGCGCCGGTCCCGCAGATACGGGTTGGCGGCGCGGGAGGCGGCCAGCAGCTCCGGGTCGACGTCGCCGACGACCAGTTCCGTGCCGCGGCCGGCCCGGGCGCGGGCGGTGCCGTCGGGCCCGGCCAGCGCGGACAGGCCGACGAAGTCGTACGGGCCCTCGGGCCCGGTCCGGTTCACGTACGCCACGTACATCTGGTTCTCGAAGGCGCGCACCGGGATCACGGACTCGGCGACGAACTCGAAGGGGTGCATCTGCGCCGTCGGCACGGCCAGGAGGTCGGTCCCGGCGAGCGCGTGGGCCCGGACGTTCTCCGGGAACTCGACGTCGTAGCAGATCATCAGGCCGAGGGTGAGGCCGTTCAGCTCCGCCTGCACGACCGGCTCGTCGCCGGCGGTGAACCACTTCTGCTCGAAGTCGCCGAAGAGGTGCGTCTTGCGGTAGTGCGCGAGCCGGGCGCCGTCGGGCCCGATCAGCTGCGCCGCGTTGTACAGGGCCTCCCCCGCGCGCTCCGGGTACCCGTACACGATCGCCAGGCCGTGCCGCACGGCGACGGCGGCGACGGCTTCGGAGCCGGGGCCGTCGGCGGCCTCGGCCAGCCGGGCGAGGTCCTCGCCGATGGCGTAGCCGGTGAGGAACAGCTCCGGGGCGATCAGCAGCCCGGCGCCCGCGGCGGCGGCGCGGGAGGCCGCGTCGTCGAGGGCGGCGAGGTTCGCGGGGACGTCGCCGGGAACGCCGGAGCTCTGGAGCAGGGCGGTGCGCAGCGGCGGCATGGGCGGACCTCGGTCGGGTGAAGAAGAGGTGGAGAGGAGACGTCAAAACCGTACGGTTCGGACTCCCGCCCGGACAAGGCGAGACCGTTGCGGACCGACCGTCGAACCGTTGCGCGGTTTCTCGGGTCCGCGGCGATTCGTTGCGCGCGGTTTCCTCCGCAGGTCGTACGTCTCCCCCGCCGCGCGGCGGAGACGGGAACCGTCCTGCGGCCCGACGCCCGGCGGCGGACCGGGCGGAAGAGTGGTGGTCGTCCGGTTGACCAGCGGAAAGGACCACCTCATGAACCGCCGTACGAAGATCGCCGCCGTTGCCGCCGCGTTGCTGATGACCGCGGGGGCGGCGGGCTCCGCCGTCGCCTCGGGCGACGGCGCGAGCGGCAACCGGGAGGCGGCGGCGCTGACCGGCTCGGCGAAGCTCTACCGGCCGGCCGGGGACGACATCACCATGAGCTTCGACGCGCACCTGGCGAAGGACGTGCCGCCCTCGGAGGCGACGGGCACCTTCAGCTTCAGCCACTACAAGGGCGAGTTCGCGGCGGCGGCCGACGTGAAGGTCGACTGTCTGGTCACGGGCGGCAAGGTGGCCGTGGTGACGGGCGTGATCACCCGCGGGGAGGGGCTGCTCGCCCCGGCCGTCGGCAAGCGCGTCGGCATCTCCGTGCACGATACGGGCAAGGGGCGGGACCGTCTGGGCTACAGCTGGATGGCGTCCAACAACCCGCTGAAGGACGAGGTGCCGAAGTGCACCAGCGCCGCCCCCTTCGAGCGGACGAAGGAGGGCACCGGCGACCTCAGGGTGCTGCCGTGGGAGTTCGAGTACCCCACCGAGTAGCCCGCGAGCCGCCCCACGGGGGTGGGCGGGCGGCGCGCGGTGCGGGAACCACGGCCCGCACCGCACCGGCCGCCGCGGCCCGCGGGGCTACGCGGGCGAGCCCGAGGAGAAGCGTCGCAGCAGCGGCGAGAGCACCAGGACGGACTTGGTGCGCTCCACGAAGGGCTCGCCCGCGATCCGTTCCAGGACCCGCTCGAAGTGCCGCATGTCGGAGGCGAAGACCTGGACGACGGCGTCCGCGTCGCCGGTGACGGTCGACGCGGACACCACCTCGGGGTACCGCTCCAGACCTCGCCGGATGTCGTCCGGCGAGGTGTTGTGGCGACAGTAGATCTCGACGAACCCCTCGGTCTCCCAGCCGAGCGCCGCCGGGTCCACCCGTACGGTGAAGCCGGTGATGGCGCCCTCGGCCCGCAGCCGGTCCACCCGCCGCTTCACGGCGGGGGCGGACAGGCCGACGAGCGAGCCGATGTCGGCGTACGAGCGACGGGCGTCCTCCGCGAGGGCGTGGACGATGCGTTCGTCGAGGTCGTTGAGTCGCACTACGGGTGGATCACTTCTCTGCTGATGCTTCGGTGGCCAGGCGGGAGCGGCGCATGCCGTACAGGAAGTAGAACACGAGCCCGGCGGCCATCCAGCAACCGAAGACCACCCAGGTGACGGCGTCCAGGCTGAACATGTTGTACGCGCAGAACAGGAAGCCGAGCACCGGGAAGAGCCAGCCGAGCGGCACCTTGAAGGTGCGCGGCATGTCGGGGCGGGTGTAGCGCAGCACGATGACGGCGATGTTGACCAGGCCGAAGGCGAACAGCGTGCCGATGCTGGTGGCGTCGACGAGCTTGCCCAGCGGGATCACGGAGGCGAGCGCGCCGCAGAACAGCGAGACGATGACGGTGTTCACGCGCGGCGTGCCGGTCTTGCCGTTGACCTTGGCGAAGACCTTCGGCACCAGACCGTCGCGGGACATCGCGAACAGCACGCGGGTCTGGCCGTAGAGCACGGTCAGGACGACGCTGGCGATGGAGATGACGGCGCCGAGGGCGAGCAGGGTGCCCCAGAAGGTCTGGCCGGTGACGTCGTTCATGATCGCCGCGAGGGTGGCCTCGGAGCCCTCGAAGTCCTTCCAGTTCCACGCGCCGACGGCGACGGCGGCGACCAGCACGTAGAGGACGGTGACGATGAGCAGCGAGAGCATGATCGCGCGCGGCAGGTCGCGCTTCGGGTCCTTCGCCTCCTCACCGGCCGTGGAGGCGGCGTCGAAGCCGATGTACGAGAAGAACAGGCTGGCGCCGGCGGCGCTGACGCCTGCCATGCCGAGCGGCATGAAGTCCTTGTAGTTGCCGGACTTGAAGCCCATGAAGCCGATGGCGCAGAACAGCACCAGGGCCGCGATCTTCACGAACACCATGATGGTGTTGACGACGGCGGACTCACGGGCGCCGCCCAGCAGGAAGACCATGGCGAGCAGCACGACGATCAGACCGGGCAGGTTGATCACGCCGCCCTCGCCGGGGGCCGAGGAGAGCATGGCGGGGATGGTGACGCCGATGGTGCCGTCGAGCAGCTCGTTGAGGTACTCGCCCCAGCCGACCGCGACCGCGGCGACGGAGACGCCGTACTCCAGGACCAGACACCAGCCGCACACCCAGGCGACGAGTTCGCCCATCGTTGCGTACGCGTACGAGTAGGAGGAGCCGGCCACCGGTATGGCGCCGGCCAGCTCGGCGTACGAGAGGGCGGAGAAGAGCGCCGTGAGGCCGGCGATGACGAACGCCAGGGTGACCGCGGGGCCGGCCTTCGGGACGGCGTCGCCGAGCACGACGAAGATGCCGGTGCCGAGCGTGGCACCGATGCTGATCATGGTCAGCTGCCACATCGAGAGCGAGCGGCGGAGCGAGCCGCCCTCACCCTGGCCACCCTCGGCGACCAGGCGTTCTACCGGCTTGCGCCGGGTCAGGGCGGAGAGCCCGGAGGTCTTGCGGGAGGTGGTCTCGTCGACCGGTGGGGCTGCGCCGTGGTCCAGCACTGCGGAGGCTCCTTATCGCTGCCTGTCGAGGGCGCGACGACCGCGGCGGCGCGTGGGCATGCGGAAGCATGCCCACGAGGGAGGGGAACCGCCGAGCGGGCGGTCGACGCCACTCCTGGTACGGGGCACGAGCCTAAGGGTTGAGCCGTTGCGGTTGTAATGCAGGGTTGTTGCGCACCGGCAGATGATCATTGCGCGCTCGCGGCACAGACGGGGAAACATTGCGCCCCGGTGCACGAATCCACACATCGGGGCCTGAAGCGCCCCCTCGCGGTCATTGACTCCTCGAGCTCTTTGACCCACCCTGCACAGCCATGGACCGGGACGGGACATGGCAGGACGCGGGGCCCTTTCTGCGGGGCACGGCCTGGTTCGACGAGACGGGCCGGGTGGTGCGCGCCGATCCCGGGGACCTCGACCGGCTGCCCTGGGACGCGGCCGAACGGGCGGCGCTGCCGATCGGCGTACGGCTGGAGTTCACGGCCGCGCCGGGCACCAGGGCGGTGGCGGTCCACTATCGCGCCAGGGTCCCCGGACGGGGTGAAGGGCTGCGCGAGCTGGCGCACTGCTTCGCGCTGTGGGAGGGCGGGACGCTGGTCGGCGAGACCTTCGCCCGGCCGGCCGAGGACGCCGTGGTGACGCTCGAACTGCCGCCCCGGCCGGGCCCGTTCACGATCCATCCGCCGGAGCCGGCGGCCCCGCGACTGCTCCGGCTGCGCGGGCTCGGCGGCGCGGTGGCGCCCGCCCCGCCCCAGCCCCGCTGGGTGGTGCACGGCGACTCGATCACCGAGGGCTGGTGGTCCACCCGCCCCGCGCACTCCTGGCCGGCCGCCGCGGGCCGCGCGCTCAACCTGGACGCGGTCAATCTGGGCTACGCGGGCGGAGCGCGCGGCGAGCTGCCGATCGCGGAGCACCTGGCGGCGCTGCCCGCAGATCTGCTCACGCTCGCGTTCGGCACCAACTGCTGGGGCCGGGTCCCGCACTCCGCCCCGCTGCTGTACGAGACCACCCGGGCGTTCCTGGCGCTGGTACGGGCCGGCCAGCCGCGCACTCCCCTGCTGCTCGTCTCCCCCGTGCTGCGCCCGGAGGCCGAGGCCACCCGCAACGCGCTGGGCGCGACCCTGGCGGAGCTGCGGACGGCCATGGAGGAGGCCGTACGCGACCGCGTGGCGGCCGGCGACGCGCGGCTGGCCCTGTTGCCCGGCCGCGGTCTGCTGGGCCCTCAGGACCTCGCGGACGGCCTCCACCCGAACGACCGCGGGCACGCCCGGCTGGCCGCGGCGGTCGCCGGGGCGCTGCGGGACGCGGGGTTCGTCGGCCCCGCCGCCTGACCGGGATTCGTGCGCGGTTCGGCGCGGCCCTGCGTCCGGCCGCGTACGGGAACGCCGAGGACCCCCGGGGAAGATTCCCCGGGGGCCCTCGGCGACGACGGGCTCCGGTCGGTCGGAGTCCGCGCCGGGACTAGCTCCAGCTGGCGTGCAGCGGCTTGCCCTCGGCATAGCCGGCGGCGCTCTGGATGCCGACGACGGCCTTCTCCTCGAACTCGGCCAGCGAGGCCGCGCCCGCGTAGGTGCAGGAGGAGCGGACGCCCGCGATGATCGAGTCGATCAGGTCCTCGACGCCCGGACGGGCCGGGTCGAGGAACATCCGCGAGGTGGAGATGCCCTCCTCGAACAGCGCCTTGCGGGCCCGGTCGTACGCGGACTCGTCGCTGGTGCGGTTCTTCACGGCGCGCGCGGAGGCCATGCCGAAGGACTCCTTGTAGGCACGGCCCTGGGCGTCGTGCTGGAGGTCGCCCGGGGACTCGTACGTACCGGCGAACCAGGAGCCGATCATCACGTTGGAGGCGCCGGCGGCGAGCGCCATGGCGACGTCGCGCGGGTGCCGGACGCCACCGTCGGCCCAGACGTGCTTGCCGTACTTCTTCGCCTCGGCGGCGCACTCCAGGACAGCCGAGAACTGGGGCCGGCCGACGCCGGTCATCATGCGGGTGGTGCACATGGCGCCGGGGCCGACGCCGACCTTGATGATGTCCGCGCCCGCCTCGACGAGGTCCTTGACGCCCTCGGCGGCGACGATGTTGCCCGCGACGATCGGGACGTGCGGGTCGAGGCCGCGGACGGCCTTGATCGCGGAGATCATCGACTCCTGGTGGCCGTGCGCGGTGTCGATGACGAGCGTGTCGACACCCGCGTCGAGGAGCTGCTTGGCCTTGCCCACGAAGTCGCCGTTGATGCCGACGGCGGCGGCGATGCGCAGCTTGCCGTCGGCGTCGGTGGCCGGGGTGTACAGGGTGGCGCGCAGCGCGCCCTTGCGGGTGAGGATGCCGACCAGGCGGCCGTCGGCGTCCACGGCGGGGGCGTAGCGGCGGTTGTGATGGTCGAGGGTGTTGAAGGCCTCGCGCGGCTCGATGTCCGCGTCGAGCAGCAGCAGGTCCTTGGACATGACCTCGGACAGCTGCGTGAAGCGGTCCACGCCGGTCAGGTCCGCGTCGGTGACGACGCCGACGGGGCGGCGGTCGGCGTCCACCACGACCCCGGCATCGTGCGCCCGCTTGGGCAGCAGCGCGAGCGCGTCGGCGACGGTCTGGTGGGGCTCCAGGACGATCGGCGTGTCCAGGACGTGGTGGCGGCTCTTGACCCAGCCGATGACGTCGGTGACGACCTCGATCGGGATGTCCTGCGGGATCACGACGAGGCCGCCGCGACGCGCGACCGTCTCGGCCATGCGGCGGCCGGCAATGGCGGTCATGTTGGCCACGACCAGCGGGATCGTCGTCCCGGTGCCGTCGGGCGACGCGAGGTCCACGGCCTGCCGGGAACCCACGGCCGAGCGGCTCGGCACCATGAACACATCGTCGTACGTCAGGTCGTACGGCGGCTTGACGTCATTGAGGAAACGCACGTGCTGAACATCCCAGTCGATCGGATCGGCCCCTAGGCATTTCAGCCAGGGGAAAAAGCACGTAGTTCATTCTCCCACGGGGGTCCCGTTCTCCGGCCGTGGCGCATCATCCAGGACTTGCGCCGGGCCGTTCGTCGGATCCTCCAAGGGCGAGGAGCACGGTGAGGCGGGTGGGGCGTTCGTCGACCGCCGAGGCGAAGACCTCCTGGGCCGTCGCCCAGTCGTCCGGGCGGGCGTCCGCATAAGCGTGCCACCCGCGCACGACGAGCGCAGTGGGTTCGGCCAGATCGGTGAGGCAGTCCGCGAGCGCGTCCCAGTTCCGTCCGAACCAGTCGGGCAGCCGCAGCGCGCCGGCGCAGCGGTCCATGAAGGCGGCCTTGTCCGTCACGCCGGTCAGGTCGAGGACGACGGCGTCATCGATCCGCATCGGGCAGCACCTCCCGGAACGACGCGTAGTGGTCGTCGGTGTAGTAGTCCTCGCCGCCCCGGCCGGTGACGATCCGGCGCGCGCCGCGGTCGTCCTCTCCCGGGGTGCGGACGGTGTACTCGCGGTAGTACCCGCGCTTGTGCGGCGGCAGGATCCGCTCGAAGTTGCCGAAGACCGCGCCGTCCTTCTCGTACGGGAAGGGGCCGCCGGCCGCGATGAGCCGGAGGGTCTCGCGCGCCTCGGGCGGCAGCTCGGAGACGCGGACGACCGGCAGCCCGGAGGTACCGGTCGGGGTCGGGGCGGCGGGGGCACGGGCCCCGCTCGCGGCGGACGAGCAGCCGACGAGCAGCCCCAGGGACAGCAGGGCGCCGAGCAGACGGAGGAGCATGCCCCGACGTTACGGCGCGCCCGGACGTGGGGCGGGGCGCACACACCCGTAAGGGTGGCGGGCCCCGCCTCGCCGCGACGGACCGCGGCAACTGCCCCTGGTGCGTCAGGAGCCGTCCGGGTCCGCTCGGTCGAGAGCGGGACGCGGGCCGGGGGTCGCCTCGCTGAGCAGGTAGTCGGCCGCGGAGCGGTCGGTGACCAGGCTGGTCACCAGGCCGGAGCGCAGCACCGCGCCGATCGCCGCCGCCTTCCGCTGGCCGCCGGCGATCGCCACGACCTCCGGGATACGGCGGAGCCGGTCCGCCTCGACCGTGATGCACCGCTCGCCGAGGTCGCGGCCGACGCGGCGGCCCTCCGCGTCGAAGAGGTGCGCGGACATCTCGGCCGCGACGCCCAGGGAGGCGTAGTGGGCGCGCTCCTCGTCCGAGAGCATGTCGTGGACGGTGGAGATGCCCGGCTCCCAGGAGCCGATGGAGACACAGGCGACGGTGACCTTGTCGAAGTACTCGAAGGCCCGCGCGATACCGGTCTGGTTGCGCAGCGCCGCCGCCGTGGCGGGGTCGGGCAGCAGCATCGGCGCGTAGATCGGGTGCGCCTCGCCGCCGGAGACCTGGGCGGCCCGGCGGACCGCCTCGACCGAGCCGCGCTCGGCGGTCCCCGCGTCGTACACGCCGGTGAGCTGCACGACCGTGCAGGGCGGCAGGCGGTCGAGCGCCGCCGCCATGTGGATGGTCGAACGGCCCCAGGCCAGGCCGAGGACGTCGCCCTCGTTCACCAGCTCGCCCAGCAGATCGGCCGCGACCTCGCCGAGGTTCTCCGGGTCGGGCGACTCGTCCTCGCCCTCGGCCGGGGACTCGACGACGACCGCGTGTCGCAGCCCGAACCGCGCGCGGAGCGCGTCGGAGCGTTCGGCGTCCAGCTCGGCGGGGACGCGGATCTCGATACGGACGAGATCGCGCTCCAGCGCCGTCTCCAGGACGCGGGCGACCTTGAAGCGGCTGACGCCGAACTCCTCCGCGATCTGGATCTTGGACTTGCCCTCCAGGTAGAAGCGACGCGCCATGGCCGCCGCCTGCACCAGCTCCGCGGGGCCCATCCGCAGGGCTGATCGTCCCGCCGACATACCCGCCACCGCGATCTCCTCACTGCTGTTCATGTACTGCTGCCGCTGCTCACGCACTGCGCTTCAGGTACTGCTGTCCTGCTGCCCTGCCGCTGTCCACGTACTGCAGGTGTTCACACTCTGGACTCGCCGTCCATCCTGTCAGATCCGGCGATCCTTGATCAGTCCTGTCGGTCCGCCGTCGGACCGCGTTCATCTGCCCGAGGCTCAGTGGCCACACGCCCACGCCGCGGAGGCGGTCGCGGACTCGGCCTGCGCGCGCAGCGAGCGGACCGCCTCGGCCGGATCCCTGGCGCCGTAGACCGCCGAGCCCGCGACGAACACGTCCGCGCCGGCCTCGGCGCACCGCTCGATCGTCGACTCGGCGACCCCGCCGTCGACCTGCAGCCACAGCTCCAGGCCGTGCTTCGAGATCAGCTCACGGGTGCGGCGGATCTTCGGCAGCATGATGTCCAGGAACGCCTGGCCGCCGAAGCCGGGCTCCACGGTCATGATGAGCAGCATGTCGAGCTCGGGGAGCAGGTCCTCGTACGGCTCGATGGGCGTCGCCGGCTTGAGCGCCATGGACGCCCTGGCGCCCTTGGCCCGGACCTCCCGCGCCAGCCGGACCGGGGCGGCGGCCGCCTCGACGTGGAAGGTCACCGACCCGGCACCGGCCTCCACGTACTGCGGGGCCCAGCGGTCCGGGTCCTCGATCATCAGGTGGCAGTCCAGCGGGGTGTCCGTGGCCCGGCTCAGCGACTCGACCACGGGCACGCCCAGGGTCAGGTTGGGCACGAAGTGGTTGTCCATCACGTCGACATGCAGCCAGTCGGCCCCGTCGACCGCCTTCGCCTCCTCGGCGAGCCGGGCGAAGTCCGCGGACAGGATGCTGGGGTTGATCTGCGCCATGTGCCAAGCCTGCCATGCTCTTGAGCACTTCTTTGCCGCGAAGCGGTTTCGAGCGAGGTTCGGGACGAAAGTACGGAACACCGAACCGGTCTAGACCACGGCAATCCCGGCGATTCCGCCGCGAGGCACTCGGGCGGCGCGCGGCGGAACGACGGTACGGCGCTCAGGCGGTGCGACGGATCAGCGCCAGATACATGGCGTCCGTCCCGTGCATGTGCGGCCACAGCTGGACGTCCGGGCCGTCGCCGAGCGCGGGCACGCCGGGCATCATCGGACGGGCGTCGATCAGCTCGGCCCCGCCGACCTTCTTCAGCACGTCGTCGACGACGATCCGGGTCTCGGCGAGGTGCGGCGAGCAGGTCGCGTACCCGACGACACCACCGACCCGCACCGCCTTCAGCGCCTCGGTCAGCAGCCCGCGCTGCAGCGTCGCGAAACCGTCCAGGTCCTCCGGGCGGCGGCGCCAGCGGGCCTCGGGGCGGCGGCGCAGCGCGCCCAGACCCGAGCAGGGCACATCCATCAGGACCCGGTCGAAGGAGCCGGGCCGCCACGGCGGCCGGGTGCCGTCGGCGGCGATGACCTGGTACGGCCCGGGATTGCCGGCCAGCGCACGCTCGACCAGCCGGGCACGGTGCGGCTGCTTCTCGGAGGCCAGCAGCGTGGCGCCGCGCTCCGCGGCCAGCGCGCCGAGCAGGGCCGCCTTGCCGCCGGGGCCTGCGCAGCCGTCCAGCCAGCGCGCGTCGGGGCCCTCCAGGGGCGCGTCGGCCAGGGCGATCGCGACGAGCTGGCTGCCCTCGTCCTGGACGCCTGCCCGGCCGTCCTGCACGGCCTCGATCGCGCCGGGCTCGCCGCCCTCGGCGAGCCGCACCGCGTACGGGGACCACCGGCCCGGCAGGGTCTCGACGGCGGCCGCGAGTTCCTCGGTGGTGGAGCGGCCGGGGCGGGCGACGAGGGTGACCTCGGGGCGCTCGTTGTCTGCCTCCAGCAGGTCCTCGATGCCGGCCCGCCCGCCGCCGAGCGCGTCCCAGAGCGCCGAGACGACCCAGCGAGGGTGCGAGTGGACGACGGCCAGATGGTCCTCGGCGTCGTCCTCGTACGGCGGGGCGACCTGCTCGATCCAGCCGTCGAGGTCGTGCTGCGCGATGCGGCGCAGCACGGCGTTGACGAACTTGGCCCGGCCGTCGCCCAGCACCACGCGCGCCAGCTCGACGCTCGCGGAGACGGCGGCGTGGCTCGGGATCCTGGTCCCGAGCAGCTGGTGCGCGCCGAGCGACAGCACGTCCAGGACCGGCGGGTCGACCTCGCGCAGCGGCCGGTCGACGCAGGCCGAGATGATCGCGTCGTACGTGCCCTGCCGGCGCAGCGTCCCGTACACCAGCTCGGTCGCCAGCGCCGCGTCCCGCGCGTCGAACTTCTGCCCCTCCTTCTCCCGGGCCTTCTTCAGCAGCGGCGGCAGGACGAGGTTGGCGTAGGCGTCCCGCTCGTCCACCGCCCTCAGCGCCTCGAAGGCCAGGATCCGGACCGGGTCCTTCTGGGGACGTCGGTAGGGCTTGTGGGGACGGCGACGTGCCTGCTCGCTCAAAGGTGCTCCGCGTACGAAAGGAAGAGGGAATTGCCCCTTCAGCCTACGTCGGCGGCGCCGACCCGCTCCCCCGGGGCGATCCGGACCCCACGGGCCCAGTCCGCGGCGCGCATCGGCTTCTTGCCCTGCGGCTGGACCCAGAGCAGCTCCACGGCGTGCGAGCCGGTGCCGACGAACACGTTGTTCTTGCCGGCGGAGAGCTCGCCGGGGGCGAGGTCGGTGCGGTCCGGGACGAGGGCGGCCTGGATCAGCTTCAGGCGCTCGCCGCGGAAGACGGTCCAGGCGCCGGGCGCCGGGGTGCAGCCACGGACCACGCGGTCGACGCGCAGGGCGGGGGCGGCCCAGTCGACGTGGGCGTCCTCGACCTGGATCTTCGGGGCGAGGGTGATGCCCTCGGCGGGCTGCGGGACGGCCTTGAGGGTGCCGTCCTCGATGCCGTCCATGGTGGCGGCGAGCAGCCCGGCGCCGGCGAAGGCGAGCCGGGTGAGCAGGTCACCGCTGGTGTCGGTGGGGCGGACGTCCTCGGTGATCACGCCGTACACCGGGCCGGAGTCGAGACCCTCCTCGATCAGGAAGGTCGAGGCCCCGGTCACCTGGTCCCCCGCCATGAGGGAGTGCTGCACGGGCGCGGCGCCGCGCCAGGCGGGCAGCAGCGAGAAGTGCAGGTTGACCCACCCGTGGGCGGGGATGTCGAGGGCGACACGGGGCAGCAGCGCGCCGTAGGCGACGACGGGGCAGCAGTCCGGGGCGATCTCGCGCAGCCGGGCGAGGAACGCCTCGTCGCGCGGCCGCTCCGGCTTCAGGACCTCGATGCCGGCCTCCTCGGCGCGCTGGGCGACCGGGCTGGCGACGAGCCGCCGCCCGCGGCCGGCGGGCGCGTCGGGGCGGGTCACGACGGCGGCCACCTCGTGCCGGCCGGAGGCGAGCAGGGCGTCCAGGGCGGGGACGGCGACCTCGGGGGTGCCTGCGAAGACCAGCTTCACTCGGAAAAACCTCGTCTCGGGGCGATGGGGTACCTCCCTGCTCGAACGCAGCCGAGAGCTTGGGGGAGGGCAGCGCACCAGTCTAGGTCGTGCCGCCAGGGGGCGTACTCAGGTATGTGCGCCCTGTGCATATGCGTGTACGCCCCCGCACCGTGACCCAAGCTCCCGTGGCGCGTTGGTCAAGAGAGATTGACCCGAAACGGGCCGCCGCACTGCCGTGGCCCGACCCCTTTTCAACGCCGGTTCGAGAGGCTTTCACATGGCCGACCACGCAACCCACGACGCCCAAGCCCGGGCAAGTCTGCACCTGCTGGTGCGGGACATCGAGCGGGTCCGGCGGCAGGTGGACGCACTGCGCACGCTCACGGCCCAGCTGGGCAATGTGTACCGCCCGCGTCGCTCCGGCCCGTCGACGGGCTTCGTCGTCTACGGGCGCGCGCCCGCCCCGACCGTCCGCCTCGCGCAGGAGCTCCGGGACAGCGTCGAGACCCTGGTGACCGCGGCGGTGGACTTCGACCGCTCGCTGGGCTTCTCGTGGGACGCGGTGGGCTCGGCGCTCGGTGTCACCAAGCAGGCGGTCCACCGCCGCTACGGCGCGCGGCGCACGCCCCAGCAGGGTGTCGCCGTCGACCCCGACCACACGGAGCCGGGCACGACCCGCACGCTCCCGGTGCCCCCCGCCGTCCCGGCGGCCCGCTCGATGCCACCCCAGCCGACCGCAGCCGCCCACACCTTGCGCGACGACCCCCGCCCCACGGCCTTCCCCGGCCCCCGCAACGGCTGACACAGCAGAGAAGCCGGCCCGCCGCACCCCGCCCGGTCGCGAAGGGCCGGCTTCTGCACGTCCGGGCAGGAACTGAAGCCCATCGGCGGGCGCGAAGCTGCCGGGGACACCGCCCTGCCGGAGACGCCCACCGAGGGCGACGGCACCACCGGGAGCAAGGGCTCCCGGCGCGAAGCTGCCGGGCCAGGCGCAGGGCGAAGCCCCGCTGCCCCCATCAACCAGCCGGGCCGGGCGCAGGGCGAAGCCCCGCTGCCCCCCACCCACCAGCCGCGGGGGCCGCGGCGCCGGAGGCACCGGGAGCAAGGGCTCACGGCGCGAAGCCGCCGGGCCAGCAGCGGGGCGGAGCCCCGCTGCCCCCACCCCCTACTCCCACCCCCGGGGTCCGGGGCGGAGCCCCGGTTTCGGGAAGGGGCGGGGTGGGGGAACAACCGCCGGAGGCCCGCCCCGTCCCGCCCCGCTCAGCCGATGTCCGGGGGGTCGACGCGGATGCGGATCGGGGCCGGCTCGCCACGCGTCGAGCGCGCCGCTCTGGCCGCCTTGAGCGAAGCCGCCAGCGCCGCCCCGCTCCCCGGGGGCACCCGGAGCAGCGCTCGGTCCCAGGACTCGCCCGGCGGGGGGTCGCCGGGGCGCTGGGGGCCGCCCGGCCGGACCACCGGCAGCGGCACCGGGCCCAGGATCTCCGCGTCCGGCGGCAGCCGCGCCGCCGCCAGGAAGCCCGCGAGGGCCTCCTGGGGCCCCGCCACCGAGGCCATCCGGGAGACCGGCGGGAAACCCAGCTCGGCCCGCTCCGCGAGCTCCCGCTGCGCGTGGCCGACGGGGTCCCACCGCACCAGCGCCTGGACCGGCCGCAACGTCGGTTCCGCGACGACCACGACCGTCCCGCCGTCGCCCTGCCCGCGCACCAGCGAGGCCGCGTCGATCCAGCGCCGCAGCGCCTCCTCCCCGGCCCGCAGGTCGGGGCGGCTGAGCATGGCCCAGCCGTCGAGCAGCAGGGCAGCCGCGTAGCCGCCCTCCGCGACCGGTTCGGCGCCCGGCGTGGAGACGACGAGCGCGGGCCGCCCCGGCACCGAGTCGAGGACGTGGTCCCGCCCGGAGGTCCGTACCGGCACCGCCGGGAACGCCCGGCCCAGCTCCTCGGCGGTCCGCCGCGCGCCCACCACCTGCGCCCGCAGCCGCGTGGCGCCGCACTCCACGCAGTGCCAGTCGGGGGCACCGCGCCCGCACCAGCCGCAGCGCAGTTCCTGCTGCTCCGGTGCCTCCAGCGGACCGGCACAGTGCCGGCAGCGGGCGGGGGTACGGCAGCGCTCGCAGGCGAGCCGGGGCACGTACCCGCGCCGCGGCACCTGCACCAGCACCGGGCCGGTCTTCAGACCGTTCCGTACGGCCTCCCAGGCCAGCGACGGCAGCCGGGCCGCCCGCGCGGCCTCGTCGCGGGCCAGCTGCTCGTCGCCGACGGTGCGGACCCGCGGGGCCGCGGCCCGTACCTGTTCCCGCCCGGCGACCAGCGGCAGCGCCCACCCGGACTCGACGAGCTGTGCCGCCTCGACCGTGCAACTCGTGGAGCCGAGCAGGAACGCGCAGCGGTCGTGCGCGGCCCGCAGCAGCAGGACGTCCCGGGCGTGCGGCTGCGGTGCGTGCGGCTCGCTGTGGCTGCCGTCGCCGTCGTCCCAGATGACCACCAGGCCCAGGTCCCGTACCGGCGCGAACATGGCCGCGCGGGTGCCGACGACCGCGCGGACCGAGCCGCGCCGGACGGCGAGCCACTGGGCGTACCGCTTCTCGGGCCCGGCCTCGGCGGTGAGCACCGCGTGCCGCCCCTCCCCCAGGACCGCGGTCAGCGCCGCGTCGACCCGGGAGACGGCCCGCCCGTCGGGTACGACGACGAGTGCGCCGCGCCCCGAGGCGAGCGCGGCGGCGACGGCCCGGGCCAGCTCCTCGGCCCAGTGCGGCCCGGGCAGCGCGTTCCACACGGCCCGCGGCGAGCCGCCGCCGGCCAGCGACTCCAGGAACGCCGGCCCCCGCTCGTACCGCGCCCAGGTCCCCGGCTCCGGCGCGGCGGGCGGCGGCAGCGGCTCGGGTGACGGCTTGGACTCGGCGCGGGCGCTGCGCGGCGGGATCGCGAGCTGGAGGACGTCGGCCAGGCTGCCCGCGTACCGGTCGGCGACCGCGCGGGCGAGCCCGAGCAGCTCGGGTCCGAGCACCGGCTCGGGCGAGACGACGTCGGCGAGCGCGGCGAGCGGCCCGTTGTAGTCCGACGCGGCGAGCCGCTCGACGAGGAAGCCGTCGATCAGCCGCCCGCCCTCCCGCCGGCCGCCCCTGACCTGGTGCGACCCGGCCCCGAACCGGACGCGGACCCGGACGCCGGGCTGCGCGGCCTCGTCGAGCTCCTCGGGGACCGCGTAGTCGAAGTACCGGTCGAGATGGAGGACGCCCTTGTTGACCACGATCCGGGCGACGGGCAGCTCCTTGGCGAGCGCGGCCCCGCGCCAGGTGCGCGGCTTCGCGCGCGGGACCTTCGCCTTGCGCACGGTCTCCCGGATGAGCGCGAGCTGCTCGGGCGGCTCGCCGGCCGCCGCGCCGCCGCCCGCCGCCCCGTCGGGGATCTCGTTCTCGCTGCTCACAGTGCATTCCTACCAAACGGCGCCGACAACGCCGACGGCCCCGGACCGTGCGGTCCGGGGCCGTGCGGGCACGGTGGTGCGGGCGATCAGACGCCGGCGGCCTTGCGCAGCGCCTCCACGCGGTCGGTGCGCTCCCACGTGAAGTCGGGCAGCTCGCGGCCGAAGTGGCCGTACGCGGCCGTCTGCGCGTAGATCGGGCGCAGCAGGTCGAGGTCGCGGATGATCGCGGCCGGGCGGAGGTCGAAGACCTCGGCGATGGCGTGCTCGATCTTGTCCGTGTCGATCGTGTTGGTGCCGAAGGTCTCGACGAAGAGACCGACGGGCTCCGCCTTGCCGATCGCGTACGCGACCTGGACCTCGCAGCGCGAGGCGAGGCCGGCGGCCACGACGTTCTTGGCGACCCAGCGCATGGCGTACGCGGCCGAGCGGTCGACCTTGGACGGGTCCTTGCCGGAGAACGCGCCGCCGCCGTGGCGGGCCATGCCGCCGTACGTGTCGATGATGATCTTGCGGCCGGTGAGGCCGGCGTCGCCCATCGGGCCGCCGATCTCGAAGCGGCCGGTCGGGTTCACCAGGAGGCGGTAGCCGTCGGTGTCCAGCTTGATGCCGTCCTCGACGAGCTGCTTGAGCACGTGCTCGACGACGAACTCGCGGATGTCGGGCGCGAGCAGCGACTCGAGGTCGATGTCCGAGGCGTGCTGCGAGGACACCACGACCGTGTCGAGGCGGACGGCCTTGTCGCCGTCGTACTCGATGGTGACCTGGGTCTTGCCGTCGGGGCGCAGGTACGGGATGGTCCCGTTCTTGCGGACCTCGGTGAGGCGGCGGGAGAGCCGGTGGGCGAGGTGGATCGGGAGCGGCATCAGCTCGGGGGTCTCGTCCGACGCGTAGCCGAACATCAGGCCCTGGTCGCCGGCGCCCTGCTTGTCGAGCTCGTCCTCGTCGCCCTCGACGCGCTTCTCGTACGCCGTGTCGACGCCCTGCGCGATGTCCGGGGACTGCGACCCGATGGAGACCGAGACGCCGCAGGAGGCGCCGTCGAAGCCCTTCTTCGAGGAGTCGTACCCGATCTCGAGGATCTTGTTGCGCACCAGGGTGGGGATGTCCGCCCAGGCCTTGGTGGTCACCTCGCCGGCCACGTGGACGAGACCGGTGGTGATCAGGGTCTCCACGGCGACGCGGGAGGTGGGGTCCTCCCGGAGCAGCGCGTCGAGAATGGTGTCGCTGATCTGGTCAGCGATCTTGTCGGGGTGACCCTCGGTCACGGACTCCGAGGTGAACAGACGACGGGACACAACGCTCCCTGTGGTTGCAGCGGCTGCTGGCTGATCATTTGCGGAACAGCAGGGGGCTGCGCCCCGCGTCGTTCCGAGAACAGTTTATCGGGCGCTCTCGCCCGTTGGGCCAGGTGTCTCGCAAGGTGGGAGGCGGATCACCCGGGAGTAAGGCTTGTTCCGTACGGCGAATGGCCCCCCGCCTCACCCGAAAGGCCCAGTTCCGTACGGTTCGGTCCCTTGTGAGGGGAGAGAGAAATTTCTCCCGAGTCTACGCGGACACGGGTCGGAGCCGCGGCGCGACCAGATCCCAGACGGTCTCGGCGAGCGCCTCCTTCGGCCCGTACGGGACGGGAGTCTCGGCCCCGTCCGACGCGAGGACCACGGCCTCGTTCTCCTCCGAGCCGAAGGTCTTGCGCTCCCCCACCTCGTTCACCACGAGCAGGTCGCAGCCCTTGCGCCGGAGCTTGTCGCGGCCGTTGGCGAGGACGTCGTCGGTCTCGGCGGCGAAGCCGACGACCACCTGACCGGGCAGGGCCCGCTCGGCGGAGATCTCCGCGAGGATGTCCGGATTCCTGACCAGTTCGACGGTCGGCGCGCCGTCGTCGCCGGTCTTCTTGATCTTGCCGGGCGCGTAGACGGCCGGGCGGAAGTCGGCGACGGCCGCGGCCATCACCACCGCGTCGGCGTCCGAGGCGGCCTTGAGCACCGCCTCGCGCAGCTGGACGGCGGTGCCGACATGGACGACGTCGACGCCGGCCGGGTCGGGGATGCCGGTGTTGGCCTCGATCAGCGTGACCCGGGCTCCACGGGCGGCGGCGGCCTTGGCGAGGGCGTAGCCCTGCTTGCCGGAGGAGCGGTTGCCCAGGTAGCGGACCGGGTCGAGCGGCTCGCGGGTGCCGCCCGCGCTGACCACGACGTGCCGGCCTGCGAGGTCGGGGGCCACGGCACCGCGGGCCAGGACCCGCCGGCAGATCTCGAAGATCTCGGCCGGGTCGGGCAGCCGGCCCTTGCCGGTGTCCACTCCGGTCAGCCGGCCGACGGCGGGCTCGATCACGATCGCGCCGCGGCGGCGCAGCGTGGCGACGTTCTCCTGGGTGGCCGGGTGCTCCCACATCTCGGTGTGCATCGCCGGGGCGAAGACGACCGGGCAGCGGGCGGTCAGCAGGGTGTTGGTGAGCAGGTCGTCGGCGAGGCCGTGGGCGGCCTTGGCCAGCATGTCGGCGGTGGTGGGGGCGACGACGACGAGGTCGGCGGCCTGACCGATGCGGACGTGCGGGACCTCGTGGACGGACTCCCAGACCTCGGTGGAGACCGGGTTGCCGGAGAGCGCGGACCAGGTGGCCGCGCCGACGAAGTGCAGCGCCGAGTCGGTCGGGACGACGCGTACGTCATGGCCGGACTCCGTGAGGCGCCGCAGCAGCTCACAGGCCTTGTAGGCGGCGATGCCGCCGCTGACCCCCAGAACGACCTTCGGCTTCGCGACCACTGCCACTCCCCGCACTCGACTGCGTACGACGTCAGATGCGTACGACTCCATGAGACACCACAGGCCCGGCGGTCGTACCGCCGGGCCTGAGGTGATGAACGTTACGTGCTTACTGCGCCGGGCCCTCGATGGCCTCGGAGGTCAGCAGACCCGCGTTGATCTCACGCAGGGCGATCGAGAGCGGCTTCTCGTGGACGTGGGTGTCCACCAGCGGACCGACGTACTCCAGAAGGCCCTCGCCCAGCTGGGAGTAGTACGCGTTGATCTGACGCGCGCGCTTGGCCGCGTAGATCACGAGGCTGTACTTCGAGTCCGTGGCCTCGAGCAGCTCGTCGATCGGCGGGTTGATGATGCCCTCGGGCGCGGTGATGGAAGAGGACACGCTCTACCTTCCGAAAGGTGGGAAAAGATCAAACAACTCGCATCAAGGCTAGCAGCTCACGTGCTACGTCCTCGACGGAGGTGTTGACAAGGGTGGTGTCGAACTCGGTCTCGGCGGCCAGCTCGACCTTGGCGGCCTCCAGCCGGCGCTCGATGACCTCGGGCGACTCGGTGCCGCGGCCGGTAAGCCGGCGGACCAGCTCGTCCCAGCTCGGCGGGGCCAGGAAGACCAGCTGGGAGTCCTTCATGGACTCCTTGACCTGCCGGGCGCCCTGGAGGTCGATCTCCAGCAGGACCGGCTCGCCCGCCTCCAGGCGGTCGAGCACCGCCCGCCGGGGGGTGCCGTAGCGGTTGCCCGCGAACTCGGCCCATTCGAGAAGCTCTCCGTTGGCGACGAGCTTGTCGAACTCGTCGTCCGAGACGAAGAAGTACTGGACTCCGTGCTTCTCGCCGGGTCGCGGCTTCCGTGTCGTGGCCGACACCGAGAGCCAGACCTCGGGGTGGACCTTGCGCATATGAGCGACGACCGTGCTCTTGCCGACCCCGGAGGGGCCGGAGAGCACGGTCAGCCGCGGACGTACCTCTGCTGCCATGCAGCGATTATTCCAGCTTTGCGGGTGTGCCCAGGACGATGTCCCGGACTCAGGCGCCGGTGCTGCCGAACTCGCGCTCCAGGGAGGCGATCTGGTTGGAGCCGAGACCGCGCACTCGGCGGCTCTCGGAGATGCCGAGCCTCTCCATGATCTGCTTGGCGCGGACCTTGCCCACGCCCGGCAGGGACTCAAGGAGCGCGGAGACCTTCATCTTGCCGATGACGTCGTTCTCCTGGCCCTGCTTGATGACCTCGTGCAGGGAAGCGCCGGAGTGCTTGAGTCGATTCTTGACCTCGGCCCGCTCCCGGCGAGCCGCGGCGGCCTTTTCGAGCGCGGCTGCGCGCTGTTCAGGGGTAAGGGGCGGAAGAGCCACGCCTACGTCACCTCGGATGTCGATCTGTCGGATACGGACCGCTGAGGAACCTGGTCGCCCCACATGCGGCGAGTCACATGGCAGTGGCCTGGGCCGTTTGCCACGACGACTCTGCGACGGAGACTAGCGGCCAAGACCGCTCCCGTCAGCGAGAACAGACGAAAAGTCCTGGTCAGGATCGAGTATGGCTCGACCGACCAGGACATTCCGGTCATTATGCATGGGATTTTCGGCCTCGCCTTTCACCAGGCGAGACGCCCGGGTCCGCTCAGACCGCGACGGCGGCGCGGATCTCGTCCGCGAAGCGCTCGGCGGCGCCGCGCAGGGCGGCCGCGTCGGGGCCCTCCTTGAGGACGCCGCGGCTCACGTTCGGCACCACGTTGCGCACGGCCGGGCCGAACACGGCCGGCAGATCGGCGGCCGTGGCGCCCTGGGCGCCGATGCCCGGGGCGAGCAGCGGGCCGTTGATGTCCAGCTCGAAGGAGGACAGGTCGCCCAGGGTGGCGCCGACGACCGCGCCGAAGGAGCCCATCGGGCTCTCCCCCGCGTTCTCCTCGGCCAGGTGGCCGAGCATGGTCGCGCCGATCGTCCGGCCGTCCTCGCGCACCGCCCGCTGGACCTCGGCGCCCTCCGGGTTGGAGGTCAGCGCCAGCACGAACAGGCCAGCCCCGCTCTCCCGGGCCAGGTCGACGGCCGGCTTCAGGGAGCCGTAGCCGAGGTACGGGGAGACCGTCAGCGCGTCCGAGAAGAGCGGCGAGCCGGGGCGCAGGAAGGTCTCGGCGTACGCAGCCATGGTGGAGCCGATGTCGCCGCGCTTGGCGTCCATCACGACCAGGCCGCCCGCGGCGCGCAGGTCGGCGACGGCCTGCTCCAGGACGGCGATGCCGCGCGAGCCGAACCGCTCGAAGAAGGCGGACTGCGGCTTGAAGACGGCGACGGTGTCCGCCAGCGCCTCGACGACGGTCCGGGTGAAGGTCTCCAGGCCGTCGATGTCGTCCTTCAGGCCCCAGGAGGCGAGGAGCGAGGCGTGCGGGTCGATGCCGACGCAGAGGGGGCCGCGCTCGTCCATGGCGGAGCGGAGTCGTGCACCGAAGGAGTCGTTCATGCGGTGGCCTTTCGGGTGTCGGCGCCGACGGCTTCGGCGAGGGTGGCGTACGGGGAGGCTGCCAGGCGGGCGGCCAGGCCCTTGTGGATCGCGCGGGAGTAGAACGGGCCCTCGTAGATGAAGGCGCTGTAGCCCTGGATCAGGGTGGCGCCGGCGAGGATGCGCTGCCAGGCGTCCTCGGCGTTCTCGATGCCGCCGACGCCGACGAGGACGAGACGGTCGCCCACGCGCGCGTACAGGCGGCGCAGGACCTCCAGGGAGCGCGCCTTGACGGGCGCGCCGGACAGTCCGCCGGTCTCCTTGACCAGGGCCGGGTCCGACTTCAGGCCGAGGCCCTCGCGGGCGATGGTGGTGTTGGTGGCGATGATGCCGTCCAGGCCCAGCTCCAGGGCGAGGTCGGCGACCGCGTCCACGTCCTCGTCGGCCAGGTCGGGGGCGATCTTGACCAGGAGCGGCACGCGGCGGTCGGTGACCGTGCGGTCGGCGGCCTCGCGGACGGCCGTGAGCAGCGGGCGCAGCGACTCGGTGGCCTGGAGGTTGCGCAGGCCGGGGGTGTTCGGCGAGGAGACGTTCACGACGAGGTAGTCGGCGTGGGCGGCGAGGCGCTCGGTCGACTTCACGTAGTCGGCGGCGGCCTCGGCCTCCGGGACGACCTTCGTCTTGCCGATGTTGACGCCGACGACCGTCTTGAAGACCGGCTCCCGGGAGCCGAGCCGCTCGGCGACGGCGGCGGAGCCCTCGTTGTTGAAGCCCATGCGGTTGATCAGGGCGCGGTCCGGGACGAGCCGGAAGAGCCGCTTCTTGGGGTTGCCGGGCTGGGGCTCCCCCGTGACCGTGCCGATCTCGACGTGGTCGAAGCCGAGCATCGACATGCCGTCGATCGCGACCGCGTTCTTGTCGAAGCCGGCCGCGAGCCCGAACGGGCCGTGCATGCGCAGGCCCAGCGCCTCGGTGCGCAGCTCCTTGTACCGGGGCGCGAGGACGGCCGCGACGAAGGTGCGCAGCACGGGGGTGCGGGCGGCGAGGCGGATCCAGCGGAAGGCCAGGTAGTGGGCCTCCTCGGGGTCCATCCGCTTGAAGACCAGGTTGAAGAAGAACTTGTACATGTGTCCGTCGTCCAGGTGTGCTCATGACGAGGGGGACACCGCAGGTCCTGCCGGTGTCCCCCTCCTCGTACGGGCTGCTAGTCGCGGGCCGCGGTCAGGTGCTCCGCGTGCTCCTGGAGCGAGCGCACGCCCACGTCGCCGTGGTTGAGCGCGTCGATGCCCTGGACGGCCGCGGCGAGCGCCTGGACCGTGGTGAGGCACGGGACGCTGCGGGCGACCGCCGCCGTACGGATCTCGTAGCCGTCGAGACGGCCGCCGGTGCCGTACGGGGTGTTGACGATCAGGTCGACCTGGCCGTCGTGGATCAGCTGGACGATGGTCTTCTCGCCGTTCGGGCCGACGCCCTCGGACTGCTTGCGCACGACCGTGGCGTTGATGCCGTTGCGCTTGAGGACCTCGGCGGTGCCGGAGGTGGCGAGCAGCTCGAAGCCGTGCGCGACCAGCTCGCGGGCCGGGAAGATCATCGAGCGCTTGTCGCGGTTGGCGACCGAGATGAACGCACGGCCCTTGGTGGGCAGCGGGCCGTAGGCACCGGCCTGCGACTTGGCGTACGCCGTGCCGAAGACGGTGTCGATGCCCATGACCTCACCGGTGGAGCGCATCTCCGGGCCGAGGACGGTGTCCACGCCGCGGCCCTGGATGTCGCGGAAGCGGGTCCACGGCATCACGGCCTCCTTGACGGAGATCGGCGCGTCGAGCGGCAGGGTGCCGCCGTCGCCGGTCTTCGGCAGCAGGCCCTCCTCGCGCAGCTCGGCGATGGTCGCGCCCAGGGAGATCCGGGCGGCGGCCTTCGCCAGCGGCACCGCGGTCGCCTTCGAGGTGAAGGGGACGGTGCGGGAGGCGCGGGGGTTCGCCTCGAGCACGTAGAGGATGTCGCCGGCCATGGCGAACTGGATGTTGATCAGGCCGCGGACGCCGACGCCCTTGGCGATGGCCTCGGTGGAGGCGCGCAGCCGCTTGATGTCGAAGCCGCCGAGGGTGATCGGGGGCAGGGCGCAGGCCGAGTCGCCGGAGTGGATGCCGGCCTCCTCGATGTGCTCCATGACGCCGCCGAGGTAGAGCTCCCGGCCGTCGTAGAGCGCGTCGACGTCGATCTCGATCGCGTCGTCGAGGAAGCGGTCGACCAGCACGGGGCGGGTCGGGGAGATCTCGGTGGACTCCGCGATGTACGACTCGAGGCGGGCCTCGTCGTACACGATCTCCATGCCGCGGCCGCCGAGCACGTACGACGGGCGGACCAGGACCGGGTAGCCGATCTCGTCGGCGATGGCCTTGGCGCCGGCGAAGGTGGTCGCGGTGCCGTGCTTCGGGGCGGGCAGGCCGGCGTCGGCGAGGACCTGGCCGAAGGCGCCGCGGTCCTCGGCGGCGTGGATGGCCTCGGGCGAGGTGCCGACGACCGGCACGCCGTTGTCCTTGAGCGCCTGCGACAGGCCCAGCGGGGTCTGGCCGCCGAGCTGGACGACGACGCCGGCGATCGGGCCCGCGAGGGACTCGGCGTGCACGATCTCCAGCACGTCCTCGAGCGTCAGCGGCTCGAAGTACAGGCGGTCGGAGGTGTCGTAGTCCGTCGAGACGGTCTCCGGGTTGCAGTTGACCATCACGGTCTCGTAGCCCGCTTCGCTGAGCGCGAAGGAGGCGTGGACGCAGGAGTAGTCGAACTCGATGCCCTGGCCGATGCGGTTCGGGCCGGAGCCCAGGATGATCACCGCGGGCTTCTCGCGCGGCGCGACCTCGGTCTCCTCGTCGTAGGACGAGTAGAAGTACGGGGTCTTGGCGGCGAACTCGGCGGCGCAGGTGTCGACCGTCTTGTAGACCGGGCGGACGCCGAGGGCGTGCCGGACCTCGCGGACGACGTCCTCGCGCAGGCCGCGGATCTCGGCGATCTGGGCGTCGGAGAAGCCGTGCCTCTTGGCCTCGGCGAGCAGCTCGGGCTCGAGCTTCTCGGCGGCGCCCAGCTCGTCGGCGATCTCCTTGATCAGGAAGAGCTGGTCGACGAACCACGGGTCGATCTTCGTGGCGTCGAAGACCTCCTCGGGGGTGGCGCCGGCGCGGATGGCCTGCATGACGGTGTTGATCCGGCCGTCGGTGGGGCGGACCGCCTCGGCCAGCAGCTCGGCCTTGTCGCCGGGCTCGCCGGTGAAGGCGAACTGCGAGCCCTTCTTCTCCAGGGAGCGCAGGGCCTTCTGCAGGGCCTCGGTGAAGTTGCGGCCGATGGCCATGGCCTCGCCGACCGACTTCATGGTGGTGGTGAGGGTGGAGTCGGCCTGCGGGAACTTCTCGAAGGCGAAGCGCGGGGCCTTGACCACGACGTAGTCGAGGGTGGGCTCGAACGACGCCGGGGTCTTCTCGGTGATGTCGTTCGGGATCTCGTCCAGCGTGTAGCCGACGGCGAGCCGGGCCGCGATCTTGGCGATCGGGAAGCCGGTGGCCTTGGAGGCGAGCGCGGAGGACCGGGAGACGCGCGGGTTCATCTCGATGACGATGATCCGGCCGTCGTCCGGGTTGACCGCGAACTGGATGTTGCAGCCGCCGGTGTCGACGCCGACCTCGCGGATGATCGCGATGCCGATGTCGCGCAGCCGCTGGTACTCGCGGTCGGTGAGGGTCATCGCCGGGGCGACGGTGATCGAGTCACCGGTGTGCACGCCCATCGGGTCGAAGTTCTCGATGGAGCAGACGACCACGACGTTGTCGTTCTTGTCGCGCATCAGCTCCAGCTCGTACTCCTTCCAGCCGAGGATGGACTCCTCCAGGAGCACCTCGGTGGTCGGGGAGAGCGTGAGGCCCTGGCCGGCGATGCGGCGCAGCTCCTCCTCGTCGTGCGCGAAGCCGGAGCCGGCGCCGCCCATGGTGAAGGAGGGGCGGACGACGACCGGGTAGCCGCCGAGGGTGTCGACGCCCTTGAGCACGTCGTCCATCGAGTGGCAGATGACCGAGCGGGCGGACTCGCCGTGGCCGATCTTGGCGTTGACGGCCTCGACGACGCCCTTGAACAGGTCGCGGTCCTCGCCCTTGTGGATGGCCTCGACGTTGGCGCCGATGAGCTCCACGCCGTACTTCTCCAGCACACCCTGCTCGTGCATGGAGATCGCGGTGTTGAGCGCGGTCTGGCCGCCGAGGGTCGGCAGCAGCGCGTCGGGGCGCTCCTTGGCGATGATCTTCTCGACGAACTCGGGGGTGATCGGCTCGACGTACGTGGCGTCGGCGATCTCCGGGTCGGTCATGATCGTGGCCGGGTTGGAGTTGACCAGGATGACCCGCAGGCCCTCGGCCTTGAGGATGCGGCAGGCCTGGGTGCCGGAGTAGTCGAACTCGGCGGCCTGGCCGATGACGATCGGGCCGGAGCCGATGACCAGGACGGACTGGATATCGGTGCGCTTAGGCACGCTCGGCCTCCATCAGAGAAACGAAGCGGTCGAAGAGGTACGCGGCGTCGTGCGGGCCCGCGGCCGCCTCGGGGTGGTACTGGACGGAGAAGGCCGGCTGGTCGAGCAGCTGCAGGCCCTCCACGACGTTGTCGTTCAGGCAGACGTGGGAGACCTCGGCGCGCCCGTAGGGGGTGTCCGAGACCTTGTCGAGCGGCGCGTCGACGGCGAAGCCGTGGTTGTGCGCGGTGACCTCGACCTTGCCGGTCGTGCGGTCCTGCACCGGCTGGTTGATGCCGCGGTGGCCGTACTTCAGCTTGTAGGTGCCGAAGCCGAGGGCGCGGCCCAGGATCTGGTTGCCGAAGCAGATGCCGAACAGGGGCGTCCTGCGCTCCAGGACGGCCTGCATGACGGCGACGGGGCCGTCGGCGGTGGCCGGGTCGCCCGGGCCGTTGGAGAAGAACACGCCGTCCGGGTTCACCGCGTAGACGTCCTCGGCGGTGGCGGTGGCGGGGAGCACGTGCACCTCGATGCCGCGCTCGGCCATCCGGTGCGGGGTCATGCCCTTGATGCCCAGGTCGACCGCGGCGACGGTGAACTTCTTCTCACCGATCGCGGGGACGACGTAGGTCTCCTTGGTGGCGACCTCGGCGGAGAGGTTCGCGCCCTTCATCTCGGGCTGCTGGCGGACCTCGGCGAGCATGGTGCCCTCGTCCGGCAGCGCGCTGCCGGAGAAGATGCCGACGCGCATGGCGCCGCTCTCGCGCAGGTGGCGGGTCAGGGCGCGGGTGTCGATGCCCTGGATGCCGACGACGCCCTGGTGGCGCAGCTCCTCGTCGAGGGAGCGCTGCGCGCGCCAGTTGGAGGAGACGCGGGCGGGGTCGCGGACGACGTAGCCGGAGACCCAGATGCGGGCGGACTCGGGGTCCTCGTCGTTGACGCCGGTGTTGCCGACGTGCGGAGCGGTCATCACGACGACCTGGCGGTGGTACGACGGGTCGGTCAGGGTCTCCTGGTAGCCGGTCATGCCGGTGGAGAACACGGCCTCGCCGAACGTCTCCCCCACGGCCCCGTAGGCGCGGCCGCGGAAGATGCGGCCGTCCTCCAGGACGAGTACGGCGGGAACCTTGCTGGTTCCCCTTGTGGAGGTCGTCATCGTGCGGTGCCTTCCGTCGTGCTTGCGTGGTTCGTGGAGTTCATGGAGTTGACGGCCTCGACCCAGGCGGCGTGCTCGGCCGCGTGGTCGGACCGGAAGCCGGAGTCGATCAGCGTCTCGCCGTGCGCCCAGGTGACGATCAGCAGTCCGCCCTCGGTGAGGACCTTGCCCGCGATGCCCTTGTCGAGGCGCGCCTCGCGCAGGGCCTCGGCGGGGATGAAGAAGTCGTTCGCGCCGGGGCGGACGACGGCCAGGCCCTGGTCGGTCAGGGTGAGCTCGACCCGGCTGCGGGTGCCGAGCCCGTGGGCGACGATCCGGTCGAGCCACTGCCCGGCCGTGGTGGAGCCGTGGTAGCGCCCGCTGAGCTCCAGTTTCGCCTCGCCGAGGGTGTCCGGCACGGCGGGGAGCTCCGGGAGCCCGGACTGGAGGGTGCCGCGCCACTTCCATCCCTGGCGCATCAGCCAGTAGACGAAGCCGATGAAGATCAGCAGTCCGGCGACCCAGCCGAGCCGTGCGGCCCAGTCGGTCACCTCCGCCGACTTGGGCTCTGCGGCCAGATTGATGAGTGGTGTCACGCCAGCTTCCCGTCCACGACCGTCGCGCGGCCCCGCAGGAAGGTGTGCGTGATGCGTCCCGGCAGCTCGCGGCCCTCGTAGGGGGTGTTGCGGCTGCGGGAGGCGAAGCCCGCGGGGTCCACGGCACCACGGTATGCCGGATCGACCAGCGTGAGGTTCGCGGGCTCACCAGCCGAGACGGGCCGGCCGTGGCCCTTCGCCTGGCCGATGCGGGCCGGGGCGACGGACATCCGGTCGGCGACGCCGGCCCAGTCGAGCAGGCCGGTCTCGACCATCGTCTGCTGGACGACGGAGAGGGCGGTCTCCAGGCCGACCATGCCCATGGCGGCCGCGGCCCACTCGCAGTCCTTGTCCTCGTGCGGGTGCGGGGCGTGGTCGGTGGCGACGATGTCGATCGTGCCGTCGGCCAGGGCCTCGCGCAGGGCCATGACGTCGCGCTCGGTGCGCAGCGGCGGGTTGACCTTGTAGACCGGGTTGTACGTGCGGACCATCTCGTCGGTCAGCAGGAGGTGGTGCGGGGTGACCTCGGCGGTGACGTCGATGCCGCGGGACTTGGCCCAGCGGACGATCTCGACGGAGCCGGCCGTGGAGAGGTGGCAGATGTGGACGCGGGAGCCGACGTGCTCGGCCAGCAGCACGTCGCGGGCGATGATCGACTCCTCGGCGACGGCCGGCCAGCCGCCGAGGCCCAGCTCGGCGGAGACGATGCCCTCGTTCATCTGGGCGCCCTCGGTGAGGCGGGGCTCCTGGGCGTGCTGGGCGACGACGCCGCCGAAGGCCTTCACGTACTCCAGGGCGCGCCGCATGATGACGGCGTCGTCGACGCACTTGCCGTCGTCGGAGAAGACGGTGACACCGGCGGCGGAGTCGTGCATGGCGCCCAGCTCGGCGAGCTTCTTGCCCTCCAGGCCCACGGTGACGGCGCCGATCGGCTGCACGTCGCAGTAGCCGTGCTCCTTGCCGAGGCGGTAGACCTGCTCGACGACACCGGCGGTGTCGGCGACCGGGAAGGTGTTGGCCATCGCGAAGACGGCGGTGTAGCCGCCGGAGGCGGCGGCCTGCGTACCGGTGAGCACGGTCTCGGAGTCCTCGCGGCCGGGCTCGCGCAGGTGGGTGTGCAGGTCGACCAGGCCGGGCAGGAGGATCTGGCCCTCGGCCTCGATCACGGTGGCGCCGGTGGCGTCCAGGTCCGTGCCGACCGCCGCGACGGTCTCGCCGTCGATCAGGACGTCCTGCGCCTCGCCGCCCAGCACCTTCGCACCGCGGATCAGAATCTTGCTCATGCTTACTTGCTCTCCTCGGTGGCAGAGGGGCGGCGCGTAGCGCCTCGCTCAAGGGTGGTGGTGGGCGACGGGTGGGCGGCGGCGGCTTCGTTGCCGCCCAGAAGCAGGTAGAGGACGGCCATCCGGATGGAGACGCCGTTGGTGACCTGCTCGACGACCGTGCAGCGGTCGGAGTCGGCGACCTCGGCGGTGATCTCCATGCCGCGGACCATCGGGCCGGGGTGCATGACGATGGCGTGCTCCGGCATCTTCGCCATCCGCTCGCCGTCCAGCCCGTACCGCCGCGAGTACTCGCGCTCGGTCGGGAAGAAGGCGGCGTTCATCCGCTCGCGCTGCACACGCAGCATCATCACCGCATCGGACTTCGGCAGCACGTTGTCGAGGTCGTAGCTGACCTCGCAGGGCCAGGTCTCGACGCCGACCGGGACCAGGGTGGGTGGGGCGACCAGGGTGACCTCGGCGCCGAGGGTGTGCAGCAGGTCGACGTTCGAACGGGCGACCCGGCTGTGCAGCACGTCGCCGACCAGCGTGATCCGCTTGCCGGCCAGGTCCTGGCCGAGGCCGGCGTCCCGGCCGACCAGGCGGCGGCGCATGGTGAAGGCGTCCAGCAGCGCCTGGGTGGGGTGCTGGTGGGTGCCGTCGCCGGCGTTGATCACGGGGGCGTCGATCCAGCCCGAGGTGGCCAGGCGGTACGGGGCGCCGGAGGCGCTGTGCCGGATGACGACGGCGTCGACGCCCATCGCCTCCAGGGTCTGGGCGGTGTCCTTCAGGGACTCGCCCTTGGAGACGCTGGACCCCTTGGCCGCGAAGTTGATCACGTCGGCGGAGAGGCGCTTCTCGGCGGCCTCGAAGGAGATCCGGGTCCGGGTGGAGTCCTCGAAGAAGAGGTTGCAGATCGTGCGGCCGCGCAGCGTGGGCAGCTTCTTGATCGGCCGGTCGGCCACCCGGGCCATCTCCTCGGCGGTGTCGAGGATCAGGACGGCTTCGTCGCGGGTGAGATCGGCGGCCGAGATGAGGTGACGCATCATCGGGGTGTGCTCCGTCGTGTGGAGAGAGGGGCCTGGGGGTGTCCCCCAGAGGGCCGAGTCGGGGGTGCGGGCGGGCAGGGGTGTGCCCTGGCCCGGCGGGTGCCGGTCCTACGCGGAGGCGGACTTCGAACCGAGCAGCACGGTGTCGCGACCGTCCTCCTCGGCGAGCTGGACCTTGACCGTCTCCCGCAGCGACGTGGGGAGGTTCTTGCCGACGTAGTCGGCGCGGATCGGCAGTTCGCGGTGGCCGCGGTCGACGAGGACCGCGAGCTGGACGGCGCGCGGGCGGCCGATGTCACCGAGCGCGTCGAGCGCGGCGCGGATGGTGCGACCGGAGAAGAGCACGTCGTCAACGAGGATCACCAGGCGGCCGTCGATGCCGTCGGCGGGGATCTCGGTGCGGCCGATGGCGCGGGCCGGCTTCATCCGCAGGTCGTCGCGGTACATGGTGATGTCGAGGGAGCCGACCGGGATCTTCCGTCCGGTGATCTCCGCGAGCTTGTCGGCCAGCCGGCGGGCGAGGTACACGCCCCGGGTCGGGATGCCGAGGAGCACCACGTCGTCGGCGCCCTTGGCGCGCTCGACGATCTCGTGGGCGATGCGGGTGAGGACACGGGCGATGTCGGGGGCCTCGAGCACGGGGCGTGCGTCGGGGGAACCCTGAGTGCCGGGAGTGCCCGGAGTGCCCGGGGTCTCCTGCGTGTCCTGGCTGTGCTGGTGCTGTGCGTCCATGTGAAAACGGACCCCCTTCTCCGCCTCACGGGACGGACCTTAAAGGACGTCGGAATTGCGCCGTCAACCCTACCAGGGGCGGGCGGCCGTCAGGCTCACGCCCCCGTCGCCGCTCCGTGCCCCGTCCCCCGGGAGGGGCCGGTATGGACCATTCGGCTTGACGGAGCCAAGTAACGCTGCGTAACCTCACAGTGAGTTACCAGCCGCGCGGCGCAGCCGCATGTCGTCACAGCGTCCGGGAGCGTTATGTCCAGCGAATACGCAAAGCAACTCGGGGCCAAGCTCCGCGCTATCCGCACCCAGCAGGGCCTGTCCCTCCATGGTGTGGAGGAGAAGTCCCAGGGGCGCTGGAAGGCCGTCGTCGTCGGCTCGTACGAGCGCGGTGACCGTGCGGTGACCGTGCAGCGTCTTGCCGAGCTGGCGGACTTCTACGGCGTGCCGGTGCAGGAGCTGCTGCCGGGCACGACCCCGGGCGGGGCCGCCGAGCCGCCGCCGAAGCTCGTCCTCGACCTCGAGCGCCTGGCGCACGTCCCGCAGGAGAAGGCGGGCCCGCTGCAGCGCTACGCGGCGACCATCCAGTCGCAGCGCGGCGACTACAACGGCAAGGTGCTGTCGATCCGCCAGGACGACCTGCGCACGCTCGCCGTGATCTACGACCAGTCGCCCTCGGTACTCACCGAGCAGCTGATCAGCTGGGGCGTGCTGGATGCGGACGCGCGTCGCGCGGTCGCCCACGAGGAGAGCTGAACCCAGCCGACTCCGCAGTAGCAGAAACGTGCCGCCGGGGCGGCGGGAGGCCACTGAGGCCCTCCTGCCGCCCCGGCGGCGTTCTGCGTGCCGGTACGGGCGTCAGGAGGCCCCGGGGCGCGCCCAGGGGCTTGTGTACGGCGAAGGGGCCCGCAGCACGGTGTGCTGCGGGCCCCTTCGACTGCCGGGGCGGAACCGGACGGACTAGGCGTCCGCGTCGGCGTCCCGGCGAAGGCGCGGCTTCAGGTCCTTGAAGCGCGCGAGGAGACCGTTGACGAAGGTCGGGGACTCGTCGGTGGAGAACTCCTTGGCGAGCTGGACCGCCTCGTCGATCGCGACCGCGTCCGGCGTCCCGTCCTCCCAGATCAGCTCGTACGCGCCGAGGCGCACGATGTTCCGGTCGGCGACGGGCATCCGGTCGAGCTCCCAGTCCACCGCGTAGGTGGCGATGAGCTCGTCGATCCGCGCGATGTGCTGCGCGTATCCCTCGACGAGCTGCATGGTGAACTCGCTGACCGGCGGCTGCCGGTCGTCGGACCGCGCGTGCCGCACCCAGTCCGCGAGGACCTGCTGCACGGACGCACCGCGCTGGTCGGCCTCGAAGAGGATCTGGAAGGCCCGCTTACGGGCGTTGCTGCGAGCAGCCACGGTTAGCTGTTCACCCGGCCGAGGTAGTCGCTGCTGCGGGTGTCGACCTTGATCTTCTCACCGGTGGTGATGAAGAGCGGGACCTGGATCTCGTGACCGGTCTCCAGGGTGGCCGGCTTGGTGCCGCCGGTGGAGCGGTCGCCCTGGACGCCCGGGTCGGTGTGCTGGATGGTCAGCTCGACGGCGGCCGGGAGCTCGACGTAGAGCACCGAGCCCTCGTGCTGCGCGACCGAGGCGGTGAAGCCCTCGATCAGGAAGTTGGCGGCGTCGCCGACGGCCTTGCGGTCGACGTGCAGCTGGTCGTAGGTCTGCATGTCCATGAAGACGAAGTAGTCGCCGTCCATGTACGAGAACTGCATGTCGCGGCGGTCGATGGTGGCCGTCTCGACCTTCACGCCGGCGTTGAAGGTCTTGTCGACGACCTTGCCGGAAAGCACGTTCTTGAGCTTGGTGCGCACGAAGGCCGGGCCCTTGCCGGGCTTGACGTGCTGGAACTCGACGACGGACCAGAGCTGGTCCCCGTCGAGCTTGAGCACCATGCCGTTCTTGAGGTCGTTCGTGGAAGCCACGGTTGCGGAATCTCCTGGACTGACGCGGGACCAGGGAGGCGTACGCGCCCTACAGCGCGAGCAGCTCCTTGGTCGTGATGGTGAGTAGCTCGGGTCCGCCGTCCGCCTCTTGGCGTACGACGAGCGTGTCATCGATCCGGACCCCGCCCCGGCCCGGGAGGTGGACCCCCGGTTCGACGGTGACCGGCACACAAGCGTCCAGTTTACCCATGGCGGAAGGTGCGATCTGCGGGTCCTCGTCGATTTCCAGGCCGACACCGTGCCCGGTACGGGGCGCGAGGGCCTCTCCGTGCCCCGCGCCGTCGATGATCTGGCGGGCCGCCCGGTCCACGTCGCGGTACTCCGCACCGGGCACGAGGGCCTCCCGGCCGGCCCGCTGAGCGGCGAAGACGAGGTCGTACAGCTCGATCTGCCAGTCGGCGGGCGTGGTGCCGATGACGAAGGTGCGGCCGATCTCGGAGCGGTAGCCGCGGTAGTTCGCGCCGAGGCAGACGGAGAGGAAGTCGCCCTCCTCGACCCGGCGGTCGGACGGCCGGTGGCCGCCGCGGCCGGAGTTCGGGCCGGTGCCGACCGAGGTCGGGAAGGCCGCGCCGTCCGCGCCGTGGTCGACGAGCCGGCGCTCCAGCTCCAGGGCGAGATGGCGCTCGGTGCGGCCGACCAGGATCGACTCCAGCAGCTCCCCCAGAGCCTGGTCGGCGATCTCGGCGGCGATCCGGAGGCAGGCGATCTCGTCCTCGTCCTTGACGATCCGCAGCTGTTCGACGGCTCCGGCGAGGTCGGCGAGGCGCAGCTGGGGCGCGACCGAGCCCATCGCACGGTGACGGGCCACGGTCAGATGGTGCTCCTCCACGGCCAGCGAGTCGGCCCCGGCCCTGCGGGCCGTGTCGACGGCGGCGACGGCCGGATCGGCGATCGCCGCACCGGCGGGCAGCACGCTCAGCCGGAGTTCCTCGTCGAGCCGCCCGTCGGCGGGATCGCCGCCGGGCGCGACGGGGCTGAGCAGCAGGTCCTCGTCGGGGCCGAGCAGCAGAACGGCGCCCGGGGGCGAACCGCCCGCGAGATAGCGGACGTTGGCGGGGCGGGAGACCAGGGCCGCCGTGCTGCCGGCCGCCGCGCAACGATCGCGCAGTCGGACGCGGCGGTCCGCGTACACCTCTGACATGCTTCCGAGCGTACGAGCGTCCGGCCGACCCGGCCTGTCAGGAAGGTCCGACCGGGGCCGGTCCGCCGCGTCCGGCTACCAGCTCGGAGGACTCGCGATGGACCGGGCGAGGACGTCGTCGAGGACGCGGGCGGTGGTTTCCACGTCGTACTTGGAGTTGTCGATGATCGGCAGTCCCGAGCCGTACCAGCCGGCCATCCGGCCGTGGATGGAGGCGACCTCCTCGTCCGAGAGCCTGCGGTTCCCGCTGCGCTCGGCGTTGCGCTCCAGGACGATCTCCAGGCCGGGCAGCAGGACGACGGGGAGCAGCCCCGGGCCGACGTGCCGCTTCCAGCCGCCCAGGCCGACGACCGGGCGGTCCGGGAAGACGGCGTCGTCGAGGATGCAGGAGATGCCGTTCGCCAGGAAGTTGCGTGCGGCGAAGCCGCAGGTGCGGCGGGCGAGCCGGTACTGCGCCTCGGAGTGTTCGTTCCAGCCGGCCTGCGGGTCGGCGAAGCCGGAGCAGACCCACTCGCGGACGTCGTCGAGGCTGATGTGCGCGGTGGGCACCCGGCGGCTGCGCGCCCAGTGCCGGGCGACGGTGGTCTTGCCGGCCCCGGCGGGCCCGATGAGCAGCACGGCGAGCGTCGCGCTCCCGGTGCCCAGCTCGACGGGTGCGGGGGCGGGTACGGCGACCGGCCCCCCGGGCGGCAGGGGTATGTGCCCGGTGGTGTCGCGGGGCATCCCGCTCCCCCACGCGGGGCCCGGGTGCTGCGACTGCCCTGCGGACGGCGGGCCGGGGTGCGGCGGCTGCTGGGCGGGCGCGCCGGGGTGCGAGGGCTGCGGCTGCCCTGCGGGAGCTCCCGGGTGCGGCTGCCCCGCGGGCGCGCCGGGATGCTGGGGCTGCAACCCGCCCGGAGCACCCGGGTGCTGTGCTGCGTACGGCTGCGGGTGCGCCCCCGGCGCGGGCGCGCCGCCCAACGGCGGTACGGGCGGGTTGCCCCCGCCCCCGGGCGGCACGGCGGCCTGGACGATCTGCATCCGCGGCTCGACGCCCTGGACGCCGTGCGGCGCGGTGGGCGCCGGACCCGGCGGCGGACCGGCCGGTGCGGGCGGGACCGGGCTTCCGGGCATCGGAGCGACCGGGCCACCGGCCACGGGTGGGACGGGGCCCTCGCCCTGCGCGTGGTCGGCCGTGGGCGGCCAGGCGCCCGGCTCCGGCGGCAGAGAACCCATCCCGTGCTGCATCCGGTGCGACTCCGTCTCGTTCGTACGTCCGATGCCTCCGGGCACGGTACCGCCCCCGGCGCTCCCTGAGGGAACGGCCGGGGGCGGTCCAGGGTGCCCGGTCAGCCAGTGAGCTCGTCGGCCAGTGCGCGCAGCGCCAGCAGATAGGAGCCGATGCCGAAGCCCGCGATCGTCCCGGTCGCCACCGCCGCGACGACGGAGGTGTGCCGGAATTCCTCACGTGTGTACGGGTTCGAGATGTGCACCTCGATCAGCGGCGCCGTCCGCTGGGCGGCCGCGTCGCGCATCCCGTACGAGTAGTGCGTGAACGCACCGGGGTTGAGAACGACTGGAATCGAACCGTCCGCCGCCTCGTGGAGCCAGCGGATCATCTCGCCCTCGTCGTTGGTCTCCCGGACCTCGACGTCGAAGCCCAGCTCCGTGCCGAGCGTCCGGCAGGAGTCCACCAGGCCCTTGTACGACGTGGCCCCGTAGATGTCCGGTTCCCGCGAGCCGAGCCGTCCGAGGTTCGGCCCGTTGAGGACGAGCACGCGCCGCAGGTCGCTCACGCGGACACCTCGCCGAAGGCCGCGACGAGCACCGCCGGGTCCGGGCCCTCGAGGACGGTGGGCTTGCCGAGTCCGTCGAGCACGATGAAGCGGAGCAGGTCGCCGCGGGACTTCTTGTCGACCTTCATGGTCTCCAGGAGCTTGGGCCACTGGTCGCCGCGGTACGTGAGCGGCAGCCCGACCGACTCCAGGACGGTGCGGTGCCGGTCGGCGGTGGCGTCGTCGAGCCGGCCGGCCAGCCGGCCCAGCTCGGCGGCGAAGACCATGCCGACGGAGACGGCCGCGCCGTGCCGCCACTTGTACCGCTCGTTCTTCTCGATCGCGTGGGCCAGCGTGTGCCCGTAGTTGAGGATCTCCCGCAGGCCCGACTCCTTCAGGTCGCTGGAGACCACGTCCGCCTTGACCTGGATCGAGCGCACCAGCAGCTCGGCGGTGTGCGGCCCGGCGGGGGTGCGCGCGGCGGCCGGGTCGGACTCCACCAGGTCGAGGATCACCGGGTCGGCGATGAAGCCGGCCTTGATGATCTCGGCGAGGCCGCTGACGTAGTCGTTGACCGGCAGCGACTCCAGCGCCGCGAGGTCGCACAGCACACCGGCCGGCGGATGGAAGGCGCCGACGAGGTTCTTGCCCTCGGCGGTGTTGATGCCGGTCTTGCCGCCGACGGCCGCGTCGACCATCGCGAGGACGGTGGTCGGCACGGCGATCCAGCGCACACCGCGCAGCCAGGTCGCCGCGACGAACCCGGCCAGGTCGGTGGTGGCCCCGCCGCCGACGCCGACGATGACGTCGGTGCGGGTGAAGTTGGTCTGCCCGAGCGCCTTCCAGCAGTACGCCGCGACCTCGGCGGTCTTGGCCTCCTCGGCGTTCGGCACCTGGATGGCGACGGCCTCGTAGCCCTGGTCGGCGAGGTCCGCGCGGAGCGCCTCGCCGGTCTCGGCCAGCGCCTCCGGGTGGATCACGGCGACCCGCTTGGCCTTGTCGCCGATCAGGCCGCCGAGCTCGCCGAGCAGCTGCCGGCCGACCAGCACGTCGTACGGGTCGTGTCCGGCGCTGCCGCCGACGTGGATCCGCGTCACCTGGTCCTGGTCCGTCATACGTCCTTCAACTCCAGTGCGTCGAGGACCGCCTGGGCGACCTCTTCGGGGGTGCGGTCGTCGGTGGCGACGACGACGCGCGCGACTTCGGTGTAGAGGTGGCGGCGCGCCTCCATCAGTTCGCGCCACTGCCGGCGCGGGTTGACGGCGAGCAGCGGTCGCGCGGCGCCGAGGCCGACCCGGCGGACCGCCTCCTCGACGTCCATCGAGAGATAGGCGACGGGCAGCCCGGCCAGCAGCTCCCGGGTGCCGGCGTCGAGGACGGCGCCGCCGCCGAGCGCGAGGACACCCTCGTGCTCGGCGACGGCGGCGCGCACCGCCGCGCGCTCGAGGGCACGGAAGTGCTCCTCGCCGTCCTCCACGAAGATGTCGGAGATCTCGCGGCCCTCGGCGGCGACGATGTCGGCGTCGGTGTCCCGGTACGGCGCGCCGAGCCGCTCGGCGAGCAGCGCGCCGACGGTGGACTTGCCCGAGCCCATCGGCCCGACCAGGACGACCAGCGGTCCGCCGGTCACCGGATGTGCAGGTTGTCGAGGTACGACTGCACGTTGCGGCGGGTCTCGGGGACCGAGTCGCCGCCGAACTTCTCCAGGACGGCGTCGGCGAGCACCAGCGCGACCATCGCCTCGGCGACGATGCCGGCGGCCGGGACGGCGCAGACGTCGGAGCGCTGGTGGTGAGCCGCGGCGGCCTCACCGGTGGCGACGTCGATGGTGGCGAGCGCGCGCGGCACGGTCGCGATGGGCTTCATCGCGGCACGGACGCGGAGCAGCTCGCCGGTGGTCAGGCCGCCCTCGGTGCCGCCGGAGCGGCCGGAGGTGCGCTTGATGCCGTCCTCGGTGCGCACGATCTCGTCGTGGGCCTTGGAGCCGGGGATCCGGGCGAGCTCGAAGCCGTCGCCGACCTCGACGCCCTTGATCGCCTGGATACCCATGAGCGCGGCGGCCAGCCGCGCGTCGAGCCGGCGGTCCCAGTGGACGTGCGAGCCGAGGCCGACGGGCACGCCGTACGCGAGGACCTCGACGACGCCGCCGAGGGTGTCGCCGTCCTTGTGGGCCTGGTCGATCTCGGCGACCATCGCCTTCGACGTGTCGGCGTCGAGGCAGCGGACCGGGTCGGCGTCGAGCTTCTCGACGTCGGCGGGGGTCGGGTAGAGGCCGTACGGGGCCTTGGCGGCGGCCAGCTCCACGACGTGGCTGACGATCTCGATGCCGGCGGCCTCCTTGAGGAAGGACCGGGCGACGGCGCCGAGGGCGACACGGGCGGCGGTCTCCCGGGCGCTGGCGCGCTCCAGGATCGGCCGGGCCTCGTCGAAGCCGTACTTCTGCATGCCGGCGAGGTCGGCGTGGCCGGGACGGGGCCGGGTCAGGGGCGCGTTGCGGCCCGTCTCCTTGAGCTCCGAGGGGTCGACGGGGTCCGCCGACATGACCTTCTCCCACTTGGGCCACTCGGTGTTGCCCACCATGACGGCGATCGGCGAGCCGAGCGAGAGCCCGTGCCGGACACCGCCGAGGAAGGTGATCTCGTCCTGCTCGAACTTCATCCGGGCGCCACGCCCATAGCCGAGGCGCCGCCGCGCGAGGTGGTCCGCCACCAGCTCGGTGGTGACGGGGACGCCGGCGGGAAGACCCTCCAGCGTCGCGACCAGCGCGGGTCCGTGGGACTCCCCAGCGGTCAGCCAACGCAACCTGCTCAACGATGCTCCTCATGCTCGCGCCTGGCACTGCGACGGCGCGACCGGGTGCGCGGCCCTGGCCCGCCATGTCCGATCCTCCCACGTCCGGGCCTCTTGCCCGGCCGCCGGTCCAGCTGTCGGACGCGAAATGGCCATGAGACGGCCGCGAACGGCATTGACGAGTACCTGCCCTGTCGAAATGATGATCAACTCATCGCAAGATCAATTCGGAGGGGAAGCGATGCGCAAGATCACCAAGGCCCTGTTCACGGTGGGGACCGCGATCGGTCTCACGCTGGGCATGGCCACCGCGGCGTCCGCCGCGTCGAACCCGGTCTCGGTGTGCGGTTCCGGCTACTACGTGCAGGAGTCCCACAACCTCGGCTGGTACCTGCCCACGGACGAGCCGCAGGCCAAGGTCTACCTGCTCTACAACAGCTCGACCGGCTACAACTGCGTGGTCACGGTCGTCACCGGTGGTCAGGTCAGCAACCCGATCAACGCGGGCCTCCGGGTCGAGGGCGGCTCCTGGGTCACGGACCCGGGCCAGTACAACTCCTACGCCGGCCCGATCCGCCTCAAGGCCAACGGGAAGTGCGTGCAGTACATGGGCAGCACCCGCTACTGGACCGGCAGCGGTGTCCCGTACACCGACACGTACACCAGCCCGCTCGGGCACTGCGGCTGACCGAGGCCGCGTCTCGTCGGGCCCGCCGGTTCACCGGCGGGCCCTTCGCGTGCCCTCAGCGCTCGGCGAGTGCCTGCTCCCCCGCCGCGCGCATGGCCGCGAGCGGGGCCTTCGGGACGCCCGTCATCTGTTCGACCTGGAGAACGGCCTGGTGCACGAGGAGGTCCAGGCCGCCGACGACCTTGCCGCCGCGGTCGGACCAGGCCGCCGCGAGCGCGGTCGGCCAGGGGTCGTACAGGACGTCGAACAGCGTGCCGACCCGGTCGGGAACGGCGGTCGCCAGGGCGTCGGTGGTGCCGGCCGGGGTGGTCGCGATCACCAGCGGCGCGGCGAAGGCCTCCGCCGCCCGCTCCCAGTCGGCCGTACGGACTTCCACGCCGAGCCGCTCGCCCCAGCCGCGCATCTCCTCGGCCCGCGCCTCGCTCCGCACGTACGTGGTGACGGGGCCCGAGCAGATCCGCGCGAGCGCGGCCAGAGCGGAGGAGGCGGTGGCCCCGGCGCCGAGGATCGCGGCGGACTCCACCTTGTCGACGCCCCGCTCGCCCAGGGCGGCGATCATCCCGGGGATGTCGGTGTTGTCGCCGACCCTGCGGCCGTCCTCGCGGAAGACGACGGTGTTGACGGCCTCCACGGAGGCGGCGGTGGCGCTGATCTCGTCGAGCAGCGGGATGATCGCCCGCTTGAGCGGCATGGTCAGCGACAGCCCCGCCCAGCTCTGGTCGAGCTCGCCGACGAAGCCCGGCAGCGCCGCCTCGTCGACCTCGAACCGCCCGTACGACCAGGCTTCGAGGCCGAGTGCGGCGTACGCGGTGCGGTGCAGCACGGGCGAGAGCGAGTGGCCGATCGGCGAGCCGAGCACGGCGGCGCGGCACCGTTCAGCTGTTGGCATTGAACTTGTCCTTGAGCTTGAGGAACTCCGCGTGCGTCTTGGCGAACTCGGTCTTGTGCTCGCCGTCGGTCGCCACGAAGTAGATCCAGCCGTCCTTCGTCGGGTTGAGCGTGGCCGCGAGCGCCACGTCGCCCGGGTTCCCGATCGGGCCGGGAGGCAGACCCTTCTGCGTGTACGTGTTGTACGGGTCCTTGTTGTTGAGGATCTCCTTCTCGGAGATCTTGATCTCGCTCTGGCCCTTCAGATAGTTGAAGGTGGAGTCGAACTGGAGGAGCTGGTAGGTCTCCCGGTTGTCCGGCTTGAGGCGGTTGTAGACCACCTCGGCCATCTTCCGGAAGTCGTCCTCCGTCTTCCCCTCGGCGTTGACCAGGCTCGCGACCGTGACGAGCTCCCACGGGTCCTTGAGTCCGAGCGACTTCGACTTCGCTTCCAGGTCGAGCTTGTCGTACTCCTGGTTCGCCCGCGCGACCATCTTGCGCAGCACGTCCTCGGGCTTCGCGCCCTTGGCGACCGGGTAGCTGGCCGGGTAGAGGAAGCCCTCCAGCGGGTCCTTGACGTCCTCGTGGTTCTTCGCCCACTCGGGCAGGCCCAGGTCGTTCGCCTTGGCCTTCGCGACGCCCGCGGTGGTACCCGCGTCCAGGCCGAGACGCTTGTCGATCTCGCCGTAGACCCAGCTGTTCCGACGCCCCTCCGGGATGGCGAAGTTGGTCTGGCTCGCGGGGTCGAGCATCAGGTCGATCGCGCTCGCGGCAGCCATCCCCTTCTTCAGGGTGTAGACGCCCGCCTGGAGCGACTTGCCCTTGGGGTTCTTCTCCTGCGCCGAGACGAACGCGTCGACGCTCTTGATGACGCCGGCCCTCTTGAGGATGTTGCCGATCTCGTAGCCGCCGGCGCCCTTCGGGATCTCGACCTGGACCGAGCCGCTGCCCGCGCCCTCGTAGTCGGGCGCGCCACCGAACTGGCCCTGCCAGAACTGGTAGCCGACGTAGCCGACGCCGCCGACGCCACCGACCATGACCAGCGCGACGAACAGGCAGGCGACGCCGTTGCGGCCCTTCTTCTTGCCCTTCCCCCGGCGGTCACGACCGCCACCGCGGGAGTCCGGCTCGTCGTCGTACTCGTCCTCGTACGTGTCCTCGCGCTCCGGCACCCGGCCCCGGCCGCGCCGACGGCTGGGCTCCTCGGGGGCCGGTGCGTCCTCGCCCGTGAAGAACGGGTGGTTCTCCTCCTCCGGCTCCTCCGACTGCCAGTCGTTCACCGGCTCCGGCGGGCCCTGCCGCCGGCCCGGGGGCTGCGGCGGCGGGTACGCCTCGGGGGTGCCGTAGAGGTCCTGGGGCTGCCCGGTGCCGTACGGGTCCGCGCCCGGCGCGCCGTACGGCATGGCCGCGTGCTGGCCGGTGTCCCAGCCTCCGTCGTACGGCTGTGCGGGATACCCGGGCGTGTCGTAGCCCTGCCCGGGATGCCCTCCGTACTGCTGCGGATACTGCTGCTGCGGGTACTGCTGACCGCCGTAGGCCTGCTGCTGCCCGTACGGATCCTGCTGTCCGTAGGGGCTCTGCTGGCCCTGCTGCCCCTGATGCTGCTGGGGGTACTGCTGCTGGCCTCCCCACCCCTGGTCCCCGTACAAGGGGTCCTCGGGGTGCCACGGTTCGGAGCCGGGGCTCCGGCCATACTCAGTCATCGATCCCCAACCAGCCGCGAGGCTTCCGGACGATCCGCCTCTACGTTGTGCGGCAGCTGTTCGAACGCCACCGCATCGCGCGGAACGTTACCGTATCGCGATCAGATGATCGCTTCGACGCCCTCGCCGGGCGGATTACCAGATACCCGTTCGGACTCAAGAGCGTTCTGAAGGATGATCACGGCGGCGGCCTGGTCGATGACGGACCGGCCCTTCTTCGACTTCACGCCCGACGCGCGCAGGCCCTGAGTGGCCGTCACCGTCGTCATGCGCTCGTCGACCAGCCGGACCGGGACCGGCTTGATCCCCCGGGCGAGCTCCTGTGCGAAGGCCCGGACCTTGGTGGCCGCGGGGCCCTCCCGCCCGCTCAGCGAGCGGGGCAGGCCCACGACCACCTCGATCGGCTCGTACTCCTCGACGAGCCGGCGCAGCCGCCGGTGGGCGGCCGGGACGTCGCGTCCCGGCACGGTCTCCACCGGCGTGGCGAGGACCCCGTCGGGGTCGCACGAGGCGACCCCGATCCGGGCGTCCCCGACGTCGATGGCGAGTCGCCGTCCTCTGCGCATTACGCGGTCTCCACGACCAGACGCTCGACCGCGGCGATGGCCTCGCCGACGGCCTGCGGGTTCTGGCCGCCGCCCTGGGCGACGTCCGGCTTGCCGCCGCCACCGCCGCCGAGGGTCTTGGCGGCCGTACGGACCAGCTCGCCGGCCTTGAGACCGCGCTCGCGGGCGGCCTCGTTGGTGGCGATGACGGTCAGCGGCTTGCCGTTGGCCGTGGTGAACAGGGCCACGACGGCCGGGCGGTCGGCAGGGATGCGGCCGCGCACGTCGAGGACCAGCTTGCGCAGGTCGTCGGCGCCGGTGCCGTCCGGCACCTGGCCCACGACGAGCGCCACGCCGCGGATGTCCTGGGCGTTCTCGGCGAGCCCGGCGGCGGCCTGGAGGACCTTCTCCGCGCGGAACTTCTCGATCTCCTTCTCGGCGTCCTTCAGCTTGCCGAGCATCGAGGAGATCTTCTCCGGCAGCTCCTCCGGGCGGCCCTTGACCAGCTCCTGGAGCTGGGCGACGACCGTGTGCTCGCGGGCCAGGAAGTTGTACGCGTCGACGCCGACCAGGGCCTCGATGCGGCGCACGCCGGAGCCGATCGACGACTCGCCGAGCAGCTTCACCAGACCCAGCTGGGCGGTGTTGTGGACGTGGGTGCCGCCGCACAGCTCCTTGGAGAAGTCGCCGATGGTGACGACGCGGACCTGCTCGCCGTACTTCTCGCCGAACTCGGCGATGGCGCCCTGACGCTTGGCCTCGTCGATCGGCATGACCTCGGCGTGCACGTCGAGCTCGCGGGCCAGCACCTCGTTGATCTTCTGCTCGACGTCCGTGAGGACGGCGCCGGGAACGGCGTTCGGCGAGCCGAAGTCGAAGCGGAAGCGGCCGGGCGAGTTCTCCGAACCGGCCTGGGCGGCCGTCGGGCCGAGGGCGTCGCGCAGCGCCTGGTGGGTCAGGTGGGTGGCGGAGTGGGCGCGGGCGATGGCCCGGCGGCGGCGCACGTCGATGGTGGCGTACGCGGTGGAGCCCACCGTCACCTCGCCGACCTGCACCGAGCCCTTGTGCACGGAGACGCCGGGCACCGGCTGCTGGACGTCGCGGATCTCGATCACGGCGCCGCTGTGCAGCTTGATCCGGCCCTGGTCGGCGAGCTGGCCGCCGCCCTCGGCGTAGAACGGGCTGCGGTCGAGCACGACCTCGACGTCGTCGCCCTCGGTGGCGGCCGGCGACGGGACACCGTTGACCAGCAGGCCGACGACGGTGGTCTCGCCCTCGGTGTTGGTGTAGCCGGTGAACTGGGTGGCGCCGTTGCTGTCGGCGATCTCCCGGTACGCGGTCATGTCGGCGTGGCCGGTCTTCTTGGCCTTGGCGTCGGCCTTGGCGCGGTCCCGCTGCTCCTTCATCAGGCGGCGGAAGCCGTCCTCGTCCACGGAGAGGCCCTGCTCGGCGGCCATCTCGAGGGTGAGGTCGATCGGGAAGCCCCAGGTGTCGTGGAGCAGGAACGCCTTGTCGCCGGCGAGGACCGTGCCGCCGGCGGCCTTGGTCTCGGTGACGGCGGTGTCGAGGATGTTGGTGCCGCCCTTGAGGGCCTTGAGGAACGCGGCCTCCTCGGCGAGGGCGACGGTCTCGATCCGCTTGCGGTCGGTGACCAGCTCCGGGTACTGCTCGCCCATCGTGTCGATCACGACGTCGACGAGGTCCTGGACGACCGGGCCGGTGGCGCCGAGCAGGCGCATGTTGCGGACGGCGCGGCGCATGATGCGGCGCAGCACGTAGCCGCGGCCCTCGTTGCCGGGGGTGACGCCGTCGCCGATGAGCATGACGGAGGTGCGCATGTGGTCGGCGACCACGCGCAGCGAGACGTCGCTGTCGTGGGCCTTGCCGTAGGCGACGCCGGTCAGCTCGGTGGCCTTGTCGATGACGACCTTGAGGGTGTCCGTCTCGTACATGTTCTGGACGCCCTGGAGGATCATCGCCAGGCGCTCCAGGCCGAGGCCCGTGTCGATGTTCTTCGACGGCAGCTCGCCGAGGATCGGGAAGTCCTCCTTGCCGGAGCCCTCACCGCGCTCGTACTGCATGAAGACCAGGTTCCAGATCTCCACGTACCGCTCGTCGTTGACGGCCGGGCCGCCCTCGACGCCGAACTCCGGACCGCGGTCGTAGTTGATCTCGGAGCAGGGGCCGCACGGGCCGGGAACGCCCATCGACCAGTAGTTGTCCTTCTTGCCGAGGCGCTGGATGCGCTCGGCGGGGACGCCGACGACGTCGCGCCAGATGCGCTCGGCCTCGTCGTCCTCCAGGTAGACGGTGATCCAGAGCTTCTCCGGCTCAAGCCCGTAGCCGCCGTGCTCCACCGGGGTGGTCAGCAGCTCCCAGGCGAGCTTGATGGCGCCTTCCTTGAAGTAGTCGCCGAAGGAGAAGTTGCCGCACATCTGGAAGAACGTGCCGTGCCGGGTGGTCTTGCCGACCTCCTCGATGTCCGGCGTGCGCACGCACTTCTGCACGCTGGAGGCGCGCGAGAACGGCGGCTTGACCTCGCCCAGGAAGTAGGGCTTGAACGGCACCATGCCGGCGGGGACGAGCAGCAGAGTCGGGTCGTCCGCGATGAGCGACGCCGAAGGGACGACGGTGTGCCCGCGCTCCTCGAAGAAGCTCAGCCAGCGGCGGCGAATTTCAGCCGACTCCATCAGTAGTCCTCATTCCGGTTGTACGAGTGCTTGTGGGGAAGAGCAGCCAGGCGGCGCTGCGCGGGAAGTGCGCGGTCCTGTTCGACCGGGGCCTCCAGGCCGAGCGCGTCGCCGAGTTCGGCCTCGCGCTGGACCATGCCGTCCCGGACGTCGAGGGCGAAGTCCTTGAGTCGGTGTCCGGTCTCGATCGCCTTGTTCGCCGCCTGCGCGGCAAGGCTCTCGGGGGTCAGCTGCTTGAGCTTGCGGTTGACCTTCGTGGTGGCCCAGACGCCGGCGGCTGCGCCGGCGGTGAACCAGAACGTGCGGCGGAACATGGTGCTCAGCCCTTCTGCTTCCGGCGTCGCGCGGACGGCACGGTACGGCCGACGATCACAGTGCGGCGGGTCCGCTCGCTCCGCTCCTCGCGGGGCTGTTCGTCGCGCGAGCGGCCGAGCGCCCGGCGGACGCCGTAGCCGAAGGCCGCGACCTTGACGAGCGGGCCGCCGAACGTGGAGGCGACGGTCGTGGAGAGCGCCGACGCGTTGGAGGTGACCTCCTGGACGTCGGAGGCGATGGCGTCGACCCGGTCGAGCTGGGTCTGTGCCGAGCGGACCGTCGCGGAGGCGTCGGCCAGCAGCGGAACCGCCTGCTCGGTCACGTCCGCCACGAGCTTGGTGGTCGCCCTGAGCGTCTGTGCCAGCCTCACCAGCACCACGGCGAGGAAGGAGACGAGAATCGCCCAGAACACGGCCACCAGGATCCCGGCAACCTCTCCACCGGTCACGCTGCACCGCTCTCTGCTGTCGTTGGGCCCTTGCGAAAAGTCGTTCTCCGACCCTATCGCGCCCGGGGTATCTCCCCGTACCGCATTACCGCCGGTGCGGGGCCCGGAACCCGGGGATCTGCGAACCGATTGTACGGAGTGCGTGCGGATGGGTACGCTCCGTGTCCCATGCGACGGAGCAATCTCCCGGCGGAGCTCAACCGGTTCGTGGGCCGGGCCGGCGAGCGGGACGAACTGGGGCGGCTCCTTGAGGAGTTCCGCCTGGTCACCGTGGTCGGAGTGGGCGGGGTGGGCAAGACCCGGCTGGCGCTGCGCTGCGCAGCCGCGGCGGAGAAACGCTACGTCGACGGGGTGCGGCTGGCCGACCTCTCGGCGCTGCGCGACCCGGCGGTGCTGGAGCACGCGCTGGCCGAGGCGTTGGGGCTGACGGACCACACCACGCGCTCGCCGCGCACGATGCTGGCCGAGCATCTCGCCGGGCTGCGGCTGCTGCTGGTCGTCGACGGCTTCGAGCATCTGGTGGAGGAGTGCGCGCCGCTGCTGCGGGAGCTGCTGGGCCGGGCGCCGGGGCTGACCGTGCTGGCGGTGGGGCGCAGGCCGCTGCGGGTGGACGGCGAGGCGGTGTTCACGCTGGCGCCGATGACCGACGGGGACGCGGTCGAGCTGTTCGGGGCGCGGGCGGCGGCGGCATCGGGGTCCGCGGCGCCCGCGGCACCGGGGGCCGCGGTGCTCGAACTGTGCCGTCGGCTCGACGGGATCCCGCTGGCGTTGGAGCTGGCCGCCGGACGGCTGCCGCTGCTGACCGTGGAGCAGGTGCTGCACCGGCTGGACGACCGGTTCCGGCTGCTGACGGACGGGGCGCGGGGCGCGCTGCCCCGGCATCAGACGCTGCGGACGGCGATCGGCTGGAGCCACGAGCTGTGCACGCCCGAGGAGCGGCTGCTCTGGGCGCGGCTCTCCGTGTTCGCCGGGCCCTTCGACCTGGAGGCGACGGAGTACGTGTGCGGGAGCGCGGACCTGCCGCCGGAGCGGGTGCTCGACGTACTGGGCGGGCTGCTCGCCCAGTCGCTGGTGCTGCGCGAGGACACCCCGGCGGGCCCGCGGTTCCGGATGCTGGACACGGTGGCCGCGTACGGGGCGGAGTGGCTGGCCTCGCTGGAGGACACCGCGCGGATGCGGCGGCGGCACCGTGACTGGTACATGGGCCTGGCGACCTGGTGCGAGCTGGAGTGGTTCAGTCCGCGGCAGGCGGAGGTGGCGGCGGCCACGGACGCGGCGCTGCCGAATCTGCGGGCGGCGCTGGAGCTGTGTCTGGAGCAGCCGGACGACGCGCATCTGGCGCTGCACCTGGCGGGCACGCTGTGGTTCTACTGGGCGGGCTGCGGCCGGCTGGCGGAGGGCCGGCACTGGCTGGACCGGGCGCTGGCGACGGAGCCGGAGCGGCCCGGGCCGCACGGGCACCACGACCCGCGGCTGAAGCCGCTGTGGGTGCTGGGCTACGTGGCGATCCTGCAGGGCGACGACACGGCGGCGGTGGCGGCGCTGCACGAGTGCGGGGACCGGGCGCGACAGGCGGGCGACCGGGTCGCCGAGGCTTACGCGACGCACCGGATGGGCTGTCTGGCGCTGCTCTCGGACGACATGCCGCGGGCCGAGGACCTGATCCGGCGGGCCCTCGACGCGTACCGGGAGTTGGGCGAGCTCAACAGCAACGTGCTCATGGGCCAGGTCGAGCTGGCGATGACGCGGATCTTCCAGGGTGATCTGGAGGGCGCGGTGGCGCTGGTCGCCGAGGTGCGGGAGGTCTGCGAGGAGCGCGGCGAGCGGTGGACGAAGGCTTACGCGCTGTACGTGCTGGCGTACGCGGCCTGGACGCGCGGCGATCACGCCGAGGCGCGCGGGCTGCTCGCGGAGTGCATCACGATCGACCACGTCTTCCACGACATGGTCGGTCTGGTGCTGGCGATCGAGCTGCTGGCGCTGGTGACGGCGAGCGAGGGCGATCCGGCGGAGGCGGCGGTGCTGCAGGGCGCGGCGGCCCCGGTGTGGGCCTCGGTCGGGCTGCCGCTGTTCGGCTCGGGCTACTTCAGCGGGCCGCGGGAGCTGTGCGAGCGGCAGGCGGGCGAGCTGCTGGGGCCGGAGCGGTACGAGGCGTCGGTGCGGGAGGGGCGGGCGCTGTCGCTGGACGAGGCGGTGGACCGGGCGCTTGCCGGGCGGCGGAGGCCGGCCGTCGGCGTGCCGGGGACGCGGACGCCGCGCCCGTTCCGTACCGGGGTCCCGGAGACGCGGAAGCCCGCCGGCTCCCCCACCGGGAAGGGTGGGGAAGCGGCGGGCTGAACACCGCGGAGGTGGTACTGCGCTCGGCTGAGGGAGATCAGCGGGCGTAGTACTCGACGACCAGCTGCTCGTCGCAGATGACCGGGATCTCCTTGCGGTTCGGGTCGCGGTCCAGGCGGAAGGCCAGGGCCTTCAGGTTGACCTGGAGGTAGCGCGGGGTCTCACCCTCGGCGGCGAAGCCACCCTCGCGAGCGACCTCGAACAGCGGCTTGGTGCGGCTGCGCTCGCGGACCATCACGACGTCGTCGGGACGGACACGGAACGACGGCTTGTCGACCTTGGTGCCGTTGACCTGGATGTGGCCGTGGACGACCATCTGGCGGGCCTGGTAGATGGTGCGGGCGATGCCCGAACGCAGGACCAGGGCGTCGAGGCGACGCTCGAGCTCGACGACCAGCGCCTCGCCCGTCTTGCCCTCGGCCTTCTTGGCGCGGTCGTAGGCGCGCGCCATCTGGCGCTCGCTGATGTCGTACTGGGCGCGCAGACGCTGCTTCTCGAGCAGACGGACCTTGTAGTCCGAGTTCTGCTTGCGGCCACGGCCGTGCTCGCCCGGCGGGTAGGGGCGGGCCTCGAAGTACTTGACGGCCTTCGGGGTCAGCGCGATGCCGAGGGCACGCGACTTCTTGACCTTGGGACGGGACTGGTTCGCCATGAACCAACCTCTCTATCTGTACGAATACGGCTTCACCAGGGTTAGGGGAGGTCGCATCCGCAGCCGGGGAAACCCGTCGGGTCCGTGAGGACCTTGCCGGGCAGCCGCTCCCTGGTCTGGGCACGTACGTGCAGCACGCGAACGACCCACCGCCGCTCCCGGGAATCCGGGTGGTGATGGGTTGCCCGCGACACCTTCGAAGGTGCGCGACGCTCCTGGAGATCCCGCCCGAGAGCGGGGCTCCGGCTGTCTGTCCCGCCTGGTGGCGCCGACCGGAGTCGGACACGGGACGCAGCACTCCACAGGAGTGTACCGGGTCGGCCGGGCCCCCGTGCACCGGCCCCGGGCGGGCGGTCGGGCGGAGCCCCGGGCGGGGGCGTCGTCAGCCGCCCTCGCCGCGCAGCCGCTCGCGGACCTTCTCGACCACGTCGGCGTAGCGGGCCTCTGCGCCGTACCGCGTGGGTTCGTAGTACCGCCGGCCGTGCACCGCGTCGGGCGCGTACTGCTGGGCCGCGATGCCGCCGGGGACGTCATGCGGGTAGACGTAGCCCTGGGCGTGGCCGAGCTTGGCGGCGCCCTTGTAGTGGCCGTCGCGCAGATGCGGCGGTACCGGTCCGGCGAGGCCGTTGCGCACGTCCGCCTGGGCGGCGAAGATCGCGGTCGTCGCCGCGTTGGACTTGGGGGCCAGGGCCAGTGCGATGGTGGCGTGGCTGAGCGTCAGGGCCGCCTCGGGGAAGCCGATCATGGCGACGGCCTGGGCGGCGGCGACGGCGATCGGCAGCGCGTTCGGGTCGGCGAGGCCGATGTCCTCGCTGGCCGAGATCATCAGCCGCCGGGCGATGAACCGGGGGTCCTCCCCCGCCTCGATCATCCGGGCCAGGTAGTGCAGGGCCGCGTCCACGTCCGAGCCGCGGATGGACTTGATCAGGGCGCTGGCCACGTCGTAGTGCTGGTCGCCGTCCCGGTCGTACTTCACCGCCGCGCGGTCGACGGTCTCCTCGAGCGTGGCGAGCGTGATCTCCGGCTCGCCCTTGGCGATGGCCGCGCCGGCCGCCGCCTCCAGGGCGGTCAGCGCCCGGCGCGCGTCGCCGCCGGCGATCCGCAGCAGGTGCGCCTCGGCGTCCTCGGGGAGCGTGACGGCGCCGCCGAGACCTCGGTCCTCGGTGAGCGCCCGCTTGAGCAGATCGCGCAGGTCGTCGTCGGTGAGCGGTTCGAGGGTGAGCAGCAGGGAGCGGGACAGGAGCGGCGAGATGACGGAGAAGTACGGGTTCTCCGTGGTCGCGGCGATGAGGGTGACCCAGCGGTTCTCCACGGCGGGCAGCAGCGAATCCTGCTGGGCCTTGCTGAAGCGGTGGATCTCGTCGAGGAAGAGGACGGTCTCCTTGCCGTAGCCGCCGGCCGCGCGGCGGGCGCCGTCGATGACCGCGCGGACCTCCTTGACCCCGGAGGTGATCGCGGAGAGCTCCACGAACCGCTTGTTCGTCGCCTTGGAGACGACGTACGCGAGGGTGGTCTTGCCGATGCCGGGCGGGCCCCAGAGGATCACCGAGGAGGCCCCGGCCGGGCCTCCGTCGCCCTCCCCCACGAGCCGCCGCAGCGGCGAGCCCGGCTTGAGCAGGTGCTGCTGGCCCACGACCTCGTCGAGGGTGCGCGGGCGCATCCGGACGGCCAGCGGGCTGCTGGCCGGATCCTTCTCCTGGCGTTCTTCGGCGGCGGCGGTAAAGAGGTCGGGCTCCACGCAAGAAGCCTAGGTCACGCCACCGACAGCCCGGTCAGCTCGTCCAGAAGTCCCACCAGCGGGTCAGGATCAGCATGCCGATGATGCCGATGTGCAGCACCGGCAGGACCCAGGTGAACTCCTCGAAGAAGGTCTTCAGGGCGCCCGGGGCGGGAATGACGCCGGAGCGGACGTTCTGCGAGGTCACGTACCAGAACATGACGATGGTGGCGACCCACGCCAGGCAGCACCACAGGCAGAGCGCGTTGATCTCGTACAGCGACTGGTACATCAGCCAGGCGCAGAACCCGACGCCGAACAACGTGCCGGCGTTGAGGCCGAGCCAGTACCAGCGGCGGTAGCGGGCGCCGGCGAGCAGGGCGACGCCGATCGCGATCACCATGCCGTAGGTGACGAGGCCGAGCATCGGGTTGGGGAAGCCGAAGGCCGAGGCCTGCTCGCTCTTCATGATGCTGCCGCAGGAGACGACCGGGTTGAGGCTGCAGCCCGGCGTGAAGTTCGGGTCCTCGAGCAGCTTGAACTTGTCGAGCGTGATGACCCACGCGGCCAGCAGACCGGCCGCGCCGGTGATCACCAGCATCCAGGCGAAGGCCCGGCTCGCGCCGATCGTCCCGGAGTCCCCCTTGGACGACGTGTCGTCCAGCGCTGCACTCGTCATTTCGCCGTTCCATGGTCGTCGCGGGCGGATGGGCATGGTCATTCTGCCGTACCACGCCCTCTGTCCACCGTTCGATGGACATAAGGACGACCGGCCGACGGTCGTGGAGGCCGGGCCTCCGCAGGACGCTCTGGTCATGACGAACACAGGAACCGCGGTACGCGTCCGTGGACTTCGCAAGCGGTACGGCGAGATCGCCGCCGTCGACGGGCTCGACCTGGACATCCGGTACGGCGAGGTCTTCGGCGTCCTCGGCCCCAACGGGGCGGGCAAGAGCACCACGGTGGGCATCCTCCAGGGGCACCGCTCCCGGGACGCCGGCGAGGTGTCGGTGCTCGGCGCCGACCCCGCCACCGGCGACCGGCTCTGGCGCTCCCGGATCGGGGTGGTCTGGCAGGACGAGTCCCCTCCTGCCGAGCTGACGGTGCGGGAGACCGTGACCCAGTTCGCCCGCTACTACCCGCGGCCGCGCGACCCGGCCGAGGTGATCGCGCTCGTCGGCCTGGAGAAGAAGGCGTCCAGCCGGGTGCGGACGCTCTCCGGCGGTCAGCGCCGCCGGCTCGACGTGGCGCTCGGTGTGATCGGCGGTCCGGAGCTGGTGCTGCTCGACGAACCGACCACCGGCTTCGACCCGGCGGCCCGGCGGCAGTTCTGGGAGCTGGTCAGGCGGCTCGCCGCCGAGGGCACCACGATCGTGCTGACCACCCACTACCTGGAGGAGGCCGAGGCGCTCTCCGACCGGCTCGCCGTGGTCGCCGGCGGCCGGGTGGTCGCGGAGGACACCCCGGCCGGTCTGCGCGCCCGGTACGGGGAGGGCGCGACCGTCGCCTGGCGCGAGGCGGACGGCTCGCCGCGCAGCGAGGAGACCGCCACCCCGACCCGCACGGTCGCGGAGCTGCTGCACCGCTTCGACGGGGAGATCCCCGGACTGACCGTCAGCCGCCCCACGCTGGAGGACGTCTACCTCCGGCTCACCGGACAGGAGGCCGCCCGATGACGCTCACCACGGAACGCGCGGGCGACAGGACGGCGGCCCGGCTGCCCGGGGCCTGGTCGCTCGGACTGCACCAGGGGGCCCAGGAGATCCGGCAGTTCTTCCGGGCTCGCGAGCAGGTGGTGTTCACCTTCGCCTTCCCGATCGTCTTCCTGTTCCTGTTCGCCTCGATCTTCGGCGACGCGATGGAGGGCACCGGCACGACGGCCTCGCAGCACTACGTGGCCTCGATGATCGCTGCCGGGATCATGTCGACGAGCTTCCAGTCGCTGGGCATCTCGATCGCGATCGAGCGGGACGAGCACGTGCTGCGCCGGCTGCGGGCGACGCCGATGCCGCCGGCCGCGTACTTCCTCGGCAAGGTGTGGCTGGTGCTGTTCACCTGCGTCCTGGAGACCGCGGCGCTGCTGCTGTTCGGCACGACGCTGTACGACGTCGAACTCCCCGCGGACCTGTCCGGCTGGCTGACGTTCGGCTGGATCTTCGTCCTCGGGCTGACCGGCTGTTCCCTGCTCGGCATCGCGATCAGCAGCGTGCCCCGGTCGGGGAAGAGCACGACCTCGGTCGTCGTGCTGCCCTTCCTGGTCCTGCAGTTCATCTCCGGGGTGTACATCCTGGTGGACGCGCTGCCGGACTGGATGCTCACGATCGGGGCGGTGTTCCCGCTGAAGTGGATGGTGCAGGGGCTGCGCGGGGTGTTCCTGCCGGACGCCGCCGCGGTCCTGGAGCCCGCGGGAAGTTGGGAGTTCGGGCGGATCGCCCTGGTGCTGGCGGCCTGGTGCGTCGGAGGATTGGTGCTGTGTCTGCTGACCTTCCGCTGGAAGAACCGGGACGACGGCTGAACGGGCCGGACGGCCCCCGGGAGTCCGACGTGCACACCCGGACGTTCCGCAACTGGGACCTGTACTTCGCCGTGGTCTGGGCGGGCACGCTGGCCTTCGCGCTCGGCGCGGAGCACCCGGCGTGGCCGGTCCGGGCCGCGGCGGCCTGCGTGTTCGCGCTCCAGGTGCCCTGGTACCTGCTGGTCGGACGGCCGCAGATGGTGGCGCTCGCGCCGGCCGGACCCCGGGCGGTGCTCCATGTCGGGGGCGCGGTGCTGCTGTTCCTGGTGCCCGCCCTGCTGGTCGGGGAGACCCGGCTGGCCACCTTCGCGCTCGTGCCGCAGTGCTTCATGCTGCTGCGGCTGCGCACGGCGCAGCTCGTGGTGGCGGTCGTCAACGTGGCGCCGGTGGTGGGCTGGGCGCTGCTGTGGCGGCCGCAGGCCGGGGTGGTGTTCCTGGACTCGGTGTTCGCCGTCGTCTCGCTGTGCTTCTCGCTGGTCCTGGGGACCTGGATCATCCGGGTGGTCGACCAGAGCGAGGAGCGGGCGGCACTCATCGCCGAACTGGACGCGCACCGCCTGGAGGTGGCGCGGCTGTCGGCGGCGAACGGGGCGCGGGCCGAGCGTGAGCGCTTCTCCCGCGAGATCCACGACACCCTCGCCCAGGGCTTCACCAGTCTGCTGATGCTGGTTCAGGCCGTGCAGTCGGAGCTGGACCGCGATCCCGCGGAGGCGCGCCGCCATCTGGCGATGATGGCGGAGACCGCCCGGCAGAACCTGGCCGAGGCGCGGGCCCTGGTCGCCCACGGCGCGCCCGCCGACCTGGCGGGCACCACGCTCCCCAACGCACTGCGCCGACTGGTCGCCGGGCACTACTACGCCTCTCGGTTCAAGGCGACCGGCTCCGAACACCCCCTGCCCGCGGCTCTGGAGGTGATCGCGCTGCGGTCCTGCCAGGAGGCCCTGGCCAACGTCCGCCGGCACGCGGGCGACGGCGCGGGCGTTCTCGTGTCGCTCGCGTACGGCGAGGACGAGCTGACCCTGTCCGTACGGGACGACGGCCACGGCTTCGACCCGCTGGCGCCGCACGAGGGCTACGGGCTGCGCGGGCTGCGGGCCCGGGCCGCCGAGGTCGGCGGCACCGCCGAGATCCGCAGCGCCCCCGGCGCCGGCACCACCGTCACCGTCCGTCTTCCCGTCCCCGCCAGGAGTGCGCCGTGATCCGGATCCTGCTCGCCGACGACCACCCGGTGGTACGGGAGGGACTGCGCGGCATGCTGGCCGCGGAGCCGGACCTCGACGTGGTCGGCGAGGCGCCGAACGGCCCGCGGGCCGAGGCGCTGTGCGCCGAACTCCGGCCGGACATCGTGCTGATGGACCTGAGGATGCCGGGCGGCGGCGGGGTCGAGTCGATCCGCCGGATCCGGGCGGCCGGTCTGCCCTGCCGGGTCGTCGTCCTCACGACGTACGAGACGGACGGGGACATCCTGCGCGCGGTGGAGGCGGGTGCGGCCGGCTACCTCCTGAAGGACCTGGCGGGCGCCGAACTCGCGGAGGCGATCCGGTCCGCGGCCCGGGGCGAGACCGTGCTGGCTCCGTCGGTGGCGGCCCGGCTGGTGGACCAGCTGCGGACGAAGCCGGAGCGGCCTCGGCTGTCGGAGCGGGAGACGGCGGTGCTGCGGCTGGTCGCGGAGGGCTGCACGAACGCGGAGATCGGCCGCCGGCTCTACATCGGGGAGTCCACGGTGAAGACGCATCTGCTGCGGGTCTTCGGCAAGCTCGGCGTCGACGACCGCACGGCGGCGGTGACGAGCGCGCTGCGGCACGGACTGCTCGACGGCTGACGACGGCCGCAGGGGCCCGGTCCGCTCGGAAGCGGGCCGGGCCCCTGCGGGCGTTCGGAACCGGGTCAGGCCAGCTTGGCCCGTACGGTCTCCACGAGCTTGTCCACTGCGACCGCCTCCTGCTCTCCGGACTCCATGTCCTTCAGCTGGACGACACCCTCGGCGAGGTCGCGCTCGCCGGCCACGATCGTGTAGCGGGCGCCGGACCGGTTGGCGTTCTTCATGTGGCTCTTCAGGCCCTTGGCGCCGTAGCCGAAGTCCGTCGCCACCCCGGCCTTGCGCAGCTCGGTGACGACACCGAACAGCACCCGGCGGGCCTCCTCGCCGAGCGGCACGGCGAAGACGCTGGTGGCCGGCGGGACGTCCAGCTCGATGCCCTCGGCCTCCAGGGCGAGGACGGTGCGGTCCACGCCGAGCGCCCAGCCGACCGACGGGAGCGCCGGGCCGCCGATCATCTCGGACAGGCCGTCGTAGCGGCCGCCGCCGCCCACCGCGGACTGCGAGCCCAGACCGTCGTGCACGAACTCGAAGGTCGTGCGGGTGTAGTAGTCCAGGCCGCGGACCAGCTTCTCGTCGTCCTCGAAGACCACGCCCGCCGCGGTCAGCAGCTCGCGGACCTCGGAGTGGTAGGCCTTGCAGGCCTCGCACAGGTAGTCCTTGAGCAGCGGCGCGCCGACCAGCTGCTTCTGCACGTCGGCCCGCTTGTCGTCGAGCACCCGCAGCGGGTTGATCTCGATCCGGCGGCGGGTCTCCTCGTCGAGGTCGAGGCCGCGCAGGAAGCCCTGGAGCGCCTCGCGGTAGACGGGGCGGCACTCCTTGTCGCCGAGCGAGTTCAGCAGGATGCGGAAGTTCCGCAGGCCGAGCGAGCGGTACGCCTGGTCGGCCAGGATGATCAGCTCGGCGTCGAGCGCCGGGTCCTCGGCGCCGATGGCCTCGGCACCGACCTGCGAGAAGTGGCGGTAGCGGCCCTTCTGCGGGCGCTCGTAGCGGTAGTACGAGCCGGAGTACCAGAGCTTGACCGGCAGGCCGCCGGCCTTGTGCATGTTGGCCTCCAGTGCCGCGCGCAGCACGGAGGCGGTGCCCTCGGGGCGCAGCGCCAGGTTGGCGCCGCCCTTGGTGGTGAGGGTGTACATCTCCTTGGTGACGATGTCGGTGGACTCACCGACACCGCGGGCGAAGAGGTCGACGTCCTCGAAGCCCGGCGTCTCGACGTAGCCGTAGCCGGCCGTGCGCAGCGGCGTCGAGATGGCGTCCCGGACGGCCAGGTACGTCGCGGAGAACGGCGGGATCAGGTCGAACGTGCCCTTGGGGGCCTTGAAGGTGCTCACGGAAGTCTCTCGTCACATTCCTCGTCGGGGAGCCTGCGTGCTCCCGAGGCCGGCGGCCACTTCCCGGAGATACGGGTTGGTGGCGCGCTCCTGGCCGATGGTCGTCTGGGGACCGTGTCCGGACAGCACCACGGTCGAGTTGTCGAGCGGCAGGCACACGCGGGCCAGCGATTCGAGCATCTCGTCCATGTCACCGCCGGGCAGGTCGGTGCGTCCGATGGAGCCGGCGAACAGCAGGTCGCCCGAGAAGAAGACCGAAGGGATCTCCTGGGTCTTGGGCATCCGGAAGGTCACCGACCCCTTGGTATGGCCGGGCGCGTGCGCGACGGAGAACTCCATGCCGGCCAGCTCCAGCTTCGCGCCGTCGGAGAGCTCGCGGACGTCGTCCGGCTCCCCCACGGTCAGCTCGCCCATGAGCGGCATCCCGATGGACCGGCCGAGGGCCTTCTCCGGGTCGCTCATCATGTAGCGGTCCTGGGGGTGGATCCACGCGGGAACGTCATGGGCACCGCAGACCGGGACGACGGAGGCGACATGGTCGATGTGGCCGTGGGTGAGGACCACCGCGACCGGCTTGAGCCGATGCTTCTTCAGCGTCTCCTCGACCCCCTGGGCGGCCTGGTGGCCCGGGTCGATGATCACGCACTCCTCGCCTGCGGCGGGGGCGACCAGGTAGCAGTTGGTCCCCCAGGCCCCGGCGGGGAACCCGGCAATCAGCACGATCGTCCTTAACTGTCGTCCGGCACGAGACTGCGGCAGAGCGGAATGCAGCAGATCAGAGCCTACCGGCGCTGCTCATTCCACAGCCAACCCGTATACGGTACGGGCACACCCGGCCAGGACAGGAACAAGCGACCGACAAGGAGCGACCCGGTGGTCAGCAGCGATCAGCGGCGGCGGCAGCTCGCCAGGGAGAAGTTCGAGCGGCAGCAGCAGCGCCGGGAGGCGGCGCGCAGGAAGGCCAGGCGCCGCAACGCGATCGTCGCGGCGGGGCTCGCCGTGGTGCTCGCCTCGGGCGGCGCCGTGTACGCCTCGGTCGCGCTGACCGACGACGACACGGACAAGAGCTCGGACAACGCGGCGCCGAGCGGCAGCCCGACGCCCACCGCGTCCGAGTCGAAGGCTCCCGAGCCGAAGATGGCGATCGACGCCGAGGCGAAGTACACGATGTCCCTGGACACGAGCCGGGGCGCGATCTCGATCGCGATGGACGCGGCGAAGACCCCGCGCACGGTGAACTCTTTCAAGCACCTCGCGGACAAGGAGTACTTCGACGGCACGAAGTGCCACCGCCTCACCACCTCCGGCATCTTCGTCCTCCAGTGCGGCGACCCCAAGGGCGACGGCACCGGCGGCCCCGGCTACACGATCCCGGACGAGAACCTGACGGCGCTCGGCAAGGCGGGCGCGGACGGCTCCGTGACCTTCCCTGCCGGCACTGTGGCCATGGCCAACACGATGCAGCCGAACACCGGCGGCAGCCAGTTCTTCCTCGTCTACAAGGACACCAAGCTGCCTCCGCAGTTCACCCCCTTCGGCACGATCGACGCGGCCGGCCTGAAGGTCGTCCAGGAGATCGCGAAGGCCGGTGTCGCGGGCGGAGCCACGGACGGAGCGCCCAAGACGACCGTCACCGTGGAGAAGGCCGCGGTCCGGAAGGCGTGAACCGCTGAACTTCGCTCGCGCTGAGAGCGGACAGCCGGGCGGCCGGTCGCCTAGATTGGCGTTGTGCAGCGCGGACGTGATTCCGCGCCGAGGAGGGCGGGCGAGGCCCGCCGCGAAACTGTGGACGATGCCCAGGGGGCGAGGCCCCCTCGTACGGCATCAGGTGGAGGAGGCGCTGTGAGCAGCGACCCGTGGGGCCGCGTCGACGAGACGGGCACCGTGTACGTGCGTACGGCCGACGGCGAGAAGGTCGTCGGTTCCTGGCAGGCCGGCACCCCTGAGGAGGCACTGGCCTACTTCGAGCGCAAGTACGAGGGCCTGGTTGTCGAGATCGGCCTCCTCGAGCGTCGGGTGAGGACCACCGACCTCTCGGCGAAGGACGCCACGACCGCCATCGAGCACCTGCGTCAGCAGATCGACGAGCACCACGCCGTCGGTGACCTGGACGCGCTGGCGAAGCGGCTGGACAAGCTGGTCGAGACCGTGGACTCGCGCCGCGAGGAGCGCAAGGTCCAGAAGGCGAAGCAGGCCGACGAGGCGCGCCACGCCAAGGAGGCGCTGGTCGTCGAGGCGGAGGAGCTGGCGCAGAGCGAGCAGTGGCGGGCCGCCGGTGAGCGGCTGCGCGCGCTGGTGGACACCTGGAAGGGCCTGCCGCGGCTCGACCGGAAGTCCGACGACGAGCTGTGGCACCGCTTCTCGCACGCCCGCTCGGCCTTCTCGAAGCGCCGCAAGGCGCACTTCGCGTCGCTGGACGCGCAGCGCGAGGAGGCCCGCAAGGCGAAGGAGGCGCTGGTCGCCGAGGCGGAGTCGCTGTCGAACTCCACCGACTGGGGTGCGACGGCCGCCCGCTACCGCGAGCTGATGGCGGACTGGAAGGCGGCGGGCCGGGCCCAGCGCGAGCACGAGGACGACCTGTGGAACCGCTTCCGCGGCGCCCAGGACGTGTTCTTCGCGGCCCGCTCCGGGGTCTTCGCCGAGCGCGACGCCGAGCAGACCGAGAACCTCAAGCTGAAGGAGGAACTCGCGACCGAGGCCGAGAAGCTGGTGCCGGTGACGGACCTGAAGGCGGCCCGCGCGGCCTTCCGGAACGTCAACGAGCGCTGGGAGGCCATCGGCCACGTGCCGCGCGACGCCCGCCCGAAGGTCGAGGGCCGGATGCACGCGGTGGAGCGGGCGATCCAGGAGGCCGAGGAGGCCGAGTGGCGCCGGACGAACCCGGAGGCGCGGGCGCGTGCCGCGGGTCTGACCGGTCAGCTCCAGGACGCGGTCGACAAGCTGCAGAAGCAGATCGACGCGGCCCGTGCGGCGGGCAACGACGCCAAGGCCGACAAGCTCGCCAGGGAACTGGAGGGCCGCCAGGCGCTGCTCGACCAGGCGCTGAAGGGCCTTGAGGAGTTCGGCGGCTGAGCGGAGAGCCCCGTACGAGGAAGGGCCCCCGGGACATGGTCCCGGGGGCCCTTCCTCGTACGCGCTGCTACGGCCGGCGGGCCGAGGTGACGCGGTAGACGTCGTACACGCCCTCCACGCCGCGGACCGCCTTCAGGACGTGTCCGAGGTGCTTCGGGTCGCCCATCTCGAAGGTGAAGCGCGAGGTGGCCACCCGGTCGCGGGAGGTCTGCACGGCCGCGGACAGGATGTTCACGTGCTGGTCGGAGAGCACGCGGGTGACGTCCGAGAGCAGGCGGGACCGGTCCAGCGCCTCGACCTGGATGGCGACCAGGAACACCGAGGACTGGGTGGGCGCCCATTCGACGTCCAGCATCCGCTCGGGCTGCTGGGACAGCGAGTCGACGTTGACGCAGTCGGCGCGGTGCACCGAGACGCCGCTGCCGCGGGTGACGAAGCCGATGATCGGGTCGCCGGGCACCGGGGTGCAGCAGCGGGCCAGCTTCACCCAGACGTCCTCGACGCCCTTGACGACCACGCCCGGGTCGGCGTTCGACCGGCGCTTGGTGCGGCCGCGGGACGGCGGCGCGGTCTCGGCGATGTCCTCGGTGGCGGCCTCCTCGCCGCCGAGCGCCTGGACCAGCTTCTGCACGATGGACTGCGCGGTGACATGGCCCTCGCCGATCGCCGCGTACAGCGAGGAGATGTCGGTGTAGCGCATCTCGTGGGCGAGGGTGACCAGGGAGTCTCCGGTGAGGATCCGCTGGATCGGCAGGTTCTGCTTGCGCATGGCCCGCGCGATGGCGTCCTTGCCCTGCTCGATGGCCTCGTCGCGGCGCTCCTTGGAGAACCAGGCGCGGATCTTGTTGCGGGCCCGCGGCGACTTGACGAAGCCGAGCCAGTCCCGGGACGGGCCGGCGCCGGCGGCCTTGGACGTGAAGACCTCGACGAGGTCGCCGTTGTCCAGGGTCGACTCGAGCGGCACCAGGCGTCCGTTGACGCGTGCGCCTATGGTGCGGTGGCCCACCTCGGTGTGGACCGCGTACGCGAAGTCGACGGGGGTGGCGCCGGCGGGCAGCGCTATGACGTCGCCCTTCGGGGTGAAGACGAAGACCTCGTTGCGCGACAGGTCGAAGCGGAGCGACTCCAGGAACTCCGAGGGGTCCTCGGTCTCCTTCTGCCAGTCGAGCAGCTGGCGCAGCCACGCCATGTCGTTGATGTGGTCGTCCTTGCCGGCCTTCTTCGGCACGTCGGTGCGCACCTTGGAGGCGCCGGCGACGGCCTCCTGCTTGTACTTCCAGTGCGCGGCGATGCCGTACTCGGCGCGGCGGTGCATGTCGAAGGTGCGGATCTGCAGCTCGACCGGCTTGCCGTTGGGTCCGATGACCGTCGTGTGCAGCGACTGGTACATGTTGAACTTCGGCATCGCGATGTAGTCCTTGAACCGGCCGGGGACCGGGTTCCATCGCGCGTGGACGGTGCCGAGGGCGGCGTAGCAGTCGCGGACCGTGTCGACGAGGACGCGGATGCCGACCAGGTCGTAGATCTCCGCGAAATCGCGGCCGCGGACGATCATCTTCTGGTAGACGCTGTAGTAGTGCTTCGGCCGGCCGGTGACGGTCGCCTTGATGCGGGCGGCGCGCAGGTCGGACTGGACCTCGTCGGTCACTATCGCGAGGTACTCGTCCCGCTTGGGGGCGCGCTCGGCGACCAGGCGGACGATCTCGTCGTACATCTTGGGGTAGAGGATCGCGAAGGCGAGGTCCTCCAGCTCCCACTTGATGGTGTTCATGCCCAGGCGGTGGGCGAGCGGCGCGTAGATCTCCAGGGTCTCGCGCGCCTTCTTCTCCTGCTTCTCGCGCTTGAGGTACCGCATGGTGCGCATGTTGTGCAGGCGGTCGGCGAGCTTGATGACCAGGACGCGGGGGTCCTTGGCCATGGCGACGACCATCTTGCGGACGGTCTCGGCCTGGGCGGCCTCGCCGAACTTGACCTTGTCCAGCTTGGTGACGCCGTCGACGAGCAGGGCGACCTGGTCGCCGAAGTCGCGGCGCAGCGTGTCCAGGCCGTACTCGGTGTCCTCGACGGTGTCGTGCAGCAGGCCGGCCATCAGGGTGGCCGGGTCCATGCCCAGCTCGGCGAGGATGGTGGTGACGGCGAGCGGGTGCGTGATGTACGGGTCGCCGCTCTTGCGCTTCTGGCCGCGGTGCCAGCGCTCGGCGACCTGGTAGGCCCGCTCGACCTGGCGCAGCGTCGCGGTCTCGATCTTCGGGTCGTTCGACCGGACGATCCGCAGCAGCGGTTCGAGGACCGGGTTGTACGGCGACTGGCGCTGGACGCCCAGCCGGGCGAGGCGGGCCCGCACCCGGTTGGAGGAGCCGCCCGGTCGGGCGGCGGAGCTCGGCGTGGGCCGGGGAGTGGCGAGCGGCGCCGGGGCGGCCGGGGCACGGTCGGGCGCCGGCCGGTTCTCCGCAGGCTTGTCCTGGGGCGTGGCGGGTCCCGGCGCGGCCTTCTCAGCCTGCGGGTCGGGCTGCGCGGCGGAGAGTGGCTGGACCTCGTCTGGCAAGAGCGCTCCTCTGGGGGTCCCCCCGGACGGAGTCTGGGGGAGGATCCGGGTCCCCCGGTCAGGCCCGGAAAACCCATGGTATCGACCCGCCCGCCACCGCGCGCACGCGTCCGCCACCTGAGCGCTCCCACCAGGATCCGGCCACCTGGGTGCCGAGGGCGGCGGGCAGCGCGAAGGGGCGCCCCGGGAGATCCCGGGACGCCCCTTCACAGGCACGGCGAGCGTGCTCAGACCGTGATCAGCGCCTCCAGCGGAGCGCCGTCCAGGACGGGCTCCAGGCGGGCGCGGCCCGGCAGGAAGCCGAGTTCCATCAGGACCGCGACGCCCGCGACCGAGGCGCCGGCGCGGCGGATCAGCTCCAGCGAGGCCTCGGCCGTGCCGCCGGTGGCGAGGACGTCGTCGATGACCATGACGCGGTCGTCCGCGGTCAGGTCCTCGGCGTGCACCTCGATCTCGGCGGTGCCGTACTCCAGCTCGTACGCCTGCTTCAGCGTGGCGCCGGGCAGCTTGCCGGCCTTGCGGACCGGGATGAAGCCCAGGCCCGCGCGGACGGCGACCGGGGCGGCGAGGATGAAGCCGCGGGCCTCCAGGCCCGCGATCTTCGTCGCCCCGTTGCTCAGACACAGCTCGGCGAGCGTGTCGGTAAGCGCCGAGAATGCCACCGGGTCCGCGAGCAGCGGCGTGATGTCCTTGAACAGCACGCCCGGCTTCGGGTAGTCGGGGACGTCCCGGATCCTGCTGAGCAGCAGGCCGTGCGGGTGACGCGGGTCCTCGGTCATCGCCGTCCGTCCGTGGACCGGCCGCGCCGGCCGCGCTGGCCGACGACGGCCGCCGGAACGGCGTCCTCGTGGCTCTCCGGCTCGTCCACCGACTCGCCCTTGGCGGCCGCGGAGGCCCGCTTGGCGAGCACGCGCTTCCTCAGCGCCTTCATGGCCGGCTCGCGCTCCTTGAGGTCGGCGACCAGCGGCGTGGCGATGAAGATCGACGAGTAGGCACCGGCGGCGAGACCCACGAAGAGCGACAGCGAGATGTCGTTCAGCATGCCCGCGCCGAGGACGCCGCCACCGATGAACAGCAGACCGGCGACCGGCAGCAGCGCCACGACCGTGGTGTTGATCGACCGGATCAGGGTGCTGTTGATCGAGATGTTGGCCAGGTCGCCGTAGGTGTACCTGGTCTGCTTGGTGGCGTCCTTCGTCTGCTCCTTGAGTGAGTCGAAGACGACCACCGTGTCGTAGAGCGAGTAGCCGAGGATCGTCAGCAGACCGATGACCGTACCGACCGTGACCTCGAAGCCGACCAGCGAGTAGATGCCGACGGTGATGGTGAGGTCGTGGATCAGGGCGACCAGCGCCGCGATCGCCATCCGCCATTCGAAGGCGATGGCGAGGTACAGCACCACCAGGATCATGAAGACCCCGAGGCCCGTCCAGGCCTTGGTGGCGATCTGCTCGCCCCAGCTGGGGCCGACCAGCTCGGCCGCGATCGTCGACTCGGTGACGCCCAGCTCCTCGGCCAGCTCCGTGCGGATCTGGTCGGACTTCTCGGTGTCGATGCCACCGACCTGGATGCGCAGCTTGCCGTCGCCGAGCTGCTGGACGATCGCGTCGTGGCCGGAGGCCTCCTCGGCGAACTCCTGGGCCTGGGAGACCGAGACCTCGGTCTTCGGCGTGGTGAAGACCGCGCCGCCCTGGAACTCGATGCCCATGTTGAGGCCGCGCACGGCCAGGGCCACGATCGCCGTGATGGTGATCAGTATCGAGATGCCGTACCAGATCTTGCGGTTGCCGATGAAGTCGTAGACGACCTCACCGCGGTTGAGCCGGGCGCTGAGACGGTCGCGCTTCGACATCTCACGCCTCCTTCGGGTGGTCGACGGGGCCTGCGGCACTGGAGGCGGCGCGACGCGTGCGGCGCAGCGGGGGCTTGGCTCCGAGTCGCTTCGGGTCCAGGCCGGACCACGGGTGACCGTCGCCGTAGAACTTCGTGCGGGCGAGCAGCGTCATCAGCGGCTTGGTGAAGAAGAAGACCACGACCACGTCGAGCAGGGTGGTCAGACCGAGGGTGAACGCGAAGCCCTGGACCTTGCCGACCGTCACGACGAACAGCACCGCGGCGGCGAGGAAGGACACGAAGTCGGACACGAGGATCGTGCGCCGGGCCCGCGGCCAGGCACGCTCGACGGCCGGGCGCAGCGTGCGGCCCTCGCGGACCTCGTCGCGGATGCGCTCGAAGTACACGATGAACGAGTCCGCGGTGATGCCGATGGCGACGATGGCGCCGCAGACGGCCGGCAGGTTCAGCGCGAAGCCGATGGCCGGGCCGAGCAGCGACATGATCACGTAGGTGAGGATCGCCGAGGCCAGGAGGCTGGGCAGCGCGATCAGCGAAAGGCCGCGGTAGTAGACGATCAGGTAGAGCACGACGAGGGCCAGACCGATCGCACCGGCGATCAGACCCGCCTGGAGCTGCTCGCCACCGAGGGCGGCGGTGACGGTGTCGACGCTCTGGGTGTCGAAGGCCAGCGGCAGGGCACCGTACGACAGGATGTTGCCGAGGTCCTGCGCCGACTGCTGGTCGAAGCTGCCGGAGATCTGCGCGTTGGCGCTCAGCGTCTGCCGCACGGACGGGGCCGAGGTGACCTCGCCGTCGAGCACGATCGCGAAGCGGTTCATCGGGTCCTGCTGCTGCGACAGGCGACCGGTGATCGTCTGGAACTTCTTGGAGCCGGCGTCCGTGAACGTCATGTTGACGATCCACTGGCCGCTGTTCTGGTCGATCGCGGCGCCGGCTTCCTTGACGTCCCTGCCGTCGACCTCGGCCGGGCCGAGGACGTACTTCTCGACGAAGCCCTTCTCGGGCGTGCTGCACGCGACGATGGGCTCTTCGGCCTTGGTGGCCTTGCCGGCCGCAGCACGCTGCTTCGGGTCGGTGCAGTCGAGCGCGGCGAACTTCTGCTGGAGCGCGGCCTCGCCGTTCGCGGGCGGCTTCGGCGACTCGGAGGCCTTCGGCTTCTTCGAGGCGGAGCCGCTCGGGGTCGGGGTGGGGCTCGGGGCCTTCAGGGCCTCGGAGACCGGACGGCCCTGGGTGGTGGCGCTCGCCTTGGGCGTGGCGGTGGACTTGTCCTTACCGTCCTTGCCCTTGTCGGCGGTCGCGCCGGAGGCGGACGCGGACGGCTTCGGCGACGGGGAGCCGGAGGGGGACGCGGACGGCGTCGCCTTCGGGTCCATCGCCTGCGTCTGCGCGGTCAGGACCGGACGGAAGTAGAGCTGGGCGGTCTTGCCGACCTGCTCCTTGGCCTGCTCCTCGTTCGTCCCCCGAGGAATGTTGACGACGATGTTCTCGCGGCCCTGGGTCTGTACCTCGGCCTCGGAGACGCCCAGACCGTTCACACGGCGCTCGATGATGCTGACGGCCGTGTTCATGTTGGTCTCGTTGACCGCGGATTCCTTGCCGGGCTCCGCCGTCGCCTTGAGCGTGATCGTCGTACCGCCCGCGAGGTCGATGCCCAGTCGCGGCGTGGTGTGACCCGACCAGAACATCCCGCCGGTGAGCGCGACCATGGCGATCAGGAACAGTACGAGGACTCGCCCCGGCCTGCCCTGTCCCCCCGCCGGCCTTCGGCCCTTCTTCGGTGCTGCCACCTTGTCGTTTCTCCCTGTCCAACCGCCCCGCGCCGGGTGTGCGCGGGGCGGCCACGAAGTGATGTGGGGACCTGCCCCCGCAGAGGTAGACACGGTCCGGGGACCGCGGGTACGCCGGTGGGCGTGCCCGTGGTCCCCGGCTGCGAGCTACTTCGCGTCGGTGTCGCCGTCCGCCTTGCCGTCCTTGACCTCGGCCTCCGCGCCGGCCTCGGCCGGCTCCGCCTTCTTGGTCAGGTCGGCCTTGGCGTCGGAGGCGTCGTCCTTCTCGGTCAGCGAGGAGACGTCATCCGGTACAGCGTCGCCGGTGATCTTGATGTCACTGTCGGCGTCGGCCTCGTCGCCGTGCACGATCCGGTTGTACTCCTCGTCGGAGAGCACCGCGCCGATCGCGTTCTTGGCGTAGACGGCATGCACGCCGGGCGCCACCTCGAGGGTGACGGTGTCGTCACCGATCTCCTTGACGGTGGCGTACATCCCCCCGATCGTGCGGACGCCGGAGCCGGGCTGCATCTGGTTGCGCATCTCCACCGCCTGCGCCTGCTTCTTCTTGGCAGAGCGGGTCATCAGGAACATGGCCCCGATGAGGACGATGAAGGGGAGGAGCATGCCGATGTTATTCACGGGACGGAAATCCTTCGCATGGTCGCGGCGGTTCCGCGGCCTGATCTTCGGGGGTGGGTGCGCCGACCGAGAAGGGCGGCATCGGCGGAGTCTAGGCGAGTCCGCATCGATGGAACAACGCCCAGCATCGCCGATTGGTTCCTCCTTCGGCGAGCCTCCGCGCCGTTAGCGTCGTCACGCCCCGAAGAGCCCCTGTTGTCCGCTTCCCTGGATTCCCGGCCCTCCGGCCTGCGGCGGGACCAGTCCGAGATGGGTCCAGGCCGCCGGAGTGGCGACCCGGCCACGGGGCGTGCGCGCCAGCAGACCCTCCCGTACGAGGAAGGGCTCGGCGACCTCCTCGACGGTCTCGCGCTCCTCGCCCACGGCGACCGCGAGCGTGGACAGACCGACCGGGCCGCCGCCGAACAGCTTCAGCAGTGCCTCCAGGACGGCCCGGTCCAGCCGGTCGAGGCCGCGGCCGTCCACCTCGTACACCCCGAGGGCCGCGGCGGCGATCTCCCTCGTGACCCGGCCGTCGGCCCTGACCTGCGCGTAGTCCCGTACGCGGCGCAGCAGGCGGTTCGCGATGCGCGGCGTGCCGCGGGAGCGGCCGGCGATCTCGGCGGCACCTTCGGTGTCGATCTCGACGTCGAGCAGTCCGGCGGAGCGGTGGATCACGCGCTGGAGCTCGCCCGGGTCGTAGAACTCCATGTGCGCGGTGAAGCCGAAGCGGTCGCGCAGCGGTGGCGGCAGCAGGCCGGCCCGGGTGGTCGCGCCGACCAGCGTGAAGGGCGGCAGCTCCAGGGGGATGGCGGTGGCGCCGGGGCCCTTGCCCACGATGACGTCGACGCGGAAGTCCTCCATCGCCATGTACAGCATCTCCTCGGCGGGCCGGGACATCCGGTGGATCTCGTCGAGGAAGAGGATCTCGCCCTCCTGGAGGGAGGAGAGGATCGCGGCGAGGTCGCCGGCGTGCTGGATGGCCGGGCCGGAGGTGATCCGGATCGGCGCGTTCATCTCAGCCGCGATGATCATGGAGAGGGTCGTCTTGCCGAGGCCGGGGGCGCCGGAGAGCAGCACGTGGTCGGCGGTGGCGCCGCGCTGGCGGGCGGCCCGGAGAACGAGGTCGAGCTGCTGGCGGACCTTCTCCTGGCCGACGAACTCGCTGAGGTCCTTGGGGCGCAGGGCCGCCTCGACGGCCTGGTCCTCGCCGTCGGCGGCGGCGCCGACGAGGCGCTCGGCGCCGGTGCCGGTGTCCGTGTCGTCGTCCCAGTTCACGTGGTCTGCCTATCTCGGTGGTGGTGCGGTGGTCGATGGGCGCGGTCGGTCGGTGCCTGCGGGAGAGGGGCCGCTGCGCGGGGCTTCTTCCCCACCCCGCCCTTTCCCGATCTGGGGCGAGCCCCAGGCCCCCGAATCGCTCCGCGCGGCGGCCCTCAGCGGGCGCGGTTCAGGGTCTGCAGGGCGGCTCTCAGGAGCTGCGGGACCGGCGCCGAGCCGCTCGCGGCGATCGACTCCTCCGCCTGCGGCGTCACCGCGGCCACCGCCTCCTCCGCCTCGCGGCTCGCGTAGCCGAGGCCGATCAGCGCCGAGAGCAGCTGCTCCGTCCAGGGGGCGGGGCCGGCGGCCGCGCGCTGCGCGCCGACCAGCCCGCTGGTGCCCAGCGGCGCGCCGAGCTTGTCCTTCAGTTCGAGCAGCAGCTTCTGCGCGCCCTTCTTGCCGATGCCGGGCACCGCCGTCAGGGCCTTCTCGTCACCCGTCGAGACGGCGAGCCGCAGCGCGTCCGGGGTGTGCACCCCGAGCATCGCCTGGGCGAGCCGCGGGCCGACCCCGCTCGCGGTCTGGAGCAGTTCGAAGACCTGTCGCTCGTCGTCGTCGGCGAAGCCGTACAGCGTGAGCGAGTCCTCACGGACCACCAGGGAGGTCGCGAGCCGGGCCTCCTGACCGACCCTCAGTCCGGCGATGGTCTGCGGCGTGCACTGGACGGCCATCCCGACGCCGCCGACCTCGACGACCGCGGTCGTGGGGGCCAGGGCGGCGACGGGTCCGCTGACAAAGGCGATCATGACGTGCGGCCTTTCGCTGCGTGCAGGGCGACCGCCTGCTGGAGGCGGTTCTGGGCGGGGGCCCGCCAGATGTGACAGATGGCGAGCGCCAGGGCGTCGGCGGCGTCGGCCGGCTTCGGCGGCGCGGAGAGCCGCAGCAGCCGGGTCACCATCGCGCCGACCTGGGCCTTGTCGGCCCGGCCGCTGCCGGTGACGGCGGCCTTGACCTCGCTGGGGGTGTGCAGGGCGACGGGGATGCCGCGGCGCGAGGCGCACAGCATGGCCACCGCGCTGGCCTGGGCGGTGCCCATCACCGTACGCACGTTGTGCTGGCTGAACACCCGCTCCACGGCGACCAGTTCGGGCGAGAACTGGTCCAGCCACTCCTCGATGCCGCGCTCGATGCCGACCAGGCGGGTGCCGATGTCCGCGTCCGCCGAGGTGCGGACCACGCCGACGCCGAGCATGGTGAGCGGCCGTCCGGCGACGCCCTCGACCACGCCGATGCCGCACCGGGTGAGCCCCGGGTCCACCCCCAGTACGCGCACTTCGCCCCCTCCCTGATCGCAAGTCTGTTTGTGCAGGGCAGGCTATCGGCTGCCACTGACAACGCAGCGGGCCGACGGGGTGTGTCCCCGTCGGCCCGCTGCCGAGAAGGTCGCGATCAAGCCCGCGCTCAGGCGTCGACCTTCTCCATGACCTCGTCGCTCACGTCGAAGTTGGCGAAGACGTTCTGCACGTCGTCGCTGTCCTCGAGCGCGTCGATCAGCTTGAACATCTTGCGCGCGCCCTCTTCGTCGAGCTCGACCTGCATGGTCGGGACGAAGCTGGACTCGGCCGAGTCGTAGTCGATGCCGGCCGCCTGGAGGGCGGTACGGACCGCGACCAGGTCGGTGGCCTCGCTGATGATCTCGAAGGACTCACCGAGGTCGTTGACCTCCTCGGCGCCCGCCTCGAGCACCGACTCCAGGACGTCGTCCTCGGACAGCTCGCCCTTGGGGAGCACGACGACACCCTTGCGGTTGAACAGGTACGAGACCGAGCCCGGGTCCGCCATGGAGCCGCCGTTGCGGGTCATGGCGACGCGCACGTCGGAGGCGGCGCGGTTGCGGTTGTCGGTGAGGCACTCGATGAGCACCGCGACACCGTTCGGGCCGTAGCCCTCGTACATGATCGTCGCGTAGTCCACGCCGCCGGCCTCGAGGCCGCCGCCGCGCTTGACCGCGGAGTCGATGTTCTTGTTCGGAACGGACGACTTCTTGGCCTTCTGGATGGCGTCGAAGAGGGTCGGGTTACCGTCCGGGTCGGCACCGCCGGTGCGGGCCGCGACCTCGATGTTCTTGATCAGCTTCGCGAAGAGCTTGCCGCGCTTGGCGTCGATCACGGCCTTCTTGTGCTTCGTCGTAGCCCATTTAGAGTGGCCGGACATCTGCCTGTCTCCTTCGCGTAACCAAATCCTGAACGAACCCGAGAGATCTTACCGGGACGGTGTCACCGCTCCGCGCGCACCATGTCCACGAAGAGCTCGTGGATCCGGTGGTCGCCGGTGAGTTCCGGGTGGAACGAGGTGGCGAGGACGTTGCCCTGCCGCACCGCCACGATGTGACCCTCGTGCTCGGCGAGCACCTCGACCGTACCGCCGACGGACTCCACCCAGGGGGCGCGGATGAAGACGCCCTCGACGGGGGTGTCTATTCCGGCCACGGTGACGCCGGCCTCGAAGGATTCGTTCTGCCGCCCGAACGCGTTCCGGCGCACGATCATGTCGATGCCGCCGAACGTCTCCTGGCCCGAGCGCGGGTCGAGGATCTTGTCGGCGAGCATGATCAGGCCGGCGCAGGTGCCGTAGACCGGCAGGCCCGCGGCGATGCGCTCGCGCAGCGGCTCCATCAGGCCGAAGAGCTCGGCCAGCTTGGAGATGGTGGTGGACTCGCCACCGGGGATGACCAGGCCGTCGACCTCGGCGAGCTCCTCGGGGCGCCGGACCGGCCTGGCCACGGCGTCAGCCGCGGCCAGGGCGATCAGGTGCTCCCGTACGTCGCCCTGGAGGGCCAGGACACCAATGACGGGAGTGCTGCTCATCGGTGGTTACCAGCCCCGGTTGGCGTAGCGCTCGGCCTCGGGCAGGGTGTCGCAGTTGATGCCGACCATGGCCTCGCCCAGGTTGCGGGAGGCGTCCGCGATGACCTTCGGGTCGTCGAAGAAGGTGGTGGCCTTCACGATGGCGGCGGCGCGCTTGGCCGGGTCGCCCGACTTGAAGATGCCGGAGCCGACGAAGACGCCCTCGGCGCCGAGCTGGCGCATCAGCGCGGCGTCGGCCGGGGTGGCCACACCACCGGCGGAGAACAGCACGACCGGCAGCTTGCCGAGCTCGGCGACCTCCTTGACGAGCTCGTACGGGGCGCGCAGCTCCTTGGCGGCGGCGAACAGCTCGTTGTTGTCGAAGCCGCGCAGCTTGGCGATCTCGTTCTTGATCTGGCGCAGGTGGCGGACGGCCTCGACGACGTTGCCGGTGCCGGCCTCGCCCTTGGAGCGGATCATGGCCGCGCCCTCGGCGATGCGGCGCAGGGCCTCGCCCAGGTTGGTGGCGCCACAGACGAAGGGGGTGGTGAAGGCCCACTTGTCGGAGTGGTTGACCTCGTCGGCCGGGGTCAGGACCTCGGACTCGTCGATGTAGTCGACGCCGAGGGACTGCAGGACCTGGGCCTCGACGAAGTGGCCGATGCGGGACTTGGCCATGACCGGGATGGAGACGGCGCCGATGATCTCTTCGATCATGTTCGGGTCGGACATGCGGGCGACGCCGCCGTCCTTGCGGATGTCGGCGGGGACCCGCTCCAGGGCCATGACGGCCACGGCGCCGGCGTCCTCGGCGATCTTCGCCTGCTCGGCGTTGACCACGTCCATGATCACGCCGCCCTTGAGCTGCTCGGCCATGCCGCGCTTGACGCGGGCGGTGCCGGTCTCGGGGGACTGGGGGGTGGTGGAAGGCGTGGTGGACACGGGTACCTCACTCATGACAACAGTGGTTGACGAGAAGAGGAAACCGGCCACCAGGGGGCCACTGCAAGGGCCAATGTGGAGCCCGTGGCTCGTTTTCGCGAAATCCGAAGGCTACGGGCCGTCAGGCGGGGCGATCCGCAAGCGCAGCGGGCGGTTCATCGTCCATTTCGAAGGCGAGCGGGAACGGGGCGTGGCCTGCCAGTCGGAACCAGCGGACCTTGCGGTGACGGCGGAGCGCGCGGGCGGCGCGCACGGCGTCGTTGTGGAACCGGCGGGCCATCGGTACGCGCCGGACGGCCTGCGCGAGCTCCTCGGCGGCCTCCTCGCCGCCGGGGGCGGCGCGCACCACCTCGACCTGCCCGGCCTCGCCGAAGACCGCGCGCAGGGCCTGGCTCAGTTCGCTCTCGGCCACCTCGCGATGGTCCTCGGCGGCCTGCCGGGCCGCGTGCGCGGCCTCGTACAGCACGATCGACGCGGCCGGGTCGAGGACCCCGGAGGTGGCCAGTTCCTGCGCCACCGACGCACGCCGCAGCAACTGCGCGTCGAGCGCGGCACGGGCGGCGTCGATCCGCGCGTGCAGCCGGTCGAGCCGCCCGGCGGTCCAGCTGAGGTAGAGGCCGATCGCGACGAGGCCGACGAGAATCCAGATGAACGTTGCGGTCACGTGCGCACACGCTACCGGCGCCCGGCCCACTCACCGACCTCCAGGCCCCTCCGCGCCCGGGCCGGCTCCGGCTCGGGTCAGTCCCTCGCCAGGCCCCATCTCGCGCGCAGGCCCGTGCGTTCGTCCGTGGCCACCGAGGCCGCGCCGTCCGTGACCGTCTCGTAGACCGCGAGGATGTCCGCGCCGACCGTCGCCCAGTCGAAGCGGCGGACGTGCGCGCTGCCGCGCGCCCGCAGTTCCTCGCGGCGGGTCTCGTCGCCGAGCAGCCGGATCGCCGCGTCCGCCAACGCGTCGGCGTCCTCGTTCGCGAACAGCTCGCCCGCCGCGCCCTGGTCCAGGACCTGCGCGAACGCGTCGAGGTCGGAGGCGAGCACCGGCGCGCCCGCCGACAGCGCCTCGACCAGGATGATCCCGAAGCTCTCGCCGCCCGTGTTCGGCGCGACGTACACGTCGACGCTGCGCAGCAGCCGCGCCTTGTCCTCGTCACTGACCATCCCGAGGAACTCGACCCGGGACCGCATCTCCACCGGCAGGGACGCGACCGCCTCCTCCTCGTCGCCGCGCCCGGCGACGAGCAGCCGGGTGCCCGGCCGCTCGGTGAGGATCCGCGGCAGGGCCTTCATCAGCACCGGCAGGCCCTTGCGGGGTTCGTCGATCCGGCCGATGAAGCCGATCGTCCCGCCCTGCCACTCCTTCTTCGGCTCGGCCCGCGCGAAGAAGTCCACGTCGACGCCGTTGGGGATGACGACCGCGTCGCCGCCGAGATGCTCCACCAGCGTGCGCCGCGCGTACTCGCTCACCGCGATCCGCGCGCTGATCTTCTCCAGCGCGGCCTGGAGGATCGCGTAGGCCGCGACCATCGCGCGCGAGCGCGGGTTCGACGTGTGGAAGGTCGCCACGATCGGGCCCTGCGCGGCCCAGCAGGCCAGCAGCCCCAGCGAGGGCGTACCCGGCTCGTGGATGTGGATGAGGTCGAACGCGCCGTCGTGCAGCCAGCGCCGCACCCGCGCCGCCGAGAGGAAACCGAAGTTCAGCCGGGCCACCGAGCCGTTGTACGGCACGGGCACGGCCCGCCCCGCGGATACCACGTACGGCGGCAGCGGCGTGTCGTCGTCGGCGGGGGCCAGCACGGACACCTCGTGCCCGAGCCGGATCAGATGCTCCGCGAGGTCCCGGATGTGGAACTGGACGCCGCCCGGCACGTCCCAGGAGTACGGGCAGACGATGCCGATCCTCACGAGCCGGCCTCCCCGGGCCGCTCGGCGGGGGCGGCGACGTCCCCCGGACGCTCGGCGACGGCGCCGTCCTCCGGGCGCTCCTCCAGGTCCGCCAGCCACAGTCGTTGCAGCATGTGCCAGTCCTCCGGGTGGTCCGCGATGCCGGTGGCGAAGGCGTCGGCCAGCGCCTGTGTCATGACGGACGTCTTCTCGGCCCGGGTGCCTGTCTCCGGCACCTCGATCGGCGGGTGCACCCGCCCCTGCATGACCGGCGAGTCGTCGTACCAGAGCGTCACCGGCAGCAGCAGCGCGCCGGTCTGCTGGGCGAGCATCGCGGGCCCCGCGGGCATCCGCGCGGTCTCGCCGAAGAACTTCACCTCGACGCCCGAGGCGGACAGGTCGCGGTCGGAGACCAGGCAGACCAGGCCGCCCGCCCGCAGCCGCCGCGCCAGCGTGCCGAACGCGGCGCCGCCGGTGTGCGGCAGCACCTCCATGCCCAGCGACTCGCGGTACGCGACGAAGCGGTCGTACAACGACTCCGGCTTGAGCCGCTCGGCGACCGTGGTGAACGGCACGCCCAGCGCCCGGGTCACCCACACTCCGGCGACGTCCCAGTTGGCCAGGTGCGGCAGCGCGAGTATGACGCCGCGGCCGGTGGCGAGCCCGTCCGTCAGGTGGTGGATGTCCTTCGGCGCGAAGCCGCCCGCGGCCCGCTCCTGGCTCCACGTGGGCAGCCGGAAGGATTCCATCCAGTACCGCATGTACGAGCGCATGCCGGCCTTCGACAGCTCGGCCAGCCGCTCCGGCGTCGCGTCCGGGACGACTCGCGCCAGGTTCGACTCGAGCCGCAGCACGCCCTTGCCGCGCCGCTTCCAGACGGTGTCCGCGATCTTCCGGCCCAGGCCCGCGGCCACCGGCTCGGGGAGCTTCTTGACCGTGGCCCAGCCGAGCCCGTACAGGGCATCGGTCAGGCTGTCCTTCGCGCCGCTCATGACGCCGCCTCGCTCCCCCGCGCGGCGGCCTCGTCGGCCTCCGCGGACTCTCGTCGCACCGTCACCACCCGTTGCCCCAGCGTCACCGCGCTGCCCACCGCCACGATCCACAGGGCGATCGGCAGCAGCACCTGGATGCCCGGCACACCGAAGGTGTGCAGACCCGCCAGACCCGCCGCGACCAGCGAGATGACGAGCCGCTCGGCCCGCTCGACCAGGCCGTTCACCGCGACCGGCAGACCGATCGACTCGCCGCGCGCCTTGGTGTACGAGACGACCTGCCCACTGGCCAGGCAGAAGATGGAGACCGCGCACATCACGTTGTCGTCTCCGCTACCCGCGTACCAGAGCGCGAAGCCTCCGAAAATCGCGCCGTCGGCGACCCGGTCCAGCGTCGAGTCGAGGAACGCGCCCCAGCGGCTGGAGATCCCGGCCTGGCGCGCCATGTTCCCGTCGACCAGGTCGGAGAACACGAACAGGGTGATGACGATCGTGCCCCAGAAGAACTCGCCCCGGGGGAAGAAGACCAGCGCTCCCGCCACCACTCCGGCCGTGCCGATGAGCGTGACCGCGTCGGGGCTCACCCCCTTGCGGAGCAGAAACGCGGCGAACGGTGTGAGGACACGCGTGAAAAACGCACGCGCGTACTTGTTCAGCATGGCCTTCCCTGAGGGGTCGGTGGGCCGCGCGGCCCCTACGGCCACCGGCTGGCCCATCGTAGTCACGCGCCTCCCGGTGCACGGGCGCGCACCCTGCACGGCGTGTATCGGCCGCCGGGCGTACGACGTATGGACGCGCCGTGACAGCGGTGCAAAGCTCGAAGGACCATCGCGGGCGTCGCCGGAGCTGCCCCGCACTCCCAGCCCCGCCCGCGTCCCACCTCGCGTGCGAGCAGTCGGGAGGACACATCATGGGCGACAAGGCGAACGCACAGCCCGGAGCCGCCGGCAGGGCACCAGCGGCCGACCGGCCCTCGGCGGTACGGAACGTGGTGCTGGTCGGCCACAGCGGTTCGGGAAAGACGACTCTGGTCGAGGCCCTGGCCCTGACCGCCGGAGCGGTCAACCGGGCCGGCCGGGTCGAGGACGGCGGCACGATCTCCGACTACGACGAGATCGAGCACCGTCAGCAACGGTCCGTACAGCTCTCCCTCGTCCCGCTGGAATGGGGCGGGTACAAGATCAATCTCCTCGACACCCCCGGGTACGCCGACTTCGTCGGGGAGCTGAGGGCCGGTCTGCGCGCCGCGGACGCGGCCCTCTTCGTCGTCTCGGCGGCGCAGGAGGCGGACGCGGTCCCGGGCGCCACCCGCATGGTGTGGGAGGAGTGCGCGGCGGTCGGCATGCCCCGGGCCATCGTCGTCACCCACCTCGACACGGCCCGCACCGACTACACGCGGCTCACCGAGGTCTGCGGACAGCTCTTCGGCGGCGACGATCCCGACGCCGTCCTGCCGCTCTACCTGCCCGTGTACGGCGCGGAGGGCCCGGACGGGCACGCCCCGGCCACCGGTCTGGTCGGCCTGCTGACCCGGAAGATCTACGACTACTCCACCGGCGAACGGAAGGAGAACCCGCCCGACGAGGCGCAGCGGCCGCTCCTGGAGGAGGCCCGCAACCGGCTGATCGAGGGGATCATCGCCGAGAGCGAGGACGAGACCCTGATGGACCGCTACCTCGGCGGCGAGGACATCGACCTCAAGACCCTGATCGACGACCTGGAGAAGGCCGTGGCCCGCGGCACCTTCCATCCCGTGCTCGCCGCCGCCCACGCCCACGACGGCGGCCGCCAGGGCCTGGGCACGGTCGAGCTCCTGGAGCTGATCACCGGCGGCTTCCCCACCCCGCTGGAGCGCGAGGCCCCCGCCGTCACCACCCCGTCCGGCGCGCCCCGCCCGGCCCTGTCCTGCGACCCGGACGGCCCGCTGGTCGCCGAGGTCGTCAAGACCGCCTCCGACCCGTACGTCGGCCGGATCTCCCTGGTCCGGGTGTTCTCCGGGACCCTGCGGCCCGACGAGACGGTGCACGTGTCCGGGCACGGGCTCACCGACCGGGGCCACGAGGACCACGACGTCGACGAACGCGTCGGCGCGCTGACCTCGCCGTTCGGCAAACAGCAGCGGCTGCAGGGCGAGTGCATCGCCGGCGACCTCGCCTGCGTCGCGAAACTCGGCCGCGCCGAGACCGGCGACACCCTCTCCGCCAAGGACGACCCGCTCCTGATGGAGCCGTGGAGCATGCCCGACCCGCTGCTGCCGCTGGCGATCCAGGCGCACAGCAAGGCCGACGAGGACCGGCTCTCCCAGGGTCTGGCCCGGCTGGTCGCCGAGGACCCCACGATGCGCCTGGAGCAGAACCCGGACACCCACCAGGTCGTGCTGTGGTGTCTCGGCGAGGCGCACCGGGACGTGGTCCTGGAGCGGCTGCGCACCCGGTACGGCGTGCAGGTCGACACGGTCCCGTACAAGGTGTCGCTGCGCGAGACCTTCGGCGCCCCGTCCGGGGGCCGCGGCCGGCACGTGAAGCAGTCCGGCGGGCACGGCCAGTACGCCATCTGCGAGATCGACGTCGAGCCGCTGCCGGCCGGCAGCGGGATCGAGTTCGTCGACAAGGTGGTCGGCGGCGCCGTGCCGCGGAACTTCATCCCGTCCGTGGAGAAGGGAGTCCGGGCGCAGGCCGCGCGCGGTGTGTCCGCCGGGTACCCACTGGTGGACGTGCGGGTCACGCTGCGGGACGGCAAGGCCCACTCGGTCGACTCGTCCGACGCGGCCTTCCAGACCGCGGGCGCGCTGGCGCTGCGCGAGGCGGCCGCCGAGGCGCCGATCCACCTGCTCGAACCGGTCGCCGAGGTACAGGTGATGGTGCCGGACGAGTACGTCGGTCCGGTGATGAGCGACCTGTCCGGCCGGCGCGGCCGGGTCGTCGGCACCGAACAGGCGGGCCCCGGCCGGACAGTCGTACGGGCCGAGGTGCCGGAGATCGAGATCGGCCGGTACGCGGTCGACCTCCGCTCCCTGTCGCACGGCACCGGAAGCTTCGACCGCGCGTACGCCCGGCACGAGGCCATGCCGCCGCAACTGGCGGGCAAGATCCGTGAACAGGCGGATTCCGGCGTGTAGTCGAGCCTCCGTCACCGGATGCCGCCGTTCCCGCCCCGAGGAGAACGGCGGCATCCGGCCGTCACCTGACGCGCACGCCGTGTGCCCGATACGCTGGGGTGCCCAGCTCAGAAGGTGTGCGGGGCGCGGTAGTTGGGAACAGGCCGCACAGAGATGACGCGGTGGACCACGCGGTGCACGCGGCGATGGGGGCTGATGACGATCGTGTACGGACCCGGGGCGCAGGTCCCCCTCCAGGGCTCGGACGGCCAGACGGCGGCGACGTTCGCGCTCGCCTCCGCCGCGTACCGCGACGGGCCGATGGACAAGATCCTCGAGGCGAACAGCGACTGGCACAAGTCCACGGTCAAGAAGGGCAAGTGGCACGACCTCTTCCGCCCGGACCTCGGCGAGGCGTTCTCCCGGGCCGTCCAGGTCCGCATGCTCGGCGGCGCCCGCAAGGCGCTCATCCAGTCCTTCGGCACCGAGCCGCAGCCGGTGGTCGAGCACTGTCTGGCGGCCACCAACATCCGCCGCCGCCGGGACATCAGACTCACCCTGGTGACCGTCCTGTTCGGCGTGGTGTTCCTGCCCGGGCTGCTGCTCTGGCTCGGCGTGATCCAGCTCCGCCGCAGTCTCGCCGGAGCCGCCGACAAGCGCGCCGGCGCGCTCGGCACCGCCCTGCTGCTCGGCATGGGCCTGCTGGCCGTGATCTTCCTGATCAAGCTGCCGGTCGACAGCGTCCTCGGCCTCTACCTGCGAGCCATGGTGATCGCCCCGCCGCTCGGCTGGGTCCTGGCCAAGCGCATCTGCGAGTCCACCGCGGTCGACCTCCGGGAGCGCTGGGACGGCCTGCTCAGCGGCGGCGGGGTCGCCGCGAAGATCCCCGAGGCGGTCCCCACGGACCCGGCCGAGAGCTCCGCGGAGGAGCTGCGCCAGAACCTGGAGAAGCTCACCGCCGAGCAGCAGTCCAACATCGTCTTCTACGCCGGCCCCAAGGGGATACTCGGCATGGGCACCCGCTGGGGCAGCTGGACCCTCGCCGAGGACCTGGTCCCCCAGGAGGGCAAGGAGATCCACGACTTCCGCGCCTGGGACGTGATCCGGCCGATCCACGACCAGCTCAAGCTGCTGGAGCGCGGCTCGCTCAAGACCGGCTTCCCCAAGCCCGTGGTCAAGCACTGGATCGTGTCGCCGGTCGGCGAGGGCGCCACCGAGGTCGCCCGCCCTGAGGGCGAGAACATCGTCACCTTCCAGGTACGGCCGCACGAGATACAGCGGATCTGCAACGACCAGCAGTTCGGCAGCGGCAACCGTCACTACCTGGGCGTGCAGTTCACGCTCTGGGACGGGCAGCTCGTGCTCACCATGATGATCACGGTCACCTCGCTGCTGCACACCCTGCGCGTCGAGGTCACCGGCCATGCGCTGGGCCCGGTCCACTCGCTCTTCACCAGCAAGCCGAAGGCCAAGACCAAGGAGGTCTCCAAGACCGTCCGGTTCTGGGAGACCCGCGAGATCAAACTGCCCCTGGTGGAGACGGACGAGGTGGTCCGGCTCGCCGTGCGCGCCCCGCTGACCTGGTTCCCGCCGGTCCTGGACTTCCTCGGTGGCAAGCTCGTGCTGCCCGAGCCGTTCGGCCTGCGGCACGCCTGGGCCGACAAGCCCTGGCGCCACCGCTTCATGGCGGACGACGCGATCCGCGCCGCGACGCCCGTCATGCGGGCGGTGCACACCGCGACCATCAAGGTCCTGCAGGACCACGGCGTGGACACCGAGCGCTTCGCGAACCGCTCGCTCGTGCTCAGCGGCCTGATCCAGGACCCCGGCCCGAAGAAGGCCGACGTCTACGACGCCTGACGGACGCCCCTGACCGACGGAAGACGGAACGACGACGACGGCCGGGCCCGAGGGCCCGGCCGTCGTCGTCGTTCCGTGACGCGTGCCGCTAGTCGACCGGCCAGGCGTCGGCCAGCATCTTGCGGGTGTCGGCGAGCAGCTGCGGCAGCACCTTCGTGTGGCCGACGACCGGCATGAAGTTGGTGTCCCCGCCCCACCGCGGCACCACGTGCTGGTGCAGGTGGGCGGCGATGCCGGCACCGGCCGCCGCGCCCTGGTTCATGCCGATGTTGAAGCCGTGCGCGCCCGACGCGGTACGCAGCGCGACCATCGCCCGCTTGGTCAGCTCGGCAAGCTCGATCGTCTCCCCCGTGTCCAGCTCCGTGTAGTCGGCGACGTGCCGGTAGGGGACCACCATCAGGTGTCCGCCGTTGTACGGGTACAGGTTCAGCACCGCGTACACGTGCCGGCCGCGCGCCACGACGAGCCCGTCCTCGTCCGACATCGACGGGATCGAGCAGAACGGACAGCCGTCCCCGGCCTCCGGACCGGTCGGCTTGTTCTCGCCCTGGATGTACGCCATTCGGTGAGGCGTCCACAGGCGCTGGAACGCGTCCTGCGTCCCCACTCCGATCTGCTGCTCCGGCTCAATCGTCATGCTGTGCAGCATATTGCTTCGCCCGTTCGGACCGTGTCGCCGGGGCGACGGATCATGCTCACCGGAGATGCTGATCAGATGAACGACAGGTCGCAGCGGCAGGAGCAATGGGAGGACCGGACCGACGCGCTGCTCGCCGTGGCGTCGCTGGCCTTTCTCGCCGGGTACGCGGTCCGGATCCTGGGCCACGACCTCCCCCAGGTGTGGCAGGACGTCTGCCTCGCGATCACCTTCGCGGCCTGGGCCGTCTTCGTGGTGGACTACGTGGTCCGCATGTGGCTGAGCGGCCTGCGCCCCCTGCGCTTCGTGCGCAGCCATGTGCTCGACACGATCGTCGTGCTGCTGCCCCTCCTTCGCCCGCTGCGGATGGTGACCAGCTACGACAAGATCCAGCGCCGCCGGGACAAGGCGCGGCTCACTCTGTACGTCCGGGTCATGGCCTACGCCGGGCTCTCCTCGCTCCTGCTCGGCTTCGCGAGCGCGCTGACGGTCTACTCCTACGAGTACGGGGCTCCGGGCGCCACGATCCGTACCTTCGGCGACTCGGTCTGGTGGGCCTGCTCGACGCTGTCGACGGTGGGGTACGGGGACGTGTCCCCGGTCACCCCGGGCGGGCGGGTCACCGCCGTCGGGCTGATGGCCTGCGGTCTCGCACTGCTCGGTGCGGTGACGGGCTCGTTCTCCTCCTGGCTGATCCAGACGTTCACCAGGGAGGACGAGAAGAGGCCCCCGGGAGATTTCCCGGGGGCCTCCTGAGCACGGCCGTAGGCACTGTCCGCGGTCGGACCTGCCTGCCGTCGTCGGGTCAGACCTGGACGCGGTCCTCGACGATCTTGGCGATCTTGGCGATGGCCTCGTCCGCCGGGATGCCGTTCTCCTGCGAACCGTCGCGGTAACGGAACGAGACGGCGCCGGCGGCCATGTCGTCGTCACCCGCGATGATCATGAACGGCACCTTCTGCTTCTGCGCGTTCCTGATCTTCTTCTGCATCCGGTCCGCGGAGGCGTCGACCTCCACCCGCAGGCCCTGCTTCTTCGCCTTGGCGGCGAACTCCTGCAGGTACGGGATGTGCGCGTCGCCGATCGGGATACCGGTCGCCTGGACCGGCGCCAGCCACGGCGGCATCGCGCCCGCGTAGTGCTCCAGGAGCACCGCGAAGAACCGCTCGATCGAGCCGAACAGAGCGCGGTGGATCATGACCGGGCGCTGCTTGGTGCCGTCCGGGGCGGTGTACTCCAGGTCGAAGCGCTCCGGCAGGTTGAAGTCGAGCTGCACGGTCGACATCTGCCAGGTGCGGCCGATGGCGTCGCGCGCCTGCACGGAGATCTTCGGGCCGTAGAAGGCCGCGCCGCCCGGGTCGGGGGTCAGCGGGAGGCCCTGCTTCTCGGCGACCTGGCGGAGGGTCTCGGTGGCCTCCTCCCAGATCTCGTCGGAGCCGACGAACTTCTCCGGGTCCTTGGTGGACAGCTCCAGGTAGAAGTCGGTCAGGCCGTAGTCGCGCAGCAGGTTCAGGACGAAGGTGAGGGTGCGGTCCAGCTCCTCCGCCATCTGCTCCTTGGTGCAGTAGATGTGCGCGTCGTCCTGGGTGAAGCCACGGGCCCGGGTCAGACCGTGGACCACGCCGGACTTCTCGTACCGGTACACGGTGCCGAACTCGAACAGGCGCAGCGGCAGCTCACGGTAGGAGCGCCCGCGCGCGTCGAAGATCAGGTTGTGCATCGGGCAGTTCATGGGCTTGAGATAGTAGTCCACGCCCTCGTCGAGCTGCATGGGCGGGTACATGCCCTCGGCGTACCAGTCCAGGTGGCCCGACTTCTCGAACAGCTTGCCCTTGGTGGCGTGCGGCGAGTAGACGAACTCGTAGCCCTCCTCCTCGTGGCGCTTGCGCGAGTAGTCCTCCATGACCCGGCGGATGATGCCGCCCTTGGGGTGGAAGACGGCGAGACCGGAGCCGATCTCGTCCGGGACGGAGAACAGATCGAGCTCGTTGCCCAGCTTGCGGTGGTCGCGCTTCTCGGCCTCGGCGAGGAAGTCGAGGTGGGCCTTCAGCTCCTCCTTCGACGGCCACGCGGTGCCGTAGATGCGCTGGAGCATCGGGTTCTTCTCGCTGCCGCGCCAGTAGGCGGCCGCGTTGCGCATCAGCTTGAACGCCGGGATGTTCCGGGTGGTGGGCAGGTGCGGACCGCGGCAGAGGTCCTTCCAGCACAGGTCACCGGTCTTGGCGTCCAGGTTGTCGTAGATGGTCAGCTCGCCGCCGCCCACCTCGACGTTCGCACCGTCGTCGGTGGAGGCGGAGCCCTTGATGCCGATGAGCTCCAGCTTGTACGGCTCGTCCGCCAGCTCCTCGCGGGCCTCCTCGTCGGAGACGACGCGGCGGGAGAAGCGCTGGCCGCGCTTCTGGATCTCCTGCATCTTCTTCTCGATGGCCTTGAGATCCTCGGGGGTGAACGGCTTCTCGACGTCGAAGTCGTAGTAGAAGCCGTCCCGGACCGGCGGGCCGATGCCCAGCTTGGCCTCCGGGAAGAGCTCCTGCACGGCCTGGGCCATCACGTGCGCGGTGGAGTGGCGCAGGATGTTCAGGCCGTCCTCGGAGGAGATCTCGACGGGCTCGACGACGTCGCCCTCGGCGAGCGGGTACGCGAGGTCCTTGAGCTCACCGGCGACGCGGGCGGCGATCACGGTGCGGTCGTCGGCGAACAGGGCGCCGGCCGTGGTGCCCGCGCTCACCGCCCGTTCCTCGGAACCTGAGGCGGACTGGACGGTCACACGGACATCAGACACTGGTGCTCCATACATAGGGGCGCAGGCAGGCACGAGGTGCCGGCGCCGACGGTGCGCGGCAGAGACGAGGTGCCGCGTCGTCGTTGATCGTACCGACCTCGGGACCTCCCCCGCGAAACGGTTTCCGCGGGGAGTCGCCCGGCCCGCTCCCCTCGTCAGTCGCCCCCGCAGGCCTCCTCGAAGAAGTCGAGGTTCTCGTGCAGGGACTTCATCAGCCGGTCCCGTTCCGCCTCGTCCACCTGGACCGGGACCACGCCCGAGGCGTCGTTGAGGCGGCGGAAACCGCCGCGGCGCTCCAGCCGGCCGACGACCCGGATCGGCAGTCCGACCAGGTGGGCGTGCACGGCCGTGCGGTACGACTCCTCGTCCAGGGCCACACGGACGTGCGGCACCTCCGCCCCGGCAAGCACCCGCAGCCGCACCGTGCCCTCGCCGCGCGGCCCGGAGCGGCGCATCCGGACCACCGCGCCGGTGATCCGTACCGGCATCGACGGCTCGTCCGTCAGGTACCGCGCGCCGGCCTCGCGCAGCGCGGGCAGGTCGCCCGGCGAGAACTCGACCGGTTCCGGCCGCGCCGCGCAGCCCTCCGGCACCCCGGCCGCCGGCGCCCACTCCAGCGCGATCCCGGCCCCCTCCGAGCCGCGCACCAGGGCCACGATCGCCTCGGTCAGCTCGCGGCTCACGCCGGTCCGCACCGCCGCGTCGAACGCCTCCATGCCGCCGGTGGCCCGCTGGTAGTCCACGGCCTCCCGGGTCGCGTACAAGGCGTGGTAGAGCCGTACGGCGATGGGGCGGCCCGCGTCCACCGGCACGAACGCGGTCAGCCCCCGCCCGCCCGGCGCCGCGCCGACGACCACGCCCTCCAGCGAGGCCTGTGCCTGCCGGCGGTGCCGGCCGCCGTAGTAGCCGGCCCGCCCGCGCACCGCCAGCGCGCCGGCCAGCAGCAGCTGCCGGGCCGCCGAGCGGAGCTGTTCCTGCGCGTTCCAGGTCAGCGTGCCGGCCGGACCCTGGGGCACGTCGCGCGACCAGCGGATCTCGTCGCTGGGCACGCTCAGGCCCACCAGGACCTCGCGCGCGGCCGGTGTGCCGCTGCGGGCGAGCGCGGTGAGCGCCTCGCCCAGCAGGTCCTCGCAGTCGGGGAACGCCCGGCTCTCGGGCACCAGCAGGCTGGTGCCGTGCGCGCCGGGCCCTGGTGGGGTCCAGCGGGCGTAGCGGCCGGCCGCGCCGCCGCGCCGCCGCCAGCCGTGCCGGTCCAGGAGCGCGCCCAGGACCAGCGGGTCCACCCGGGCCGGGTCCGGGACGCCCGGCTCGCCGACCGGCGTCTGGGGGTGGGGCCGGAGCGGGACGGATCCACCCTCGGGTTCGTCGATCGGCCAGTGCATCAGGGTCTCCCTCCCGCCCCGACCCGGGTCATGATCTCGCAGAGCGCCCGGTCGTCGAAGATCCGCGCGGTGGGTATCCGCACGGTGGTCCGGCGCCGCCCGGTGACCGGGTGACCCGCCAGATTGATCCAGTAGCAGCAGTGCCTCAGGTCGAGCCGGTCGTGTCCGGCCCGCAGCCAGTCCTCCTGGGCGCGGGGCACGAGCATCACGACCAGGATCTTGTGCACCGAGACCGGGGTCCGCGCCAGCTTCACGAGGTGCTCGTTGTCGAGCGTGAACGAGAACGCGGGTCCCGGGGGGTGCGGTGCGATCTGGTAGGTGCACTTGAGCTGCACCTTGATGGTCACTTCGTCGTCGACGACATGGCCGGGAGCGCCGTGGCTCACGTGCCAGTCGATGCCGTTGTCCGGAAACGGCTGCGACAGCGAACATCCCGCCGCTGCCGCGACCGCGTGCAGATAGCCCACCTGGAGGGTCTCCATGCAGGCGGTGGTGGCGAGCGAGCCCCGCAGCGGTGCGTCCCGCTGCGGCGGCAGCAGCCCTCCGCCGGTGCCTGCGGTGCGGGACGGTCCCCCGGGCTCGGGCTGCGGGAGCGCCATGACTGAAATCCCTTCCCCGTCATCTGTGTTGTCACCGCCCGGCGTACGGCGCAAACGGCCCGGGTATCACCGGTTCGGGCAGCGGGACAAGCCCATCTGCCGCCATCTGCCGCTGAGGTGCGAGGAGTTCGGGGATGACGCACTGGTACGAGGGCCCCCTGGCCGCATTCGACACGGAAACCACAGGAGTTGACGTCGAGCAGGACCGGATCGTGTCCGCCGCGCTCGTCGTCCAGGACACGGCGGGCGGCCGGCCTCGGATCACCCGATGGCTCGTCAATCCGGGGATCCCGGTCCCCCGGGCCGCCACCGAGGTGCACGGCCTGACGGACGATCACCTCCAGCACCACGGGCGCTGGCCGGCCCCGGTGATGGAGGAGGTGGCGCGGGCGCTGGCCGAGCAGTCGGCGGCGGGCCGCCCGCTGGTGGTGATGAACGCGCCGTTCGATCTGACGATCCTGGACCGGGAACTGCGCCGGCACCGGGCCTCGTCACTGGCCCGCTACATGGAGAACGTGCCGCTGTGCGTGCTCGATCCGCGGGTGCTCGACAAGCATCTGGACCGCTACCGCAAGGGCCGCCGCACACTGACGGATCTGTGCGCGCAGTACGAGGTGGAGCTGACCGGCGCGCACGACGCGGCGGCGGACGCGGTCGCCGCGCTGGATGTCGTACGGGCGGTGGCGCGGCGGTTCTCGTCCCGGCTGGAGCGGCTGACGCCGGCGGAGCTGCACGCCCGTCAGGCGGTGTGGCACGCGGCGCAGGCGCGCGGGCTGCAGGCCTGGTTCACCCGGAACGGGACGCCGGAGCTGGTGGATCCGGCGTGGCCGCTTCGTCCGGAGATCCCGGCGGCGGCGTGAGCGACAGGGCGGGCGCGGGAACGAAGAAGGCCGGTCCGTCTGAGACGGACCGGCCTTTCCCGGTGGGCGATACTGGGATCGAACCAGTGACCCCTTCGGTGTGAACGAAGTGCTCTCCCGCTGAGCTAATCGCCCGGGAACGGGTTGAACCATACAGGCCCTGCGGCCTTCGATTCAAACCGCTTGCAGGTGGGCCGCCAGTCCGCGTCGTCCGCCGCGCATCATCAGGGCGTGGTTGGCGCGGAACACGGGCCTGCCCGGCACCGAGAACGCCCGCATGAGCCGGGCGCGGACCTCGACCTCCTGCTCGTACACCGCCCGCGTCGAGGTCCCCTCCCCGGTCAGTGTCCAGCGCGCCCAGCCGTCGAGGTCGCCGCTCAGCCCGACCTCCAGGACCCCCGCCCCGGGGTCGTGGCGCAGGGCGACGACCGTCACGACCAGGTCGTACGGGAGGACGGAGCGGAACCGGGCGGTGCCGGTGGCCTCGTCGACCGGGGTGACCTCGCGGACCTGCGGCCACCAACGCGGGTAGTCCTCCGCGCGTTCGAGCACGGCGTAGACCCGGTCCGGCGGCGCGGCCAGTCGCCAGACGCTGCGGAAGCGATAACGGCACCAGTCCATGTACCCAGTGTGGACGTACTCAGGGCGGAAGATGAGTACCCCGACGCATCCCCACCGCGGGTGTCCCGAGCCACACTCCGCCCATGGAGAATGTTCTGCCGCCCGCCGACGAGCTGGTGCTCGTCGACCGCGAGCTGGCCCAACTCGACGCCCGCCGGTCCCACTTGCTGGCGCGGCGCGCCTGGCTGCTCCAGGTGCTGCGGGCGCCCGCGGCCCCCGTGCCGGCGCCGGCCGCCGCTGCGGCCGGCTGGACGGTGCCGCCGCGCCCCGCCCCCGACTCGACCCCGCCGAGCGCGCAGAACGTGCTGCTCACCCTCGGCGGTGTCCTGCTCACGATCGCCGCGATCGCCTTCACCCTGGTCAGCTGGGGCTCGATGGGCATCGGCGGCCGGGCGGCCGTGCTCGGCGTGGTGACGTCCGCGACGCTGGCCGCGCCGGTGGCACTGCTGCGCCGCGGCCTGGTCTCGACGGCGGAGTCGGTCGGCGCGCTCGGGCTCGTCCTGACGATCCTCGACGCGTACGCGCTGCATGCGGTGGCCCTCTCGGACACCGACGGCGTGGCGTACACGGCGGCGGCCTCGGCGGTGCTGGCCGGGACCTGGACGGCGTACGGCCTGGCGCTGGGCGGCCGGCTGCGGATCCCGCTGCCGGTCGCCGTGGTGACCGCCCAGCTGTCGCTGCCGCTGGCCGCGGTGGCGGCGGACGCGGGCGCGTACCCGCTGGGCTGGGCGGCGCTGGTGACGGCCGCCGCGGACGCGGCCCTGGTGCTGTGGGTGAAGCGGCCGTCGGTGCGGATGACGGCGGCGGTGGGCCTGTGCGTGACGGGCGGCTGGGCGCTGCTGACCGGCGGCTGGTTCTCCCTGACGGACGCGGTGCCGGGCGCGGGCCTGCTCCTCGCGGGCGGCGCGCTGGCGCTGTTCGTGGGGTGGCGCACGCCGGCGGTGACGGTGTTCGGCGCCGTGGTGGCCGCGCTCGCGGCGGTGGCCGCGGTGGGCGGCGTGCTGCGGTCGGTACTGCCGGGTGACGACTGGATGGTGCCGGGGTACGTGGCCTGCGCGGTGGCCCTCGCGGCGGTGCTGCGCACCACGCTGCCCAAGCCGGTGAAGCAGGGCGCGGTGGGCGCGGGCGCGGGGGTGCTCGGCGTCGGTGTGCTGTGGGCGCTGCCTCCGGTGGCGGCGGTGCTGCTGGACTCGGTGGTCCGGACGACCCCGGTCTGGTCGGGCCCGTCGTCCCCGAAGTTCTCCGACTACCCGGCGACCGCGCCCCTGGTGCTCCTGACGGCCGTGGCCGCTCTCGTACCGCTGCGCCGCGTCTGGTCCCGCTGCCTGGCGCTGCTCCTGACCTGGGCGACCGTGCTCTCCCTGCCGGTGTCCCTGGACCTCCCGCACCCGGCCCGGCTGACCCTGCTGCTGCTCACGGCCGTGGCCGCGGTGGCGGTCGCCTGCCTCCCGGAGCACCTGCTCCGCGGAGTCCGTACGCCGGAGCCCGAGGCCGCGCCCGCGACCGAAGCGGCCTCGGAGGCCTCGGAGGCTTCGTCCACAGGTGCCGCCGAATCCGAGGCGCCGGCCGCCGGTGCCTTCGGGCCGCCCACCTGGCCCGGCTGGGGCGGGACGGGCGCCCCCAAGCCGGTACGGGCCGCGGCCTCGGTGGCGCCGGCGACGGCGGTGGCGTGGAGTGCGTTCGGGGCCGGCCTTGCCTCGGCGGCCGGGGCGCTTGCGGCCGGGCTCGACACCCGTGCCGGGACCTTCACCGTGCTCGGTGTGCTGCTCGGGCTGTTCGTCGCGGCAGCGGCGTTCGGGGTCCGCGCGGTCCGCACCGTGGCCGCCTGTCTGGCCGTCGCGGCCGGCGCCGGGCTCGTACTCGCCGGGGCCCGTGCCGCGGAGCTGCCGGACCACCGCACGGCCGTGTGGCTGCTGGTCGTGCCGACGGCCACGGTCGGCCTCGGCGCGCGGCTGCGCCGCCACCCGCTCGTGCTGCCGGTCGAACTGTCCGGCGCGGCCGTCGGGCTGCTCGCCATCGGCCTGGCCGCCGACCGGCCGCCCGTCCTCTCCATGGTGCTCGCCGTCTGCGGCGTGCTCGCCGCGGCTGCCGCGGTGCTCCCGGAGGGCCGGCGCGCGGCGGGCTGGACGGCCGCGGTGCTCTTCGTCCTGGCGACGTGGGTGCGGCTCGCCGCGTCGGACGTGACGACGCCGGAGGCGTACACGCTGCCGGTGACGCTGCCCGCCCTGGCGGTCGGCGTGCTGCGGCGCCGCAAGGACCCGGAGGCGTCGTCCTGGACGGCGTACGGGCCCGGGCTCTCCGCGACCCTGGTGCCGAGCCTGTTCGCCGCCTGGACCGACCCGCACTGGGGCCGTCCGCTGCTGCTCGGCCTCTGCGCGCTCGCGGTGACGCTGCTCGGCGCCCGGCACCGGCTCCAGGCGCTGCTGGTCCTGGGCGGCGCGGTGCTGGCCCTGGACGCGCTGCACGAGCTGGCGCCGTACGTGGTGCAGGTCGTCGGGGCGCTGCCGCGCTGGCTGCCGCCGGCCCTTGCCGGTCTGCTGCTGCTCGCGGTGGGCGCGACGTACGAGCAGCGGCTGCGGGACGCCCGCCGACTGCGGGAGAAGCTGGGCCGGATGCGCTGACGCGGGGGCCTCGGCGGAAACGCCGAGGCCCGGAGACTGCAGCGCAGACGCCGAGGGCCCGGAGACTGAATCAGTCTCCGGGCCCTCGGTCCGGGTGGTGGGCGATACTGGGTTCGAACCAGTGACCTCTTCGGTGTGAACGAAGCGCTCTCCCACTGAGCTAATCGCCCGGGCGCACCGCAAACATTACCCCATGTCAGCGGGCCCCTTTGACCATCCCCGGGTCACTGGTCGATCTTCCACGGCATCACGAAGCCGAACTTCCAGAGGTAGATCCCGAGCAGCACGGCGATGATCACCAGGCCGATCGTGGTCAGGACGATGTTCCGCCGCCGCACCTTCGGGTCCAGCGCCTTCTGCGCGGCCTCGGTGACCTTGCGCTTGGTCCAGCGCAGCACGAGCTGCGCCCAGACGAACTCGGTCGCCCAGATCGCCATGCCGCCGAAGATCACCAGCCAGCCCGGTCCGGGCAGCGGCAGCATGATGACGCCGGCCACCACGACGGCCAGGCCGACGACGAAGACGCCGACCTGCCAGCTCATGTGGAGGGTCCGGCGCGCCTTGATGAACTCGGGCGCGCGGGAACCGAGCGGCCGCTCGGCTCCCTCCTCCTGCGACGCCTCCGGAGCGCTCCGCGCTTCCGTCACGTCCCCCGTCGCGGGCTTGTCGGCCGCGGCTGCGGCCTCGCTCCGCTCGTCACTCTCCGCATTCATGGACCCAACCTACCGGACCGGCGCCGATCACCGGAATGGAGTCATGCCCGCACGACATACACCCCCGTCCGGGCGACCTGAACGATCACAAAACAGACAGAGGGGTTTACAACGGCACCGTACGTGGCATGTCGATTTCGCCGACGTGCGAATCCCCGAGCGCACACTGAGCGAAAGGCCCTGGCGCTTATGAACACCACGGTCAGCTGCGAGCTGCACCTGCGCCTCGTTGTGTCGAGCGAGTCCTCACTGCCTGTACCGGCGGGCCTGCGGTATGACACGGCCGATCCCTACGCCGTGCACGCCACCTTCCACACCGGAGCCGAAGAGACGGTCGAATGGGTCTTCGCCCGCGACCTTCTCGCCGAGGGCCTGCACCGGCCCACCGGTACCGGCGACGTCAGAGTCTGGCCGTCCCGCAGTCACGGTCAGGGCGTCGTCTGCATCGCCTTGAGTTCCCCCGAGGGCGAGGCCCTGCTCGAAGCCCCCGCGCGGGCCCTGGAGTCGTTCCTGAAGCGGACCGACGCCGCGGTGCCGCCCGGCACCGAACACCGCCATTTCGACCTCGACACGGAGCTCTCCCACATCCTGGCGGACAGCTGACCGGCTGACAGCCAGGCCGAGAGCCGCACGGCGCCGTCCGACTCGGGGAGACGGCGCCGCGCGGACAACCGCATACGGCAGGGATCGGCGCCCGCACCGCGTATCCGACGCGGTGCGGGCGCCGACGTCCTCGCCGGGAATCCGCGTACGGACACCCCGCACGGAGCCCGACCCTCCACTTCCCTCCGCCCGGCGAACGCGGACCGAACGCTTTCGGCCCCGTTCCCGCCCGCTCCGGGCCGGGCGTACGGGAGCCGCTAGAGTCAGCGCAATTCGGCGGGCGCCCGCCCGCAGCTGGCCAGGGAGCGGAACGTGCTGATCCCCCACGACACCCGGATCGCCCTCGACACCGTCGTCGATCTGATGAACACCGCGCCGGAGGGCGACCGGGGCGACGAGCTCGGGGACCTCGCGGCGCTGCACGTGTTCGTGCGGGCCCACAACATCAGCGACGTCGGCGAACTCGACGACCGCGACGTCGCCGCCGTCCAGGCCGTGCGCTCCCGGTTCGCCGCCGTGTTCTCCGCGCCCGACGCCCGGGTCGGGGCCGCGCTGATCAACCAGCTGGTGGCGGCCGCGGGCACGACGCCGCAGCTCACCGACCACGACGGCTACGACTGGCACGTGCACTACTTCGCGCCCGGCGCGTCGGTCGCCGATCACCTCGCCGCGGACTGCGGCATGGCGCTCGCGTTCATCGTCGTCGCCGGCGAGCAGGAGCGGCTGCGCCGCTGCGAGGCCCCGGACTGCGGACGCGCCTTCGTGGACCTGTCCCGCAATCGTTCGCGCCGCTACTGCGACAGCCGGACCTGCGGTAACCGTCTGCATGTGGCGGCGTACCGGGCGCGCCGTAAGGAAGCGGCCGGCTGAGCGGTCCACGGCCCGTTCACAGCAGGAACAGGTCGTGCACGGAGGCCATCAGGAGCAGAAAGCCGATCACTGCGAGGAAGATCATCAGCGGTGGCTGGGAGAGCGCGAACAGACAGCCGCGCGGCTCCTCTGTGGGGGCGGGGGCGTGATCCCGCGAGGTATCCAGCATCTCGGGGCGATGATGGCGCAGAGAACGCCCCAAGGATCAAGCAACACGCCCCACGCGCGGGGCACTTCATCAGATCCGTTGGTTCGTCGCCGTCCCGCCGCGGGTGGCCCGCCGGTCGTCAGAGGCCGTGCTTCTTCAGAATCGCCTCGATGTCGCTGAAGTCCTCGCCGTCGGCCGCCGCCGGAGGCTTGGCCGCCGCGCCACGCTGCCCCCGGCCGAGTGCCGGCCCGGACGCGGACGGCTCGGCCGCCGCCTTCCGCTCCTTGCCGGGCACACCCTTTCCGGCCTCTCCGGTCCGCCGCCGCTCCACCGCGCGGGTGGTCATGAACAGCATCCAGGCCACGCCGAGCACACCGAATCCGGCCCAGGCCATCGGACTGAAGGCGGTGTCGGCCAGCCACTGCACGGCGCCGGTCATCACCAGGCCGAGCGGTACGAGCGCGTAGGCGGCGATCCGGGCCGCGGACAGGAACCGCTTGCGGTACGCCGTGATCGCGGCGATGCCCAGGCCCGCCGCGGCCACCGCGGAACACACAGTCTCGGCAAGCATCCGGTCCTCCTGGCAGTGGCATGGGCGATACGTCCCTTCCATCCTGCACCGCCGGGGCGGTGCGGGGCCACGGACCGGGTCGCCCGGAGCCGGATCTCCGGGACATCTCCGGGACGGATCTCCTCCCCAGGTCCCGGTGGGGCGGTCCGGGAGCGGGCTGGAAGACTGGTCCCCATGAGCGACCCCACCACCGGTGCCCCCTTCTCCCCCGTCGTCCTGGAGGCCTGGTTCGACCTCCAGTGCCCCGACTGCCTGCGCGCCCTCGACGACGTGCGCGCGCTGCGCGCGAAGTACGGCGAGCGGCTCGACGTACGGCTGCGGCACTTCCCGCTGGAGAAGCACAAGCACGCGTACGCCGCCGCGCAGGCCGCCGAGGAGGCGGCCGACCAGGGCAAGGGCTGGCCGTACGCGGAGGCGCTGCTGGCCAGGACGGCCGAGCTGGGCGACCGGGGCGAGCCGGTGCTGCTCGAGGTGGCCGGTGAACTGGGGCTCGACGCCGAGGAGTTCGACACCGCGCTGATCGACGGCCGGCACCTGCTGATCGTCGACGCCGACCAGGCGGAGGGCAAGGCCATCAAGATCACCGGCACCCCGACGTACGTGATCGACGGCGAGCGCCTCGACGGCGGCCAGAGCCAGGACGGCCTGCGCGAGCGCATCGAGACGATCGCCGACCGCCTGCTGGCGCAGGGCTAGCCGCCGCGGCGGCCGGGCCCGCCGTCGCCACAGGCGACTACAGCAGCGTCTTGTAGCTGTTGACGTGGGTCGTGCGGTAGCCGAGCGACTCGTAGAGGGCCAGGGCCGGGGTGTTGCCCGCGAAGACGTGCAGTCCGAGCAGGCTCGCCCCGGCATCCGCGGCGACCCGCTCGGCCAGGAGCATCAGGGCCCGGCCGTAGCCGTGGCCGCGCTGCTCGGCGTCGACCAGGACGTCGTACACGTACCAGCCGCTGACGCCCGGCTCCAGCTCGCGCCGCGCGGTCCACACGTGGCCGACGAGCGCTCCGTCCCGCAGGACGACTTCGATGGAGACGCCGGGGCTGTCGAGCCCCTCGGGCAGCAGGTCCCGGTGGCTCGCCTCGGCCTTGGCGTGGGCCTGGTCCTCGGGCACGCCGCGGGCGATCCAGCTCTCCGCGTAGCTCTGCCGGCCCGCCGCCTCCCAGACGACGAACTCCTCCCGCGTCATCGGCCGCGTCTCGATGCCGTCAGGCAGCGCCGGGGGCGGTCCGGCGAGGTCCTTGACCATGTTGCGGCTGCGCTCGGTGTAGCCGAAGGCCTCCACCATCCGCTGCGCGATCCCGGCCTCGGGGGGCACCGAGACGTGCACCTGGGTGCAGCCCCAGCCGCGCAGCACCTCCTCCGCCGCGAGCGCGGCGACCGTGCCGCGGCCGCGCCGCCGGTCCGCCTCGTCGATCCGCAGGGACTCGATCACGCCGGCCTCCCGGCCGAACCCGGGGTCGGTGGCGAGCCGGACGACGCCGACCGGTCTGCTGTTCACGCACACGTCGTACGCGCGAGAGCGCGTGCCGTCGGCGGCCGTCTGGAGCGGCCCGGTCGGCCGCAGGGTGGTGGTCATCACGGTTGTTCTACCTGCCCCGCGGCCCGACGTCACCAGGTTTTGCGGTCCTGTGCCCTACAAGCGCGGGTCCTTGTCGGCCGCCGCCCGCTCGTCGAAGACGCGCATGGCCTTGGCCGTGACCGGCCCGGGCGCGCCGGGCAGCTCGTGGCCGTCGACCCGGTGCACGGCCTGGACGTCGCGCAGCGTGGAGGTCAGGAAGACCTCCTCGGCGTGCTCCAGGACGTCCAGCGGCAGGTCCTTCTCCACCGCGCCGGTCCACTCCACGGCGAGCGCGCGGGTGATGCCGGCCAGGCAGCCGGACGAGACGGGCGGGGTGTGGATGCGGCCGTCGAGGACGACGAAGACGTTGGAGCCGGTGCCCTCGCACAGCTCGCCCACGGTGTTCGCGAACAGCGCCTCGGAGGCGCCGTGCTCGCTCGCCCGGGCGAGGGCGACGACGTTCTCCGCGTACGAGGTGGTCTTCAGGCCCACCAGCGCGCCGCGTTCGTTGCGGGTCCACGGGACGGTGATCACCGCGGTGCTGTCCGGGCGCCGCCGGGTCTCACCGAGCGCCACGACCAGGCCGGGCCCGGCGTCGCCGCGCTCGGAGCCGAGCGGCGAGACGCCGCCGGTGTACGTGATGCGGAGCCGGCCGAGCTCCATCGGGTTGGCCTCGAGGACGGCGGCGCAGGCCCGGCGGACCTCGTCGAGGTCGGGGTCGGGCAGGCCCAGGCCCCGTGCGGAGCGGGTGAGGCGCTCCAGGTGCAGGGTGAGCGCGAAGGTCTCGCCACGGACGGCCTTGACCGTCTCGAAGATCCCGTCGCCGACGGTCAGCCCGTGGTCCAGGACCGAGACCCGGGCGTCGGCCGCCTCGTGCAACCCGCCGTTGACCCACAGCTTCATCGCGTTCGTCGCGTTCAAAGAGAAACGGCCCTTTCGCTCGCCTCGTACGTGCCCGACGCTACCGCGAGCAGTCGGGACGCCTTCAGCTCGGTCTCGTCCCACTCGCGTTCGGGGTCGGAGCCCCAGGTGATGCCGGCGCCGGTGCCGAACCGCAGGGCGGGCCCGCCTGGGGCGGCGCGGTCGATCCAGAAGGTGCGTATGCCGACGGCCAGCTCGGCGGTGTCGGCGTCGGCGTCCACCCAGCCGATGCCGCCGCAGTAGGGGCCGCGGGGCGCGGTCTCCAGGGACTCGATGATCCGCAGGGCGCTGGACTTGGGCGCGCCGGTGACCGAGCCGGGCGGGAAGGTCGCGGCCAGCACCTCGCTCCAGCCGGCGTCCTCGCGCAGCAGGCCGCTGACGGTGGAGACCAGGTGGACGAGGCCGGGGTGCTCCTCGACCTCGCAGAGCGCGGGGACGGTGACGGTGCCGGTCTCGCAGACGCGTCCCAGGTCGTTGCGGACCAGGTCGACGATCATCACGTTCTCGGCGTGGTCCTTGGGGAGAAGGTCGGCCGCGGTCCGGCCGGTGCCCTTGATGGGGCCGGAGGAGATCCGCACGCCCTCGCGGCGCAGGAACAGCTCGGGCGAGGCGGTGGCGATCTCCACGCCGTGCGCGGGCAGCCGAATCGTTCCGGCGTACGGGGCGGGGTTGCCGCGGGCCAGCAGCGCGGTCAGGGCGTCGACGTCGGCGGCGTCGGGGTCGGGCAGCGGCGCGGAGAGCACCCGGCAGAGGTTCGCCTGGTACACCTCGCCGCGCGCGATGTGCGCGCGGACCCGGCGGACGCCCTCGGTGTAGGCGGTCCGGTCCAAGGAGGAGGTCCAGGCGTCGGCGGCGGGGCCGCGCCAGCCGCCCGCGACGGGCGCGGGGACGGGGGCCGGGCGGACGTCCGCGAAGCGGGCACAGGTGAGCCTGCCTTCGAAGTCGGCCGCGACGGCCCAGAAACCGGAGGAGTCGAGCGCCTCGGGGTCATGGGTGACGTCCCTGAGGTCGGTAGCGACGAGGCCGCCGAAGCGGGCCAGAGGAGCGAGGTCGTGCACGGTTGTGAGTCTAGGGCCGCGGTGGGTGGTGCGCCGGGGCGAGCGGCGGGCGCACGCGCGAGGGGGTCCGGGAGGCACCGATGGGCCACGCGGAGTGAACGCGCGGCGTACGGAGATCGGCGTCGGCTCGGCCACAGGTCAGCACGCTGCGGAAACGCGTTTTTGTACTGGCCGGAGAATCCGCTAGAGTTCAACACGTCGCCGGGACGCGCAAGCGAAACGGAAACGACAAGCGGACGTGGCTCAGTTGGTAGAGCATCACCTTGCCAAGGTGAGGGTCGCGAGTTCGAATCTCGTCGTCCGCTCGATGTGGGGGATCTTCCCGAACCCCCGTATTCACTCCTGGTGGAGTGGCCGAGAGGCGAGGCAACGGCCTGCAAAGCCGTCTACACGGGTTCAAATCCCGTCTCCACCTCCAAGCGCGATTAGCTCAGCGGGAGAGCGCTTCCCTGACACGGAAGAGGTCACTGGTTCAATCCCAGTATCGCGCACGCAGCACAACTGAAGATCCGGTCCACATGGACCGTCCCGCGCGATTAGCTCAGCGGGAGAGCGCTTCCCTGACACGGAAGAGGTCACTGGTTCAATCCCAGTATCGCGCACGCAGTAACACCTGGTCCTGTATGGTTTGGGACCGTCCCGCGCGATTAGCTCAGCGGGAGAGCGCTTCCCTGACACGGAAGAGGTCACTGGTTCAATCCCAGTATCGCGCACCACCCGGAACCCCCGGCCGCATCTCGTGGCCGGGGGTTCCGTCGTTCTCCCGGTCAGGAGGAGAAGAGCATCCGGCCGAAGCCGCGCTGGTGGTGGTGACCGCCGTGGTGGCCGTGGCCGCCGTGGTGCGGGGCACCCCAGGCGGGAGCGGCCGGCGGGGCGGCGGGCGGGGCCTGCTGGACCCACTGGGACTCGAGCCGGGTCAGGGCCTCCAGCTCGCCGTAGTCCAGGAAGATCCCCCGGCAGCCGCTGCACTGCTCTATCTGGATGCCGTTGCGGTTGTACGTGTGCATCGGGGCATGGCACTTGGGACACTGCATGCTCGGCTCAACTCCTCGCCGTTCGAATGGGGTACTCACCCTACGATGACGCCAGACCGTCCAACTCGGTTCGGACGGAAGCGATTCGGGCGCAGGTGTCGATCATCACCTGCTCCACCTCGTCGAGCGGGCGGTCCTCCTCGGTGCTCTTCACCAGCGCGAGGGCCGCGGTCTGCACGGTCAGGGCGCGGGCGGGGACGTCGAGTTGGGGCCACGGGTCGCCGTCGGCGGGAACGGCGGGGCCGCCGGACGCACGGTACGCGCCCAGGAAGTCCGACCAGATCTCGGGCGGCAGGATCCCGGCGGCGTACCAGGCGGCGGGGCGCGCCAGGTCCCAGGCGGGTTCGCCGAGGCCCAGGTCGTCCACGTCGATGAGGAGCCAGGGGCCGTCGGGGGCGGGATGGCGGACCAGCTGCCCGAGGTGCAGGTCGCCGTGGCAGAGGACGTCCCCACGGGGCGGGGGCGCCTCGTCGCGGGCCCAGGCGGGCAGGCCCGCCCATGCGCGCAGCACGGGTGCGGCGGCCGGGTGCGGGAGCTTCGCGGTGAGCCGGGCGACGGCGTGGGCGGCCTTCGCGGGGCCGCGGTGCGGCGGGAGCGGGCCGGCAGCGGTCGCGGGCGGCGGGGTGCGGTGCAGCAGGGCGAGGAGGCGGGCCGTCTCCGCCCAGGGCGCGGCGTCCGGGTCCGACGGGTCCACGGGGGCGCCGTACGGCCAGGCGGTCACGGGGCGGCCGGCGACGGTGGCGTCCGCAAGGGGTAGGGGTAGGGGCAGTGGCGGCAGGAGGATGCCGCGGAGGGCCGGGGCCGCGGCGACGGCGACGCGGGCGGCGTGGCCCGCGGGGTCGGTTCCGGGCGCGTGGGCCTTCGCGACGGCGGCGCCGTGCCGGACGACGGTGCCGTCGGCCCGGTCGGCGAGCACGTCCGCGGCGGTGCGGCCGGGGGCGGCAGGGGTGTTGCCGCAGGCGCGGCAGGGGTCCCGGGGTGCGGGGACGCGACCGACCGTGGGGTGCGCGGCGGCGCGGGCGAAGCGGCTGAGTTCGCTCAGGACGGCGGTGCTGTGTTCGGCCACGGAAGGAGCGTACGGGGCCCGGACAGCGCGATGGCCGGTCAGCTCCCCAGCTGACCGGCCAAACGCTGTCGTCCGCCGCACCCCCGTCCCCACGGGGTTGGTGGCCGGATGTCCCCGACCCGGGCCGCTCTCCCGGGTCCGGGGCGCCGCTCAGCGCCCCAGCATCACGCCCACGGACGACGCCTGTGTGACCACCGCGTCCCAGCCGCCGAAGACGACGACGAGCAGGGTCGCGAGCGGGAGGACCATGGCCGTGGCCACCAGCGGGTGGCGGCGGCCCTGCGTACGGCTCATCGTGCGGGGTGCCGTGTGCGCCATGGTTCCTCTCCTGTCATGTCCGACAGCGGCGGGTGTCTGACCTCGGGGGACGAGTGCGCCACCCGCCGCTTGACCTCAACATTAGGGAAGCGACAGGGCCCCGGCGTCATGCCCGCGTACCGGCTTCCGGGCCTCCCGGAGGATGAGCCCACCCCTTGCGGCGTACTCCCCTGGGTGGAGACGCCCGGCCCGGCCTGGGGGACTTCCCGGAGGGGGAGCCCCCGGGCCGGGCCCCTGGCCTGGGGCTCAGCCCTCGGAACCCTCCCCGGCGGCCTCGCGGGGGACGGGCTGCTCGACCAGGGCGAGGACCCGGTTCGCCATGAAGCGGGCGGTCCGCACCACGGCCCCGTTCCGCGTGACTTCGCTCACTTCCACCACCCCCCGGCGCACCGCGGTCTCGACCCTGCGGCCCGCCCGGCTTGCCACCACTTCGTACGTCCGCGTCGTGTCCCCCGCGTCCACGACTATCTCCACCCGGTCACCCTTCATCGATCCAATCCCCCTTCTGCGACGGGCCATTGGGAACGTGCAGGACCCGGGGGCCGCCGCACGGCGGCCTCCTGACCACCCCTCAAGTCTCCCACCGGGCACTGACAATCGATCGGGCCGGGAGGGCGCGGCCTATGAGCACACCGGGGCGGCACTACGTAAGCTGTGCCACGTCAGAACGGACGACCAGGGGACGGACATGGCGATGATGCGGCTCCGGCGCGAGGATCCGCGGATCGTCGGGTCGTTCCGGCTCCACCGGCGCCTCGGCGCGGGCGGGATGGGGGTCGTCTATCTCGGCTCGGACCGGCGCGGACAGCGCGTCGCACTCAAGGTGATCCGGCCGGACCTGGCGGAGGACCAGGAGTTCCGTTCGCGGTTCGCCCGCGAGGTGTCCGCCGCGCGGCGGATCCGCGGCGGCTGCACGGCCCGGCTGGTCGCGGCGGACCTGGACGCCGACCGGCCCTGGTTCGCGACCCAGTACGTGCCCGGCCCGTCGCTGCACGACCGGGTGGCCGAGGAGGGCCCGCTGCGGGCCGCCGACGTGGCCTCGATCGGCGCGGCGCTCTCCGAGGGCCTGGTGGCGGTGCACGAGGCCGGGGTGGTCCACCGGGACCTCAAGCCGTCGAACATCCTGCTCTCCCCCAAGGGCCCGCGGATCATCGACTTCGGCATCGCCTGGGCGACCGGGGCGAGCACCCTGACGCACGTCGGGACCGCGGTCGGCTCCCCCGGCTTTCTGGCACCCGAGCAGGTGCGCGGCGCGGCCGTCACGCCGGCCACGGACGTCTTCTCGCTGGGCGCGACGCTCGCGTACGCGGCCATGGCGGACTCGCCCTTCGGGCACGGCAGTTCCGAGGTCATGCTGTACCGGGTGGTGCACGAGGAGCCGCAGCTGCACGGCGTCCCGGACGCGCTGGCCCCGCTGGTGCGGGCCTGCCTGGCGAAGGACCCGGAGGAGCGGCCGAGCACGCTGCAGCTGTCGATGCGGCTGAAGGAGATCGCGGCGCGGGAGGCGCAGGGTCTGCCGGACGCGCGCCCGCCGGCGCAGCGGGAGCGGGTCGAGCAGACCCGCCAGACGGTACGGCCGACGGAGCGGTACACGGAGCGGACGACCGGCGCCGGGAGCACGGCCTCCGGTCCGGCGCGGGGCAAGAACCCGCCGTCGCGGCCGTCCGGGCCGCGGACGGGCGGGACCTCGGGCCGGTCGCAGGCGTCGCGTACCGGTGGGGGACGTCCGCCGGCCTCGCGGCCGGGCGTGCGGACCACGTCGACGGGCCGCCGGCCCGCCAACCCGAGGCTGCTGCGGCAGCGGCTCTTCGTCTTCGTGGTGGTGACGCTGATGGTCGCCCTGGGCATCGCGGCCCTGCAGGCGCTGCAGGGCTGAGCCCGACGGCCCGCGGGGCCGCTCGGTGCCTGCGGCCCGGCGGCTTGCCGGGCCGCTCGGTCTCAGTGGCTGCGGGCGGCCCGGCGGCTCCGGAGCCTGTCGGTCCTGCCCTGCTGCTTGCGGGGGTGTCGGTCCCCCGGGCCTGCCCTGCTGCTAGCGGGGGTTTCGGTCCCCCGGGCCTGCCCTGCTGCTAGCGGGGGTGTCGGTCCCGCGGGCCTGCCCTGCTGCTTTCTGCGGCTGTCAGTCCTGCGGGCGGCCCGTCGCCACCGCGTAGAACGCGACGGCCGCCGCCGCGCCCACGTTGAGCGAGTCGACGCCGTGCGCCATCGGGATCCGGACCCACTCGTCGGCGGCCATCAGGGCCTGACGGGACAGACCGTCGCCCTCCGCGCCCAGCATCAGCGCGACCCGCTCCAGCTTGTGCGGGGCCGCCTCGTCGATCGAGGCGGCGCGCTCGGCCGGGGTCAGGGCCAGCAGCTTGAAGCCCGCCTCCCGTACCGCCTCCAGGCCCTTGGGCCAGGACTCGAGGCGGGCGTACGGGACCGAGAAAACCGCGCCCATGGAGACCTTCACGGAGCGCCGGTAGAGCGGGTCCGCGCAGTCCGGGGAGAGCAGGACCGCGTCCATGCCCAGGGCGGCGGCGCTGCGGAAGATCGCGCCGATGTTGGTGTGGTCGTTGACCGACTCCATGACGACGACCCGGCGGGCCGTGCGGAGCAGCTCCTCGGCGCTCGGCAGCGGCTTGCGCTGCATGGACGCGAGCGCGCCGCGGTGCACGTGGTAGCCGGTGACGCGCTCGGCGAGGTCCGGCTGCACCGCGTACACGGGGGCCGGGACCTCGTCGATCACGTCGCGCATGACGTCGACCCACTTGGCGGAGAGCAGCATCGACCGCATCTCGTACCCGGCCTGCTTGGCGCGCCGGATCACCTTCTCGCCCTCGGCGATGAACAGGCCCTCGGCGGGTTCGCGTCTGCGGCGCAGCTCGACGTCGGTCAGGCCTGTGTAGTCGCGCAGGCGGGGGTCGTCGGGGTCGTCGACGGTGATGAGATCAGCCACGGGTCGATACTGCCTTGTCCGGGGTGTGGTGCCAATGCGTGGGGCGGGGGTTGGTTACCCCCGGTTACTGACGGAGGGTCACTTGACCTTCTTGTCGGGGCCCTCCGCGACCACGTCACCGATCACGATGACGGCCGGCGGACGGACGTCCTCCGCCTTCACCGTCTCGGCGACCGTGGCGAGCGTCGCGTCCACCCGGCGCTGGGTGGCCGTGGTGCCCTCCTGGACCAGGGCCAGCGGGGTCTCGGGGGCCTTGCCGTGGGCGATCAGCGCCTCGGCGATCTTCCCGATCTTGTCGACGCCCATGAGGATCACGAGGGTGCCGGTCAGCTTGGCGAGGGACGCCCAGTCGACCAGCGAGCGCGGGTCGTCGGGCGCGACGTGGCCGCTGACCACGGTGAACTCGTGCGCAACGCCCCGGTGGGTGACCGGGATACCGGCCGCGCCGGGAACCGAGATCGAGCTGGAGATGCCGGGCACGACGGTGCAGGCGATGCCCTCGGCGGCCAGCGCCTGGGCCTCCTCCATACCGCGGCCGAACACGAACGGGTCGCCGCCCTTGAGACGGACGACGGCCTTGCCGGCCTTGGCGTGCTCGATCAGCGCGTTGTTGATGGCCTCCTGCGCCATGAACCGGCCGTACGGGATCTTCGCGGCGTCGATCACCTCGACGTGCGGGGGCAGTTCGCTGAGCAGGTCGCGCGGGCCGAGGCGGTCCGCGATGACGACGTCCGCCTCGGCGAGGAGCCGGCGGCCGCGGACGGTGATCAGGTCCGGGTCACCCGGACCGCCGCCGACGAGCGCGACGAACGGGGCGCGGGTGCGGTGCTGCGGCGCCGAGATGGAGCCGTCGCGCAGGCCCTCCACGATCGCGTCGCGCACGGCGGCGGAGCGGCGGGGGTCGCGGCCGGTCAGCACGGCGACGGTCACGCCCTCGCTGTGGCCGGTTGCCGGCGTCCAGGCGGTGGCCGCCTCGGCGTCGTCGGAGCGGACGCACCAGGTGCGGGTGCGCTCGGCCTCGGCGGAGACGGCGGCGTTGGCGACGGGGTCGCCGGTGGCGACGAGGACGTACCAGGTGTCGGCGAGGTCGCCGTCCTGGTACCGGCGCTTCGTCCAGGAGATCTCGCCGGCCTCCGCCATGGCCTCCACGGAGGGCGTCGCCGAGGGGGAGATCAGGGTGACGTCGGCGCCGGCCGCGACGAGGGCGGGGAGACGGCGCTGCGCGACCTGGCCGCCGCCGATGACGACGACGCGACGCCCGGCGAGGCGGAGTCCGACGGGGTAGGCGGGGTGCTCGGCGTGCGGCGCGGTCTCGGGCATGGGGTGGCGGCTCCTCGGAACGGCGGGGTGCGTGTGCGGGGTGCGGTGCGCGCGGGGCGCGTGCGGGCCGCTGCGGCGGTGGAGCGGCTGGTGGGGTGGGGTGTTGGCCCCTGTGCCCACGATATCGGTGACTCGGGGTGGGCACGCTGTGACCCTTGTCCCGTCCGCGCTCCCCCGCCCCCCCACCACCGTGTGGGCAATCGTCCCGCAGGGCGGGACGGGTGGGCACACGGGACGGCGCCCCTGCGGGCGCGTTCCGCACTTGTTCATGCGGCGCCCGCGGGGTCGGCGCCCCTTGCAAGCGTGGCCCCGCACGGGCTCGGCTACGAGCTTGGGGCGGAGGCGCCCGCCAAGGGCGCCGTTCCGTTGTGCCCACCCGTTCCGCCCCAGCGGAACGAATGCCCACAACGGAGCGGCGTGGCGCGGCCTACTTCTCCGTGACGCCCGCGGAGTCGAACGTGGCCACCTCGTGCATCGCGCGGGCCGCGCTCTGGACGACCGGGAGGGCCAGGAGCGCGCCCGTGCCCTCGCCGAGGCGGAGGTCGAGGTCGACCAGCGGGCGCAGGCCCAGCTTGTTGAGCGCGGCAACGTGGCCGGGCTCCGCGCTGCGGTGGCCCGCGATGCAGGCCGCCAGGGCCTCGGGGGCGATCGCCCGTGCCACGAGGGCCGCCGCGCCCGTCGAGACGCCGTCCAGGATCACCGGCGTACGCAGCGACGCACCGCCCAGGATCAGGCCGACCAGCGCCGCGTGCTCCAGGCCGCCGACCGCGGAGAGGACGCCGATCGGGTCCGCCGGGTCCGGCTTGTGGAGGTCCAGGGCGCGTCGCACCACGTCGACCTTGCGGGCGTGCATCTCGTCGTTGATCCCGGTGCCGCGGCCGGTGACCTCGGTGGGGTCGACGCCGGTGTAGACCGAGATCAGGGCGGCGGACGCGGTGGTGTTCGCGATGCCCATCTCGCCGGTCAGGAGCGCCTTGTTGCCCGCCGCGACCAGGTCGCGGGCGGTCTCGATGCCCACCTCGATCGCCGCGAGGACCTCCTCGCGGGTCATCGCGAGGCCGGTGGTGAAGTCGCCGGTGCCCGGGCGGACCTTGCGCGGCAGCAGGCCGGGCGTCGCGGGCAGGTCGGAGGCCACGCCCACGTCGATGACGCAGACCTCGGCGCCGACCTGGTTGGCGAACGCGTTGCAGACCGCTCCCCCGCCGAGGAAGTTCGCGACCATCTGGCCGGTCACCTCCTGCGGCCAGGCCGTGACGCCCTGGGCGTGCACGCCGTGGTCGCCGGCGAAGATCGCGACGGCGGCCGGCTCCGGGATCGGCGGCGGGCACATCCGGGACAGTCCGGAGAGCTGCGCGGAGATGATCTCCAGCATGCCCAGCGCCCCGGCGGGCTTGGTCATGCGCTTCTGCCGCTCCCACGCCTCGCCGAGCGCCTTGGCGTCCAACGGGCGGATGTTGGCGACCGTCTCCTGGAGCAGGTCGTGCGGCTCCTCGCCGGGCAGCGCCCGGCGGCCGTACGTCTCCTCGTGGACGACCCAGGACAGCGGGCGGCGCTTGGACCAGCCCGCCTGCATCAGCTCGGGCTCCTCCGGGAACTCGTCGACGTACCCGACGCACAGGTACGCGACGACCTCCAGGTGCTCGGGCAGGCCGAGCGAGCGGACCATCTCGCGCTCGTCGAAGAAGCTGACCCAGCCGACGCCCAGGCCCTCGGCGCGGGCGGCGAGCCACAGGTTCTCGACGGCGAGGGCCGAGGAGTAGGGGGCCATCTGCGGCTGCGTGTGGCGCCCGAGGGTGTGCCGCCCGCCCCGGGTGGGGTCGGCGGTCACGACGATGTTGACCGGGGTGTCGAGGATGGCCTCGATCTTCAGTTCCTTGAACTGCTTTGCCCGGCCCTTGGGCAGCGACTTGGCGTACGCCTCGCGCTGCCGGGTGGCGAGCTCGTGCATCGTCCGGCGGGTCTCGGCGGAGCGGATGACGACGAAGTCCCACGGCTGGGAGTGGCCGACGCTGGGCGCGGTGTGCGCCGCTTCGAGGACGCGCAGGAGCACCTCGTGCGGGATCGGGTCGCTGCGGAAGCCGTTGCGGATGTCGCGGCGCTCGCGCATCACGCGGAGGACGGCCTCGCGCTCGGCGTCGTCGTAGCCGGGGGCGGCGGGGCTCGCCGCCTGCTCCTCGTCGGCCGGCTCGGCCTCTTCGGTGACCTCGGTGACTTCGGTGGCGATCTCCGCGGCCTCGGGGGCCTCCGCGACGGCGACCGCGGGCTCTTCGGCGACGGGCTCCGCCGGTGCGGCGGGCTCGGTCTCGGCCTCCGTGGCCTGGGGCGCCTCGGCGACCGCTTCCGCGACGGGCTCCGGCTCGACGACCGGCTCCGCGACGGCCTCGACGACCGGCTCCGGCTCGGGGGTCGGCTCCGGCTGGACCGTCGGCTCGTCGGCGACCGGCTCGGCCACCACCGGCTCCGTCACGACGGGCTCCGCCGCCGGCGCCTCGGCCTGCGCCGGCTCGGCCACCGCGTCGGCCACGGGCTCGGGCTCCGGGGCCGGCACCGGCTCCACGACGACCGGCTGGGCGGGGGCGGGGACCGGTGCCACTGGGGCCTGCTCAGCGACGACGGCCTGCGGGGCCACCGGAGCGGCGGCAACGGGCTCGACGGCGATCGGCTCCGCGACCGGCTCGGCCGCGGGGACCGGCTCGGGCGCGGGCGTCTCGGCGACCGGCTCGGCGGCGGCAACGGCGACGGGAGCCTCGGGGGCCGGCTCCGGGACGACCGGGGCGGGGGCCGGGGGCGGGGTGGGGGCCAGGTGCGGGGTCGTCGGGACCATGCCCTCGACCTGCACGAACTGGCCCGACGGGGTCGCCTCGCCGGCCTGCGCCGGGACGACCGTTTCTGCGGGGGCGGCCACGGGGCCCTGCTGCGGCTCCTGGGGCAGTACGGCCTCCGGCGCCTGCGGCGTCCACGGGACACCGCCCTGCGGGACCTCACCGATCCGCTGGCCGGGCAGCGGGGCCGCCTCGTCGCGCGGGATGTCCAGGTACTCGGGGCCGTTGGTGGGCGGGCCCTGGAGCGGGGTCGGCATCGGGGCCTGCGGGGTCCCGGCGGGGCCCCGGTCGGCGAGCGAGCGGACCACGCCGCCGGTGCTGTCCGGGGCCGGCGGGCCCATGTGCAGCGGGCGGCGGGCCGGTGGCGGCGTCGCAGCGGTGGCCTGGGGCGCGCGGACGCCGCCGAGGTCCAGCGAGCCCGAGTCCCGCCCGGCGGCCTCGTGCGCGCCGGTGTCGACGACGCCCTGGTCGTACCCGTAGGCGGCCTGCGCGTCGACCGGCAGCGGGCCGGTCAGCGGGTCCGTGAGGGGGTCGGGCAGCGGGTCGGTGAGCGGGTCGCCCATCTGCATCGCCTGCGGCGCGGGCACGGCGACCGGCGGCGCGGGGACGACACCCGGCTGGTGCTCGCTCCACGCCCCCTGGGCGCCCGGCATCAGCAGAATCTCGTCGTCCTCGGCTGCGCTCTCGGAGGGGTCCAGGAAGGTGTACGCGCCCGGAGCGGGGATGCCCGGCTGCTCGACCATGCCTGCGTTCTCCGGCAGCCCCTCGCCCGGGACCTGGCCGGTGTCCGTCATGCGTACCCCTCGCCCATCGGTTGTGCTCCTTCAGACCTTCGCCCGTCAACAAGAACGAGCGTCCGCGCCGCGCGGCACGAATGGCACGCGAACACGAAGCATTCTCGCGGCCTCCGGCCATCGTGGCAGGGAGATCCGCCACGGTGCGCTGTGGACTGCGCCACGTCGCGCGTCCCCCGGTTGACCCGTACCACAGGAGCGACCCAATCGGGCCACCTTTTCCGGACATTGGTGAACCAATTGCCGAACGCCTGGGTGCGGTACAACGATCGGCCAGCCTACCTGGCGCCGGGTGCGCCCAAGGTCACGGGTGGGAGTCGCCCCTGCGAAGGGACGGGGCGTCGACACGGCGTCCGGACAGCAGGAACACGACCGATCGTTCGCGTTCCGACCAGTCGCCCGGGTCGAGTTCGACGGACTGGAGCAGCGCGCATTCGACGGTGTAGCCGCCGTCGGCGAGGGCGGTGCCGATCGCCTCGGCCCCGTCACGGGTGGTGGCGTGCGCGACGATGCGTTCGGGGCGGCGGTCGGCGACGGCGGTGACCACCGCGGCGCCGCCCGCCCCGATGCGGACGACGTCGGGCTCGGGCAGCCGTTCCAGGACGTGCGGGGCGCGGCCGGGCACGGCCTGGAGCTGGACGCCGAAGCGGCGCGCGGCGGCCTCGACGCGGGCGCAGGCGGCCGGGTCGGCGTCGACGGCGATGACCGCGGCGCCGAACCGGGCGGCCTCCACGGCGAGCGCGCCGGAGCCGCTGCCGATGTCCCAGACGAGGTCGCCGACGCGGGGGCCGAGCCTGGCCAGCTGGGCGGCGCGCAGGGTCGGGGACTCGCCGGGGCCGGTGTCCTCCCCGTACTCGTCCGAGGGCAGGACCCAGTCGCGTTCGGCGGGGGTGTCGTGGCCCATCAGCCAGCCTCCGCCCGCGGGGGCTCCGCCGCCGATGACGAGGACGACGTTGGGGTCGCGCCAGACGTGGTCGGCGGCCTTGTCGGAGGTGAGGACGGTGACCTGCTCGCGGTCCGTGCCGAGTTCCTCGCAGATGACGAAGGTGCGGTGGACGCCGTCGAGGAGCAGGGCGAGTTCGGCGGGGCCGGCGCCGGGCGAGGTGAGGACGCAGACCTTGGGGTGGGCGCGGCAGACGTTGACGGCGCGGCGCAGGGTGCGCTGGTGGGCGACGACGACGCGGGCGTCGTCCCAGGGCATGCCGGCCCGGGCGAAGGCGGCGGCGACGGAGGAGACGGCCGGGACGACCTCGACCTCCAGGCCGTGCTCGGGGGCGCGCAGGGTGCGGACGACGCCGAAGAAGCCGGGGTCGCCGTCGGCGAGGACGACCGCGGTGCCGCGGTGTCCGGCGATGCGGCGGGCGGCCAGGTCGACGCTGCCGAGGCGGATGCGCTCGGCGCCGGGCGGCACCTCGGGCAGGGCGAGGTGGTGTGCGGCGCCGGCCACCAGCGTGGCGGCCGAGAGCGCGGACCGGGCCGCCGCGGTGAGGGGAGATCCGTCCCAGCCGATCACCGTGACCCGGTCGGCCATCGTCGCGTGTCTCCTGAGGTCGTGGCTGGTCCGGAAGACAGACCCTGCCCGAGGGTACCCGGATCAGCTCCAGTCGGCGAAGGAGGTGTATCCGGCGTCTGCCATCTGGTCCGCGACGCCCTCGAGGTCCTCGGGGAGCAGGCTCCAGACGATCAGGTCGGTCCTGAGCTCGGTCCAGTCGCCGGCGTCGGTCTGGTGGCGCACGATCCAGGCGTTGCGCAGCACGCCCTCGCTGATGCAGCCGATCTTCTGGGCGACCTGCTGGGAGGCGGTGTTGTCGGCGGCGGTGCGCAGCTCCATGCGTTCGAAGCCGCGGTCGCGGAACAGCCACTGGGCGACCGCGAGGACGGACTCGGTGGCGTAGCCCTCGCCGCGGGCCCAGGGGGCGGTCACGTAGGCGACCCCGGTGGCTCCGGTGCGCCAGTCGGTGCTGTGCAGGTGGACGGTGCCGACCAGACGCTGCGTCAGGAACTCGGTGACGGCGAAGACGATGCCGCGGCCTTCGGTTCTCTCCGCAGGAGCGATCCTGCGCACCCAGTCCTCGGCGTCGGAGCGGGTGTACGGATGCGGAACGGAGGTCCAGGCGGTGACGAGTTCGTCGTTCATCATCTCCACGAAGGCGGGGATGTCGGCCTCTTCGTACGGGCGCAGCACCAACCGGTCCGTGCTGATGGAGATGTCCGGAAAGGTGGTAGTCATGCGCAGCTCCATGCCGAGAAGCGTCCGAAGAGACCGTGAACGCACAGCATGCAGCATGGGGCCGCGGGTGTGCATGGCCGGGTCGGGGGTGGGCGGCAGGCGGCGAAGGCCCCGCGCACCGGACGGGATGCGTAGGGCCTTCGTCACAAGGACAGTACTGCGCGTGCCGCTTGACGGCACGTCGGATGTGGCGGGGTGTTACTTCGCGGCGCCGAAGGCCGGGATGACCGAACCGGTGTACGTGTCCTCGATGTACTTCTTCACCTCGGGCGAGTTGAGGAGCTCGGCGAGCTTGGCGACGCGGGCGTCCTTCTCGTTGCCCTCCTTGACGGCCAGGAAGTTGGCGTACGGGTTGCCGTCCGCCTTCTCCAGGACCAGCGCGTCGGTGGCGGGCTTGAGGTCGGCCTCGATGGCGTAGTTGCCGTTGATGACGGCGGCGTCCACGTCGTTCAGGGCGCGGGGCACGGTGGCGGCCTCCAGCTCCTTGAACTCCAGGCCCTTCTTGTCGGTGATGTCGGAGAGCTTGGCGTCGGTGCCGACGCCCGCCTTCAGGGTGATCAGGCCGTTGTCGGCGAGCAGGTGGAGCGCGCGGCCCTCGTTGGTGGTGTCGTTGGGGACCGCGACGGTCTGGCCGGCCTTGATGTCCTTCACCGACTTGACCTTCTTGGAGTAGAGGCCGAGCGGCTCCAGGTGGACGTTGACCACCGGGACGATGTGGGTGTTGTTCTTCTTGTTGAAGTCGTCGAGGTACGGCTTGTGCTGGAAGAAGTTGGCGTCGACCTGGCCGGACTCGGTGGCGGTGTTCGGCAGGACGTAGTCGGTGAACTCCTTCACCTCCAGCTTCAGGCCGGCCTTGGCGGCCAGCTTGTCCTTGACGAAGTTCAGGATGTCGGCGTGCGGCGTCGGGGACGCTGCGACGACGAGCGGCTTCGACGCGTCGGCCTTGCCGCCCTCGCCCTTGGCGGACGGGTCGGAGGAGGTGCCGCAGGCGGTGAGGCCCAGGGCGATCGCGGCGGTGGCGGCGGCAGCGGCGGTGAGCTTGATGTTCTTACGCACGAAGAGTGCCTCTTTCTGGTGGTGCGGACTTCGCCCGAGCACGACAAGTGCGGGCTGCTGGGGTGGAGAGGGTTCGAGGGGCTACGCGGTGCGACCGCGGCGGGCGAGGAGGCGGACGACGCCGTCCCCGACGAGCTGGACGACGGTCACGATCGCGATCAGGACGACGACGGTGACCAGCATGAACTGGGTGTCGAAGCGCTGGTAGCCGTAGGTGATGGCCTTGGAGCCGAGGCCTTCGCCGCCGACCGCGCCGGCCATCGCCGAGTAGCCGATGAGGACGATCACGGTGGTGGTGATCGCGGAGACGAGCGAGGGCAGGGCCTGCGGGAGGAGCACCTTGCGGATGATCGTGGGCACCGAGCCGCCCATGGACTGGACGGCTTCGACCAGTCCGTGGTCGACCTCGCGGACGGCCGTCTCGACGAGGCGCGCGAAGAACGGGATGGCGCCGATGGCGAGCGGGACGATCATCGCGGTCGGGCCGATGAACGTGCCGACGACGAAGGTGGTGAAGGGGATCAGGGCGATCAGCAGGATGATGAACGGCAGCGAACGGCCGATGTTCACGATCACGCCGATCACCTTGTTGACCGCGGTGTTCTGCAGCAGGCCGCCCTTGTCGGTGAGGACGAGGAGGAGGCCGAGCGGCAGTCCGCCGAGCACGGAGACGACCGTGGCCCACAGGACCATGTAGAGGGTGTCGATCGTGCCCTGCTCCAGCAGGGGCTGCATCTCCGACCAGGTCACCGGGCACCGTCCTTCGCCAGCGTGGGGTTCTGCGCGGGGATCGCGGGCGCGTCCTCGGCGTCGACGACGTCGACCTGGAGGCCCTGCTCTCGCAGGAAGCCGACCGGGACGACGTTCTCCTCGTACCGTCCGGGCAGTTCGATCCGCATGCGGCCGATCTGCTTGCCCGCGACGGTGTCCATCGCGGCGCCGAGGATCGAGATGTCGATGTTGTACGTGCGGGAGAGCTGCGAGATCACCGGCTGGGAGGCGGCCTCGCCGTGGAACGTGACGTCGACGACGGTGCGGTCGGTGCCGGTGGCGGCGCCGGTGAGCGGGAACAGCTCGGCGGCCAGCTCGGAGCCGGGGGTGGCGAGCAGCTCGTTCACGGTGCCGGACTCGACGATCCGGCCCTTCTGCATCAGCGCGGCGGAGTCGCAGATCGTCTTGACGACCTCCATCTCGTGCGTGATGAGCAGGACGGTCAGGCCGAGCTGCCGGTTGAGGTCGCGCAGCAGCTGGAGGATGGAGCGGGTGGTCTCCGGGTCGAGGGCGCTGGTGGCCTCGTCGGAGAGCAGGACCTTGGGGTTGCCGGCGAGGGCGCGGGCGATGCCGACGCGCTGCTTCTGGCCGCCGGACAGCTGTCCGGGGTAGGCCTTGGCCTTGTCGGCGAGGCCGACCAGGTCGAGCAGTTCGAGGGCGCGGCGGCCGCGCTCGGCGCCGGTGACGCCGAGGATCTCCAGCGGCAGTTCGATGTTGTCCTTCACCGTGCGCGAGGACAGCAGGTTGAAGTGCTGGAAGACCATGCCGATGCGGGTGCGGGCCCGGCGCAGGTCGGCTCCGGCGCGCCGGCCGCGGCCGGCGAGGGCGGTGAGGTCGACCCCGTCGACGGTCACGGTGCCGGAGGTGGGGCGCTCCAGGAGGTTGACGCAGCGGATCAGGGAGGACTTGCCGGCGCCGCTCTGGCCGATCACGCCGAAGACCTCGCCCTCGCGGACATGGAGGTCGACGCCGTCCAGAGCGGTGACCTGGCGGTCTCGCGACTCGTAGACCTTGGTCAGGCCCGAAGTGGTGATCACAGGGGTTTCCGTCACTGTCGAGTGCGCGGCGCTGGGTCCGCCGGGCACGGGCATTCGCAAAAGGGGACAGTCAGGCGCACGGGGTGCGCAGGGCAGGCACGTTCCGGGCGTGGTGGTGTCCGGACGCGGCTTGGCTGTCGGTCTCGCTTCGGGGCGCGAAACTCAGGCAGGGGCCCTCAGAAGGCGCACATTCGACACATACAACGAGCACCGGGCGTCGTGATCGCCTCGGTCGCAAGGATGCGGTTGCTCGTCGTGGTCATGGCTGCAAGTAAAGCACGGGGCTTACGGGACGGAAGCGGAGTGTCCGAATAGCGGACACGCGTGGGACGCCAGGCGGACACCGGGCGGGTACCGGACGCGTCCGGCAGGGGCCCGCATCCCCGTCCTGGCCTGGCCGGACGCCGCCCCGGGGGCGACCGCGCGGACGGGCCGGCGAGGGCCTCCGTGTGGCCAAGGCCACGGCCGGGGCGCGCTCCGGGGGCCGAGCGCATCGGGCCCGTCCCCGCGTAATACCCTCGGGCGCATGCTCGACGCCCTGACGATCGCGGTCTCCGCGACCGCGCTCGCCCTCGCCGCCTGGTGCGGCTTCGCCGCGTACCGCGACCAGCCGACCAAGGACTGGCACTTCATCGGTATGGCGGTGGTGACGGTGCTCGCCCTCGTCCAACTGGTGGTCGGCATCGTGCAGCTGGCCCGCGGCCAGGAGGCCGAGGAGGGCACGGCGATCTTCCTGGCGTATCTGGTCGGCGCGCTGTGCGCGATCCCGGCGGCGGCCTTCATGTCGCTGACGGAGCGCAGCCGCTGGGGCTCGGCGACGGTCTCCGCGGGCGCGGTGGTCCTCGCGGTCCTCGAAGTACGTCTCTTCGACATCTGGACGGTGGGCTGACGATGACCGCGACCGACGAGAGCAGGCCGCGCACCAAGCTCGTCAAGGGCCCCGGGCTGCTGCTGGTCTGGCTGTACGGAGTGATGTCGGTCGGCGCGGTCTCGCGCTCGGTGCTGCAGATCTCCACCGAGTTCGAGCACGCGCCGCTCGCCTACTCGCTCTCCGCCGTGGCGGCCGTCGTGTACGCGTTCATCACGTACACGCTGGTCCGCGGCGGCGAGACGGCCCGCCGGGCGGCGCTGGTGTGCTGCGCCGCCGAGCTGGCGGGCGTGCTGATCGTGGGCACCTGGACGCTGCTCGACCCGGCGGCCTTCCCGGACGCCACGGTCTGGTCGGACTACGGGTACGGCTACATCTTCATCCCGGTGCTGCTGCCGGTGACGGGCATCCTCTGGCTGCGCCGCTCCCGGACCGCCCCGGCCGCCTGAGCTAGGCGGCCTTCTCCAGGGTCACCAAGGTGAGCCGCGGTCCGGCCACGCGGGTGGCGATCTGCTCGTACCCGCGGCTGCGGTAGAGGCGCAGGTTTCCCTCGCTGCGGTGGCCGGTGAACAGCTGGAAGCGCTTGGCGGTGGGGCCGGGGTCGGCCGCGAAGTGCTGCTCGATCGCGTCGAGGAGCCGGCCGCCGAGGCCGTGCCGCCGCATCCGCGGGTGGACGATGAGCTTGGCGATGTGCGCCGTACCGGCCTCGTCGACCGTGCCGCGCACCGATGCCACCACCTCGTCGCCGAGCGACGCCACGAGGCAGTGCCCGCGCTCCAGCTCGGCCCGCAGCTCGTCGAGCGTCTGGGTGAGCGGCTCGATGCGGTAGTCGCCGTACAGCTCCGCCTCGCTCTGGTAGCAGAGGTACTGCAGCTTCAGAATCTGCTCGGCGTCCTGCGTGCCTGCCGCTGAGATGGTCACGCTCATGCCCATGTGCGCATGCCTCCCGCTCACCTGTTCCCGGACGGTCTACCGCTCCTTTCCCCGGAGTTCGGGAGCGGGAACCTCTGCGGCCAGCATTCTGCGCAGGCATCCCAGGCAGCGGGAACGCATCGGCCCCAGGCTGCCTTGTGAGATACCCAACTCCCCTGCGATCTCACGGTACGTGGGGTCCTCGGGGGACAGCATCGCGGTGAGCAGCCGCGGGCACCGGCCGGGGGTGCGGCGGACGGCGGCGCGCACCACCCGGCGGCGCTCGGCGACCAGGGCGGAGCGTTCCGGTGAGCCGTGCGCCGGGGACGCCTCCGGCGGGGCGGCCGGTTCGTGCGGGTAGGCGCGCTCACGGCCGGCGGTCCGGCGGGCCCGGCGGGCCTCGTCCCGGACGGCCCGGCGCAGCCAGTCGGCGGGGCGGGCGGGGGCGTCGTCGTCGCGGAGTCGCTCCAGGAGGCGCAGCCAGACGGCCTGTTCGAGGTCTCCGGCTTCGATTCCGGCGCCGACGGCCTCGGCCCGGGACTCGGCGGCGAGCAGCGGGGCGAGCTCGGCGACGAGTCCGGGGGCGGGGGCCGGCCCGGCAGCGGGGGCCGGCTCGGAGGCGGCGTCATGAGTCGTCATGCCGGGCACGACGGGCGGCCGCCCCGGCCGGTTGCGCGCTGCGGCGCGAACCACCCGGTCGGGTGCACCCCGCCCGTCCCGGTGGCGGCTCAGCCCTCCGTGCGGCCCGCGAGGTCCGCGGCGGCGAGCAGGGCGGTGTCCGTGTTGTCGGAGAAGATGCCGTCGATCCCGGTGGCCAGGTAGGTCTTCAGCGCGCCGAAGGAGTCGCCGTAGGCCGTCGGGTCGGTGCCGCGGCGGAAGTCGGCGGGCAGGAAGCTGTTCTCGTTGCGGTGGGTGTACGGGTGGAGGATCAGGCCCTCCGCGTGCGCGTCGCGCACCAGGGTGGTGGGGCTGCCCAGCTTGCCGGCGGCGTCCTTGGGGATGACGAGGTCCAGGGTGGGGCCGATGCCCTGGGCGTACGAGGCGATCCACGCCAGGCCCTCGGGCGTGACCAGGTCGGCGACCGTACGCGGGTCCCCCGCCTGGACGAAGTCCCAGGGGCGGCTGCTCGCGGCGGAGAGCAGGACCACGCGCGGCGAGTCGACCAGCTTCGCGAGCCGCTGGATGCTGCTGGGCTCGAAGGACTGGAGGAAGACCGGGGAGTTCGCGCGGTGGCGTCCGTAACGGCGCAGCAGCTTCGCGAGCCGCTCCTCCAGGCCGAGGCCGAGCTCGCGGAAGTACGTGGGGTGCTTGGTCTCGACGTGCAGCCACACCTCGCGGCCGCGCCGACGGCCCTCCTGCTCGGCCCAGCGCAGCACCTCCTCGAAGGAGGGGATCTCCCAGCGGCCGTCGTAGAGGGTGTTCTCCTGGCGGGTGGCCGGGATGCGCTCCTTGGCGCGCAGGGTCTTCAGCTCGGCGAGCGTGAAGTCCTCGGTGAACCAGCCGGTGAGCGCGACGCCGTCGACGGTCCTGGTGGTCTTCCGGGAGGCGAACTCGGGGTGGTCGGCCACGTCGGTGGTGCCGGAGATGTCGTTCTCGTGCCGGCACACCAGGTGCCCGTCCTTGGTGGGGACGAGGTCCTGCTCGATGACGTGCGCGCCCAGGTCGAGGGCGAGCTGGTACGAGCCGAGGGTGTGCTCGGGGCGGTAGCCGCTGGCGCCGCGGTGGGCGATCACGGTGGGGACGGGCAGGGAGCGGTAGCCGTGGCGGGCACCGGCGGCCTCGGCCGCCCGGGGCGCGGCCTGGGCGGTCGTCGTGCCGAGGGCCGCGGAGCCGAGCACGGCCGCTCCCGCCGCGCCGAGGACGGTCCGCCGGGCCGGGGTCGTACGCGAACCCTGGGTCATGCGTGGCTCCTTCTGCCGAGGTGGCTGTGATGTCCCGCACCTGTCAACCGGGGCTCCGAACGTAGGCGCAGACGCCTTCCCTGCGGCAGACGCTGGGCGAACGTGGCGAAAACTCACGTCAACACGACGTATCAGCTCCGTGAACCCGATGTGCGAAGGGGCGCCAGCCGCGAGTATCGTCCTCACCTGCACTCTTCGCCCGCTCGCCCGACACCGGAGGAACCGTTGTCCCGTCTCGCGCTCATCAAGGCAGTGCTCGGACCGATCCTGCGTCTGATGTTCCGGCCACGGGTGGAGGGCGCCGAGAACATTCCCGGCACGGGACCGGTCATTCTGGCCGGAAACCACCTCACCTTCATCGACTCGATGATCATGCCGATCTGCACGGACCGTCCGGTCTTCTTCATCGGCAAGGACGAGTACGTGACCGGCAAGGGCCTCAAGGGCCGGCTGATGGCCTGGTTCTTCACCGGCGTCGGCATGATCCCGGTGGACCGGGACGGCGGCCGGGGCGGTGTCGCGGCGCTGATGACCGGGCGCCGCGTCCTGGAGGAGAGCAAGGCCTTCGCGATCTACCCGGAGGGCACCCGCTCCCCCGACGGCCGGCTGTACCGCGGCCGTACCGGCATCGCGCGCCTGACGCTGATGACCGGGGCGCCGGTGGTGCCGTTCGCGATGATCGGCACGGACAAGCTCCAGCCGGGCGGCGCGGGCCTGCCGCGGCCGGGCCGGGTCACGGTGCGCTTCGGTGAGCCGATGGAGTTCTCCCGGTACGACGGCATGGACCGCGACCGGTACGTGCTGCGCGCGGTGACGGACTCGGTGATGTCCGAGGTGATGCGGCTGTCCGGTCAGGAGTACGTGGACATGTACGCCACCAAGGCGAAGGAAGCGGCCTGACCCTCCGTACGGCGTCGGAACAGGGCCGGATCCCCGCACGGGGGTCCGGCCCTTCCGTTGCGCCGCCGGCCGCTACTGGCGGCTGAGGGCGCGGGTGATGCCCGCCGCGATGGTGGTGGCCAGGGTCCAGCCGGTGACGATCAGCAGGTACGAGAGCCACTGCTGGGCCCCGCTCGGCGCGAAGGCCGCCTCCTGGCCGAAGCCGATGATCGGCAGCAGCAGGTCGAGGGTGTAGAACACCGGGTTGAAGTCCGGCGCCTCGCCCGCCTTGAGCGGCGGGGGGTGGTGGAAGGCGAAGGCGAGCGACCCGGTGAGCAGCAGCGCCAGCAGCCAGCCGGCCGCGCGCATGGGCCGGAATCCGTAGCCGACGGTGCCGTCCTGGAGCAGGCCCCAGACCCGGGCGTAGCGGGGCAGGGTCCGCCGATGGCGGCGGAGTTTGGCCAGTTGGACGGTGCGGACGGCCGCCTCGTCACCGGCCGTGCGATAGGCCGCCGCCAGTTGTTCGTAGGCGAAGGGCGTGTAGCCGTGCGCGTCGCGTTCCAGGGCCGGAAGGCGCTCCTCGGCGGGCAGGTGGGGGCCGAGGCTCCGGTAGGTCAGGCCGTCGACGCGGACCTCGTCGGGCCAGACCTCGGGTGCCACGAAGAGCAGGTCGCACTGGGTGCGGCGGAGGTTGACCGAGCCCTGGATCCGGGGGCACTCGCGCAGCCATATCTCGCCGGCGGTGCAGCTGCTGGCACGCAGCGCGGTGCCGCCGGGGTTGGCGAGCCGGGCGAGGGCGAGATTGAGCTGGCCGGGAATGCGCGCGCCGGTGAGGTTGACCCGGCCGGTGGCGCGCATCCGCATGGCCCGCAGGTCGGTGCCGACGGAGAGGGTCTCGGCGTGCAGGGCGGTGCCGTCGGGGCAGTTCAGCTCGGCGTCGTCGAGCATCACCTGTCCGCCGACGGTGGTGGCGTTGAGCAGGAAACGGCCGTGGGTGACCAGCCGCTTGGCCCGGACGTCGGTGCCGATCGAGGCGTGGTTGAGCAGCAGCACCGGCGCGTCGGGGTCGTCGGGATCACGGGATCCCGGGGTGCCGATGACGGCGTCGTTGAGGAAGACCCCGTTCGCGACCTGGGCGCCGGACAGTCGGAGCGGGCCGTTGATCCGGCAGCAGGAGAGCCGCAGCGACACGTCGACGCGGAGGTTCGACGCCTCCAGGCCGGGGAGCACCGAGTCGCTCAGGACGAGCGTGCGCACCCGGGCCGCGTAGAAGTCGGGGCGCTCGTCGAAGTGGCAGCCCCGCAGGCGTACCGGATGGTCGACGTCCCCGTACTTGAGGTGCAGCACGCCGGTGATGCGGGCGCCGGTGACCTTCAGGCCGGGGATCGCGCCGTCCTGGGTGGGCCCGTCGAGGAGCAGGGCGCGCAGGACCTCGGCGCGCAGCGTGCGCTCGGGACCCCAGGACGCTGCGGTCCCGGGGTCCTCGTCGGGGTGTTCGCGGAAGTCGACGCCCTCGTCGCGCGGGAACGCCTCCCAGATGCGGCGTTCGGCCGGTGTCAGGTCGTTGATCTCCATCGCGGGGATCGTGTCGCGCGCCTGTTCACACTGTCAACTCGTGGCTGACCGGCCCTCCCTGAGCACGGGTCAGTGCTGGACGCCCTCCTCCAGCCTCTGACCCTTCAGCAGGAACCAGGCCGCGACCGCGGTCGCGAGCAGGACCGCCGCGCCGACGCCGGACGCGATGCGCAGGCCGTCGACGAAGGCCTCCTGGGCCGCCGAGACCAGGGCCGTGGCCGTGTCCGGGGCCAGCCCCGTGGAGGCCTCGACGGCGCCGCCGAGCGACTCGTGCGCCGAGGCCGCCACGTCGGCGGGGACGCCGGCCGGGGCCGCGAAGCCGGAGTAGACGCCGGTCACGATCGAGCCGAGCAGCGCGATGCCGAGGGCCGCGCCGAGTTCGTACGCGGTCTCGGAGACCGCGGAGGCCGAACCGGCCTGCTCCTTGGGCACGCTGGACAGGATCACGTCCGCCGTGACGGTGAACGAGAAACCGGCGCCCAGGCCGACGACCAGCAGCGCTCCGCCGAGGAGCGGGTAGCCGGTCTCCTTGTGGACCAGGGTGATGACGGCGAGCGCGAGTCCGATCGCCCCGAGACCGCCCGCGACGACGGCGCGCACCGAGTACCGGCGGGCGTAGCGGCCGGCGATCAGACCGGTGACCACCGCGCCGATGGCGGCGGGCAGTTCGGCGAGACCGGCCTCAAGCGGCTCACGGCCCTGTACCAGCTGCAGGAACTGGGAGAGGAAGAAGACCAGTCCGGACAGTCCGAAGACGGTGAGCAGGTCGGCGAGGACCGCGCCGGAGAAGCCCCGGTGCTTGAACAGACGCATGTCGAGCAGCGGTGCGGCCAGCGCGTGCTGGCGCCGGACGAAGGCGTACAGGGCGACGACGCCGATGACGGCGGCCGCCGCGACGTCCAAGGTCGGGCCGTGGGAGGCGAGTTCCTTCACCGCGTAGACGACGCCGATGACGCCGACGAGCGACAGGCCGACGCTGATCAGGTCCCACGGTCCCGCGACCGGGTTCTTGGACTCCGGTAGCAGCTTGATGCCGACGACGACCAGGATCGCCATGACGGGCAGGTTGATCAGGAAGACCGAGCCCCAGTAGAAGTGCTGGAGCAGCGCGCCACCGACCACCGGGCCGATGGCGGCACCCGCCGAGGCGGTGGCGCCCCAGATGCCGATGGCGAGGCTGCGCTCCTTGGGGTCGTGGAAGATGTTCCGGATCAGCGCCAGGGTCGACGGCATCAGCGTCGCGCCGGCGACGCCGAGCAGCGCGCGGGCCACAATCATCATCTCGGGGCTGGTGGCGTACGCGTTGAGCACCGAGACCGCGCCGAACGCGGTCGCACCGGTCAGCAGCAGCTTCTTGCGGCCGATGCGGTCACCGAGGGAGCCCATGGAGACGAGCAGACCGGCGATGACGAACGAGTAGATGTCGCCGATCCACAGCAGCTGCGTGCCGGACGGCTCGAGGTCCTCGCTCAGCGAGGGGGTGGCGAGTCCGAGCACGGTGGCGTCGACCGCGACCAGCAGAACCGCGAGGACGAGCACCGACAGCGCGAGCCACCGTCCGGGGCTCCTCACCTCCGTCCCCGTCGAGGGGTTCAGCTGCTGGGTCCTGCTCATTGCTCCACACTCCGTCGTGCGCCGCCGAGCAGCAGCTCGGCGATCATGTATTGGTAGTCTTTCGCCGCGACCCGGCCGTCCAGGACGGCCCAGGCGCCGCTCCCGATGAGCCCGTAGAGGGCCTCGGTGAGCCATGCGGGTGTCAGATCGATCCGGAAGACGCCCTCTTCCTGACCGCGCCGGAAGAGCGCGGCGACCCGGGCGTCGAGCCGGGCCCAGCCCTCGTTCTGCCCTTCGCCCTCGAAGAGCTGGTTCTCGGTGACGAGGAACGAGAGCAGCGGGGCGACCGGCTCCACCGCGGCAATGAGCCGTCGTACGGCTTCGTCCGCGGGCCCCTCGTCGAGCGCGGCCGAGTCGTGGGCGGCCTCCAGCTCGTCGATGCCCATCTCCTCCAGCGCCCTGATCAGCGCGTCCCGGCCGGCGAAGTGCCGGTGCAGGGTGGCGCGGCCGATGCCGGCGGCCCGGGCGACCTCGTCCATCGTGGCGGTCGCCTTGCGGGCGAGCAGGACGGCGGCGGCCCGGAGCACCTGGGTGCGATCGACTGACATGAGACGACCATACACCGAATGAGACGTCGATGTCTCATTCGATAAATCAACGCCTCATTGCGAGGCCGGAAGGAATGCTGTGGACATGACGAAGCCACTGCTGCTGATCGACGTGGACGGCCCGCTGAACCCGTACGCGGCACAGGCCGAGCGCCGTCCGGAGGGGTACACGACGCACCGGATGCGGCCGGGCGGCTGGTTCGAGACCAAGCCGCTGCGGGTGTGGCTCAACCCGGCCCACGGGGAGGAGCTGCTGACGCTGGCCGACGCGTACGAACTGGTCTGGGCGACGACCTGGAAGGGCGAGGCGAACGACTGGATCGCGCCGCATCTCGGGCTCCCCGAGCTGCCGTTCATCGACTGGCCCAAGATGCACGGAGCCGCCCCGCGCGGGACGTTCTGGAAGACCCAGTACATCCTGGAGTACGCGGCGGGGCGGCCGTTCGCATGGGTGGACGACGACATCACGTCGTACGACCACGAGTACGTGGAGCAGAACCACCTCGCCGCCGCCCTGTTGCTGCACATCGACCCCCGACACGGACTGCTCCGGCCGGACTTCGACGCGCTCGCGGACTGGGCGGCGGCGCTGTGACGCTCCGTGCGGTGACTGCGGTTACTTCTTGGCGTCCGCCCAGGCGTGCTGGATCACCAGGTCGGCCTTCACCTCGACGAGCTGGGCGGCGACGGCCGACGGGGCCGTACCGCCGCGGCCGTCACGGGAGGCGAGAGCGCCGGGGACGTTGAGCACGGTGCGGACCTCGGGGGTGAGGTGCTCGGAGATCTTCACGAACTGGTCGTCCGTCAGCTCGTCCAGCTCCTTGCCCTCCGCCTCGGCGACCTTCACGCACTCGCCGGCCACCTCGTGCGCGACACGGAACGGCACGCCCTGCTTGACCAGCCACTCGGCGATGTCGGTGGCGAGCGAGAAGCCGGCCGGGGCCAGCTCCTCCATGCGCTCCCGGTTGACCGTGAGCGTGGCCATCATGCCGGTGAAGGCGGGCAGCAGGATCTCCAGCTGGTCGCAGGAGTCGAAGACCGGCTCCTTGTCCTCCTGGAGGTCCCGGTTGTAGGCCAGCGGCAGGGCCTTGAGAGTGGCCATCAGGCCGGACAGGTTGCCGATGAGCCGGCCGGACTTCCCTCGGGCCAGCTCGGCGATGTCCGGGTTCTTCTTCTGCGGCATGATCGACGAGCCGGTGGAGAAGGCGTCGTGCAGGGTCACGAAGGAGAACTCCTTCGTGTTCCAGATGATGATCTCCTCCGCGATGCGGGAGAGGTTCACGCCGATCATCGCGGTGATGAAGGCGAACTCGGCGACGAAGTCGCGCGAGGCGGTTCCGTCGATGGAGTTGCCCGCGGAGCCGCGCTCGAAGCCGAGGTCCTTGGCGACCGCCTCCGGGTCGAGCCCGAGCGAGGAGCCGGCGAGCGCGCCGGAGCCGTACGGGGAGACCGCGGTACGGGTGTCCCACTGCCGCAGCCGCTCCGCGTCCCGCGACAGCGACTGGACGTGCGCGAGCACGTGGTGCGCGAAGAGCACCGGCTGGGCGTGCTGGAGATGGGTCCGGCCCGGCATGGCGACGTCCGGGTGCGCCTCGGCGAGGCCGACCAGGGCGTCCTGGAGGTCGGCGATCAGGCCGCCGATGATGCGGGCATGGTCCCGCAGGTACATCCGGAAGAGGGTGGCGACCTGGTCGTTCCTGGACCGACCGGCACGCAGCTTGCCGCCGAGGTCCGGCCCGAGGCGCTCGAGCAGGCCCCGCTCGAGAGCGGTGTGCACGTCCTCGTCGGCGATGGTCCCGACGAAGGAGCCGTCGGCGACGTCGGCCTCCAGCCGGTCGAGCCCGGCCAGCATTCGCGTCAGCTCGTCCTCGGTGAGCAGCCCCGCCTTGTGCAGCACGCGCGCGTGGGCCCGGGAGCCGGCGATGTCGTACGGCGCGAGGCGCCAGTCGAAGTGGACCGACGCGGAGAGCTTCGCCAGGGCCTCGGCGGGCCCGTCGGCGAACCGCCCGCCCCAGAGCCGGACGTCACCGTTGTTGCTGCTCACTTCTGGTTGCTCCTCGCCTCGACTGTCCGAAACCCTTGATGCATGAGTATGCAGAACTCTGCATGATTCGTCAATTTTGGCATTGGGGGTGGTGGGCAGGGGTTGCCGCCCGCCCGGTTACAGTCCGCCGCATGACGAGCGAGCGACCGGGGCCCACCCACCACCTTCACGGGGACGAGCGTCTTCCGCACGGCAGCGACGCGGCTTCGACGGCGGGTGCCGGGCGGGCGGAGGACCGGGTACGGCTCGACTCCGACGTCTTCCACGGGAGCCGCGCGGTGGCGCTCAGGCACTCCCCCGACGAGCTGGCCGCGGTCGCGCTCGGCCATCGCGACCGACACGTCCGGCGGCTCGCAGCGCGCCTCCTGCCGGAGCTGCCCGGCGCCGACGCGGCCCTGGAGCGGCTCCTGTCCTCGTCCGACGGCCTCGTCCGGGGCACGGGCGTGGCACGACTGCGGGCCGGCGACCTCGTACCGCACCTGACGGACCCCTCCCCCTGGGTGCGCGGGCTCGCCCACCAGGGCCTGCGGGAGGCCGACGACGATCCGCACGCCCGTCTCCGCGCGCTCTGCGCCGACCCGGCCGCCGCGACACCCTCGGCGGTCAGCGGACTCGCGGAGCAGCGCGACCCAGCGGACGCCCCGTTGCTCCGGAACCTCACCCGGCACGCCGACGGGGCCGTACGAGCCCGGGCGCTCGGCGGACTGCGGCTGCTCGGCGCCCTGGCGGACACCGAGCTGCCGCCGCACGCCGACGATCCCGACCCGCGCGTCGGAGCGGTCGTGCTGCGCGCCCTGCGGGACGACCCCGAGGCCCTGCGCGGCCTGCTCGGCCACCGGCACGCGCGCGTGCGCGCCCGCGCGCTCGTCCTTCTCTCGCACCGCCACGGCCTCGGCTGGGACGAGGCCCTGCCGCACCTCGCCGACCCGGCGCCGGAGATGGCCCGCGCGGCGCGCGGAGCACTCCGGTACGCCGCCGGCGAGGTCCCCACGGAGCGGCTCATCGCCCTCACGGCCCCCGGCGAGGCACCCGCCCGCCGGGCACTGGCCATGGAACTCCTCGAACACGACTTCGCACCCGCGGCCCTGCTCAACGCCCTCCGCCTGCTGGACGACCCCCTCCCGGAGGTGCGCACGGCCGCCCGAGCCCAGGCGCTGCGAGTGGTCTGGGACCGCGACGCCGCCAAGGGCCCGCACGCGGACGAGATCCGCGCCCTCGCCGAGGCGAACGGCGAGCGGATCGCCACCTGGCGGGCCGAGAAGAGGAGGCGCATCCGCGCGGCACGCGCATCTGAACACCGGCCCCCGGCGCCGCCGCTCCCCCACCCGGCTCAGTGGCGTGGCAGCGGGCCGGTGGCGGGCCTTAGCGTCGCGCCATGCGCATGCTCCTCGCCGCCGGCGCCGTGCTCGTCTCGCTGACCGCCGCTCCCGCGTCCGGTCCCGTCCCGCTGCCCGAGCGAATGGCGGACACCGGGGGCGGGTCCCAGCTGATCACCGCCGAGGCTCCGGGGTTGAACTCGACCACCGGGACCGTCGTCTGGTGGGAGCGGCGGGGCGCCGCATGGGACGAGGTCGGCTCCGCGCCCGCGCGGTTCGGGGCGAACGGGCTCGCCGACGGGGCCGACCGGCGGCAGGGGACCAGCACCACACCGACCGGGCTCTACTCGTTGCCCTACGCCTTCGGCGTCGAGACGCGGCCGGCGGGAACCGCGTACCCGTACGCGCGGGTCACCGAGCGCTCCTGGTGGTGCCAGGACAACGAGTCCCGGGCGTACAACCGGTGGGTGGAGGGGCTGCCCGGGGACTGCCGGGCCGGCGAGTCCGAGCATCTCGTCTCGTACGGGACCCAGTACGCGCATGCGCTCGTCATCGGGTTCAACTACGACCGGCCCGTGCGCGGTCGCGGCGCCGGGATCTTCCTGCACGTCAACGGGCGCGGTGCGACGGCCGGTTGCGTGTCCGTGCCGGCCGATGCCATGCGCCGCATCCTGGCCTGGGCCGACCCGGTCCGCCGCCCGCACATCGCCATCGGCACGAGCGGCGGGACGACCGCGGTCACCGGGTACTGACGGGTGACCTGACGGGTACGGGTGCCTGCGGTCAGCGGTCGTTCTGGGCGAGCCGCAGCAGGTGGTCGGCCAGGGCCTGGCCGCCGGCCGGGTCGCGGGAGATGAGCAGCAGCGTGTCGTCACCCGCGATCGTCCCGAGGATCGCGCGGAGTTCGGCCTGGTCGATGGCCGATGCGAGGAACTGGGCCGCGCCGGGCGGGGTGCGCAGCACCACCAGGTTGGCGGAGGCCTCGGCGGAGATCAGCAGTTCGCCGGAGAGGCGCCGCATGCGCTCCTCCTTGGCGGACTCGCCGAGCGGCGCCTGCGGGGTGCGGAAGCCGCCCTCGCTGGGCACCGCGTAGATCAGCTCGCCCCCGGTGTTGCGGATCTTCACCGCGCCGAGCTCGTCGAGGTCCCGGCTGAGCGTCGCCTGGGTGACGCTCAGCCCGTCGTCGGCGAGGAGCCGGGCGAGCTGGCTCTGCGAGCGCACCGGCTGCCGGTTGAGGATGTCGACGATCCTGCGGTGGCGTGCCGTGCGGGTCTGCGGAACGGACGGACCGCCCTGGTCGATTCCCTGCGCATCGGTCATCGTCGTCTCATTCTCCGGTTCGTCCTTCCCCGTTCACCGCGTCGAGGACACCGGGGAGCGCCTCCAGGAAGGCGTCCGCCTCCGCGTCTCCGATGATCAGCGCCGGCATGATCCGTACGACATCGGGGGCGGGCGCGTTCACCAGGAGGCCGGCGTCCTGAGCCGCCTGCTGCACCTGGGGCGCGAGGGGCTCGGTGAGCACGATACCCAGCAGCAGCCCCGCACCACGGACGTGGGAGACCAGCGGATCGCCCAGACCCTCGATTCCGTCGCGCAGCTTCTCGCCGAGCCGCTTGACCTCGTCGAGCGCCCCGTCCCGGCCGAGGGTGTCGAGGACGGCCAGTCCGGCGGCGCAGGCGACCGGGTTGCCGCCGAAGGTCGTGCCGTGGTGGCCGGGCGCGAACAGCTCGGCCGCCGCACCGAAGGCGACGGTCGCGCCGAGCGGCAGCCCGCCGCCGAGGCCCTTGGCCAGGGTGACGATGTCGGGGTCGACGCCGTCGTGGGCCTGGTGCTCGAACCAGGTGCCGCACCGGCCGATGCCGGTCTGCACCTCGTCGAGGACGAGCAGGGTGCCGGTGGCCCGGGTGATCTCGCGGGCGGCCTGGAGGTATCCGGCCGGCGGCACGACCACGCCGTTCTCGCCCTGGATCGGCTCGATGATCACGAAGGCCGTCTCCTCGGTGACGGCGGCGCGCAGCGCCTCGACGTCGCCGTACGGAACGTGGGTGACGTCGCCGGGCAGCGGCAGGAACGGGCCCTGCTTGCCGGGCTGGCCGGTGAGCGCGAGGGCGCCCATCGTCCGGCCGTGGAAGCCGCCGTCGGTGGCGACCATGTGGCGCCGGCCGGTGAGCCGGCCGATCTTGAACGCCGCCTCGTTGGCCTCCGCGCCGGAGTTGCAGAAGAACACCCGGCCCGGGCGGCCGAAGAGCTGGAGCAGCCGCTCGGCGAGCGCGACGGGCGGTTCGGCGACGAAGAGGTTGGAGACGTGGCCGAGGCTCTGGATCTGACGCGTCACGGCCTCGACGATCGCCGGGTGGGCGTGGCCGAGGGCGTTCACCGCGATGCCGCCGACGAAGTCGAGGTACTCGGCGCCCGAGGCGTCCCAGACCTTGGCGCCCTCGCCGCGGACCAGCGGCAGCTTGGGGGTGCCGTAGTTGTCCATGAGCGCGCCCTGCCACCGCTGGGTCAGCTCCGCGTTCGTCATGCCGTCTCCCCCTTGTCGCCCCGGTCGCCCTTGTCGCCCCGGTCGCTCTTGCTGTCGGCCGGGGCGTCCGGCACGACCATCGTTCCGATGCCCTCGTCGGTGAAGATCTCCAGCAGGATGGAGTGCTGCACCCGGCCGTCGATGACGCGGGCCGTGCGGACCCCGTTCCGTACGGCGTGCAGGCAGCCCTCCATCTTGGGGACCATGCCGCTGGAGAGCTCGGGCAGCAGTTTCTCCAGCTGGCTCGCGGTGAGCCGGCTGATGACCTCGTCGCTGTTCGGCCAGTCCTCGTACAGGCCCTCGACGTCGGTCAGGACCATCAGCGTCTCGGCGCCCAGCGCGGCAGCGAGTGCCGCGGCCGCCGTATCGGCATTGACGTTGTAGACATGCCCGTCGTCCTGGGAGCGGGCGATGGAGGAGACGACCGGGATCCGGCCGTCCTCCAGGAGCGCCGAGATGGCGCCGGTGTCGATGGCGGTGATCTCGCCGACCCGGCCGATGTCGACCTGCTCGCCCTCGATGACCGGCTGGTGCTTGGTGGCCGTGATGGTGTGCGCGTCCTCGCCGGTGAGGCCGACGGCCAGCGGGCCGTGCTGGTTGAGCAGCCCGACCAGCTCGCGCTGGACCTGGCCGGCCAGGACCATGCGGACGACGTCCATCGCGTCCTCGGTGGTGACCCGCAGGCCGGCCTTGAACTCGCTGACGATGCCGTGCCGGTCGAGCGCGGCGCTGATCTGCGGCCCGCCGCCGTGCACCACGACCGGCTTCAGACCTGCGTGGCGCAGGAAGACGACGTCCTGCGCGAAGGCGGCCTTGAGCTCCTCGTCGATCATGGCGTTGCCGCCGAACTTGATGACGACCGTCTTGCCGTGGTGGCGGGTCAGCCAGGGCAGCGCCTCGATGAGCGTCTGCGCCTTGGGCAGCGCCTTGTGCTTCCGCGTGGTGCTCTGGTCGGCGGTCTTGTCGCCGGGCTGATTGCTCATGACGAGTACGCGCTGTTCTCGTGGACGTAGTCGGCGGTGAGGTCGTTGGCCCAGATGACGGCGGACTCGGACCCGGCGGCAAGGTCGGCGGTGACGGTGACCTCCCGGTAGCGCATGTCGACGAGGTCGCGGTCCTCGCCCACCGAGCCGTTCTTGCAGACCCAGACGCCGTTGATGGCGACGTTCAGCCGGTCCGGCTCGAAGGCGGCGGCGGTGGTGCCGATGGCGGAGAGCACCCGGCCCCAGTTCGGGTCCTCGCCGTGGATGGCGCACTTGAGGAGGTTGTTCCGGGCGATGGACCGGCCGACCTCGACGGCGTCGTCCTCGGTGGCCGCGTTGATCACCTCGATCCGGATGTCCTTGCTGGCGCCCTCGGCGTCGCCGATGAGCTGGCGGGCGAGGTCGTCGCAGACGGCCCGTACGGCGTCGGCGAACTCGCCCTGCTCGGGCGTGACGCCGGCCGCGCCGGAGGCGAGCAGCAGGACGGTGTCGTTGGTGGACATGCAGCCGTCGGAGTCGACCCGGTCGAAGGTGAGCCGGGTGGCGTGCCGCAGGGCGCCGTCGAGGTCCTTTGCGGCCACGTCGGCGTCGGTGGTGAGGACGACGAGCATGGTGGCGAGGCCGGGGGCGAGCATGCCCGCGCCCTTCGCCATGCCGCCGACGGTCCAGCCGTCCTTGGTGACGACGGCGGTCTTGTGGACCGTGTCGGTGGTCTTGATGGCGATGGCGGCCTTCTCTCCGCCGTGCTCGGAGAGCTCCGCCGCCGCCTGCTCGACGCCGGGCAGCAGCTTGTCCATCGGGAGCAGGACGCCGATGAGGCCGGTGGACGCGACGGCGACCTCGCCGGCGCCGATCTCCAGGACCTCGGCGACCTTCTCGGCCGTGGCGTGGGTGTCCTGGAAGCCCTTCGGGCCGGTGCAGGCGTTGGCGCCGCCGGAGTTGAGCACGACGGCTGTCAGCTCGCCGCCGGCCAGCACCTGCTGGGACCACAGCACCGGCGCGGCCTTGACACGGTTGGAGGTGAAGACGCCCGCGGCGGCGCGGCGGGGGCCGTTGTTGACCACGAGGGCCAGGTCCGGGTTGCCGTTCGCCTTGATCCCGGCGGCGATGCCCGCCGCCGTGAATCCCTTCGCTGCCGTCACACTCACTGTGCTTCTCCGTTCGCCCCGCCGCGGTAGCGGCTGATGTCGCTGTCGCCCGCGCAGCGCAGAGGTGCGGGCTTCGTCGTCGTCTGCGGACCGGTGGCTGCGCACGCGTCGCTCACGGCGCAACTCCCATCGTGGAAAGTCCGGTGTCCTCGGGAAGTCCGAGGGCGATGTTCATGCTCTGCACCGCGCCACCGGCGGTGCCCTTGGTGAGGTTGTCGATGGCGCTGATCGCGATGATCCGGTTCGCCTCCGCGTCGTACGCGACCTGGACCTGCACGGCGTTGGAGCCGTACACGGCCGCGGTGGACGGCCACTGCCCCTCGGGGAGCAGCCGCACGAACGGCTCGTCGGCGTACGCCTTCTCGTACGCGGCCCGGACCGACTCGGCGGTGACGCCGGGCTTCGCGTACGCGGAGCAGGTGGCGAGGATGCCGCGGGGCATCGGGGCGAGGGTCGGGGTGAAGGACACGGTGACCTGCCCGCCCGCGACCGCGCTGAGGTTCTGGATCATCTCGGGGGTGTGCCGGTGGCCGCCGCCGACGCCGTACGGGGTCATGTTCCCCATGACTTCGGCACCGAGCAGGTGCGGCTTGAGCGCCTTGCCGGCGCCGGAGGTGCCGCTGGCGGCGACGATCACGGCATCGTGCTCGGCGAGGCCGTCCGCGTAGGCCGGGAAGAGCGCGAGCGAGACGGCGGTGGGGTAGCAACCGGGCACCGCGATGCGCTTGGACCCCTCCAGCGCGGCACGGGCGCCCGGAAGTTCGGGAAGGCCGTAGGGCCAGGTCCCGGCGTGCTCGGTGCCGTAGAACCGGTCCCAGTCGGCGGCGTTCTGCAGCCGGAAGTCGGCGCCCATGTCGACGACGAGGACGTCCGGTCCGAGCTGGTCCGCCACGGCGGCGGACTGCCCGTGCGGCAGCGCCAGGAAGACGATGTCGTGCCCGGCGAGCACCTCGGCGGTGGTCGGCTCCAGGACCCGGTCCGCGAGCGGCTGCAGGTGCGGCTGGAGCCCACCGAGCCGCTGACCGGCGTTGGAGTGCCCGGTCAGGGCGCCGATCTCGACGTGCGGATGCGCGACAAGCAGACGCAGAAGCTCCCCGCCCGCATACCCACTCGCGCCCGCCACTGCTGCTCGTACCGTCATCGAACCCTCCTCCTGGATGGCATGACTATACGCAGCGCAGCAGATTTATGCAAAGGCATCGCGTCCCCGGGCGCACCGTGAACCCCTTCTGCCTCATCGGGCAACAACCCGCGAGGGGCGCTCGCGTCCCGAGCAGCTGAATGCCCTTGAGCAGGAGGAAAGTTGCAGAGCAGCGAGATCGCCCGGTACCGAGATCCGAGCCGCCGGCCGCGCCGGTTTGGCAAGCCGATCGTCGCGGCTTCCTGTGCCGCGCTTGTTCTATCTGTGGTCGTCAGCGCTCCCACTCAGGCGGTGACCACGTCGACCGCGCCTGGCGCGTCCGGGCGGCCGGGCGTCACCGTCACCCTCATCACCGGCGACCGCGTCAGCATCGACGCCAAGGGACGGCTGGGGAGCATCGACCATGCCCCGGGCCGCGAGCGGATTCCTGTGCGGATCTCCTCCGAGGACGGTCACACCTTCGCGGTCCCGCTCGACGCGCAACCGCTGATCGCCGCGGGCCGGCTCGACCCGCGGCTGTTCGACGTGACCGAGCTGGCACGCGCCGAGAACGTGAAGGCGCAGCGCGGCGGCCTGAAAGTGATCGTCGGATACTCCGGCGCGGCCGCCCCGAAGGCCAAGGCAGGGGTGAAGGCCGCGGGCGGTACCAAGGTCGCGCGGTCCCTCACGTCCCTGAACGCCGAGGCCGTCGTCACGCCCCGCGCGCACGCCGCGGAGTTGTGGACCGCGCTCACGGACGGCACGGGCGCCGGCACGACCACTACCGCCGGCATCGCGCACGTCTGGCTGGACGGCGTGCTCAAGGCGACGCTCGACAAGAGCGTCGCGCAGATCGGCGCGCCCAAGGCCTGGTCCGCCGGATACGACGGCAAGGGCGTCAAGATCGCCGTACTGGACACGGGCGTCGACGCGACGCATCCGGACCTCAAGGGGAAGGTGATCGCCCAGCAGAACTTCACCGAATCCCCGGACGCCATGGACCACTACGGCCACGGCACGCACGTCGCCTCCATCGCGGCGGGTACGGGAGCCGCTTCGGGCGGGGCGTTCAAGGGCGTCGCCCCCGGGGCCGAGCTCCTGAGCGGCAAGGTCCTCGACGACGAGGGACGGGGCAGCGAGTCGCAGATCCTGGCGGGCATCGAGTGGGCGGCGGCGCAGGGCGCCGACGTCGTCAACCTGAGCCTGGGCGGTCGCGGCACCGAGGGCACGGACCCCGTGGAGGCGGCGATCGACCGGCTCTCCGCCGAGCGGGGCCTCCTGTTCGCCGTGTCCGCGGGCAACAACGGCGGCCCCGTCGGCAGCCCGGGCACCGCCCGGTCCGCGCTCACCGTCGGCGCCGTGGACGACGCCGACGCGCTCGCGCCCTTCTCCAGCAGGGGGAGCACCGATCCCGCGACCGTGAAGCCCGACGTGACCGCGCCGGGCGTGGACATCACCGCTGCCGCCGCCCCCGGCAGCGTCATCGAGCGCGAGGTCGGCCAGCGGCCCGAGGGCTATCTGACGATCTCGGGCACGTCCATGGCCGCTCCGCACGTCGCCGGCGCCGCCGCGCTCCTCAAGCAGCGGCATCCCGGCTGGAAGGCGTCCGAGCTCAAGGGCGTGCTGACGGGCTCCACCAAGGGCGGCCCGTACACGCCGTTCGAGCAGGGCAGCGGTCGTGTCCAGGTCGACCGGGCCATCGAGCAGACGGTGTTCGCCGAGCCGGTCTCACTGGGCTTCGGCCTGGCCCGGTGGCCGCACGCCGACGACCCGGCCATCACCAGGAAGGTGACCTACCGCAACGCCGGCGACAAGGACGTCACCCTCGCCCTCGCGCTGACCACCCTCGACCCGCAGAGGCAGCCCGCCCCCGCCGGGTTCTTCGCGCTCGGCGCGACCTCGGTGACCGTCCCGGCGGGCGGCACGGCGTCCGTGGACCTGACGGCGGACACCACGCTCGGCGCCGCCGACGGCACGTTCTCCGCCTACGTGACGGCGACCGGCGACGGCCAGAGCGTGCGCACGGCGGCGACCGTGGAGCGCGAGGTGGAGTCGTACGACGTGACGGTCCGGCACATCGGCCGCGACGGGAAGCCGACGGCCGACTACCGGACCCGATTCGGCTTCTGGGGCGAACTGCCGCAGGACTCCTCGGGAACGACGAAGCTCCGCGTGAGGAAGGGGACCTACCCTCTCACCTCGTACCTTCCGGTGGACCCGGCGGACTTCGCGAAGGGGTTCGACTGGCTGGTCCAGCCCGCCCTGAAGGTGGACGGGGCGACGACGGTGACGCTGGACGCGCGGGCCGCCGAGCCGGTGGACATCACCGTGCCGGATCCGAAGGCGAAGCCGTCCGGCGCAACGGCGTTCCACACGTTCCGACAGGGCTACATGACCTCCGTCTTCGGCTTCGACCTGGACTCGTTCGCGGGTGTACGCACCGCGTATCTGGGGCCCGACATGGAAGAGGGCCTGCGCGAGTCGTGGAACACCAGTTGGACCACGGGCGACGACGTCGGCTACCACGTGACCCTGGGCGGCCCCGTCAAGCGCTTCTCCACCGGCTACACACGGCACCTGGAGCGGAAGGATCTGGCGGCCGTGAAGACCGGACTCGGGGCCTCGGCGCCGGGCAAGACCGGGCTGCTGCAACTGGCCGGGCTCCTGCCCGGGGCGGACATCTGGCCCGTCCAGAACCCCGTGGAACGGCCCCTGCCGAACACTCGCACGCTGTATCTGTCCACGCTCGACCAGGTCCGCTGGGAGTACAACTTCAGCCAGACGGTCCAGGGCTCGGACGGCCTGCCCGTCATCGAGGTGTTCCAGTGGCTGAACGACCAGAGCTACCAGGGCGGAAGGAGCTACGCACTCGCTCTCAACACGGCCGTCTTCGGGCCGCGGATCGGCGGCTACGCCGGCATCGGCCGTGAGGGCGACGAGATCCACGGCGATGTGCCGATGTTCGTCTCCGGAGCGGCGGACGGCGGCGACGAGGACCCCACCTCGGCCAAGACCCTGCTCTACCGCGACGGAACCCGGATCGGCGAGAGCGACGCCCCGCTGTCCCGCAGCGCCCCCTTCACCGTCCCCGCCGACGACGCCGGATACCGGCTGACGACCTCCGTCGTGCGCGACCCTGCCGTTGCGAGGACGTCCAGCCGCATCGACGCGAGCTGGTCGTTCCGCTCGAAGCGGACGGAGGAGGCGACGGCGCTCCCCGTCTCGATGGTCCGCTTCGGCGCGGCCACAGCCCTGGACGGCACCGCTCCGGCGGGCCGGATACAGCTGATGCCGGTGACGGTGCAGGGCGCGGCTGCCGGGAGCAACCTCAAGGCCCTTGAGGTGTACGCCTCGTACGACGACGCCCGGACCTGGACCCGGCTCGTGGTGACGGACGGGAAGGTGGCCGTCCGGAACCCGGCGAAGGACAAGGGCGTCGCGCTGCGCGCCGAGGTGACGGACAAGGACGGCAACGTGTCGACGGTGGCGATCCACGACGCGTACTTCGGCAGATAGCCGTGCGCGGCCCCGCCGGAGCCCGTGCGGGCTCGGGCGGGGCCGCTCCGCTCTCCCTCAGGGCGTGGGGCCCATGAGTTCCTCGCCCAGGAACGGCAGCGCGCAGAACCCGAAGAGGAAGAACAGGGCGACGGCTGCCGCCGTCCCGAGTATGAACGCCTCCCACCACTTCCCCCTGCCGTCGGCGCGGACCGCCTTGCCCGGATTGCGCGGGTCGTAGCTGACCTCGATGCGGAGGCGGCCGCTCCTGTCGACGTACTTCCAGGTGTTCCCGTCGAGGTCCCCGTACAGGTAGCCGTTCGGCCCCACGGCGCCGTGGGCATAGTCCGCGATCACCGTGATGCCGCGCCGGGGCAGCAGCCACCGATCGAGATGGTCCGGGAGCAGCAGTGCGACCGCGCCCGCGAACGGGAAGCCGATGACGCCCGTGATCAGCGCAAAGACGATCAGGACGGGGTGCGCGACGAACGAGACGAGCACGCACATCGCGACGATCGCGAGTACGGAGCCCCAGAGGATCCACTTCACCCGCCGCCAGAACGTTTCGATCGGGGTCGCGGACTCGGGCTCGGCGGCGCGGGTGACGACCAGGGCCGCGCCGTCGATCGCCGGGGCACCCTCGACGGCCGGCGGAAGCAGGGCGGTGACGGCGTCGGCGAAGGCGATGGCGGCGGCCTCGCTGACGCCCTCGACGCGGTGGGAGGCCGGCGCGGTCCCCTCGGGGGCCTTCAGCGTGACCTCGACGGCGCGCTGCCGGGCGTGGACGCGCGCGACGGCCGCCAGCGGTATCCCGTACTCCTGCTTGCCCTGACGGAGGGTCAACTCCTCGCCGTCGACACGGAGCACGGTGTTCCTGCTGCCACGCAGGACGGGGATGGAAGACGTGTTCGACATGGCCGGATCCTATTTCCCCACCAAGTCTCCCCACAGCCCTCACCGTTCCCACGGTCCCCACGCAAGGGTGCGTCGTCCGTCCCGGTGGGCCCGCGGGGCGGGGGCCGACGCCCCGGCTACGCTGCGCTTCATGATCGACAAGACCACGCACATACGCGTCGCCCGCCCCTCGCGCGACCTCGCCGCCGCCGAGCGCTTCTACGTCGACGGGCTCGGCCTGGTCGTGCAGTGGAGGTCCACCAAGGACACCCCCGGCGAGCACGATCTGCTCATGGTCGGCCCGGCGGACGGCGGCTGGCACTTCGAGCTCACACGCGACCCCGACCGGCCGATCGACCCGACGCCGACCGTCGACGACCTGTTCGTGGTCTATCTCGGCGCGCCCGTCACGGAGGAGCAGGTGGCGCGGCTGGTCGCGGCGGGCGGGGAGCGCGTGGCGGCGCACAACCCGTACTGGGACGAGTACGGCGTGACCGTCGTCGACCCCGACGGGTACCGACTGGTGCTCTGCTCCCGCACCTGGGGCTAGCGGCGCGAGCGCTTCACGGCACGCAGGACCACGAACTTCGGGTCGCTCGCGACCAGTTCGCAGTTGCCGAAGACGCGGCGCAGCGTCGCGTGGTAGCCGAGGTGCCGGTTGCCGACCACCCACAGCTCGCCGCCCGGGCGCAGGATCCGCCGCGCGCCGGAGAACATCCGGCGGGCGGTGCGGTCGGTGGTGGCCTGGTGGCTGTGGAACGGTGGGTTGTTCAGGACCACGTCCACGGACTCGGGCAGCAGCTCCGCGACCCCGTCGCCGACCAGGAACTCGGCCTTCCGGCCGGCCTCCGCGTTGCCCCGGAAGGTCTCCTCGGCGGAGGCCACCGCCTGGTACGACTCGTCGGTGAAGACCAGCTCGGCGTCCGGTTCGCGCAGCGCGACCGCGAGGCCGACCACGCCGTTGCCGCAGCCCAGGTCGACCACGCGGGCGTCGCCGAGGTCCTCGGGCAGGTGCTGGAGGAAGAAGCGGGTGCCGATGTCGAGGCGGTCGGCGCAGAAGACGCCGGCGTGGTTGGTGACGGTCCGCCCGGCGACCCCGCCGGCCGCGTCGGCGGGCAGCTCGTACCGGTACGGCCAGGGGTTCGGGCCCGGCCGGAGCGCGGGGTCCGGCGTGGTGTGGATCAGTCGGGCCTTCTTCACCGCGAGCGAGGTGCGGGTGGGGCCGAGGATCCGCTCGAAGAGCGTGAGGGTGGAGGTGTGGATCTCCTTCACCATCCCGGTGCCCACGACCACCGTGCCCTCGTGCACGGCGGGCGCGAGGCGGTGCAGCTGGTCCTCCAGGAGCGCCAGGCTCTTCGGGACGCGGACCAGGAGCACGTCGATGCGCTCCGGCGGGGCGTCCTGGGTCGTGAGGAGGCGTACCGCGCCGCTGACCGCGCCATCGTCCGGCACGCCCGCGCGGGCGAGGTTGGCGAGGGTCGCCTGCCGGCCGAGGTGGGAGTCGGTGATCTGGACGACTCCCCCGGCGGACTCGGCGAGCACGGTCGTCAGGGCACCCCACCGGTCGCCGACGACGGCCACCGTCCCGGAGAGGTCCTGGTCGGTCTCGTGGAGGTGCCGCAGCAGATACTCGTCGGCCGCGTCCCAGGCGCGCAGGGTGTCGCGCGGGTCCTCGGGGAAGCGGGTGAGCTCGAACTCGCCCCATGACGTGGTCAAACGGTTCATCGTGCCTCCCAGGCTAGCCGGTCGGCGGGCCTGCTCAGGGCCCCGGTGCGTAGCGGGGCACGCCCCCGCCGGCGTGGGCCGAGGCCTCCAGGTGCAGGTGCCAGAGGCCGGGGCGGCCGGTCAGGGTGACCGTCGAGAGCGGCCGGACGTCCACGTTCCAGTACGTCGCGGGCGGCGCCTTCAGCGCGTACACCAGGGCGGCGCGGACGACGGCCGGCTCGGCGACGGCGACGATCGCGCCGTCGTCGGCGGGCCGGGTGTCCAGCCAGTTCCCGATCCGGGTGATGAAGCCGAGCAGCGGTTCCCCGCCGTGCGGGGCGCTGCGGGGGTCGGCGAGCCAGGCGTCGACGGCGGCCGGTTCGAGCGCGGCGACCTCGGCGAGGGTCGCCCCGCGCCAGCGACCCATGTCGCAGTCGCGCAGGGCGGGCTGGACGAGCGGCGCGTAGCCGAGGGCCTCGCCGGTGGCGCGGCTGCGGGGCGTCGGGGAGCAGTAGCGCAGCTCGGCCGCGCCGAGCGGGACGAGCGCCTGCGCGGCGAGCTGCACCTCGTACCAGCCCGCCGCGTCGAGCGGGCGGTCGTCGTCGAACCGTTCCGCGAGCAGGGAGGAGCTGCGTGCCGCGGCGACGAGCGTGACCCGGAGTCCCATGGCCGCGATCGTGAGGCCGCGACCCGCGTAGGTCAATAGTTCGACACGCGCGGCCGGGGCCGGTTCCAGCCAAAGGCCGGCGCCGGTCGCCGATGGCGGACAGCGGGCCGATACCGGTCGGTAGGGCCCGTACGGGGTCAGCTCGCGCCGAGGGCCATCCACTTCGAGGGCTCGTCGAGCGGCTTGAACCCGACCTTCTCGTACACGCCGTGGGCGTCCGCGGTGGCGAGCAGGACACGGCGCAGGCCGAACGGCTCCAGGTGGTCGCGGACGGCCGTCACCAGCGCGGTGCCGAGTCCGGTGCCGCGGGCCGCGCGGTCGACGTACACGTCGCAGAGCCAGGCGAAGGTGGTGCCGTCGGTGATGATCCGCGCGTACGCGGCGATCTCACCGGTCTCCCGGTGGTACGCGCCGAAGTTCAGGGAGCCGTCGATGGCGCGGTCCTGCGTGGCCCGGGGGCGGCCGAGGGCCCAGTAGGCGTCCGTGGAGAGCCAGTGGTGGACGCGCTCGCGGTCCAGCCGGGAGGGGTCCGTGGAGACCTCGTAGGCGCCGTGCACGGAGAGGGTGTGGTCGTTCGCTTCGCTCATGGGCGAAGGCTGGCAGGGCGGCCGGACGACTGTCAGGTCATTTCCACGGGCCGGACGCCGCACCGGCCTCCGGGCGACGCCCGGCCTCGCCCGGGCGACGCGCGGCCCGCCCCTCCTCAGGGCGTCAGCTCGTCGATCGCCGTGCGCAGCCGCCGCACGCCCTCGGTGATCTCGCCCGGCCCCGCCACCCCGGCGAAGCTCAGCCGGAGGTGGCCGGCGGGCGGTTCTGCGCAGAAGTACGGCCGGCCCGGCGCCGCGGCCACCCCTGCGCGCAGCGCGGCAGAGTGCAGCGCGGCCTCGTCCAGGGTGTCGGGGAGGCGGAGCCACAGGTGGTAGCCGCCGGACGGGATGCGCGGCGGCAGCGCCAGCTCGGGCAGCTGCAGGGCCACGGCGGAGGCCAGGGTGTCGCGGCGGTTCCTCAGTTCGCCCGCCACGGCGCGCAGATGCCGGCCCCAGGCCGGCGCGCCGACGAGTTCCAGGGCGGCCTCCTGGAGCGGCCGGGGGACGAAGAAGCTGTCGACGACCTGGATGGCCCGCAGCCGCTCCAGGACGGGGCCGCGGGCGGCGAGCGCGCCGACGCGCAGGCTGGCCGAGGTCACCTTGGTCAGCGAGCAGACGTGGACGACGACGCCGTCGGGGTCGTCGGCGGCGAGCGTCGCGGGGAGCGGCCCGGCGTCCTCGTGGACCAGCCGGCGGGCGAAGTCGTCCTCGACCACGAACGCGCCGGCGGCGCGGGCGATGCGCAGCACCTCGCGGCGGCGCTCGCTCCGCAGGACGGCGCCGGTGGGGTTCTGGAACAGCGGCTGGCAGACGAACACCCGGGCGCCGGTGGCGCGGAAGGCCGCTTCGAGGAGGTCGGGGCGGACCCCGTCGGCGTCGCACGGGACGGGCACGGGCCGCAGTCCGGCGGCGCGGGCCACGGCGAGCATCCCGGGGTAGGTCGGCGATTCGACGAGTACGGGCGTGCCGGGCGCGCCGAGCGCCCGCAGGGCGGTGGTGAGCGCGGACTGGCCGCCCGCGGTGATGAGGACCTCGGCGGCGGTGACGCTGCCGCCGATCTCGCGGGCGAACCACTCGCGCAGCTCGGGCAGCCCGTCGGCGGGCGGGCGGCCCCAGGCGCCGGGGCGGCGGCCGGCCCGGGCCAGCGCGGCGGCGAGGGCGCGTTCCGGCTGGAGCGAGGGGTGCAGGTAGCCGCCGTTGAACTCGACGACCCCTGGCGGCGGGGCGGCCAGCGTGACGAGGACGCCGGAGGCGTCGACGGCCCGGGGCACGATCTCGGTGGCGGTGTCGGCGCTGAGCGCGACCTCCTGCCAGGAGGTGTCGCCCGCGGCGGGCGCGGCGGCGCGCGGCTCGGCGCGGAAGGCCCCGGCGCCGGGGCGGGTGACGACCAGGCCCTCGGCGGCGAGCTGGGCGAGCGCGCGGGTGACCGTGACCGGGGAGACCCGGTACCGCTCGACGAGGGCGCGACTCGACGGCAGCTTTCCACCTGGTGAGTAGCGGTCGAGCTCGGACCGCAGGGAAGACGCCAATTCAGCGACACTGCTACGCTCTTGCATGACAGGACAGGATAGCGCTACTCGCTCGATGACGATAGCGGTCGACAGCCCGCGAAGCTCCGGCCCGCAGGCATCGACCCCGCGCACGGCCGCACCGCGGACCGCCGCCCCGCGAACCGCGGCCCCGCAGACCGCCGCGGCCCGCCCGCGCCCCCTCGGCACGGTGCTGGCCGCCCTCGGCGTGGTCTCGTTCTCGCTCACCTTCCCCTCGACCGTCTGGGGTCTGGAGAGCTTCGGCCCGTGGTCCCTGGTCGCCGTCCGCTCCGTCCTCGCCGCCGCCATCGCGGGCGCGTTCCTGCTGAGCATGGGGGTCCCCCCGCGCGAGCGAAGCCGAGCGCGGGGGAGCGTCCCGCTCCCCGAGCGCCGCCATTGGGCCGGGCTCGCCGTCGTCGGCATGGGCGTGGTGGTGGGCTTCCCGCTGCTGACCACGCTGGCCCTGCAGACCTCCACCACCTCGCACGCCGCCGTCGTCGTCGGTCTGCTGCCGCTGACGACGGCCGCGTTCGCCGCAGTCCGCACAGGTCGCCGCCCGTCACGCACCTTCTGGGCGGCGGCGCTCGCCGGTGCCGCCGTCGTCATCGCCTTCACCCTCCAGCAGAGCGGCGGCGCGCTGTCGACCGGCGACCTGTACCTGTTCGGCGCGCTGCTGGTGTGCGCGGCGGGATACACCGAGGGTGGCCGGCTCGCCGCGCAGATGCCCGGCTGGCAGGTCGTCGGCTGGGCGCTGATCCTCTGCCTGCCGCTCATGGTCGCCGGCGCGGCCGTGGCCCTCGCGTACGAGCCCGTCACCCTCACCGCCCACGGCGTGATCGGCCTGGTGTGGGTGGCGGCCGGCTCGACGTTCTTCGGGCTGTACGTCTGGTACCGCGGCATGGCCGAGATCGGCATCCCGCGGGCCAGCCAGCTCCAGCTGGCGCAGCCGCTGCTCACGCTGGTCTGGTCGGTGTCCCTGCTGGGCGAGCAGCTGTCCCCCGCCGCCCCGCTCGCCGCCGCGGCGGTCCTGGTCTGCATCGCGGTCACCCAGCGGGCGAACACCTGACGGCCGGGCGTGCCGGCGCGGCCCCGCAGGACACCTCGGGGTGACGCAGGTCACAATGGCAGACGTAGACTCCGAAGCAGGAAGCGGTCGCGAGGAGGTCAGTCCCGATGCAAGCGAGCGTGGGCGACAAGTTGGTGGTGCACGGCCGCACCGTCGGTCATCACGACCGTACGGCCGAGGTCCTTCAGGTACTGGGCGACAACGGAACGCCGCCGTACCGCGTCAAGTTCGACGACGACGGCCACGAGGCCCTGATGTCGCCGGGCCCCGACACCGTCGTACGCCATCACGAGAACATGAAGTGAGGGCTGCGGTCCCTCACCGCGGTGTACGGACCCTGGTCGGGTAGTGATCGGCCACCACGGTGGCCATCGCCCCGATCCGGTCCGTCGCGACATCCTTGGCCGCGAAGAAGCAGTGCCCGCCCACCGCCGGGTACCGCCCGGCCACACTGAGGTGCCACGAGAGTTCCTTCGGTTCCTGCCAGGCGGTCGGCTGCGCCGGGTCGCCGGCCCGGTAGAGCGCCTCGCCGACGTAGAGCCCGACGCCCGTGCCCCGGGCCACCCCGTCCCACCAGGCCACGACCGTCTCGTAGTCGGCGGCGGCGTTGCCGAGGTGCCAGTACACCTGCGGGACGACATAGTCGATCCAGCGCTCCCGTACCCACTTCCGGGTGTCCGCGTACAGGTCGTCGTACGTCTGCACGCCGGCCCGGGTGTCCGAGCCGAGCGGGTCGGTGTCGAGGTTGCGCCACACCGCGAAGGGACTGATCCCGAACGCGACGTCCGGCTTGATCTGCCGGAGCTGCTGCACGGTCCCGCCCACGAGCAGGTCCGTGTTCGCCCTGCGCCAGGAGGCCTTGTCCGGGTAGTCCCCGCCGTACCAGCCGTACGCCTCGTCGTCGTCGAAGCTCTGCCCGGCGACCGGGTACGGGTAGAAGTAGTCGTCCCAGTGGAAGCCGTCGACGTCGTAGCGCCGGACGGCGTCGAGCATCGCGTCCTGGACGAAGGCGCGGACCTCCGGCAGCCCGGGGTTGTAGTACAGCTTCCCTCCGTACGGCACGACCCAGTCGGGGTGCAGCCGCGCCGGGTGGGTGGACACCAGCCGGCCCGGATCGGTGTGGTTGGCCACCCGGTACGGGTTGAACCAGGCGTGCAGCTCCAGGCCGCGGGCGTGCGCCTCGGTCACCGCGGTGCCCAGCGGGTCCCAGCCGGGGTCGCGGCCCTGGACCCCGGTGAGGTACTGCGCCCACGGTTCGTACGGCGAGGGCCACAGGGCGTCGGCGGTGGGCCGGACCTGGAAGACGACCGTGTTGAGGTTGTGCGCCGCGGCCGTGTCCAGATGACGGATCAGCTCCGCCCGCTGTCGGTCCGCGGTGAGACCGGGAGTGGAGGGCCAGTCACGGTTGGCGACGGAGCACAGCCACATGCCCCGGAATTCGGCCCCGCCGCGCGGCGCGCGCTGTGGTCCTTTTCTCATCTCCCCGGCCGCGCCCGGCCCCTCGTGCGCGAGCGCGCCGGGGTCGCCGTACGCGCTCGTTCCCCCGCCCAGCCCCAGTGCCGCCGCGGCACCGGCCGCCCCGGCCACAAAGCCCCTTCGTCCCATTCGCCGCATCGATGCCCCTTGGATGTCGGGTACGTCACACCTGTCCGCCCAGCATGCCCGTCCCGAACGATCGATCAAACGAGGCTGGCGGAGTAACGTCATGGGGTCGAGGCGGGGCACCGGAATCACACGGGACCCGCCGCCAGAGCAGAGCGAAAGACACGAGGTGACGGACTCCATGGGCGACATTGAGCGCGTCGGAGTGGTGGGCTGCGGCCAGATGGGCGCAGGCATCGCGGAGGTGTGTGCCCGCAGCGGCCTCGACGTGAAGGTCGCCGAGACCACCGGCGAGGCGCTGGAGATCGGCCGCACCCGGCTGTTCAACTCGCTGTCGAAGGCCGCCGAACGCGGCAAGATCAGCGAGGAGGAGCGGGACGCGACGCTGGCCCGGCTCAGCTTCACCACCGACCTCGGCGAGTTCGCCGACCGCGACCTCGTCATCGAGGCCGTCGTCGAGAACGAGCAGGTCAAGACCGAGATCTTCCAGGTGCTCGACCAGGTGATGACCCGCCCGGACGCCATCCTGGCCTCGAACACCTCCTCCATCCCGCTGGTCAAGCTGGCCGTGGCGACCTCCCGCCCCGACCATGTGATCGGCATCCACTTCTTCAACCCGGCCCCGGTGCAGAAGCTCGTCGAGCTGATCCCGGCCCTCACCACCTCCGAGGGCACCATCAGCCGCGCCCAGGTCTTCGCGGAGAAGGTGCTGGGCAAGCACGCGATCCGCGCGCAGGACCGCTCGGGCTTCGTGGTGAACGCGCTCCTGGTGCCGTACCTTCTCTCCGCGATCCGGATGTTCGAGTCGGGCATCGCCAGCCGCGAGGACATCGACAACGGCATGGAGTTCGGCTGCGCCCACCCGATGGGCCCGCTGAAGCTCTCGGACCTGATCGGCCTGGACACCATCGCCTCGATCGCCGACTCCATGTACTCGGAGTTCAAGGAGCCCCTGTACGCCGCTCCCCCGCTGCTGCAGCGCATGGTGGACGCGGGCCGACTGGGCCGCAAGACCGGTTCGGGGTTCTACGTCTACCCCTGAGCCGCACAGACCGCGCGCCCGGGCATCCGCTGCCCTCGGGCGCGTGCAGGCCGGACGGCCCGTACACCGCACAGGTACGGGCCGTCCGGCGCGTTCCGGCACCGTTCGACGAGCGGTCGGCGGTCAGCCGAGCCGCAGGTGATGGAGCATCAGCAGCCCGGCGGCCATGTTGGCGGCCGGGATCTCGCCGCGGGCGATCATGTCGGGGACGAGCTTGAGCGGTATCCACTCGCGGCGCGAGGACTCGAAGTCGTCCTCGGGCGGGCCGGTGTACGTGGCCTCCTCGCTCCAGTAGAGATGGTGCCGGGCGTCGGTGAGTCCGTTGGCCGGTTCGACGGTGAGGAGATGGCGCAGCGGGCCGGGCCGCCAGCCGGTCTCCTCCTCCATCTCACGGGCGGCGGCCGCCTCGATGTCCTCGCCGTCCTCGACGACGCCGGCGGCCAGCTCCCAGCCCCAGCTGTCGGTGATGAAGCGGTGGCGCCAGAGCATGAGTACTTCGTTGGCCTCGTTGACGGCCGTCGCGACGGCGACCGGGCGGAGCCTGATCAGATAGTGGTCGAGGTGGCGGCCGTCCGGGAGCTCGACGTCCGCGAGGTTCACCCGGAACCAGCGGTTCTCATAGACCGGTTGTTCGCTTAGTTTCGTCCACTGCACGTTTCTGCCACCTTCCGATTGGTCGGTGGCAATATGGCAGCAGTTTGGGGCTCACAGCGGAACGCGCAGCGCTCCGTCGATCAACTCGGCCGCCTCCCGTGCGTCCCCGCCGCCGCTCGCCAGCAGATGGTCCCGCACCAGCCGGAGGCGGTCGCGCAGCCGCTGCGACTCCATCCCGCGGGCCCGTTCGGTCATCTCCGACGCCGTCCGTGCCGCGCGGTCGGCGTCGCCCTCCCGCAACTCGATCTGGCACAGCATGGCCAGCCGGTGCACCCGCCCCCGGTCGTGCGCCGGCGTGCGGACCGCCGCCGCCGCGTGCTCGTGGGCCGCCGGAAGATCACCCAGGCTGAGCAGTGCTTCGGCGATCTGCACGTTCACGAGCCCCGGTTGCACGTAGCCCGTCTCGGCCGGCTCGGCACCCGGGCTGATCCGCTCCGCCTCCGCCTCGGCCCGACGGATGCACGCCAACGCCGCGCTCCGGTCGCCGAGGTGGGCGTACGCCTTGGCCTGCATCGCCGACAGGTCGGTGGCGAGCGCCGGGGTGATGCTGCGCCCGCCCGACCGCAGGGCCGCCTCCGCGAACGCCACCGCCTGGCGGTACTCCTCCATGAACAGCGACTGATTGACCAGCAGCGCGATCACGTACGCGCCGAGCCCGCGGTCCCCGCTCGCCTTCGCCAGCCGCAGCGCCTGGTGGAAGTAGCGCTGTGCGAGGCCGTGCGCGTCGGAGTCGTACGCACAGATGCCGGCGATCGCGACCAGGCCGCCGGTCGCCCGGTGCAGCTGCCGGCCCAGCTCGTCGTCGTACGAGCCGCGCAGCAGCGGCGCGGTCTCGGCGTTGAGGAAGCCGACGATCCGGGCGCGCGTCGCGAGCCCGCCGGCCTTGCGGTACATGAGCTCGTAGTGCACGCGGGCCGCGCGCAGCAGGGCGATGTCGGACGGCGCGACCCGCGCCTGACCCTCGCGGGACACGTCGGCGTCCTCCGGCGGGTTCTCCCACTCCCAGACCGGCATCACGGCGGGTGTCCCGGTGACTGCGGTCGCGCCGAGGACGTGCGGCCGCTGCTGCTCGTCGGAGCGCCACAGGGCGGTGGCCCGCTCCACGAAGCCGGAGAGCGGCGAACCGGTCGGGGCCGAGGACATGCCCGGGACACCGAGGCCGATGTCGTCCAGCGTGACGGTCCGGTGCAGCCGGCCGGCCAGCACCTCGCAGATCAGGTCGGGCACCTGGCCGCGCGGCCGCTGACCCTTCAACCACCGGGCGACGGCGGTGTGTTCGTACCGCAGCGCGAGACCCCGGGCACGGCCGGCCTGGTTCACGTGCGCGGCCAGGCCCGCGTGCGAGACGCCCGCCTCGTCGAGCAGCGCGTCGAGCAGGGTGTTGGGCTGCATGAGGCCCCTCCGGTGGATCGGTGTGCCCAGGGTAGGGGCGGTTCGCACGGGGTGTGAACGGAATGCCCGCATAAGCGCCCTGTGCACTCTGCCGCCGTACCGCCGGGGGCTGTTGACTGAGCGTCCTCTCCGGAGAGGGACCTGCCCCTCCCGGAGGAACCGCCTCCGACGAGGCGGCCGGGCCGTCCGCTCCCCCTCGTACAGTGCGACGGCCCGCCCGCGCCGTCCGCCCTGCCGATCTGCCCGACACTCCGTGGCAGGGCGGGCGGCGTGGACCGTCGGGCGCCCGTCGCTAACGCGGCGAGGGCGCCGGCCGGGAACGGCGCAGCCCGGGTTCGGCGGGCTGCGCCGGGACCCGCGCCCGGTCGTTGCGGACGACCAACAGGGCGACGTCGTCCGCGAGCCGGCCGCCCGTGTGCCGCAGCAGCGCGGTGTGCACGCGGCGGACCACGGCCGCGGGCGAGACGGGCGCGTCACGGACGGCGTCGGCGAGGACGGCGTCCAGGGCGAAGAAGCGGCCCGCCGCGTCCCGGGCGTCCTCCGCGCCGTCGGTGTGCAGCAGCAGCGCCTCGCCGGGGCGCAGCCGGGTGCACCGATGCGGGATCAGCTCGGCGGGCAGCGGGAACGCGCCGAGCGGGGGCAGCGGATCGCCGGCCGGGAGGGACTCCACCCGCGGGGCGAGCCGGTACGGGCCGGGGTGGCCGCAGTTGAGCGCGTACACCGTGCCGTCCGGGCGGATCTCCAGGAGCAGGACGGTGACGAACTCCTCCGCCGCCGGATGCTCGGGCTCGGCGCCGCCGGCCGCCGGGTGCTCGTCGCGGGCCCGCTCGCGCAGGTGCCGTCCGAGCGCGCGGTCCAACCGGCGCAGCACACCTCCGAGTTCGGGCTCGTCGTGGGCGGCCTCGCGGAAGCTGCCCAGGACGGCGGCGACGGCGCCGAGCGCGGCGAGGCCGTGCCCGCGGGCGTCCCCCATGAGGACGCGGACGCCGAACGGGGTGGCCGCCGCCCCGTACAGATCGCCGCCGACCTCGGCGCCCCGGGCGGCGGAGAGCTGGGCGGCGGCGAACACGAGCCCGTCGAGGCGCGGCGGCACCGGGCGCAGCAGGACGCGCTGCGCGGCGTGCGCGATCGCGCGCATCCGCTCCAGCTCGCGGGCGAGTCCGCGGCGGATGCCGAGGACGAGTCCGGTGCCGACGCTGAAGAACACCACGCTGGTCGCGATGCGCATGGGGAGCCCGGGCTGCTGGGCGAGCGGACAGCCGAGCTTCCAGGTGACGGCCACGGCGCCCCAGGCGCCGGGGAGGACGAGCGGGCCCAGCCGGCGGAACCGGGAGCCCTCGGAGAGCGACGATCTGGTACGGATCATGCACGGCCCTCCCTCAGGCCCTACAGCGCACAGGCCCGCCCCTGCGGCCGCGTCGATTCTGTCGACGGTCCGGGTCACGGGGGAACATCCGCCAGAGTTCTCACCCGAAGGAGTGAGCGCCAGGGGCGCGCCGCACCGCGCCAGGCCCCCGCCACCCGCACAGAGGCGGGAAGCCCGTACGGGTGCGCAGACCGGTCAGGCCGCCGTGCCGGTCACGATGCCGACGACCCGTGCGTAGAGCCGCTCCGCCCCGGTGAGGTCACCGCGCCGCTGCCGCACCGCGCCCAGGGCGTTCAGGGACGGGGTGAGGCGGGGATCGTCGGGGCCGTACGCCCGTGCGTAGAGGTGCAGCGCGAAGCGCAGGGTCTCCTCCGCCTCGTCGGCCCGGCCCAGCGCTGCGAGCAGGATGCCCAGCGCCGACGCCGCCTCGGCGGCTTCCTCGGAGGCGGCGCCGGCCGCGCTGCGGGCGAGCCGGAGAGCCGCGCGCAGCGCGCCCTCGGCCTCGGCGTACCGGCCCTCGGCCTCGTACCGCCTGGCACGCGCGAGGTGCCGGCGCACCCGGCGCCGCCGTGTCGTCGTGTCCACGATGCCCGCCGATCGGGGTGTCAGGCGGGGATCTTCGTCCCGGCCCCCGCGGTCCGCCGGCTCACGGCGTCTCCGGCGAGGTGCTTCACCAGGTGGTTCACGACGTGCTCCGCGTCCCGGCCGGCGCCGCCGATCAGCATCGACGCGAAGGCGTACTGGAAGGCCAGGCCGACGAAGTACAGGCCCGGCGACGAGGCGACCACACCGCGGCGCTCCCTCGGCCAGCCGTCCTCGTCCGTCACCGGCAGGTCGATCCAGGAGAAGTCCTGCCGGAAGCCGGTGCACCAGACGACGTTCGCGACGTCGAGCACCCGGCCGCCGTCGAGGACCGGCTGCCCCTCGCTCACGCCGACGGTCCGCTCCGGCGCCAGTTCGACGCCGACGCCGGTCAGATCGGCCCGCTTGACCCGGATCAGCGGCCCGCCGTGCGTACGGACCTCGGGACGCATCTTGCGGCCGACCGGCGTGCGCAGGGTCAGCACGTGCTGCGCCAGGAACCACAGGACCGGGAAGATCGCGTGCGCCGGTCCGCCTTCGATGTCGAACGGGATCTCGCCGTGGATGGTGCCGCTGAGCACGGTGGGATGACCGGCCGAGCCGGCCTCGTAGGCGATGTCCCCGCCGGAGTGCGAGGCGCCGACCACCAGCACGCCGCCGGGCCTCAGCTGGTCCGCGTTCTTGTAGGCGCTGGAGTGCAGCTGAGTGATCCGCGGGTCGAGCCCGCCTGCGAAGGCGGGGACGTACGGGGTCCGGCCGAAGGAGCCGGAGGCGACGACGACGTGGTCGCACAGGTAGGTCGTCGTGCCCGTCGCCACGACGTACTTCCCGTCCTCCCGGCCCACCCGGATGACGCGCTCGCCGGCGCGTACGGGCAGGTGGAAGGTCTCGGCGTAGGTCTCCAGGAAGTCGGCCATCTCGTCCTTGGTGGGAAAGGACATCGGCGGCGCCGGGAAGCGCATCCCGGGCAGCGAGGCGACCTTGGCCGGGCTGAACAGCCGCAGCGAGTCCCAGTGGCAGCGCCAGTTGTCGCCGACGCGGGCGTTGCCGTCGAGGATCACGAACGGCCGGCCACGTCGGGCGAGGTGGTATCCGGTGGACAGCCCCGCCTGACCGGCGCCGATGACGACCGTCTCGATGTGTTCCGTCCTGTCGGTGGGGTTCATCGTCGGCCTCCTCGTTCGTTCCGTGTCATCGACACTAGGACCGTGGGAGTCGTGACCGCTTCGGGAGAACGCCCCAACCGTGCGGCGCGCGGGCGATGGGTATTTCTGTCCAATGTGCCGGTCCCCGAGGCGCATCTGCTGGGCCTGGCCGTCGGCGCGGTGCTCCGGCGCACCCGCCCGCTGCCCCTGCCGGGGCCCCGGTCCGCGCACCGTCTCGTGGGTCTGCCGCTGATCACCGCGGGCGCGTGGCGGATCGGGCGGGCCGTGCGGGCCGCCCGGCGCACCCGCCTCGCCCACCCGGACCGCCTGGTGGTGACGGGGCCGTACGCCGTCTCCCGGAACCCCATGTACGTCGGCTGGGCGCTGCTGCACCTCGGCGGGGCGGTGGCCCGCGGCTCGGGCTGGGGGCTCGCCTCGTTCGTGCCGGTCGCCGCGTGGATGCACCGGGAGGTGCTGCGCGAGGAACGCGTCCTCGACGACGCCTTCGGCGCGGAGTACCGCCGCTACCGGGCCGCCGTGCCGCGCTACTCGGGCATCACCTGCCGCGGCCGGCCAGGCCGTGCTCGTACGCGTACGCCGTGGCCGCGGACCGGGAGGACAGGCCGAGCTTGCCGAAGATGTTGCTGAGGTGCCGGGCCACCGTCTTCTCGCTGAGGACCAGTTCGTCGGCGATCGCGTGGTTCGTGCGCCCCGTGGCGACGAGCCGCAGGACCTCGATCTCCCGGGGGCTGAGGCCGGCGTCGTCCTCCGGGCGGCCGTGGTCGGGCTCGTCGAGCCGGGCCAGGTCGGGGGCGGCGCCCAGCCGCCGGAACACCTGGCGCGCCGCGTCCAGATCCAGTCGGGCCGTGCCCGCGTCCCCGAGCCGTCGCCTGACCAGGCCCAGCAGCACGCGGGACCGCGCCTCGTCGTACGGGGCGCCGACCTCGCCCCAGGTCCGGCAGGCCTCCAGCAGCGCGTCGAGCGCCGCCTGCGCGTCTCCCTCGGCCAGGAGTACCGCCCCGCGCGCGTGGGCGGCGACGGCGCGCAGCATCGGGGCGCCGATGTCACCGGCGGTCAGCGACAGCTCCTCCGAGGCCTCCCGGGCCCGCGGCACGTCGTCGGCGGCCAGCATGATCTCCACGTACGCGGCCAGTACCTGCGCCCGGCGCAGCCGGCCCTTCAGCTCGTCCACCGCGCCGCGGATCGCCGCGGCCGCCTCGTCGACCCGGCCCCGGGCCAGCCACAGCTGCGCCAGGCCGGGCTGCGCCGGGTGACCGTACTCACCGGCCCGGCGGTAGCCCTCCTCGGCATCGGCGAACGCGCCGCGCATCCGGTGCAGCTCGGCCTGCTGGTAGAGGGCCATGCCGAGCACCGGCCGGTTCAGCGGCTCGGAGAGCCGTTCGCAGGCGCGGCGCGCCTCGTCCAGCGCGTCGGGCCAGGCCCCGCGGGTCTGCAGGACCTGGGAGCGGTGGACCAGGCACTGGCCGCGGTAGGGCACGAGATCCGGCTGGGCGGCGCACCAGCCGGACAGGGCCGCGGTCCACTCCTGGGCGCGGCGGAAGTCGAAGATCTCCTGGCAGGCCTCGATGGTGCTGCAGTAGACCATCCCGGTCACCAGCGGCGACAGCTCGCCGGACGCGACCGCGACCATGATCTCGTCGAGCAGCGCCACCCCGGCCTGGAGGTCGCCGCCGGCGATCAGGGCACGGCCCTGGCCGTGCCGGGCCAGGGCCACGAGATCCGGGTCCCCGAAGCGTTCCCCGATCGCGGCGGCCTCGTCGAAGGCGGCCCGCGCCGTCGCGGGGTCCTTGTACACCAGCCTCATCCCCTGCGGGAACAGCAGATAGCCCTGTTCCACGCAGTCGAGCCGCTGGTCGTCGAGGAGCCGCTTGGCCCGGGCGAGCCAGCCGCCGCCCCGGGCCGTCTCGCCCCGCAGGAGCAGGGGCACGGCCAGCCAGAAGGCGCACCGCACCGCGGGACCCGTCCGGCCGAGGCTCAGGTACGCCTGGTGCGCGCGCTCGGTCGCCGCGGCGCACTCCGCGTCGCGTCCGACCAGATAGGCGGCGGTGGCGAGCCGTACGAGGTCGTCGGGGTCCAGCCGCTGCTCGACGTCGGCCTCCGACAACCCGGTGTACGCGTCCGACCACGCCTGGCGGGCGAAGGCGTCCCGGGCCGATCCGAGTTCCGCAGCCACGTCCATGACGCCTCCCACGACCATTGCACCGCACGGTCGCACGCTTGTCAGATCAGGCCGACCCCGGGAAACGCCGGAGGGGGCCGGCCCGGTTCTTTCCGGGTCGGCCCCCTCCGTGTCGTCCCGACGGGGCGGGTTTCCGCGATCAGGCGCCGCGGAGCGTCGCTCCGGTGCGCTCCGCCGCCAGGGCGACGGCCGCGTCACGGGCCGCGGTGGCCTCGTCGACGGTGAGCGTGCGGTCCGGGGCGCGGAACTTCAGCGCGTACGCCAGGGACTTGCTGCCCTCGTCGATCTGGTCGCCGGTGTAGACGTCGAACAGCCGGATGGACTCGAGGAGTTCACCCGCGCCGTCGCGCAGCGCCGACTCGACCGTCGTGGCCGGGACGTCCGTGGGGACGACCAGGGCCACGTCCTGGGTGGCGACCGGGAAGGAGGAGATCCGCGGGGCCTTGAGCGGCCCCTCGTTCGCCTGCTCCAGGACGTCCAGGTCCAGCTCCATCGCACAGGACCGGGCCGGCAGGCCCAGCGCCTTGACGACGCGCGGGTGCAGCTCGCCGGCGTGACCGGCCAGGACCTTCTCGCCGTCCACCACGACGTGGAACGCGGCGCAGCGGCCCGGGTGGAACGGCGCGTGCTGGTCGGCACTGATGATCAGCTCGACACCGGCCTCGGCGGCGACGATCCGCCCGGCCTGGATCGCGTCGGCCCAGTCCGACGGACGGCCCTTGCCCCACCAGCCGGCCTGCTCGCGGGCGCCGGCGAGGACGACGGCGACGCGGTACGGCTGCGCGGGCAGCGCGGCGTTGATCCCGGCGATCTCCTCGTCGGTGGGACGCCGGTCGACGCCCAGCCGATCCGTCTCGCCCGGCTTCTCGCCCGGCCGGAAGACCAGACCGGTCTCGAAGAGCGCCAGGTCGTGGCTGCCACGGCCGTCGTTGCGGCGCAGCGCGCCGAGCAGGCCCGGCAGCAGGGTCGTACGGAGCGCGGGCTCCTCGTCGGACAGCGGGTTGACCAGCGTCACCAGGTTGCGGCGGGCGTCGTCGGCGTCCAGACCGAGCTGGTCGAGGACCTGCTCGCCGATGAACGGGTAGTTCAGCGCCTCGACGTAGCCGGCGCCGGCCAGCGCGCGGCCCACCCGGCGGCGGGTGCGCTGCGTCTCGGTCAGCCCACGGCCGGCGGGCGGCTTGGGCAGCGTCGAGGGCAGGTTCTCGTACCCCTCGAGCCGGATGACCTCTTCGGCGAGGTCGTTCGGCGCGGCCAGGTCGGGGCGCCACGACGGCACGGTGACGACGATCTCGTCCTGGCCGTGGACGGCGCAGCCGATCTCCTGGAGGCGGCGGACGACGGTCTCGCGGCCGTAGTCGACACCCGCGACCTTGTCGGGGTGGTTCGCCGGCATGGTGATCGTGCGCGGCGCGGACGGCGCGACGACCTCGGTGACGCCGGCCTCGGCCGTGCCGCCCGCGAGCAGCACCAGCAGGTCGACGGTGCGCTGCGCGGCAGCGGCGGCGGCCAGCGGGTCGACGCCCCGCTCGAAGCGCTTGGACGCCTCGGAGGACAGCTTGTGACGGCGCGCGGTGCGCGCGATCGAGATCGCGTCGAAGTGCGCGGCCTCGATGACCACCTCGGTGGTGCCGGTGACGACGCCGGTCTCCGGGTCGGTCACGGCGTCCGCGATCTCGGTGTTCGCGCCGCCCATGACGCCGGCGAGGCCGATCGGCCCGCGGTCGTCGGTGATGACCAGGTCCTCGTGGTGCAGGGCGCGGTGGGCCCCGTCGAGGGTGACGAAGTGCTCGCCCTCCTCGGCACGGCGGACGCCGATGGCGCCCTGGACACGGCTGCGGTCGTACGCGTGCAGCGGCTGGCCGAGCTCCAGCATCACGTAGTTCGTGATGTCGACGGCCAGCGAGATCGGGCGCATGCCGGCCTTCTGCAGGCGGCGCTGCAGCCAGATCGGGCTGCGGGCCTCCGGGTCCAGGCCGACGACGGTGCGCGCGGTGAAGCGGTCGCAGCCGGCCGGGTCGGCGATCTGGACGGCGTAGCCGTACGAGTTGGGCGCGGGCACGTCGAGCAGCGCCGGGTCGCGCAGCGGCAGGCCGTACGCGATGGCGAGCTCGCGGGCGACGCCGCGCAGCGAGAGGCAGTAGCCGCGGTCCGGGGTGACGGCGATGTCGAGGACCTCGTCGAACAGCTCCAGGAGCGCGGTCGCGTCGGTGCCGATCTCGATCTCGGGCGGCAGCACGATGATGCCGTGCGAGCCGTCGTCGCCCATGCCGAGCTCGTCGCCGGAGCAGATCATGCCGCGCGAGACCCGGCCGTAGGTCTTGCGCTCGGCGATCCGGAAGTCACCGGGGAGGACTGCGCCGGGCAGGGCCACGACGACCTTGTCGCCCTCGGCGAAGTTCCGGGCGCCGCAGATGATCTCCTGCGGCTCGCCGGTGCCGTTGGCCTGGCCGACGTCGACGGTGCAGAAGCGGATCGGCTTCTTGAACTCCGTCAGTTCCTCGATGGTGAGGACCTTGCCGACCACCAGCGGGCCGGTCAGGCCGGCGCCGAGCTGCTCGACGGTCTCGACCTCGAGGCCGGCCGAAATGAGCTTGGCCTGGACGTCACGCCCGGTCTCCGTCGCCGGCAGGTCGACGTACTCCCGCAGCCAAGAAAGCGGGACCCGCATCAGATCTCCATCCCGAACGGCCGGGTGAACCGGACGTCACCCTCGACCATGTCTCGCATGTCTTCGACGTTGTGGCGGAACATCAGCATCCGCTCGATGCCGAACCCGAAGGCGAATCCGCTGTACTTCTCGGGGTCCACACCGCAGGCGACGAGCACCTTCGGGTTGACCATGCCGCAGCCGCCCAGCTCGATCCAGCCCTCGCTGCCGCAGGTGCGGCAGGGGCGGTCGGGGTTGCCCACGGACTCGCCGCGGCAGACGTAGCAGAGCATGTCCATCTCGGCGGACGGCTCGGTGAACGGGAAGAAGTTCGGGCGCAGCCGGGTCTTCATGTCCGGGCCGAAGAGCGCCTGGACCATGTGGTCCAGGGTGCCCTTGAGGTCGGCCATGGTCAGGCCCTCGTCGACGGCGAGCAGCTCGATCTGGTGGAAGACCGGGGTGTGCGTGGCGTCGAGCTCATCGGTGCGGTAGACGCGGCCGGGGCACACGACGTAGACCGGGGGCTCCCGGTCGATCAGCGTACGGGCCTGCACCGGGGAGGTGTGCGTGCGCAGCACGACGCCGGACTCGTCGCCCGTGGTGCCCTCGGGGCCCTGGACGAAGAAGGTGTCCTGCATCTGCCGGGCCGGGTGGTCCGGGACGAAGTTCAGGGCGTCGAAGTTGAACCACTCCGCCTCGACCTCGGGACCCTCGGCGACCTCGTAGCCCATGGAGACGAAGACGTCGGAGACGCGCTCCATCAGCGTGGTCAGCGGGTGGCGGGCGCCGGCCGGGACGCGGTCGTACGGCAGCGTGACGTCCACCGCCTCCTCGACCAGGACACGGGCGTCGCGCTCGGCCTCCAGCTCGGTCTGGCGGGCGGCCAGCGCCTTGGAGACGGCGCCGCGGGCCTGGCCCACGAGCTTGCCGGCGGCGGCCTTGGCCTGCGGGGGCAAGGCGCCGATCTCGCGGTTGGCCAGCGCCAGCGGCGAGGTGCCGCCGGTGTGCGCCGTCTTGGCGTGCGCGAGCGCGTCGAGGTCGCCTGCGGCCGCGAAGGCGGCGAGCGCCTCGTCCCGCATGCGCTCGATCTCTTCCGGTTTCAAGGCTTCGACCTCGACCGGGTCGTACGACTTATTGGGTGCCGACATCTCTTCCCGTGCTTCCTTTGGCTGGCTGACTGGGCCCTGTGGGGGACACCCCCACACCCCCAGGCCCCCGCTCGACACAAGGGCGCAAACGTGCCAAAGGTCGAGTCTAACGGGGTGCAGGGACGCGAATGAGCCCGTGGGCGGCCCGCGCGGCTGGGATCTCGTCAGGCGAGATAGGCCGGGGCGCCGACGGGCAGGATAAATCGGAACTCGGCGCCGCCCCGGGGGCCGCGCCCGACGGTGATGGTCCCGCCGTGGGCCTCGACGATGCCCTTGACGATGTACAGGCCGAGGCCGGTGCCACCGCGCTTGCTCCCCCGCCAGAAGCGGGTGAAGACACGGCCCATCGACTCCTCGGGGATGCCGGGGCCTTCGTCGCTCACGGTGACGGCCGTGCCTTTCTCGTCGTCCTGCGCGGTCGCGGGTGCCACGTCGATGGTGACGGTTCCCTCGCCGTGCCGCACCGCATTTTCCAGCAGGTTGCCGAGCACCTGGTCGATCTTGTCCGGATCCGCCCAGAGATCGGGCAGTCCGGGCCGGACGCGGACGAAGAACCGGTCCGGGGACTGGCCGCCCGTGGTGTGCGCCTGGATGTGCCGGCCGACGGCGGCGGCGATGTCGACGGGCTGGCGGCGGACCTCGAGCCGGCCGGAGTCGATCCGGGAGATGTCGAGCAGTTCGGCGATGAGCCGGGTGACCCGGTTGGCGTCGGCGTCGACGGTCTCCAGCATCAGCCGCTTCTGGTCGTCGGTGAACCGCTCCCACTTGGCGAGCAGGGTCGCCGTGAAGCCCTTGACGGAGGTGAGCGGCGAGCGCAGCTCGTGCGCGACGGTGGCGATCAGCTCGGCGTGGCTGCGCTCGGTGCGCCGCCGGGCCTCGGTGCCGCGCAGGCTGACGACGACCCGGCGGACCGGGCCGGTGGGGGTGTCGCGGATGTACCGGGCGGAGACGAGGACCTCGCGGCCACCGGGCAGCAGCAGGTTCCGCTCGGGCTGGCCGGTGCGGGTGGCGAGCCCGCCGTACGGGTCGGTCAGCGCCCACCAGCGGCGGCCCTTGAGGTCCTCCAGGGGCAGCGCCTGCTCCAGCGGCCGGCCGAGGGCCTCGGCCGGGGCCACGGAGGTGATCCGGCCGGCGGCGGCGTTGAAGCGGACGACCCTGCCGGTCGCGTCGGCGACGACGAGGCCGTCGGGGAGCTCGTCGGGGTCGATCCCGCCGTCGAGGGGAGCGTGCGGCTCCTCGGTGGCGTGCGACTGTTCGGGAGCATGCGGCGACGCGCTCTGCCCGCGTGCGGGCTCGTCCGTGTCGACCGTCATCCCCGTACCCCACCCCTCCGTGTGACGCAGTGGGCCCCCGAGCCCGTCACCCTACTAGCTGAAGGTGACGGATTGGACCCCCTCAGTGGGTACGTCGGGGGCGCTGGGCCCGCGCGGAGGCGTAGAGGCACACGGCGGCGGCCGTCGCGAGGTTGAGGCTCTCGGCCTTGCCGTGGATCGGGACGCGCACGACGGCGTCCGCCAGCGCGCGGGTCTCCTCCGGGAGCCCCCAGGCCTCGTTGCCGAAGACCCAGGCGGTGGGGCCGCCCATGGTGCCCGCGTCCAGCTCGTCGTCGAGGTCGTCGTCGCCCGCGCCGTCGGCGGCGAGGATGCGTACGCCGGCGGCCTTGAGCCCGGCGACGGCCTGCTCGACGGGGACGCCGACGGCCACCGGCAGGTGGAACAGCGAGCCGACGGAGGCGCGGACCGACTTGGGGTTGTACAGGTCCACGGAGGCGTCGGTGAGGACGACGGCGTCGGCGCCGGCCGCGTCGGCGCAGCGGAGCACGGTGCCGGCGTTCCCGGGGTCACGGACGTGCGCGAGGACGGCGACCAGCCGGGGCTTCGCGGCGAGGATCTCGTCGAAGGGCGAGTCGAGGAAGCGGCAGACGCCGAGCAGGCCCTGCGGCGTCACGGTCTGGGAGACCTCGGCGAGCACGGCGTCGGAGGCGAAGTGGACGCGGGCGCCGGTGGCGCGGGCCGCCCCGACGATGTCGGCGTACCGCTCGGCGGCCTCGACGGTGGTGAAGAGCTCCAGGAGGGTGGGCTGCCCGTCGCCACCGCGGTGCGCGACGGCCTCCCGGACGGCCTGCGGGCCCTCGGCGATGAACCGGCGGTCCTTGCCCCGGAAGTTGCGCTTGGCGAGCCGCCGGGCGGCGACGACGCGCGGGGAACGCGGGGAGATCAGCTCGGGCGTGACCATGGGGTGCGGCGGTTCTCTCTTCGTGGTCCGAGGCGGTGGGGCGGTTGTCCCGGCGGGGCGCCGAGGGGGTGAACGCACCCGGACCCGCAGGCGCGTGCGCCTGCGGGTCCGGGCAGAAGTACTGCGGCCTGGAAGATCAGGCGGCGGCCTTCGGAGCGTTCACGTCGGCCGGCAGAGCCTTCTGCGCGACCTCGACCAGCGCGGCGAACGCGTTGGCGTCGTTGACGGCCAGCTCGGCGAGGATCTTGCGGTCCACCTCGATGTTGGCAGCCTTCAGGCCCTGGATGAGGCGGTTGTAGGTCATGCCGTTCAGGCGGGCAGCGGCGTTGATGCGCTGGATCCACAGCTGACGGAAGTCACCCTTGCGCTTCTTGCGGTCGTTGTAGTTGTAGACCAGCGAGTGGGTGACCTGCTCCTTGGCCTTGCGGTACAGGCGCGAACGCTGACCGCGGTAGCCGGAGGCCTGCTCGAGGATCGCCCGGCGCTTCTTGTGGGCGTTGACTGCCCGCTTGACGCGTGCCACTTCTTAACTCCTTGTAGCGGGGTCGTGGTTGGACTCACACGACCCGGATGCGAATGGGTCCCGGACTGGGCCGGAGGCCCTCGTCACCGAGGGCGGGAGATCAAGCTCAGATGCCCAGCATCTTCTTGATCTTGGCCGCGTCGCCCGGGGCCATCTCGGCGTTGCCGGTGAGGCGACGCGTCAGCTTGGACGACTTGTGCTCGAGCAGGTGGCGCTTGCCGGCGCGCTCCCGCAGGATCTTGCCGGAGCCGGTGACCTTGAAGCGCTTCTTGGCACCGGAGTGCGTCTTGTTCTTCGGCATAGCGCCGTTCTCTCCTCGTCAGTGGCGCTCCCCTCCGGTGCGGGCACCGGGCGACCGGGAGCGTCAATTCTTCGTTTGGTGGTGCCGGGCGGAGCCGGGGGCTGCCTGGTGGGCAGCCCCCGCCGGATCACGCCTCGGCGTTCTCGGCCGACGTGTCGGCCGAAGCCTCCTCGGCAGGGGCCTCGGGGGCCGCCTCGGACGACCCGCCCTGGCGCTCCGCCTTGCGTGCGGCCTGGGCCTCACGCGCCTCGGCCATGGCCTCGGTCTTCTTCTTGTGCGGACCCAGAACCATGATCATGTTCCGGCCGTCCTGCTTCGGGTTGGACTCGATGAAGCCAAGCTCCTGCACGTCCTCGGCGAGGCGCTGCAGCAGGCGGTAACCGAGCTCGGGCCGGGACTGCTCACGACCACGGAACATGATCGTGATCTTGACCTTGTCGCCCTGCTTGAGGAACCGGACGACGTGACCCTTCTTGGTGTCGTAGTCGTGCGGGTCGATCTTCGGCCGGAGCTTCATCTCCTTGATGACCGTGTGCGCCTGGTTCTTGCGCGCCTCACGGGCCTTCATGGCCGACTCGTACTTGAACTTCCCGTAGTCCATGAGCTTGCACACGGGCGGACGGGCGTTCGCGGCAACCTCAACCAGGTCGAGGTCGTACTCCTGCGCGAGCTCCAGGGCCTTGGCAAGCGGGACGATGCCCACCTGCTCGCCACTGGGGCCGACAAGACGCACCTCGGGAACGCGAATCCGCTCGTTGATGCGGGGCTCGGCGCTGATGGATCCTCCTCGGTAGCACCACGCGACCGCCTTGGCGGACGGACACGTCACGTGTAAAACGTTGAGACCAACCAAGCCGGCGCACGAAAAATGCCCCGGACGGGACACAGGCGGGGCTCCACGGAAATACCGGAGCACCACCACGGTGAACCGCGGGGCGCACATCGGACGACTCCATCGTCCGTACGGAACGATGGTGGCCGTCTGACCGGTGACCCGTCACCCGGAGGGCGACAAGGTGGGAGATCGGAGCCTCCACTTGTGGGCCGGGCACGTAGGTGTCCGGCCGGTCGTTACACAAGGTTAGCAGGTCGTCGGAGCAAGGGCTAACCGAAGGGCGTCGCTCCGTGGGGCATATCGTGGCCCCCATGAGTGACACGCCCAATGACACCCCCGACTCCCCCGACTTCGACTCCATGACCCGCGACATCGCGGAGGTCCCGGCGGTCGAGGTGATCGTGACGGTCGCCGTCAACCTGATGAGCGCCGCCGCGGTGAAGCTGGGGCTGACCGAGGAGGGCGAGGCCCACAAGGACCTGGACGAGGCCCGCAAGCTGGTGCACGCGCTGGCCGGCCTCCTCGACGCGAGCGCGACGGAGATCAGCTCGTTCCACGCGGCGCCGCTGCGGGACGGCCTGAAGTCCCTGCAGCTGGCGTTCCGCGAGGCGTCCATCGTCCCGGACGAGCCGGGTCAGGGGCCGGGCGAGAAGTACACGGGGCCGGTGTTCGGGTAAGGCCGGAGCAAGGCCTTCGCTCCGAGGGTCAGTTCTTGACGTAGAAGGGCTCGCCGGGAGGCGGGGTCGAGGCGGGCAGGAGTGCCAGGTCGAGGCCCCGCACCAGGCGGGCCCTCAGTGTTTCGTCGGCGGCGATCGCACGGGCCACCCGCTGGGCCGCCTCCGCCGGGGCATCGCCGTCCCCGAGGACCAGGGCGAGGGTGCCGTCCGCGGACCCCGGGCCCAGGTACGCCCGAAGGACCGCCGGCTCGGCCGCGACGGCGGCGCGCACCGCGTCCCGTACGGCCGGGTCGTGCAGCGGGTCCGTGCTCGTCCGGCCCTCCGCGAGGGCCAGCAGCGCGGAACCGGTCACCTGGTACGGCACCGGGCCGGCCAGGTCGAGCAGCAGGGTGTCGGCCTTCTCGTGGACGAGGGCGGCGAGCGCCTGCTGCAGCGGGACGGCGACGGGCCTGGCGGCCGGGTCCCAGAGCGTGAGCGAGGCGATCGAGGTGAACGCGGGCAGCGCCCGGCGGTCCCCCGCGGTGAGCGTCGGCACCGCCATGTCGCTCGTCTTCTCCTGCTTGAGCCCCGTCACGGGGTCCACCTCGACCTCGCCGAGGACGGCGACCACCGGCACCAGGAGCCGGGCGTCCCTGAGCGCCTCCAGGACCGGGCCGTGGGCGGTCCGGTCCTCCGCCCAGGCCGCGAGGGCCGCGGTGAGCCGCGGGTCCGCGGTGCCGTCGTCGTCGGAGAAACCGGGGTCCGGAATGTTCTTGAGCGCCACGCCCCGAGCCTAACCGGCGGCGCCCGTCACCAGGTCCGGCGGGTCACCAGGTCCGGCGGGGCCCGCGGCTGCCGCGCCAGAGCACGACGGCGGCGGCGAGCAGCAGCACGCCGAGGCCGCCGGCGGCGGGGGCGAGCAGCCCGACCGGCCTGCCGTCCGCCTCGTCGGGGATCGGGCCGGCGCCGAAGTAGCGGCCCTGGTGCCCGGCCGCGGCGGCCTGGTCCGCGGCGGCCTTGGTGACGGCGGCCACCTTCCCGCCGGCCCTGATGGCGGCGGCCGGGTCGACGGTGCCGTACCCCTTGTCGTCGTTCCGGCCGCCCTTGGGCCGGTCGCGGGCGGTGTCGACGAGGAGCTGCTTCACCTGGGCGGGCGTCAGGTCGGGGTGCGCGGCGCGCACGAGCGCGGCGGCGCCGGAGACGAACGCGGCGGCGGCGCTGGTGCCCCAGCCCTCGTAGTAGCGGCGGTCCGGGTCGGCGATGACGACGTCGACGCCGGGGGCGCTGACGGTGGCGTACCAGCGGCTGGTGGAGAACGAGGCGTGGGTGCCGTACATGTCGACGGCCGTGACGGCGATGACGCCGGGGTACGCGGCGGGGTACGAGATGTGGTCGCCCTTGTCGCCGCCGTTGCCGGCGGAGGCCACCACGACGACGCCCCTGGCGAGGGCGTACTGGACGGCGGAGTCCTCGCCGGCGTCCGGGTGGGCGGACTCGCTGTCGTCGCCGAGGGAGAGGTTGATGACGTCGGCGCCGTGGTCGACCGCCCAGCGGATGCCCTGGGCGAGGGCGCTGCCTCGGGTGGTGCGGGCCTTCGCGCGGGACTTGTCGGTGCCTTCGAGGATGACGCGCACGGGCAGGATGCGGGCCTGGGGCGCGATGCCGAGGACGCCGTCCTGACGTCCCGGGCCGTGGCCGTGTCCGGCGATGATGCCGGCCATGGCGGTGCCGTGGCGGGCCCAGGCGCGGTCGCCGCGGCGGGCACCGAAGCCGACGAGGTCGTTGCCCGCCAGGACGTTGCCGGCGAGGTCGGGGTGGGTGGCGTCGACGCCGGTGTCGAGGACGGCGACGGTGATGCCGCGGCCCTTGGTGGTGCGCCAGGCCTCGGAGGTGTGCATGGCTTCGAGGCCCCACTGGCGCGCGCGGATGGTGTCGGCGTGGGCGGGCCCGGCGGCGGGGAGGACGGCGAACGAGGCCGCGAGCAGCACGGTCAGGGCGCGGGACGCGCGGGACGCGCGCGGGGCGCGCAGGCGGCGGGGCGCTCGGTTCGGTCGCATCTGTCGGCTCTGTCGGCTCACGCGCGGTCCTTCGTGGCCGCGGAGACGGTCATGCGCAGCCCGCGCTCGATGCGGTCGGCGACGCCCTTGGCCTCGTGGCCGAGGCCGGCCTGGGCGGGGACGGTGGTCTGTGTGTGGCTCATGGCCTGGGCGGCGGGCTGGGGCGTGGCCACCGGGCGGCCGTCGGCGAAGCCGGAGACGGCGTACACGAGGACGGGCAGCTCGGGCACGGTCGCGAGGTGCCAGCTGGCGCGCTGCGGGTCGCCGAAGCGGGCGGCGGGGGTTCCTGGTGCCGGGAGGGCGTGTGGCATGTGGTCGGCCCGCTCGTCCCGGCCCTCGGCGACGAGCTGTCCGGTGAGGGTGCTCATCGCCGCGGCGTCGGCGTCGGTGAAGACCAGCCCGACGGTGATGACGTCGGTGGCGGTGGCGTCGGTATAGGTCGCGCGCACGACGCGGACGCAGCCGGTGGGCTGGAGGGTCGCGACGAGCGCGGGCGAGAGAACGGCCGCGGAACAGGGCGCGTCGGGGGCGACGGTCAGCCGGTTCCAGACGCGGTCGGCACCGCCGGGGCCCAGCCTGGTGCCCTTGACGGTGCGTGGGAAGAGCGTGTCGACGGGCGTGCTGTGCCAGGCGGTTCGCGCCTCGGCGTACCCGGGGGGCTGCTGGTCCCCGACGCCGCCCTGCCGCGCGAGAAGCACCCCGGCGAGGGCCCCGCCGACCAGTCCGAGCCCGAGCACGAGGCACGCCCCGGCCGCCACGACCCGCCCGACCCGCCGCTCGCGGATGGGCCGCAGCCGCGTGGTGGTCTCGTTGGGCGTCTCCGGCGGCGCCGAGTAGTACCGGTACGCGACGGGTGGCGCGGGCGGTACGGGCACCGGCCCCGTGTCGCGCACGGGCCGCAGCCGCGTGGTCGTCTCGACGGCGGGCGCGGCAGGGATGGCGAACCCGCCGGTGTGCGCGGCCGCGGCGAGGGGGCGAGGCGCGCCGGCGACGGGCGAGCCGCCCACAGGCGACCGCGGCGGGGCCGACGGCTGCGGGGGCGCCGAGGGCTCGCGCTGCAGTGCGGACGCGGGCGTCGCAGCGGGCGGCTGAGGCGGAGTGGGATGCGTGGGGGCCCCGGTCCCGACGGACGGCGCGCCAGGCTGCGGAGCCTGCGCGGGCGGGGCGGACTGCGAAGGGCCGGGCTGCGCGGGGGCACCGCCGATCCCGGCGGACGGCGCGGACGCCGCTCCGGACACGACGGGCGAGCCGGACGGCTGCGGGGCTCGCGCGGGTGCGGTGGCCTGCGGCGGGCCGGGCTGCGCGGGTGCGCCACCGGGCGCGGGCGCCGCTCCGGACGGGGCCGACTGCTGCGGGACCTGCGTAGGCGCGGTGGCGTGCGGCGAGCCGGGCTGCGTGCGCGCGCCACCGGGGGTGGCGGACGGCGCGCCCGGCTGCGGAGCCCTCGCAGGCGGGGCGGCCTGCGGCGGGCCGGGCTGTGCGGGTGCGCCACCGGAGGTGGCGGACGGCGCCGCTCCGGACGCGACGGGCGGGGCCGACGGCTGCGGAGTCCGCGCGGGTGCGGTGGCCTGCGGCGGGCCGGGCTGCGCGGGCGCGCTACCGGAGGCGGTCGACGCGTCCGCCACGCCCGACGCGGACGGGGCGTCCGCAGCCGGTCGCGGCTGCGGGGGCGCTCCGACGGGCGCGCCCGTCGATGCTCCGGCGGGCGCGGGCGGGGCCGGCAGAGGGCCCGGCTCGGGCTGCTGGCCGGAGTTCGGGGTGGGCTGCTGCTGTCGCGAGGCCGGGGTGGCGGGCGCAGGGGGTTCCGGGACGGCGGGGGACGTGGGGGGCTTCGGGTGCGGGGCGTGCTGCGCGTCGGTGCTCATCCGCGTCCCCCCGCTTGTCGTTCTCGTCCTGCTCGCACTACTCGTACGCGTGCTCGTACCGCCCTGGCAATGCCCGCCACTCTACGGGCTGTTCCCGCACCTGCGGGAACCCCGGGGGATCTGACCGGATCATCCCCCTACCCTCGGGTAGACCGGTCTGGCAAGCTCGGCGCATGACTCCCCGCGCCGCCGACCGGGCCCGGTACGACCGGGCCATCGCCCACCTCGACGCGCCGGTGGCGGTCGTCGATCTCGAGGCGTTCGACGCCAACGCCGACGACCTGGTGCGGCGCGCGGCGGGGAAGCCGATCCGGGTGGCGAGCAAGTCGGTGCGGTGCCGGGCGCTCATGGAGCGGGTCCTGGCCCGTGAGGGCTTCGCCGGGATCATGTCGTTCACGCTCGACGAGTCGCTGTGGCTGGCGCGGGCCGGGTTCGAGGACGTGCTCCTCGCCTACCCGTCCGCCGACCGCGCGGGCTACGCCGCACTCGCCGCCGACGAGAAGCTCGCCACCGCGGTGACCGTGATGATCGACGACCCGGCGCAACTGGACCTGATCGACCAGGCCCGGGCCGGCGGCACCGAGGAGATCCGGGTCTGCCTGGAGCTGGACACCTCGCTGCGGCTGCTGGGCGGCCGGGTGCGGATAGGAGCCCGCCGGTCGCCGCTGCGCGAGCCCGCGCAGCTCGCCGAGCTGGCCCGGTCGGTGGCCCGCCGGCCGGGGTTCCGGCTGGTGGGGCTGATGGCGTACGAGGGGCACGTCGCGGGTGTCGGCGACGCGGTCGAAGGCCGGCCGCTGCGCTCCCGGGCGATCCGGGTCATGCAGGGGGCGGCGCGCCGGGAGCTGGCGGCCCGCCGCGCGGCTGTGGTCCGCGCCGTCCGGGCCGTGGCGCCGGACCTGGAGTTCGTGAACGGCGGCGGCACCGGCAGCGTCCAGCACACGGCGGCCGAGGACGCGGTGACGGAGATCGCGGCGGGCTCGGGCCTGTACGTGCCGAGGCTCTTCGACAACTACACGTCGTTCTCCGGCCGCCCCGCCGCGCTGTTCGCGCTGCCCGTCGTGCGCCGTCCCGGCGTGGGCGTGGTGACCGTGCTCGGCGGCGGCTACCCGGCGTCCGGGGTCGCGGGCCGGGACCGGTTGCCCGTCCCGTACCTGCCGGAGGGGCTGCGCTACGACCCGCAGGAGGGGCCGGGCGAGGTGCAGACGCCGCTGCTCGGCTCCGCCGCCGACGACCTGCTGATCGGCGACACGGTGTGGTTCCGGCACGCGAAGGCCGGGGAGCTGTGCGAGCGCTTCGACCGCCTGCACCTCGTCGAGGGCGACCGGATCACGGCGACCGTGCCGACGTACCGCGGCGAGGGGCAGACGTTCCTCTGACCCCCGCCTGGCCCAGCCTGACTGACCCCGCCCGACGCCTGCCTGCCCCCGGCGCTACGCGAGCGGCTTGATGCCGGCCGCGATCTCGTCCATCACGGACAGCTTCGGCCCATTCGGGCCGCCGTCGAACACGAACCGGACGACGACCGGCGACTGGCTGCCGGTCGGTGACGTGAAGGCCAGCGACTGCACGACGCCGCCGGGGCCCGCCCCGGTGGTGACCTGCCAGCGGACCAGGTAGCCCGCGCGGCCTGCGACCACTGTCGGCTTCGCGGCGAGCAGCTTGTGCGAACGGACGCCGCCGTACGGGTCGTTGCCGAGGATGTCCTCGCCGTACGCCTGCTGGACCGCCTTGGCGATGTCGGCCTTGGCCAGGGCCTCCGGGGTGGTGGCGTCGGTGCTGGAGGGGGTCCGGGAGCTGACGGTGCCGTACGTGCAGGACTCGCCGACGTCGCCGGGGCACTGGTACTCGCCGGCGGTGGTGACGGTCGGGACGTCGTCGGAGGTGCTCTCCGGCTTCTCCCAGCCGGGGAGGATCGGCAGGGAGATGCCGTTGAGCTGGTCGGCGACCTCGGTCGGGGCGCTGCTCGGGCCGGGCTCCGTGCCGCCCGTCGCGGTGGCCGTGGCGCTCACCGACGGCCCCGCGACGGGCGGGGCCGGCGGCTCTTCGTCCTTGCCGGACACCACGACCGCGACGATCACGGCCACGGCGACGGCCACGACCGCTGCCGCCCCGCCCAGCAGCACCCCGCGCCGCGGCCCCCGTGACGCGGGCGGCACGACGACCGCCGTGGGGCCGCCGGGACCGGCGTACCCGCCGCCCCCGGCGGCCCGGGTGTGCCCGCTCCACGCGCTGCCGTCCCACCACCGCTCGGTCCCGGGCATCCCCGGGTCCGGGTACCAGCCCGCAGGCGTGCTCATGCTCATCGGGCCAGCCTAGAGGGCGGGTTCGGCGACCGGAACGCAGGCCTCCCCCGCCGGAGCGGAGCCCCTACAGCGGGGTGACGTACGCGCCGGAGATCCCGCCGTCCACCAGGAAGTCGGTGGCGTTGACGAAGGACGAGTCGTCGCTCGCGAGGAAGGCGACGGCCGCCGCGATCTCGTCGGCCTCGGCGAACCGGCCGACCGGGATGTGCACGAGCCGCCGCGCGGCCCGCTCCGGGTCCTTCGCGAACAGCTCCTGCAGCAGCGGGGTGTTGACCGGCCCCGGGCAGAGCGCGTTGACCCGGATGCCCTCGCGGGCGAACTGCACGCCGAGCTCGCGGGACATGGCGAGCACGCCGCCCTTGGAGGCGGTGTACGAGATCTGCGAGGTCGCCGCGCCCATGACGGCGACGAACGAGGCGGTGTTGATGATCGAGCCGCGGCCCTGCTCCCGCATGTACGGCAGGGCGGCCTTGCAGCAGAGGTACACGGAGGTGAGGTTGACCTCCTGGACCCGCTTCCACGCCTCCAGGCCGGTCTCCAGGATGGAGTCGTCGTCGGGCGGCGAGATGCCCGCGTTGTTGAAGGCGATGTCGACGGAGCCGTACGTCTCGTACGCGGTCCGGAAGAGCGCCTCGACCTCCTCCGGGTCGGTGACGTCGACCTTCACGAAGGTGCCGCCGACCGCCTCGGCGGCGGCCTTCCCGGCGGTCTCGTCGATGTCGCCGCAGACGACGTTCGCGCCCTCGGAGGCGAGCCGGCGGGCGGTGGCGAGGCCGATGCCGCTGCCGGCCCCGGTGATGACGGCGGTGCGGCCGACCAGGCGGCGGCAGATGATCTCTTCAGTGCGGTCTGTCATGGGTGCTCAGGCCTCCGTGCTGATGAAGACGTTCTTGGTCTCGGTGAAAGCGGTGAGGGCGTCGGGGCCGAGTTCACGGCCGAGGCCGGACTGCTTGTAGCCGCCGAAGGGGGTCCAGTAGCGGACGCTGGAGTGGGAGTTGACGGACAGGTTGCCGGCCCGGACGGCACGTGAGGCGCGGACCGCGCGGCCCACGTCGCGGGTCCAGATCGAGCCGGACAGGCCGTACGGCGTGGCGTTCGCCAGCCGGATCGCGTCCGCCTCGTCCTCGAAGGGCAGCACGACGGCGACCGGGCCGAAGATCTCCTCGACGGCGCAGGGCGCGTCCTCGGCGACGCCGGTGAGGACCGTCGGCGGGAACCAGAAGCCGGGGCCCTCGGGGGCCTTGCCGCGGATGCCGGGCAGGGAGTCGGGGACGTACCCGCGGACCCGGTCGAGCTGGGCCCGCGAGATCAGCGGTCCCATCTGGGTCCTCTCGTCGGCCGGGTCGCCGACGACGATCTCCTCGATCGCGGGGGTGAGCAGTTCCAGGAAGCGGTCGTACACGCTGCGCTGGACGAGGATGCGGGTGCGGGCGCAGCAGTCCTGGCCGCTGTTGTCGAGGAAGGCCATCGGAGCCGCCGCGGCAGCCGCCTCGATGTCGGCGTCGGCGAAGACGATGTTCGGGCTCTTGCCGCCGAGTTCGAGGGTCACCCGCTTCACCTGGTCGGCACACTTGGCCATGATCGACTTTCCGACCTTCGTCGATCCGGTGAAGACGATCTTGGCGACGCCCGGGTGGACGACCAGCGCGTCGCCTGCGACGGCGCCCTCGCCGGGCAGGACCTGGAGGAGTCCCTCGGGCAGCCCGGCCTCCAGGGCCAGTTCCGCCAGCCGCAGGGCGGTGAGCGGGGTGGTCTCGGCGGGCTTGAGGATCACGGCGTTGCCGGCCGCGAGCGCGGGGGCGGTGGCCCAGGCCGCGATGGGCATGGGGAAGTTCCAGGGCGCGATCACGCCGACGACGCCGAGGGGTTCGAGGAGGGTGATGTCGAGCCCGCCGGGGACCGGGATCTGGCGTCCGCTGAGCCGCTCCACTCCCCCGGCGGCGAAGTCGAGCAGGTCACGGACGTTGCCGGCCTCCCAGCGGGCGTTGCCGACGGTGTGGCCTGCCTCGCGGACCTCCAGCCGGGCCAGTTCCTCGATGTGGTCGTCGACGACGGCGGCGAAGCGGCGAAGCAGCCGGGCCCGGTCGGCGGGCGCGGCGGCGGCCCAGCCGCGCTGGGCGGCGGCGGCGCGTACGACGGCGGCGTCGACGTCCTCGGCGGTGGCGGCGGGGACGGTGGCGACGACGTCTTCGGTCGCCGGGTTCAGGACGAGCAGGTGGTGCGGCACGTAGGTCCTCACATGCGTTCGAAGGAGCGGCGCAGCTCCCAGTCGGTCACCGCGGCGTCGTAGGCGTCGAGTTCGACGCGGGCCATGTTGCGGTAGTGCGCGACGACCTCGGCGCCGAAGGCGGCCTTGGCGATCGGGCTGGTCTCCCAGAGCTCGGCGGCCTCGCGGAGCGTCGTGGGGACGTGCTCGTACTCGGCGGTGTAGGCGTTTCCGTCGCAGGCCGGGGGCAGTTCGAGCCGCTGCTCGATGCCGTACAGGCCGGCCGCGACGAGGCCGGCGACGGCGAGGTGCGGATTGACGTCACCGCCGGGGAGCCGGTTCTCGAAGCGCATCGAGCGGCCGTGCCCGACGACGCGCAGCGAACAGGTGCGGTTGTCGACGCCCCAGGCGACGGCGGTGGGGGCGAAGGAGCCGGGCTGGAAGCGCTTGTAGGAGTTGATGTTGGGGGCGTAGAGCAGGGAGAAGTCGCGCAGCGCGGCGAGCTGTCCGGCGAGGAAGTGCCGCATGACGTCCGACATTCCCCCGGGTCCGTCGCCGGCCATCACGTTGCGGCCGTCGGCATCCTGAAGGGAGAGGTGGATGTGGCAGGAGTTGCCCTCGCGCTCGTTGTACTTCGCCATGAAGGTGAGCGAGACGCCCTCCTGGGCGGCGATCTCCTTGGCCCCGGTCTTGTAGACGGCGTGCTGGTCGCAGGTGACGAGGGCCTCGTCGTACTTGAAGGCGATCTCGTGCTGGCCGGGGTTGCACTCGCCCTTGGCGGACTCGACGGTGAGTCCGGCGCCGGTCATCTCGTTGCGGATGCGGCGCAGCAGGGGCTCGATGCGGCCGGTGCCGAGGACCGAGTAGTCGATGTTGTACTGGTTGGCGGGGGTCAGGCCCCGGTAGTTCGCGTCCCAGGCCTGCTCGTAGCTGTCCTTGAAGACGATGAACTCGAGTTCCGTGCCGACGTGGGCGGTGAAGCCGTGCTCGGCGAGCCGTTCCAGCTGGCGCCGGAGGATCTGCCGGGGCGCGGCGACGACGGGCGATCCGTCGTTCCAGGCGAGGTCGGCGATCAGCATCGCCGTGCCCTCGTTCCACGGGACGCGGCGCAGGGTGGTGAGATCGGGGTGCATGGCGAAGTCGCCGTAGCCACGGTCCCAGGAGGACATCTCGTATCCGTCGACCGTGTTCATCTCGGTGTCGACGGCCAGGAGATAGTTGCAGCCTTCCGTGCCGTGCTCCAGGACCTCGTCCAGGAAGAACGATGCGGCGAACCGCTTGCCCTGGAGCCGTCCCTGCATGTCGGGGAAGGCGAGGACGACGGTGTCGATCTCGCCGCTCGCGACGAGGGCGCGTAGCTCCTCGACGGTGAGCGGGGGTTTGCGGTCTGCCACGGGATTGCTCCTCCTTCGGCCAGCCGGGAGCCATAAGGTATTACCGAAGACCATTGCTTGGGAAGGGAATCCGCGACGTGGCAAGGATCGAGGGTCCGTCGGACCGGCTGACGTCCGTGCTGCGCCCCGTTCGGGCGGGCAACGGCTTCGAGGAGGCGCTGGAGCAGATCCTGCGGGTGGTGCGGCTCGGCCTGGTGCCGGGCGGCGACCGGCTGCCGCCGGAGCGCGAGCTGGCCGAGCGGATAGGGATCAGCCGGGTCACCCTGCGCGAGGTGCTGAAGGTGCTGCAGGAGCAGGGCCTGGTGGAGAGCCGGCGGGGCCGGTACGGCGGCACGTTCGTCCTGGAGCGGGCCCGCACGGCCGGCGAGGACGAGCTGCGGCGCCGGATCGCGTCCGTCGACATCGAGGACACGCTGCGCTTCCGGGAGGCGCTCGAGGTCGGCGCGGCCGGGCTGTGCGCGGCGCACGGCCTGTCCGGCGGGGGGGCGGAGCGGCTGCGGGCGGCACTGGCGGCCACGCACGACGCGCCGCTGACGGACTACCGGCGGCAGGACACGCTGTTCCACCTGACCCTGGCCGAGCTGTCCGGTTCGCCGGCGCTGACCGCGCAGTACGCGGCGGTCCGGGCGACCGTGAACGACCTGCTGGACTGCATCCCGCTGCTCGTACGGAACCTGGAGCACTCGCAGCACCAGCACACGGCGATCGTGGAGGCGGTGCTGGCCGGGGACACCGCGGCGGCCTACGAGACGGCGCGCGAGCACTGCGAGGGCACGGCGGCGCTGCTGCGCGGGTTCCTCACCTGACCGGTCCCGGCCGTCGCGTAACCCGAAAGTAACGCACGGGGGTTGCGCTCCCGCCGGGCCGACGCAAAGGTATGGATCCATTCCATTGGTCCCGACGCGGGAGCTCTGCTGCCATGACGCTGGAACACACCTCCGGGAGCACCACCTCACCGCCCGACGACTATCTGGAACGCCGGGCCCTGCGCCGCGGCAGCGCGGGCTGGCTGCTGCTGACCGGTCTCGGCGTCGCGTACGTCGTCTCCGGCGACTTCTCGGGCTGGAACATCGGCCTCTCCAAGGGCGGGTTCGGCGGGCTCGCCGTCGCGACGGTCCTGATGGGCGCGATGTACGCCTGTCTGGTCTTCGCGCTTGCGGAGCTCTCCGCGATCCTGCCCACCGCGGGTGGCGGTTACGGCTTCGCGCGCCGGGCGCTCGGCACCTGGGGCGGGTTTCTCACCGGCACAGCGATCCTCATCGAGTACGTGCTCGCTCCGGCGGCGATCTCCATCTTCATCGGCGACTACGTCGAATCCCTGGGCCTGTTCGGCCTGGAGTCGGGCTGGCCGGTCTACCTCGTCTGCTTCGTGGTCTTCATCGGCATCCACCTGTGGGGCGTCGGCGAGGCACTGCGCTTCAGTCTGATCGTGACGGCGATCGCGGTCGCGGCGCTCGTCGTGTTCGCGCTGGGCGCGTTCAGCGACTTCCACGTCGACGGGCTGAACGACATCCCGGTCGACAAGGAGGCCGTCGGGTCGAACTCCTGGCTGCCGTTCGGACTGCTGGGCATCTGGGCCGCGTTCCCGTTCGGCATGTGGTTCTTCCTCGGTGTCGAGGGCGTGCCGCTGGCGGCCGAGGAGGCCAAGGACCCGGTCCGCTCCATGCCGAAGGCGCTCGCGCTGTCCATGGGCATCCTCGTGCTGCTCGCCGTCGTCACCTTCTTCGCCGCCACCGGGGCGCAGGGCTCGGCGGCCGTGCAGGAGGCGGGCAACCCGCTGGTCGTCGCCCTGCAGGGCGACGGGGAGCCCACGACGCTGAGCCGCTTCGTCAACTACGCCGGGCTCGCCGGCCTGATCGCCTCGTTCTTCTCGCTGATCTACGCCGGATCCCGGCAGCTCTTCGCGCTGTCCCGGGCCGGCTACCTGCCCCGGTTCCTGTCCCTGACGAGCCGCCGCAAGTCGCCCTACCTGGGTCTGCTGATCCCCGGCGCGATCGGCTTCGCGCTCGCGGCCGGCACCGGTAACGGCGCGCGGATGCTGAACATCGCGGTGTTCGGCGCGACGATCTCGTACGCGCTGATGGCGCTCTCGCACATCGTGCTGCGCCGCCGCGAGCCCGGGCTGCACCGCCCGTACCGCACGCCGGGCGGCGTCGTCACGTCCTCCGTGGCCTTCGTCCTCGCCCTGTCGGCGCTGGTGGCGACGTTCCTGGTGGACAAGGACGCGGCGTTCATGGCGCTCGGTGTGTACGTGATCGCCCTGGCGTACTTCGCGTTCTACAGTCGGCACCGCCTGGTGGCCAAGGCTCCCGAGGAGGAGTTCGCGGCGCTCGCGGCGGCCGAGGCCGAGCTGGAACGCGACTGACCGTCGCGACGGATCCCTCAGGAGGAAGCACGTGTCCAAGCCGCTCATCGGCGTGACGACCTATCTCGACCAGGCCCGGTGGGGCGTGTGGGACATGCCCGCCGCCCTGCTGCCCGCCCAGTACCCCCGGCTGGTGCAGGCGGGCGGCGGCCTCGCCGCGATGGTCCCGCCGGACGACCCGTCCGCCGCGGCCGCCGTGGTGGCCCGGCTGGACGCCCTGGTCGTCGCGGGCGGCGCGGACGTGGAGCCGGTACGGTACGGGGCCGCCCCCGACCCCCGTACCGGCCCCCCGGCCCGGGAACGGGACGCGTGGGAACTCGCCCTGATCGACGCGGCGATCGCCTCCGGCACCCCCCTGCTGGGCATCTGCCGCGGCATGCAGCTCCTCAACGTCGCCCGCGGCGGAACCCTGATCCAGCACCTGGAAGGCCACGTGGAGGCCCTCGGCGTCATCGGCCGCCACACGGTGAAGCCGGTCCCGGGAACCCTGTACGCCACCCTGGCCCCGGAGGCCACCCAGGTCCCGACCTACCATCACCAGGCGGTGGACCGCCTCGGCAAAGGCCTGTCCCCCTCGGCCTACGCCGAGGACGGCACGGTGGAAGCCCTCGAACTCCCCACCCCCGGCTGGACCCTGGGCGTCCAATGGCACCCGGAGATGGGCGAGGACCTCCGCCTGATCCGAGGCCTGGTGACGGCCGCCCGGGCCCGGCGGGGTTAGCCCCGCGTCAGCGACAGGAGGTCGCGGGCCGGGCCCGTGGGCCGGTGGCCGGTGGGCCAGACGGCGCGGAGGGCTCGGGCGAGGGGGGTCAGGTCGAGGGGGATCTCGACCAGGCGGCGGGAGGCCAGTTCCTCGGTGACGGCCAGTTCGCTGAGGACCGCCGGGCCCGCGCCGCTGACCGCGGCGGCCTTGACCGCAGTGGTGGAGGCCAGTTCGAGCAGGGGCTCGGCCAGGCCGCCCTGTTCGGCGAGGGCGGCGTCGAGGACCTGGCGGGTGCCGGAGCCGCGTTCACGCAGGATGAGCGGGGTCGCGGACAGTTCCGCGGCAGTCAGCGGGCCTCGGCGGCGCGCCCAGCGGTGGGACGGAGCGGCGACCACGACGAGCCGGTCGTGGGCGACGACCGCCCCCTCCAGGCCGTCCGGCACCGCGAGGCCCTCCACGAAGCCGAGGTCCGCCTCGTCTGCGAGCAGGCGCTCGGCGACCGCCGCGGAGTTGCCCGCGTGCAGCGAGACCGCCGTGTCCGGGCGCTCCGCGCGCAGCGCGATGAGCCAGCCCGGCAGCAGGTACTCCGCGATCGTCATCGACGCCGCCACCCGCAGCCGCGAGTCGCGGCGGCCGCGCAGCGCCTGCGCGCCCGCGTCGAACGCCTCGGCGGCCTCGACGATGCGCCGCGCCCAGTCGGTGACCAGCGCGCCGGCGTCGGTGAGCCGGGAGCCGCGCGGCGACCGGTCCACCAGGGCGACCCCGAGCTGCCGTTCCATGGAGCGGATCCTGCTGCTCGCGGCCGGCTGCGTGATCCCGACCTCGCGGGCCGCACGGCCCAGGCTGCCGTGCCGGGCGACCGCGAGCAGCAGCTCCAGGGCGCCGAGATCGGGCACCCGGTGGGCCAGCGGGGCGTGCGCGTCGTCGGGCGGTCCGTCACTGCTCATAAAGCCAGCTTATGACGTCATAGGGTCATGATCACTGGTCGGGCCCGCCGTCCGGCGGGACCGTAGGCCCATGGCAACCCTTGTTCAGCCTCGCCCCGCGCGCCCTGCCGACCGCCCCGCCGAGCCCCACCGGGCGAAGGCGGGGCGGGTCCGTCACCTCGGACCCAACTGGTACGCGTCGGTCATGGGGACCGCGGTCGTCGCCACCTCGGGCGCGACCCTCCCCGTTCACGTGCCCGGACTGCGCGCCGCCTCCGCGGTGGTCTGGGCCCTCTCGCTCGTCCTGCTCGCCGCCCTGCTCACGGCCCGCGCCCGGCACTGGATCCACCACGGCGACCGGGCCCGGGCGGACCTGCTCGACCCGGCGGTGGCCCCCTTCCTCGGCTGCCTGCCGATGGCGCTGCTCGCGGCCGGGGGCGCCACGCTGGTGGTCGGCCGGGACTGGATCGGCACGGACGCCGCGGTCGCCGTCGACGCGGTGCTGTTCACCGCGGGCACGGTGATCGGCCTGGCGGCCGCGGTGGCCGTCCCGTACCTGATGGTGGTGCACCACCGGATCGAGCACGCCTCTCCGGTGTGGCTGCTGCCCGTCGTCCCGCCGATGGTGTCCGCGGCGCTCGGCCCGCTGCTCGTCCCGCACCTGCCGGCCGACGGCCCGTGGCGCGAGACGCTGCTGTTGGCCTGCTACGCGATGTTCGGGCTGAGCCTGCTCGCGACCCTGATCGTGCTGCCGCCGGTCTTCGGACGGCTCGTCACCGGCGGCCCCCCGCCCCTCGCGCTCACGCCGACGCTCTTCCTCGTCCTCGGCCCGCTGGGCCAGTCCGTGACCGCCGCGAACAAGTTCGCCGACGCCGCTCCGGGCGTGCTGCCCGCCCCGTACGACCACGGTTTCGCCGCCTTCGCAGTGCTGTACGGCGTGCCGGTGATGGGCTTCGCGCTGTTGTGGCTGGTGCTCGCCGGCGCGATGGTGCTGCGGGCGCGCCGGCTGGGCATGGGCTTCGCGATGACCTGGTGGGCGTTCACCTTCCCGGTCGGGACGTGCGTGACCGGCGCGGAGGGGCTGGCGCAGCAGACCGGGCTCGACGTGTTCCGGTGGCTCGCGGTGGGCCTGTTCGCGCTGCTCGTCGCGGCCTGGCTGACGGCGGCCGCCCTCACGGCGCGCGGGCTGCTCAGCGGCGCACTGCTGCCACGGCCCGACGCAGCTCCCGGCTCAGCTCCCGGTGCGCCTCGGCCAGGGACGGCCCGTACCACGTGAGGTGGCGGCCGCCGACGAGCGCGGCGGGCAGACCGGGGAAGGCCTCGGGGCCGTCGTCCGCGGTGAAGCGGTACGGCTCGTCGGGCAGCACGACGAGGTCGGCGCCGGCGCGGTTCAGCTCGTCGAGCGGGATCCTCGGGTAGCGCTCGGGGTGGTCCGCGTACAGCTGGCGGACGCCGAGCCGGGCGAGCAGGTCGCCGGCGAAGGTGTCCCGGCCGAGGACCATCCAGGGGCGCCGCCAGATCGGCACGACGGCACGGTACGAGGGGTCCGGCGCGTCCTTCGGTGCCGCGTCGTCCGCCCACGCCGCCTCCGCCTCCACCAGCCAGTCCGGCCGGGGCGGCAGGCCGCAGGCCCGCAGGACGCGTTGCAGTTCGGCGAGCGCCTGCGGCAGCGTCCGGATCTCGGTGACCAGGACGTCGAGCCCGGCGGCACGCAGCGCGGCCAGGTCGGGCTCCCGGTTCTCCTCCTCGTTGGCGACGACGAGGTCCGGCCGCAGTGCGACGATCGCGGCGACGTCGGGGTTCTTCGTGCCGCCGATCCGGACCGCGCCGCCGAGGTCGGCGGGGTGGGTGCACCAGTCGGTGACGCCGGCGAGCAGGCCGATGGGGGTCCCCCCTGCTCGAGCGGAGCCGTGAGCTCGGGGGCGGGCCGCTGCCGCCGCCGTGACGGCGATGGCCTCCGTCAGGGACGGGACCAGGGAGACGACCCGCATCAGTCGGGTTCCGTCGCCTCGATGTGGTCGGCGACGGCGACGACCAGGAGCCGGGTGTCCGGTCCGGTCGCGCGCCAGCGGTGGCGCACCCCGCCGGTCAGATGCAGCGCGTCGCCGCGCTCCAGCCGGTAGGCGCGGCCCTCCGCCTCGACCTCGACCGAGCCGTCGGCGACGTACAGGATCTCGTCGTTGCGGTGCTGGTACTCGCGCCCGGCCTCCTGCTCGCCGGTGAACTCCACCGCGTGCAGCTGGTGGTGACCGCGTACCAGGGGCCGTACCCCCTCGGGCATCTGCTCGAGGTGTTCACCGGCCCGTACGACGTCGACGGTCCTGGCGGAGTCGGCGGCGGCGAGCAGCGCGGTGGCGGTGGTCTCCAGGGCCTCGGCGACCAGCTGCAGCGAGCGCATGCTGGGGCGGGCGCGCTCGTTCTCGATCTGGCTGAGGAAGGGCACGGACAGGCCGCTGCGCGAGGCGACGACGGCCAGGGTGAGTTCCAGTGCCCGGCGGCGCTTCCTGACCGCTGTGCCCACCCGTGGCGATTCCTTGTCGTCCATGACTGCGGCTCCCTCCCGATCCCGTCGTGCCCGTCGGCGGTGGTACAGGTCCCGTACTCGTCACGTGTACGCGTCATACGTACTCATCGGTTACCTGCACCTTACGCAGCTTTGGGGCCGGGAATCGTGTGCTGCGGGATTCGTCCGGTATCCGGTGCCGGAGGGTGGACGCACGAACACCGCGCGTGTGCGGCCGGCCCGGGAAGGGTCCGGCCGCTCGGGCGTGGCGTCGCGGGGGCTCACACAGCGGGTGAGGGGCGCTACGAGGGGTCGGCGGAACGGGTCACCGCGGGGCCATGCGGTCCGCGATGCCCGGGTTCTCCGCCATCCATGCCTTCACGGCCTCGTCCTCGTGGCCCTTGCCGCGCTTGGTGATCTCGTTCTCCAGGCCGGCGAGCTGCCGCTCGTCGAGCTTGAAGTTCTTGAACCACTTCGCCAGCTGCGGGTACTGCTTCGGGAAGGACGTGCTGGAGACGGTGTGGATCTTGTCGCCCTCGCCGAACAGCTTCTTGGAGTCGGCGAGCTTCGTCATCCCGTACTCGCTGTACGCCCAGTGCGGGGTCCACAGCAGGACGGCGATCGGCTCCTTCGCCTGGTAGGCGCGGCGCAGTTCGGCGAGCATGCCCGGGGTGGAGCCGTCGACGACCTTGTACTCCTCGTCCAGGCCGTAGCCGGGCAGCACCTTGTCCTTGACCAGGCCCATGACGCCGGTGCCCGGCTCGATGCCGACGATCCGGCCCTTGAAGCGGTCGCCCTTGCCCTTCAGGTCCTCGAGCGTCTTCACGTCCTTGACGTACGACGGCACCGCAACCTCCAGGGAGGTGGGGCTGTACCAGGGGCCGAGGTCGGTCAGCTTGTCGCCGTACTGGTCCCAGTAGTTCTTCTGGGTGTTCGGCAGCCAGCCGTCGAACTGGACGTCGATCTGTCCGCGGGACATGGCGGCGTACATCGGCCCGACCTCGAACTGCTTGAGGTTGAGCTTGTACCCGCGCTCCTCCAGGACCGCCTTCCACAGGTACGTGGCGGCGATGTCCTCCTCCCAGGGGAACCAGGCGACGTTCAGCGGACGGGCACGCTCGTCCTTGCCGCCGCCCGCGGCTCCTTTGGCGGCCTTGGACACAGGGGTCCACTTGTCGGCCAGGCCCGGGTTCTCCTTCAGCCAGGCGCGGACGGCCTCCTGCTCCTTGCCCTTGCCGGTCTCCTGGATCTTCGCCTCGAGACCGGTGAGCTGCTGCTCGGTCATCTTGAAGTTCTTGAGCCAGGCCCCGGCCTCGGGGTTCTCGGCGGCGAAGCCCTTGCGGGCCAGGGTGTGGACGCCGTCGCCCTTGCCCCAGGAGCCCTTGGGGTCCTTCAGCTTCTTCAGGTCGTACGTGGAGTAGGCCCAGTGCGGCGACCAGAGGGTGACGACGACCGGTTCCTTCTTGTCGTACGCGCGCTTCAGCTCGGCGAGCATGCCGGGCGTGGAGCCGTCGACGACCTTGTACTCACCCTCCAGGCCGTAGTCCTTGAGGACCTTGTCCTTGAGGATGCCCATCATTCCGGCGCTCGGCTCGATGCCGATGATGCGGCCCTTGAACTGGCCGGACTTGCCCTTGAGGTCGTCGAGCGAGTCGACGCCCTTCATGTACGAGGGGACGGACAGCTCCAGGGAGGTGGGGCCGTACCAGGAGCCCATGTCCTCCAGCTGGTTCTTGTACTTGTCCCAGTACTGGGCGTGGGTGACGGGCAGCCAGGAGTCGGTCTGGAAGTCGATCTGGCCGCCGGCCAGGCCGGTGTAGAGCGAACCGGCCTCCAGCTGCTTGGTGTCGACCTCGAAGCCGCGCCGTTCCAGGAGCTCCTTCCAGAGGAAGGTGGAGGCGATGCCCTCGTCCCACGGGATGTAGCCGACGGAGAGCTTCTTGCCCTGGCCGACGTTCGTGGCGTCGGCCGCGTCGGAGGCGGACTTGCCGCCGCCGAGGAAGCCCATGCCGCCGGCGACGAGCGCCAGGATCACGACGCCGACGAGGGCGGTGACGGGCTGCGGGCGGTGCTGGTAGATCTTCGGGGCGAGCGCCGACGTCGCCGCGCGGGCCTTGGCGAGCGCACGCCGGCCGAGCGGCGAGACCTGGCGGCCGAGCGCGCCGGTCATCCGGTCGAGGTACATCGCGAGGATGACGATGGAGACGCCGGCCTCGAAGCCGAGACCGATGTCGACATTGCCGATGGCCCGGTACACGGCGCCGCCGAGACCGCCGCCGCCGACCATGCCGGCGATGACGACCATGGACAGGCCCAGCATGATGACCTGGTTGATGCCGGCCATGATCGTCGGCAGGGCGAGCGGCAGCTGCACGCGCAGCAGGGTGTTGCGTGGGGTGGTGCCGAACGCCTCGGCCGCCTCGACCAGTTCGCCGTCGACCTGGCGGATGCCGAGTTCGGTCATCCGGACGCCGGGCGGCAGGGCGAAGACGATGGTGGCGATGATGCCGGGCACCACGCCGACGCCGAAGAAGATGATGCCCGGGATCAGGTACACCATCGCCGGCATCGTCTGCATGAAGTCCAGGACGGGGCGCAGCACGGCGCTGACCGTCTTGGACCGGGCGGCCCAGATGCCGAGCGGGACCGCGATCGCCAGGGTGACGAGGGTCGCGACGAGCACCAGGGAAAGGGTCGACATCGCGTCGTCCCACAACTCGATCGAGTCGATGAGCGCGAATCCGGCGAAGGCGAGCACGCCCGCGGTCAGGCCGCGCAGCCACCAGGCGCCGATGGCGAGGATGCCGGCGAACAGCAGCGGCGCGGGCGCGGACAGGACGGCCTCGATGCCGTCGTACAGGCCGGTGACGAGCGCGCTGATCGCGTCGAAGAACCAGGAGAGCTGGGCGCGGAGCCAGTCGACGGAGCTGTCGATCCAGTCGCCGAGACGGATCCTAGGCATCGGCGGTCACCGCCTCGGGCTCGCCGGGCGCGACTTCGCAGGCCATGGGCGGGCGCTGTTCGTCGCCGATGAAGCCGATGAGACGGGACTGCGGGACGACACCGAGGACGGCACCGTTCGCGTCCTTGACGGCGACGGCGTGCGGGACGCGTGCGCTGACGGCGCACAGCTCGGCCACCGGGGTGTCGGGGCGCACGGTCTCGCAGCCGCAGGCGTCGCCGGCGACGTTCGTGTCGGGGTCGGTCATGACCGCGGCCGCGGTGAGGACCCGCGAGCGGTCGACGTCCTGGATGAAGGAGGCGACGTAGTCGTCGGCGGGGCGCAGCAGGATGTCCTCGGCGGTGCCGAGCTGGACGATCCGGCCGTCGCGCATCACCGCGATCCGGTCGCCGAGGCGCATGGCCTCGTTGAGGTCGTGCGTGATGAAGACGATGGTCTTGCCGAGCCGCTGCTGGAGCTCCAGGAGCTGGTCCTGCATGTCGCGGCGGATCAGCGGGTCGAGCGCGCTGAACGACTCGTCCATGAGGAGCAGGTCGGCGTCGGTGGCGAGCGCGCGGGCCAGGCCCACGCGCTGCTGCATGCCGCCGGAGAGCTCGTCGGGCCAGGACTTCTCCCAGCCGGCCAGGCCGCACAGCTCCAGCGCCTCGGCGGCGCGCTTCTCGCGCTCCGCGCGCGGGACGCCCTGGACCTCCAGGCCGTACGCGGCGTTCTCGAGGACGTTGCGGTGCGGGAACAGGGCGAAGTGCTGGAAGACCATGCTGATCTTCTTGGAGCGCACGGCGCGCAGGTCACGGGCGCTGAGCGCGGTGACGTCCTCGCCGTCGAACAGGACGCGGCCCGAGGTGGGCTCCAGGAGCCCGTTGAGCATGCGCAGCAGGGTGGACTTCCCGGATCCTGACAGACCCATCACGACGAAGATCTGGCCGGGTTCGACGACGAAGGACGCGTCGATCACGGCCGCGGTCGTGCCGTCGGAGCGCAGCTCGTCGCGATCCGCCCCTCGGGCGAGTTTCTCGACGGCCTCGCCGGGTCGTCTGCCGAACACCTTGTACAGGTGGTCGGCCTGGAGCCTGGACACATACACCTCACGCGTAGCAACGAAAAACGGCCTGGCATCCCCCGCGGTCGCCGGGCCGTGGAGCGGGGCGGGATCGGCCCGCGGCTGCCCGGTGGGTGACTCATTTCGGTTCGTACCGTTGAATCCCGTACGGGGTCCGCTCCGAGCCCGCGCCTGCCCGGGCCGCCGCCGGGCAAACGCGAAGGTGACCGGGGTCACGGCGTGGGCGTGGAACCGCCCGGCGTTGTCTGTGGGGTGCGGCATCATCGGGGTGTGACGCGACGCCTGATGCTCCTCGACACCGCCTCCCTCTACTTCCGCGCGTACTTCGGCGTGCCCGACTCGGTCCGGGCCCCGGACGGCACGCCGGTGAACGCGGTGCGCGGCCTCCTCGACTTCATCGCCCGGCTCGTCCAGGACCACCACCCGGACGACCTGGTGGCCTGCTGGGACGCGGACTGGCGGCCCCAGTGGCGGGTGGACCTGATCCCGTCGTACAAGGCGCACCGCGTGGCCGAGGAGACCCCGGTGGGCCCGGACGAGGAGGAGATCCCGGACACGCTGGCGCCCCAGGTGCCGATCATCGAGGCGGTCCTCGCGGCGCTCGGCATCCCCCGGATCGGCGCCGAGGAGTACGAGGCGGACGACGTCATCGGCACGCTGGCGGGCCGGGCGAAGGGCCCGGTGGACATCGTGACCGGCGACCGGGACCTGTTCCAGCTCGTGGACGACGCGCGCGGCGTGCGGGTGCTGTACCCGCGCAAGGGCGTCGGCGACTGCGACCTGGTGGACGCGGAGCTGATCGCCACGAAGTACGGGGTCCGGCCGGACCAGTACGCGGACTTCGCCGCGCTCCGCGGCGACGCGAGCGACGGACTGCCGGGCGTGAAGGGCATCGGCGAGAAGACGGCCGCGCAGCTGATCACGGAGTACGGGGACCTGGCCGGGGTCCGCGCGG